>CAWBRF010000036.1:0-75459 GCA_963791075.1 uncultured Planctomycetia bacterium
CTGTGGTCCACTCCGACCAAGGTGTGTAGCCCAGGGAGTCGCACGCATGGGACAAATCTGGCACTGGCGGGCTGCCACGTAGGTTCTGCGTCATTATAAACCATGCTCGAAGCGAGCCGCTCTCCCGCTTGAGGTGAACCGTATGTGCGACGACTCCGGGCTGCGCCTTAAGCCATTGCTCTAGTCGTTTATCGTCGGCAGGCAAATGCGCGAAGTCTGCCCTTAAGCAGTAAAGACGGCTCGCGCGTATTGTACCGATGGAGTAAACCAGAACCGCCAAACAAGGCGGAATCACAAGGAGCACCAGCCACATACGCCGAATCCAAGTGCGTCTGGATCGTGGTCTGGCGGTTTCCGATTCGGACGGAGCCGTACTATTGTCTAGTCTAACGGTCCCCATTGTAGTATCGCATTGGGCGGCTGGTAGATTTGACGAATGCTCTCCGCGAAGTCCTGGCAGCTTTGAATAAACACGTTGTACCATCCCCATCCGTTCGCCCCATCGAGCGTCCAGTTCGTCTTGCCGGCGCAGACCTGTTTGTCGAACCACGCGCGGTCCTTGCCGATGGCAGAAAGAATGGCGTCAACGGCCGCATTGTCCTTTGCGGCGTCCCCGGATATCCCACCACTTACGCCGGCCCCCGCGGTGAAGCCGACCACGAAGTAAGCCGGTGCGCTGACCAACACATTATATCCCCCCCATTCTTGCTGCCCGTTGCCCATGAAGCCCTTCGCAGAAAAATCGGCGCTCAGCGTCCCGATAATCTTGCCGGTGCAGTCACGGACATCAACGGTAACGCCTTGGTGGTCAGCGAAGCCGCTTCCGCCAGTGACCACCATGTTTCGGCCAGTGGGATCGGTTCTATTCGTCGGCTCGTTGCGGCAGTAGCGGTAAAGATTGATGTCTGCCGCGATTGGATCATGTGAGAACGCCAACACGGTTTCGAGGCTCGCCCCGTCCCAACCCCATTGCCCTGCTCGGCTTACGTGACCCAAAACCCGCAGGAGCCTTGTGTGCGGGAACATTTTTTCCAGGCGCGGGTTCTCGCCAAGGAAGGCCGGTGCCGCCGGCGCGACCTTCTCGACCTTCAGTGGCAAGACCCTTCCGTTCATGGACTCCATTATACAGGAAGCCTGCGGGCCGGGTGGGCAATCTCAAAGGCTCCCAACCCGTTTATCTGTTCCCTATCTTTCCCAGATTTGGTGGATGTCACCTTTGTTTGGTCGTTAGTATTTGTCGAATACCGGCGTTGTAATCCTCCCAATCTCATTATTTGAAGTGACGCCGTGTTCTGGCATAAAGACCCAATACTCCTGTGGGTTACCTGAATCTCTTCCCAACTCCAGCGTCAAATCCCCCTGACTGCTACGTATTTCAACTCGGATTCGTCTCGTCGGACGAGAGTGGTGTGCCCAATATGAAGCAATTCCTTTCAAGGCAGAAACTACCTCGCCCGCGTCAGCAGCACGGTCCTGGTTTACAGAGACAGTGTAATGCCCGGATAGCCCCTTTATGAACTTCAGCACCTCCGCCCTGGCGGAAGTAGTCATGAATTCGGCAACTACGGAGGAAATAAGGATCGGAAGCACAAAGAATATTACGCTCTTAATCGGGAATTTAGCGGAAGCCCGGGCGACGCTGACTCTGCTCGGAAACCGCGTCTTCATGTACGTTTCCCGGCTTACGAGCGACATGTACCTTAAAAAGTTTACGACAAAGAAGGGCAATGCCATCAGCGCGGTGGCGGCCGCGCAGTAAAAGGTGAGGTCCAACAAAGCCATTTTTTCTTTCCGAAATAGAAACCTTATCGGCCAGATACCCCTTGAGAATGGTTGCCTTCTGGTCTGTGCCAAAGCGTCATCGCGGCGCACTGGTGCAATCCTCCTCGTTCAGGGCGTGATTCTAACCCGAACAAACGAGAATTTCCATTTCCAACTGGCTCAAAGCACCATTGGGAGATCACCAACCCGGGGTGAGGGCGAGCCACCACCGCGGTTGTCGCCATTGCCGGAAGAGGCCGTGGCTTCCGCGCTGAAACACCCCTACCAGCCGCCGATCCCGTTATATGGCGGCGAGGCGGGTGGCGGTGCCCCCGGCCCGTTGGCACCACCACCACCGCCACCGTTGTTGCCACCGCCGTTTTTGCCACCACCGCCGTTGCCGCCACAAGGGCAGCCGTTGCCGCCACCATTGTTGCCGCCGCCGAAGAACGACGTGATTCCGTTCCAGACGTGCGAAATATTGAAGAACGGGGTAACCGTTGTAGTTGTCGCCCCCACCGTTCCACCGCCCCCTAATCCGACCCCTATGTTCCCATTCCAACCTCCAACCTGATACGTTCCATTTGGGCTAGCCCCAGTGTAGAAGTCGCCCGACACGCTGGCGCCCCGGCCGCGCCCACGCTAACCTGTCCGAAGGGCCCTGCGATGTCGCCGATAGTTGCCGCATTTGATGATCCAATAGAAAGCCCCCCGGAACCCTTTGCGCCGACGCCGGCCCCGCCTCCCACCGTGGTATATCCGCCGACGTTGCCGGAGCCATCGATCACGATGCCCGCAGAGCCGCCGACGCCGACCACGCCCCACATTCCACTCACTGATCCACCGATGTTGACCGTCCATAGCCCCAGCGGATCGACCCGATTTTCGGGCGAGTCACCGACGTACTCGTACGGGTTGGTCCCGCCCCGAAACTTGATTGGATCGGTACTGATAAACCTCCCCAGGCCCGCGTCGTACCAACGGGCGTTGTCGTAATACTCGCCCGTGAGCGCGTCGAGGTCCATGCCGCCGAACAGCCGCGTGTTGCCATATTGGGAAACGTTGCCGGTAATCGCGGTCCAACCCGAATCGTAAACCGTCGAAACGCCGTACGCCGTGTAGCTGTACCGCTCAACCACCTGCCACGTGCCGCTGACTTTGCCGACGAGCGCCGTGACGTTGTGGTTCGCGTCGGTCGTGTAGTAGAGGCGGTCGCCGGAGACCAGGCTCCCGCTGCCGTAAGTGTCGCGAAGCACCGGCGTATCGACGTAAATGGGCGACCAAATGTACTGGTACTGCACGTCGGCGGCCACCGGCGTGGCGCTTGCGCTGGCCGTGACTCGCGTCTCCACCACCTGCTGGCCGGACAGGTAATAATGCGTGACGCTGCCCGCCGAGGCGCCGGTGAAGTTTGAAAGCTCCTCGGTCCGCTGGCCCGTGCCGTCGTACTGATACTGAGCCACTATCCCGCTGCCGTTATCCACTTCCACCAGCCGATTCCAGGCGTCGTAGATTGCCGTGTCGCCGGACTGGAGCGTGGTCATGTTGCCCGCAGCGTCGTAGCCGGAACTCCCGCTGGTCGGCGTCTCCTCGTTGGATGCGTTGAAAGTGCCGCTGCTCATGTCGTTGCCCAACGAGTCGAGCGACCAGGCTTGCGACGGCGTGCCGCTGCCGCCAACGTACCAGTCGGTCAGCCGGTTCGCCGCGTCGTAGGTATAACTTTCGTCCAAGGCCGCGTCGGTCGCGTTGGTTTTCGTGAGGACGTTTCCGGCGGGGTCGTAGGTGTAGCCGTAGCCATCGACCGTGGTCGGCGAGCCGCCGTCGGTCGCCCAAAGCTGGTCGATGACGCGGCCAAAGCGGTCGAAGCCGGTGTAGGAATTGCTGCCGCTGGGATCGTAATTCAGGTTGACGCCGGCCTGTTGAAAATCTTCCTTGACGATGGTGTCGAGGCCGAGGTAGGTGTAGGCGGCGTCGGTGGTCGAATCGCTGTCGGTGATCGAGCCCAAGCGGGACATGATCGCGTCCACCCCCGTCGGATAATTGTAATTGACCGTGCGGCCGTTGGGATAGGCGGTTTGGGTCAATCGCAAGTAGGCCGCCACGCCGCTCGTGGCCCCGTCGGCGTAGGTGTATTGTATGCTCGGGGTCGTGCCAATGTCCACAGCGCCGCTGTGGGACTGCCACTCTTGGACGAGGTTGCCCCAGCGCCTGAAAGCCGCTGTGCTACACGATAAAGCAGGGACGGACACGGGGCGCCGATCCGTCAAGACGCCGGCGGAGGCTCGTCAGAAAGCGAATGCGGGGGCGTGGCGGGCTGTTCCGCCGTCACCGAACGACAGGGCGGGGCGGGGGCGGCGTCCAGTGCTGACACCAGGTAATGGTCAATCAGTCTTGGCAATACGGAAACCAGTTTCGAGGCTGCGGAAGCCCGGCGGCATTCTGCCCCGTCCGGCGGAACGGCAGTTGCTCGGCCAGAAAATCCAGGAACCGCCGCGAAGGACGCGGCGATCCCCGGAATCTGGGCCGGTTGGATCGTCTGTGGGAGACACGGCATAATACCCATTGCCGTACCAATCCGCACACCACTGCCACGCATTTCCGTGCATGTCGTAGAGCCCAAAACCATTGGGCTTGAATGAACCAACGGGAGCCGTGAACACGTACCCGTCGCTGCCTTTGATCGTGAACTTCAAGTTCGGGAATTTCGCCCTGAACGTCGCGTCGGCCACATTACCGGCTTTGGCCAACGTCTCGGGATCGTCGCCACTGTAGTACCGCGTTTTCGTACCGGCACGGCAGGCGTATTCCCACTCGGCCTCGGTTGGCAGTCGGTAGGTACTTCCTCCCTTGCGGCCAAGCCACTTGCAGAAGGCCACCGCGTCGTTCCAGCTTACATTGACAACCGGATGCTCGTCGGTCTGCTCGAAACCCGCGTTCCGCCAGGAGTATTTCCCGTTGAAGCCAAACTTCTTCCCGCCTCCGTCCAAACCGAAGGCCCCCGGAATCTCGCCCTTCTCCGCGTCCGTCTTGTACCCTGCGTCAGTGACAAACTGCCGAAACTGGCCCCGCGTGACATGATACTTCCCCAGGTAGAACGGCCGCGTGATCCGCACGCGGTGCTGCGGACGCTCGCCGTTGAAATAATCAGCTTTCAGGCCACCATCCCCGAGGGCCTTGTTGAAGAACGCGGCGGTGTCCTCCGCCGATTCGCAGCTTCCCATCGTGAACTCGCCTGCGGGAATCAACACCATTGGCAGCTTGACCCCGCCGCCAAGGTCAACGGTGAGTTCCGCCGGGGGGGCTTTTGTGCCGCCGTTAGCGGTCGCCACCATTGCTAGGAACATTACGAAACAAATCACGAAGTTTTGCACGCCACATCCTCCAGAAGAGGTTTTCCGGGCCCGGCACCCACCACGCCGGGCCACGACCCGAGAGAGCCGCGGCCGCCGCCACTGAAAAACAATTGCAGGCGTTCACCGACCCCAAGCAAACTCGGGCAAGAATTACCAACCGAGAACATAGCGACAGCGGCCGCCGAGACCGGCTGTGGGATGCACACCTTCTGACTGCCGCGTACCCCTCCATATTCAGAGGTAATTGCGAGTACCGCCAATATCAACCGGCTCGGTCCCGTTGATATCCGGCGGCTCCGTATGATAATCTGGGGGTTCGTCGCTCGGTTGGCCTTCATTACCCCATGCCTGGGGCGGGGCGGCTATCCCTTGGCCGCAACCGCTGGCACTGGGAAGGTAATTCCCGTAGCCGGTTTCCGTCACGCTCGTCCCGTCCGAGTAATACTGATAGGAAATTTGATTTCACCCATCACCAGTGAGTTTACCCAAGGGGAACTACTGAATCAAGGGGATGGGAAGCGCCAAGGCGGCCATGGCCGCCTTGTCGCTTCCCATCCCCTTTCGCCTAAATCGCCCGGTCCAGGCGGAGATTCGGCCCCTGAGCGCCGGTTGGACCGCGATTCTCGTCCTGTTCCCGACCCGCGCGCGCACCGTCCACGCAGACGCCCGTCGGGAAATTCAAAACGTCGCCCAAAACGTGTCCATGTCCACGAAGGTCAATTCCCCGGGCTGCTCCGAGAACGGCGTCTGCCTGTCTGAAGGCAGAGGCGGAAAGTCCTCGTCCGGGACGTAGACCACTTCCTCGTCGGCGGGCGGCGGACGCGGCAACGACTCCCGCCACAGCCCGCAGTGACGCAGGATCTTCTCGATCACCGTCCCTTGCGGCGGCTCGATGAAGGCGATCACCTTCATCATCCCGCCGCACTGCGGACAGGCCAACGGATCGACCTCGTACACCCGCTTGATGAGCATCGCCCAGGTCTGGTCGCAACGGCCCCGCGCCGCGGTCGGCTCCGCCGCGAGGCCCGACGACACTGGCCCAGCCAGTGCCGCCCGACGCGCTCCCTCCGCCTTTCGCCTCATGCCGCGAGCCTTGTTCGAGTACCAGCCGTAATAGCGAATCAGGTGCGCGCCCTTCGGCGGGATGTGCTGCGTGAACTCCGCCAAAAACTCCACCGCCGGGAGGACCTGGAAATTCCGCTTCGTCCCCGCCGCCAGGCCCGCGCCGTGCGGATCGGGAAACGCCCGGCAGGCCGCCTTCTCCGCCCGATAAATCACCTGCCCCGTCGGCGTCACGCGAATCAGCCGCGACAGGCTCAGCGGGCAGCGGGTGATATACTGCGAGAGCCGCTCGATGCCTGCGCGGTTGTCGGCCGCCAGCGGCTCGGATGCGTGGGCCCCAAAGCGGCTGTGCGGCCGGTCGCGCGTGTCCTCGACGACCGCCGCGTCGATCTTGCCCTCGGCAAGTAGAGGGCAAACACCTCTTCCCGCCAGGTTTTTTTTTTTTTTTTTTTTTTTTTTTTTTTTTTTTTTTTTTTTTTTTTTTTTTTTTTTTTTTTTTTTTTTTTTTTTTTTTTTTAAAAAAAAAAAAAAAAAAAAAAAAACGAATTTGCGGTTCTCGACAACCGTCCCCACCCCGCCGGAATACGTGGTCACCGTCTCGCCCAGCCAGCGATTGAAGGCGTCGTAGGCGTACGCGACCACCTGGTCCGGCGTCTGGGCGTTGTACTTCGCGTAGGTCGAATAGCTCCTCACCGCCGCCAGCCGGTTGCGATTGTCCCACGTGTAAATCGTGATGTCGGTGTCGCCGACGCCCGGATGCGTCTCGTTGACAAACTACCTGTGTCCCGGTCCGACTCTTGATAAATCGTTCTGACCCCTTTTGGTTCTTCTTTCATGGTATCTCATTTGCCCCCCGGCAGCGTTTCCACGCTCTTGGCGTGGCGTGGCAGTAGCGGACACCCCGGCGGCAGCCGAGGAAAAATGTAGATCGCCATGCAAAATATCGCCAACAGAACAACCGCGGAGGCAAGAGCAATCGCGCATCGTCGCCAACATCGAATCCAGAGATATCGACCAGCGGCGATGGCAAGGCATCCGTGGATGCCCATCACGGCCAGTGCGAACGTACCGACGCAAATCTGGGCGTCCGAAATCCGGTGCCATTGTGCGTCGCCGGCATTCGGGACAACTAGACCCGTTGCACCGGGGACGTAGCACAACAGCGCAACCGCGCCGTAAAGCGCCGCGAGTACGCCGTATATAAGAAGCGCGACAACCGTAACGATTCGCCATTGGAAGTGGCGTCGCGCCGGCTCGGCCGACGCGTTTTGGACCAACGGCGGACGGTAAGGATTCGTCACGTTTTGGCGTTGGGGAAAAAAGGGGGCCCAGCGGCCAGGGGACGGCGCGCAGGCCGACACTCCCGCGCAGGCAAACCCGCCGCCCGGCGATCGAGCTGGAGCGGCACAAGTCATTGCGCAATGGGGCTTATCTTACCTGGTATCGGTTGGTTGTTGCTGCCATAAGGCTGAGGGGGGTTAAAGTTGTTTGGGTCCGGTTGGTCCACATGGCCCCCCGTCGAAGTGTAGCCCCATGGTATCGGCGGTTGCGTGTGTACCTGCTTTCCATCCGCGAATCCGTCATCGACATATATGGACTTCCCCGTACACTTGAATGTAATTTTCACCCAGTAGTGAACAAGCCCCGTCGCCGTCGATGCCTCCCCAATAGACGCTGAATAGCACGAATTTTTTGACAGGCTCGTTATTGATCGCGTATGCAAACGCAAAGGCCCACTCGTAGCAGTAGTATCCATAGGAACGGTCGTCCCTGCCAAAAGGACTCCCAAGAAAATTGGTAATGGCACCCTTCGCGGCGTAAAAAGATGAGGCGTTGTTATTCCACGTGTTGTTAATCGCAGCGGCAATTGCGGCGATTTGCGATGGGCTCGCGGAGCCGGAAATACCGCTCAAAGCTCGAAAGTGAGCCTAGTGTGCCTGGGGCGGGGGTAAAGGAGGACGTGCCCGCCCCGGAAAGGGACGTTGAACTCCCGCTGTTGTCACTGATAGGAAATTTGATTTCACCCATCACCAGTGAGTTTACCCAATGGGGACTACTGAATCAAGGGGATGGGAAGCGCCAAGGCGGCCATGGCCGCCTTGGCGCTTCCCATCCCCTTTCGCCTAAATCGCCCGGTCCAAGCGAAGATTCGGCCCCTGAGCGCCGGTTGGACCGCGATTCTCGTCCTGTTCCCGACCCGCGCGCACCGTCCACGCAGACGCCCGTCGGGAAATTCAAAACGTCGCCCAAAACGTGTCCATGTCCACGAAGGTCAATTCCCCGGGCTGCTCCGAGAACGGCGTCTGCCTGTCCGAGCGCAGAGGCGGAAAGTCCTCGTCCGGGACGTAGACCACTTCCTCGTCGGCGGGCGGCGGACGCGGCAACGACTCCCGCCACAGCCCGCAGTGACGCAGGATCTTCTCGATCACCGTCCCTTGCGGCGGCTCGATGAAGGCGATCACCTTCATCATCCCGCCGCACTGCGGACAGGCCAACGGATCGACCTCGTACACCCGCTTGATGAGCATCGCCCAGGTCTGGTCGCAACGGCCCCGCGCCGCGGTCGGCTCCGCCGCGAGGCCCGACGACACTGGCCCAGCCAGTGCCGCCCTGACGCGGCCTCCTCGGCCTCCGCCTTCCGCCTCATGCCGCGAGCCTTGTTCGAGTACCAGCCGTAATAGCGAATCAGGTGCGCCGCCCTTCGGCGGGATGTGCTGCGTGAACTCCGCCAAAAACTCCACCGCCGGGAGAACCTGGAAATTCCGCTTCGTCCCCGCCGCCAAGCCCGCAGCGTGCGGATCGGGAAACGCCCGGCAGGCCGCCTTCTCCGCGCGATAAACCACCTCGCCCGTCCTCGTCACGCGAATCAGCCGCGACAGGCTCAGCGGGCAGCGGGTGATATACTGCGCGAGCCGCTCGATGCCTGCGCGGTCGTCGGCCGCCAGCGGCGCGGATGCGTGGGCCCCAAAGCCGCTGTGCGGCCAGCCGCGCATGTTCTCGACAACCGCCGCGTCGATCTTCCCCTCGGCCATGTAGAGGGCAAACACCTCTTCCCGCCAGGCCGCCCGCAACCACTCCTTGTCGAGGTCCGGCAGAGCGACGAAGTCGCCCTCGGGGGTGAACGCCCCGCAGGTGACCAGGGCGTGGATGTGCGGATGCCAGTGCAGCAGTTCGCCGTGCGTCTGGATCGCGACGATCATGCCCGGCGACGCGTCCTCCCGCCCGAGCGCGCGGCGGACTTCGTCCCGCACGCACCGCCACGCGCAGGCGGCGAGCTTGCCCAGCAGCTTGCGGTCGAAGCGGGCGTGCAGCCGCAGCCGCTTCGGGATGGTCAAAACCACCTGCCGATGGGCGACGGGAACACAGACCTCTGCCGCCACGTGCTGGGCGGTCAGCAACGCCCGCTTCTGATGGCACGACGGGCACGCCGCGCGCTGCTTGCACGAAAACGCGACGAACATCTCGTGCCGGCAGTCGGGGCAGCGGACGCGGGCGAAGCCCTCGTGCAGATCGCCGCACTTGAGAAACGCCGTCACGGACCGCTCGACGATCGGCCGCCAGAAGCCGTACTTGGCCGCGAAGCGCTCCTCGTAGACCTGTTGGAAGGTCTCGAAATGCCGGTCGAACACTTGCCACAGGCCGGACGCCCGCGGATCGCGTGGGCGGTAGAGCGACAGGGGCTCGACGCAGGGAGGCGCCATGCGGTGAAGGCCGGCCAAAGGGGCGTGGGCGTAGCTGCCTTCACTGTGAACACATGTACACTAGTCGTCAAGGGGGGATGGCCTGGCGCGAGCGGGCCATGACAAATTCACAACTGCCGCACGTCCAAGCCCCCGCTGCCGGCGCGGTCAGCATGTCGGGCTTCGAGATAAAGCGTGTGCTTCTGGATCATGCTTGTATCCCGCAACTTGCTCTTTATGGTTCGCTGCCCATCGTTTGCTATATTGTCGATTCTTCTCGGGGTCTTTATATGACATACCTCCATGTCGGATAATGCCCGGATAAACATGAGGTTATCTTTAATCAAAACAAAGCGCTTGTGATTGTGCTAAATTAGCGGTCGCTTGCGGTCGATGGACATACACAAATACCTCAATGCGTCGCAAGAGTGCGAGGCGCCACGCAAAACATTGCTGGTGTCGTCTTCCTCATCGACTTCCCAACAGTAGTTTTCCGCCTCGGCGAGCAGGGCGGGGGCGGCGCCCCGAATGATATTCAATTTGCTTTCCGCAATGCGGGAGGAAACCATGTCGATGCCGGCGGCAACCGATTGGGCTCCCTTTTTCGCCGGTCTGGCGTTGAGCCTGGGGGCGTCGTCGTCGGGACTGAGGCGAAACGCCCGTAGCTGACGGTAGTTGTCGTTGGCGGAATCACAATAAATTCTCTCAATGGTTCGCCCGGTCGCTCTATAAAATTCATTGTGCCATTGCTTGAATCGGCGAGCGAAGCCGTTAAACGACGATTCTTGCGATTGAGGTTTCCAATACAGCTCCCAAAAAATCCAAAGGACATTGTCTTTATCAAGGATGCCGACGATTGCCGCTGAGGGTGCGCCGCCGTGTCCCCAATCCACCCCAGCCACTACCTTGCCGTCGGGCAACGGCGCAGGATCGACAAGACAATCACGCATGGCGCCATACACAATGCCCTCCGGTTGCGTGAATAAACCTAGATAGTCCATCTCGAACCGCCATCGGGGCAAGCGTTGCCGTTGCCGCTCGATTTCTTCTTTACTTACTGATGGGTTTTCAATCGACCCCGCTTGATGAACAAAATAATTAGGGTCTCCCGCCTTCCACCTTTCGATGATGTCAATCGCCCAACGCTTGCCCCGATAGGGCGTTGAAGTAACTAACACTCGTCCAAGTTGTTGCACCACCCGGCTTTCGATGACATACCAAGCGGATTGCGGCAAGAGCAAGCCCTCGTCGCAGACAATCGCCGTAGCGTGAATGCCGTTAATTGATTCTTCGGAATCCAATGAGCGAACAAATACAATGCCGCCCGTCCCAAGCGTATAGACATGCTTGCTCTGGTTCCAATTTCCGGCGTAGGGAGTTTGCTTGATGTGCGTGAGAAATTCGGGGAGAATGCCCTGCTCTAATCGATTGTAGCTGTCCGAACAAAGAATAAAGCGACCCAATGGGCGTTTTGCAATCTCATTTAATACCCAAAGGAAACCAAATGTTGACTTGCCGCCGCCCTTGCCTGTGATAAAAAATAAAAAGCGGGCGTTGGAGTTATAGACGGCTTGCTGACCGGCATGAAAGGGAACATACCGGCATACTTGATTCGTCTTTGTGTTGAGGTAGTATTACTGATAGGAAATTTGATTTCACCCATCACCAGTGAGTTTACCCAATGGGGAACTACTGAATCAAGGGGATGGGAAGCGCAAGGCGGCCATGGCCGCCTTGGCGATTCCCATCCCCTTTCGCCTAAATCGCCCGGTCCAGGCGGAGATTCGGCCCCTGCCCGCCGCTTGGACCGCGATTCTCGTCCTGTTCCCGACCCGCCGCGCACCGTCCACGCAGACGCCCGTGGGGAAATTCAAAACGTCGCCCAAAAGGTGTCCATGTCCACGAAGGTCAATTCCCCGGGCTGCTCCGAGAACGGCGTCTGCCTGTCCGAGCGCAGAGGCGGAAAGTCCTCGTCCGGGACGTAGACCACTTCCTCGTCGGCGGGCGGCGGACGCGGCAACGACTCCCGCCACAGCCCGCAGTGCCGCAGGATCTTCTCGATCACCGTCCCTTGCGGCGGCTCGATGAAGGCGATCACCTTCATCATCCCGCCGCACTGCGGACAGGCCAACGGATCGACCTCGTACACCCGCTTGATGAGCATCGCCCAGGTCTGGTCGCAACGGCCCCGCGCCGCGGTCGGCTCCGCCGCGAGGCCCGACGACACTGGCCCAGCCAGTGCCGCCCGACGCGCTCCCTCCGCCTTCCGCCTCATGCCGCGAGCCTTGTTCGAGTACCAGCCGTAATAGCGAATCAGGTGCGCGCCCTTCGGCGGAATGTGCTGCGTGAACTCCGCCAAAAACTCCACCGCCGGGAGAACCTGGAAATTCCGCTTCGTCCCCGCCGCCAGGCCCGCGCCGTGCGGATCGGGAAACGCCCGGCAGGCCGCCTTCTCCGCCCGATAAATCACCTGCCCCGTCGGCGTCACGCGAATCAGCCGCGACAGGCTCAGCGGGCAGCGGGTGATATACTGCGTCAGCCGCTCGATGCCTGCGCGGTTGTCGGCCGCCAGCGGCGCGGATGCGTGGGCCCCAAAGCCGCTGTGCGGCCAGCCGCGCATGTTCTCCACGACCGCCGCGTCGATCTTCCCCTCGGCCAAGTAGAGGGCAAAGACCTCTTCCCGCCAGGCCGCCCGCAACCGCTCCTTGTCGAGTTCCGGCACATCGAGGAAGTCGCCCGCGGGGGTGAACGCCCCGCAGGTGACCAGGGCGTGAATGTGCGGATGCCAGTGCAGCAGTTCGCCGTGCGTCTGGATCGCGACGATCATGCCCGGCGACGCCTCCTCCCGCCCGAGCGCGCGGCGGACTTCGTCCCGCACGCACCGCCACGCGCAGGCGGCGAGCTTGCCCAGCAGCTTGCGGTCGAAGCGGGCGTGCAGCCGCAGCCGCTTCGGGATGGTCAACACCACTTGCCGATGGGCGACGGGAAAACAGATAATCTGGCCAACTTTCTGCGGCGGTTGGCGCTGCCCAAGAGTATTCGGGAGTGGTCGTTGACGACGCTGCGACGAATTTGCGGCTCTCGACAACCGTCCCCACCCCGCCGGAATACGTGGTCACCGTCTCGCCCAGCCAGCGATTGAAGGCGTCGTAGGCGTACGCGACCACCTGGTCCGGCGTCTGGGCGTTGTACTTCGCGTAGGTCGAATAGCTCCTCACCGCCGCCAGCCGGTTGCGATTGTCCCACGTGTAAATCGTGATGTCGGTGTCGCCGACGCCCGGATGCGTCTCGTTGACAAACTACCTGTGTCCCGGTCCGACTCTTGATAAATCGTTCTGACCCCTTTTGGTTCTTCTTTCATGGTATCTCATTTGCCCCCCGGCAGCGTTTCCACGCTCTTGGCGTGGCGTGGCAGTAGCGGACACCCCGGCGGCAGCCGAGGAAAAATGTAGATCGCCATGCAAAATATCGCCAACAGAACAACCGCGGAGGCAAGAGCAATCGCGCATCGTCGCCAACATCGAATCCAGAGATATCGACCAGCGGCGATGGCAAGGCATCCGTGGATGCCCATCACGGCCAGTGCGAACGTACCGACGCAAATCTGGGCGTCCGAAATCCGGTGCCATTGTGCGTCGCCGGCATTCGGGACAACTAGACCCGTTGCACCGGGGACGTAGCACAACAGCGCGACCGCGCCGTAAAGCGCCGCGAGTACGCCGTATATAAGAAGCGCGACAACCGTAACGATTCGCCATTGGAAGTGGCGTCGCGCCGGCTCGGCCGACGCGTTTTGGACCAACGGCGGACGGTAAGGATTCGTCACGTTTTGGCGTTGGGGAAAAAAGGGGGCCCAGCGGCCAGGGGACGGCGCCGGCCGACACTCCCGCGCAGGCAAACCCGCCGCCCGGCGATCGAGCTGGAGCGGCACAAGTCATTGCGCAATGGGGCTTATCTTACCTGGTATCGGTTGGTTGTTGCTGCCATAAGGCTGAGGGGGGTTAAAGTTGTTTGGGTCCGGTTGGTCCACATGGCCCCCCGTCGAAGTGTAGCCCCATGGTATCGGCGGTTGCGTGTGTACCTGCTTTCCATCCGCGAATCCGTCATCGACATATATGGACTTCCCCGTACACTTGAATGTAATTTTCACCCAGTAGTGAACAAGCCCCGTCGCCGTCGATGCCTACTGATAGGAAATTTGATTTCACCCATCACCAGTGAGTTTACCCAAGGGGAACTACTGAATCAAGGGGATGGGAAGCGACAAGGCGGCCATGGCTGCCTTGTCGCTTCCCATCCCCTTTCGCCTAAATCGCCCGGTCCAGGCGGAGATTCGGCCCCTGAGCGCCGGTTGGACCGCGATTCTCGTCCTGTTCCCGACCCGCGCGCGCACCGTCCACGCAGACGCCCGTCGGGAAATTCAAAACGTCGCCCAAAACGTGTCCATGTCCACGAAGGTCAATTCCCCGGGCTGCTCCGAGAACGGCGTCCGCCTGTCTGAAGGCAGAGGCGGAAAGTCCTCGTCCGGGACGTAGACCACTTCCTCGTCGGCGGGCGGCGGACGCGGCAACGACTCCCGCCACAGCCCGCAGTGACGCAGGATCTTCTCGATCACCGTCCCTTGCGGCGGCTCGATGAAGGCGATCACCTTCATCATCCCGCCGCACTGCGGACAGGCCAACGGATCGACCTCGTACACCCGCTTGATGAGCATCGCCCAGGTCTGGTCGCAACGGCCCCGCGCCGCGGTCGGCTCCGCCGCGAGGCCCGACGACACTGGCCCAGCCAGTGCCGCCCGACGCGCTCCCTCCGCCTTTCGCCTCATGCCGCGAGACTTGTTCGAGTACCAGCCGTAATAGCGAATCAGGTGCGCGCCCTTCGGCGGGATGTGCTGCGTGAACTCCGCCAAAAACTCCACCGCCGGGAGGACCTGGAAATTCCGCTTCGTCCCCGCCGCCAGGCCCGCGCCGTGCGGATCGGGAAACGCCCGGCAGGCCGCCTTCTCCGCCCGATAAATCACCTGCCCCGTCGGCGTCACGCGAATCAGCCGCGACAGGCTCAGCGGGCAGCGGGTGATATACTGCGTCAGCCGCTCGATGCCTGCGCGGTCGTCGGCCGCCAGCGGCGCGGATGCGTGGGCCCCAAAGCCGCTGTGCGGCCAGCCGCGCATGTTCTCGACGACCGCCGCGTCGATCTTCCCCTCGGCCAAGTAGAGGGCAAACACCTCTTCCCGCCAGGCCGCCCGCAACCGCTCCTTGTCGAGTTCCGGCAGAGCGACGAAGTCGCCCTCGGGGGTGAACGCCCCGCAGGTGACCAGGGCGTGGATGTGCGGATGCCAGTGCAGCAGTTCGCCGTGCGTCTGGATCGCGACGATCATGCCCGGCGACGCGTCCTCCCGCCCGAGCGCGCGGCGGACTTCGTCCCGCACGCACCGCCACGCGCAGGCGGCGAGCTTGCCCAGCAGCTTGCGGTCGAAACGGGCGTGCAGCCGCAGCCGCTTCGGGATGGTCAAAACCACCTGCCGATGGGCGACGGGAACACAGACCTCTTCCGCCACGTGCCGCGGCGGTCAGCAACGCCCGCTTCTGATGGCACGACGGGCACGCCGCGCGCTGCTTGCACGAAAACGCGACGAACATCTCGTGCCGGCAGTCGGGGCAGCGGACGCGGGCGAAGCCCTCGTGCAGATCGCCGCACTTGAGAAACGCCGTCACGGACCGCTCGACGATCGGCCGCCAGAAGCCGTACTTGGCCGCGAAGCGCTCCTCGTAGACCTGTTGGAAGGTCTCGAAATGCCGGTCGAACACTTGCCACAGGCCGGACGCCCGCGGATCGCGTGGGCGGTAGAGCGACAGGGGCTCGACGCAGGGAGGCGCCATGCGGTGAAGGCCAGCCAATGGGACGTGGGCGTAGCTGCCTTCACTGTGAACACATGTACACTAGTCGTCAAGGGGGGGATGGCCTGGTCCAGCGGGCCGCGCCCCTTCCACGGATTTCGCCCGCGGGACACAATGGAGGGATGAAGCTCAACATCCTCCACATCGACACCCGCCGCGACGACGCCGGGGCGGCCGTGGCCGAACTGCGGCGAAGACTCAGCCCGGAGGGAAACGTCGTCAGCGAGGCGGGCCGGCGGCGGACACTACGCCTCGGCACACCTTGGGTCGAGCCGTATCGCCTCAGTGTAATCGGCGATTGCTTCGTCGAACCGACACTTGGCCAAAGCCGAAGCGCCCCGGTCAAACAGTCTCTTGGTGTCTTGGCAGGCTGCTACGGCCGCCGCAAGGAGAGTGGCTGTGCCAACGGCGAATGCGACAAAGTGAACCATGCGGACGAAAATCACCGTGACGCTAGGCGAGAGACTACTCCTCGCAGCCGTCAATCTGGGTGTCCATGTCCGTCGCGCCGGAAATGTTGAAATCGGTGTTTAGCAAAGCCGTGCTGGCGGCGTCCAGCAGGAGGTAGACGTCGAGCGGCTGGTTGATGTCGCCGCCGTCCATGCGGCCGATTGTGAACTCGCCCGCGGTTTGCGTGTTTTCCGACGCGACGGGGATGTCGGCCCCAATGCCGATCTCCGCGAGGGCGTAGGCTGTCACCTCGGTGGTGGAGGTGACGCTCCCCTGGGTGTTGGAAACCGTCGTCACGATTGTGTAGTCGCCGGAAGCGGTATATTGGTGCGTTGGAGACGTGAAGCTCGTTTGGCCGGCGTTGAGCGTGAACGAGATGGCGTCGGGGGTGCTTTCCGTTCCGTCGCCCCAGTCGATCGTCACGGTGCAAGCGTCGGTGGAAAGGGGGTCGCTGAACATGCCGCTTACCGTCGCGGTGCTCTCGTAGTCGCTGAGGGATGCCGATGTATATAAATTGTACGGGACGGCCGCGTTCGCGGTCAAATCGAAGCTGGTGGTCAAGCCACTACCACCAAGCCGCCGTGCTGCACGACGCAGCGGGACTGGTACTTGGCTTCAATGATACCTTGCGGACACCCGTCAGAAAGCGAATGCGGGGCTGTAGCGGGCTATTGCAGCCTTCCTCGAACGACGTGGCGGAGGGAGCAGCGGAAGCTGGCCAAACAACACGCTGTCACGGACGTTCAGCCTCCTTTCCTTTGATCGTAATCGTATAGCCGCCCGAACACCTTTCGTCGGCAGCCGGAGCTTCGCCAGCCGCCGGTACGCGAACGCCACGCCAGAAGTAATCGACCGGCGGGCCGGGCTTAGACCGTTCGGCGCTGACGACGACACGGAGGATGTATTTGCCCGGATCAAGGTCGCTCCAGAGACCATCGGTCACGAAATTGTTAGACACGGCGATGGTCAACAGGAGCGGCTTCCCCGGCTGAACGACAATGACGCCCGGTGTGTCTTTAGAAAACGAGCCGTAGGCACCCTCGAAGGCGCAAGTATCTCCTCGCATGAGACGCACGACAAACTGGTTTTGCCGGACAGCCAGCGGCCTCTTGCCATCGGTTGATAGCTCAAACGCGACCCGCACCGGCTCTTTGCGATTCTCCGGCACGATAACCGACTTGATGTGCAGGTGCGGATTGCCATCGGTTGGGAGAGGGGGCTTAGGGGGCTTATACGCATCGGCAGGCTTGAGCGAGACCCGCACTGTGCATAGGGCATCGGGGGAGTCGAGCGATCCGCTGACAACCTGGCCATTCGACCCGCGCACATCGGAGGTAACGCCAAACTTCCTGTTCCCCACGATTACGGTTCGCACATCGGAGCCCAGCAGCGGCTGGTTGAAGACCGACTCAAGCGAGGAAAGCGGAAAGCCTAGTTTTTGGGAAATGTCCCCCAATCGCACCTTCTCCGCCACGAAAACATCACGGTCGGTCGCCAACTCCTTGAATCCAATGGCCAACAGACGCTTGCGCGTCACCTTGGACGCGGCCGATTTGCTTTTCATATCTCGGTTCTCCTCCGCGGCGAATGCAAGCGACAGCAAGGCCAATCCAAACAATACACTTAGGCCAAATGGTTTCATGGACGTTCAGCCTCCTTTCGTTGGCGACGTTCTCAGCCCAGCGTCACTGATAGGAAATTTGATTTCACCCATCACCAGTGAGTTTACCAAGGGGAACTACTGAATCAAGGGGATGGGAAGCGACAAGGCGGCCATGGCTGCCTTGTCGCTTCCCATCCCCTTTCGCCTAAATCGCCCGGTCCAGGCGGAGATTCGGCCCCTGCCCGCCGCTTGGACCGCGATTCCCGTCCCCTTCCCGACCCACGCGCGTACCGCCCACGCACCCGTGCCCGTGGGGAAAATCAAAACGTCGCCCAAAACGTCGCCTCGTCCACGAAGGTCACTTCATGGACCTCGGACGACGATTCCTCGCCGTCCCAAGGCAGAAGCGGAGCGTCGTCATCCGGCGGGCCGCGCGGCGACGGCTCGCGCCACAGCCCGCAGTGACGCAGAATCTTCTCGGCCACCGACCCCTGCGGCGGCTCGATCAAGGCTGGGTGGGGACGACGCACTCAATCGGCAAATCTTTCCAGCGGCGGGACTGAGAACACTCGACTTGACCGCCGGGGGCGCGAAGCACTAAGGCCGCCGCGCCGGGCGTCGCGTCGATCAGCGGCAGCCCCTTGGCAGGCCCCAACACGCCGAACATAATGATCGACCGCAGTGACCGATATCGCAGGGATGTAGCCGTCGTCATCGGTGGTGACCGTGGCCGAAGGATAACCGCTGCTAGTGCTATCATAGCCGGAATTGGACAGCAGGGTCAAGTTGACCCCAAGGCCGCCGCCCGCGATGGGCGACCTATTTCGGAACAGTAACGGTAAGCGGTTCCGCCACCCACGGCGGGTCGTTCGCGTGCGCCGAGGGCAGCGACACCAACACGCTGTACCTGCCGGGCTTTTTCATGTCAAACCACTGCGCCAATGGGAGAATCGCCCCGATTCCGTCGCCAACTCTCATCCGACGCGTGGACGGGGCCGCCGACCTACCGGCTATTCGCTTCGCCGGCGCAAACGCGCCAAAGACTTGCCCGCGGCGTTGCGGACGAGAACCTCGTAGTCCGCGGCGTTGAAGCCGGTTCGCGGCGCGACGGCCATGTTGTCCAAATCCCCGCCGACGCAAATCATGGACGCGACGATGGTCGGCGCAACCTCCTCGGCGCATGAGACAACGGCGTCAAGACAGAACCGATCGTGAGTCTCGCCCGCCATGGCGGCCAACAGCAGCCACTCACGGTCCTTCGGCGAGGCGGGCATCTGCGCGGGGCCTGACTTCGTGGCGGCCGTGCTGGCCGGCCCGGCGCGGATTTCAGCAACCGCCGGCCCTTTTTCGACCTTCAGGAAAATCGGCGCGGCCACCGCCATGTCGCAGTAATGAGAGACATCCCGGGCAACGATGACCTTGTACGTCCCCGCGCGGAGAGCGAATAGTCCTCGCCAAGCGGCAGGACTGTTCCAACAGACTCGCCCGGCTTGAGGCGCATCCCCAGCTCGAGCCGATCGTGAACGGGACGCTTTCCGGGCCCACTGATCTTCGGCCGCGGGGCGTGAGCGAGACGGGCGCACCTTCGACGCTGCAAACGTATGCGCGCGGACGCTCGCTAGCCAGGACATGCACCTGTCGGCAACCAATGTTCCGTGCCACAACGAGGACGTCGAGGCTATCGGCCCGAGCGAGCCGGGCGGTAAGCAGAACTCCCCCCCTCGCCTTCCCGGCGTCCACAAGCAGCGGCCTCCACCAGTTCGCCGGCGAATCCACGGCAATTTGCGCCTGGCGGCCCCGCGCAAGAGCCGGGCTCAACTGGCGGAACCGCGGCGAATGCCTCGCGCGCCGCGAGAAGAAAAGTCAAAATCAGGCATGAAAGGACCTTCACTCGAGCGCCTCCGTAATTGTGAATTTTCCAGGGCAGCCCCATGCGAGATTCGCTCACCCGAGAAATTGAACCTTATTCTGCATCTTACCGACTACGACGCCATCCCAAGTGGGGAACTCGGATGCGGCGAGGAAGGAGAAACTGCCATTCCCTGACCCAGCGGCCCCGACGATAACTGCCTTCGGCGATTGGTAACGATTGGGCGTTTCGTCGCTTGCCGAGCTTTCGCACGATACCATCAACAGAAAAAGTGGAACGACCAACAGGGTGAACCAACCTGTAAAGGCATTGCTCATGGCATTTTCTCCGATCGCCTTAACGCGAATCGAGCAACCAGCCGCCGTTGACCCGCCGAAACCTGAAGGGCTTGTCAAACTTTCGCGGGTACTTGCTCTCCGTTCGTGTAGTCGTCGATTGCGCCCGGCCTGTCGCGGTATCGCCCTGCACGATCAAATGCTCCAAGTCTCCGAGGGGGTTAACAGGCTCCTCCTCGTGCCGCTTGGCGGCGCTCTCGTCGAAGTGCTTGGCGACCGCCTCGTAGAATCCAGCCTTGTCCTTGACGTGCGCGGTTACAGCGTCATACCACAATTGGTCATCGTGCGGAGGGGGCACAAACGTCGGGTCATTTTCATGCCCTGCCTGCACTTTGGCGAAATCGACGCCATGCTTCTTCTTGTACTGTTCGTTATAGTCGTTCTCGGCCGCCGAGGGATCAAAGTACTTTCCGACAATCCGGCCAATCTCCTCCGCCTCCGAACGCCGCCCTGTGATTGCATCCGCGCCCTGTCTTTCCATGCACGAGAAGAGACTCTCGAAGACGGCATCGTTCTGCACCTGGGGCGTCGAGAGAGAGAATACCGCCCGCGCGTCACGCTTAGCGCGAGCCTCTCGATAGGCATCGAAAACTGCTTTCGGCGATTGGTAACGTCGGGGCGTGTTGTCGCTTCCCGAGGTTGCGCAGGATGCCGCCAGCAGAAAGAGTGGAACAAATGACGCTATCAAATAGTCTGTAAGGCCGTTGCTCATGGCCCGTTCTCCCTCAAGTGGTTGAAACACTTCACGAGTCTTCACACGTATGCCCGCAAGAGCGGAGCTAGCGCACTGGAACGCCAGCCGCACGAGCGGCGTTAATCATCATCGGAAGCGTAGCCGGGTCAAAACCGACTTCGTGGTGGAACGATAGCGTGTTGATCGGCCCCCAGGGACGGGGAGGGACGTTTGCCAACCGAGTATATGCTACTGTCGGGGCAAACGTGGTCACGGTCGGAAACCAATCGTCTTCAATGGGATGAAGATATGGCCAAAAGGGGTAGGTGTTGTAAGGGTCCCGTTGCGTGTGCGCCGTGTGGATCAGGTGATAATGCGAGTGGACGTTCGGCGAGAACGTCGTAGCCCAAGGATTGTGCGGCGCAGTTACGGTCGTCGTTACTCCCATTTGGCTGACTGCATCGAAAAGCCCCACCCAATGAACGTCGATGTGCTGGGGCGCGCCCGGCTGGATCACAAAGCTGGTCGCAGTCAGATTCACGGTATTCAGATCGCTCGCCACCGTCGCGACGATCTCTGCACCGCGACTAAAGCCGAGCATGTCAATCACGAGCCTCCTATGGCGTTGTAGCGCTGTCGTGTAATCGGTTCGGATATCGTTTTCAACGTTCGTTACGATGTTCGGCGAATCACTACCGTTTAACTGATCCGTAGGGCCGGGGTAGTAGAACTTGTCTGTGGGTTCTACACCCAAATACCTCTGCTCAAACTGGTGGACGTTATCATTCATCACTGCGGTGTCGCCGGTTCCGTCCACGGCGTATAGTGCTTCGACCGGCCTGTTACTGATAGGAAATTTGATTTCACCCATCACTAGTGAGTTTACCCAAGGGGAACTACTGAATCAAGGGGATGGGAAGCGCCAAGGCGGCCATGGCCGCCTTCGCGCTTCCCATCCCCTTTCGCCTAAATCGCCCGGTCCAGGCGGAGATTCGGCCCCTGCCCGCCGCTTGGACCGCGATTCCCGTCCCCTTCCCGACCCACGCGCGTACCGCCCACGCACCCGTGCCCGTGGGGAAAATCAAAACGTCGCCCAAAACGTCGCCTCGTCCACGAAGGTCACTTCATGGACCTCGGACGACGATTCCTCGCCGTCCCAAGGCAGAAGCGGAGCGTCGTCATCCGGCGGGCCGCGCGGCGACGGCTCGCGCCACAGCCCGCAGTGACGCAGAATCTTCTCGGCCACCGACCCCTGCGGCGGCTCGATCAAGGCTGGGCGGGGACGACGCACTCAATCGGCAAATCTTTCCAGCGGCGGGACTGAGAACGCTCGACTTGACCGCCGGGGGCGCGAAGCACTAAGGCGGCCGCGCCGGGCGTCGCGTCGATCAGCGGCAGCCCCTTGGCAGGCCCCAACACGCCGACCGCTTTGGAAATCGCGTCCGCCCACATGCCGTTGGCGGCCACGACCGTGACGCGGCAATGGTCCGTCAGGGCGCGGCCGGTGCGAGGATCGACGATGTGCGAATAGCGCCGGCCGCCAATCTCCACGTACTGAACGTTGTCCCCCGACGTGGAAACCGCCGAATTCGACAGGAGCAGGTACTCGACCGGCTTGACGCCGTCCAGGGGCGTAAGGCCGATTCGCCACGCCGGCCGATCGGGCGGCGGGTCGCCCAGGCCGAGATCGCCCCCGGCGTCGACCAGCGCCCGGGGGGTTCCGCCTTTCCGCAGGACGGCCAGGGCCTCATCGACGGCGTACCCTTTGGCAATTCCGCCCAAATCGAGTTGCATTCCGGATTTCAGCAGCTCGACGGTCTGCCGCTTCGGGTCGAGGCGGAGCAGACGGTATCCCACCAACGTTCGGGCGGCGGCGAGCTGCTCATTTGAGGGGAGTTCCATTCGTCGCCTCGCCCGCCGCCAGAGGTGGACCAGCGGACCGACGGTGACATCGAACGCCCCTTGGCTGACGGCGGAGACCTCCTCCGCGCGGACGAGGACCTTCCAGAGGTCGTCGCTGACGGGCGCCGGTTTGCCTTGGCCGGCGGTCGCGCAGAGGCGGTTCAACTCGCTCTGCTCGTCGAAGTCGCTCATGATCGCATTGAGGGCGTGAATTCGGGCAAAAGCGGCCTCGGCTTGTCCGGTTGCGGCGGCCGAATCCTTGGCGTACAATATGATCTTAAACGGCACGGCCATTTCGACGCGGGTGAACTCGAAGCGATGCATCGGCGCCTCGCCGGGCGAAGCGGCCGACATGCCCGCCGTAAACAACCACGCAACGATCAGCCTTCCCATTGGGGCAGGTCCCTCCCGATTACGCTTTATCGCGGGGCGGATTGGCCCGCGCACCTTCTGTTTTACACCATTTGAGAGGTTCACCGCATGTCTGTAAGAGTAACCGGCAGGTGGCCAAGGATGCAAGTTGTTTGGGTTTGCGCGGCCGTCTTGGGGCTGGCGGCCTCGGCGGCGGCCGATCCGGGAAAGGGCCCTGCGACGGCGCCGGCCGCGCAGCCGCCCATGTCGGCGATCGACATTCCCGCGGCCAACGCCGCGGACGCGGCGGGCATGAAGCCCTATGCCGAGCAGATTCCCGGCACGGGCGTGAAGTTCGAAATGCTTCCCATTCCCGGCGGCACGTTCCTCATGGGCAGCCCCAAATCCGAGGCGGACCACAAGAGCGACGAGTCGCCGCAGCACGAAGTCCGCATCGCGCCGTTATGGATGGGCAAGTGCGAAGTGACGTGGGACGAATTCGAGCTGTGGAGCATGGGGCTGGACGCGCAGCGCCGCAAGCTGAAGAACGCCGATCTTACGCCGAGCGACAAACTCGCCGACGCCGTCGTTCGCCCCACGAAGCCCTACTCGGACATGACCTTCGGCATGGGCAAGGAGGGCTATCCGGCGGTGTGCATGACGCAGCTTGCCGCGAAAGTGTATTGCAAGTGGCTTTCCGCAAAGACCGGCCGCTATTATCGTTTGCCCACGGAAGCGGAATGGGAATACGCCTGCCGGGCGGGGACGAAAACGGCCTACAGTTTCGGCGACGACGCGAGCAAGCTCGGCGACTACGCCTGGTACTTCGACAACAGCAAGGAGAAGTATCACAAGGTCGGCCAGAAGAAGCCGAATCCATGGGGGCTGTGCGACATGCACGGGAACGCGGCGGAGTGGACGCTGGACCAGTACGCGGGCGACGGCTACGCGCGTTTTCGCGGCAAGCCGGCGGACAACCCGCTCGTGCCCGGCGCGAGCGAGTATGGCCGCGTGGTTCGCGGCGGATCGTGGGACGACGACGCGCAGAAGCTGCGGAGCGCGGCGCGGCAGTTTTCCGTCAAGGACTGGAAGATGCAGGACCCGCAGATTCCGCAGAGCATTCTGGTATTTAACCGACGCCGATTTCGTCGGTTTCCGCGTCGTCCGGCCGTTGCAGACGCCGACGCCGGAGGAGGCGAAGCGATACGACCTCGATCAAGAGCAATTGGACGAGATGAGCAACTACGAAAAGGCGCACGCCGGCAAGCAGTGAGGCTGGAAGAAGTTGTGCGAATAATGAACGAAGCGTATAACGCCCCTGTCAAAGGATGAATCGATGGCACGCAGCGCGAAACCGTTTTCTCGCCGGGATTTTTTGAAGCGGTCGAGTTTGGCGGTCGCGGGCGCGACGTTGGTCTCCGCGGCGGGGATTGCTCGGACCGCGCACGCCGCCGGCAGCGACCAACTCAAGATTGCCCTGATCGGCGGCGGCGGCCGCGGCATGGGGGCCGCCAACGATTGCTTGGGAAGCGCCCGGGAGAACGTGAAAATCGTCGCCGTCGCCGACGCCTTTGAAGATCGCGCCGTCGCCTGCGCGGACTTGCTCAACAAGACATTCAAGTCGGCGGGCAAGGCGGACATTCCCAAGGAGCGCATTTTTGTCGGCCTCGACGCTTATCAAAAGGCGATCGATTGCGGCGTGGACATGGTCTTTTTGGCCTCGCCGCCGGGTTTTCGACCCATCCACTACGAGGCCGCGGTCAAGGCCGGCAAGCACGTCTTCATGGAGAAACCGGTCTGCACCGACGCCCCGGGCTTCAGGACGGTCATGGCCGCCAACAAAGCAGCCGACGGGAAGGGTCTGAAGGTCGGCGTCGGCTTGCAGCGCCGCCACGATCCCGGCTACGTCGAAGGGGTGAAGCGGCTTCGCGAGGGAGAATTGGGCGAATTGTCCTTCCTCCGCGTCTACTGGAACGGCACGACGCCCTGGATTCGTCCCCGCCAGGCCGGCCAGACGGAAATGGAATATCAGGTGCGCAACTGGTACTTTTTCGTCTGGGTCTGCGGCGACATCATCTGCGAACAGCATGTTCACAACCTGGACGTCGCCAACTGGGTCAAGGGGGATCATCCCGTTGAGGCCAACGGCATGGGCGGACGCGAAGTCTGCAAGGGGAAGGACGTGGGCCATATTTTCGACCACCACTTCGTCGAGTTCACCTACAAGGACGGGAGCAAGACGTTCAGCCAGTGCCGCCATCAGGCGGGGACGTGGCCCTGCGTCGGCGAATTCGCCCACGGCGCCAAGGGCAGCCGCGGCGTCGCCGTCGATCCGGGCGGCAAGGGAAGACGCCACAGCAGGCATTCGGCGGGAAACCCCTACGTTCAGGAGCACATTGACCTGCTCGCGGCGATCCGCGGCAACGAGAAATACAACGAGGGCTGGCGTGCCGCCACGAGCACAATGACGGCAATCCTCGGCCGCATGGCCACGTATTCCGGTCAGATCGTCAAATGGGAGGAGGCGGTCGAGCGCGGGCCGAGCGAAATGCCGGCGAAGTTCGCCTGGGACGCGATGCCCAAGATCCTCCCCGACAAGGACGGTTCCTATGAGTACGCCGTCGCCCTGCCCGGCGTGTACAAGCCCTATTGAGGGAAGGATGAGGGATGAGAGATAAGGGATGAACGACGATGCGCACCAGCTCTTCCGGCGCTTTCATCTCTCATCCCTCATCCCTCATCTCTCATCTGTCTTATGATCCTGCTGGACGTTCAAGCAGTCCGAAAGCATTTTGGTCCCGAACCGGTCCTCGACGGGGTGACCTTCGAGGCCCGCGCCGGCGAACGCATCGGCCTGGTCGGCCCGAATGGAACCGGCAAGACGACGTTGCTGCGCATTCTTGCGGGCAAGGACGACGCGGACAGCGGCGCCGTCCGCGTACACGCCTCGGTCCACGCGGGATTCCTCGAACAGCAGCCCCGCTGGGAGCCCGGCCACACGCTCTGGGACGAAGCGCAGTCCGCGCTGGCCGACCTGATCGCCTTGCAGAACGAGGCCCTCAGCGTCGCCGCGGCGATGGGGGAAACCGCCGATCCGGCCGAGCACAAGCAGTTGGCCGCGCGCTACGACCATCTCCAGCACGAGATCGGCCGCCGCGACGCCTACAACCTCGAAAACAAAATCCAGCGCGTCCTGCAAGGGCTCCGTTTCCGCCCGGAAAGCTGGGCCCAGCCGGTCGAATCCCTCAGCGGCGGCGAGCAGAACCGCCTCATGCTGGCCAAGCTGCTGCTGGCCGAGCCGAACTTGCTGCTGCTGGACGAGCCGTCGAATCACCTCGACATTGAGGCGACCGAATGGTTGGAGGATTTTCTCGTCGACAGCTCGGCGGCGATCATCGTCGTCAGCCACGACCGCTTCTTCCTCGACAAGGTGACCACGCGGACGCTGGAGCTTTTCCGCGGCACGGTGGACAGTTACAGCGGCAATTTTTCCGCTTATCGCCGCCAGAAGGAAGAGCGGCTCCTGGTCGAGCGGCGCACCTACGAGAAGCAGCAACTGGAAATTGAAAAGGCGAAGGAGTTCATTCGCCGCAACCATTACGGGATGAAGCACGCGCAGGCGGAGGACCGCCGCAAGAAGTTGGAGCGGATCGAACTCGTGCCGCGGCCGCGGGAGATCGCCGCGCCGCCGATGCGCTTTTCCGCCGCCGCCCGCTCCGGCGACATCGTCGTCCGCGCCGAAGGGCTTGCCAAGTCCTATGGCCGGCCGCTCTTCGCCGGCGTCGATGTGCAAATCACCCGCGGCCAGCGCTGGGGGCTCCTGGGGCC
This sequence comes from uncultured Planctomycetia bacterium, assembly GCA_963791075.1. GTDB lineage: Bacteria > Planctomycetota > Planctomycetia > Pirellulales > Thermoguttaceae > CAWBRF01. Next base: position 26,766 of record CAWBRF010000036.1, read on the forward strand.
AAACGGCTCGGGCAAGACCACGCTGCTCCGCTGTCTCTTGGGCGCGGAGCCGCCCGACGCGGGACAGTGCCGCCTTGGGCAGGGCCTCACGCTCGGATATTTCGATCAGCAATTGGCCGGCGTCGACGACGACCATCAGGTCGTCGACGCCATCCGCCCGCCGGACAAGCAGCTCAACCAGCAGCAGCGCCGCGACCTCTTGGCTCGCTTCGGCGTCAGCGGCGACACGCAGTTGCAGCGGGTCGGCGACTTAAGCGGCGGCGAGCGATGCCGCGCCGCCTTGGCTGGGCTGGCCGCCGTCAACGCCAATTTCCTCGTCCTCGACGAGCCGACCAACCACCTCGATCTTTGGGCCCGCGACTCCTTGGAACAGGCCCTGCTGGCCTTCGACGGCACGGTGCTCTTTGTCAGCCACGACCGCTACTTCGTCAATCGGGTGGCCGACCACTTGTTCATCATCGAGGACGGGCGGGTTCGCGTCATCGAGGGGAACTACGACACCTATCATCTTCTCGCCAGCGGCAAGGCGGCCGAGGCCGAGCCAGCCCCCGCCCCCACGAAAGCGGCAAAACCGTCGAAGCCGCCCGGCAAAAGCGACAAGGGGGAGAAGGGCAAACGCGCGAAGAGTGAGAAGCGTGAGCAGGGTGGGCAGGGCGAGAAGGGCAAGCGCGCGAAGAAGGCCGCCCGGGCGAAGCGGCGTTTTCCTTTCCGCAAAGTCGCCGACATCGAAGACGAGATTTTCATGCGGGAAACGTCCGTGCAACATCTCCAGGAGGAGTTGGCCCAAGGCGACACGCATCGCGACGGCGACCGCGTTCGACGCCTCAACGCCGAAATTGTCGAGCATCAAGAGGCGTTGGCCGCCCTCTACGCACACTGGGAAGAGGCGTCGGAGTTGAATTGGTAGATGCAAGGCTGAAGGACGCAAAACGACCGTCCTTCCTTTTCATCCTTCATCCTTCCGCCTTCATCCTTCCAATGCTAGTCCGCCTTCGCCTCGTCGCCCATTGCCCTGGGCGTCACCGGAAACATCGAGATGTGAAACTTGGTGCAACCGTAAGGCACGAGGCGGACAGTTGCGGACGCGCCGCCTGCGACCGGACCCTTGGGCAGCGCCTGCGCGTCCGTCGGTTTCCAATCAAATTCTCTCGCGGGCGCGGTCAATGCGAGCGGAGCGTCCAACGGCCAGTCCCAACGGGCGGGCATCGCCCTGCGCTGCACGGAAATTTCGCCGTCAAGGCGCCGCGGATCGGCGTCCAACGCATACTGCCATTTCGCGTCCTTCGCCGGCGTGTTCGCATCGACATCGGGAATCGGCAGGGCAAACAACAGCGGACCGCAAAACACGCTCGCGTAGGGCAATCGCCGCGGCTGGAACACGGCCGCCGGCTCGAAATCAAAATAGCCGCGATTCGAGGGCGGAAATTCCGTTTCAAAGCCGCGGACCACGCGCGGCTTCATTGGAAACCTCAACTCGACCACGTCGTTCTTCGACCATGTCCGGGCGATTTTCAAGAAGCCTTTGCCGTCCGTCGCCGCTGGGAGTTGCCTGCCGTTCAGCGCGGCCTGCGCCTCTTTGCACCAGCCGGGAATGCGGAGATACAGCGGAAACTCCACGTCCTTTTCCGGCTCGATCTCGAGGCGAATCGTTTCGCCAAACGGATAATCGGTCGTCACCGTCGCCTTCACTGGCGTCCGCGGTCCGGCCAGGGCGGAAACCGTGCAGGGGCCGTAGAGGGTCGCCGCCAGGCCGTTGTCGCCGGTCGCCATCCACATGTGAATGATGTAGTTGGGGACGATGCGGTTCACGGCGCCGACGCAGCAGAGCACCGTGGGGCAGCCGAGAGGATGGAAGCGAACGCCTTCCGGCCCCGGACAGTGCGGTTGTTCGCAGGGCAGCGAATCGCTGCGCGAGCCGGTTCGGCGACTGGTAGTAGCACATGGTTTGGAAATCGCGGGCCACCGGCGCGGCGCCGGCGTTGAAAAACGCCCGCTCCATGCGGTCGCCCCAATCGCCGTCGCCCAGGATTCGATACATCCACGAACTGGTCAGCAGCATGGCCGTCACGTCGCAGGTCTCTGTCTTGCGAAACGCGCCTCTGCCCGACGCATACTCCTCGCCCGAGGCCACGCCATAGGGCAGCATGTGATTCTTGTCCAGCCACGCCAGCGCACCGAGCGTGGCCTGAAGATGACTCCGGTCGCCCGACCAGGGATAAACCAGGGCCGGCAGGCGGATGTTTTCGTAAAGGATGACCATGTGCCCCGGCAGCAAGCGGCCTTCACCCCACGCCTGGAAATCTTTGGCGACCGCGGGCTCGGCGACGGCCGCCAGCGCGCGATCGAGAATGCGTCGGTCGCCGCTGTAGGAATAGGTCTCGAGCATCGCGTCCAGATTGCACAAGCCGCTCACGTCGAAGAAATGCGTCGGCCCCATTTTCACGGGGTAATCGGCATACACTTTGACCAGGGCGTCGAGCACCCGCTTGTCGCCGGAGCCCTGGTAGAGCGCCACCAGCGCGCGGCCCATTTGCGAATGCGCCCAGCCGTTGAAGCCCTCCGGCTTGTAGCCCTTTTTCCAATAGATGAGCGACGTGCCGAACTCGGCCTTATTGACGCCGGCGACGATGGGGTCGAGCCGGGCGCAGGATCTTGCGAATCAAGGCTTGATCGTGCAGGACAAAGCCCAGGCGCATCGCGCCGTCGAGCCAATAGGCGCACTGTTCGAGGGGCCAGCCGGCTCCGTCCGCAGTCGCGCCGGGGACGATGACCGAAATGCCTTTCCAGGCGTCGCGAAAACAGGGGTGGCGCTCGTCGAGATGTCCAGTGATCCCTTCGCGAGCCGCCACGGCCCAGTCGCGCAGCCAGCCGGACGGCTCCACGGCGCCCGGCGGCAGGGGCAGAAACGCCGGCTTGACCTCCCCTTGACAGGGCCGCTCGTAGTTCGCGGCCGGCGCGGCATCGCCGCCGCGCGAAATCAGCGAAACGAGAACAACGACTGCGGTCCTCAGCAGCGCCAATGCCCACGCGCGACAATCGCGCCGCGTGTGGGGGGCAAGGCAAAGGGCGAGCATTTGATCTATTTCTCCGCGCATTCACAGGGGGTTGCCCACGTCGCCGCCGCCGGCGTCTGATTTGTAGGATAGCGGCGCGAAGCGGCCACGGCAAGGAGTTTTTTCCGCTTTTTTCGTTTGATTCCGCGCAGCCGCTACAACCGGCCGGCGATTCCCCGTTTCCGTCCGCGTGACCTAGAATTTCATGGAACCGTGGGGCAGACTCGCGGAGGGCCCGACCGTGATCGTCTACATTCTCGCCGTCGCCGTGCTGAACATCGCCGTTGGCTTCACCTTGGCGATGCACTTGGGGCAGCGCTATCGCACGCTGCTGGCCGGCGGCCCATCTCCTTCGGAGACGTTCCTCGACGACCCGGCATCGGCGCGTTCGGGCCTGAGCGAGACGCTCGCCGCCGGCGCGGCGCGGCCGCCGGATCGAGCGAAAGACGAAGCGGTCCCGGGCGGCGGTCCATCGCCCGAGGGCCAGCGCGAGGAAATCGCCGCTTCCGCTCCCGCCACCGAGAACGTCGCTCCCGGCGAGAAGCAATTCCAATCGCTTCTGGAACATTGGTGGCAAGGAGACCCCGATCACGCCCGACAGATCGCCGTCGCCCTGTTGGACGTGGACGAATTTGCCCAGGTCAACGAGCAGTATGGCGTGGAGGGAGGCGACAGCGTTCTGCAAGCGATCGCCCGGTTGATCGAAGTGCAACAGCAGGGAGAGAGCATCCTGAGTCATTTCGCCGGCCAACAGGTCTTCATGATCTTCCCCGACGCGGACGCCCGCTACGCCACAGGCGTCGCCGAGCGACTCCGCCAGACGATCGAGGCGACGCGGTTCGAATGCGACGGCCAGACAATTTACCTCACGACCAGTTGCGCCGTGGTGGCGGGGACGGCCGCGGATACGCCGGCGTCTTTGTCGCGGCGGGTGGAGGAGGCGATTCGCGAATCGAAGCGCTATGGCCGGAACCGAACCTTCGTCAACGAGGGCCAGTATGCCACCCCGGTCCTGCCGCCCAAGATCGCGATGAAAGAGCAGCCCTTGGCCGTGTGAAGGCGGAACCGATGTTTCACAGGTTCGGTCCCCTCTCCCTTCGGGAGAGGGATAGGGTGAGGGGACCCGTCCCAGGGCGCCGTTTTCCGCCGGGTGGCGCCGATCCTTTTTTTATAGCGGTGGGCGTGTTTTCCATCTATAATGGAACAAGATTCGTCTCCTGGATAATTCGCGAGAAAGTTGGACATGCCCGAACCTGAAGGGGAACAGCCCATTTTTGAGGACCTGAACTTTCCGGCCGACGATTTGACGTTCGCCGAGAAGGAAGGGGAAGCCGCGCCGCCGTCGGAGCCGGCCGCCGCCAGCCCGGCGCCGGAGGGGCATGACGAAGCGATTGAGCCTGTGATGGGCGAGGAACTCGCCTTTTCCGCCGCCGAATCGCCGGGCGAAGAGCCCGTGGTTGCTGAGGAAGCGCCTGCGGAAGACGCTGCCGAAGCAGAGGCTGACGCCGAGCCGGAGGAGACCGAGCCCGAAAAGAAGAAAGCGAAGGCGTTGCCTGCCTTTTTCGATTGGATTGTCGTCGCCGCGGTGTGCGTGGCGATCGTTCTGCTGCTGCTCGTGCTGCGCGTCCCTTCCGCCATTTGGCACGGCGCCTATTTGATCGCGATGATCGCGATGGCCTTCTATCTTTGGAAGAGCCGCAAGACGTGGGCGAAGTACGAAGTGACGGCGCTGTATACCGTTGTTCTGGCGGGAGCGGCCGCGGCAATGCTGACCGGCGTGTATTGCCTGGGTTTGCGCTCTCCTTTCCCTACGACTGGGACCTGGGCGCCAATTTGGGAAAGCAGCAGGCCGCAAAGGCGAAGACGCAAACGGTCGTCTCCGCCCCCGTCAACGCGGCGGGGAAATAGACGCCGCGATGCGCCATGCCCACGCGCGGGTGCCATGCCCACGCTTACGTGGGCATGTACACCATCGGGTACGCAGCAACATGCCCACGCAAGCGTGGGCATGGCACCCGGCGTGGGCATGTTGCTGGCACGCTACTCCGGGCCGGCCAGGACCACGCCAACCGCTTGGCCTGCGATTGTCCAATTGACAAGCAACGCCGGCCCACCGGAAGCGGCCGCGGGCGCGCCGTGGACAATCGGCAAGCGGCAGTCCGCGGCGGGTCGCTCATAATTGAGCGTCGGCGGCGTCAAGCCGGCGCGGAACGACAGCACGCTGGCCGCCGCCTCGACCGCCCCGCCGGCCGCACCCAGATTGCCGAAGAAACTCCGCGGGGCCGTGACGGGAATGTTGGGGGCCGCGGCGCGAATCGCCTCCGCCTCGACCGGGTCGTCCCGGACCGTGCTGAGCCCCTGGGCGTTGACGTGTCCCAACGGCTGGCCGGTCACTCCGGCCCGCTCCAGTGCAAGTTGCATTGTCCGGCGCAAAGCGGCGGCGGGATCGCTTCCCACGCCGCGACGGCAATGACACGCCGAGGCCCAACTCAGCACTTGCCCCAGGATCGTCGCTCCACGGGCTTCGGCCCCGCGGCGGCTTTCCAACGCGAACACGGCCGCGCCTTCGCCCCAGACCTGGCCGTCGCGTCCGGCGTCGAAAGGGCGCATGACGGCCGCCGGATCGTCCTGGCGCGGACTGAGCAGGCCCATCGCCGAGCGGCGGACGCAGTCAAAGGGCGTCATTCTGCGAACTGGCCCCGCCGGCCAACATCACGTCGGCCGCGCCTCGCTCGATCACCGCGGCGGCCTCGCCAATCGCCAGCAGGCTAGAGGCCTCGTTCTGATGGATCGTGTTGTTCGGCCCCCGCGCGTCGTGGGCGATGGAAATGTGCGAAGCGATCATGTTCGGCAGCACGCGGAGGAAATTCAGCGGGTAGCTGCCCGAGAGCCCCTCCGTCCCCCAGCGGCTGAAGTCGAACTGGGGGCCGACCATGCAGGGGCGATAGATGGCGTCGCTTTCCTCGATGGGGCTGCAAATGGTGTCCGCGCCGAGGACGACGCCGAAGCGTTCCGGATCGACCTGGTCCGGGGCGATTCCCGCGTCGCGGCAGGCCAAGACGCTGGCCGCCACGCCGAGTTGGGCGTCGCGGGCCATGACCTTCAGGGCCTTGCGTTGCGGCACGTACTGGGCGGCTTTGAAATTCTCGACGACGCCGGCGATGCGGACCGGCATCCCCCAAGCGTCGAGCAACTCCACGCGGCGCACGCCGCTTCGGCCGCAACAGAGCGACTCCCAGAATGCGTCGCGGCCGATGCCGATGGGACTGACAACGCCGACGCCGGTGATGACCACGTGAGCCAGCGACATTCCCAGCCGTTACCGTTTCTTTTCCAACTCCCAACGTTGGATGAGTTCATCGCAACCGGGCGTCAGGCTTCGCAACTTCTCCGCGATCACGCCCTTTTCGGAGACCGTGGCGGACTTGAGTTTTCTGGAGAAGATGCTGAACTTCTTCTGCGATGGCGGCGTCGCCGGATTTCTTTTCTTTCGTTCGCTACAGGACACGTTGGCACTCCCGAGTAAAGAGACGCTCACACCCCAATGGCAGGGTAATCCAGCTATGTGAACTTTCATTTTTGCAGTTCCCGACCGGCACGTCAACCCGACCGCCCGGAAACCGCCGCAAACGGCGAAATCGCGGCGAAACTGCGAGGTTACGTCGCGTTCTCTCGCCGCAAGCGCCGTCGCAATCGCCACAGTTCCACGCACGTCCGCGGCAATTCCGTCGCGATATGAAAATGTCCGCCGGGAATCTCCCGCCATTGGACCGGGACCTCGACCGTTTTCAGGCCCAGGCGGTCGGCCAGGACGAGGACTTCGAGGTCGAAGAGGTAACGGGCTTCGCGCACCTGGGAAAAGATTTCACGCCCGGCGTCGCCGCGAAACATCTTGAAGCCGCATTGCGTGTCGCGAATCGAGAGTTTCAAAAGCCGCCGGGCAACGGCCGCAAACGCCCACCCCACCAGCGCGCGGAACGGATGCCGGCGGCGGTCCGCTCCCGCCAAGAGCCGCGAACCGACGGCGACATCCGCGCCGGCGGCGATGGCCTCGGCCAGCGCGGCCTCCTCCGCGATCGGCGTCGCCCCGTCGGCGTCGGCAAAGAGCACCAGTCGGCCGTGCGAGGCAAGCACGCCGCTGCGGACCGCCGCCCCTTTCCCCTGGTTCCGGGCATGCCGCAGCCCGCGCAACTGGGACCAAGGAGCGACGGCCTGCTCCAAGACCCCGGCCAAAGAGTCCTCGCTGCCGTCGTCTACGACGATCACCTCGTAGCGATCCGTGTAGCGCCGATCGAGATAAGCGCGCACGTCGCTCAGATAGGGCGGCAGCCGCAACGCCTCATTATAGGCGGGAAGAATGAGCGACAGGGCGATTTTTTCCGCTTCAGCACTCGCCATAGATTTTCCCACCGCCGCAAACTCGCCCCTTGCGTACCCCTTCCCCGGGAAGCTATAGTAGAGAGTCAGTCCAACCGGTTTTTCCCACCCACCCCTAGCATTTCGGAGGGCGCGTCATGACCCAGAGAACTTCCATCCTAACGGCTATTTTTGCGACCGCAAGCTTTCTCGTCCTTTCGGGCATTTTTTGCGGCTGTCAGGCCGAACCGCCGGCGGGACCGGCTCAGGCTGGCCGCGTCGGCGAGAAACTTGTTATTTTGGACATTCAAGCGCCCAAGCCGCTCTTCCAGGGAACGCCCAAAAACATCAAGTCGTCGCCGACGCTGGAAAAGTTCGATGGAAAGCCGCGGCCGCCGTTCTATGTTCCGGAAGGGACGGTCAACCTGGCGCTGAACAAGAAGGCGACCTCCAGCGACCCGTCGCCGATCATCGGCGAGTTGGCCATGGTCACCGACGGCGACAAGGAAGGGGCCGACGGCGAATACGTCGAGTTGGCCCCCGGCAAGCAGTGGGTGCAGATCGACCTGGAGAAGCCGTCGGACGTGTACGCCGTGGTGGTTTGGCACTATCACGCCGAGGGCCGCGTCTATCACGGCGTCGTCGTGCAATTGTCCGACGATCCGGAGTTCAAAAAGGGCGTGACGACGGTGTTCAACAACGACTTTGACAACGCCCACGGCCTGGGCGCCGGCAAGCAATTGGAGTACATCGACGACAATCGCGGCCGGCTGATCGACGCCCGCGACGCGAAGCACGAGCCGATCAAGGCCCGCTACGTTCGCCTTTACTCCAACGGCAACACCTCGAACGACATGAACCACTACGTCGAGGTCGAGGTGTTCGGGAAGAAATGAGCCGCGGCCGTTGGGTTGTGCTGTCGCTGGTGATGATCGCGGCGGCGGCGTTGGCCATCCGCCTGCCGCAGCTTGGGCGGAGGCCGATGCACTGCGACGAGGCCAACCAGGCGGCCAAGGCCGGCCTCCTCCTGGCAACCGGCCGCTACGACTACGATCCGCAAGACCAACACGGCCCGAGCCTCTATTGGCTCACCTTGCCCGCGCTGCGGCTCCGCGGCGTTGCCAGCTTTGCCGCCAGCAGGGAAGCGGATTACCGCATCGTCCCGGTCGTCTTCGGCGTCGGCATGGTGCTGTTGCTGCTGCTGGTGGTCGATGGGCTGGGGCCGGGGCCGACGCTCGCGGCGGGGGTGCTGACCGCCCTTTCGCCGGCCATGGTCTATTACTCGCGCGACTACATTCAAGAGACGCTTTTGGCGTTCTTTACGCTCGCGGCAATCGGCTGCGGCTGGCGTTGGTTTCGCAGCGGACGCTGGGCCTGGGCGATTGCCGCGGGCGCTTCGCTGGGAATGATGCACGCGACGAAGGAAACCTGGGTTCTTTCCGCGGCGGCCATGGCCGTCGCCGTTGTGTTCGCCGGTCTGTGGCAAAGAGTTTTCGGCAATCGCGCCGACGCGCCCGTCGGCAGGGAGATGTCCCGATCAAGATGCGGCTGGCAGGCCCTTGCCGCCTTGGCCGCGGCCGCTTTTGTCGCCGCCGCCTTCTACTCCTCCTTCGGCGCGCAGTGGAGCGGGCCGATCGATTCGCTGCGGGCCTACGCGAGCTATTTGCGCCGCGGGAGCGAAAATGGAATTCACGTCCACCCGTGGCATTTCTACCTTCAGTTGTTGACGGCCTATCATCCGACGCGCCGCATGTTCTGGTCCGAAGGCTTTATCGTCGCCATGGCGCTGGTGGGCCTGTCGGCCAGTTTTGGGATTCCGCGGACGGGCCTCAACGAAACGCAACGGCTGTTCGGCCGCGTCTTGGGCGGCTATACGCTGGCGCTGACGGCCGTGTATTCGGCGATCCCGTACAAAACTCCGTGGTGCATTTTGAGCTTTCTCGACGGCATGATCCTCATGGCCGGCCTTGGCGCGTGGGCCGCCGCGCAATGGGCAATGTCCGTCGGGCGGCGTTCCGCGACGGCGCACCGCCGCTGTGGACTTTTGCCGGCGTGCGTCTGCTTGCTCCTGGGCGCGGGGACGATCCATCTCGCCTGGGAGTGCTATATGCTCAACTTCCGCCTCGACAACGACAACGATCGCAATCCGTATGCCTACGCGCAAACGTCCGCCGACGCCGGCCGCCTTGCCGAACGAATCGAGCGGATTGCCAGTGCATCGCCCGCGGGACGCGACATGATCATTGACGTCGTCACGCCGGCGAACTATTGGCCGCTGCCGTGGCTGCTGCGGCGGTTCAACGCCGACCGCATCGGCTATTGGCAAGACGCGGACGCCTGGCGGCGCGACGCGCGGCGGGGCCCGCCGCCGGCGGTCTTGATCTTTTCGCCCGCGCTGCAAGCGACGATCGACGCGAACCTGCGAGCGCCGTATCCCCGGCGGATGATCTACGGCCTTCGTCCCGGCGTGTTGCTCATGGTGTACGCGCGGGAGCCGTAAGCGGCGGGCGCGTCATCGCGCAGAATCCGGGTGTTTGCAAGTTTACCGAGGACGCGCGCGTCGTCCCCCTCTCCCTTTGGGAGAGGGACGGGGTGAGGGGAATTGCCGCGGGACGATCCACTCCGCGCGTCCTGGCCGGGTTGGCGGCGAAGGAAGAAACGCGGCCTTTGCAGAACGACGATTTCCGTGGCGTCCCCTCACCCCGGCCCTCTCCCGAAGGGAGAGGGGGACGTCAAGCTAAAGCGACCAACCTTGGCGATACTCGCTGCGGACGAATCGGTTCGCTTCCGGCAGGTTGGTGATCTTCAGGTTCTCCGCGTCCCAAAGGATGCGGGCGTCAACGCGCTTGGCGATGTTGCCCAGGAGGCAGATTTCCGTAAGCGGGCCGGCATAGGCGAAGTCGGCGTCGGCCGCCCTGCCCTCCTTGCACGCGCGGACCCATTCCATCTCGTGCGATCCGCGGATGCGCGGAATCGTCTTTGGGGGCAACTTCAACTCTTTCATCTTCACTTCCGGGATGATGCGGGGGCTGCCTCCATAGACGCCGGCCATGATCGTGCCTTTGCTCCCTTTGAAAAGGATGCCTCCCTCGGCGGGCATTCGGCGGCCGTCTTCGAGGTCGGCGGGCCGCGGCGGACGCGTGCCCTCGTACCATGTAAGTTTCAGCGGCGGCATGTCCGCCCGCGCGGGGAATTCGTACGTCACAATCGCCGAAAGGGGATGCACCTCCTCCGTCGCGCCGCAACTGGTCGCGTCGATGCTCGTCGGCGCGCCGAGCCGCAGGGCCCAGAAAACCGAGTCCAGCGAATGGGCGCCGCGATCGCCCATCATCCCGCAACCGAAATCCCAAAAACACCGCCACGTGGACGGGTGATACGCGCGATGGTACGGCCGCATCGGGGCCGGGCCGATCCACAGGTCCCAGTTCAAATGCGGCGGCACGGGCGGGGTTTCCTTCGGCCGCCCCGGCCACGCGGAACTCCAATAGGCGTGCCCCCAAGGATAGTACGACAGGTCGCACCAGGCGTCCACCGCGCGGACTTCGCCGATCAGGCCGGCCCAAATCCATTCGCAAATTCGCCGAACGTCCTCGCTCGAATGGCCTTGAATGCCCATCTGCGTCACGACGCCGAACTCTTTGGCCGCCTTGGCCAGCGCCCGGGCTTCGTAGACGGTGTGCGTCAGCGGTTTCTGGCAATAGACGTGCTTGCCGGCCCGCATCGCCGCCATGCTGATGACCGCGTGGGTGTGGTCGGGCGTGGCGACGAGCACGCCGTCGATGTCCTTCTGCTTGTCGAGCATTTCGCGGTAATCAAAATAGACCTTCGCTTGCGGATAGGTCTTGAACGTCTTCGCCGCGTAGTCGTGATCCACGTCGCAAAGGGCGACAAGGTTCTCGCCCGCCAGATTCTGAAGGTTCATTGCGCCCATGTCGCCGACGCCGACGCCGGCGATGTTCATTTTCTCGCTGGGGGCGATGTTTCTCGGGCCGCCGAGGACGTGACGGGGAACGACGGCGATCGTCGCCGCCGCGCCGAGGAGCCCCGTCGTCTTGAGAAACCGGCGGCGCGTGGAGGTGGTTTTCATCGCTGGCAGCCCTTTTTTCCGGTGGGGGTGGTTTTCATTGCAAAGCTCCTTTTCCTTACAGCAGTTCCCAACCTTTGCGATACTCCCGCTTCAGCAGGCGGTTTGCCGCCGCGTTGTTGCTCGTCATGTTCGCGGCGTCCCACGCGACGGGATTGCCGACGCCGGCGCGAATCGCCAAGCAGCCCAGCAGCACCATCTCGCTCAACCGGCCGGAATAGCCGAAGTGCGAACTTGGCTTGTGCCCGTCCTTGCAGGCGCGGAGGAAGTCGGCCTGGTGGCTCCCCCTGACGCGCGGGAGCTTTTTCGGCGGCACGGGGGTCTGGCGGTGCTGCTCCTCGGGCAGGATGCGCGCGCTCTCGCAGTGGTTGCCGACGAACATAACCCCCTTCTCGCCGACGAGAAGCGCGCCTCCGTGCGAGAGATCGCGGCTGTATTTCTTCTGCAACTCAAGCGCCAGCGGCGGACAGTTCAGCGTCTTTTCCTCGTCGCTCTTTTTGCTCTTGTCGCCGGCGGCATCCTCCAGGTAGCCGTCGCACCAATGGACTTTCACCGGCGGCATGTCGCCCCGCGCCGGGAAGTTCCAGCGGATTCCGTTGAGGATCGGATAACGCTCGTCGGACCCGCCGACCTGCTGGATGCACTCGATGCTCGTCGGTGCGCCAAGGTTCAAGGCCATGAACGGCCCGTCGAGGTTGTGGCAGCCCCAGTCCCCCACCGAGCCGTTGCCGAACTCCCACCAGCTTCGCCACGCGCCGGGATGAAGGCGATCGTGGTAGTCGCGGTACTGGGCGGGGCCGATCCATTGCTCCCAGTGCAGGCCCTTGGGGACGGGCTTGGTCGGGAGCCGTCCGCCCACGCCGCCCCGGCTCGTCGGCGCCCAACTGTAGGTCTCCGTGACGTTGCCGATCGCCCCAGCCCAGATGTATTCGCAAAGCCTGCGGATCGCCTCGCTGCTGTGCCCTTGATTGCCCAATTGCGTGACGACCTTGTATTTCTCCGCCGCCGCCGTCAGCCGTCGCACCTCGTCGATGCTGTGGGCCATCGGCTTCTCCAAGTAGACCGGCTTCCCCAGGCTCATGGCGATCATCGCCGCCACCGCGTGATGGTGGTCCGGAATGGCGATAAACACCGCGTCGATCTCTTTCTCGATCCGGTCAAACATCTGCCGGTAGTCGTAGAACTTCTTGATGCTGGAGAGCTTGGCGTCCGGGCTCTTCTCGCTAATGAACTTCAACGCCTTGCCCATGTTCCGATCGTCAACGTTGACGAGGGCGACGACGTCGTCCGTTTTGATCGCCTCGCCGAGGCTCGCGCGGCCCTGATTAAACGCGCCGATGACGACGGTGCGAAGCTTCGCGTTGGGCGATGGAGAAGCCAAAACATACGGCGCGGCAAACAACCGCGCGCCGGCGGCAACTCCCGCGGCGGCCGTGACCTGGAGAAACTGGCGGCGATGCGGATTCATGGAAAGACTCCTGGCAAGGCGGGTTGAACTGAGGCAGGACGCACAGAAGTCGATTATAGCCGATCGGCGGCCCGGGGTCAACGTGCAGCGGGGTTTGGCAGTGGTCGCCTGGAACCCCACACGGCATTCCGCAAGACCATGGTCCCAAGAAAAAAAGAAAGCCGTTTCAAGGCGCGATGGCCCTGAAACGGCTTTCTGCCTGTCAACAGCTACTTCGGCGGCTTCGCCGGGGGCTGTTGCTCTTTTTCCTGTTTCTCGTGCATCTTCTTGCCGGCGGCTTGCAGCGACTCTTTCGTCACCGCGCCGTCCTTGACGGCGCCGATCTTGGTGAAGAACTCCCAGGCGGGCCCGGGAACTTCATCCTTGGTCAACTTGCCGTCCTTTTTCTTGTCGAAGCGCACGAACAAAGCGGCGGCGCGAAACCCGCCCCTGCCCGGACCCGCGGGGCCAGCCCCAGGCCCGCCAACTCCCTCACGTCCGGGGAAAAGTTTCACTCCCGGACCAGGTCCCGCTCCCGGAGCGCCCGGCGGGTGCATCCGTTGGCGGAAATGCTCGACGATCTTCGGCAACGCCGCGGCGAGCGACTCCTTCGTCACGACGCCGTTCTTGTTGACCGCGCCGGCCTTCGTCAGCATGTCCCAGACGTGGTCAATCACCGGCATCGCAAGCATCGGCATCGCAAACTCGATCGGAGGAGGCCCAAAGCCGAGGGCCGGGCAAGAAGGTCCAAACAACTGCCCCGGCCCCATTCCGCGAAACTTCTCTGCGCCGGCCCCGAAGCCCTTGCCGAAGAACGGGCAGCGACCATCGCGACCAGACTTGCCGTGATGGCCATGCCCGCCCTTTTGCCGATGACCTTTGCCGTGGCCATGATGGCCGTGACGGCCATGGTGTCCATGTCCGCTCCTTTGGCAGTGACCGCGGCCATGATGGCCGTGCTTGCCGTGATGGCCGTGGTGGCCGTGTCCGCTCCTTTGGCAATGACCGCGGCCATGATGGCCGTGGTGACCATGGTGTCCATCGTGTCCATGTCCACCCCTTTGGCAATGACCGTAGCCGTGATGGCCGTGCCTGCCGTGATGGCCGTGATGACCATGGCAGCCCTTTTGCCAATGACCTTTACCGTGGCCGCGATGGCCCTTGTGACCATGCTGCCCATGATGCTTGTGTCCCTTGTGATGACACGATTTTGCATCCTTGTGGCATCCCGCCGGGCACGTCTTGCTGCACTGTTTGCAGGTTGCCTTCGCCGCACACGTTCCCGGAGCGCCGGCGGGGCTGGCCTTTTTCACCGGGCATGTGGCCTCAGCCTTGACGGGGCATGACTGCTGCGCTTCCGTCTTCTTGACTTCGCTCTTCTTGCCGTCGGTCTTTTTGCCGTCGGTCTTTTTGACTTCGACCTTTTTTCCGTCGGGCTTGTCGGCGCCCAAGACGGCCGGGACCATCGGGCCGGCCAACCAGGCGCACAGCCCCAACACGATCCCCCCCAACACACAACGTTTCGCCATGAACACAACTCCTGCTGCTGGGCGTTCCGGTTCGCATTTCTTCCGCTCCCCGGTACGCGGTCTATAGACTGCTGACTGCCACTCTGATCTACTAATTTGCGTACGCCGTCGAATTGTGGACAAGGTACAATGGGATTATATGATTTCCTAGGCCGATTCGGCCAGAAGACAGACTTATGCCGTTAATTTGGGCAATCTAGCGGCTACAGGTTAAGACATGCTTTCCAGGGGCGAAACCTTGTACGCGGTTCGTGGTTGAATGGGTATGGAGCAGATCGTGGGCGACTCCGCCGAGAGTCTGACGTCGCAGTCGGTTGAACTCCTCCAAAGGGGGGGACAGGCGGCGCTGGCGGAAATTTTTATGAGCCATCGCCCGCGGCTCCGCCGCATGGTGGACTTGCGGTTGGATCGGCGAGTCGCGGGACGGGTAGACCCCTCCGACGTCCTTCAGGAGGCCTATCTGGACGCCTCGCGGCAATTGGAACAGTACCTTGCCCAGCGCCCCATGTCGCTATTTCTCTGGCTGCGGTTTCTCACCGGCCAGCGTCTGATGGCGATTCACCGCCATCACTTGGGGGCGCAAATGCGCGACGCGAAGCAGGAGGTCTCCCTCGGCCGTCCTGCCGGTCCCGGGGTCGATTCCCAATCGCTCTCCTGCAATCTGTTCGGTTGGATGACGTTGCCGAGCATGGCGGCGATGCGCGTCGAATCGCAGGCCCGCATGCAGGCCGTGGTCGAGAGCTTGGAACCGATGGACCGCGAAATCCTCGCCTTGCGACACTACGAGGAATTGACCAATCAAGAGGCCGCCGAAGAATTGGGCATCACGTCGGCGGCCTCCAGCAAGCGTTACATCCGCGCCTTGGAGCGGTTGAAGACCGCGCTGCTTGCCGCGCCGGGGATGCTCCATGACGAGTGACGCGGCTCCTGACGAATCCCGGGACGGCGCCCAGGCGGATCGCGATCCGGTCGAGCAGTTGGCGGAGGAGTTTCTCGATCGGCGGCGGCGGGGCGAGAAGGTTTCCGTCTCCGACTACGCCGATCGCCGTCCCGAGTTGGCGGAGCGAATTCGCGCGTTGTTTCCCACGCTGCTGCTGATGGAGGATCTCGCGCCCGGAAACGTCCGCGCCGCGACATGCCAGCGGGGCCGCGACCGCCGCCTTCCAGGCGCTGCCCGAGCGGTTGGGCGATTTTCACATTTTGCGGGAGATTGGCCGGGGCGGGATGGGCGTTGTCTACGAAGCGGAGCAGGAGTCGCTGGGCCGGCACGTTGCCCTGAAGGCCCTGCCCGCCGCCTGCGAGGCATCGCCCACGCGGCTGCAACGCTTCCTTCGCGAGGCGCAGACGGCGGCCCGGCTGCACCACACGAACATCGTCCCCGTCTTCGGCGTCGGCTGCCAGGACGGCGTCCATTATTACGTCATGCAGTTCATCGCCGGGCAGGGATTGGACCGGGTCATCGAGGCTTTGGGGAATAAAGAAGGGATTGGGGATTGGGGATTAGGGATTGGAGAGGCAGATGCCGTCCATTCGCCAATCCCCAATCCCCAATCCCCAATCCCTCCTTCTCCCTCGCCAATCCCCAATCCCCAATCCCCAATCCCTTCGTTTCGCTCCTCGGCGACCTTTTCCGCCGCGGCGGCGGCGCAGATGCTCTTGGCCGGCTCGTCGCCGCTGGAGTCTCCGTCGGGCGGTTCCGCGGCGGCGCAAGCGGAGACCGCCGCGACGCCGCCTGCGACGTCGGCCGGCCCGAAGCCGCCGGTCGGGGACCGCTTTTGGCGGAGCGTGGCGAAGGTCGGCGTCCAGGTGGCCGACGCCCTCCAATACGCCCATCAACAGGGAACGCTGCATCGCGACATCAAGCCGGGCAACCTGCTCATGGACAGCCGGGGAACGGTGTGGATCGCCGACTTCGGGCTGGCCAAGTTGGCGGACCTTGAAGACCTGACTCATTCCGGCGACATCGTCGGGACGCTTCGATACATGGCGCCGGAGCAGTTCGAAGGCAAGGCCGACGCCCGCAGCGACGTGTACAACCTCGGGCTGACGCTCTACGAGTTGCTGACGCTTCGACCGGCGTTTGACCAGCGGGACCGGCGGCGGCTGATTCGTCAGATGACGCAGGAGGAGCCGCCGCGGCCGCGAAAGCTGAACCCGGCCATTCCACTCGACCTCGAAACCATCGTCGTCAAGGCGATGGCCTCCGATCCGGGGCATCGCTATCAGACCGCGGGGGAACTGGCCGCCGATCTCCGCTGTTTTCTCGAAGACCGGCCGATTCGCGCCCGGCGGGTCGGGCCGCTGGGACGGCTCTCGCGATGGCGACGCCGCAATCCGGCCGTGGCGGCCCTGTCCGGGACGGCGCTGCTGCTGTTGGTCGCCGTCGCCCTGGTCGCCTCGATCGGCTACTTTCACGCCGAACGGGAGCGGCAGCGGACGATGGAGGAACAGAAGCGGGCGGAAACCAACCTCCGGCTGGCCACCAGGGCCTTCGAGGACATCTTCGACAAAGTCGCCAGCGCCTCGCCGGCGCGGCCGCTGGTCGTGGCCGATCAGGACGAATCGCCGGAGGACGACGCCGACGCCCCCGTCTGGCCGGAGCCAACCTGGCAAAACGTCGTCACCGGCAAGGACGCCTTGCTGTTGGAAAGCATGTTGAAGTTCTACAACCAGTTCGCCGAGGAGAACCAGGCCAACGTCCGGCTGCAAAAGGAAACGGCCCGGGCGTGCCGCCGCGTCGGCGACATTCAGCGCCGCTTGGGCCAATACGACAAGGCGGAGACCGCCTATCGCCGCGCGTTGGCGACCTACGACGCCCTGGCGAAGGCCTCGCCAGACAGCGCGGACCTGCTTGCCGCCATTGCCGCCGTAGACAATGGGTTGGGGATCGTGTACCGCGACACGGGCCGGTCCGCCGAGGCCCGCGATGCGCACGATCGCGCCCGCCAGACGCTCCTGAAGGAGCCGGTCCAGGCGGCCGCGCTGCCGGAGACCCGATTCGAACTGGCCAAGACGTACAGCTACTTAAGGCGCCTCTCGCACCGCGGCGGCCTGCCCGGCGCGGAGCAAACCGGCGGTCGTCGCGGATCGCGGCGCGGCGAAGCGGCGGAGAACAACCGCAAGGCCGTCGATTTGCTCGGCGGGCTTTTGAAAGAGGCCCCGGACAACGCCACCTATCAATTGGCCATGGCGCGTTGTCTCCGCGACGAATCGATGATCCTTGCTTTCAGCCGTCATCGCGACGAGGCCGACCAGGCGAGAAGGCGCGACGAGGCCGTCCAGGCGAGGAAGAAAGCCGCCGAGATGCTGGAATCGCTGGTCGCCGCGGCGCCCAGAATCCCGACTACCGCTACGAACTGGCGGAGACCTATGTCATGCCCGCGCCCGGTTCGCCGCGGGAGAAGACGTCCGACGAGGGCGCATCGCAACTCACCCGCGCCGTGGAGATCGGCAAGGACCTGGCCGCCCATTATTCCACGGTGCCGGAGTACCGGGCGTTATTGGCCCGCGGCTACGAGCGGCTCGGCCGCGTCGCCCGCGCCGCCGGCAAGTTGCCCGAAGCGGCCGACGATTTCGCCAAGGTCGTCGAGTTGAACGAGCGGTTGGCGGCGGAGTTTGCTTCCGTCCCGATCTACCGCGTCCTCCTGGTCCATTCCTTGCGCGAATTGGCCGAAGTCCAGATCGAACTCCGCCGCTGGCCGCAAGCCCGGGCGAGCCTCGACGAGGAAATCGCCGGCCTGGCGAAGATTCAAGAGCAGTCGCCCCCGGTGTGGCGCGGACGGCGGATGCTCGCGTCGCAGTACGATTCCCTCGCCCGGGTGCTGCGGGAATTGGGCGAGAAATCGCTGGCCGACGCGGCCGCAGCCAAGGCCGAGGAAGCCGGCCTGCATCGCGACGACTTCCCTCGCGGTCCCTTTCGCCGCGACCGCGAGCCGCCGCGGTAGGCTTTTCCGTCAACGCGGCGTTTTCCCCTTGCGACGCACCGGGCATGGGCCGATAATAGCGAAGCAGCGGGCCGTTGGCAATTGGGAGCGGTGGCCGAGTGGTTTAAGGCGCCAGTCTTGAAAAAGACATCCGACCGCTTAAAAGATCATCGGTGACACCCGCAAAATGCCGAGGTTTGTCAGGTTTTTGCCAAACTACACTGGCGTGTTATTCACCGTGCAAACCGCTGAAAAACCGTACGCGCGGGTGTCATGACACCTGCCCTAACGCACACTGTTGTATGGCGTGGGAGGCTCGCCCGAGACAGTGATTTGCCGGACAGGTAGGCAATGAGCAAGCCCAATCGCGCGTATGCCGCCGTCACGCGGTTCGCCGACCACCTCGAAGCCGAAATCGAGGATGCAGTACATGCGGCCCGTTCGCGACGACTGGCGGCCGTCCGCGAGGTCGAGCAGCTCGCCCGGTATCTGTATTCTCGACATCCGTCTTCCGATCAAGCAGATGGCCCACCCTCAAAGAAGCCGCGAGGCGTGGCCATCGAGCCCGACGTTATCTTGGCGATCAAGGCGCGAGAGGGCGCACCGCTGGCGGGCTGCCTGCGTGCGATCCACGATTCGATCCTTGCCCTGGAGCCCTACGAGAGCGTGCCCTTCAAGCGAAAGCCGATTGGATTCCGCAGGGCCACCAAGAGCGAGTTGACCGGACCGGAGGAGACAGCGCTAGCCGCCCTGGACCGCGCGGGCCAAGACCTTATTGGGCTTCTCCGTGGCTTGGCCGAGCAATTGGCGACCAGTCGCACGACCAAAGCGAACCGACGAAGAAAGCTGGCGGCGTCACTGGGCGTGCTTACGCCGCCGCAGGTGGGCGAGCGATTGGGCGTGTCGCCAGACAAGGTTCGCGGGTGGATCGCCAAGGGCGAACTCAACGCGACCAATGTGGCTACCGGCAGCGACGGCCGCCCACGATACCGTGTTAGCGAAAAGGATTTGGCCGACTTCCAAGAGAAGCGGCAGCCGTCGAAACCGCCGGCACCGGCACCGCGGCGAAGGAAGAAGGATCCGAATGTGACCGAGTTTTTTTGAGTAAAGCTGGCGGCAGGACGCCGAGGATTTTCAGCGTAGGCGGCAGAATTGGCCGCAGTCGCAGCAGCAGAGCGGAAACAACGGCTATGGCACGTAAATCGTCGCAGACAAAAGAGCCGGCATCGGCTGCAAGGCGTCGTGCGAAACCGAAACCGGGACACGCAAGCGAGCGACGCCGTGTTCACGTCGCTGTCCACCGGTTCGTCGGTCGGCTCGGGATTGAAGTTGAAGATGCAATCGACGCAGCACGGGCCCGTCAGTTGGCGCCAATCAGAGGCATTCTGCAAAACTGGCGATACCTGTGGCGACGCTATCTCGCTCCCGAGGCCGTGTCGCGGCAGCAGCAAACCTATCCGAGACCGCCGATAGGGTGGGTTGATATCGAACCGGACCTGGCAACCGGGCTTGCGCTTTTGGACACCAGAGAATGGAATGCTTGTTATGAAAGCCTTGCCAACGCGGTTAGGGAATTGGAGCAATACGAAGGCCAGCCGTTCAAGCGAAAGCTCCCACGAATAATCACCGGCGAGGATGCCGATGTTGTGCCGACGCAAATCCAAGACGACTCAGAGGATAGCCTGCTGAACAAAGTGGAGCAAGATGCACGGACAATCGTGGCACTCTTTAACAAATTGGAAGACTCGCTTGCCGCCGACGCCGAGGCGGAGCCCGCGGCCAAGCCGAGGAACCGGGGCGGCGGTCGCCGTCCTGATCCCGCCATCGAGAAACGCAATCGCGACGTGGCCAAGGACTACAACAAAGGAGTAACGCACGACGCTCTCGCCCAGAAGTATCGAATTTCGGCTACGCTCGTCCGCACGATTCTATCGAAGGCGCGTAAGCAAGGCCTTCTCCCAGCGACAAAAAAGCGGGAATCGTGAAATAATGTGAACGAATCGGGCGTTCGCGGAATCACGTTCTACCCGAAATCCAAGTTTCTTTCGAGCTGTTTCCCGTTCCCATCAAAGGGTTTCGGCGAAACGTTCTGCTCTCGCTTGTGAATGAATTGCCCTGCGTTTCCATCATTCACGATGCCGCGGTCTAATCGAATATAGGCGTGGCGGGCAGCCGACGAGGCAGTCGGCGACCTGCCCGGCATCGTTAAGTCAACTGTTTAAGGAGGGGAAACGTGAAGAAGAAAAAAGGAGAAGAAAGTGAGAAACGCCTGTCGATCGACACGATCGAAGTCTCCCGCGACGTGCAGCCGCGCGCCGCAACCGACAAGGCCGTCGTTGCGGAATACGCAGCGGCCATCGAAGCCAAGGCCAAGTTGCCGCCGGTGGAAGTGTTCACCGACGGTGAGAAGATTTGGTTGGCGGCTGGTTTTCATCGTCTGGCCGCCCACAAGCAGGCTGGCCGCAAGCAGATCGAGTGCATCGTGTACGAGGGCGACAAGGACGCCGCAAAATGGCACGCGCTGCAATCTAATCAAACACACGGCCTTCGCCGGAGCAACGAGGACAAGGTGAGGGCAGTCAAGATGGCGCTGGAGCACCCAAAGGGCAAAGACCTGTCGAGCCGGCAGATCGCCGACCTAGTCAGCGTCAGCCCGACGATGGTCGACAAGTATCGCCCAAAGGACGGGACTGCCAACGGTGGACAGTCAAGAAATCGCAAGGGCCGCGATGGGCGCGTCATCGACACGGTCAACATCGGCAAGGGCAAGAAGGGCAAGGCCAAGCCAATCGCGACGCCCGGCGCCAAGGCAAGCGACAAGACAGTCGCAACCAAGGCTGGGAATGACGCCGAGCAAACCGGCCGCGACGTCGAGGACGACGCCGAAGTGGTCGTCGTTGGCGATGACAACGATCCCGTTGAGGTTTATCGCCGCATGCTTGAGAACTTGCCGGCCACGCTCGCCCAACTGGCGGACCATGCCGACGACGTTGCAGGCAAGGCTCTGGATCGCGCGGCTGCCCTGAAATCGCTGGCGCACATTCTGACCCGCATCCTGGTGCTTCAGGATGCCGAGGAGAAGCTGGGAAAGAAGAGCCGGCGAGCCCGATCGAAAGCCTCGGACTATGAGCTGGTGTAGGTCGATCAACAACCAGGATGAGATGGCGTATGCGAGGCACCAAGTCAGGCTTGTTTCTGGGCACCGAGCCGATGCCGATGGGGTCCGCGTGGCGGCCTGTTTTCGACCATGTTGGATATCACTGTAACCTTTTGGAGAAAGCTGTTAGGGAGAAGATGTTGTTGGATTTCGTCACGTTTCGTCTCACGACGGACGCCGGCGCAGACCGCGCCGTGAATCACCACGAGGGCGCCACGAGCGCCTTGGGCGGATTTAATACCGCCACTACCCCGGCCTCGACCGCCACAATCGATGGCCGTAATTGTACTACCGTCACCAAGACCAACGGGAGCGAATCGGTCTCGGGTAAGTTCTGCGACGCCAACAGCAAGTTGGGAAAGGGCATGCTGTCGTTCGACATGACGCCGATCGCGTCATGCCCCGGCTCGAAGCACGCCATCTGCCGCGAACTGCGGCCCGATGGGAACGCAGAACCCAAGCCGATATGCTGGGCATGTCGCAAGGGATACCGCCAGGAAAATAGGCAACTGCGGCTTGCCGCGAACCTCCAATTCTCGCGGACCGAGTCGTTCGTCCCTTGGGCGAACGGCGTGATCGGGCGGCGGAGCAAGGTGAAGGCGGTGCGGCTGCCCGGCATCGGCGACATGTACAACGTCAAGTTCGTCAATAAGGTGCACAGCATCGTGCGGGCAAACCCCAAGACGAAGTTTTGGGCCTACACGCGGTGCTGGTCCGTCCCGTCGATTTGGGAACAACTGCGGAATCTCGGCGGCGAGCCGAACATGGTTCTGTGGATGTCCTGGGATCGCAAGATGGCGGAGCACCACGGGCCGCCGCCGGATCGCAAGTTCCCGTGGGCCTGGTTGGCGGAGACGGACGACGATTTGCCGCCGGAACCCGTGGAGTTGATCTGGCGCAACGATGGTAAGTCGTCGGGAAAACAGAAGCTAACCGAGAGGCACACTCTCGGCGGTTGCCTGGTGTGCCTGCACGAAGACGGCGTGACCAAGACGACCTGTGCCAAGTGCGGAATTTGCTGGAAGGGGGAGAAGTTCCGCACGGCCAAGATCGGCAAGTTGCTGGAGAAGCACACCCCTCGACTACCCGAAGACGCAAATGGAAAAGAATTGTATGAACACATTGCAAAAGACATTCCACACACGCGCTGCCCGTTCTGTGGACGACGGTTTCCCCTTCAACGTGATTAGCGCCTTTTGCGGATGCGGCGGATCGTCGTTGGGCTACACCTGGGCTGGCGGCAAGGTGCTGCTCGCCGTCGATCTCGACGACAACGCGTTGGCGACGTACCGGGCCAACTTTCCCGACACGCCAGTGTATCACGGGGACATCGCAAACCTCGGCGTGGAAGAGTGCTGTAAACTTGCTGGCGTTCAGCCTGGAGAACTGGACATTCTGGACGGTTCGCCGCCATGCCAAGGGTTTTCGCTGATCGGCACCCGACGTTTCCTGGACCCGCGCAACCAGCTCTTCCTCGAATTTGCCCGGCTGCTGCGGGGCCTCCAACCGAAGGCGTTCGTCATGGAAAACGTACCGGGCATGTTCGCCAGCGACATGAAACTCATCTTCGCGGACTGTTTCGACGCGATGAAATCAGCGGGATACAAAGTCAGGGCGATGCTCCTGAACACGCAGTACTTTCATGTCCCGCAGGATCGGAAGAGGCTCATCTTCGTCGGCGTCCGAAACGATCTGGGCATCGAGCCGAGTTACCCGAAGGCGCAGAGCAGACCGCAGAGCATTCGGCAGGCGCTTGGGCTGGTCGGCGATGGCGGAGTGCGAAGCGACCAGTTCAAGAGCAAATGGCGCACCCTCGACGGGCCATGCGTGACGATCTTCAAGCATCCGCCGGTCCTGATGCTGGAAGGCGTGAAGCGTACGTTGACCTTCGACGAATGTTCCATAATCCAGGGGTTTCCGCAGGACTGGAAGTGGCCAAAACGGATAAACCGTTACCTCGGCAACGCCGTCCCGCCACCTTTTGCGAGAGCCATCGCCGAGCACGTCAGGGACTGCGTCCTGCGAATTGCGGCGGGATCAAACGGGGCCCCAAATGATCGAGGCGGATAACGCGTAATGTACGGAAGTGCGGGTTCGGGATCGTCGTGGGCGCGATGCCCACGGCGGCCCCGTCCGGCCGCCGGGATCGGCGGCCCTCACAATTTCAAAGGAAGATAAACAGTGCGTAGCAAAACAATACCGGCTGATGCCGAGATCATCCACACCTACGATGCGCTGCGGGACTTCCGCGACGCGTTCTTCGATGCCACCATGTATTTCCTGCTCGTCATTGGGCGGCATGGGCTGTCGAAGAGCTTTATGTTTGAGGAGCGATGCCAGCCATACCTCGACCGCGACGGCACCGAAATCAACGTCGCCCACTACGTTAAGGGCAACGTCACGCCGGTGGAAGCCTACCGCCTCGCCTACTGGCACCGCAACAAGTTGCTGGTGTTCGACGACGCCGAGCGGCTTTGGGCCGAGTCCAACGGGCGGTTCCTGCTCCGTGATCTGACGGAGAACAAACCGGTCAAGACCGTGAACTGGCGGGTGGACAATAAATCCTTGGGCGTGCCCAAGCAGTTCGACACAACCTCGCGGGTGTGCCTGATTATGAACAGGTTTGCCTTCGGCGACGCGGCCGAATACGACGCGATCGCCGACAGGGCGCACATGGTCTACTTTGATCCGACGCCCGCTGAGGTGCATGCCAACACGGCCGTCTGGTTCTGGGACCAGGAAATTCACGACTACGTTGGCCAGCACATCAATCTGATCGACCACGATAAGCTTTCGGCAAGGATGTACGTCAGGGCCTTCGAGCGCCGCCAGAAAGGCGACTGGCGCGAGTTTTGGAACGGCGATATTTTAGCCAGGCCGCGGAGCAGTGGGTCGTCGCCCTAGAAAACGATCCTCGGTTCCGAACGGTGGCAGCGAAGGCGGTTGAGTTCGAGCGCGTGACGGAACTCTGCCGGGCCACCTACTACAACACAAAGCGGCAACTCAAGGAGGACGGGCAATTGTCTGCGGCTACGGTGCCGCAGTACACCTTGAACGCTCGGGCGCCCGAGCCCGTCGACCTCGAAGCCGAGGCGTCGCCGGGCGGAAGAGGAGCGTCGGCTTGCGGAGGAACAACTCTCCCAACGTGCAGCCCTAGGAGACGAGGATGCCGACGCCGAGGATGAGGATGACCCCGAAGAGATCGAATGACCGTATTTCGCTGGATTTTAGACTTCCGGGTCTAAAGTCTAACGGAATGCGACAATCCGGCGATCGCTGGCAGCGGCAGGAAAAGCATAAGCGGCGGCACGGGATCGCGCCGTGAACGATCGTTAAGTGAAACTATGACGATGATCGCCTTCAGGGCACGATCGGCGTCGGGACAAATTCAGCCCTGAAGAAGGAATTTATGATGAATTGGAAAGTTGAAAACCTCTGTCCGACGGCCAAGAGCGTCAGCGCCAGCCGCCGAACCGACATCCCCGCCTTCTACGGCGATTGGTTCTCCCATCGCCTTACGGCGGGCTTTGTCGAGTACATTCCCGCGGGACCAGCGCGTCGGTGCCGCTGTTCGCTTCGGCCCGCGGATGTTACGCACTTCGCCTTCTGGACGAAGAACCCTAGACCCTTCGTGCCGGCGCTGCGGCGCGTGTTGACAATTGGTTATCCTGTGCTCTGGAACGTCACCATCACCGGACTCGGCGGCACGCCCGTTGAACCGCACGTTCCCTCGGCCGATCGCGTCGTCGCGAGCATCCAGGAACTGGCGGAGATGGTGCCGCCAAGTGCGATCCTGTGGCGGTATGACCCGGTGTTCCTTTCGGCCCAATACGGCGAGGACTACCACATCGAGACGTTCTCGCGGCTTGCCGGTGAGCTTACGGGCCACGTCGATCGAATCGCGGTGTCGTTCTTGGGCTCATGTTACGCTCGTCGAGTGCAACAGAACCTGCGACACTACGAGAGCGAGTCGGGCGACCGCGTGAGGGTAATGCTGCTTGCTCAGCAAGTTGATCTTGCAGGCAGGCTTAACGATATTGCCGCGGCCGCTGGCTTGCAGTTGACACTGTGCTGTAGCCCGGAATTGCAGCAGACAACCGGATATCCGGCCACCGGCTGCAACAGTTTCGCCTGGGCTCGTCGGGTTTATCCGGAGTTGGAGAAGGCGGAGGCGCTGAAGCCGAAGCCCACGCGCGAGGGCTGCGAGTGCAACGATGAGCGCGACATCGGGGTCTACGACACCTGCGTACACGGCTGCCGCTATTCTTACGGCAGCAGTTCGTATGAGGCGGCGCGTGCCAATCATCATCGGCATGATCCCAACGATGCGTGCTTGATTCCCGCCGGCTCTGCCGCAGGGGCGGCGTCCGCGGCGAGGTCGTTGCCGATCGTGTAGGTGCCGTTTCTGAACGCGCGGGGCGAGGGCCGGCTGGGTCATTGATCTGGCCGGCTATTCTTCCTTCGAGGACACGATCGGGGTGCTGCCGCGGTTATGTCGTTGAGTCGGAAGATCGGCCGACTGCCGCCAATCGAGCGGTCTCAGCAAGAGCGGCCTGGTTGGGCGATGCCGCGAAATTTGGAAGACGCCTATTGCACCGGGTCTGCTCATTTGCTAAACTGGGTAATGTCTTGTGGTGACCACGAGAACAACTTCTAACTTTTGACTTTTGCCTTTTGACTTTTAACTTCTTTTGACCGTTGGGCGGCTTTTTCCGCCATCTTGGTCTTTTTACTGTGCCGATGCTAGGGCGTGCCGCGCGCCGCGTCGGCGATCACAATCGCCACGCTCACGACCAACGGCGTCGCCGTGGCGGAACCCTTGGAGGCGTTCCTATGGAACATATGAGCTTGAAGGACGTCGCGCATGCGCTGGGCGTCAAAGCCTACCGCGTCGAGTATCTACTGGCCCACGGCCTTGTGCCCGAGCCGCAACTACGGGTTTCAGGTCGCCGCGTGTTTTCGCAGAGCGATCTGGAGACGCTACGAAAGCATTTTAGCTCGAAGACGCCGGCAACGGAGGAGGAGCCAGCGGCAGAGGCCGCGGGCGTATAAAAACAGCGAGGCCGGGCACGGGTGCCCGGCCTTACGCTAATCCGATTTTTTGGCTGGCGGCGGTCGCCAGCAGCAGCACGTGTCGTAATCGTTCACACCCCGGGGGGCATTTTTGGAAAACTGATCTGGACACGGACGGCGTTTTCGGGGACGACTTGCATTATGTCGTCCGCCAAACAGACGCCGCTCACGATTCCGCCCGAACTCGAAGCCGAAATGACGCCGGCAGTTCGCGCCTTTGTGCAAACACTGTTTGACCGGATCGCCAGACTCGAAGCACGCTTGGGCATGAACCCGCAAAATTCCTCCCTGCCGCCCAGCACGCAACATCCACACGCCCGGCCGCAGCCGCCGAAACGCAAGTCGAAGAAGAAACGCGGCGGGCAGCCTGGCCACGAGAAACACGAGCGGCCGCTGATTCCCACCGACGAATGCGACGACGTGAGCCCGCTGAAGCCGACCGAATGTCGCCGCTGCGGCGCGAAGCTCTCCGGCAGCGACGCCGAGCCGCTGCGGCATCAGGTGTGGGAATTGCCCGAGATCAAGCCGCATGTGACCGAGTATCAGCGGCATCGGCTGACGTGCCCTGGTTGCGGAGAAACGACGTGTGCGGAACTGCCCCCCGGCGTGTCAGAGGGGCAGTCGGGGCCGCGGTTGATGGCCTTCACCGCGCTGTTGATGGCCTACTATCGTCAGAGCAAGCGGCGGACCGCCGAGTTCTTGACCACCATCCTGGGTCAGCCCTGTTGCGCCGCGCTGACCGTGAAGATCGAAAACCAAGTGACGGCGGCGCTGCGGCCGTCGTATGAGGCGTTGGCGGCGGAACTGCCGACACAGGGGCAGTTGAACATCGACGAATCGCCGACCAAGGAAAAGAACGGCAAGGCGTGGCTGTGGACGTTCGTGGCCCGGACGTTCACGGTGTTCGCGGTGCGCGCGACGCGCGAGGCGACGGCCCTGACCGTTTTCCTCGGCGAGCGGTTCCACGGAATCGTCACCTGCGACCGAGCGAAGATGTACTGGCAACTTGGGCAATTGCAGTGGTGCTGGGCGCACCTGAAACGCGATTTTCAAGCGATCATTGACGGCGGCGACGGCCCGGCGAAAGACCTTGGACGCCGCTTGCGACGGGCGACCTGCGAGTTGTTCGAGCACTGGGCCGACTATCGCGCGGGAAAGATTTCGCGTGCGGCGCTGCGGCGTCGGATGGGCCCGGTGCGCCACAAGGTGGAGCGTTTGCTGCTGCGCGGCGTGCAAAGCAACAATCGCAAGGCGCGGGGGACGTGCCGGGAGTTGCACGAGCATCGCCAGTGGCTATGGACATTTGTGCGTCACGAAGGGGTCGAGCCGACGAACAATGCGGGCGAGCGGTCGCTGCGTCATGCGGTGATCTGGCGGAAGCTCTCGTTTGGGACGCAGAGCGCGGGCGGCAGCCGTTTTGTGGAGACGATGCTGACGGTGATCGAAACCTGCCGCCAGCAGCGGCGCAACGTTTTCACTTTCCTCACTGCCGCTGTCGAAGCTCATCTCGCCCACCAATCCGCCCCTTCATTGCTTCCCAGGGTGTGAACGGTTACGCACGTGTCACACAAAGCAAATGACAACAATGGTTAGTTTAGCAAATCAAAAGACAGAGAACAAGAGCACAGCACGCTACGGGCGGTCAATGCTCGAACTGACAGGCAACGCCTGGCAGCGAGAAGCCCGGCGGCTGGCACAATGGACGCAAAAGCGTCTCGTCAATCGTACCGATGCCTACGGCGCGTATCTGCCCTTGGGCAGCCGAGTTACCGGCAAGAGGTAATCGTTCACACCCCGGGGGGCATTTTTGGAAAACTGATCTGGACACGGACGGCGTTTTCGGGGACGACTTGCATTATGTCGTCCGCCAAACAGACGCCGCTCACGATTCCGCCCGAACTCGAAGCCGAAATGACGCCGGCAGTTCGCGCCTTTGTGCAAACACTGTTTGACCGGATCGCCAGACTCGAAGCACGCTTGGGCATGAACCCGCAAAATTCCTCCCTGCCGCCCAGCACGCAACATCCACACGCCCGGCCGCAGCCGCCGAAACGCAAGTCGAAGAAGAAACGCGGCGGGCAGCCTGGCCACGAGAAACACGAGCGGCCGCTGATTCCCACCGACGAATGCGACGACGTGAGCCCGCTGAAGCCGACCGAATGTCGCCGCTGCGGCGCGAAGCTCTCCGGCAGCGACGCCGAGCCGCTGCGGCATCAGGTGTGGGAATTGCCCGAGATCAAGCCGCATGTGACCGAGTATCAGCGGCATCGGCTGACGTGCCCTGGTTGCGGAGAAACGACGTGTGCGGAACTGCCCCCCGGCGTGTCAGAGGGGCAGTCGGGGCCGCGGTTGATGGCCTTCACCGCGCTGTTGATGGCCTACTATCGTCAGAGCAAGCGGCGGACCGCCGAGTTCTTGACCACCATCCTGGGTCAGCCCTGTTGCGCCGCGCTGACCGTGAAGATCGAAAACCAAGTGACGGCGGCGCTGCGGCCGTCGTATGAGGCGTTGGCGGCGGAACTGCCGACACAGGGGCAGTTGAACATCGACGAATCGCCGACCAAGGAAAAGAACGGCAAGGCGTGGCTGTGGACGTTCGTGGCCCGGACGTTCACGGTGTTCGCGGTGCGCGCCATGCGCGAGGCGACGGCCCTGACCGTTTTCCTCGGCGAGCGGTTCCACGGAATCGTCACCTGCGACCGAGCGAAGATGTACTGGCAACTTGGGCAATTGCAGTGGTGCTGGGCGCACCTGAAACGCGATTTTCAAGCGATCATTGACGGCGGCGACGGCCCGGCGAAAGACCTTGGACGCCGCTTGCGACGGGCGACCTGCGAGTTGTTCGAGCACTGGGCCGACTATCGCGCGGGAAAGATTTCGCGTGCGGCGCTGCGGCGTCGGATGGGCCCGGTGCGCCACAAGGTGGAGCGTTTGCTGCTGCGCGGCGTGCAAAGCAACAATCGCAAGGCGCGGGGGACGTGCCGGGAGTTGCACGAGCATCGCCAGTGGCTATGGACATTTGTGCGTCACGAAGGGGTCGAGCCGACGAACAATGCGGGCGAGCGGTCGCTGCGTCATGCGGTGATCTGGCGGAAGCTCTCGTTTGGGACGCAGAGCGCGGGCGGCAGCCGTTTTGTGGAGACGATGCTGACGGTGATCGAAACCTGCCGCCAGCAGCGGCGCAACGTTTTCACTTTCCTCACTGCCGCTGTCGAAGCTCATCTCGCCCACCAATCCGCCCCTTCATTGCTTCCCAGGGTGTGAACGGTTACCGGCAAGAGCAACAACTACACGGCACCGGCTACAGACCTTCGGTGGCCAGGCACACTGACGGCCGAAATTATCGAAGAACATTATCGCGGAAACGATCACGGCTCGTTGATCGGACTGCACGCTATATCCGCCGACTCGACGTGTCGGTGGTTTCTTATAGACATCGACCAGCACGGCAACGACAGGGCGGCGCTCGCAGAGGCCAACGCCAAAGCAGCGTTCGGCTGGGACGCGGAATTGCGACGGCGAGGCTTTCATCCGCTCTTGCTCGACAGCAACGGGTGTGGCGGATTCCATCTTCTCGTTATCTTCGCGGAGCCTGTGGCATCGCACCGGGCCCACGCCTTCGCAACGCAGTTCGTTCAGGACTACGCAGCGCGCGGCCTTGCACAGCCGCCGGAGGTATTCCCGAAGCAACCCGACGTGAACGAGCAGCGTCGCTACGGCAATTGGGCACGGTTGCCAGGCCGCCATCACACTCGCAATCATTGGACGCGGGTGTGGGACGGTTCTGCTTGGCTGGAAGACCAGGCCGCGGTCGATGCCATTCTCAAAGTGACGGGCGATTCGCCCGACTTGATTCCAAGCGTTGTGCCCAGCCGAGGGCATCGTGTTGGCGTTGGCGCCGCACGCCCGCAGTACGTGTCGGCATACGGAACCGATGATTGGCTTGACATTCTTCAGGGCAAAGAGCCAGGCAACCGGCATCAAAGTCTGCTTCAACTTGCGGGATTCCTGCTCGGGAAGCGTCTTCCACCAGCCGTCGTCGAGGAACTCTGCGTCATCTGGAACGAAGCCCGGAATGATCCTCCGCGAGAAGAGGAGCACGTTCGGCAGACGGTGCGGGACCTTGTTCAGCGGGACACAGCCGTGGTTGCCGTGCCGTTTAATACAACACGGGTCTATCCGGTATAGGGGTGAGCATGAGTACGACAACAGAAACCACGCTCGAAACCACCGTCCAGATTACCCCGCAGCCAAGTCGCGGCGGTCGCCGACGTGCATGCGTCGCGGTCTTGCACGGCGACACGGCAATTCATTTGGATACCGTTGAAATCGACAATGCCCGTAGCCGCACAGCGTTTCTAGCCGAGACGGAGGAGCGGGCGGACCGGCTGAATATCACGCTCAGCCGGGATCGAATTGAAGGGGCCCTACTGCAAGATGCCCTGCAAAATCAGGCTGTCGGGGCGGCTGCTCCGGAGCAGGTTGACAACTGTGCCATCCTGGAGAGCTTCGGCATCGACGTTCTGGGCGAAATGGACGATCAGAGCATTATCTGCTGGGTGCCGGAGACGGGCAAACGCTGGCGTGTCAAAAGCCCGGCGAACTGGAAAGTCGAAGAGATGTTTCAGGCGATGGGGCAGCGGGCAGTCCAAGGCTTGTGGCGAGAGCAAGGCCAACCGCCCAGTGGCCGATACCGACCAGAAGCCCTGCGAGAAGCTGTCGCGATTGCGGCGGCCACAGCGCCGCGCCTAACGGCAAGCCGTTTCGTCGGCCAGGGCGTGTGGCGGCACGAATCGCAAATTCTCATCGTCAATGGCGGTGAAGCACACCTCTTCGACGGCAACGGATTTGAAGCAGTCGAACATCCGCGGCTCGGCAACAAGATTATCGACTTCAATGCCAACGCGGCGTGGAGCAATGATTTACAGCAGGAAGTCCAGCAGCATGACGCCGCAGATCGCTACGACGGCATTGCAACGCTTGCAGGGGCTCCTCGGGCACTGGAACTGGACGCACGCAGCGGACGCCGAAGTCGTGGCCGCTCTGGTGCCAGCCACTCTTATCCAGGCGTGTTGGACGTGGCGGCCGCTTGGTTTCGATTATCGGGGCCAGCGACTCCGGGAAGAGCACGCTCCTGAGCCAGGTCATCGTGCCGGTGCTGGGCGAGTGGACGATCGCCGCCGACAGATCGACAGAGGCGGGCTTGCGGCAGCGGATTGGCTGCAATGCGGCGCCGGTGGTCATCGACGAATTTGACCTCTATAAGCAGCGGCAGCAGGTGCTGGAATTGTTCCGCACATCAAGCCGCGGCGGGGAAATCCTTCGCGGCACCGCGGACCAGACGGGCATCAGCTACGGGGTGCGGCATATTGCGTGGTTCGCGGCCATCGAATCCGGCGACGTGTGGGGGCAGGATCGCAACAGGTTTATCCGCATGGAACTGCTGCCGCCACGGAACCGCGGTGAGCTGGTCCTGCCCGGCAACCGCGAATTGAGCGAGCTTGGGCGCCTAGTTGATGATCGCCGCGATCTGGGCAGCCCCGCGAGCCGTAGAGCTGGCCGAAAGCATCAGGAACACGGCGGTGCCCGGCGTACACGGGCGGCTCGTGGAGTCCTTTGCCGTGCCGGCCGCGATGCACGCCGTGCTCATGCACGGCCGGGATGTATCGCGAGAGGCGGCCGTAGAAGCCCTGCGTCGGATGATCGACGGGCGAGCAGTATTGATCGGTCAAGGCGAGCGCGACGAGGTGCAACTGCTACGCGACATCCTCAGCAGCACAGTGCGGGCGCCAGAGCCAGCCCCTAGCGGGACTGGCACTGTCCATGTTGAGCGGACGGTTGCCCAAATCCTCGCGACGGACAGCCGGGCGAATGGGCGAGCCAGCCTGAGCACTCCGAACTCGACGGCGGTGACGACGGTGGCGGCTATGGGCGTGCGGCTCTATAAGCCGCGCGGCGAAGACGGGACGCGAATTTTTATCGCCGACGACATCGTTCGGCGCAGGCTGCTCCAAGGCACAAGGTGGTCTCTGAGCCGAATTGACCAGATTCTGTCTCGGTTGGCTGGCGCCCAGCGGGAGCAGCAGCGACTGGATGGGACCGTAAGGTGCTGGGGTTTGTCTTTGCCGTGGGCCGGCTGTCTTGCAGAATTGGGCGGCCAAGACAGCGAACAAGACAACGAAAGTGCCTGAAATTACGGGGCCGGAAGCCCCAAAAACCTGTCTGTCTTGTTGTCTTGTTAAAGAGATAGATATATATAGGGAAGTTTTTCCCGGGGTACATTTTCGTGTATTTCTATATGTGTCTATGTTCGCCAAGCAAGACAAGACAGCAAGACAGGAATCGGGGCGGGGGACGGGCCGTGGCTCGTCCGCCGCCGAACCAGGCGCCGTCGTCCTACGCGCCACCGCCTCTCATTACCGCCCCGCCTATGCGCGGCCAAGCACACCCTTGACCTGCCGCCCCTATGCGCGGCCAAGCCAGCCTCAGCCTGCCGCCTATGCGCGGCCGACGGCTTGGCCGAGAAGGGCCTCTGTGGGCGCGTAGGATCGCTGGTGGCGCGTAGAGGCGTCGTTGAACACGGTGAGCGCATAGGGCGACGGGAAGCGCGTAGGGCCGCGTGTAGCGCGTAGGACGACGGGGAGCGCATAGGGTAACAGGAACGCGCGTAGGGCAATCGGACGCGTATAGGCCCGGCTCGGCGCTCTGACCATCGCCAACTCCTTGCAGACGCAATTTTGCAAGGAGTTGGCTGCGTCTCCTCGCCCGGCGACTGTCCATGGTTGGCAGTCGTGCGCGGCCTTTGCCGAGCCATCGAGTGTCATGCTTTTTGCCCTCGATCGTCCTGCCGAATTAAACCGCCTCGTGGCCTTTGGGATTGTCGTTGCCGAAAGCGCGAGTGCCGCCACGCTTGCCCGATTCTGGGCTTGCGCTCGGTCTGGAGATGCGCTAGTCTGGTGATGGCGATGACAACGATCTCATCGTCACCTGCATCTTTACACCAAGGCTATTACTATGCCCAATGCAATACCGCAACCCGATCCGCAACCCCGCCCGACTCCGCCTGTTGATGACTTCTTCGCCCGCGTCAAGCAGGAAGTCCACGAGCACCTCGCAGCGCAGGCCCGTCGCCGTCTGCTGAACAAGCACACCTTCACCATCCCGGAGACGGCCGCGCTTACCGGCCTGTCCTGTGCAGAAGTGTGGCAGCTCATCCTCGATCAAGAGGTCGACGCCAACGAGATTACCCGCGGTTGCTGGCTGCTGCCGAAAGAAGTGGTCGAGCAGTTGGCGTTCTCGTATGCAAGAGACCGCAACTGCCAAGCAGGGATCGACTACCTGGCGACCGTTAGAGAATACGATGAAGAACACGAAGATCAAGAACCTCGCCTTGGCCCGTGGCCGTTCATGGGAGAGTCTCTATGAACCCGATGAGCGGAATGGCGGGTTTGGGACGGTATCTTCGATCCTGACCAGACGGAAGACGCCATGCGGCTCGTGCGGACCATCATCCGCCTTGGCATGGAACTGCATCGAAACTGACGGGCAAGACGGCCACTCCGCACCGCACACGATAGGGTGATGTCAAAATTGAAACGCAACGAGGTGGAAAACTGGTATAGGTGAAAACATCACGGGGAGGTTCGATAGGGTGGTTTTCGGAACTAACCCTGTTGAACGGAGTCCCCGTGATGGCACATCATCTTACTCTTCAGGAACGCGAGAGGGTATCCCAGATGGTCCATGCCCATCGCAGCCAGGCGGAAATTGCCCGGCGGCTGAAAAGGCATCCGGCGACGATTTCCCGTGAACTGCGGCGCAACCGCAACCCCAATGGCTACTGGGCGGCGTCGGCCCAGGTCAAGGCGGATGCGCGCCGCAGCCATCGGCCTTGGACCTGCAAAATGGAGCGGCCCGAGGTCGCCAGTTACGTGCGTCAGCGGCTGCGGCAGCGGTGGTCGCCCGACGAGATCGCTGGACGCTCGCGGGATGATTTTCCCCGCGATCCGCGGCGTCACGTCTCTCGGCAAACGATCTACGCCTGGATTCACGCCCATCCTGCCGCAGCCTATTGGCGGCGGTACTTGTGCGCTTGGGCCGCGTGCGGCGGCGCGGGGAAAACCGCGGCCGATTGCCGGCCTGCGTCTCGATCGAAGGGCGTCCCGCCGTGGTCGATCGCCGAGCGCGATATGGCGACTGGGAAGGCGACACCGTGGTCGGTCGGGGGCATCGCAGCGGCGCCGTCACGCTGGTGGACCGAAAATCGGGCTACCTGCTGTTGGGCAAGGTCCATGACCGCCAGGCGGCGACGGTTCGCAAAGCGATGACGGAGTTGTTCCAACCCTTGCCGACGAGCTTGCGAAAGACCTTGACTCTGGACAACGGCAAGGAGTTCGCCGAACACGAGCAACTGGCGGCGACCACCTCGCTGAGAGTGTACTTCGCCAAGCCCTATTGTGCCTGGCAGCGCGGCACGAACGAAAACACCAACGGCTTGGTGCGGCAGTTCTTCCCGAAAGGAAGCGACATGGCGCACGTGCCGGCGAAGCAGTTCGAGAAAGTCCAACATCTTCTGAACAACCGCCCCCGAAAACGTCTCGGCTATCGAACGCCCCTCGAAATCCTCAGTTCCCGACTTCGTTGCGATTGAGACTTGACATCACCAACACACGGCCTTCGCCGGAGCAACGAGGACAAGGTGAGGGCAGTCAAGATGGCGCTGGAGCACCCAAAGGGCAAAGACCTGTCGAGCCGGCAGATCGCCGACCTAGTCAGCGTCAGCCCGACGATGGTCAACAAGTATCGCCCAAAGGACGGGACTGCCAACGGTGGACAGTCAAGAAATCGCAAGGGCCGCGACGGGCGCGTCATCAACACGGTCAACATCGGCAAGGGCAAGAAGGGCAAGGCGGGGCCGTGCGGGAAGCCAGCGGCCAAGGCGAGCCACAAAATTACCGGCGCCGAGGCCAAGCAGGCTGAGCAGCCCGCTGAAGCAACTGCCACGGCCGGCGCTGACGGGACCACTGAGGTCGTTTTGCACGGCCCACCGGTCGAAGTTTACCGCCGCGTACTGGAAAGTCTGCCTGACGCGTTTGACGAGCTGGCGAAGCACGTCAACGACATTGCCGGCAAGGCCATGGAACCGAAGGCCGCCAGGAAGGCTTTAGTTCGCATGTTGCAGTCGATCAAGTCGCTTTACGACGCGGAGCCGAAGCCGGTGAGGAAATCGCCCCAATGTTGCTAGATTTCATTACTTTCCATTGGGAGACTGGCGACGGCACCGCTGGAGCCTTGGGCGAGGGCACTCTCGCCCCTGCGCCAGCGCGGCTTGTCCAGGTCTTGGGTCACCGTCACGCTGGGGCTGAATTGCCCGCGGCCAAATTCTGTGCGTCGAATAGCAAGCTCGGCAAGGGTTTGCTGTCCTACGACATGTCGCCGGGGTTAGCGGCCTGCTCCACGGCGTCAGCGGGGAAGAGGAGTTTGCCCCGCGGGCCAGCCGGCTGGAAAAAGGAAATCTTGCCCTGCCGTTTCAGTCGATGAACGGTGGCCGGCGATAGTTTGCTGGCGTCGCTAAACTCTTTGAGAGTTAGCAGTTGTGAATTGTCCCCACGGTTTGAGCCGGCCATGGCAATGCCTCGAAGCAAAGCAGGTTGGAGTTCCGGGGCTCGCCAATGAAGGCGAGTCCCCCTGCCTTCTCGCGGCTATCAAATAATGGGGAAGATAAGTTCTCAAACCGGGCAAATGCGCGGAGTTCGACGCAGCTAAACCGAAGTTTGTGTTGGTTGCACGGGAAGGGTGAAACACCGCGAGAACTCCGCTTCAGATGGGGCGCGATGGTGCCAACTTCTGGGAAAGAATCCGACGCCGACGTTAGATGCCGTCTTGGCGACGTTGCCGGAGAGAGACGAGCAAATCCGCGAGCACCGCCGGATCGACCTCCAATTCCTCGGCGATACGGTTGTCGCTATAGCCCTTGCCCAACAGCGTCTGGACATCCATCACCAGATCGGCTGACTCGGTCATGTCGCGTGTGATCGCCGTGTTTTCAAGAAAGGCGCCGCGATGACCTTCGGCAGGAGGACGGTTTCCGACCAGGGTCGTCT
Source organism: uncultured Planctomycetia bacterium (assembly GCA_963791075.1). Lineage (GTDB taxonomy): Bacteria > Planctomycetota > Planctomycetia > Pirellulales > Thermoguttaceae > CAWBRF01. The sequence goes on from CAWBRF010000036.1 coordinate 63,491, forward strand.
CCGACACCACATGCAGTCCCGGGGATTTCGATGGCCAACGTCCCGTCCGGCGCAACTCGTTGATCCGGATAGACAAGCCGCGACATCTTGAACGCCCCCAGCACCCGCGCCCACAGGGCTGGCTGGTAGTCGTGCCCAATGAGGTACCGAAAGGCCGACCGATATCGATTCGCAATCGTCGGAAACGACTCCGACAACTCCTCGGCGATCTCTTGCAGGGTTCTTTCGCTGCGTATGTCGTAATGGTCGCCCACCCAGCCCTCGCGCAAGTCCCAGACCTTCAAGTACTCAGGGAGTTTGTCATCCCGCCGCCGATGTTCAAGGATTCCGTGCTGATCTTTCCACTGGCGCACCCGTTGTTCCACGGCTTCAAGGATGGCGCGCATCGGCGCATTGACATTGATGCCGATGAGGGGCGCGATCGGCATTTTGTCGAGCGATGGATCGCGTAGCTCGAGGAAGTCTGAGAGAAGGTGGTACGGATGAGGGGGCTCACTCGTTTTGCATCCCGCAGACTGAACCAGGAGGTTTCCGATGGCCGCTCGCGATTCTGGCGGTAACTCCATCAACATTGCCCCGGATATTGGCCCGGGCCGGCCTGCACCTGGGCGTAAGCACCGTGGGACTGATCCTCAGGGAAAAGCCCGTTCCTCCGCCGACAGCGGCCGAATCGTGTCCACCGAAGAATCGGGTGGTCACGTCGAAGTATCCCAACCATCTTTGGCAGACGGATTTGACGACGGTTCCCATTGGTCCAGGCTTCTGGACCAGTTGGCTGCCCTTTTCCCTTCCCCAATGCTGGCCATTTTGCTGGTGGGTGGTTGTGGCCATGGATCATTACTCGCGCCAAATCATGGGCACGGCGATCTTCGGGCGGCAGCCCGCCTCGGAAGCGGTGCGCGCGTTCCTCGGCCGGGTGATCCACGCGGCCAATGCCAAACCCAAGCACTTGATCATCGACAAAGGACCACAGTTCTGGTGCGAGGGCTTCAAGGATTGGCGCCGCAATAAGGAGATCAAGCCGCGGTTTGGCACCGTGGGCCAACATGGCAGCATCGCCGTGATCGAGCGACTGATCTTGACGCTGAAGCAGAACATCGCCTGGTTGACGCTGATCCCGTGGCGACGAGAAGCCTTCCGTCGCCAGTTGGGCAAACTGACCTCCTGGTACAATACTCATCGTCCTCACATGTTCCTGGACGGCAGAACGCCAGGGGAAGTCTACCATCGGCAACGTGCAGTCAACCGGCAGCCGCGGTTCGAACCACGCCCTGAGCGGCCTCGCCGTTCTCCCTGTGCCAGCCCGATCACGCTGGTGAAGGGCAAACCCGGTGTCCGTCTGCAACTGGACGTGACCTTCCAGGGCGGACAAAAGCGACTTCCCCTCGTGGCACTGCAGCGCGCTGCCTGAAGTGGACTGCTTCCGTCGGTTCGGTCCTTGGAACGCTCGTGTCGTGCGACACAACATCTTCACAGTGGCCGATGACGGCAAGTCGTTGACGACCGACTGCCTTCGCGCCCGCATTTCGTTTCTTCCTCCTCTTTTGAACGTCTGTTGTATCGCCAAAAAGCTCGTTCCCTATCGACGCCAAAACTCGGTCAACCAGCACTGTCCTCGCGCCGAGCGGGACAAAGAAAACTACTTTGGCTTGACGTTGTTGGGCGTGTGCGACCGCACGACGCCCGCGTTGGCCAGCGAAGTGGCGCAGCTTCCCTGGCCAGTCTACGACGTTGTCAGGTCAGAACTGAATGGCACTGATATTTTCGTAACTCGTTATGCAGAAGTGATCTAAGTAAAAACGGCCTGCCTCGCTACAAAGGTGTTAACCAGACACCCCAAGCAGCAAGGAGGCCGCCGTGAGTGATTATACCCGATGGTCGTTTCGGCAACAGATCGATTGGTTCCGCCGCCAGTTTGCCCAGCAGACAGGGCTTCCGTTTTCGCAGGTCCTGCCGGCTCAACTGGTGGTGACTGCATTGCAGTCGCTGGGCGTGCGATTCTACGATTCGTTGTACAACCCAGTCACGGTCTTGTGGCTGTTTCTCAGCCAGGTGATGCATGCCAATCCGACGTTGGCCGTGACGGTCGAGTGCTTTCTCGCTTGGCGGTTGGCCCAGGGGATGTCGCCGTGTTCGGCCGACACGGGCGCCTATGCGCGGGCGCGACAACGCCTTCCCGAAACCTTGCTGGCCGTGCTCACCAGGCACACCGGCCGCGCGGCCGAACACGCCGCGCCGAGCGAATGGCGATGGCTCGGCCGGGTGGTGAAATTGTTCGACGGCTCGACGGTTTCGATGCCCGATACGCCCGCGAATCAGGAGGCATTTCCCCAGAGCCGCACCCAAGCGCGCGGGGTGGGCTTTCCGCTGGCCCGCATTGGGGTGCTGTTTTCCTTGGCGGTGGGGACGGTGTTGGACCTGGGCATTCGCCGCTGGGCGGGCAAGTTTCAGAGCGAACTGGCCATGCTCCGCGATATGATTCCGTCGCTTCAGGCGAACGACGTGTTGTTGACAGATTGCTTTCTCTGCTCCTACATGGAAATCGCCCTGGTGCGGAGGCAAGGCGCCGACTATGTGGGCCAGATGCACGCCCACCGGAACGTGGATTTTCGCCGTGGCAGGCGGCTGGGCCCGTGCGATCACGTGGTCGAGTGGAGCAAGCCCGGATGCCCCGACTGGATGTCTCCGCAAGACTACGCGGCGATTCCCCAGACCCTCTTGATCCGCGAGTTTCGCCGCCGGATCGTCCGCAGAGGCTATCGCACACGAACGATCATCGTCGCCACGACGCTGCTCGATGCCGAGCGGTATCCGCAAGACGAGATCGCGGATTTGTATCGACTTCGCTGGGATGCGGAAATCAATCTGCGTTCCCTGAAGACGATGATGAATATGGATGTGCTTCGCTGCCAAACTCCCGACATGGTGCGCAAGGAGATCTGGGCCCATCTGTTGGCGTACAACTTGATCCGAACGGTGATTGCGCAGGCGGCGGCCAGGCATGGCAAAAATCCACGTCAGATCAGCTTCAAGCGAACGATGCGGACGTTGGAGGCGTTCCGTCCCGTGCTTGCCCACATCCCACGGGAGCAGCTCGTCGCGCTTTACAACCACATGCTCACGGCAATTGCTTCTCATGAAATCGGCAACCGACCCCACCGCCTCGAACCACGTCAACGCAAACGAAGGCCCAAGCCTTACAAGCTGATGACCAAACCTCGTAATCAAGCCCGAAAGCAAGAAGCTAAAACACGTTAAGCAAATATCAGTGCCATTCAGGTCAGAACTCACTCTGAATCGTTTTCGCCGTCAGGATTCGCACCGGCCCAATCAGGCCCGATGCCGCCAGGGAGTCGCCCTTTTTCCACAGCCGCCAGGTGGTGAACGCGTGCCGGCCCGTGGGGCTGGGCTTGCCTTCGTTCAGCCACTTCGGCCAGGTCCGAAGTGCGCCGTCCGGATTCCGGTCGCTGTCTTCCGGCAACTGTTCGTCGCCGATCATCCGGTTGACCCAGAGGTTGACCACTTTCACCTTCAGAACGTTTTCGCCAGACCGCGCGGCGTCGGTTACTTCGAGGCGGTACGGCGTCTTCCACAGGATGCCGAGGTCTTTGCCGTTGAGCCACACGTCCGCCATCACCGCCACGGAGCCCAGGTCCAGATAGAGCCGCCGCGATTGGCCGAGCATGTCGGGCGGCAGACGGAACGTCGTACGATACGTTGCGGCGCCGGAAAAACGACGCACGCCCGGGTTGTCATGGTCGCTCCATGAAAGAAGTCTATACAGCGTAATCCGGTTGGTGCGCCCCCGTCAGGCGGGAAACGCACCTCCCACGGCCCGGCGATGTTCAGCGGCATTGGCAACGCGGCGACCGTAAACTCCCGGCGACGCCCATCGGCGGTCTTGATCGCGTAGGCGCCCGACTGCCAGACCTCCTTGTGCACCAAGTCAATCGCCGGACTGTCGCCAGGGGCTGCCGGTGTGGTTGTGCCAAGCAACTCCTGTCCGTCGCGAGCAACGGAGACCACGTGTTCAATCGGGTTCACATGGCCCCGCCGGAACACGACAAACACCGACTCCGCCGGCTCAAAGTGAAGCGGCACGCGCGTGCAACCGTCAACCTCTTCGAAGACAGGCAGCTTCACGATGCGTCCTGTTTCCGGGCGCCAGAGTTCCGGCTGCGCGCCGCTGACGCGAAATGTGCAGAGAGCGTCGCAACTTTCGCCGCCGCTGTGGCCCACGAAACGGCCTCGGCTGTACTCGAAATGCCCGCCGTTGGACACGAAGTACACGTCCACGTCGGGGAGCCGGCGGTGAAGATACCGGAGTGTATGGCGCGCGTTGAAGTCGAAATCCGGGGGCACGCCCATCTGTTCGAGCACGACTTCGGGCGTTGCGCCGGCGGCGATCTTGCCGCTGTCCCACAGTTCGGCCGCCAGCTTCCGCACCTCGGCGTCGCAGTTCGGGTAGTCCGACAGGCCGGGAGATTTCCACGGTCTTGGCCCAATCACCGTCGCTCCCGCGTCCACCAGCCGTTTGATCCCGCGCAACAGCGCCGGAGTCATCGTCTCCGAGGGGGGCAGCGCCAGGAGGCGGTAGCTCATGCCGTCGGGCAGCACAAGGCGGCCGTCTTTGACGCTCACGCGAGTCAGCAATGCCTCCGGCGGACAGCCGTCGAAGTTGTATTTGGATTCGCCGCGGCCTGGCTGCGGACTGAATATCTGGTCGCCCTCAGGTCCCAGGCAGCAGATGTCGGCGACGAACAGGCCTTGCCGCAAGAGATACTGGCAACGGGCCAGGTACTCGTGCCACGGTTTGGACTGCTCCCACCAGGTTTGTGTCCGTTCGTAATGGAGCCCAAACGGCCCCATGGTCATGCCGGGCCAGCGGCCTGACCACGGCTGCATCGCATAGCGGTGAAACACGAAGCGGTTGATCCCTTGGCAGAATGCCCAGTCGCCCAGGCTTTTGATTGAGCCGGGGTGCTGGAGCCATCTCTCGCCTTCGTCGGCCGTGAACGCTTCCGCGGCGAGAATCGGTTTGCCGTAAATGTGGGCGGCGGAGGCCATCTCGACGCAATAGCCGCGACAATCGTATCCAGACGACCAGAACTCGGCCATCGGTTCGTCGGCCCGACCGGCATAGGTCATGTCGTTGCAAGGGCAGCCGCCATAGGCTTCGATGGATAAGCGGATCCCGCGCCGGTGCGCCAACTCGCGCATGTGGCCGGCGTAATTCTCCACGAGGAGCGCGGAGACCGTCTGACGCACGTCCCAGAGGAACCGCTCGGACACTTCCAGGCTGTCCACCACGCGACCGGTCATCACCGGCAGCAGCGGCAACAGGTCGTAGCCGCGCAGCGCGCTGGAATTCCTCGCGCATCCGCGGCGTCCAGTTCTGCGAGCCGACTTCCCAACTGTCAATGTGCGTGGAAACCAGGGTTTTTGCAGAGCCCGCCAACTCGCGATTGTCCGTCAGCAGCTTGCCGATAAACCCGTTAAAGTGCGTTTCCGTCGCTTCCTTGCTGAGCTTGTCGCATTCCAGTCCGCAGCCAGACGACGGCGACGGCGCATTGGTCGTGCCGCTCGACGTGTGGCCCAGACGGAGGATCGTCCATTTTCCCGCCGGCGCATCCCACGTGAGCCTGCTGTCTTTGTCCAGGCGGGCAGTCAGATCGACGATGCTGCTGCGGCGTATGGCCGCATCTGCCGGCGCCGCAGGCCACGCCGCCAGCGAAGAGAACTCATCCCCCGGTGCGTGGAACCGCAGCGATTTCATGTCCGTCTGTGCGATGCGGAACGGATCGGCGGGCGTGGGGTAAGCCAGCACGGCAATGTCGCGGTAGAAATTCGCAACTGCCGGCGGCTGCGGCAACTTCACCTCGATTTGCCGCGGACCGTCCACGTCGGTCTCCGTCCAGACCAGTTTTTGCATCGACTGCTCGGGCGTGATCCACGGTCCCGCGCTGCCGGTCCAGCCCGCGTCGTTGCTCATGTTCACTTGCAGCCCAAGCCGCTCGGCCTCGCGGCACACATGCTTGAACAACTCGCGCCACGCCGGGCTGGCGAACGCGACCGGACCGGCGGGAGTCCCTGCATCCATGGCCACTTCCATGATGAGCGTCCCGCCGATGCCGACACGCTGCATCGCTTCCAGGTCGGCCGTGATGCCTTCCTTGGCGACGTTCCCGTTGATCCAGAACCAGTAGACCCACGGTCGGGCGGAAGCGGGGGGCTTCTGAAACGCCGCCGTCAGGTCATCCGACGGCGCTGCGGCCGCCGCGACGCTTGCCGCGCACATCCAGATCGGCAGAACGATCGCCATAGACAAAATGGATCGAAGCGTGAACATGACGATCTTCCTTTTGGACCTTCTTCGTCAGTCGCATCACGTCGCTGAGTTCCTGCTGAATGGAGATGGAGACGGCAATCTCCTTGGCCAGTCCTTCCGCTATTGTCCCGGTTCCAACAATAGCATCCTGAAACTCCGCTTGGGCACGGTCGCCGTTACCGCCCCATGCGTCATCGGGAACAGGGATTCCTTGGCCGTCCAGACGAGGTGCATCGGTTCCGGCTGCCACGGCGCGGCGTTCGAGCCGTCCCACGCGACATCGAACGCACGGTACACGTCCCGCATCCTCGGCAGGACGGGCGCGCGCACGCCCAGGGCCGCGAGGTCCGGCTTGAGCGTCAGCGTCACGTCCTGATCCGTGTTGTTCATCGGCGCCAACATCACCCACCCATCCGTCCGCTCCCCCGCCTGAGCCAGCCATTTCATCGCGTTGGTCGAGATCCTGAAGGTTCCTTCCTGGTCGGACATGGAGACCGGCCCGATCACCGGTTTGCCGCTCTTTGCGGGCCGGTAGTAGAGCGAGCATACCACTTTCTCCGGCACGCCGCCGTCCACCTTGAGCGCCTTGGCATTGTCCCAGTAGCCGAGGAACTTAACCTGGTCGTCCCAGTGCATCAGCCGCTGAAGTTGAACGCACCAGTACCAGGGTATCGGCCGGTCGTTGCCCCCGAGCTGCCAGATGTCGTGCGCCATGCCCAGCCCGGCCACGTGCTCGTAGTCGGCCCAGCGCGGCAGGGTCCAGACGCCGTGCCGGCCGTTGGTCGGCGGACTGATCATCCGACCGTACCACTCGTCGTGATGCGCCTGCCCCGCCGGGGTCGTGTTTTCTCCGGGCCCCGTCCCCATCTCCGTCAACCAGCTATTCAGGTGTCCCCACGCCTCATTGACGAAGTTGGCCCGCACCTGGGGCAAGCTCACGATGTTGTAGTAGTTGTGCAGCGGGTCCGTCCCGAGCGGCCCGATGAAGCCCTCCCCGATCCAATTGTCATCGCAAAAAGCCCCATGGAACATCCCCAGGGGCCCCCATCCATCGAAGCGAACCCAGCCGTACTTCGGGTCAACCGCTTTGAAAATATTGTAGAACCGCTCATAGTGACGCCGCATCGCCATGAAGATGCCGCCGGGCTGACGCCGGCCGTTGTCGTCCACGTACCCGCAACCGTGGGCCTCGTTGGCGCACGCTTGATGCCCCATGCAGTCAAAATAAATGCCCCGCTGTGGATAATGCTTCACATACCGTTCGAGCAGCCACGCCTGCAGGTCGCCGGCGGAAGAGTTATAGCAGGCCGACGCCGCGCCTCCCAACGCATCCGGTTCGCAAATCGAAGCGTAGGACTCGCGCCACTCCCGCCACCACTCGGCGTATTCGGGCGATCCGGCCCACTGGAACGGACCGAACGCATACCAGGCAATGATCTGCGCGAACGGCTGCTTGACCCGCGCGGTTTCCTGCCGATTCCACTCCGCGCCCCATGCGGTCTGGTGCACGGGGTAATTCAGCGTCTTCGTCGTATAGTCTTCGTCGCCGTCGGCAACGCCCTTGTAGAGCTTGATAAAGCGCATGTCCGGACGCAGGGGCCGCGACGGCGTCAGCGCCCAACCGAGTTCGATCTCGCGCGGTTTGGCGAAGGTGAATGGCTTCTGGATCAACGGAATCGAAATCACCACCTCCTGATGGGTCGGCGTGATCCGACAGGACTCCCCGTTAAGCACCCAGCCCCGGTTGCCGTCCCAGATCGTCTGCAATCCCGCTTTCTCATTGCCGAACCACGCCGTACACGAGTCGCAGGGGATATCCCGGGGCAGATTGCCGATCAATGCCGGGGTGAGCACGGTCAAGGTCGCCGTATCCCGCCGCAAGGGAATCTCCAGAGCGAGATGGTCCGCCGATCCGCCCGCCAGGGTCAACGTCGCCCATGTGAACCCGTCAAATTCGATCCAGCCGTCCACTTTGACTCGGAGTTCCCCGTCCACAGCGGCGGCTGTCCATGACGCCCGTCGGCTCGTCGTGTCCGTGATTCGAAAGTCTCCCGCCTCGATCGCCTTTTCCATGCCGCCGCGCTTCACCCGCAAGCGGACCGGCCCCGCCAGCAATTCCTTCCCGTTCGACACGATCTCCGCCGGGAACAACGTGTTCCGGAAACTGATCTCCTTGAGCAAGCACTCGACGACGAACCCCGAACTCTGAACCTTTTTCCTGACTCGCACATTCGTCCAGGGGATCGGCGGACCATCTATGATTCCCGCCTTGCAGTGATACCATTCCGGCAAGGGCTTCTTCTCGTACGGCTGGCGGTCTTCCGCGACCGGCTCGCTGCCTTTCATCAGCCGGGTCGCCACCTCATACGTCCCCGTCGCCAAGTTCTTCGTCTCAAACCGCACGGTCTGCGCCGGGTTGGTGAACGCCGGAATCCTCTGCGCCAGCACAGCCTTGCCGTCGCGCATGAGCGACACCGTCGCCGTCAGATCGCGAATCGCGGGATCCAGCGGCGCAACGGTGACGTCCAGCCTGCCCCACCCCGGATACTTCGCAAGTTTGACCGTCGTGGATGCGGCGTAAACCACCGGCACGCTCCGCGTGAGAATTGCTTGCCCTGAGGGATCGAGAACCTTCACCACCAGTCCCACATCCCCCGGTCTGGCGAGCCTGGCGCCAAGCGCAAAACGCAAAAGGGCGCCAGCGCTTGTGACCTTGATTTCATTTGTGAATGCCTGATTATAGCCCTTCCCGATCAGCCGCACCCGATACTCTCCTGCCGGACCGGCAATGGCGCCGCCAATGGCCAACTCACCGCGATCCGACAAATCCAAGCGTTCCACCGCCGCGCACGCGGGCGCGGCCAGCGTCAGCTTGCCCCACCCCGGCTGGCTGCGCTGATCGGGACACAAGGCATTCTGCGCCGAACTGAAGCGCTTCCACGACCGGGTGACATCGAAATCCACCGTCTCCCCCGCCGCCATGCCCAACTCCGCCAGCGGAATCGCCAGTTCCGCCGTCCACGCTTTGCCGTCATTCTTGCTGACCACGCTCGCACTGCCATTCCAGGTCTTGTCGCCGTCGCGGCTGTCCAGCAGGGCGCCCTTGTCGTTGAACGCAAAGCGATAGACATGGCCATCCTTGCCCTTCAGCGCCACGTCGGCATAGTCATCCGCATCCACGTCGCTGTCCCGGTTGCGGGCGTCGTTCTTGAATTCGCCGTTGGGGTACCATATCTGCCCGAGATCGAGCCGGGCGGTCTTGTCCACCTCGGTCCGGAAGGCCACGTAGAGCGTCTTGTCGTTGCAGGCGAAGCGCACCGTCCCAGGGTCGCGGTCCAGCACGCCGACCCGCCGTTCCACAAACCCGCCTTGCGCCGGCACGTTCGCCCACTCCTGAAGATCGCCGTCCACCGTGATGGGCGCACGCCAACGCGGAGCGCGCCGATCGCGGTGGGAGCATAGGCCCGCTCGGGCGATACAATTAAAGGCAACAGGTCGCTTCCTCCAGAATGCCGGGCAACGACGTGGCCGCGCTCGAACAGGCTGACAACCTCGCTCGCCGCCAGCGGCCGACGAAAGATCTGGAGTTCGTCCATGACCGTGTCATCCTCCAGTCGCGCCGATGGGGAAGACGGGGTCCAAAATGCGTCCTGGGCGACGAGGAACCGGTCCTCGATCGGCGCCGAATCGCCGGGCCCATCCGATGTCCAGGTCTTGCGCCCATTGACATAGCCGATCTGCTCCCCCTTGCGCCACGTCAGCGTGAAAAACATCCAATCGTCCAACGTTGGCAACTCGCCATAGAAATAGCCGCCTCCGCCGGCGGCGGCATACGAGTTATAGGCATTCTGGTCGCGAATAAACTGGATGCGACCGTTTGAGGCGATAAAGAAACGGTGCGGAGCGAAGCCGCCGCTCGCGGGAATGGTGTTCTTCAGCGCCTTGATCCAGACCGCCAGCGTGCCGGTCTCGCCCACGAGATTGACCTTGGAGCCATACATCTCGGCGCAGGCCGCCGATCCGTGGTCGGTCACGTAGTAGTCCAGCGTGCCGCCCGGTCCGCCGAAACGATAGCCGTTTCCGATCACGCCCGGCACGAGCCGCGCCGCCGCGTTCGTCGTCGCCGCCGCCAATTGTCCGCTCCCCCGCGCCAATTCCGGCGCCACGCCGTGGTCAAAGGACAAGTGAAACAACAGGTCGGACGAATCGAGCGCCAGCGCCCTTCCGTTCACGGCCAACAGGGCCAGCCAGATCGCGAGTTGGCAACAGGTAAGTGTTCTCACGCCTAATCCCTCCCATGAGTCATTATCGCATCCTCGAAATTGTGCGGGACGAATTCAAATTACTGGCTGACCGAGATCATCCGATAATTCCACTCGGTCATCGGGAACGTCAGTTTGCCGTCCTGGACCGCCGCCGTTTCCTCCGGCTTTTTGAACAGGACAATCTTGTCCGTCTGCGGATCCGGATCGTTCACGCGCAGACCGACCCGATGGACCAGATTCTCGGCCTTGAACGGCTTGGCGGGATCAAACCCGAGCGATTTCCAGTCCACCGGCAGCCGCATTTCGCCGCGATAGTCCGATTCGTTGCAGACAACGAAAACGACGTTCGGGCCGGTCGCCCCGTCGCAGTCGTAAGGCTTCGTCCCCTTGTCCTTGCGAAGGTAGTAACTTACATACGTCTTGGCGTTGGGCGCCGTCGCGGCCTTCTGGTCCCAATAGCCGACGAAATCGTAGGCCGGGGAATAGATGTTGTGCCGCGTCAGGGCCTGGTTGTCCCGGGCCTCGACCGCTCGGTAGACGTTCCAGCCCTGTCGCCAACCGTACCGATAGTCCAGCGGCTGCGCTTCCGCGCCCTTCTCCATGTCGTGCAGCAGGCACAGCCCCTTGATGTGGTCCCAGACGGCGTCGATCCCGTATTTCCAACAGGTCTCGGCCCTGATCCGGCCTTGACCGATGAAAGCCGAATAGTTGCCGAAGTTGCGGCCCAAGTACTCGGCGCGGAACTTCGCCGGCGTCACCAGCCCGCGATACGTCGGCTGCTGCTCGTTGATCCGACCGTTCAGGTTCTCGTCGGTCCAAAAACGTCCGCCGAACGATTCATAACTCATGTTCGGCATCCCGGAGGAGTGGAACACGGAATTCACCCCTTCCGGATAGTAGTAGGCCATGAAGTTGTAGAATCGCTTGTACACGTTGCGAATGCCGAGAATCCCTTGGGACGAGGCCCGCGAGCCGTCCGCGGACAAACCCGGCATGGGCGAATGGATTCGAGCTGCTCACAATGTGGGACACGTCGTGGTACATGCACCGGTACGGGCTCTTCTTGAAGAGTTGATAGTACTTCCAGACGACCCAATCCTGGAAGGAAGGCGAATGGAACGACGTGCCGACCCCGCCCGGCCGGAAGCGGGCCGCCGCATTCGCCGACCATTCGTCGCCGAATTCCAGCACGTCTTCGTTGCCCTCCCGATCTGACGTGTTGCAGGACACGTAGTTCATATTGCTGTAGGGGCCGCCGTGGATCCAGCCGGGTCTGCTGCCGCTGGCGTCCACATAGCTCCAAGAGCCGCCCCCCTCGCGCGCCCAACCGGGGTGGCCGGGCATCCATTCGCCGTTGGGGAACCAACCATAGTCCC
>CAWBRF010000037.1:0-191355 GCA_963791075.1 uncultured Planctomycetia bacterium
ACGCAGAACCCCATCGAGCAGGAGGGCACTTATCCGCTTCCCGAGGCGCAGCAAGACCGCTTCATGTTCAAGGTCTTCGTCAAGTATCCCAACTTCGCCGAGGAGTTCGAGGTGGCGCGGCGGACGACGACGACGCTCCGCGACGAGGTCGAGCCGGTGATGACCGCGGCGGAGATCCTCGAATTGCAGCGGTTGGTCCGGCAAACGCCCGCCTCCGACCACGTCCTTCGCTACGCCCTGGCGATCGTGCGGCAGACGCGCGTTCGCGAGCCGGGGGCGGCGGATTTCATCCAGGAGCAGATCAACTGGGCCCGGCCCGCGCGCCGTGCAGTTTCTCATTCTCGGGGCGAAGGCCCGGGCGCTCTTGGCCGGCCGCACGCACGTCGCCTGCGAGGACATCGCCGCGCTGGCCAAGCCGGTCCTCCGCCACCGCCTCGTGTTGACCTTCACCGCCGAGAGCGAGGGCGTCACGCCCGACGAGATCGTCGAACGAATCCTTTCGCAAACCCCCGCCCGCGAAGACGAGTTGATCCGCGATGCGCGATTCCAGAAAATTTTTGCATCCTGAAACGCTGAAGCGGATCGCGCGTCTCGACCTCCGCGCGCGGCACGTCGTCGAGGGATTCCTCTCCGGCATGCACCGCAGTCCGTATTTCGGACAGTCGGTCGAGTTCCGCCAGCATCGCCAGTACACCTACGGCGACGATCTTCGCTGCGTCGATTGGAAGGTCTGGGCGAAGCAAGACCGCTACTACGTCAAGCAGTTCGAGGAGGACACCAACCTCTGCGGCGCCCTGTTGGTCAACGTCTCCGGGAGCATGCGCTACGGCCGCGGGCCGATGACGAAATATGAATACGGCTGCACCGTCGCCGTGAGCCTCGCCTACCTCCTGTTGCGGCAGCAGGACGCGGTCGGCTGCACGTCCTTCGACGACGCGGTTCGCATGACCGCCCCCATGCGGACGCGGCGCAATCATCTTGACGCGATCATCCAGGCGCTGGAAGTGAGCCAGCCGCGGAGCAAAACCGGCATGCTCGCCATCCTCCGCCAAACCGCCGAAACCTATCCCCGCCGCGGATTGGTGGTGTTGATTTCCGACCTGTTGGTCGAGAGGGACGGCCTGTTTCGCGGGCTGAAGCTGCTCCGCGCCCGCGGGCACGACGTCTTGGTCTTCCACGTTCTCGACGACGACGAACTGGATTTTCCCTTTAGCGGCCCAACCCGCTTCGAGGGCCTGGAATTGCCCGAGTCGCTCCGCTGCAATCCGCGGGCGCTGCGCGAAGGGTATCTCGCGGCGATGGGGGAATACCTCGAAGAAGTGCGGCGCGGCTGCACCAATCTCGCCGTCGATTACGCCTTGCTGCGGACCGGCCAGCCGTTGGACGCCGCCATGGCCGCCTACTTGAGCAACCGCTTGGGCATGCACCATCGGAATAGAAGTTGAGAGTTGAGAGTCGAGAGTTGAGAGTTGGACGCGGTCAAGCGACGTGCGAGAATCGAAGAAGTTGTTTCAAGATTTGTGTGCGGAACTCCAACCGTTGGCTTGGGACTCTCCCCAATGTTAACTTCCATCGCCTGATTCGCAACCCCTAACTCTCAACTCTCAACTGAATGGCACTGATATTTGCTTAACGTGTTTTAGCTTCTTGCTTTCGGGCTTGATTACGAGGTTTGGTCATCAGCTTGTAAGGCTTGGGCCTTCGTTTGCGTTGACGTGGTTCGAGGCGGTGGGGTCGGTTGCCGATTTCATGAGAAGCAATTGCCGTGAGCATGTGGTTGTAAAGCGCGACGAGCTGCTCCCGTGGGATGTGGGCAAGCACGGGACGGAACGCCTCCAACGTCCGCATCGTTCGCTTGAAGCTGATCTGACGTGGATTTTTGCCATGCCTGGCCGCCGCCTGCGCAATCACCGTTCGGATCAAGTTGTACGCCAACAGATGGGCCCAGATCTCCTTGCGCACCATGTCGGGAGTTTGGCAGCGAAGCACATCCATATTCATCATCGTCTTCAGGGAACGCAGATTGATTTCCGCATCCCAGCGAAGTCGATACAAATCCGCGATCTCGTCTTGCGGATACCGCTCGGCATCGAGCAGCGTCGTGGCGACGATGATCGTTCGTGTGCGATAGCCTCTGCGGACGATCCGGCGGCGAAACTCGCGGATCAAGAGGGTCTGGGGAATCGCCGCGTAGTCTTGCGGAGACATCCAGTCGGGGCATCCGGGCTTGCTCCACTCGACCACGTGATCGCACGGGCCCAGCCGCCTGCCACGGCGAAAATCCACGTTCCGGTGGGCGTGCATCTCGGCCCACATAGTCGGCGCCTTGCCTCCGCACCAGGGCGATTTCCATGTAGGAGCAGAGAAAGCAATCTGTCAACAACACGTCGTTCGCCTGAAGCGACGGAATCATATCGCGGAGCATGGCCAGTTCGCTCTGAAACTTGCCCGCCCAGCGGCGAATGCCCAGGTCCAACACCGTCCCCACCGCCAAGGAAAACAGCACCCCAATGCGGGCCAGCGGAAAGCCCACCCCGCGCGCTTGGGTGCGGCTCTGGGGAAATGCCTCCTGATTCGCGGGCGTATCGGGCATCGAAACCGTCGAGCCGTCGAACAATTTCACCACCCGGCCGAGCCATCGCCATTCGCTCGGCGCGGCGTGTTCGGCCGCGCGGCCGGTGTGCCTGGTGAGCACGGCCAGCAAGGTTTCGGGAAGGCGTTGTCGCGCCTGCGCATAGGCGCCCGTGTCGGCCGAACACGGCGACATCCCCTGGGCCAACCGCCAAGCGAGAAAGCACTCGACCGTCACGGCCAACGTCGGATTGGCATGCATCACCTGGCTGAGAAACAGCCACAAGACCGTGACTGGGTTGTACAACGAATCGTAGAATCGCACGCCCAGCGACTGCAATGCAGTCACCACCAGTTGAGCCGGCAGGACCTGCGAAAACGGAAGCCCTGTCTGCTGGGCAAACTGGCGGCGGAACCAATCGATCTGTTGCCGAAACGACCATCGGGTATAATCACTCACGGCGGCCTCCTTGCTGCTTGGGGTGTCTGGTTAACACCTTTGTAGCGAGGCAGGCCGTTTTTACTTAGATCACTTCTGCATAACGAGTTACGAAAATATCAGTGCCATTCAACTCTCAACTCTCAACTCTCAACTCTCAACTCTCAACTCCATGCCCTCCTTCCTCCATCCGCTGTTGCTCTGGGGCCTCCTCGCGGCGGCCGCGCCGGTGTTGATCCACCTGATCAACATGTTGCGCCATCGCCGCGTGGAATGGGCGGCGATGGAGTTCCTCCTCGTCAGTCAGCGAAAACACCGCACTTGGATCATCCTCAAGCAACTGCTGCTGCTGCTGCTGCGGATCGGCGTCGTCGCCGCCGCGGCGATCATGGTCGCCCAACCGGTGGTGCGCAGTCAGTGGGGCAGCTTCTTAGGCAACGTTGAGACGCACCACATTCTCTTGCTCGACGACAGCTTTTCCATGTCGGATCACTGGGGCGACGCCAGCGCCTTCGCCCGGGCCAAGGCGGTGGTCGAGCGCATCGGCGCGGCGGCCGCGCGGCAGGCGCAACCCCAACTCGCGACGTTGCTGCGGTTCTCCCAGGCGGCTGGCCCCGCGCAGGCCGCGCTGCCCGATCTGCTTCGCAATCGCGTCGACGCCGACTTCGTTTCCATGCTGGCGAAGAAGCTCAACGCGATCGACGTTTCGCAGACGGCGGCCGAGCCGGCCCCGGCGCTGGCGGCGCTGGAGCGGCTTCTGGGCGACGCCGGCGGTGAACGGCGGATTGTCTATTCCATCTCCGACTTCCGGCGCGGCAGTGGGACGAGCCGACCGACTTGAAACAGCGGCTTGCGCGGCTCGCCGCGGCGGGCGTGGACGTGCGGCTGATCGACTGCGTCGACGCCGTCCGCCCGAACCTCGCCATCGTCTCCTTGGAGCCGGTTCGAGGGGATTCAGGCCGCCGGCGTGCCTTGGCTGATGGGGGTGCGCGTGCGGAACTTCGGCACGACGCCCGTCAAGGACGTCCCCGTGCTCCTCTCCGAAGACGGGCGCGTGCGGCCGGCGCTGCGGATCGCGGAGATTCCGCCGGGCCGCGTCGTCCAGGAGCGGTTCCCCGTCTTCTTTCCCTTGGCCGGGCAGCATCTCATCGCCGCACGGCTGGAGCGCGACGCGGTGGCGGCCGACAACTTCCGCTTCGCCGTCGTCGATCTGCCCGCCGACGTGCCCGTCTTGCTCGTCGACGGCGATCCGGCGGCGGGCGACGCCTATTACATGAGCAAGGCGTTGGCTTCCGGCGAAGCGCCGACGGGAATCCGCCCGCGGATCGAAACGCCGCGGTTCCTCGCCGACAAGCCGTTGGATCGTTTCCAAGCGATCGACGTGGCGAACGTCGATCGCTTGGACCCGTCCGCGGTCCGCGCCTTGGAGAGTTACGTCCGCGACGGCGGCGGGGTCGCCTTTTTTCTCGGTCCGCGGTCGGACAGCCGCTTCATCAACGAATCGCTGTATCGGCTCGGAGAAGGGCTGTTTCCCTTGCCCCTGTCCGGCGAGAGGGAACTGCCGGTCGATCGCCTTGAGAAGGCGCCGGACATTGAGGCGGACGCCTCGCACTTCGTCTTCCGCGTCTTCGCCGAGACGCGCAACAGCTTCCTCAACTCCGTGAGCGTCGAGCGATACTTCGCCTGCAAGGAGGGATGGAGGCCGCCGCCCGGCTCGACGACGCGCGTGTTGGCGCGGCTCCGCAACGGGGCGCCGCTGGTCGTCGAGCGGAGTTTCGGCAAGGGGCGGGTTGTGGCGATGCTCTCGACCGCCGCGCCGCTGTGGAACAACTGGGCCCGCAATCCCAGCTTCGTCGTCGCCATGCTCGACTTGCAGGCGCACCTTGCCGGCCGGGCGTCGTCGTCGCCGCAGCGGTCCGTCGGGCAACCGCTGGAAATCAAGTTCTCCGCCGCCGACTATCAACCGCAGGTCCGTTTCATCACCCCCGACGCCGACGCCCCGCCGACCGCGGTCGACGCCGTGCGGGCGGCCGACGGCCAATGGCTGGCGAGCCTCGGCCAGACGGATCGAAGCGGCTTCTACGAGGCCCAACTCGCCCGGACCGACGGAAAGCGCGAAATCCGCCGCGCGGCGATCAACGTCGATGCGGCGGAGGGCGATCTGCGGGCGCTGTTCGGCCCCGAACTGGCCGCCAGGCTCCAGCCGGAGGTCAAGTGTCAGTTCGACCAGGCGGAGACCTTCGACTTGGCCTTTGACCAGCGCGGCGGGTACAACCTCGGCGACGCGGTCTTGTATTTGCTCATCGCGCTTCTGATCGGCGAGCAGTTGCTCGCCTATTCGGCCGGCTATCATCCGGCCGCGCGGGAGAAGGCCGCGGGCCGGTCGGCGTGGAAACTGCAAGGAGGCGGGCCATGAACGGCGTTTCCCGCCTCGCATCGGTCGAAGGCGCCCTCCATACCAGCTTCGAGTGGGGCCGCATCCAGACCAACGCCGATTGGATCTTGCCGATCGCGGCGTTGCTGGCGGCGTTTGTGTTTGTCGCGGCGATGTACCGCCGCGACGCCGCCGAGTTGTCGCCGCCGCTCGGCTGGTTCCTCGCCGCGCTCGCGCGGCGGCCTTTCTTGGTCTGCTGATCTTCTACTTGCAGCCGCAGTGGCGCACGGAACGCGAGATGGTCCACAATAGTCGCGTCGCGCTGTTGGTGGACACGAGCCTGAGCATGGGGCTGAACGACGCCGAGGCCGGATCGCCCGGCGGCGCTCCAAGCCGTCTTCGACAAGTGGCCGCCGCTTTGGCGGAGACCGATTTCCTTGCCGCGCTGTGCAGGACCCACGACGTGTCCATCCACCAGTTCAACAACAGCCTCGACCGCGACCGCGTGGTGTCGCTTGCAAAGCTGCCGTCGAAGCGGACGAGCATTGAGGAAAACTCGTCGCCGCCCGATTGGCGGAAGTTCCTCCGTCCCGGCGGCACGGAAACGCGACTCGGCGAGGCGTTGCAGCAGTTGATTCACGAGGAGCGCGGCGCGTCGCTCGCCGGCATCGTGCTGCTGAGCGATGGGGGACAAAACGCCGGCGCGGGGCCGGAGGCCGCCGTGGAAATGGCGCGCGAGGGAAAGACTCCGATCTTCGTCGTCGGACTCGGTTCGGATAAGAAAGCGCGAAACGTGCGCATCAACGAGTTGGCGGCGCCGGTGCGGGCGTATCCCGGCGACCATTATGCGGCCACCGGCTACATCCAGGCCCAGGGGCTCGCCGGCCGCCTGGCCACGGTCCAGTTGCTCTCGCGCGACGCGGACACGCGCGGCGACCGCGCGCGGCGGGGGACGGGCAAGATCGAGGCCAGCCGGCAGGTCATCCTCGGCGGCGACGGCGAGATCACGCCGGTGCGCTTCGAACTCGCCGCGGACAAGCCCGGCCGACGCACCCTCTGCCTCCGCGTCATTTCCCCGGAGGGCGATCGCGACGCAGCGGATAAATTCCGCGAGGCCGACGTCGAAGTCGTCGAGCGAAAGAACCACATTTTGCTGATGGCCGGCGGACCGTCGCGGGAATATCAATTCCTGCGGACGCTTCTTGCCCGCGACCGCTCCGTCGCCGTCGATCTCCTGCTGCAAACGGCGCAAGAGGGCGTCTCGCAAGAGGGCAATGCGATCCTCCATCAATTCCCCTCGACGCGCGAGCAAATGTCGGCCTACGACTGCGTTGTGGCCTTCGACCCGAACTGGCAGGCGCTCAGCGCGGTCGAGGTCGAGGCGCTGTACGATTGGGTGGACTCGCAGGGCGGCGGGTTGATCGTCTCCGCCGGACCGGTGTTCGCCGGCAAGGGGGTGAGTAGTTGGCTGCAAGACCCGGCGATGGCGAAGATCCGCAGCCTCTATCCCGTCGAGTTCCCCCGCCAGTACGGCCTCGACGTCGATTTTTCCTATGCGACCCGCGAGCCGTGGCCGCTGGAGTTCAGCCGCGAGGGGCTGGAGGCCGATTTCCTTTGGCTTGGCGAGGGCCCCAGCGCGAGCCGGCAGGCGTGGGCGGAGTTTGCCGGCGTGCACAGTTATTTCCAGGTCCGCGGCCCCAAGCCCGCCGCCGCCGTCTTGGCGACGTTTTCCGATCCTGCGCGGGCGAGGGCGGAAAACAACCGCCCTACTTCGTCGCGCAGTTCTACGGTTCGGGGCGGGTGTTTTACATGGGCAGCGCAGAGATGTGGCGGCTCCGCCGCGCCGACCCCGGCCTATTTCGAACAGTTCTACACGAAGCTCATCCGGCACGTGTCGCAAGGCCGACTGCTGCGCGGCTCGCGGCGCGGCGTGCTCCTCGTCGGGCAGGACCGCTATTTGCTGGGGAACACCGCGGAGGTGCGGGCGCAGTTGACCAACGCCCGCTTGCAGCCGCTGATCGCGCCCTCGGTCCCGCTGGAATATTTTGCCCCCGACGGGACGATGAAGCGGATTGAACTGGCCGCCGACGGCTCGCGTCCCGGGGCGTTCGCCGGCCGGTTCCCCCTCTTGCAGGAGGGCGACTATCGCCTGGAATTGCCCGTGCCGGAAAGCGCCGAGCGGCTCCTCAGCCGCCTCCAGGTCAAGGTGCCCGAACTGGAGCGGGAGAATCCGCAGCGGAACGACGCCCTGCTGGCCCGCATCGCCGCGCAAACCGGCGGGAAGTATTATATTGGGATGCCGGCGGCGTTGAGCAAATCCGTTCCCCAGCCGCTGGTCGAGTCGCTGGCGGATCGCACGATGATCGAGCGGGCGGTCGTGGCTTCCGACCCGCGGTGGGAGGAGACCTGGCTCCGCTGGTTGCTGATTGCGATTTGCGGCGTGTTGTGTCTGGAATGGTTGATCCGACGATTGATGAAATTGGCGTAGCGGCGATGGAACCTCGCATAGTCCACGACGAACTGCGATTGGCCCCGGTGATCCGGGCGGCCCTGGTCGGGCTGCGCCGGCGCATCCGCCAATACGTCTGGATCGAGGGGCTTTCCGCCGCCGTCGCCTGGCTGGGCGCGGCGTTTTGGCTCAGCCTGGCCGTCGATTGGCTTTTCGAGCCGCCGAAGGCCGTCCGTGGAGCGGTGGCGGCGGCCGCGGCGATCGGACTGGCCGTCGTCTTCGTCCGCTGGATCGGACGCCGAGCCTTCGTCCGCTTGAGCGACAGCAACATGGCGATGCTCTTGGAGCGGCGATTCCCGCAATTGGGCGACTGCCTGCTGACGGCCGTGGTCCTGGCGCCGCGCCAGCGGGACGCAAGCAATTGCGACCCGGACATGCTCGCGCACACGTGCAGCGAGGCGGGCCGGCGGCTCGCGGGCGTCGAATTGCGCCGCGTGTTCAACTTTGCCCCGTTGCGGCGGAGCCTGCTGGCTGCGGCCGCGCTGGCGTGCGCGGCGGCGGCGCTGGCCGTCGCCGCGCCCGAGGCGCTGGGCGTCTGGGCGCGGCGCAGCTTGTCGCTGAGCGACGAACTCTGGCCCCGGCGGACGCATTTGGCCGTCCCGGATTTTGAGAAAGGGCCGGTCAAGGTCGCCAGCGGCGGCGATTTCGAGGTCCTCGTCCGCGCCGATCGCAAGATGCCGCTCGTGCCCGAGACGGTCGATGTCCGCTATCGCACCGACGACGGCGTCCGCGGCGCGCGCGGATGACCCGGCTGGGCGCCGCCTCGGGCTCTCAGCGTTGGCAGGAATACGTTTACACGTTCCGCGGCGTGTTGGTTCCGATCCAATTCGACGCGGTCGGCGGCGACGACGCGGTCCGCGGCCTCCGCATCCTCGTCGTCAAGAGCCCGACGCTCATGGAAATGACCCTGGACGAGCGTTTTCCCGACTACATGCAGCGCCGCGACGCGACCGCCGCCGCGACCGGCGTGATGCAAATCCCCATCGGCACGCAGTTGACGTTCCGCGCCCGGGCGAACAAGGAATTGGTCCGCGTGCAGGTCGATTTTTCCGCCGATAAGAAGACGCCCGCGGCCGCGCGGTCTTTGAGACGAAAGACCTCTCCGCCGACCGCATGGGCTTTCGTTGCGAGTGCGCGCCGCTGGCCCGGGACACGACGCTGTCGTTCAGCCTGTTGGACGCCGACGGGATCAAGAGCCGCGAGCCGATTCAGTTGGCGTTGTCCGCGGTCGCCGACGAGCCGCCGCAGGTGACGGCCCGCCTGGCGGGGATCGGCTCGGCGATTACGCCGCAGGCCCGCCTGCCGCTGACGGGCATGGTGACCGACGACTACGGCATCGCCCGGGTGTGGTTCGAGTGCGCGATCGATCAGCGCAATCCGTCGGCGATCCCCGCGCTCGCGCCGCGGCGCCGGCCACGGAACTGCCGCTGGACGGCGTCGCCATGGAAGCGGGCGAGTTGAAGCTCAAGCCGGGAGAGAAACTGTTGCTCTGCCTGAAGGCCGCCGACTACTGCAACCTTCGCCCCCAGCCGAACGTCGGCGTCGGCGAGCGATGGCTGCTGGACGTGGTCTCGCCGGAGCAGCTCCGGGCGATGCTGGAAGCCCGCGAACTGGTCCAGCGGCAACGGCTCGAGGCGATCATTCAGGATGTGACCGAGACCCGCGACTTGTTGCTGCGGATGGAGTTTGTGCCGCAAGAAGGGGGAAACGGGGCGAAGGGGAATGCGGGCGGCCGCGCGGCGGACGAGCCGGGCGAGGAGACCGCGGAGGCGGAGAAACTGTCGCCGCCGCGGCAACTGGCCCTGCGAACCCTCCGCGTCCAACAGGCCCTGCAAAACAGCCGCAAGAGCGGCGAGGAAACCGGCGGAGTCGCCGAAGCGATCGACGACATCTGCCGGCAATTGACCAACAACCGCATCGACACCGAGGAACTGAAATTGCGGCTGGGCCAGGGCATCGCCGCGCCGCTCCACAAGGTCGCCGGAGAAATGTTCCCCGAGCTGGAGCGGCGCATCGAGGCCCTCGAAGCGGCCGTCGCCGACAGCCGGTTGGGGCCGCAGCGCCGCCGGGCCGCCGAGGAACAAGTCGATCAAATCCTCCTTGCGATGCGGAAAGCGCTGGGCCGGATGATCGAAATGGAGGACTTCAACGAGTTGGTCGCGTCGCTCCGCGCGATCATCGCCGCGCAGGAGCGCGTCACCGAGGAAACCAAGCAGCGGCATAAGCAACGGCTCCGGGAATTGCTGGAGAAATAGCGATGAACATTCCCCATGTGAGTCTTCAAAGGTCGGCAACTTTCGCTTGCGTTTTCGCGATCTCGGCGATCTTCGCCGCCGCCGCACGCGGCGACGAAGCGAAGGCGAAGGTCGAGCCGGGCGCGGCGGAAAAGCTCTCCGTCCAGCAGCAACAGGTCGCCGATCGCTTCAAGCGGCTGGAGGACCTGCTGCTGCGGATGAGCGAACTCAGCGGCGGCGTCGATCCGCGCCGCGCGGCGCTGCTGAAAAAGGCGGTCGAGGAGGCGAAGAAGCGGGAAATGGACCTCCAGTTCGAAGGGGCGGTCGATCTGATCGAAAAGGACCAACTCTCCCGCGCCCTGGAAAACCAGGGCGGATTGGAGCAAGACCTCCGCGCGCCTCCTCGAACTGTTGCTCAGCGAGGACCGCGCCAAACGCCTCGCATCGGAAAAGGCCAGGGTCCGCGACTACTTGCGGCGCATCAACGAAATCATCCAGCAGCAGAAGGACGTGCAAGCGCGGACCGGCAACGGCGAGGACCCCCAGCGGCTCTCCGGCGAGCAACGGGGCATCGCCGAGAAGACGGGAAAGCTCGCCAAGGACGTCCACGCCAACGAGGAGCAGAAGAGCGAAGGTCAAGGCGATGCGCGCCGCGGCAAAGGGCAAGACAGCCAAAAATCGCCGAAGGACGCCAAAGGCCAAGGGAAAGGGCAAGGCCAAGGGAAAGGGCAAGGCCAAGGGGAAGAGAACGCTCAGCCCCCCCAGCCGGGAACTTCCCCGGAGCAAGAGGGCAAGCAAACGCAAAAAAGGCTGGAAGACGCGCAACAACGCATGGAGGATGCGAAAAAGAAACTGGACGACGCCAAACGCCATGGGGCGGTCGAAGATCAGGAGAAGGCGATTCAGGAGTTGGAGCGGGCGAAGGCCGCCCTGGAAGAGGTCCTCCGCCAGCTTCGCGAGGAGGAGATCGAGCGGATGCTCGCCATGCTCGAAGCCCGCTTCCGCAAGATGCTGCTCATGGAGCAAGAGGTCCACGATGGGACAGTCCGCCTGGACAGCGTACCGCCGCCGGAGCGAACGCACAATCACGAGATCGAATCCAGCCGCCTCAGCGGCAAGCAGAGCGAGATTATTGTCGAAGTGGACAAGGCCATGTTGCTGTTGAAGGAGGACGGAACGGCGGTTGCCCTGCCCGCCGCGGTCGCCCAGATGCGCGAAGACATGGACCAGGCGGCCCATCGCCTTGGACAGGCCCGGGTGGATAGAATTACCCAGGCGATCGAGGAGGACGTCCTCACGGCCCTCCAGGAGATCATCGACGCCTTGAAGAAGGCGCAGAAGGAGCAGTCGAAGAAGCCCGCTCGGCCGGGGGCTTCCGGACAGCAGGGAGCGCCGCTGATCGACATTTTGGCCGAACTGAAGATGATCCGCGCCTTGCAGTTGCGGGTCAACCGCCGCACGGAGCGATACTCGAAGTTGATCGTCGGCGAACAGGCGGAAAAGGCCGACCTGCTCGACGCCCTGCGCCGGCTGGGCCAACAGCAACGGCAAATACACCAAATCACTCGCGACCTGGAAATGGGGAAGAACCAATGAAACGAGCCCCGTCCGCCTGGCTGGCGATTGTAGCGATGGTTTTGCTGGCCGGAATGTTCCGCGAAGCGGCGGGCGAGACGACCTCCGGCCTCCCGGCGAGGCATCGGCTGGGCGTCGCGCCCGATTGGAAACCGCCGCCGGCGGCGGAAGTCCGCGCACAGGCGATGGCGTGGTTGGAGACGACCAAGCCGAATGCGGCGGCCGCGGCGCGGGCGGCGGCGTTTTGGACGGAACTCCCGCAAAATCCCGCGGGCGAAGAATTGCTCGCCTGCCTGGCGGAGACGATCGCACTAGGCGATCCCCGCGCCGCGCGATTATTGGAACTCTGCTCGAAGCCGCCCAGATCGCCGACGTTGCCCAATCAAGCGTGGCTGCTCGATCCGAAGCTGCCGCCGCTGGTCGCCGCGAACCTCCGCCTGTTGTACGGTCGCTGGCTGGTGCAGGGCTCGTTGATCGAGGAGGCGTTGGAGCAGCTTTCCGGCCTGCATCCCGGCGACGTGGCCGCCCCGGCGGAACTGCTCTTTTATCAGGGGGTGGTCTATCATCGCACGCTCAACCGGGACGAAGGGCTTCGCGTGCTGAACGAGTTGCTCGACGGCGCCGAGTCGAGCCCCCGCCGCTATGTTGCCGTCGCCCACTTGATGCAGGCCGATCTGGAGGACCTGAAGCCCGACACGCTCGACCACATCGCCCGGCGGATGGAGGACATTTGGCGGCGGCTGGAGCTTGGCCGCGGCGGGCCAAAGGTCCGCAAGGCCGAAGACGGCGTCGTCCAGTCGCTCGACAAGATGATCCTGAAGATCGAAAAACAACAGCAACAACAGCAGCAGTGCAGCGGCAACGGCGGACAGAACAACAAGCCCGCCGACGCCAGCCGGCCCATGGGCGGGAAGGGGCTCGGCGAAGTGACGAAGCGGAACATTGGCGGCAAGAGCGGGTGGGGCGATCTCCCTCCAAAGGAGCGCGAAGAGGCGATGCAGCAGATCGGCCGCGATTTTCCCGCCCACTATCGCGACGCGATTGAGCAATACTTTCGCAGGCTGTCCACGGAAGAAGACAGTGGCGGTAAAATGCCTCCCCGGCGCGGGGAGGGACCCTGAGCGTACAATTGGTAAGTGTCCGGAGGAGTTGATTACGACGGGAAGGATGAACCACGGAGGCACGGAGAGAGGAAAGGGTGAAGCATGAAGGAATGCAAAATGAAAATTGCAAAATGCAAATTGCAAATTGTCGAAAAGACGATGCAGTTGTCGCATGGCGGCAGCCCCTGTCGGGCGAGATTCCCAATTTTTCATTTTTCATTTTGCAATTTTCATTTTGCAATTTGCCTTTCCTCACCTCTCATGCATCGTTTCTCCGTGTCCTCCGTGTCTCTGTGGTGAGCCCCTTGCTGCGACTTTTATGACCGAATCGCTTTCCATCCTGATCGCCGCAATCGCCCTCTCGGCCGCGACGCAGTTCGAGGCGCAGCCGTTGAGCGGTCCGCCGATCGTCGGCAACCTGGTTGCCTTGGACGCCAATCGCGTGACGCTGGAAACGGCCAAGGGTCGGGTTTCGCTCGCCGCCGCCGACTTGCTGGGTCTTTCCGCCAAGCAACAGCCGCCGACCTTCCCGCCGCCGCAAGCGTGGGTTGAACTGGTCGATGGATCGTCGCTCTGCGTCCGCGCGTATGCCGTCCGCCAGGGCCGCGGCGCGGATTCTGCCCGGCGTCGGCGAAGCGATCGATCTGCCCGCCGACAGCGTCGCCGTCGTCCGCTTTCAGCCCGCGGCGGCGGCCGTCCTCGGTCAGTGGGACCGTTTGCTGAAAATGAAGCCGGCGGCCGACCTCCTCGTCGTCGAAAAACAGGAGTTGCTCGATTACCACAAGGGAACGATCCACGACGTGAGCGAGAAGCAAATCGAGTTTGAACTGGAAGGCGAGTTGGCCGCGGTCAATCGCTTGAAGGTCTTCGGATTGGTCTATCGCGCGGGCGAGCGGGACCTGCCGGAGCCGGTCGCGTGGATCGCCGACGCCGGCGGTTCGCGCTGGGCGGTGCGCTCTCTGGCCCTGGCCCGGCAGTTGGAGTGGACCACCGTCGCCGGGGCGGTCGTGCGCCTCCCGTTGGAACAGGTGTCGCGGATCGACATGTCGCGAGGGAAGATCGTCTACCTCAGCGACTTGAAGCCGGAGTCATTTGTCTACACCCCTTATTTCCCCTTGGAAAAGGAACTCCCCTCGCGGCTGGAGTTTTTCCGGCCGCGCGCAGATCGGACCTTGGAGTCGAAGCCGTTGCGGTTGGGCGGGAAGCAGTTCTCCAAGGGCCTGGCCTTGCACAGCCGCACCGAGGCCGTCTACTATCTGCCCGGTCGATTTCGCCGCTTTTGCGCCACAGCGGGCATCGACGACGAATTCCGTCCGCGGGGCAACGTCCGCTTGATCCTCCGCAGCGAGGGGAAGACCCTTTGGGAGGCGACGCTCTCCGGGAGCGAACCGCCGCGGACGATCGACGTCGACGCGACCGGCGTCCGTCGCTTGACCATCCTCGTCGATTTCACCGGCGACCTGGATGCGGCCGGGCACGCTATCCTCGGCGATGCGAGGGTGAGCAAATGAACCCAAGCCGGTCGGATTGCGAAGTCAAGGTCCCCCTCTCCCTTTGGGAGAGGGTTGGGGTGAGGGGAATTGCCACTGATGTTCCATTTTCGGTCCCCCTCTCCCTTTGGGAGAGGGTTGGGGTGAGGGGAATTGCCACTGACGTTCCATTTTCGGTCCCCCTCTCCCTTTGGGAGAGGGTTGGGGTGAGGGGAATTGCCACTGACGTTCCATTTTCGGTCCCCCTCTCCCTTTGGGAGAGGGTTGGGGTGAGGGGAATTGCCACTGACGTTCCATTTTCGGTCCCCCTCTCCCTTTGGGAGAAAGCGGGGGCGAGGGGAAACCGGGAAAACCCCGGCCTCCAAAGTTCGCGGCCCGCACACACTTCCCCTCACCCCGACCCTCTCCCGAAGGGAGAGGGGGACCTTGCAGGAAATCGTCCCCTGGCGGCGTTTTTGGTTTTGGCGGCCTTGATTCTGGCGGCCGCGCCCGCTGGCGGAAGCTCGCCGGAAACGTCGCCGCTGGAGGCTTCCGCGGCGAATCCGCCCGCGGCCGTGCTCCAGGCCGAGTCGCAGCGGATCGCGGTGATGGCCCGGGTGAGGCCGGCCGTCGCGGCGATCTTCGCGGCAGGAGGGCAGGGGGGCGGCTCCGGGGCGTTGATTTCCGCCGACGGCTATGCGCTGACCAACTTCCACGTCGCCCAACCCTGCGGCAACACGATGAAGTGCGGCCTGGCCGACGGCCGCGTCTACGACGCCGTGCTGGTCGGCCTCGATCCGACCGGCGACATCGCCTTGGTCCAACTCCTCGGGCGCAACGATTTTCCTCATGTCGAGCTCGGCGACAGCGATCTGCTCCGGGCCGGCGATTGGGTCTTCGCCATGGGCAATCCCTTCCTCCTGGCCTTCGACTTTCAACCCACCGTCACCTACGGCATCGTCTCCGCGACCCACCGCTATCAGCCTCCCGCGGGCACGTTGTTGGAGTACGCCGACTGCATTCAGACCGACGCCTCGATCAACCCGGGCAATTCGGGCGGGCCGCTGTTCGACATGGAAGGCCGGCTGGTCGGCGTCAACGGCCGCTGCTCGTTCCAGAAACGCGGACGGGTCAGTGTCGGCGTCGGTTACGCCGTTTCCGTCAACCAGATCAAGAACTTTTTGGGCTGTCTGCGGAGCGGAAGGATCGTCGACCACGCCAGCCTCGGCGCCCGCGTGGGCAGCGACGAGGACGGCCGCGTCGTCGTCACCGACGTGTTGGAAGACTCCGACGCCTATCGCCGCGGGCTGCGCGTGGACGACGAGCTGATCGCCTTCGGCGGCCGCCCCGTCACCACCCCCAACGGCTTCAAAAACGCCCTGGGCATATTTCCCAAGGGGTGGCGCGTGCCGCTGAGTTTCCGCCGCGAGGGGAAGCGGTTCGACGTGTCCGTGCGGCTGGCCGGCCTCCATCGGGGCGAGGAGCTTTTGGAGAAGATTTCCGCCCGTCCGCCGACGCCGCCCCTGCCCGCGCCGAAGCCCAACGAGCGGCCGCGCTCGGAGCGAAAAAAGGGCGGTCCGAACGATCGGCCGGCGCCGCTGAAGCTTCCGATTCCGGAAATTCCCCTGCCCGAGGGCCTCTGGAAGCTCTTCCAACCCCCGGACAATTCCATGCCGGAAATCGTCCGCCGGCGATTCGAGCCGAAGCGGGGATACGCCAACTACTTCTACAACAAGCTGAACCAGGACCGCGTCTTTCGCGCCTGGGCGGCGAAGTCCGACTTCGCCGGCCTCGACGGTTCCTGGACCATCGCCGGAGCAGCCAACGGCGGCCGGAAATATGCGTTTGAACTGAGCGACGCCGGCGGCGCGATGAGGCTTCCCGGCGGCGAGGTGAAGTGGGAGGCCGGAGCGACGCTCGGCGCGTCGCTGTTGCCCGCAGGCAGCGGCGGTCTGCTGCCCGCCCTTTACCTCTGGCGGCGATTGGCCCTGCTCGGCCCGGAGCGGTTTGGCCAGGTCGAATACCAGGGGCTTGCCCCGTTGCGCGGCCGGCAAGACCTTGTCGATGTTTTGGTCGGATCGCACAAGGGGGTCGAGTGTTGGTTTTACTTCGATCCGGCCGGGGGCGAATTGCTCGCTTTGGAAATGTATCCGGCGGAGAACGTCGATCCCTGCGAAATCTATTTCTCCGACGATCGCGGCGACGACGGGCGGCTCTTGCCCGGCCGCATCGAGGTCCGCGTCTCCGACGAGTTGTTCGGCGTGTTTGCCATCGAGCGTTTTGCCTTTGCCAAAGGCGGGAAGAAATAGGATGATCCGCGCGGCGAGACAAGTTGTTGCAATTCTGGCGGCGCTGGCCGCGGCGACGGCCTGCGCGGCCGGTCCGACCGGCGAAGACTCCGCGCGCGAGGCGATCGTCCAAGCCCAGGCGAAGATGGTCAAAATCTACGGCGCCGGCGGGTTGGGCGGATTGGAAAACTACCAAAGCGGCATCCTCATTTCCGACGTTGGGCACATCCTCACCGTCTTCAGCCACGCGCTGGACACCGACTACATCTCCGCGACGCTCTCCGACGGGCGGAGGTTCGAGGCGAAGTTGCTCGGCGCCGACCCGGGGTTGGACGTGGCCGTGCTGAAGATCGACGCCAAGGGGCTGCCGCACTTCGATCTCCGCCGCGCCGCCCCGGTCGAGGAGGGCGCCCGCGTCCTGGCGATGAGCAACCTCTTCGGCGTGGCCACGGGCGACGAGCCGGTCAGCGTGCAGCACGGGACGGTTTCCGTCGTCGCGCGCTTGGACGCCCGCCGCGGCGTCTTCGAGACCCCCTATCACGGTCCCGTCTACGTGCTCGATCTGGTGTGCAACAATCCCGGCGCGGCGGGCGGGGCGCTGCTCACGCGGCGCGGCGAATTGACGGCGATGCTCGGCAAGGAACTGCGCAACTCGCTGAACAACACCTGGCTGAACTACGCCGTCCCCATCGACCAGTTGCAGCGTTCCGTGGAGGCGATTTGCGCGGGAAAGTTCGTCGCCGCGCCGCAACAGGAGCCCGCCAAACGCGAGCGGCCGATGAGTCTCCCGCGGTTGGGCATTGCCCTGGTGCCGGACGTGCTCGAGCGGACGCCGGCCTTTGTCGACGAGGTGCGGCCCGGTTCGGCGGCGGCCCGCGTCGGTCTCCGCGCCGACGATTTGATCCTTCTCGTCGGCGGCCGCTTGACGCAAACGTGCAAGGCGGTGCGGGGCGAGATCGCCTTGATCGACCGCGACGACCGCGTTTCCCTGACGGTGCTCCGCGGAGAGGATTTGTTGGAACTGGTCTTGGAGCCGTCCGACGAGGAGAAGCAGGCTGCACCATGACAGGCCGAGGAAAAATCGCGATTGTCAGCGGGTGCCATGCCCACGCTTGCGTGGGCATGTTGCCGCGTGCTCGGCGCCTCACATGCCGACGCAAGCGTGGGCATGGTACCCAAACCGGTCCTTTTCACGTCGGGGCACACCTAGTAAGAATCGTGAGTTTCGCCGGGGCGTTGGCCCTCTTCGCTTCCGCCGCGGCGTGGGCGCGGGCGGACGACGACCTCGAATCGCTCGAACAGCGGACGATGATCGCCGCCGTCGGCCGCATCGCCCCTTGCGTCGTCGGCATCGAGACCGTCGGCGGCATGGAGCGGACCAAAGACATGTTGCTGGGCATCGGCCCGACGACCGGCCTGGTGATCGATCCGCAGGGCTACATCGTCTCCAGCGCGTTCAATTTTGTCAGCAAGCCGGCGTCGATCCTCGTGCGGCTGCCGGATGGAACGCGCAAGCCGGCGAAGCTTGTGGCCACGGACCACAGCCGGATGCTCGTGCTGCTGAAAATCGAGGTTTCCCGGCCGCTTCCCGCGGCGGAAATCGCCCCGCGGTCGGAAATGCGCGTGGGGCAATGGTGCATCGCCGTGGGGCGGACCTTCCAGCCCGATCGGCCGAACATGTCCGTGGGCGTGCTCAGCGCGACGGGGCGCATCTGGGGGAAGGCATTGCAGACCGACGCCGCCGTCTCGCCGAACAACTACGGCGGACCGCTGGTGGACCTTCGCGGCCGCGTCCTCGGGGTGCTTGTCCCTTTGTCGCCGCAGTCGGCCGACGAGATGGCCGGCTACGAGTGGTACGATTCCGGCATCGGCTTCGCCGTGCCCGCCGAGCACGTCCTCAGCGTCCTTCCGCGCCTGAAGCAGGGCCGCGACCTGCATTCGGGGTTGGCCGGCTTCAGTCTGCGGTCCAACGATCTTCTCCTCGGCGAGGCCGTGATCGCCGCCTGCCGCGCGAAGTCGCCGGCGGGCAAGGCCGGCCTCCGCGGCGGCGATCGAATCGTGGAAATCGGCGGGCGGACGATCGCGCGGACGGCGGAGTTGAAGGAAGAACTCGGCCGCCGTTACGCCGGCGACAAGGTCGCCGTCGCCGCGATGCGCGGCGCGCAGCGGATTCGCGTCGAAATCGAACTCGTCGCCAAGCTCGACCCCTGCCAGCCGCCGCTGTTGGGCGTGCTGCCGATGCGGAGCGGACCGCAAGACGGCGTCGCCGTGCGCTATGTTTATCCGCAAAGCCCCGCCGCCCGGGCGGGAATCGCCGCCGGCGACGTGCTGGTCAGTTTGGCCGGCCATTCCATCGGCAGTCGCGATGAGATGCTCGCGGGGCTTGCCGGACTGGACGCGGACGACGAGACGGAGGTTGGATTTCGCCGCGCGGGCAAGGTGCAGACGGCGAAGGTCAAGTTCGACTGGCTTTGCGAGGCATTGCCGCCGGCGGAACTGCCGCCCGCCCATGCCCCGCTCACGCCCGGCCCCGACGCCTTGGACGAGCGCGGCGTCGTGCCGGCGTCGATCCCGGAGTTTCGCAACCGGGTCTGGGCGTACGTGCCCGACGGTTACTCCGCGGCGACGCCGCACGGCCTGGTCGTTTGGCTGCGGGGCGACGCGACGGCCAGCGCCAAGGATTTGTTGGCCCGCTGGAAGCCGCTGTGCAACCGCTACGACTTGATCCTCGCGGTTCCCGAGCCCGGCGAGACCGGCGGCTGGACGTCGGAAGAGGAGTCGCTGGTCGAGCGGGTGATTCACCAGATCGAATCGACCTACCGCGTGGACGCGGCGCGGGTGGCGGTTTGCGGAGGCGGCAGCGGCGGTACGTTGGCCTGTCTGCTGGCCTTTCACGACCGGCAAACGATTCGCGCCGCGGCGATGATCGACGCTTCGCCCTCCGGCACGCCTCCGGAAGGCGATCCGCTGCGCCGCCTGGCGATCTATCTGGCCGTGGCGGAGAAATCTCCGCACGCCGCGGCCGCCACCCGGCTGACGAGCGAGGCGCGGGCGGCGAAAATCCCCGTGACGCTGAAATCCCTGGGCGCGCGGCCGCGCGACTTGGACCCCGCGGAACTAGGCGAATTGGCCCGCTGGATCGACATGCTGGATCGAATTTGATGCGTCGTCATCTTCTCGCAATTCTCGCCGTTGCCTGTTTTCTGCTCGGGGCGGGCATGTGGTTGGCGGCGCTGGGCGGCCATTACGAGGAACTGCGGGACATGGTCCTGCGGGCCGGCGTCCTCCTGGCGGTGTGGTGGCTGGCCTTTCCCGACGTGGACCGCTTGCCCCGCTGGGCGCTGCTGGCCATGCCCATGCTGGCCCTCGGGGTGCTGATCAAGCCGAGGATCGCCTTGTTGGCGCTATTCCCGCGATCATCCTCTTGGCCGTCTTGCGGCCGCGCTTCGGCGGCCGGCGATAGGCGGTCAATTCGACCGGTACGCCGACACGCGGTCTTTCCGCCTTGCCAACTCGCTGGCGTAGCGCCGCCCCAAACCGTCGGCGCTGGCCTTCACCCAGTCGGTCAGGAGCGTATGCCCGGCGGGCGGCGCGTTGACGCACAACATGCCGGCCATTAGACCTTCGATCTCGTCCTTCGTGATCACCACGTCGCCGACGATCGCGCCCAACAGCCGCGCGGCGGCATAACCGAACCACGGCGGAACGGAGACAATGGGACGTCGTTTCCCGATCAGTCGGCCAATCGTCGCCACAAGCTCTCGGTAGGCGAACGTCTCCGGCCCGACGGCGTTGATGACAACGCTCTCGCGACGCTTGCCCTGCTGGACCGCCAAGTCGGCCAAATCGTCGACATAGATGGGCTGCAAGCGGTAGCGGCCATCGCCAAATACGCCGAACACAGGCAGCCTTCGCAAGGACCAGGCGATGTTGTTGATGAGGATGTCCTCCTTGCCAAAGAGGACGGCGGGGCGAAGAATGGCGTAGGAAAGCCCGGATTCGACGAGGGCCTTCTCCAGGACCGCCTTGCTGCGAAAATACTCAAGCGGCGAATCCTCGCAAGCGTTGGCGATGCTCACGTGGACGATGCGTTCCACGCCCGCTTGCTTCGCCGCCTTGAAGAGCGCGAGCGTGTTCCGCACGGCGTCGGCGTGTTTGAACAAGCGATGGTTGAATCGCACCCAATAGGTGTTGTAGAGCACGGATGCGCCGCGCAATTGCTCGGCGAGCAAGTCGGGCTCGTCGAAGTGGAACGGAAACGCCTTGATGCGGTCGCCAAAGGGGTTTTCGCGCGAAAGGGAGTTGGTCAGCGCGACGACGGTTTGCCGTTGGTCGAGCAGCCGCTGGGCAATGTACTTGCCGGAGTACCCATAGGCGCCGGTCACAACATGGATTGCCGTCTCGGACATCGTGTGGCTCCCTTTACATGCCCGCCGTGTCGAGGTACGGGTCCTGCCCCATCTGCCGCTGCATCTTTTTCCGCTCCTTCTCAAAGTACATTCACGCGCGGCGCTGGCGGAAATGGCGTCGCTCGACCTTCCGCTGGGCTTTGTAGAACAAGCGGGCGAAGCGGTCGAAAGGGCCGGGCCTCCGCCGGCCCAGGGCTTCGAGCTTCTCGGCCTTTTTCGGCCCCAGCCCGGCCAAGACCAGGTCGTCGTCCAAGGCGATGTACTGGCGGTACGCGCCCGGATCGCCTTGCCGGCCGCAACGGCCGCTGAGCTGGCGGTCGATCCGCGAGGCGTCGTGCATTTCCGTGAGAATCACCTGCAATCCGCCCATCTCCGCCACGCCTTCGCCAAGGCGAATGTCCGTGCCGCGTCCGGCCATGTTCGTCGACACGGTCACCTTGCCGGGCAGGCCCGCCTGGGCCACGATCTCCGCCTCTTCGGCGATCTTGTGGGCGTTGAGCACCTTGTGCTCGATCCCCCTGGCGGCGAGCAGCGTCGCGAGATGCTCCGACTTGTCGATCGAGCGGGTGCCGATCAACAACGGGCGGTTCTTCGCGTGGAGTTGACAGATCTCCTCGACCACGGCCGCCCACTTCGCCTCCGCCGTGCCGAAGACCTGCGTCCGCAGCCGCCGGCGAATGGCCGGCCGGTTCGTGGGAATCGGCAACACGCAGCAGCGATAAATTCGCCGCAGCTCGCCGGCCGAGTCCATCGCCGTGCCGGTCATCCCGGCCAATTTCTCGTAACGCAGGAAAAAGTCCTGGATGGTGATCCGCGCGGCCTGCCCCGTGGCCACGGTCACTTCGACGCCCTCTTTCGCCTCGACCGCCTGGTGGACGCCCTCGCGCCACTTCCGCCCTTCGGCCAGCCGGCCGGTGTACTCGTTGACGATGACCACTTCGCCGTCGCGAATGACGAACTGCCGGT
Source organism: uncultured Planctomycetia bacterium (assembly GCA_963791075.1). GTDB lineage: Bacteria > Planctomycetota > Planctomycetia > Pirellulales > Thermoguttaceae > CAWBRF01. The sequence continues at coordinate 21,938 of CAWBRF010000037.1, forward strand.
CGCGCGTGTACTCGCGATCGCACATGATCGCCTGCTCGACGTACTGGTAAATGTTGACCATGCCGACGGCGTCCAGCGTCTCCGGCTTGGGCATGAGACGGATCTTCTGCCGCCCCTCGCCGGTCAACTCCGCCGTCTTCTTCTCGTGATCGTACTCGTAGTCCTCGTCCTCGACGAACTCGCCGGTCACCGACGCGCTCCACCGATGGCACTCGACGGCCAGCTTCTGCTCTTCCGTCGGCAGGGCGGAGATGATCAACGGCGTGCGCGCCTCGTCGATGAGGATGCTGTCGGCCTCATCGACCAGCGCGAAATAGGGCGGACCCTGGACGGGCTTTTCGCCCCCGCCGTCGCCGCGGACGTGACCGAGCATCCCGCCCAAAAAATCCCCCTGCCCCTCGCCGATCCGCCGCAGCAACAGACGGTCGCGGAGAAAATCGAAGCCAAACTCCTTCGCCGTCCCATAGGTCACGTCGCAGGCGTATTCCTTCCGCCGCTGCGGCTGCGTCATTTCCGTCTCCACCACGCCGACGGTCAGCCCCAGGGCCTCGTAAATCGGCCGCATCCACTCGGCGTCGCGGCGGGCGAGGTAGTCGTTCACCGTGGCCAAGTGGCAGCCCTTGCCGTTCAGCGCGTACAAATACATCGGCAGCGTGGCGGCCAGCGTCTTCCCCTCGCCCGTCTGCATCTCGACCACCGAGCGGTGGAACATGGCGATGCCGCCGAGGATTTGCACGTCGAAGTGCCGCATGTTGATCGTTCGCCGGGCGGCCTCGCGAACCAGGGCGTAGGCCTCGATCAGCAGCCGAGACACGCCTGGCCGCTCTTCGCCTGATAACGCAACGACAAGCTCCGCTTGCGGAGTTGCTCGTCGGACAGCGGCAACAACTCCGGCTCCAAGGCGGAGATTTTCGCGACTTGCGCCGCCCAGCGGGCCAACCGCCAGCGGTTTGCCCCCGCGGCGACGGCGGGAAAGTGCCCCTCAATCATTCCAGAAATGCTGTCCACGCCGACGATTCCCGGCCGATGCGATGCAACAGAATCCAACCCAATTATACGACGTGGCCGGCAGCTTGCCTGCACTGGAGCAGCCGGGGACTGGTCCATTTTTCGGCGAGAAAGGCGGTTTGGCGAACGTGCGCGGGGCCGAAAACATGGACCTGTCCCCTTCCGCGGCGCCCAAGAATCGGGACACTCCCCCGTGACAGCGGCCGTTACGGCTCGGAGACGGGAATCTTGACGATGTCGCCCGGCGCGCTCGCGGACGCGCTGGTCCAAACGTTCGCCGAACGGCCGGTCGAATTCATTGAGGTCCCGCCGCCGCTCGGATACGGCGTCGCGCCCCCGTTGGCCGGGTAAGGAGCAGTCCCGTTGCTGCCGCCCGGGTACGCCGGGCCGCCGCCAGCCGGATTGTTGGGATAGGCGGCCGGACCAGGTGCAGGGGCGGCGGGATTGGACCAGGTCGGCGCGCCGGACGGATACGGCGAGGGAGTGTAGCCGGGCGGCGGCTGCGACGCCGGCGGCGGCATGGCCGGCCCGGGCGCCGGCGCCCCCGAGTAGTACGGCGCAGCCGGCTGCTGGCAAACCGCGCCCGTACTGGGCGGCGGGACCGTCGTCCGACCGTAGAATGGATCGACCGGCGGCTGCCGAGAAGCGCAACAACCGCAGAAGACCAAAACGACAAGCGCCGGCAGCAAAATCCACTTCATCCGGCCGACTCCTTTCCACCTGACGGAAGAGGGTGATGAGGGGCCGCTAGATTAGGGTTTTTTCCCGCCGCTGTCCAGAGCGATTATCCCAGCCAAAAAGAGACTACTTTCCCGCCAGCGCCGTTGGATAAATGACCTTCGGCACAGGGCGGCTCCGCAAGGGACCTGATGTTGTCGCCGTCGCGTCGCTCTGGGACACATAAGGATTTGTAATGCGAAGCGGCGCAGGATGCGTAGCCGGGGTCGTCGGCGGGTCCGCCGCCATCCCGCCGCACATCAGCGCTCCCGGCAGGTTTGGAAAGGGGCTAACTCCATAGGGGTAGGCGACGGGATAGCTGTAGTAAACCGGCGGATGCATCGCAAAATAGGGGGCGGGGCTGGGAAGGTTCGGCCCATACCCACACCATCCGCACCCCAGCCCCGTGTTGCCCAGCCCATAGGCAAGGAAATAGGGGGTGTCGGCGCGAGCCGCTGGCATGAGGACGATGAAGCTGGAAACGAGCAAGGACAGGATGCCGATCAAAAGTCTGCGGTTCATGGTTGTGGCCTCCAGGGAAACGGATTGTCATCGGCGTCGTCGGACGAGTTCGGGTTGGCGCCCAGTTCCGGCATTTGGTAGGGTTTGTCTGCGCCGGGACATCGGGCACGCGGAACATCACCTCTCCCAGGTCGTCGCGAGAGACTTCCGATTCGCAGCCGGCCAGGGGGAGGCAGAGGGCGGCCAGACAGAAGGATGTCCAACACAACAGGCGCATAAGAATAGCCTCCGGCAGGGCGGCGAGGGTAAAATCGAGAGTGTGCCGCCCGCGTTTGATTTTACCCCCGCCGCGGCCGCGAGGGAAGACTTGCCCAAAATGACGATTTCACCCGCAGACTTGACCGTCGCGTTGAAGGGGGAGGCCCGCCGCCTGGGTTTCGACCTGGCGGGGGCGACGCCGGCGGTCGTCCCGCCGGGGATCGGGCATTTCCGCCAATGGCTCGCCGGCGGGCTGGCCGGTCAGATGCAGTATATGGCCGATCGGGCGGCGGCCTACGAGCATCCGCGGCACGTCCTGCCGGGTGTGCGGAGCCTGTTGGTGCTGGCCGTTGCCTACCGCACGGCCGAGCCGATCGCGCCGGGAGCGGGGCAGGGGACGATCGCCCGATACGCCTGGGGCGCCGACTATCACGACCTCTTGCGCCCGCGGCTGCGGCAACTGGCCGATTTTCATCGACGTTGCACCCCCGAGGCCCGCGTACGGGGCGTGGTCGATACGGCGCCGCTGCTGGAGCGGGAATTCGCCCGGTTGGCCGGCCTCGGCGGGTTCGGCAAAAATACGATGCTCATCAACCAACGGCTGGGAAGTTGGTTCGTCCTGGCGGCCTTGCTCACCAGCGAAACGCTGGCCTACGACGCGCCGATGGAAATCGATCATTGCGGGACGTGCCGGCGATGTCTCGACGCCTGTCCCACAGGGGCGTTGTTCCAGCCGCATCGACTCGACGCGCGGCGGTGCATCAGCTATCTGACGATCGAGCATCGCGGGCCGATCCCCGAGGAATTTCACCGTCCGATGGGTCGGCGCATTTTCGGTTGCGACGCCTGTCAGCAGGCGTGTCCCTGGAACCGCTGCGCGGCGACGACCGCCGAGCCGGCCTTTCAACCCGGCGCGGGAAGGAACCCGGTCGAATTGGCGGAGCTATTGCGATTGGATGAGGCGGAGTTCCGGGAGCGTTTTCAAGGCACGGCGATGCTTCGCGCCGGCTGGGAGGGGATGCGGCGGAACGCGGAAATTGCAAGGGACGATTGAGGTTCCGCCGCCCAATTTCACCCGCGGCGCAACGCCTTCAGCCGAACCGCCGGAAGCCGCTTGAGCCGTTGATTGACCGGATCGACCTCGATTCCCGCAGACTCCAGTGCCGTGACGCCGAGAATCGGCTCGCAGTCCTCTTCGCCGAAAATAACGGTCGCGCCAACAATGTCGCCCATGAATTCGATGCGGGCGACGCCAACTTCCAGGGCAACCTCCGCGCCGTTGGCCAGCTCATAGGTACGTTGCCCCCCTGGCTGCACGCCCACTTCGCGCAAACGGCTGGCCGGAACATAACAATCCGTGGCGCCGGTGTTGACCAGGAACAACCCTTCCCAGCGGCGCTCAGGGTCTGCCGGGTTGACGACCGCGACGGTCACGTGAGTTGCGCCCATCGGAGAATTCCTTCCTCTCTCGAACCAGGATTGTTCGGCAAAGCCCCGCGGCCACGATTCTGCAACCAAAGGGCTATGTGAAGGTGGAGCGCGCTCCAGCCTCTTCGAATATACCGTGTCGGGGGGCACGAGACAAGCGGGTCGTCGCGAATCCATTATCGCCCGCCGCCGCCGTACCACCTCTCCAACACGGCGAAAAACTCCGCCCGCCCGCCGACGGCGACAAAGGCGTCGCGAACCTGCTCCGCCCGCGGGTGCAAGCGGGCGTACTTGATGCCGAACTTCCGCATCCGGCTGTAGGCGTGCTGCGGACCGTAAAGTTCCTCGGCCAGACGGTAATGCTCGGCGATGACCGCCCTCTGCTCGGCCAAGTCGGGCGGCGTCGCGGGCTGACCCGCCGCCAACGCCCGCACCTGCTCGAAAATCCACGGGTTGCCGATCGCCCCGCGGGCGATGCTCACCCCGTCAACGCCGGTCCGCGCGAGCATGTCGAGACAGTCCTGGGCGGTGAAGAGGTCGCCGCTGCCCAGCACGACTTGCGCGCGGCGTGTTGCTTCACTTCGCGAAGAAAATCCCACGAACTCGGGCCTTCGTCAGCGCTGGCGGACCGTGCGGCCGTGGACCGTCGCCGCGGCCGCGCCGAGGGCAAACGAGCCGTCGAAGATGGCCCAAAAATGGTCGCGGCTCTCCCCGCTGTCGTCCATGCCGCGGCGAAGCTTGATCGAGAGCGGCACGTGCGGCGGCAAGGCGTCGCGCACGCGGGCGACAATCGCCAACGCATCGCCCGGCTGGCCCATCAGGTAGCCGCCGCGGCAGCGGCCGAGGACTTTTTTCACCGGGCAGGCGAAGTTCAAGTCGATCGCGTCGAAGCCCGCGGCGACCAGTTTTCCCGCGGCCTGGGCGAATTGCTCCGGGTCGTCGCCCATCAATTGCGCGCCGCAAGGATGGTCGTCGTCGCCGACGCGGAGAAACCGCTTCGCCTTCGGCCCCTTGGTCACGTTGACGACGAACTGGTCGAGGAGGACTTCGCAGAGCGCGTACGGGGCGCCCAATTGCCGCGCGATCCGCCGCATCGGCCAGTCGGTGTAGCCGCTCAGCGCCGCCTGCACGGCGGGACAGTCGATGACAATCGGACCGATGTGGAGAGTTGAGAGTGGAGAGTTGAGAGTTGAGAGACGAGAGACGGAGGAAGGGTGCGAAGGGGGAGAAGGGTGGGAAGGGGTTGGGGGAGGGGTATTACGCGAAGACGCCGAGGACGGATTGTCTGCTTCGTCGCCTGCAACTCCGTTTTCGCCCGCACCCTTCATGCCCTTCGCACCCTTTATACCCTTCGCGCCCTTTATCCGTCCCTTGTCTAAAACCAAAACGACGTGAAGCCGCCGTCCACGTTGACGTGCGTGCCGGTGAGGAAACTTCCCGCCTTTGGCGAAACCAACAGCAACAGCGTCCCGACCAACTCCTCGGGCTCGCCGAACCGCCGCATGGGCGTGTGACGCATGATGTTGTCGATCCGCTCCGCGTCCAAGAGGCGGCGGTTCTGCTCGGCGGGAAAGAAGCCGGGGCAGATGGCGTTGACGCGCACGCCCTGGGGGCCGAACTCCTGGGCGACGTTGCGGGTGAGGTTGAGCACGCCCGCCTTCGACGCCGAATAGGCGAAGACCCGGGAGAGCGGCAGGTGGGAAGTGACGCTGCCGATGTTGACGATCGCCCCGCCGCCGGCCGCGACCATGTGCCGGCCGAAGACCTGGCACGCCTGAAAGACCGCGCGGAGGTTGATCGTCATGATCCGGTCCCAGTCGGCGTCCGTGGCGTCGAGGAAGTTGTTGCCGACGTTCACTCCGGCGCAGTTGACGAGGATGTCGGCGCGGCCGGTCTGCTGGAGGGCCGCGGCAAGCAGATTCTCGATCGATTCGCGGCGGGTGACATCGACGCTGCAATAGCCGGCCTTGCCGCCGCACTCTTCGAGCGAGGCGACGCGGGCCTTGCAGCCTTCTTCGGTGAGATCGCCGACGACGACGCGGGCGCCGGCCAGGGCGATGCCCTTGCACAGGGCCCCGCCGAGGACGCCGGCCCCGCCGATAACGACGGCCGTCTGTCCTTCAAGGCCGAACAGTTCGGTCAAATGAGTTGCGATGGACATGGTGCTGCCTCTTCATCAGTCTGGATGTTTCCGCAAACGGAGCCAGTCGGTGTGGAAAACGCCCTCGCGGTCGGTGCGGTTGTACGTGTGGGCGCCGAAGTAATCGCGTTGCGACTGGAGCAAGTTGGCCGGCAGCCGCTCCGCGCGATAGCCGTCGAAGTAGGCCAAGGCGGAGGAGAAGGCCGGGGTGGGCACTCCCAAGCGGACGGCCGTGGCGACGACGTTCCGCCAGGAGGCCTGCGCCTTGGCGACTGCCTTTTTGAAATACGGCGCCAGGAGCAGGTTCTCCAGTTTCGCGTCGGCGTCGAAGGCTTCCTTGATCCGCTCCAGGAAAACGGCGCGGATGATGCAGCCGCCGCGCCAGAGCAGCGCGATCGAGCCGAAATCGAGCGGCCACTTGTGCTCGGCCGCCGCCGCCTGAAGCTGCACGAACCCCTGGGCGTAGCTGCAAATCTTCGAGGCGTAAAGGGCCTGGCGGACCTGCTCGATGAACTTCGCCCGGTCGCCGCGATGCTTGCCCGACGGGCCGCGAAGCGTCCGGCTGGCCCGCAGCCGCGCATCGCGCATCGCCGACAAGCAGCGGGCGTAAACGGCCTCGGTCACCAACGTGCTCGGCACGCCGAGGTCGAGGGCCAATTGGCTCATCCACTTGCCGGTCCCCTTCGCCCCGGCAGTGTCCATGACCAGATCGACCAGGTCGCCGCCGGTCAACTCGTCCTTGACGCTGAAGATGTCGCGGGTGATCTCGATCGAGGTAGCTGTCCAGTTCGGTCCGGTTCCACTGGGCGAAGACGTCGTAAAGTTCCGGGTTGGAAAGTCCCAGGGCGCTCTTGAGCATCCAATAGGCTTCGCAGATCAACTGCATGTCGCCGTACTCGATGCCGTTGTGGACCATCTTCACGTAGTGGCCGGCGCCGCGCGGGCCGACCCATTGGCAGCAAGGGACGTCGTGGTTGGGACCGACCTTGGCCGCGATGGCCTGGAAGATCGGCTGCACCAGCGGCCAGGCGGCGGGACTTCCGCCGGGCATCATGCTCGGGCCGCGCAGGGCGCCCTCTTCGCCGCCGGAAACGCCCGTGCCGACGTACAAAAGCCCCTTCGATTCGACGTAGGCCGTCCGCCGCTCGGTCTCGCTGAAGTGGGTGTTGCCGCCGTCGATGAGCACGTCGCCGGGAGAGAGCAAGGGGAGAAGCTTTTCGATGAATTCATCGACCGCCGCTCCCGCCTTGACCATGAGCATGACCTTGCGGGGCGCGGCCAGGCTGGCGACAACTTCTTCCAGCGTGTGGCAGCCGACGAGGTTCTTGCCTTTGCCGCGGCCGGCCAGCAACTCATCCACTTTGCTCGTCGTGCGATTGAAGACCGCCACGCGGAAGCCGCGGCTTTCGATGTTCAGGGCCAGGTTTTCGCCCATCACGGCCAGGCCGATCACGGCGATGTCGCATTTTCCCGACATAGACAACTCCTATTTATGCTTAACAGATTGTGGATTCACGAAGGTCCCCTCTCCCTTCGGGAGAGGGTTAGGGTGAGGGGAACTATCTCAAACGCCCGCCTTCAAGATCGTACGCCTACTCCAATTTCCCTCACCCCGGCCCTCTCCCGGAGGGAGAGGGGGACTTATTGACCAGCGGCCACGACGGCCGATCGGGCAAGTAGCTGTCGAACTCGTCGAACAACTCTTGCTGATACGCTCCGGCAAACGCCCCGGCGAAAAAGCGGTCGATCCCCTCCGCGAAAAACCGCTGCCAACTCTGTTCCTCGGCGCCGGGGTTGATGGGAAAAAACAGGGCGTGATTGGCCGCCGCCGCGGCGTGATCGCCCGGCGCGTCGCCGATCATCAGAGAATGGCCGGCGGGATACTTCGCCGCCGCGCCCATGCACTGTTTCTTCGTGCCGATTTCCTGGCCGCAGATGGCGACGACGAAACGGCTCAGGTCGTGTTCGTCCCATTCCCGCTCGAGCGCCTCCTGCGGCGTCGCGGAGACGACCAGCGACGTCGGCCCGGCCGCAGAGTTTTTCCAGACTCTCGCGGACGAAGGGGAAAGGGGGCACGCCGCGGACCATGCCCTCGACCGACTGGTTGATCGCCTTCGACCAGCGGAGCGTTCGTTCCAGGCCCGGATCGCCGCTCTGGGCCACCGCTTTTTCCAGGGCGGGATTGCCCAGCTTCGTCTCCCGGCGGATCCAGTCCAAGAGCGACTGGGGGATGTCGATCTTCACGCCGCGGCGGACGACTTCCGGCCGCTGTTGCAGCCACTGGAGCACTTCGACCAGGGCGGGAAAGCGGTTGATCCCCCGGCTCTTCGAGTAGAGGTTCACAAACTCGGCCGCCTCCCGGGCGTATTTGCTGACGCCTTGCAGGTCCCAGTAGTTGATCGTGTTGGGAATGAAGCACTCCTTGTGCTTCAACTCCATCGTGTCGAAGGCGCAGCCGTCGGAGTCGATGCCGACGAAGTAATCGTGTTTCGGTTTCAGGTCGAACATGGCGGTCCGCTTGAGGAAGATACTTGGGAAGCTTTTGTTAGGTCCGCGGTCAGGCAGGACGATCCGCTTGAGGAATATACTTCGGGAGCTTCCGATCGGCGAAGACGGGGGAAAATCGCGCCAGCCGCTGCCGGCCGTCGACAATCGGCAAGCCGATCATGTCGTTGCCGACCAAGGGGCGGGCGTAACGGAGAAAATCGTCGCTCACATCGCAGCCGCTTTGTGCGATCCAGGCGGCGGGGAATGTCCGCTCGCTGTTGGCCACCTCGGCCAGCGGGACTTTTTCATACGCGATGCTGTAGGCGGAGCCCGGGTTGCGCAGGATCGTGGCCATGAATCCGCTCTCGCCGGCGGCGGCCAACTCGACCGCCTTGCAGCCCACGCCGTAGGCCTCGTCCAGGTCTACCGGCGAGGCGAAGGCCATCGAATGCCGCTGCTCGGTGCCGACGTTGTTGCCCGCGCGGCGCCCTTGGCGGCCAGTCCGACCTCGTTCAAGTAGTTCACCACCACTTGTACGGCCGATGTCTGCGCGGCGCCGAAGTTCGTATGGCCGAACGAGTCTTTCACGTTGCCCAGGTCGCCGACGTCGAAGCCCTCGCTGACGACAACCATCGCTCGGCCGCGGCGACGCAGCAGGTCGTTCACCTGATCGGCCAATTGCGCCAGCGGGCAGGGCCTTTCGGCCAGGTAAATCTGCAACGGCATCTCCCGCTGCGGATCGGCCAGGCGGGCCGCCGCGGGAATGAAGCCGATCTTCCGCCCCATCGCCTGCATCACCAGCACCGGATCGGCCGGAGACGAGCCCGCGTTCTCCTCGTTGGCGTTCTGCACCGCGTGCATCCAGTATCGGGCCGTCGAGCCGTAGCCGGGCGTGTGGTCGATCAGGCGGAACTCGCTGTCCCCAACGTCGTTGTCGATCGTCTTCGGCACGCCGACGGCGACGAGGTCCAGACCCCGCTGCCGGGCCAAGTCGGCGATCTTGTTGGCCGTGTCCATCGAATCGTTGCCGCCGATGTAGAGAAAATAGCCGACCTGGTGTGCGCGAAACACGTCGAGCACCCGCTGAAAGTCCTCGTCCTGCCCCTTTTTCAGCTTGTAGCGGCACGTGCCGATCGAGCCGGCCGCAGGTGTAAACCGCAGCAGCGACACCTCTTCCCGCGACTGGGCGGACAAATCAAGCAGTTCCTCTTTGAGCACCCCTTCGATGCCGTGCCGCGCGCCATAGACCGTACCGATGCGATCGGTCTGGCGGGCCGTTTCGATGATTCCCTGGAGGCTGCTGTTGATGACCGTAGTCGGTCCGCCGCTTTGGGCGACAACCAGGTTGCGGGTGGCGGTTCCCATGATGTTCCGGATTGGCCGTAGTCGGGTGGCGGGCTGCGTTTTGCGGAGAAACGCCCATTATAAACAGGACGTCCGGCCAACGGAAGCCGCGCCGGTGAGATGCCCCGCGGACCGCCGCGTTTGTGGGGCCGCGGCAGACCGCCTCGGAACTGCGGCGGTGGCCAGAATTTGGTCAAGCCGCCAGCAAAGCCGCCTCGCGGCGGAGTTCGGCGTAACGGATGTCGTCCGCAAGCAGGTCGAGCACCTCCTCGACGGCCTGGGCAACGACCCGAGAGCGGATGTGAGGACTTGCTCGGCGGCGGCTCAAGACCGCGTTAACCTCGCGACCGACGAACTGGGGCGCCAGTGCGCGAAGATATCCCCTCGCCTGTGCCGCCGTCATCCCCCGAATCCTCCCGCTGACATGTTGCCACAGGGCGTCCCGACACTCCCGAGCGACTTCGCCCGCAGACTGCCGAACGAGGGGACCGTCGATCCACTGAAGGAGGTTGTCGACCAGTTGATCCACGAGGAACATGATCTTTCCCAATCGGGGGGGGAAACCAAAAAAAGCACATTGCCGATCGCGCGCTATAAGGATCGAGCAATTGACGGGCGGCTCTCCAGTCGATTTTTCCCAAATTGGGCAATCCGGCGGAATGGCGTCGATTCTTGCGCGAACAGTCGGACCCTAATGTAGTGCGTCAGGCAGATGGGACCTTATGCTGGGTGCCACTGCTGGCTTGCCCAGCAGTGCAACGCTGCGGGTAGCACTGCTGGGAAAGCCAGCAGTGGCGCCCATATTGTCTGGAATTCCGAGAATATGGTCCCTTAATTCTGAAGCGCTACACTCGTCGGACCGATCGCGCCGCCATCCACTCGACGGCATTCGCGGCGGCCGTTTGTCGTTGATGGCAATCGGGGCAGGGTGAGTGGAAGGGGTAAAGTAGATGACTTTGGCGGTGGCAATCTTAGGTAGGATCGGGCAAAGTGTAGGGGCTTGTCTGCCGATACTGTAGCTGTTATATTCCGAGGCGATCGGCCGGCGGTTGTTTTGCCGTGCGTTTGGTCTCCCTGGACGTTTGCATTGAGACTCGAACCGGCCAACCAGCGGGAGGTTGGAAATCGCCCGATCCGTTTTCAATGCAGAGCACAAGCAGGCGCCGTAGCCAAGCGGCTAAGGCAGCGGATTGCAAATCCGCCATCCCCGGTTCGAATCCGGGCGGCGCCTCTCAACGGAGCCGTGCAGCGGACTTAATGTCCGCTGCACAGGGCGGCCAGGGATGGCCAAGTGCGAAAGTGTCGCAACAGTAAAATGTTGTGAAAAATAGCCGAGAGGGCCATCCCAATCAAGAACTTCCCCATGAGATGGGGACTCTAGCCTACGGCATGGCGGCAGAATCGACCCGTCGCGAGGTGCGCCGGGGTCAGATGCAAAGTGCCATTTGGGGGGAGCCCCGTGGCCAGCACAAACACAGCCCGATAACTCTGCCGCCGCGTTTTTTTCTGCGCGGACCGCGTTGACAAAATTTCGCCGGCGTGCAAAATCACACCCATCGTTTGACCGTGATGACCACCAGCAGTTCCACGAGCGGCGTCCGGACCGCGAGGCGTGGAACTTGTCCATGGCTGTGCTTCCTTACCAATGTCCACGATGCGCCGCGCCAGCGGCGCCGCGTCACTTTCGCTTCCGCCGCAAGGCGGCGGCGGCCATGACGGCGGCGGCCAGCAATGCCAACGTCCCCGGCTCGGGCACGGCCGCGGCCGTTACGCCGACGGCGCTTCCCCCACCGCCTTGCGACAGTGAGGGAGCGCCGCCGAGCGTCGCCATGTTCTCAACACTGTTTCCTATCGGCGCGAGCGTCGCCGGAACTGAAGCCGCCGCGCTCAACGCAATCGCGCCCGAACCGATCGGCGCCGAGGCCGTCAACAGCGCCCCAATCCCCGAGCCGCTGCCCAGGACGAGCCTGTCCGCCGCCGCTGAGCGTCACCACGCCCGTGCTCGACAAGGCGCTGGCGGAGGTGATCGCGAGCGTCGCGGCGCTGACGTTCGTGCCGCCGGTGTACGTGTCCGTGCCGCTGAGGATCACTTCCCCGCCACCGCTTACGCTCAGCGACGTGCTCGGGCTGCTCTCGCTGATGCCCCCGGCGATGGTCAATGCGCTGCCGGTCGTGGCCGTCACGCTCAAGTTGCTGCCCAGGACGATGGGCGCGTTGATCGCGTGGTTGCCGCCGCTGTTGCTCAGCGCCGCCGTGCTGGTGAGCGTGTTGGCCAAGGTCAACGTGCTCGCGCCCGACGCAACGACTACGTAACTATTGCCCCCGGTCGTGCTGAAGCCGAGGCTTGCAAGGCTGCGGCTGCCGTCGAGGGTCACGGTCGCCGTGCCGCTGGTCAGGGCCGTGCCGAAGACGGCCGTGTCTTGGCCGCTTCCCGGCACGCCGCCGCTCCAGTTGCCCGACGTGCTCCACGTCCCGCTGCCGTTGGTGTTCCACGTCCCGTTGATCGCCTGGCTGCCCGACGCCGAGATCACCAGGTCGATCACATTGCCGGCGTTGACGAGGCCGTAGCCATCTCCGGCGGGCAGCCACGCCGTGTTCGACAGGGTGAACGCGCCGCTGTTCCAGCTATTCGTCAGCGAGCCGTAGCCGATCAAGCCGTAGGTTCCCGCGCTGAGCGAGCCGTTAAAAACGTTCAGCGTCGTTGTGCCGCCGGAGCCGATTGTCAGGGCGCCGGCGACGCTCAAATACGACGGCGACGCGCCGCCGAGGGTGTAGTTCAGCGTGCTGTTGCCGTCGTAGTTGAGGTTGAGGCTTGCCGCCGTGAGGGTTCCCGCGGAACCGTAGCCGGGGGTCAAGACGCTGCCGACGTGGACGTAGAGGTTGCCCAGGCTGCCGCTGCCGGTCAGAACGCCGCCGGAGTTGAGTTGGACGTTTCCGGAACCCAAGAGCGAGCCGTTGACGGCCAGCGTGCCGGCGTTGACGTTCGTGTTGCCGCTGTAGGTGTTGTTGCCGGTCAGAATCAGCGTACCGCTGCCGGACAGGGTGATGCCGGGATTGGTGGAGAGGGGGGCGTTGAAGATGCCCGCGGAAATCGTGAGCACGTCGCTGGGATTGACCACATTGATGCTCAGCGCGTTGCTCCCCTGCAAGCTAAAGCCGGCCGGCGCGTTGATTAGCGAGTTGCCGCTGCTGGTGATCGAGTACGCCGCGCCGTTGATCGTATAATTGCCGTAGTTACCAGCTCCCGTGGCATTGCCGCTGAGCGTGCCGCCGCCGAGCGTGACGTTGCCCAGGGTTTGCCCGAAGCCGGAGCCCGAATAGACCGTGCCGTTGACATACCAGGGCGCGAAGGCCGGACTGTAGCTGACCCCGTTGTAGGTCAGGTTGTTGGTTTCGGCGTCGAGAGTGGCGCCGTTGGCCACGGCGACGCAGGACGTGTTGGGAAGGGGCATGGAGGCGGTCAGCGTGCCGCCGGAGACCGTTGTTGGGCCGCTGTAGTTTGGCGCGCCGTTGAGCGTCAGCGTGCCTGGGCCGGCCTGGGTCAAGCTGCCGGCGCCGCTGATCGTGCCGCCAAAGGTTTGATTGCTGCTGGTGTTCACGATCAGGGCGGCGCTGCCGGCGATGGAGATGTTGCCCGCATAATTGCCGCCGCCAAGGACGCCCGAGCCGAGGATCTGCAGCGTGCCGCCGGAGATCGCCGTCGAGCCGGTGTACGTGTTGCTGCCGGTCAGGACCATGATGCCGTTGCCGCTCTGCGTCAGGCCGTACACGAAGACGCCAATGTTCGTGATCGCGGAGGAGACATCTAGGTCCGAGGCGCCCGGGCCGCGGGTGACGTTGAAAACCGTGCCCAGCGAATTCTGCAACTCAATCTGCGCGGCATTGATCACCGCCGGATTGCCGCTGGCGTCGGAGGTGGCGTTGAGTTGGCCGTTGATGTCATAATTGCCATAAGTCGGGTCGCCGGCGCCGGCGGAGGCAAGCGTGCCGCCGGTCATGCCGACGGCGTTCCAAAGCGAGACATTCAATCCGCTGGTCGCGTAGACCAGGCCGCCGCTGTTGACCGTCAGGTTGGCGGCGCCGCCGTAAAAGCCCAGCGCGTTCGTATTACTGAGCACCAACGTGCCGCCGGCGTTGACGGCGACATTGGCGCCGCCGGCGAGCGCGGCGTAGCCGGACCCATTGGCAGCGGTGTTCAATTGCACGGTGCCGGCGTTGATGTTGACCGTCGCAACGCCGCCGAAGGCGGTGGGGTTGGAGAGCGTCAGGACGCCCGGGCCGGCCTGGACCAAGGGGCCGGGGCCGCTGATCTCGCCGGAAAACGTCTGATTGCTGCTCGTGTTTATGACCAGGGCGCCGCTGTTGGCGATGGAGATGTTGCCCGCATAATTGCCGCCGCCAAGGTCGCCCGAGCCGAGGATCTGCAGCGTGCCGGCGGAGATCGTCGTCGTGCCGCCGTAGGTGTTGTTGCCGGTCAGCGTCATGATGCCCCCGCCGGTCAAGGCGAGACCGCTCGAGTTGCCGTAACCGGTGAAGCCGTTAATCGCGCCGGAAACCGTGAGGTCGGAAGGACTTGTGCCGCGGGCGACGTTAAAGGTTGTATTTTGGTAAAGGTTAAACACGCCGGCGCTGATGATGGCGGTCGTCGCGCCGGGGTTGGTCACGCTGACAAGGCCGGGGCCGCCGCCGCCGTACTGATTATAGTTTCCGTAACCGTCCCCGGCGTTCCCCGCGCCCGAGGCAATCGTGCCGCCGCCGTTAAAGACGATGTTCGGCACGGTTGTGTGGTAGCCGCCCCCGGTCGTGGCGCCGGTGGTGACTAGGCCGCCCTGAATGGTTAGGAGCGGGACATAAATCTTAAAGGCGTCGCCGGTGCACATCAGCGTGCCCCCGCTTGTGACGAGGACGCTGGCGCTGCCTAGGCCGGCGGCGTCGCCGGTCACGAGCATGCCGCCGCTGACGGTCGTGGTGCCGGTCAAGCTGTAGTTGTCGGTGAGGAAGACCGTGCCCGGGCCGGCCTGGGTAAAGTTGCCGGCGCCGCTTAGCACGCCGGAGAACGTTTGATTGCTGCTCGTGTTCATGACCAGGGCGCCGCTGCCGGAGACGGCGATGGCGGCCGCATAATTGCCGCCGCCAAGGACGCCCGAGCCGAGGATCTGCAGCGTGCCGACGGAGACCGTCGTCGCGCCGCCGTAGGTGTTGTTGCCGGTCAGGGTCATAATGCCCCCGCCGGTCAAGGTGATGCCGTTGCTGTCACTGACGCCGCCGTCGCTGGTGCCGTTAATCGCGCCGGAAACGGTGAGGTCGGAGGGACTTGTGCCGCGGGCGACGTTAAAGGTTGGATTTTGGAAAAGGTTAAACACGCCGGCGCTGATGATGGCTGTCGTCGCGCCGGGGTTGGTCACGCTGATAAGGCCGGGGCCGCCGCCTCCGTACTGATTATAGTTTCCGTAACCGTCCCCGGCGTTCCCCGTGCCCGAGGCGATCGTGCCGCCGCCGTTGAAGACGATGTTCGGTATGGTTGTGTGGTAGCCGCTGCCGGCCCCGCTGGTGGCCCCGGTGGTGACCAAGCCGCCCTGAATGGTGAGGGCGGGAACGGCGGTGCCGAAGGCATCACCGGTAGCCATCAGCGTGCCACCGCTTGAGACCAGAACGCCCGCGCTGTTGCCGAGGCCGGCGACGCCGGCCACCAGCATGCCGCCGCTGACGATTGTGCTGCCGCTGTAGCTGTTTGCGGCGGTGACGGTGAGGGACAACATGCCCGGGCCGGCCTGGGTCAATCCGCCGGAGCCGCTGATCGCGCCGGAAAACGTTTGATTGCCGCTGGCGTTCGCGAGCAGGGCGCCG
Source organism: uncultured Planctomycetia bacterium (assembly GCA_963791075.1). GTDB lineage: Bacteria > Planctomycetota > Planctomycetia > Pirellulales > Thermoguttaceae > CAWBRF01. Next base: position 37,629 of record CAWBRF010000037.1, read on the forward strand.
CTGTTGGAGATCGCCGCGGAAAACACTTGGTTGCTGCTGCTGTTAATGACCAGGGCGCTGCTGCCGGCGATGGAGATGGCGCCCGCATAATTGCCGCCGCCAAGGACGCCCGCGCCGCCGACCACCAGCGTGCCGGCGGAGATCGTCGTCGAGCCGCCGTAGGTGTTGTTGCCGGTGAGCGTCATGATGCCCCCGCCGGTCAAAGTGAGACCGCTCGTGTCGCCGTAACCGGTGAAGCCGTTAATCGCGCCGGAAACCGTGAGGTCCGAGGGACTCGTGCCGCGGGCCACGTTAAAGGTCGTAGGTTGGTAAAGGTTAAACGTGCCGGCGCTGATGATGGCGGTCGTCGCGCCGGGGTTGGTCACGCTGACAAGGCCCCCGTACTGATTGTAGTTGCCGTAGCCGCTGTACCCGGCGTTCCCCGGCCGAGGCAATCGTGCCGCCGCCGTTGAAGACGATGTTCGGCGGGGTTACGTTGTAGCTGCCGTTGCTCCCGGTGGTGACCAAACCGCCTTGAATTGTGAGCAGTGGAACATAAGTGCCATAGGCATCCTGGTTGGCCACCAGCGTGCCTCCGCTTGTCACCAGGACGCTCGATTGGCCGAGAATGGCGTTGGCCACCAACATGCCGCCGCTGACGGTCGTGGTGCTGCCGGTCGCCAAGTTGTAGGGGCCGTTGACGAACACCGTGCCCGGCCCGGCCTGGGTAAAGGAGCCGGTGCCGCTGTAAATATAAGAAAACGTTTGATTGCCGCTGGAGTTCACCACGATGGCGCCGTTGTCGATGATGCCGCCGGCAAAGGTTTGATTGCTGCTGGTGTTCACAATCATCGCGGCGCTGCTGGCGATGGAGATGGAGTTCGCATAATTGCCGCCGCCAAGGACGCCCGCGCCGCCAAGTTGCAGCGTGCCGGCGGAGATCGTCGTCGCGCCGGCGTAGTTGTTGTTGCCGGTCAAGGCCAGCGTGCCCGGGCCGGCCTGGGTCAGGGCGCCAAGCCCGCTGATCGCGCCGGAAAGCGTTTGATTGCTGCTCGTGTTCATCAACAGGGCGGCGCCGCTGGCGATGGCGATGTTGCCCGCATAGCTGCCGCCGCCGAGCACGCCCGCGCCGCCGATCTGCAACGTGCCGCCGTTGACCGCCGTCGGACCGGTATAGGTGTTGCTGCCGGAAAGGAAGAGCACTCCCGTCCCCATCGTCGCCAGGCTGCCGCCGCCGCTGAGGGCGCCGCTGTAGCTTGTGTTCTGGCTGTTGCCGACAGTCAAGGCGACGTTCAGGCTGTCGCTGCTTGTCAAGGCGAGGTTGCCGCTGCCGGCCAGGCCGCCGAGCGTGCCGGAAGTGACGCCCGTGCCAAAGACCAGGCCGTTGTTGACATTGATCGTGAACGCGCTGTTGGGCGAGGCCCCCGCGGCCGCGCCAATCACCAAGGTTCCGGAATTGATCGTCGTCGCGCCGGTGTAGGCGTTGTTGTTGGAGAGGGTCACCATGCCGCTGCCGTTGAGCGTCAGGGCGGCGGCCCCGGTAATGCCGTAGGCCCCGGTCAGCGTATAGTTGTAGGCGCTGTTGCTGAAGGTTACACTGGCGGGGGCGACGTTGGCGGCGGAAACGCTGATCGTCGTGTTCGCGCTGCCGCTGTCGTCGAGGAAGACGCTCTGGTTGTCGCTGTAGCTCAGCGAAGGGCCGCCGCCGGCAGTGGCGCTCCAATTCAGGGACGCGGGGTTCGTGCTCCAGTCGCCGTTGGTGGCCCCCGTCCATTGAAGGCCGATGTTGGGGGCCGCAGGCGCAAACCCTGTCGCCGAGGGATTCGTATTCAAGTAGCTCACCTGGCTGGCGGCGAGGCAGTTGTTCCAGACGGTGAAATCGGCAGCGCTCCCGGACCAGACCGAGCCCCAGATGGCCCCGGCGGCGCCCACCTGGACATAAGGCGTGGCGTTGCTGAGGGTTTCGGCCCAGCTCGCCTCCAGCGTGCTGTCGCGGTACAAGTCCATCGTGCCGCTGGCGCCGCCGCTATAGGTCACCGTGTACATGTGCCACGCGCTGTCGGTGTAGTACGGGATGCCGGACGGCAAGTCGTTGGCCGGGTAATCGGCGCCATATCCCCAATAGAACATATCGTTGCCTTCGGAGCCCAACACTCTCGTCTCGCCATAGCCGCTAGTCCCATAACTGGCAAAGCCGGCGAGCCAGGTGTAATAGGTGCCTAAAGAGGCGGGGTTCAGGTTGAGCCAAACGTTCATTGACCAGGCGGAAGTCGCGGCGGTGGGGAGGTTGCTAAACGTCGAGGTGCTGTTGTAGACGTCCTCGGCGGTGGTAAGGTTGATGCACTGCCCGACGCCGAGGGGACCGGAGCCAGCGGCGCCATAGTTCGCCGTGCCCCCGTACATCGTGCCGTTGTAACCGTTGATTGGGTCGGTCAGGTTGCCGTTGAAACTCCAATCGAGGACGCAGTCGGCGCGGGCGGGCGAAGCGAGGATCGAAACGATCATTGCCGCGGCAAGTATGCCGGCGAACAAAACGATGCGACGAACTTTCATGGCGCGCTCCCAATCGAAAAAGAGAATCGGTAGTGAAAAGAACACATGGCGTTGCCCCCAGGAAGGAGGCGAACAGTCGTTACAGGCTACATTATCGCTAGAACACCTTTTATCCTACCGCAAGTCTCGAAAAAAAGCGACAAGAAAGTACCCTGAATTTGCGACCATGTTTTGGACACCACATTTCGCTACATCGGGTGCCCCCACGGTGCGTTGGCGTATGACGTAAGTCATTATTTAGCAACGTGTTATGCCATGTGAACTTCTTCGCCGCATCGGTCGCCGCGTTCATCTCCTTTGCAACGGAACACATCATTTGCGACAGCGGCATTCAAGAATTCTGACCGGACGAGCTGGCCGGGCACCGATCCCGGCGTGGCAAAATGTCGCCGATCTATTCTTGATTTTGCGCCATGCGCTGGACAGGAAGGCGACGGGGGTGTATTGTCCGGAGTTAAACTCGCCGCGCGCGGACGCACGGCCAGCCGGAGATTGCCGCGAAGGAGCGGGCCATGTCGGAAGCGAACTCTTTCTCCCACTACTTGCCGGTCAGCGATCTTTCCATGCAATGGGGCATCTATGTGACCGGCGCCGGCATCGCCACGGTCCTGCCCGGCGAGGAATATCCGCAAAAAGGGCATCCGACGCTCTACGACTTCCGTTGGGATCGCGGCGGCACGCTGCCGGAGTTTGCGATCAATTTCATCAGCGAAGGCGGAGGCGAGTTCGAGTCGCGGGAGACGGGCGAAATGCCGATCGGGCCCGGTTCGCTCTTCCTCTTGGCGCCCGGCGTCTGGCATCGCTACCGGCCGCATCCGCAAAGCGGTTGGACGGAACGCTGGTTCAACTTCAGCGGCGAGATTGCGCATCGTTTAATCCGCGCTCTCGGCCTGCACGCCGCATGCGCCGTGGGCAGCGTTCACAACCCGGAGAAGCTTGCGGACAAGTTCAACGTCCTGCTGGAAAGGATCCATTGTCACACGACGCAGAATTCCGTCATGTTGTCGCTCTACGCGATGGCCTTCTTGATCGAGGCGATCGAACACTCCTCGATCAGGGTCCAAGCGAGCGATCGGACCGCGATCCCCGGCGGCGGCGAATACGACGACAAACTGATCGTCCTTGCGCGGGAGCATATCTGGACCCAAAGCCATCGGCGGTTTTCCGTGGCGCAAATCGCCCGTGAGCTTGGCGTGACGCGGCGCACCCTGGAGCGGCGTTTCCAGGCGGCGGTGGGCTGCTCCTTGCTGCAAGACATTACCGCCTGCCGGCTGAATCGCGCCCAGCGGCTGCTTACGGAAACGAAGCTGAGCACGAAAACCGTGGCCCACCTCGCCGGCTTCCCCAGCTACGAGCAGATGCGGCACACGTTCGTGGGCCTCACCGGACTCTCGCCCACCGCGTACCGCGGTCAGGATCGCAAAGGTCGCGCTCCACGACAAAGGCAATGAGCGCGGCGACCGGCCGGGCCGGTTGCGGCGACGGGAACCACGTCGAGGTCAACGCCATCGAAATTCTCAAGGAGCGACGATCGAAACCCAAGCTGATTGCCGGGTGCGGGAACATCCTCCAGCAGCGGGAAAAGAGACCGTCGCCGGGCGAAGCAGCCGCCCGACGAGAATGCCGTCGATGGCGGCCCCGATTCTTCCCGGAATGGTTAGCCCGACGCTTGCATCGCGCTGTATTCTTCCAACAGGTGCAAGAACTGCGCGATACTGCGGGAGGGAAACGCCGGGCGGCGTTTGGTGGTTGACGCTGGGGATGAAGCCGCCGGTTCGCGTCGCCGGGGCCAGGCGTTCGAACTCCGCCCGCATCGCCGCCTCGCCCCGGTTCATGACCATCTTGTCGTAATGCCCGACCATGCAAAGCTTGGGGAACTGCCGGCGAAGCTCCACGGCGTCGACGCCCGCCTGCCGCTCCAAAGGCAGCACGCCCTGGATTCCCTCGCGCAGCAGCCAGGGGACCAGCGCGTCACGTCGCCGTCGGTGTCGACGAGGACCGTGGTCCCCATCTCCTGCAAGCGGGGCACGATCCGCCGGTAGTACGGCGCGATGAACTCGTCGAAATGCTGCTCGGAGATCATCGGCCCGTGATTGTAGGACATGTCCTCGGCGATCGTGGCAAACGTGGGAACGCAGACCTCCGCCACTCCTTCGAGGATCTTCAAGTTGAAGTCGGTCAAGTCCTGGTTGATGCGGTGCAGCAATTCCGGCTGATCGTAGAAGGCGAGGCTGATCTTCGTGAAGCCCATCAGCGTGCGCGGGAACCAAAAGAACCCTTCCAAGCTGATCCATACGACCGCTTCGCCGCGCGATTGCCGACCGGCCCAGGGCGCATCGCTTCCGTCGCGCGGCGGTGGTCGGGAAACAATCGCGGTCGAATCTTCAGGTAGTCGTCCATGTTCGAGACGATTCCCTCCACGTGGTGCTGCACGGCGTCGATGGTCGAGTCGGTCGTCGAGAACCAGAATTGCTGATAGGGATCGAGGCCGAAATATTCCGCGATCTCGAAAACCCCGTCCAATTCCGCCGGCAGCCCCTCGCGTTTCCAGCGGGCGATGGTTTCGTCCCACCACATGGCCCATTCCCAGCGAGGCAGCCGATCGACCGGCTCGAAGTTCATCACCGCGCGGAAACGCTCGACATGATTCATCGCTTCCACGGGAGACCGGCGGCGACGCCTGTCGAGCAGGTCGGAATGGGGAAAATGCGAGGCTGGGTTCATGGGGCATTCCAAGAAAATACGTCCCTTTGGGCGGCCGTAACGGCTGGGGCCCGGGGCGCTGCCCCAGTAAACCAAACGACGCCGAAAGCCTAAGCTTATCATGCCGCACGAGACATTTCAATGCACAATGTCCCCTGATTTAGTGACATGCCCTGGAACGGGCGGGCATCGTCGCGACCGGCGGCGGCAAAAAGGGCGTCCGCCGCTCCACGACTGCACTTGTGGCGGGCGTCCGGCAATCGCTATAGTATTTCCAGTCAGCCCTCTTCCATCGAATTGGAGGCGCTCCATGAAGCCGCTCGTTCTCCTTAGCGTGGCCGCGTGTTTTCTCGCATCCGGCTGTGACGACTCGAAAAATCCGCTTTCCGATCCGCAGACCTCGAAGGCCGACGGACGGCTCGTCGGAATATGGCGGACACAGGTCAACGACGACTGCGAAACGTACTATCACGTCGGTCATGCTGATGCTGGCGCGAATTTTGCCCCCGGTGTGATGCGGATCGTGGCAGTCACTCACTGCAAAGGAATGGTGGGGTATGCTGAAGAGAATTTTGCATTCGCTACGGCGATCGCAGGCAGGAACTATCTGAATTTCGTCATGCTTGACAAGGAGGCGGTCGAACGCCTTGACAAGAATGGTGGAAAACTCGCCGATTCGGTGGATGGCTACAAGTTGCTCAGGTATCAGATCGACGGCGACAAACTGGTGATTTGGCAGATGAACGAAGGAGCGGTGAAGGAGGCAATCAAGGGGGGCAAAGTCAAGGGAATTACAGTAGACGACCCGGAGAAATCCGCCAAGTTCACCGACGCGACCGAGAACGTTGCCCGCTTTGTTGTGGCAGCGGGCGACAGCTTGTGGAACACGAAAAACCCGACGCGGTTTGAGCGAGTCAAGGCGCCGAAGAACGCCGCCCCAAAGGCCTCTCATCCCTGACCCGCCGATCTTCTACTGCAGCGTGCTGAGAAACTGCTTGACCGCGGCGATCTGCGACTGCAACTGGTTGATCGCCGCCCGAATCGCCGCCTGCTGGGCCGACGAGGGCGGCGGCACGGCGTTCAACTGGCTCTCATCCGCGGCCAGCTCCGCCATATAGAGGGCAAGGAACATCTGGGCCACCGCTTGGGGCACGCCCCCCACAGGCGGATTCTTGCTCCCTTGAATGCGGTCGATCAGGTTCTGCACGTCGCCCGCCGCCGCCGCCCGGTCGGGGTAGCACGGCGGGTTGGGCAGCAGCATCGGGTAGTTTATCGGCTGCATCTGCGACAGGTAGGGGGCGCTGAGGATCGCCACGACCGCGTTGACATATGCCTGGGCCATCGCCGGGGGCGCCGTCCACAGCGTATACAGCACGGGAATTCGCTCCTGGTCGTTGCTCCCCATCCCCATCTGCTGGTCGTTAAACTGCCAGCGGTTGTCGAGCATCTGCGTCGCCGCGGTCAATTGCATCAAGCCCGACTTCGGCAACAACGGCCATGTCTTCGTGACTGTCGCCGAGCTTGTGCGGAGGCCCTGCGTCGGGTCGAGCACCGACGGCGCGACTCGCGTCGTGTTCAATTGAATCGCGACCGTCGGCGGCCATGGGCCGAGGCAACCCGGCACAAGCGCCTGCTGGACGGAGCGATAAATGTCTAGTTGCGTGAGTTCGGTTGGCCCGCTGGCGGCTTGCGTCGCCGTGGCCGGCCAATACGACGGCTGCGGATCGGTCTGTCCGGTCCGCGGAAAGCGCGTTTGCCACAGTTGCTCGCGGGCAACGCTCGACGCGCGGACCTTCCAACAGGCGGCCGTGCCGAAGTTGGCGATCAAGGCCATGACGAACAATAGGATCGGCAGCGACAGCGCCATTTCCAACGGGGCAAGGCCGCGGCGGAGTGCGAAACGCCGGCTTGGCTTGCGGAGGAGCGCCGCCGGTGGCCGCACGCGGTCCCCCTCTCCCTTCGGGAGAGGGTTGGGGTGAGGGGGACCTGCGGAAACGCCGGCCTTCACAATTCGGAACCTGCCAAAGCGTCCCCTCACCCCGACCCTCTCCCGAAGGGAGAGGGGGACCATTTTCGTGTGCCCCTCGGCAATTTGCATACGCACAATCCTCAGTGAAAGCTGATCTGTTCCAAGTCTTGTTCGCTCAGGCCGCCCAGGCTCGGCGGCGTGAAACTCGGGCGCCGGCCTCGGGGGGAAATGTCGGCGGCGTCTGCAAGATCGTCGCCAGGGCCGGCTGCGTGGCCGGGGCCAACTGGCACGTCCAACGCTGATTGAACAGGTCCCACGTCGTGGGCAAGGGCTCGCGGCCGACCGCCCACTCCAACGGCGCGCCGCCGCCGCCGCCGGGCGCCGGGGCCGGGTTGGCGGGAAGGTTCTGGAAATCGCCGGGGACTCCGCCGAGCGGCGTTGAGGACGGGCCGCCGCCGCCCCCGCCGCCGACCACCTGCCACACCAGCCGCGGCTGGGGAATGAACATGTGCGCCTCGGCAAACGCCACCCGCGTGTCGCCGGCGATCGGATCATCGAAAATCCGCGGCGCCAACTCCGGCAGCGGCTTCCAGTACGCCACGCCGATAAAGCAGTAGTATTGCTGGAGATCGCTCGTTTGCATCACCGCGCCGGCAGGCTGGCGGATCATCTGCGGCAGGTTTTTCGTGCCGCAAATCGTCTCGTCGTTGAGCAGAGTTGCGAGTTGTCCGCAAGTAAACGCCTGCCAAAGGCTGTAAAACTGCGACATTTGCGCGTAGTGCTTAAATCCGATCATCGTCTGCTGGTTCCACAGGTTCAGATACTGATTGGCCACGGCGTTGCGCTGCTGCTGGGCGGCCGCGGCGTAGCCGGGCAAGTTGTCCAGCTCGGGGTCGATGATCGGCAGGGTGCGGGTTGAGGCGTCGGTCTCGTCGCCGCCGACTTGCTGGCCGGAACTCCGCCACAGGGCCGCCGCCATCTCGGCCGCGGCCGTAGTCGGGTGCGCCGTTCTGCCTGGCGACTTCCAACGCCGCCGCCTGCGCAATGTCCGGAAACGACTGCACCACCGCCCGCTGATACTGTGGAATCAACTCGTCGCTGAGAATCTGTTCGAGCAGGGGAAGAATGTCCGCTTGCGTGGCGAACGCCCAAGCGGTAAACGCATCGACCATATTCTGCTCCAAAGGGGCCTCTTTGAGGATGGCCGCGCCGATCTTCCGCAGGTCTTTGACCCCCGACCCCTGCAGCGTCCTTCCGGCCGTTTTCCAGGCGCGGAGGATGCTGGGGACGTAGAAGGCGGCGTTTTGATATTTCGCTTCGCGCATGATGGCCGTCAGGCGCAGACGTCGCACATGAGGCGGTTGGTGAAGACCACGGCGTTCATGCCCCGCGCCAACATGACGCCGCCGGAGTAGGCCGCGGCGTCGGCGGCGTTCTGCATGCGGATTTTGCCGTCAACCTGCCGGCCGACGTTCATGATCATGCCCAAGAGCATCGTCAGCATGAGCACGCTGAACACGGCGACGATGCTCATCGCGCCGCGCTGGTCGCGATGGAATGCGGCGATCCGTCTCTGCCTCGGAAGGACACTCGAACGGGCGCCATGCCCACGCTTGCCGTGGGCATGTAGTGGCTCCTGCGCGATTTCAACATGCCCACGGCAAGCGTGGGCATGGCGCCCAGACTCGCTTTCGTCGCGATGGAATTGGCTAATTCGCCTGAGCTTGGTAATCATAAGGAACCATCGACATCTCGCCCTCGTTGCCCATGCTGATCGAGGCGGTAAGCGGATAGGTGTAGAACTGGCCGTTGTTTTGGCTGCTGATGTTTTGGTTGATGCCGTGGAACAGCAGCCGGCCCGGGCCCGGCAGCAACGCCAACTGGTGCGTCACCGTCACGGTGAGCACGTCCTGAAAGCCGATTTCGTTCGCGTAGAAATGGAAGCCGTCGTTCGGCAGGACGGGGGCAATCCACGTGTACGCGATTAGCGGCGGCTCTTGATTCTTGTGGTAGAAGCGGAGTTCGACCGACGTGTTGTTCCAGGCGTAGGCCAGCTTGTGGTCGAGCCGGCCGGGAACGGCGGCGTTGCTCTGCGAGCTTGGCGCGAGCGCCGCATAGGCCGACTTCAGCGTGGGGCCGATGTTCGGAGCGCCGCCCGGGACGCTGAAGCCCAAGTCCCGCGAGGGCGAGATCGCCGCACAGGCCAACACCGCCGCGGAGGCGATCTTCTGGTATTTTGGACTGCCCGGACTCACCAGATAGGTCAGGCCGCCGCCGGACGGACCGGTGTCGAGGGGAAACGCCTGGTCCGCGGCGTTTGGGTCGGGCGCGTAGGAACTGATGCAGTTGGGCCCTTCCGACAAGGAAAGGTCCGCGGGAATCCAGACCGCCGCGCTCTGCGCCGCCGCGTAGGCCGCGTAATGCACGACGATCTCGGCGATCATCAACTGGCTCACCTGCACGATCAACATCATGACCATGACGAACAGCGGGAGCGTCAGCACGAAACTCAGGCTCTGCACCCCGCCCGCCTGATCGTCATGAAGGCGGCGGAGTCTGCCCGGCTGAAACTGCGCGGCTGACGCGGGCCAACAGCCACGCCGCCGCCACAGCCGTCGCCAGCGCGACCGCCCAGGGAAAACAGGCTTGGAGGACTGCGCGCGTCATTGGAATTTGGGGTTGAAGGGGACAGTCCCAGTTTCGTCGGACGAAAATTGGGACAGTCCCCAGGTTCTCAAAAACAGTGAAACAAGTCAAACCGCACAATCACCACCGCGGCCAAGGCGCACGGAGCGAGAAACAAGGGTGGCTGAAGCTGGGCCCGCTCGTCCGCAGTCAGCGGATTCCACACCCGCAGGCGGACCGCCCAAAAGACCTGGCGGAAGACGCGGGCGACGAGCGTGAGCGCGCCGACGCGCCAAACGAGAACGATCAGCCCGACGCACCCGCCGAGCACGAACGTCCAAAGCATGGCCGTGATTCCCTGCTCCGGTCCCATGATCGCCCCCAACATGGCAATTAGCTTGACATCTCCGCCGCCGATGCGGAAGAGGACAAAGCACACCAGCATCGCCAGGCCGCAGACCGCCAACCCCAGGGCGCTTTGGTTGGGGGTTATCCAGCCGAGCGCTGCGAGCCTCTGCGGGTTGACGCCCGCGGCCACCGCCGCCGCCCCTCCGCCGCTAGCGGCAAGGGCCAAGAGGATGCCGGGATAGGTCGTCCAGTTGTAGATCTTCGCCGGCGCAGGTCCGTGATCGTCGCGATCAGGCAGAGCGCCAGCAACAAGACTGTGGCCACCATGACGCCGCCCGGGCATCCCCTATTGTTGTCCTGTCTGTGCGTTGGTGGCGTCTTGCTGCAGCGTTTGCACGTTTGTGGTGAAGTAGTTCTGCACCAACGGCCAGCCGACCTTGATCAGGAAGATCAGGATCGGCAAGGCAATCGCGCCGACGATGAGGACGGTCTCCAAACTGACCGAGCCCCCTTCGTCGTGGTGGACTTCTTCCAGGATTCCCAGCAGTGGATTCTTCATATCCCGCCTCCGGTTGACCTTACATAAACGGCCACGAGACGAGTACACAGACCATCTCGTAGGCCAAACGCATTATCAAGGGACCAGCCCAGAAGAGAAACGCCGCCAAGGGCATAATCACGCCGAGGACCAAGACATAGTCCAAGGCAGCCGCGCCCGTCCGGCCAGTCGCACTCCCTCTGCTCGGCTGGTTTTTCGCGTGTCGCATTCGTCCGGTCCCCTCTCCCTTTGGGAGAGGGCTAGGGTGAGGGCGGCGCTGGTCAGCGGGTTCGGCCCTCACCCTAGCCCTCTCCCAAAGGGAGAGGGGACCAAACTTCGGCAGACCTGCAAGCCCCGAGTTCTATTTTACCCAAATTCCTTGCGTAAGTCGAACCTGATCCGCCATCCCCCGTTCGTATGGTTCGCGGCCAAACGTCGGCTGCTGGCCGGTCGGCTCCAACTCGGCGATCAGTCGGCCGGCGGCCGTCTTCCCCTTCAGCCGCGAAACGAACAAATCGGCGAACTGATATTGGTTATCGGCACTTAGGCCCTGGGCTTCGGTGATTCGGGTAATCTTTCGCGAACCATCTTCCGTAAAGCGGGCGATCTGCACGATCAGGTTGATTGCCGAGGCCACCTGCGCCCGGGCGACATAGACGGGAATCTCAACGTCCGACATCAGGGAAAGGGTCTCCAGGCGGATCAGGGCGTCGCGGGGCGTATTGGCGTGGATCGTCGACATCGCGCCGGCGTGACCGCTGATCATCGACTGGACCATGTCCAACGCCTCGCCGCCGCGAACCTCGCCGACGACAATCCGGTCCGGCCGCATACGCAGGGAATTGACGAACAATTGCCGCACGCTCAGCGCCCCGCGGCCGGCGTGATCGGCGTGCTGCGCCTCCAGGTAAAGGCAATGGGCTTGGATCAGCCGCAGCTCGGAGGTGTCTTCGATGACGATGATCCGCTCTTCCTCGGGGATCGCCCGGGAAACGGCGCCCAAGAGGACCGTCTTGCCCGTGCCGGTTCCCCCGGAAATCAGCATGTTTTTCCGCAGGCGCACGCAGATTTCCAGGAATTCCTTCGCCGACTCGGAGAGGCTGCCGAAGCCGATCAGGTCGTCCAGCGTCAAGACCTCCCGGCTGAACTTGCGGATGGTCAGATACGTGCCGGTCCGCGCGGCGGGCGGGATGATCGCGTGGACGCGAAAGCCGTTCGGCAACCGGGCGTCGAGAACCGGCTGTTCGGGACCGATCTCCCGGCCCACCCATTGGGCGACATTGTGAATCGCCGAGAGCAGGGCGTCGTCGCTGGCGAAAGCGGCATCGGTGTGCTGCAAGCGGCCGCGACGCTCGATGTAGACGTTGTCGTAGCCGTTGACCATCACCTCCGTGACCGATTCGTCTTCCAGCAAGGGAAGGATCGGCTCCAAGAAGTATTGGACGCTGGCTTCGAAGATCGCCTGCCGGGACATGGATAGCGCCTCGGTCGCCGGGGAAAAAAAGGGCCCTCGGTAATCTCATTCCCCCGGACTGTTCCGCCGACTACATCATCCACAAAGGTTGCGGAAATGTCAATACATCCCCCTCCGCAGATGGGCGGGAGTTCGCGAAGCCGCAAGCGTTGGGCGACGACCGCGGGTCGGGTCGGCCTCAGTTTAGAATTCCAAGCTGCGAAAGGCGCGAAAGCCGATCCACATCGGCAGAATCGTCGCCGCCAGACTGACGGCAACGCTCATCGCCACGCCGCCGGTCATCCATACGTGAAGCCACCAGAGCAAGTTTCGGGTGACGTGGGGCAACGAGCCTGCGCGGCTGGCGTCGGCGGCAAGATAGAAATGGTAGGGCATCGCCGTCAGCACGACGATGACCAGAACGTAGAGGGTGCTGGCGACGAGACTGAGCGTGCCGCCGAATCCCGCGGCGATTCGCGAGGGCGACTCCTCGCGCAAATTGGGCAGCCGCGCCCCCAACCCCACGGCAATGCCCGACAACCCCAGGCACAGCAGCAGGCAAGTCAACTGGTGGATGCCGCCGATCAAGAGCCCAGCGCCGAGGATCAGATCGCTCAGCAAGATCAGCGCGGAGCAGGGCAGCGCGGACCCGGCCAGCGCAAAGACGAACTTGCTCCATAAGATCGTTTCGCGGCGGAGCGGCAGCATCGCCAAGAACCAGAATCGCCGCCCTTCCAGGCTGACCATGGGGAAGATGAAGCGGGTGGTGAAGGTGGACATGAGCAGCCCGACCACGGCAAGGTTGAGGAAGCTGATCATGTTCAGCCAGCCGGCGTAATTGATGTCATAGCTGAACGGGTGGACGTTGACGAAATAGAGGACCATCAGGCCGAAAAAGATGAGGAACTGCGACCATTGGACGGGGTCGCGGCGGAAGAGCCGCAAGTCCTTGAGCATCATCAGGCGGACCCCCAGCGGCAGCGGCGCCAGCGCGCGGAGGATGGCGGCGTCGAGCGCGCCGCGCCGGCCCGCCGCGGTCCGAACGCCTGGCCGTGCACGCCCTCGTAGGCCGCGCGGTAAACGCGCACGGCGACGTGGATCGCGACTTCCCGCCAGAACAAGGCGTTGGCAATCATCAGGGCGAGAAATTTCAGACATTCCGCCCCGTTGTCGTGGGCCGCTTCGAGCAACCCGGCGCTGAGCCACCAACTTGGCAGCAGCCGCGACTGGGTGAATTGCAGCCGGCCGGTCATTTCCTGGAACCAGGCGGGCGTGAGGAGGTTGCTCTCGCGGCTGGTCAACAGCCACCAGCCGGCCGCCGTCGCGATGCTCAACAGCACGGCCCCGCCGAGAATCCACAGAAGGTTGCCCGCCCGCGGGACGCAGCGGACCAGCGCCAAGCAGAAGATCGCTCCCATTGCCATGGGGACGTAGGTGAAGGCCAACATGAACGGCAGGAGCACGGCGTAATAGTACCACGGGGCCTTGGCGACGATCCCGAAAGCCAAGAGCAGGGGGCTTCCCAGCAAGAGGAATCCCCAACTGTTCAAGACGACCGCCTCTTGAAACTTGTGCAGGAAGACGCGGCCGTCGCGCGTCGGCAGCGTCAGCAGCAGCGTCGCCTCGCGCGCACAAAACAGCGAGCCGTAGAGCACGATCCCCGAGGAGAACAGGAGCATCACAAACAGCGCGAGGAAAAAGGCGGCGAAGACCGTTTGCAGCATCTGATCAAGGGTTTCCGTGTGCGGAATCGCCTGGTATAGGAACTTGAAGCCGTCGAAGAGCAACCAAAAGACCCCGGACCACAACAGTGCGCTGAGCACGAGCACCAGCCCCAGGCGGAACCTCGCCAGCGACAGCGTTTGCCGAGCGCTCGTTCGCAGCGTCCGCAGGCGCATCCGCCAAAACGCCAGCGATTCCTCGTCGAGCGACGGCAGCGCCCCGGCCACGGCGGGCAACGGCCCCGCGAGGTCTTCTTTCCGCGTTTTGCCGCTTTGTTCTTCGCTCACCGTCGGCCTCGCCGGGCAGATTCTTCCCCGCCGCCGCGATTGCCGCCGGTCACTTCGAGGAACAACGGCTCCAACGAGGCGTGCGGCGACGAGACTCCCGCTGCAACTCCGCCACGGTGCCGAGAAAGTGCAAGCGGCCGCCGTTGACGATGCCGATGCGGTCGGCGATTTCCTCGGCAATGCTCAGCGTGTGCGTCAACATGAGGATCGCCGCGCCGGCGTCGGCCCGCGACCGCAGCAAGTCCTTCGCCACGCGCATGCTCCGCGGATCGAGCCCGACCATCGGCTCGTCGACCACCAGCGCCGGCGGATCGTGCAGCAGCGCCGCGGCGAAGACGAGCCGCTGCTTCATTCCGTGCGAATAGGTCTCGACGAGGTCGTCGAGGAATTCGCCGAGGTCGAATCGTTCGCATTCTCGGGCAATGCGGGCCCGCTGGTCGGCGTTGCGCAAGCCGCGCATCTCGGCGGCGAATTCGAGAAACTCCCGCCCCGACAGCTTGTCGTAAAGAAACGATTCTTCCGGGATGTAGCCGAGGAACTGGCTCGCCTGGCGGCGCTGGGCGAGCACGTCGAGTCCGCAAACGCGGATCTCCCCCGCGCTGGGCCGCAGCAGTCCGACGAGCATCTTGATCGTCGTCGTCTTTCCCGCCCCGTTGGGTCCCAGCAGGGCGAAGAGTTCGCCGCGGGCGATCTGCAGCGTCAGGCGGTCCACGGCCGTTTTGCCGCCAAAGGCGCGGGTGACGTTGTCGAAGCAAATCACCGGGGAGTCTCCCATTGTTCCGCCAACTCGGCAGCCTCGTCGTCGGAAAGGCGAACAAATGTCAGCACGCAGTCAAAGACCATCGCCTGCTGCCGCAAGACGGCGCCGTCCCGCCGCACCCAGAGCCTTCCTCGCGGGGCCTTGTCGCTGGACAGGCCGAAACCGGGATCGCTGCGGTAGACAACCCGCCAAACCTGCTCCATGCGGCCGCACCACGGCATCGCCTCCTGCCCTTCCACGGTCGCCTTGAGGAGTTCCAAGGGATTGTTCGGCGGACGCAAGGGACTGTAGGAGGGAACGCTCCAGCTCTGCCCCGACCGCAGACCGGGCAACCACGCCTGCGGCGACAGGGTGTCCCCCGCCAGGGCCTTCGGAGGCACGAAACATTCGCTGGAGTAGGAGAAATTTCCCGACTGGACTGTCAGTCTCAATTGCGTCCCCACGATCTTGCCGCGAAGGCAAACGACGTTGCGGACTCTCTCGCAGTGGATCGCCGACCGCAATCGCCGCAGGCAACCTTCCGCATCGATCGTCAGCGTGCTCTCGCAATCCATCGCCTGCCGCTCCAGGTGGAAATCGACCACCTGCCCTAATAGGCCGCGCAGCCAGCTCGGCGTCAACTCTTCCAGCGGGATGTGATCGAAATGGACTCGACTGCGAACTTCCGTCTCCCCGCCGCGCTTGCGTTCCGCCGTGCTCAGGGCCCAGCCGACCGGTTGGCCGTTGGTCAGCAACCGCCAACCGATGGGGATGTCATAACGGCTGTCGGCAATGGCGGCATAGTTCGGCGGATCCCCACCCAATAGAGGGATGATGATCTTCACCGCGACCAACCAGCCCATGCTGGCCAGCCAAAGGCCCAAGACGGCAATGTTGTACCACCGGCTGCTCATGACACTCTAATCCCGCACAATCGGCGTTGCACGAAATCATCATTCCGAGGATGATGTCCGCTCCCTTCGACCGCCGAGTCCGGTGACAGATTTTTCCGCATACGGCCGAGAAGGAAACGACGCTGCTATTCCGCGGCGGTTGGCGTCATTGCCAATTCCGCCGAATAGAAAACGTTGCAACCCCCGCGTGGAGGCAAGGCAGTGCAACACACTCCTAAGCTCATTGTAACATGTTTTGCGGCGATTTCCCTCCTGGCCGCCGCCGGATGTCAGCGAAACGGCTCGACGGAGCCCACGGCCGCGGTCCGCGGTCCCGACGGTCAAGCGACCGCCGCGTCCAGCGGCGCGCCGGCCGCGGCCGCCAAATGGGACCCGCTGCACCCCGTCGTGGTTTTTGACACGACGGCGGGGACTTTCAGCGTGCGATTGGACGCGGAAAAGGCCCCGCTTACCGTGGACAATTTCCTCCGTTACGTCAACGGCAAGCACTACGACGGAACGATCATCCATCAGGTTCAGAAGAATTACCCCATGGTCGTCCTCGGCGGAGCCATGACGGCGGACCTGAAAGAAAAAACGGGGCAAAGTTCGCCAGTTCGCAACGAAGCCGACAATGGGCTGAAGAACCGCCGCGGCACGATCGCCATGGCTCGGCGGCCGGACATCATCGACAGCGCCACGGCGATGTTCTTCATCAATCTCTCGGATAATTCGGTCCTCGATTACAAGGCCCGGACGCCAGATCGTTACGGCTACTGTGTCTTTGGCGAGGTGACCGAGGGCCTCAACGTGGTGGACAACATTGCCCAGGTTGCCGTCCACGACACCCCGCAGGCAGCCAGCACGCCGATCAGCCCGATCGCGATTAAGTCGGTGAAACGGGTGCAATAAAGTCGCCTGCCCTCGGTGGCGAAGGGCAGATTCTTACTGCCCCTGTCTTTCGCATTTTGCCTATTCCATAGCAGATTGTCTAACGTACGGTTCGCATCATTTTTGATCGTTCGCAACGATATATTCCGCGTCTACTCGTGGGCTGCTGTTGACAAGGCGCGGCGGTGCGTCCCATAATGATCGCTGTTTGACGGAAGAGGGCGCCTTGTTGCAGAGGAGGAGGGCCATGGCAAGCGCCATTTACTTCGTGCAGGAGTGTCCGACCTGCGGGCGCCGCTTGCAGATCCGCGTGGAATACTTGGGAAGGCGCGTGGTGTGTCAGCACTGCCAGGGGAGGTTTCTGGCGGTTGACCCCGCCAGCGTTCGCGGCGACTACGTGGATCACGGCAGCGCCTTGTTGCGCCGCGCGGATGAGTTGCTCAAGACGGTCTCCCACGATCCGTCGGCGCTTCCCGACAAGCGATAGGGGCTGGAGAGGCGTTTAGGCATCCGCGCCGGGGATGCTTTGCCCCCTCTGTTGCGGTTGCCCGGTGAGTTTGGCCAGATCGCGGAAGAAGCCGGGATACGTTTTCGCCGCACAGCCCGGGTTTTTCAGAATCACGCCCGGGATGACCAGCCCCGCCAGCGCCAGACTCATTGCCATGCGATGATCGTCGTACGTTTCCAGCGTGGCCCCGTGCAGGCGGCCGGGGACAATTTCCAGGCCATCGGCCCGCTCCGTCGCCGCGGCCCCAAGCTTCCGCAGTTCCGCGGCCAGCGCGGCGATGCGGTCGGTTTCCTTGTGGCGGATATGGGCCGCGCCGCGAATCGTCGTCGGGCCGTCGGCAAAGAGGGCGGTGGCGGCGAGCGTTTGCACAGTGTCGCTGATGGCGTTCATGTCAACGTCGATGCCTCGCAATCGGCCGCCGACCACGGTGATCGAGTCGTCGCCGCAGCGGACCTCGCAGCCCATCTGTTCGAGGCAGTCGCAAAAGGCGACGTCGCCCTGAAGGCTGTCGCGAGACAGGCCCTCGACGGCGACGTTTCCGCCGGTGACGGCCGCCGCGGCGAAGAAATAGCTGGCGGCCGAGGCGTCGGGCTCAATCGCGTAGCGGCAGGCCCGATAGCCGCTGGGGGCAATGTGAAACCGCTCGCCCTTCTGCTCGATGTGCACGCCGAAAGACTCCATCACGCGGCGGGTCATCTCAACATACGGCTGCGAAACGAGTTGGCCGGCGACGCGGAGTTCGACCGGCGTTTGGGCTGCGGGAGCGGCCATGAGCAGGGCGTTGAGGAATTGGCTGGAAATGTCGCCGGCGACGGTCGCGCGGCCGCCGGGCAGGCCGGCGGCGTGAACCAGCACGGGAGGACAGCCTGTGCCGAATTGGCTGACCGCGTCGGCGCCAAGTTGCCCCAGGGCGTCCAGAAGGTCTTCAATTGGCCGCTGTCTCATGCGGGCGTTGCCGTCGAGGCGGAACTCGCCATGGCCGAGCGCGGCGACGGCGGTCAGGAATCGCATCGTGGTGCCGCTGTTGCCGGCCATGATGTCGGCCGTCGCGGCGGGCGGCCGTCCGTTGCACCCGACGACGCGGATCCTCGCCTGCGGCGGATCGTGCTCGATGGCCACGCCGAGCAGTTCCAGTCCTTCGATCATCGCGCAGGTGTCGTCGCTGTCCAGCGCACCGTCCAGGATCGACTCGCCTTCGGCCAAGGCGGCGCAGACCATCGCCCGGTTTGTGATGCTCTTCGACCCCGGCGGGCGGATCGATCCGCGGATCGGTCCGGCAGGTTGAATTTCGATCGTGTCGGTCATGTTCGACGCCGTTGGACTGGCGGGACAAGGGGAGCGAACCCGCCCCCTTGGCGGCTGGTCTTAGCTGGTGTATAGTAACTTGTTTTGATCTCGGTTCAATCCCCCCCACTTGCCGGCGTTGCCGGTCGGCTGCGATGACGCGAATCGCCATTTTCGGCGCGACGGGCTATACCGCCTTGGAACTGCTGAAGATTCTCCTCCGCCACCCGGGCGCGGAGATCGTCGCCGTGACCAGCCGGCAGGAAGGGCAGCCGGCGGTCGCCTCGATTCATCCCTCGCTGTTGGGCCGCATCGACCTGCGGCTGGAGGACCTGAGCCCGGCGGAGGTCGCCGCCCGGGCGGAATGCGTTTTCAGTTGCCTGCCGCACGGAGCCAGCGCCTCGGTCATTCCGCTGCTCTTGGACGCCGGGGCCCGCGTCGTCGATTTCAGCGCCGATTACCGCCTGAACAGCCCCGAGGTCTACGCCCAGTGGTACGGCCAGAAACACGTCGATCCCGGCCGGCTGGGCAAGGTGGTCTATGGACTGCCCGAGCTGTTCCGTTCGCAGATACCGCCGTCGCGGCTGGTGGCCAACCCGGGCTGCTATCCGACCAGCGCCATTTTGCCGCTCGCGCCGCTGTTGAAGGCGGGGTTGATCGAGCCGAAGGGCGTGATCGTCGATTCGAAGAGCGGCGTTTCCGGGGCGGGGCGAACGCCCAAGCTGACGACGCTCTTTCCCGAGTGCAACGAAAGCCTTTGCGCCTACAACGTCGGCCGGCATCGGCACACGCCGGAGATCGAGCAGGTGCTCGGCACGGCCGCCGGCGCGGCGGTCGAGATCATTTTTACGCCCCAATTGGTCCCCATGGACCGCGGCATTTTGACCACCGCCTATTCGCAGCCGACCGGCGCGATCGGCGAGGAAACGGTGATGCAGACCTTGAGCGACTTCTACGCCGACGAGCCGTTCGTCCGCGTCGTCGATCACTTGCCGAGCACCAAGGACTCGGCGCACAGCAACTTCTGCGACATCACCGCGCGGGTGATCCGCGGCCGCGTGCTGACGATCAGTTGTCTGGACAACCTGATTAAGGGGGCGGCGGGCGCCGCCGTGCAGAACTTCAATTTGATGTTTGGTTTTCCGGAAACCACCGCGCTGTAGCGCACGCTCCCTTCTCCTCCGGGAGAGGGGACTTGCGATGCGGCAACTTGCCGGCCGATTCACGATCCTGATTTCGGAGAAATCATCCATGTCCATCCGCGTTCCGCAGGGTTTTCTCTTGTCGGGCGTTCATTGCCGCATCAAGCGCGATCCGCAAAAACCCGACCTCTCGCTGGTCATGTCGGAGACCCCGGCGACCGGCGTGGGCGTGTATACGCAGAACCTCGTCTGCGCCGCCCCGGTCGAGCTGGACCGCGGCCGCACGCCGAGCGACCGGATTCGCGCGGTGGTGATTTGCTCCGGCGTGGCCAACGCCTGCACCGGTCCGCGCGGCCTGGAAGACGCGCGGAACATGGCGCGGATGGCGGCGTCCGTCTGCGGCGCCAAGGAGGAACAGGCCCTGGTCCTCTCCACCGGCGTCATCGGCTCGTTCCTGCCCATGGACAACATCGAACAAGGCATTTCCGCCGCGGCCGTCAAGCTAGGCGACACCGAAGCCTGTCTCATCTCCGCCGCCCGGGGAATGTTGACCACGGACACCGTTTACAAGGTGGCCGGGCGCTCGGCGACGATCGCCGGGCGAGAAATTCTCGTGACGGGCATGGCCAAAGGGGCGGCGATGATGGGGCCCAACATGGCGACGATGCTCGCCTTGATTCTGACCGACGCCCCCCTCGACGCGGCCTCGGCCCAGGCGGCCTTGCGGGCGGGCGTCAACGACAGCTTCAACTGCATGAGCGTCGACGGCCACATGAGCACCAACGACACCGTGCTCTTGCTCGCCAACGGCGCGGCCGGCGGGGCGCCGCTGGCCGGCGACGGCCTTGCCCAGTTCCAACGCACGCTCGATGAAGTTTGCGTCGATCTGGCCAAAGCGATCGCCGGCGACGGCGAGGGCGCCACGCACCTGATCACCATCGACGTCGCCGGCTGCGCCGACCGCGACTCCGCCCTGACCATCGCCAAAACCGTCGCCAACAGCCCCCTGGTGAAGACCGCCATCCACGGCGCCGATCCGAACTGGGGCCGCATCGTCTCCGCTGCGGGCTACGCCGGCGTGCCTTTCGATCCGGCCGGCGTCAGCTTGCTGCTCAACGGCGTTTTGCTCTATCGCGGCGGCGTCCCCGAGCCGTTTGACGGCAAGGCGGTCTCCGATTCGATCCGCGATCGGCGCGACACGCACATCGAACTGTCTTTCCGCGAAGGGGCCGCCGGGGTGCGGTTTTGGACCACGGACCTGACCGCCGAATACGTTCGCCTCAATGCGGACTATCACACCTAAAAGCCCGCGAAAAAGACGAGGAAGGCCGCGATGAACCGCTCCGGCGGGCGGTTTCCCCCCCAGGCGCCAATTGACGCAAGACGCCGCTTTCCCTATAGTGTGGGGCGGGCGCCAGCATTGCACTGCCTGACGGCGCCCGGGAGGGCGGGGCATGAGCAGCGACGAAAGTGCGGGGTCCGGCCTGGAAACCATGCGGGGACGCAACTACCCCGCCATCCGCCAATTCACCGTCTTCCTCGAAAACCGCGTCGGCCAACTCCTCGAAGTCATCCGCCGGTTTGAAGGGACCAAGGTCCGCATCGTCGCCCTGTCGATCACGGAATCGGCCGAATGCGCCTTTGTCCGCTTCGTCTTGAGCCATCCGGAAGACGGCCGCGAGGTCCTCGAACGCGCCGGCCTGGCGATCATCGAAACCGATCTGATCGGCGTCGATCTGCCCAACGGTCCCCAACCGCTGTTGCAAGTCTGCACCGCGCTGCTCCAGGCCGAGGTGAACATCATCCACGCCTATCCGCTGTTGACTTGTCCGCACGGCCGGCCGGTGGTCGCCTTGATGGTCGACAACATCGAAATGGGCCTGGAAACCCTTGCCGCCAAGGGATTCGGCATCGTCACCGAGGCCGACCTGCTCAGCGAAACCCCGGGATAATCGGCGCGAGTAAAGAGGCGCGCAAGGCGGAGAATCGGCGTCTCGGGCAGTTCCCCTCACCCCGACCCTTTCCCAGAGGGAGGGGGGGACTTGGGCGCGGCGCGATCACTTCCCCGTCGGCCACGCCGCGGGCAGGCTCTTTGCCTCGCGCACCACGATCCGCTCCACCGCATCCCAGGCGAGGACGGTGACCGTCCATGTCCCATCCGACTCCTTGCGGCCAAAGACGCCGTGGGTGTCGCCGGACATGGCGCGGGCGAAGTGATCCGGAGCGAGGGTGTCGCCGCCGGAGATGTGCAATTCGACCTTCGCCTGCTGATCCTTTGCCGCCCAGAGCTGCGCAAGAATCTTCGCCAAGGGATGGCCGCCGGCGCGACCGTCCGGCCGCCGCGGGCCGCCGACGACGGAGGAACCCGGCTCCCGCAACTCGATCTGCGTGTTCGACGCGGTCTCTCGCTCCGCCGTCTCGGGCAAGGGAATGGCCAGTTCGTCGGGCGAGGCGATCTCCGCGGCCGAGTACGACTGCTCCGCCACTTCCGCGGCGTCGGCCGCGCCGAGTGCCTCGATCGCTTCCGGCTCGACGAGTCCCATTGCCGCCGCTTCCCGGCCGACGGTCGAATCGATGCTGATCTCCTCGTGTTGGGCCTCCTCCGCGCCCTCGTCCAACACCGGGATGCGGAATCGCGAGCCGCATTCGGGACATGCGCCGGGCCGCCCCTGGAGGCTCGCCGGGCCGTGCAAGTGGTGCCCGTTGGGGCAGAGAAATTCGATCTGCTGTTCTTTGGCCGCCGCCGGCTTGGCCGCGTGCGCGGGTCCGCCCAGGTTCGAATCGCTCATTTCCGCCTGGGAGCTGTCGGAACCAGCGCCGCCGGCCGGCGCGGCCTCCGCGGTGTTGGGAACGACGAATTTCACGCCGCAGCGCGGGCATTTCGCCGTTCGCCCCGACTGGTCCGCCGGACAATGGATTCGATGCCCGTTCGGGCAGAGAAATTCGATCACATTCCCCCCGCCTCGATAAGTGGGCAGCCCGCTTTGGACCGACACGACCACAAGCCGGCCGCGACGCGGCTGCAAGCCTATTCTCTTGATCCTACCTTACACTTGCGGCAGGAACAATCACCAGCGGGGATTGTCCTGAATTTCCGCACGTGCAACGCGGCGCTGCTCGCTGGCGCCCTCCGCTAGCATTATATTCATGCACCCATTGGCATCAATCCTTGACAGGATGCCCGAATGTGCGAAACTGGAGGTGGGTCTGGGAAAATGGGTCCCTTCGTGCGAGTGTCGGATGCCGATTGCCGTTATTTGTCCGGGCTGCCGCAAGACGTTTCACGTTGGCGACCAGTTTGCCGGCAAGTCTGGCCCTTGTCCAAAGTGCAAGACCGTCATCAAGGTCCCGGCGGCGACGGCGGAGGTGAAGGTCCACGCCCCAGGCGACTTCTCCTCCGGCGGGCGGACGGCCGGCGGGAAACTGGCCCTGAAGCCGATCGCCCGGAAACAGATCAAACTTCAGCCGGTCGCGGCGGCAATCGTCGCCGCGGCGTCGCTGGCGATGATCGTCGCCGCCCGGCTGGGCGGAAAGATCGGCCTGCTGAGCCTCGACAGTTGGAGGGGCTATTGCGGCGTCACCGTCGCTCTGGCGATCATTTCGCCCGCGTTGGTCGTGGCCGCCTACAGTTTCCTTCGCGACGATGAACTCGAGCCGTATCGCGGCAAGTCGCTCTGCCTCCGCGCCGCGGCCTGCTCCCTCGGCTACATGGTCCTCTGGGGAGTGTTCGGTTATGTGACGGGCAACTTCCAAATGGAGGAGCTTTGGAGTTGGGCGTTTGTCGCCCCGCCGTTCTTTGTCGTCGGCAGCCTCGCCGCGTACGCGGCCCTCGATCTGGAGTTTAGCAGCAGTTTCCTCCTCTACTGCTTCTACGTGTTGATTACCATTTTCCTCCGCTGGGTCGCGGGGATGGGCTGGGTCTGGAACATCGTTCCGCCTTCGATCGTGTAAGCGATGCACGGCATCCTCGAAATCCCCGAAGTGGCCGCGCTCGATTCGCGGCGGGCGATCATCCGCATTCCGCCGGAGGTCGATGTCCCGCTGACGCCCCGCGTGCGGCAGATCATCGACACGGCCGACTTCCGCCGCCTGGCGCGGATCAGCCAGTTGGGCCTGGTTTCCCTGGTTTATCCCGCCGCGCTGCACACGCGTTTCGAGCACTCGCTGGGCGTCTATCGGCTTTCGCTCCTCTACCTGAAGCAATTGGCCCATCAGGACCGCATGGCGGCGGTCCGGCCGGAAGCGGCCGAGACGTTCATCGCCGCGGCGCTGCTGCACGATTTGGGTCATTGGCCGTTCTGCCATCCGATCGAAGACCTCGACTTGCCGGGCGTGCCGAGCCACGAGTTGTTCGCCAACAGTCTCCTCTTGGAGGGCGAAGTCGGCGACGTGTTGCGGCACGATTGGGGCGTAAGTCCCCGCGACGTGGTGGCGCTGCTGAGCGAGAAGCCCCGCGACGCCCCCGCGCATCCTCGCCAGCATGTTGTCCGGACCGATCGACATCGACAAGATGGACTATCTCTTCCGCGACAGCCTGCACGCCGGCGTCCCCTACGGCCGGCACTTCGACCAGCAACGCCTCTTGGGCAGCCTGTGTCTGAACAAGGCGGGCGACGGGCTGGCGGTGACGGAAAAGGGGAAGACGGCGGCGGAGTTGATGGTCTTCGCCCGCTATGTCATGTTCAGCGAGGTCTATTGGCATCACGGGGTCCGCGCGGCGACGGCGATGCTCCAGCGGGCGTTTTACCTGCTGCACGGCGCCGTGGACGCCGACGCCTTGTTTCGCATGACCGAGCAGGAATTCATCGACGAGCTTCAGCGGGTCGGCGGCGGCGGGCCGGCCGGCGAGCTTCTTTCCGGTTTGTTCGGCCCGTCGCGCCGGCTTTACAAGCGGCTGGCCCAATACAGTTTCTTCGAGCAGCGGGAACTTTATCAACGGCTTGCCCGGCGGCCCTATCCCTGGCTGGCCGCGTGCGCGGAGCAATTGGCGGCGGCCGCCAGCACGGCGTTGGCCCGCGTGGTCGCGCCGCACGAAATCCTTTTCGACGCCCCGCCGCCGGCGCGGGAAGTGCAATTCGACGTTGAGATCCATTTTCCCAAGGAAGGGCGATATCGGCCCTTGGGGGAGGTCTCGCCGGTGATTCGCACTTTGGCCACGGAGCAGTTCGACGACTATGTGAAGCGGGTGCGGATATTCGCCCATCCCCGCGTCGTGGCGGACCTCCGCGATTTGCCTAACTTTTCCGAGTTGCTCGACCAGGCGATACGACGAACGGACTAATGTCGTGCGTGACGCAGACGGCGATTTACGTTCTGGATGCACTGGCGAGACGCCAGTGTCGCCCCGGTGCGGCGGATTTTGCCGCCCTAGCCCGCCGCATTGCGAACTGGACCACCAACTGTGTCGTGACTGCCATCATCCTCGTCGCCGGGATCGGCTTCGGCCGGCAAGCGATGCGTTGGTGGGCGGCCGACAAGGCGGAACCGATCGCCGAGAGTCCGCTGCTGGCGGCCACCGACGGCCTGGGCGACCCATGGACGCCGCACTTCTTGCAGTTCGGCGATCAGCCCTGGTCCATGTGGCGGCAGTCAATCGCCGCGGATCGGCCGGCCGCGGCGGCGGCGCTGCTGGCAAATTGCCGGCGTTTGATCGAAACGGCTGACGAACCTCCGGCGGCGAAATCACTGGCAAAGCCAGTGCCGCCCACCGATCCCCTCGGCGGCCTCCCTCCGGGCCTGGAAAAGCTCAAGCCGGCGGCGGAAGCGGCGGGGAAGTGGCGGCTGTATGCGATCGAAGGCGGTTTTCCCATGGTCGCGGGGGTGCGACAATTTTCGCAAAACCCCCCCGACAAAGCGGGGTCTAACCTTGCCGAACCACCACGCCGCGTGGTAATCTGGGGATTAGCGGTCCCGGTCGCCGCCAAGGTCTGGACGCTGTGCGTTTTCCAGCCGATAGCGGGCGATGGCCGCAGTAAACCGGAACTTTTTCCATCGCGCATCGAGCTACCCCCAGGAAGTCGGAAACTCGTTTCCATGCAGCTTGGCGACGGGGGCGGCATCGTCGCCTTCACTGGCCCCGAGCCGTTGGCTGCGTGGAAACAGTTCTTCGACCGCTGCTTCGCCCAGCGCGGTTGGAAGACGGACGGTTGGCGGCGGGCGGGATCGACGTGGCAGGCCCGTTTCGTCGCGCCCGCGGCGCGGCGGGCGGCGATGGCCGACATTCGCTTGAGTCCCGGCGGGCAGGGCAAGTGCACCGGGTTGTTGACGACGTGGCAAGGCGCGGAGAAATGATGACATGAAAGGCATTCAGGGCTTGATCGTGGCCGTCGGCTTGGGCGTGTGTGCCGCCATCCTCAATTACTTCTACCTCCACAACGAGTCGCAGAAGCTGAAGATGGTCTACTTCATCGCCCTGAAGCCGGACAAGACCGTCGTCCGCGGCGAGCGGCTTTCGGCCGACGATTTGGAAAAAGTGGGCATCCCGGAGCAGCACGTCGGCGCGCTCCCGGAGCACGCCGTCCTTTACTCCGACCGCGCCACCGTGGACAACCAGCCCGTTTGCCGCACTCTGTCCGGCGGCGCGCTGTTGTTGCAGGACGACATTCGCACGCCGCTGCAAGATCAACTCGAGCTGGGCGAGGGTGAAAAGGCGATCGGCATCCCCATCGACACGAGGACGTGCGTGCCCTCGCTGATCGTGCCGGGCGACAGGGTGTCGTTCCTGGTCCCCGTGGCCGCGGCGAAGACGCCGACGCGGGCGGCGGAAAACGCCAACGGCCAGGAGAACGGGCAACTCAATCCCATTCCCGACGCGGCCGCCGCGGCGTCTTCCGGCCTCACGCGGATGATTGGCCCCTTCAACGTCCTTTCGTTGGGGAACCGGCTGAGCCGGGCGGAAGTCTTGCGCGGGGCGAAGCTCCCGCAAGTCCAGGAAAACGTCATGATGATCAGCGTCGGCCTGAAGTCCAACGGCCAGTTGCAGGACGACGCCCAGACCCTCTGGGACCTGGTTTGGGCGAGCGGCGGCCGCGGCGTCGGGGTCGTGCAGTACGAACGCAAAGGCGCCGGCAGATAGGCGGGTGCGATGAAGATTTGGTACAACAAGGTCAATGAAAGCCGCCGCTCGGTGATTGAGGCCGTCGAGCCGGTCATCACCATCGGCCGCGACAAGGCCAACACCGTCTGTCTGCAAAGCCCGCTGGTTTCGCGACGCCACGCTGTGGTCCGCGCGGCGAATGGAAAACTGCAACTGGAAAACATCGGGCTGAACAGTTGCGTCGTCGGCGACGAGGAGGTCTTGGGCGGACAGTCGGCGATGTTCGCCCCCGGCACGAAGGTCCGCATTTGGCCCTACAGCCTCACCTTCGAGGCGGAAAAGGCGGTCTCGATCTCCCGCGACGAACTCGAAAGCCACTTGCGCTCGAACATGGCCGACTTGGAGCTGCGCATCCATCGCAAACTCTTGGAGCGGCTGGACCTGTACGAGTTCGAAGGCGACCGCGGCAGCGATCCGGAGAGCATCGTCCTGCTGGAAAACAACATCGAGGACGTTTGCCGCGAGATGAAGCTCTTCAGCCCGGAGAACGAGGCCCTGCTGGAGGAAATCACCGGCCTGACCCTCCGCGACCACCTGGTCAATCAACTCATCATGGAGACGGGCGCGGACCAGTATTTCGACCTCGCGGCGCTGACCTCCAACGAGTTCGACGTTCCCGCCACGCTCGTGCCGGAGCGGGAGAGCGAGCCTGCACGACCTGTTGCAGTTCGTCCGCCAGCGGCTGAATCTAGGCGAGTGCCGCGACACGAGCCAGCGGGTGACGCGGGTGGAGAACGCCTTCAACGACATCTTCCATCTCGTCCGTCCGCATCTGCACCACGAGCTGCGCAAGTACCTCATCTTGCGGACGTTGAAGAAAGACCTGAAGGACACGATTTTCGGCTTCGGCCCGCTCCAGGACCTGCTCCGCGCCCGACGGTGACGGAAATCATGGTCGTCGCCAGCGACCAGATCTACGTCGAGCGGTCCGGATTGATCGAGCGGTCCGGCCGCCGATTTATTTCGGACCAGGTGACGGAGGCGATTATCGAGCGGATCGTCGCCCAGGTGGGCCGGCGAATCGACAAGAGCCAGCCGCTGGTGGACGCCCGGCTGCCCGACGGCTCGCGCGTCAACGCGGTGATCCCGCCGCTGGCGGTCAAAGGCCCGACGCTCACGGTGCGGAAGTTTCCCGCCCAACGGCTGACGATGGAAGACCTGGTCGAGATGGGCAGCGTCACCACGGCGGCGGCGATGTTCCTGCGGGCGTGCGTGATCGATCGCCACAACATCCTCGTCAGCGGCGGCACGGGCACGGGCAAGACGACGATGCTCAACGTCCTGAGCAGCTTCATCCCCTTCAAAGAGCGAATCATCACGATCGAGGACACGACGGAGCTGCGCTTGCACCAGGAGCACGTCGTCACCATGGAGACGAAGCCGGCCAACGTCGAGGGCGCCGGCGAATACACCATCCGTGACCTGGTCAAAAACGCCCTGCGCATGCGGCCGGACCGCGTCATCGTCGGCGAATGCCGCGGGCCGGAGGCCCTCGACATGATCCAGGCGATGAACACCGGCCACGACGGCTCGATGACCACCGTCCACGCGAACAGCGCCCGCGAGGTCGTCGAGCGGTTGGAAGTGCTTGTCCTCATGGCCGCCGATCTGCCGGTCGCCTCGATCGACCGCCAGGTGGCGTCGGCCTTGGACCTGATCGTTCACATCAGCCGGCTGCCGGGCGGGGCGCGGGTGGTGACGCAGATCTCCGAGGTCGTCCGCTACGATCCGGAGGAAAAGCAGATGGTCGTGATCGACATTTTCAACCTCCGCGGCGGCCTGCTGCGGCCGACCGGCTATTTGCCCTCCTTTGTCGATTCGCTGGTGGAGAAGGACTTGTTGGACTTGCAATTTCTCTACGGCCGCGACGGCGCCAAGCCGGAGGCGATTGAGCCATGAACGAGCCGTGGCAGATGTGGTTGGGGAGCCTGACGGTCGGGGCGGCGACGGCCACTTTGGCCTACACCGGCCGCGACTGGTTCGCCGCCGCCATGGCCGCCGTCGAGGGCGACCTGACGGAGAAGCTCCGCCGGATGCGGGCGCCGACGCGAAACGTCCACAAATACCTCGTCCTCTGGCTGATTGCCGTCGGCTGTGCGCTGGTCGGCGTCTGGATCGCCCTGGACAGTCCGCTCTTGGGGGCGATGACCGCGGTGTTCCTCACCGCGGCGCCTTGGTGGCTGTTGCGGCGAATGGCCCAGCGGCATCGCCGGCAAATTGACGACCAACTGGCCGACGCCATGGTGATGCTGGCCAACGGCGTCCGCGCCGGGCTCTCGCTGGCCCAGTCGCTGGAAATCCTCGCCGCCGAGTGCCCCCGGCCGATCAACGCCGAGTTCCACCAGATTGTCGCCGAATACAAGTTGGGCAAGCCGCTGGAGCGGACCCTGGTCGAAGCGAAACAGCGGCTGCAAAGCGAAAACTTCGCGCTGTTCGCCGCGGCCCTGATGGCCAGCCACGAGAGCGGCGGACGGCTGAATGAAACCGTCGAGCGGATCGCCCAATCGGTCCTCGAATTGCAGCGATTGGAGCGAAAGGTCCTTTCCGAGACCGCCCAAGCGCGCAAGTCCGCGGTCTACATGGCCATTGCCCCAGCCTTCATTTTGGTCGCCTATTACTTCGTCGATCGGGTCAACACGTCGCTGCTCTTTACGGAGGCCCTCGGGCACGTGGTCCTGGCGACGGCCGTCGTCTTGAACGCGGCGGCGTATTTTTGGGCGAGAGCGATCCTCAGTCCGGACCTGTAAACCGATGACCCACTTCGATTTCTTCCTTGCCGCCGACTTGCCCGCCGCCCCGGCGGCGACGATGCTCTTGGCGTGCGCGGCGGCCGGTTTGGCGGCGGCCGCCCTTGGCTGGTGGGTGGTTTGGGTGCTGCAAAGCGAGGACATCGCCCAAGGCGCCGAATGGCGCTACGACGTCAGCCGCATCAACGAACTGCGGCGCGCGGAGCCGCTCTACCGCTTCTTCCAGCCGATTCTCACCCTGCTGGGCCGCTTCAACCGCCTCCTGTTCCCGGGGAGCTTGCCGGAGATCGGCCGCCAAATTCAAGCGGCGGGGCTGACGCGATTCTGGCTGCCGGAAGAATACCTGGGCCGGGCGGAACTCGTCGCCCTCCTGGCCCTGCCCGTGTACGTCTACGCCTTGTCCGCGGCGATGGGCGACTTCGGCCTTGCGCTGGCGGTCGCCGCCGTGCCCCTGACCGCCTGGCAACTCCGCCGGCGGTTGGCGAGTCGCGCGCCGCCCGATTGAAGCTCATCAAGCGACGCATCCCCTTCTTGCTCGACCTGCTGACGCTGTTGATGGAGGCGGGCGCCTCGTTCATCAACGCCCTGCGGCAGGCGGTCGAGGAGTTCCGCGGCCATCCGATCGCCGAGGAATTCGGCCGCGTGCTTGCGGACATGAGCCTCGGCAAGACCCGCGCCGAGGCGTTCGAGGCGATGCGCGATCGCCTGGCCGACGACGAAATCACGTCGATCATCGGCTCGATCCTCCAGGGCGAATCGCTGGGAACGCCGCTGGCGCAGATTTTTCGCACCCAGGCCGACGTGCTGCGAATCAAGCGGACCCAGCGGGCGGAATTGGCGGCCGGCGAGGCAGGCGTCAACATGCTCCTGCCGGGCATCCTCGTGATGGCGTCAACGGTGCTGATTATCCTTGGTCCCTTCATGTTGAATTACCTCAAGTTCGGGCTGACGATGTAGATGGCGATCAAGTTCGACTGTCCGCGCTGCAGAAACAATCTGCTGGTTCCCAGCAAGAAGGCGGGAAGTTACGTGAACTGCCCGCGCTGCGGCGGCCGGTTCTGGGTGCCGAAGGACGCGCCGGCGGATGTTTCCTGGTCGGACGCGAAATCCGCGCCGGCGGCCGGCGCGGCGTCGGGGCCGCCGTCGCCGCTTCCGTCTGCGGCGGCGACCGGCTGGACATTGGTTCCGCCGGCGGCGCCGCCGGTCGTTCATACCCCGCCGCCGGCGACATTTTCAGAGGCGGCCGTTGCGCCGCCGCCGTCGGCGACCCCGCCCGCGGCGCCCGCCGCCGCCGCGGCTGGTGAGGCCGCCGCCGCGTGTGGCCCGGCTCATTTCGGCCGACGCCGCCCAGTCGGTGCTCAAGCCGTCGGCGGACGGCCAACTGCCCGACCTGCAATTGCAGGAGGGGATCGGCGCCGGGGAGGCGGACGCCCCGGCCAAGTCGCTGCATCCGGCGGTGCTGTTCGGCGTGCCCGCGCTGAGCGTCGCGATCTCCGTTGTCTTGGCGATGGCGTCGTTCGGGCCGTCCGACTCCGCCGACAGCGAGCAAAAGGCCATTTCGCGACAGTACATCGAGGAGCATTATTTCGGCGGCGGCAACATCGACCGCGGCGAATTGCAGCCGTACCAAATCTATCTTCGCGAGGCGAAGCGGGCGCATTCCAACGGCGACCTGAAGATGGAGAAGGCGCGTTACCGCAAGGTGCTCGACCTGCTCCGCGGGACCGCGGCGAAGGCCGGCGGGGATTGACCGGCAGCCGCACGGACGATGAAGATTTGGAAAAGCACATCGGCGCGATCCTCAGCGGCGAGTGAGAAGAGGGAAAATTGCATGGACCCGACGCCCCGCTACGAGATTGTGGACGCGATAGCCTCGGGCGACTTCGCCACGGTCTATCGCGCCCGCGACCGCGAATTGGGGCGCGAGGTGGCCGTCAAACAAATCCATCAACAATTCCTCGCCGACCCGCGGCAGTTGGCCCGCTATTGGCAGGAGGCGCAGTTGCTCGCCTCGCTGCAACATCCCAACGTCGTCACCATCTACGACGTTGTGCGGAGCCGCGGTTGGCTGATCTTGGAGTTGATGCGGGGAAGCCTGAATCAAGGGGCGACGGGCGAACCGATCGACTTGGATTTCCTCCGCGTGGTCTTGATCGACTGCCTGTCCGCGCTGCACTTCCTGCACGTCAACGGCGTGATCCACGGCGACATCAAGCCGAGCAACATGCTGGTGGATGGGCGGAATCGAGTGAAGATCGGCGATTTCGGCCTCGCCCGGCGAGCCAGCAACGAAGGCGGCAGCTTGCTGAAAGGGACGACGAAGTACATGGCGCCCGAACTGGTCCATCCGCAGTTCGGCGAGATTGGGCGCGGCCAGCGACCTCTATTCTCTCGGCTTCTCCGCCTATGAGTTGATGTGCGGGGCGCAATTCGAGTCGCTGTTTCCCGGGCTGGGGGCCTTCGGCCGCGACAAGCAGATCGCCTGGATGATGTGGCACGCGGCCGCGGACCGGCGACTTGCCGGAAATCTCCAAGGTGCTCCAAGGGGTGCCCGCCGACCTCGCCCGCGTCATTCAGCGAATGGTCGTCAAGGAAGCGGCGGGGCGGTATTCCTCCGCGGCCGAGGCGCTGGCCGATCTTCGCCCCGACCCGCGGCTGGCCAATGCCCTGCCGGAGCAACTCGACCAGGCGGCGGAAGCGGCCCGGATCGCGGCGGCGGCGCGGAAGCGGCGGCTTCGCTGGTTGGCCGGAGCGCTCGCGATCGCCTCCGCCGCGGTTTGCGTGGCCATGCTGCTGCGGCCTGAGCCGCCGAAGCCTGCGCTCAAGCCGCGCGATCCCATCCGCGGCACGGTGGTCCATGTGCTGGACGAACTGGCGCGGCCGAAGCTCGACGTCGATGTGAAGGAAGGCGGAAAGATCGTCTCCCGGGAGATTTCCATCGGCCGCGAGGACCATGTCTTGATCAACGACGCTCCCGCTTTTCTCCGCGATCTTCAGCCGCACGACACGGTCGAGATCGACGAGAAACTCGAAATCGCCGACGGCAAAGTGAAGCATCGCTTCCAGGAAGTGCACGCCTTTCGGCCGAAGATGGACCGCGGCCACGTCGAGTCGCTCAAGGCCGACGAGGGGACCCTGGTCATGGTCGTCGACGAGGGGGAAAACCGCAAGAAGCAACTCCTCATCCGCGTGCCCGCCGAGTTGCCGATCGCACTGAACGGCTCGCCGGAACTGGACGGCAAGCCCGTTCGACTGGCCGACCTGAAGGAGAAAGACCGGATCGAAGTCCATCATGAGGCGGACGAGAAGGGCCGCCGCGCCGTCGAGCTTAGCGCGGAGCGGCTGGTGAGCGTCAACGGGGTCGTCCGCGAGATCGACCCGCAGCACAACAAGTTGACAATATCCTTTGGCCCGAAGGACGATCGCCGGATGACGCTGCCCTTGGCCGCGCAGTGCGAGATTGTTCTTAACTCTCAGGCGAAGGTCCAGGAGCGGCTTCTGAAACTGACGGATTTGAAGCCGGGCGACAAGGTGTCCGTGGCGCACGACGTGGCGGCGACGAAGATCGACGCCTACCGGCTGCTGGGGCAGAGCGGCGTGATTCAACGGATTACGGAGAAGACGATCGAGGTGCAGCGCGAGGGAGACGCCGCGCCGACAACCTACACGATCGGGCCGACTTGCAAGATCACGCTCGGCGGCGAGGAGGTCCAGTTGAGCGACCTTCAAGTGGGCGACGCGGCGGAGCTGACCAACGACCAGCCGCCGGACGCGAAGAATCCCCAGGCCCTTTCCGTGACCGCACAACGGCGGCCCGACAACGCCCGCTGGGCAATCATCCTCGGCGATCAGGACTTCGACGACCGCTTGCTGACCCGACTGGAGCACGCCGTCGCGGACGCGAAACTCGTCGGCGACGTCTTGGTGAAGCGATACCGCGTGCCGACGGAACAGGCTTTGGTGTTGACCGACGAGAGCCTTGTCCGCCTCGAACAGGCCATCCCCGACCGGCTGGCGAAGATCGGCGCCGAGGCGAAATTGATCGTCTACGTCGTCGGGCACGCCTATCTCGACGACAAGGGGGCGGTCTATGTGGCGGCGAAGAACTTCGACGCGAAGCGTCCCGACGTGACCGGGCTGGGGTTGCAATGGCTGGTCGATCAATTGGAGCAGTGCCCGGCGAAGGAAAAACTCTTGCTCTTGGATTGCTGCCAGGAAGGGGAGGGCGGCGACTTGCGCCGCGAGCCGTCGTCGATCGAAATGCTCCACACGCTCAAGGGGCCGCCGGGGCGCTCGCCGTTGCGGACGCTCGCCGCGGTGGCAAGTTGCAAGGCCGGTCAACGCGGCCGCGCCGCGGCGGACAAGGCGCATGGCCTGTTTGCCGCCTGCGTCGCCGACGGTTACTCCGGCCGCGCCGACGCGAATCACGACGGCCGCGTCGAAACCACGGAACTGTTCGAGTGGCTCCAGGGCGCAATGGCGGCGGGAAGCGACGCGAATCTCGCGCAAACGCCCGAACTCATCCTCCCCGACGACCGGCCGCTGCGACTCGGCGACGACGCGAAGAAATCGATTCGCAAGTTGGCCGATTTTCTTCAGCACGCGAAAGTCAATTTGAATGCGGCCAAGGACGAGTTCGCGACCGCCTCCCAGGCGGCCGGCAAGGAACTCGAACCGCGGCTGCTCTACGGCCTCTTGCTGATCAAAGTCAACGACCGCGAAGCGGCGCTGAAGCACTTGGAAGAGTTGAAGGCCGACAACCCGTCCTTGCTGCTTCCTTTGCAGGGAATGGCCTGGCTGCGATTCCAAAAGCGCAGCGATGAAGCCGGAGTGAACGACCTGGTGGAACTGGTCGCGAAGATTCCCAAGCCGGAAAAGCCGGGCGCGTCCTACCCTCCGCAAATTCAACAACTCTTCACGTGGATCGGACAGTTGCGCGAGTTCGCCGCCGCGGCCGAACAGGAGGGAAACCGCCCCGCAGCCGATCGCTTGGCCAATCTCGACGCCGCCGTCGCCGATCGCGGCGCGGAAGCCAAACGGCAGTATGAGGAAGGGCGCGTGCGCGTCCGGCGCGGATTTCGCGGTTCGATCGGCAGTTGGAAAGCAGCGACGACGCCGCGCTGATCGCGCGGATCAAGGTGGAGCGGCATCGGCTGGCGTACTACGCCGAATTCCCCCTGGAGCGCTGGCGTCAGGAAATCCTTGCCGGGCTCGATCGGCAATGACCGACGGCCCGCCGTGCGCAACGGCGCCATGGAAAACGGCGCTTTCCATGGCCGCGTCTTGCTCTTGTCCGATTCGACGCAAACGAATAGAATCGCCCGTTTCTATGGTTCCATGGGGCCTCCGTGCCCTGAGGGCCAGGCGTCTGTCCAGGATGACGACGCTGCGGATCGCACCTATCCCCTTACAGGATGGCAACTTATGTCAGCGGAAGGGATGCCGCAGACAGAACCCTCGCTCCTGTCGCGACCACTGGCCGCCGTCGCCCGGCTTGCCATTCGCTTCCCCTTCCTCACGATCGTGGCCGGGCTGCTGGCGGCCGCCTGGGCGATGGGCATCGCCCACGATCAGCTCAAATTCCACACGAATCGCGACGACGTTCTGAACCCCTCGGCGGAATACAACCGCCACTGGCTGCAATACACGAAGGAATTCGGCGACGAAGAAGATGTTTTCGTGGCGATCGAGGGACCGGATCGCGAGGCGGTCGTGTCCGCGATGGACGACGTGGCCGCCGCCGTCGCCGCCGATCCGGCCCACTTTCACGACGTCATGCACAAGGTCGATCTGTCGAAGCTCCGCGCCAAGGGACTTCATTATCTCGATCCGGGGGACGTGGCGCAAATCAACAGTTTTCTCGTCCAATTGGATCCGGTCCTCCGCGGCGATTGGTCGCAGTTGACGTTGGCCGGCATGGCCGGCCGGCTGGCGGCGATGTCGAACATGGCCGGCGCGCCGCCCGCCGCGGTTGAGATGGCCCGCCAGGCGCAGGCCCGATGGTGGGCGAGCCTGAAAACGGCCCTGGTTCAGCCGGGCGCGTACCAATCGCCGTGGCCGAGCATGGCGTCGGCGCCGGCGGGCATGGACGATCTTTGCGCCAACGCCTGCCGCTACAATCTGCTCAACGGCGGCAAGATCGGCATCGTCCAGCTTCGCTTCGTCCGCGGCGCGAGGGAAACGGAAAACTTCGCCCAAAACAGCGGCCCGGTCGACGCCCTGCGGACGCTCGTGGCCGCGGCCAAGGAGCGGCATCCGGCGGTGACGATTGGCCTGACCGGCCTGCCGGTAATGGAAAACGACGAGATGCGGCTGAGCGAGTCGGCGATGATGACGGTCACGTTTCTCTCGCTGGGGGGAATTTTTCTCGTCCTCGTGGCCGGATTCG
Source organism: uncultured Planctomycetia bacterium (assembly GCA_963791075.1). GTDB lineage: Bacteria > Planctomycetota > Planctomycetia > Pirellulales > Thermoguttaceae > CAWBRF01. The sequence continues at coordinate 73,494 of CAWBRF010000037.1, forward strand.
GCAATTTCCGCCATTCCATCCTGGCCACCGCCGCCGTCGTCCTCGGGACCATGTGGACGATCGGCTACACGACTGTCATGGTCGGCTACTTGAACATTCTGAGCATCGCCTTCGGCTCGATTTTGATGGGCTTGGGGATCAACTACGGCATTTATTTCGTCGCCCGATATCTCCAGTTGTGCGCCACTTCGGACTCGACCGCCGAGGCCGTGGTGAAGACGGCGGCGAGCGTGGGGCCGAGCATTACGATGGGGGCGTTCACGGCGGCGGCGGCGTTCTTCACGGCGGCATTCACCGATTTCCGTGGCGTGGCGCAACTGGGCGTGATCGCCGGCGGCGGCATCTTGCTCTGCTGGCTGGCGGCGATGACCGTGTTGCCGGCGTTGATCGCGATGTTCGACGCCCGTCATTTCGCCCGAAAAACGCCCACCCCGTTGGACATTTACCCCGGACTGCGGTTGCTCTATTTGAAGCCGCGGTTGACGCTCCTGCTGATCGTCGCGGCGACGGCCGCCCTGGCGACGGGAGTGAAGCATCTCTGGTACGACGACAACCTGTTGAACCTGCAAGCGACGGGGCTGGAAAGCGTGCAGTTGGAGCGGAAGCTGTTGACGGAAACAAACCAAAGCTCCTGGTTCGCCTTGTCCGTGGCCGACGGTCCGGCCGACGTGTTGCGGCGAAAGGCGGAGTTCACAAAACTTCCCTCCGTCGAGCGGGTCGAAGAATTGGCGTCGCTGTTCCCCGGCCATGAAGAGCAGAACCAGCCGATCATCCAGCAGATTTATCGACGTTTGGCGGGCCTTCCCCCGCAGACGCCGAACCTGCCGCCGCTTGCGCCGGCGCAGGCGGGCCAACTCCTGGCCGGTTTGGGCCAGGCGGCGTCGGCGGGCGGTCAGGGCGCGGCGGCGGCGGCGATGGCCGCGATCGTCCGCCAATTGTCGCCGCAGGAACTCGCCCAGCGGTTGTCTCAGTTCCAACAGCGCGCCGCCGCCGATCTGCTCCAGCGGCTCCGCCTGCTGCGCGCCGCCGCCGATCCCAATTCGCCCACCTTGGCCGACTTGCCCGAAAGCCTCGTCCACCGTTTCGTCGGCCGCTCGGGCAAGTTCCTCATGCGGATCTACGCGAAGGACGACATCTGGGACCTCGCCTCGCGGGAACGCTTCGTCGGCGACATCCGCCGCGTCGACAAGGACGTCACCGGCAATCCCATCCAGGTCTACGAAGCCTCGCGCGACATGAAGCGAAGCTACCAGTGGGCGGCCCTCTACGCCTTGGTCGTCATCGTCGCCATGCTCTTCGTCGAATTCGGCAACCTCCACTATCCCCTCTTGGCCATGCTGCCGCTGGGACTGGGCGTGCTCCAGTTGTTCGGGCTGATGGGCTGGCTCGGCATCCCGCTGAACTCGGCGAACATGATCGTCTTGCCGCTGATCCTCGGCCTGGGGGCGGAGAACGGCATCCACATCGTCAACGACTTCCGCCGCCGCCCCCGCCGCTATCATCGCATGAGCGCCGCGACCACCACCGCCGTGATCATCAACTCGCTGACCACCATGGTCGGCTTCGCGGCGCTGATGATCGCCAGCCACCAGGGGCTCTTGAGCCTCGGCCGGGTGTTGACCATCGGCATGAGTTGCTGCCTGATGAGCGCGTTGGTGTTGCCGAACCTCTTATTGTTGCGCCCCGGCGGGAGCGAAGCGGCCTTCGACCTCGAAGAAGAGGGCGCGGCGGTCGTTCCCGTCCGCGTCGGCGATCTGCTGAAGGCTTTTCCGCCGCCGCCGCAGTTCGTCGCCATTTCGCGCGTGCCGCGCAACGGACCGGAAGATTATGAGCTGCCGACGGCGACGAGGTCGCTGGGCCGTTGAACGAAAGCAGGGTGGGCCGAGCGCCGCGAGTCCCACCATGAACTTTAGGTCGATCTTGGTGGGACTCGCTGCGCTCGGCCCACCCTACACACTGCACGCTACGAACTTCCGATCAAGATGCCGGCCAAGAACACCAACACCCCGCCGACGACCACCTGGAAAACGGAAGTCACGAAGGGACTCTCCATGTAGCGTTTGCGAATCCAGGCGATCGCAAGAAGTTCGACGGCGACGACCGCGGTGGCGATGCCGGTGGCCAGCCAGAATCGCGGAATCAAAAACGGCAGGGCGTGGAAGATGCCGCCGCAAAAGGTCATGATCGCGCAGACCACGCCGCGGAGGACCGGACGGCCGCGACCGGTCATGCTGCCGTCGTCGGAGAGGGCCTCGGCGAAACCCATGCTGATGCCCGCCCCCACCGACGCCGCCAGGCCGACCAGAAAGGTCTGCCATGTCCCGTGCGTGGCGAAGGCGGCGGCAAACAGCGGGGCCAAGGTCGAAACCGAGCCGTCCATCAGGCCCGCCAACCCCGGCTGGATCACTTGGAGGACGAACAGTTGCCTGGCAACGCGGGCTTCCTCCTCCTTTTCGCTTTCCGGTTGCCGATCGGGTTCGAGCGCGGCGGAGGCCATTTCGTGTCGCCGTTCGGCCTCGGCAAGATCGCCGAGCAGTTGGCGCAACTCGGCGTCGCTGGTCGCCTCGGCGGCGCGGCTGTAGAACCGCTGCGTCTCCAATTCCATCAGCGCCACGTGCCGCCGCACGCGTTGGACGTTCCACGGTTGGGCGGAGACGAGCGGGTCGCGGCGGACGAAGCCCTGGACGTCCTGCCGGCGGATCAGGGGGATTTCCTCGCCGTAGCGGCGGCGGAAGGCCTCGACGAGCAGATGCCGATGGCCGTCTTCCTCTTGCCGCATCGCTTGGAGTTCCTCGGCCGCCCGCGGATAGTTCGGCCGCAGCAGCCGGGCGAATTCCTGCAAGATGCGTCCGTCCTCTTCTTCCAGGGAAACAGCCAGGGCGAGCACTTCCGACGCGGTCAGGTCTTTGAATCGCCGTCGCATGGAATTTTTACTCTCTACGGTTTGAAATGGGCCGAGCGATCGCGGGACAGGACGGTTTGCATCATTTTTGAGCGCCGGCGGTGCGCCTCGCGTCAGGCCAACAGGGCGGCGATGACTCCAGTGAGAAAGACGCCGTCGAAGGTGCCGGCGCCGCCGATCGAGACCATCGGTGCGCCCAGCCCGGACAAATGGCCCAGATTCAACAAATCGGCCCCGATCAACGTGCCCAGCGTGCCGGAAATGTAGGCCAGCGGAGCGGCCGCTTGACGCGTAAGCGCCAAGGCGACCGCGGCGGCGATCACCGGCGGAACGAACGTCGGCACGGCAACGCCCAATCCGGGGACGAGTCTCGCCAGGTTGTAGACGACCACGGTCACGACGGCCACGCCCAGCGCCGCCCGGCCGTAAAACGTGTTCTTCGTCAGCAGGTAGAGGCAAAGGATCGTGGGAATGACCGCCCCGCCAATGTTCACGGCGAGCACCGTGTCCGGCGATTCGCGAACCACCGGCATGCGATAGTAGCCCCAAGGAAAGGGGACGGTCTGAACGGCGACGCCGCGCTGGCCGCGAATTTTCGCCACGGGGAGGTTGACATAGCTGCCCAAGAGCGACAAGAACAGCACCGCAAAAACATAGCGGCGGTGGATGCCCATCTTCTCGTAGGCATGGCTGAGGATGCCCAATTCGACCAGGGCCACGGCGATGGCGAAAAGGAGGGCGAGACCCCAAAAGAACAGGGGCGCCAGCGGCAAATAATGATAGCCGGATGGAAGCATTCGCGTTTTCACCGGGCTCGGGCGCCATGCCCACGCAAGCGTGGGCATGGCGCCCAACTCAAACTTTCATCCTCATATCGCCGAGCCGCTACTTTTCCTGCGGCTTCGCCTCTTGCGCGGGAAAATGTTTGCCGTGCTGCTCCATGATCCACTTGCCGTGCTTCTGGATCATTTCCCAAACATCGCTGGCCGACGCCTTCCAACGCAGATTCACCTTGTCGCCTTGCACTCTCACGTGCAGGGCTTCGATCAGCTTCCTTGCGTCCGGATTTTCGCCGGCGTGCGCCGCGGCCAATGCCTTTCCGCCCTCGACGATCGACTTCAGGTCGCCGGCAAACTCGTCGCTCTTCGTCCTTGCCGCGGCGTGAAGAACAACTGGCCGTTGTCCTCCCCCATGCTAAAACGCAACGAGCGAATCTGTTTCGCGATCGGCGACTTGCAGGGCAAATCGGCCTCCGCCAAGCCGGTCGCCCTGGCCAAGACCATCGTCCCCGGGCGGACCTTGCCGGAGAGCGGCCCATTGCCGACGGCGGGCGCCTTGCCGTCGAGAACCGCCAGGGCCGTTTTCAGTTCCTCGACGCTGGAGGCAAACACGAGTGCGTTGAATTCGGAGTAAAGACCCGCCCCAGGGGCTGCGTTCTTGTACGCCGCGGCCCAGATTGTCCGCGCGTGCCCGTGGCGTGTCTCCGTCCAACTGTGGAGATCGTAGGATCCGAACTTCTCGACCTTATGATCTTTCGCCTTTGCGGCCGTCGCCTCGGCCAGCTTCAGATCGAAATTGGCGTGAACAATCAACACGCCGGTGTGCTTGCCCAATTCCTTCCCGTAGGCGGTCAGGCCGTGCAAGTCCTTGCAGACGTCCTTGGAGACGTCGATGCCGAACTTGTCGCGGATCTCCTTGAACTTCTGTTCGGCGCCCTTGTGCATCTCCAAGCACTTGGGCCAGGCGTCTGCACCAGGATGGATGCCCGCATCGCGTCCACGTTAACGTGGATAAGCCATTTGGCGTCGGCGGGGACCTGCTTCAAGTCGAGCGGTTCCGCGCGGACGACGGCCGCCAAGCCCAAAACAGCGGTGAGAACGAGTCCAAATGCAAACGGTTTCATGATTCACCTCCACAATCGGGATAAAAAATGCGTCCTGAGGATAGTTTGCGCAATGTCCGGCAGAAAAACAAGGCTCGCAGGCGACGGAGCCCAAAACACCCCTCGGATGGGGAAACGACGGCAAATGAGGACAACAGGGAAAACGCGGAATGTGTTGAGCAATGACCAGGGCGGGTTCCCCTCACCATACCCTCTCCCGAGGGGAGATGGGGACCGCAATAGGCCGTTTCGCGAGTTCTAGCCTTTGCGGGTGGTTCAATCCGGCTCTTTGTGGTGTCCAGGTTCGCCTTGACCCTTCGGGCGAAAAGCACTATTCTTCGCCTCACGACATGCTATTCTCCTGCGATCGGCATGAGGCCGATCAAGCTTTTCTTGTCGGCTCGATCAGACAGGTCGTCGCCGAAGGAGTGCACGGACGCATGAATCGCCGTCAGGTCTCGGTCTGTTTCATTCTCGCGGCGTTGTTGCTTGGCGGGTGTTCCGCATGGACCTCGCTGACCACAAATCCCGACGAGGAGAAGGCCAAGGAAGCGCAGAAGAAGTCGCGACACGCGCGACCGGCTGGTGGGCGACGTCTGCGTCCCCTTCGGGATGTTCCCCGTCGAGATCAAGGGATCGGCTGGGTCACCGGATTGCACGGCACGGGCAGCGATCCGGAACCGTCGCCGCAGCGGGCGGTGCTCATCGAAGATATGCAGCGGCGAGGCGTCGACAACCCGAACACGCTGCTGGCCTCTCACGACGCCTCGATGGTCCTGGTCCGGGCAGTGCTTCGTCCGGGCATTCAGAAGGGCGATCATTTTGACATCGAAGTCCGCGCGCCGAACCGCAGCGAAACGACCAGCCTCCGCGGCGGCTACCTCCTGGAGACGCGGCTGCGCGAGATGCCCGTCCTCGGCGACGGCATGGTTCACAACGGCCGCGATCGCGGCACGGCCCAGGGCCCGGTCCTCGTCGATCCGACCGCCGATTTCAACAACGAGCAGAGTCGCGCCGTGCTGTGTCACGGCCGCATTTTGGGCGGCGGCATTTCCTTCGTGACCCGCGAATTGGGGCTCCTCATGACGAACGAGCACCGCGACGTCGTCGTCACGTCCCGGGTGGCCGCCGCCGTGAGCAAGCGGTTTTTCAATTACCAAAAGGGGATTCAAGTCGGCGTCGCCAAGGCGCACACGGACCAGTGGGTCGAACTGGCCGTTCACCCCCATTACAAGGACAACCTGGAGCGCTACATGCAAGTGGTTCGGGCGATCGCCATCCAGGAGACGCCGGCGCAGCAGATGCAGCGGATCATCGAACTGGAGAGGAAACTGTTTTCCGCGAAGGACGCGTCGCGGGCCGCCGTGCAATTGGAAGCCATCGGCCGGCCGGGCATCGAGACGTTGATGAAGGGGATGCAGTCGAGCGACCGCGAGGTGCAATTCTATTCGGCCGAGGCGCTGGCGTACCTGGGGCGCCGCGAGGCGGCGGAGCCGCTGGGCCGGGCCGCCCGCGACGAACCGGCGTTCCGCGTGTCGGCCTTGACCGCCCTGGCGGTCCTGGACGATCCGGCCGCCGCCGAGCAACTTCACAACTTGCTGGCGGCGGCCAGTGCGGAAACCCGCTACGGCGCCTTCCGCGCCCTCTGGATCGCCAACCCCAACGACCCCGTCATCAAGGGCGAACAACTCGGCGGCCAGTTCAGCTACCACGTGCTGGACACCGCGGCGCGCCGATGATCCACGTCACGCGGAGCAATCGCGCCGAGGTGGTGCTCTTCGGCCGCCAGCAGACGTTCTCCACGCCCTTGTCGATCAACGCCGGCAACCAGATCATGATCACCAGCACGTACGGCCGGCGAAATCTCCGTGAGCAAGTTCAGCGTCGCACGACGCCGACCAGAAGCGCGTCGTGTCCAGCAGGGTGGACGACGTGATTCGGGCGATCGTCGAACTTGGCGGGACGTATCCCGACGTCGTTCAGGCGATCCAAGAGGCCAAGTCCGCCGGGGCCTTGCCCAGCCGCTTCGAGGTCGAAACCATGCCCGAAGGGGGACGGCAACTACGAGCGGCGCACGGCAAGCGAGGCGAGCGACAAATCTCCACAAGACAAGGGAAACCCGGCCGCCGCGGTTCTCGCCGACGACAAGATGGCGGTCAAGTAGTCCGCCTGCTATAATGCGGGGCGGGCCCCCAATTGACCTACCTTCAGCATGCTCAAGGCACTCGAACTCGCCGGTTTCAAGAGCTTCGCCGACAAGACGCGTTTTGAATTCCCCCAGGGAATCACCGTCGTCGTCGGTCCGAACGGCTCGGGGAAATCGAACGTCGTCGACGCCATCAAGTGGGTGCTGGGCGAGCAGAGCGTCAAGAGCCTCCGCGGCCGGGAAATGGCCGACGTGATCTTCAACGGCTCCGGCGCCCGCCGGGCGATGAATTCGGCCGAAATCACCCTCACCTTCAACAACGCCAACCGCCTCCTGCCCCGTGGACACCCCCGAGGTCCACATCACCCGCCGCGTCTACCGCAGCGGCGAAGGCGAATACCTGCATCAATCGCAGCCCCTGCCGCTTGCGCGACATCCGCGACCTGCTGTCCGGCACGGGCATGGGCACCCAAGCCTACAGCGTCATCGAGCAGGGCAAGGTCGACGTCCTCCTGCAATCGTCGTCCCGCGACCGCCGCGTCATCTTCGAGGAGGCGGCCGGCATCAGCCGCTTCAAGCTGAAGAAGATCGAGGCGCTGCGGCGGCTGGAGCGGGTGGATCAGAACCTGCTGCGGCTCTCCGACATCGTCGACGAGGTGGACAACCGCCTGCGCACGCGTCCGCGCCCAGGCCGGAAAGGCCCGCCGCTACAAGGAATACACCGACCGCCTGCAGGAGCTTCGCACCCAGGTGGGGCTGGTCGACTGGCGGCGGCTGACCGAGCGGCTCGGCGGAGTTCGAGGCGGAACTCCAGGCGTCTGGCCGGCCAGCGCGACGCGCTTGGCGGCCTCCGCCGAGTCGATCGAGGCCCGATTGCTGGAAGCCGAAGGCCGCATCGGCGAAATCAACGAGGCCATTCGCCAGGCCGAATCGCGGATCGCCGCCAACCGCGAGCGGATCGCCGCCGAGGAATCGACCGATCGAGCACGAGCGAAGCACGCGCCGCGACCTGGAAGAGGAAATCGCCCGCCATCGCCGGCGCAGCTGCTTGACGCTGGCCGCCCGCGCCGACGACCTGCAGCAGGAGTTGCACGACACCACGCGCGGCCGTCCGCGAGGCCGAGGAGCAGCACCGCCGGATCGCCCGAGCTGGTGACCGAAGGCCGAGCGGGCGCTTGACCGAGTTGATCGCCCGGCTGGACCATCTTGCGCGGCGAGAACGAGCAGCGGCGCGCCAGCCACCTGGAGCAGATGCGTCTGGCGGCGGGGCTGGCCAGCGAGACCAGCGCGCTGGAGAGCCAGGCGACCGCGGCCGAGGCGGTCCGCCAGCGGAGCCGCGACCGCATGGCCGAGTTGGACCGGCAGCTGGGCGAATTGGCGGCCGAGTTGGACCGAATTGCGCCGCCGCCGCGACGAACTGGCGCAGCTGCGCCGAGCGGCAGGAAGGCCTGGCCGGCCGAGGTCGCCGAGCAGACTCGCCCAATTGCAGCAGCGGCTTGGCCGACGGGCAAAGCGAACTGGGCGGCCTGCGAGCAGCGGCACACCGCGGCGGCCGAACGGGCCGCCGTGCTCGAAGAATTGGAGCGCCGCCAGGAGGGGCTCAGCGCCGGCGTCAAGGAAGTGCTGGCCCAGGCGGGAAGCCCCGGCGAGCGGCCCGTTCAAGGCGGTTTGCGGGCTGGTGGCCGATCTGTTGTGCGTGAGCGTCGAGGCGGCGCCGCTGGTGGACGTCGGCCTTGGGCCAGGCGGCGCAGCACTTCGTGGCCGCGCGCCGAGCAAGGAATTGTTGGAGCACTTGCAGGGCCAGTCGCAGCGTTTGGCCGGCCGCGTGGGCTTCTGTCTGGCTGGACGGCCACGGTCGCCGGCGACTGCCGCGGCAGGAGTCGATCTCGAAGGGCGGCCCGGGGTGCTGGGCCGCGCCGATCGCTTCGTCGAGACCCAGCCGCGCTATGCCCCCCTGGCCCGGCGGCTGCTGGGGCGGACCTGGATCGTCGAGAAACTCTCGCCCACGCCCTGGAGCTGGCCCGCTCGGCCGGGCGCGGGATTGAGCTTCGTCACCCTGGCGGGCGAATTGCTGGAGGCCGACGGCACGCTGGTTGTCGGGCCGCGGCAAGCGGCCGCCGGATTGATCTCGCGGCGAAGCCAACTCCGCGCATTGAAGGGCCAGTTGGCCGAGTTGGAGGAGCAGGATCGCCCAGGCCGAGGCCGCGGTTGCCGGCGTGCAGGAGCGGATCGCCGTTGTCAGGAAGAGCATCAGCGGCGAACGGACGAACTTCGCCAGGCGCTGGACGCCGTGGCCGAGCATCGCCTGAAGATCTCCGCCGCCGAGGAGCGCCGCGCCAGTTCGACCAGCAGCGCGGCGCTGCTCGATGACGAATTGCAGGCCGCCGAGGCGCAACACGAAACGCCGCCCTGCTCCGCCTGGCCGAAGCCCGCGAAAAGCGCCGCCGGCTCGACGCCGGACCTGGCCGAGATGGAACACTGCCTGGCCGGCCTGGGCGAGCAGATCGCCGCCCTGGAGGCCCAGCGGCAGGCTCCAGCCGCGAAACCACGGAAACCAAGGTCGAACTGGCCAAGAGCGAGGAGCGGCTCCGCAGCCTGCACGCGCGGCTGCGGCAGATCGAGGAGGGCCGGCAGGAGCGCGACCCGCGCCCTGGCCGACGGCCGAAGAGCAATTGGCCGAGTGCATCCGCCGCGCCGAGACGTCGCGATGGAACATCCTTGCGGGCGGAATCGGACATTGCCGAACTGTACATCCGCAAGGAGTCGTTCGCCGGCGAGACGGTCCAGCACGTCGACCGCCGCGAGATTGCTCCAGCAGCAGCGGGCGCGAACTGGCCGCCGAGGCGCAGAGACTCCGCGGCAAGGTCCGCAAGATCGAGGAACGCATCCATGCCCAGGACCTGGCGGCCAACGAAGTTCGCGCACGAGCGGACCACGCTGGTCGAGCGGCTGCGCGAGGATTACGGCATCGACCTGGCCGAAGTCGAACGACGAGTCCGCCGATCAGCAGGAGCACGAGCGCGAGGCGGTGCAGGAGGAGATCGACGAACTGCGGCGGAAGATCGACGCCATCGGCAGCGTGAACCTCGAAGCCCTCGAGGAACTCCAGTCGCTGGAGGCCCGCCACAAGACCCTTTCCGAGCCAGTTCCAGGACCTTTCCGACGCCAAGGCGGCGCTGGAGAAGATCATCGACAAGATCAACACCGACAGCCGGCGGCTGTTTTCCGAGACGCTGCAAACCGTGCGGGAGCATTTCCAGCAGCTGTTTCGCGACCTGTTCGGCGGCGGACACGGCGACATCGTGCTGGAGGAGGGCGTCGACATCCTGGAAAGCGGCATGGAAATCGTCGCCCGGCCGCCGGGCAAGGAGCCGCGAAGCATTTCGCTGCTCAGCGGCGGCGAGAAGACGTTGACCTGCGTGGCCTTGCTGCTGGCGATTTTCCGCAGCCGGCCCAGCCCCTTCTGCGTGCTCGACGAGGTCGACGCGGCCCTGGACGAGGCGAACATCGACCGCTTCACCAAGGTCCTGCGCGATTTCCTCGCCTGGACGCAGTTCATCATCGTCACGCACTCGAAGAAGACGATGACCTGCGCGGACACGATCTACGGCGTGACGATGCAGGAATCGGGGGTGTCGAAGCAAGTGTCCGTCCGCTTCGAGGACGTCAGCGACGACGGCCGAATTCTCTCGAAACCTCCCGCTGCGGACGACAAGACGCAGGCGGCGTGAGCCGTCAGGAAATTCCCCCGCCCGCCCTGCCCCCCGCGGCCGACGCTTGCATTTTCGCCTGCCTCGGGAATAGAATAGAGTGCGGGCTCGGCCGTGAGTCACAGCCGCCGCTTTGGGGGTGAACGATGCCGGAACCGTCTTGGTGGATTCTGGCGCTGCTGGCTGCCCTGGCCGGGATCGTCGTCGTTCTCTGGCGGCCCGTCCGCTTGGCGGCGCGAGAGTCGCGGCTGTCCCAGGCAAAGCGGAATTTTCACCGCCAGCGGGAGCGTCTGGAAGCGAAATTCATTCAACTGGCCTCCACCCAGGCCAAACCGGACTCCCCCCGTTGGGCCGATTGCGAGTTCGACGACGCCGTGGCCTACGTCCGCAATCGATCGACCGGCGAATTGTCGGCCTTTGTCGCCGTGACCGTCGCCTTGCAAGGCGTCCACGACGCCGCAGCCGTCCTCGACGGCCGACTTGATCGGCAACCTCCGCGCCGGCACTGCCGTCTTCCGCTTCGATCGCGACCATTGGGAGACCGACGGCCGGGCCATCTTGAACCTCAGCCCCTCCGAGGCCATCCGCTTCTACCAGGACGACCTCGAAGTCGTCGCCCAGGAACTGACTTCGCACTTGTGATCGCTCGCGGCGGCCACGGCCGGCTATGCCGCCGGCGGCGTCTCCCGCGCCAGCAGGCTGATCTGCTTGAATTCCGGCGTGCCCGCCGTGCGACACAACTCAAACAACGCCGACTCCGTCGTCGTCAACGTCGCCCCGGCCGAGTCCATCCGCGCAGCGCCGTGCGATGGTCGATCTCGAACCGCGAGCCCGCCGCGTCCACGGCGACGTAGACCCGCCAGCCGTCGGCCATCATGTCCAGCGCCGTCTGCTGCACGCAGACGTGCGTTTCCACGCCGCAGAGCAACAGCCGACAAACGCCGCGGGCGCGGAGCCTCGCAAACAGCTCTGGACAGCCGGAACAACTGAAGGCCAACTTCGTCGCCGGCTCGCCCAGCCTCGCGGCCACCTCGGGCACGGTCTTGCCCAGCCCCTGCGGATACTGCTCGCACGCCTCGACCGGCAGGCCGAGAAGCTTCGCCCCGTCGATCAACCGCCGCACATTCCAAACCACGCGGTCCGCGTCGCGAATGTGCGGCATCATCTTCTCTTGGACGTTCGATCACCAGCACCGCGGTGTCGCCGCGAGACATCAGTTCGGGGTTCATGCCCCGAAGCATACCGCAAGATCGCCCACAAAACAAGGGCCGGGCGGCGCTGGCTTGGCCAGCGCCGCCCGGCGAAAATCTTTGTTGACCGCCCTTGTCACCACGCCGTGGCCAACGACCGGGTCTGGCCGTGAATCCACTGCTGATCGACGACGCTGAGCTTCTCCGCCTGAATGCGGAACACGCTGCCGTCGTCTGTCGCCAAACGAACGACGCCGTCCTCGACGCTCAGCAGTCGGGCCTCGATCCGGTACTTGCCCGAAACGTCCGTCCACAGCCGCAGGCCGCGGACATCGTTCTGGCCGAACGGATTGTCTCCCGCCGGCGCGGCCGGTTTGGCCGGGGCCTGTGGGGCGGCCGGCTTGGCGGCCTCGGGGGCGGCGGGCTTGGCCGGCTCGGGAGCAGCGGGTTTGGCCGGCTCGGGGGCGGCGGGCTTGGCCGGCTGCTCGGGGATTGGCGGAACCGTCGCTTTCTCTGCCGGCTTTTCCGCAGGTTGCTCCACCGGCTTCGCCGGTGCCTTCGGCGCTTCCACGGCGGGCAGCATCGGCGGCGGGGCCTTCGGCAGCATCGCGGCCGGCTTCGCCGGAGCCGGCGGCTCGGCCGCTGGCGGGGTCATTGGCTCGGCCGGCGGTTGCTTCAATGCCGGCATAGGCGGCGCCTGCGGCGCGGCCTTGACCGCTCCCGACCCAGACGGAGCCGCAGGCGACGACATCCCACAGCAACCCGGACCGCACGTCTCGCAACACGCCGACTCGCATGGTGTGCAGCACACGGACTCGCAGCACCCCGACGCACAGCACACTGGGGCGCAGCAATGGCGGCAGTGTCCACAGCACTTCATCACACGACTGCGGCTGGCGGCGCACCGCCGAACCATCCCGTCAAGACAACACGCCGACGCCGCGTCGGCCACAACGAACGATGCGGCAAGCAACGCGGCTACGAACAACACGGAACGCTTTCCCATTTCGACATCCTCCCGTTATCAAGGAATAAAACAGAGATTTGGCCTTTCCACGACCGAAGCACCAATTGAAACTATTTTACCTAGCCCCCCTCCCTTATTCAATCACCCCGCCCGGCGATCGGAAATCATCTTCAAGGGAACGGAATGACTAGGCGGCGACAGCGGTTTGCTCGGGCAACGCGCAAAGCCCCCTCTGCATGGGGATGTGCTTTGGGGACCGACTCCCTGGTGCTCGGGCCGCTTTTGGGCCATATTGACGGATTGTTGAGGCATTGCTCCGAAATTCCCCCTTCAGGGCGTTTTATGAAGACTCATTCAACCACCGTGCTGACCGTGCGGCACAAAGGCATTGTCGCCATGGGCGGCGACGGACAGGTGACCGTCGGCAGTTCGATCATGAAGGCCGACGCAGTCAAGATCCGCCGCCTGCTCGACGACCAGGTCATCACCGGATTCGCCGGGGCCAGCGCCGATGCCTTCTCTTTGCTCGACCGTTTCGAGGCGAAGTTGAAGGACCATCGCGCGAACATGGTCCGGGCGGCGATCGAATTGGCGAAGGAATGGCGGACAGACCGCGCCCTGCGCCGCTTGGAGGCGATGCTCGCGGTCGTCGACGCTCAGCATACGCTCCTGGTCACCGGGACCGGCGACGTGATCCAGCCGACCGACGGCGTGTTGGGGATCGGCTCGGGCGGGAGCTACGCCGTTGCCGCCGCCCGCGCACTGCTGGCCCATAGCACGCTGGGCGCCGCGGAGATCGTCCGCACGGCGTTGACGATCGCCGCGGGCATCGACGTTTATACGAATACGAACATCGTCGTGGAGGAACTCGCGTGCCAGACTTGACCCCGCGTGAAATCGTCGTCGAACTCAACCGTCACATCGTCGGCCAGGACGACGCCAAGCGGGCGGTCGCCGTGGCCATCCGCAACCGCTGGCGGCGGCAGCAGCTTGCGGAGGAGATGCGGCAGGAAGTGGCCCCGAAAAACATCCTCATGATCGGGCCCACCGGCGTGGGCAAGACGGAGATTGCGCGGCGATTGGCCCGGCTCACCGGCGCCCCGTTCATCAAGGTCGAGGCGACCCGCTACACCGAAGTCGGCTATTACGGCCGCGACGTCGAGAGCATGGTTCGCGAGTTGGTCGAGAACGCGATCGGCCTGGTGCGGCAGGAGGAGCGGGAATCGGTCCGCGAGGAGGCCGGTCGCCGGGTCGACGAGCGGCTCTTGGACCTCTTGGCCCCCGCCCCGCCCGCCTTCGACGCCTCCGCCGACAGCCCCAATTCCCCCGACCGCTATCAGCGCACGCGGGAAAAGATGCGGGCGATGCTCTTGACCGGCGAGTTGAACGAGCGGCGGGTGGAGATCGCCATCGAGCAGCGGGCGGCGCCGATGATGTTCACCGGCGCCGGCTTGGAGCAGATGGACTTCGACCTGCAAGGGATGTTCGAGAAGATTTTGCCCAAGGGGAGCGTCCGCCGCGAAATGAGCGTGACCGAGGCCCGCCGCGTGCTCTTCGAGCAGGAGTGCGACGCCCTGATCAATCAGGAGAAGGTCAACGCCCGGGCGATCGACCTGGCGGAGAACCTGGGGATTATTTTCATCGACGAGATGGACAAGGTGGTGGCCAGCGAGCAGACGCACGGGGCGGACGTTCGCGCCAGGGGGTGCAGCGCGACCTGCTGCCGATCGTCGAGGGCACGACGGTGCAGACCCGCTACGGCTACGTGAAGACGGACCACATTCTGTTCATTGCCGCCGGCGGCGTTTCATCGCGCGAAGCCGAGCGACCTGATGCCCGAGTTGCAGGGGCGGTTTCCGATTCGCGTTGAGTTGAAGGACCTGGTGCAGGAGGATTTCATCCGCATTTTGACCGAGCCGAAGAGTTCGTTGACGAAGCAGTACGTGGCCCTTTTGGCGACGGAGGGGGTCGAGTTGTCGTTCAGCGCGGACGCGGTGGATTCGCTGGCGGAGTTTGCGTTTCAAGTGAACCAGCGGACGCAGAACATCGGCGCGCGGCGGTTGTACACGATCATGGAGCGATTGTTGGAGGAGTTGAGTTTTGAGGCGCCGGAGATGAAGCGCGGCCGCGTGGACATCAACGCCGCCTACGTGCGGAAGCGACTGCACGACGTCGCCGAGGATGAGGATTTGAGCAAGTTTATTTTGTAGCAGTCGGGCGGCGGCGGTCTTGCATCCGGCCTCCCCGGGGTTGGACGGCGGTCGAAATTCGGACATAATGTGCGCCGGCGGAGTTTCCATTATGGCGCGAAATGAAAAAAAATCGCCGGCGTATGTCGTCACCGGCGCGTCCAGCGGCATTGGCCAGGCGTGTGCGATGGCGCTGGACGCCCGCGGCGGCCGCGTATTCGCCGGGGTTCGCCGTGAGGCGGACGCCCAGCGGATTGGCAGCCAAGCCTCCGCGCGGCTGACGCCGCTGCTGCTGGACGTGACTGATCCGGATGCGATCGCCGCCGCGGCCCGGCGCGTCGAGGAGGCTGTCGGCGAGACCGGCGTCGCGGGACTGGTCAATAACGCCGGGATCGCCGTCGCCGGTCCGCTGGAAGTTGTGCCGCTGGCGGAATTGCGCAAACAACTCGAAGTCAACGTCATCGGTCCGATTGCGATGATCCAGGCGTTTCTGCCGCTGTTGCGAAAGGCGCGCGGGCGGATCGTCAACATGAGTTCCGTCAGCGGACGGTTTGTCGTGCCGTATCTAGGACCGTATGCCGCGTCGAAGTTCGCCCTGGAGGCGCTGAGCGACTCGCTGCGCACGGAGTTGAGGGCCTGGGGCATCCGCGTCGCCCTGATCGAGCCGGCAAGCATCGCCACGCCGATCTGGGAGAAGAGTCTTGCGGCGGGCGACGAATTGGAGGCGGCGGCCCACCCGGAGCAGGCGGCCCTGTATCGCGCGGATTTGGATGCGTTGCGCAACGCGATCCAACGGGCCGCGGAGACGGCAATGCCGGTGGAGCGGGTGGTTCGCGCGGTTTTGCACGCCCTCACCGCGCGGCGGCCGAGAATCCGCTATCCCGTCGGTCTGCGAACGAACATCGCGATCCGCATCTTCTCTTGGTTTCCCGATCGCCTGCGGGATTGGAACATCCGCCGGCGACTCGGGCTTCCCTAACACGGCCGCCCGCCTTGTGGCTGCGGCGCACCTGGGGGAACCAACCCCGGCCCAATTGCCCTAAGTCGTTGCCGCATAAGGGAATGCCCGGGGGGAGACTCGAACTCCCACCCCTTGCGGGACAAGATCCTAAGTCATTGGGATAGCCCAACCCGTCTGATTTAGTCGCGTCGAAACCTCTTGATTCATTTAGACTTGCTGTTATACTTGCTTTCGTACTACGCTATTCGTTTTTAGTCCAATCTATTCATTTTACCAAGGCGCGTAGCACGAAGGCGTAGCACGAAACGCAACCCCCTCAACAGAGTTGGTAATCAGATGAATTCTTTGTTTCATCCGAGAAACCGACGAATCGGCCGTAGCACGCGGCGGAAGGCCAAAATGGCCAAAATGATCGTCGCGTCTGACTGGCATGTCTTGCGGGGGTTTCGTGCTACGGTTCGCGTGCTACGCGACGGAGGGTCCTATGGTCACATCGTTCCCATTTTCTGTAGTTGTTCACGCGGTCGCGGGGAGCGACCGCGGGGCCGCAGAAAAGAGGGAGAGATAGCGGGGAACGAGTGCCGTCAGGGGCCTGATGGCAGCAGCGAGGGCGGCAGGGTGCCGGAGAGATAAGCTTGGACCGAGTCCAACAGGAACTGAAAGACCGCGCGACCCTGTTCGGCGCAGGTGGCGATCACGGTCCAGATCCGCTCGCACCAGCGACAACCTTTTTCGCTCCGCGTTCCCTGGGTGATTCGCCGGTCGATCACCACGAAGCGAATCGCCTGTTCCGCAAGGTTGTTCGTTGGGTCAACTCCCGGGGTGGTGATGAAGCGGAAGTACGACTCCCCGTTCTCGCGGAACCGTTTCGCCATGTTCCGCGCCTGTTTCGTCTCCGGCACGCCGGTCGTGGCCGCCTTCATCACTTGCTCCCGTGCCGTTTCCAACGCCTTTTGAAAATCCGCCGCGGTCATCTGCTCGCGCCGATGGATGACGGCAAACAGGTCGCGCAGGGCGTCCCGCAGCCGTTGGCCGTAAGCTTGATTTTCCGCTCCCGGCAGCGTCAGCAGAAACTTCACGTCGCGGATCAGGTGGGCCATGCAGAACTGGAGCAGCACGCCGAACACGCGCATATACTTGCGGTAGGCGCTGAAGTAATCGCAGCCCAGCACCCCATTGAACTCTTCGCCGAGCACCTCCACCAGCACTTTCGATCCCCGCGACTTGTCGATGCGGAAAAGCGTGTAAAGCTGGGCGCGGAAACACCAAGTCCAGAACTTCTCACGGTACTCCTTGTGCCCCGTCTCGTCAACGTTCAGCACGGGTTCGCCCGGCAGCCGCTCGAACAACTCGGCATACGCCTTGGCCAACGAATCGCTCACCTTGCCGATCAATTTCGCGAGGTAGCCGCGGGAAATGTCCACGTGGGCCACGTCGCGGAGGAACTTCCAGATCGTGGAGAACGAGGCGTGGCAGACGCCTTTCATGAAGGCCACCAGGGCCGTCAGCCGCGGGCCGAACAGCCCCGCCTTGACCACCGCCTCCGGCAACGGCGCGTAGTGGAACTTCTGGCAGTGCGGGCACCAGTAGGCCAAGCCTTGATGTTCCGTGACGATGGTCGGCGTGGCGATGATTTCCACCTGTTGCAGGACGTCGGGCGGACGATTGGCAAGCCGAAGCGAACCGCCGCACTCGGGGCAGCAATCCAGCGTGTACGGCTCGAAACGGTTGACGGCCTCGGGCGGAAACGGCGTTCGCAGAATGTTGATCATGTCCTGGCTGCGCACCCGTCTGCGCTTCTCGCCGTCCTTGCGCGGCGGCTTGGGCGGCTTGACCATATCGCTCGACGGCGGTTTGGAGGAGGTGGAGGAGTTCTTCAGCGCCGCGGCCAATTGCTGCTTCAGGCGTTCATTCTCTTCGCGAAGGTGCGCGTTCTCTTCTTCCAGCGTCGCGATGCGTCCCATCGCCCCAGCGAACTCCTTCTCCAGCCGCGCCATACGCTCGGCTAGCAAATCGCGTTCCGAATCGTGGCTCGCTTCCCGCAGCTTCATGGGGCGGAAAGATACGCTTCCGGCCTCATGGGAACAAGATCAACCGGCTGCTCGCCTAACAAGAATTCTGGCGGATTCTTGCCGGGGGGGGGCTTGACAAGCCAAATTCCGTCGATCAAAATCACATTCGTTGTCCTGCCGCTGAGGGGTTCGGACAGGACGATAGTCGTAGGAACCCCGTGAACGGTTACCATTTTCTGAGCAGCGAATCCGAGCGCTGAAGGCGCCGGCGTCCGATGCGAACGGACGCGACTATCACAAGGACACGAAGACGCCCGGTCTACAGGTGGCAGTCTTCCCCACCGGGAAAAAGGTGTTCTACTTCGTCAAGCGGATCGACGGCCGGCCGACCAGGATCAAACTTGGCACAACGGAGGAGTTGTCGGTTGACGACGCCCGGAAGGCGGCGCAGAAAAAGGCGGGGGAAGTGGCGGACGGCAAGAAACCCGCAAGCCGAGCGACGCGCCCGCCGGCAAGAGCCGACGCTAGAAAAGCTATGGGAGCACTGGTTACTCTATGCGGAGGCCCACAAGAAGCCCTTGTCGGTCAACGGCGATCGTCTGAATTATGCCAAGCATCTCGCCAAGTGGAAGAATCGCCGGCTGTCCGCAATCCGAAAGACGGACGTGCAGGCGCTGCATTCTGAAATCGGCGCCTCGTCGGGCCCCTACGCCGCTAACCGCGTGCTGGCCTTGCTTCGCGCCATGCTCAATAAAGCCGACGAGCTAGGCTATCGTGGCACGAATCCCGCCGCCCGGATTACCAAGTTCCGGGAGCAGTCGCGCGACCGCTTCCTACAGCCCCACGAGATGGAACGCTTCATGGTGGCACTGGCCGCCGAGAAATCCATCTTCCGCGATTTCTTCGTGATGTGCCTATTGACGGGGGCAAGGAAAAACAACGTCCAGACGATGGCGTGGGCCGATGTGGACCTGGACGGCCGATTCTGGAAAATCCCGGAGACAAAGGCCGGCATGGCGGTCATCGTTCCCCTGGTCCCGGCCGCGCTGGAGATCCTCAAAATGCGCCAGGTGGACGCGAACGGTTGCCCCTACGTTTTCCCTGGTCGGCGCCGCGGGGACCACCTACGCGAGCCCCGCGAAACGTGGAAGCATATCTGCGCCGCCGCCGGCCTGTCCGATTTGCATATTCACGATTTGCGGAGGAGTTTGGGTTCTTGGATGGCGGGGCAGAATGTCTCCCTCCAAATCATCGGCAAGGCGTTGGGCCACCGCACACCGCAGGCGACGGCTATCTACAGCCGCTTATCGCTCGATCCGGTCCGCGCCGCCGTGGAAGGCGCAGCGACCGCCATGCTTACCGCCGGAAAGCAGACGAAGCTGCTGGCGACGATCGACACAGAGTCAACCGAAGCGGAGCAGGAGGGGAATTGACATGGTGACAGACTTAGCAAGGCAACTGGCCGTGAATCTGCAAACCACAAACGCACCTGTCATCAATATCCAAATAGATGAGGCGGACATGTTGCAGGCGCGGAAACTCTGCAAACAATTCGGAGTGAACCTCGCCACGATGAGAGAAAATGACGTGATTGGATTACAGGCGCGCCTCGTCATGCTGCCGAAGCTGCTTGGCGCCCAAATGGGCATGATAGCGCAGTCCGCCCTCCTGGTCGGCCATATAGCAAGTGAGAAGGAGCACGCGGACGCCGCAAAGCAAAATGCGCGGACGGCCCGAGAAGCGAAGTCTAAGAAGGCCACGGCCCGGTACGATGGAATCAGGAGGGACGTTCAAGCAATGCTCGACGCCAACAAGCGCAACACCCTCACCCATGCACGGGAGCAAGTCGCGCACTCCCGCAACCTCTCGCTCAACACCGTGAGGAAGGCGACCCCGCAAGGCAAGATGAAGCTGCCGAAGAAAAAGAAAAAATAGTCTGCCAACACTGTATAGTGTTGGTATCGACACCGTTTTTTTCCTCGCTAGGATTGACGGTAGAACAAGTTTGTTCGCCAATCTTAGCGAGGAGTTTTTATGTCTATCGCTTGTCTCGAATCTCCCCTTGCCGCCTTGCTTCCTCGCGAGGAGGCGGCGGCGTACATCGGCTTTTCCGTTGCTGCATTAGCCGCGTGGCGCACAGCGGAAAGTATCGCGACATTCTCCCCGTCGCCAAGATCGGCAAGCGGGCCTATTACCGCAAGGCCGATCTCGACCGCTTTATCGAATCGCGTTTTGATCGTTCGGCACGATAGGAAACACATACTCCGCGTTTTCAGGCATGGAAGACGCGCGGGCGCAACGGATGGACGAATGAATCCAACATGCCCGACCTTGACCCGGCAAGCGGCTACCATCCCGAAGCCGTGGCGCCGATCGACCCTTACCCACCGTTGTCCCGTCTGCCGCCGCGTCGGCTGTCTCTTCACTGGTCCCCATGATGCACCCGTGGCCGCGATATGCCGCCGCGTGGAGGCGAGCCGGCGAATCGGCGAGCGGGGATGGCTCCACGTCTTGAACGATTCCGGCCCGACGTGGGCGCCGTGGCGCGTGAGCTTGGCGAAGCTGGCGGGAGGGCCGCGATGAGCACCGCAACCAGCGCACCCGTCGCCCCCGACGTTCAAGCCGACGTTGCCGAAATCGAGCGATCCATCGACCTAATTGCAGGTGATTCCGATGTGATCGAAATTCGCGCTCCAGACATCCCAACAGGCAACGGTTACACGGCCGTAGGCAGCGGCTACTTTGATCGTGAACACCACCACGCCGCGGCGCAGGCGGCATATCGGCTTTCAGTCGATCAAAAGGCCCCGGGCGTTTATATGACCTTGAACCCGGTCCTTCCCGCCCTGTTGGCCAGAGCAGCCAACCGCATGGCCATGAAGCCCAAAAGCACCACGACGGACGCCGAAATCTTGCGGCGACACTGGTTGTTCATCGACATCGACCCGCACCGACCGAGCGGCATTGCGGCGACGGCCGCGGAGATGTGGGCGGCAGACGACCTTGCAGGCATCATCACCGACAAGCTGGCCGCCTATGGTTTCCCACGCCCTATTCGCGCCGACAGCGGCAATGGTCGCTATTTGTTCTATCGAATTTCTGAACCAAACGACGAAGCGACAACCAAGCTTATCCGCTCCTTCTATTCTGGCTTGGACGCGATTGTCCCCCGCGTCAACACAAACCAACCTCATGCTGCAATCGACCAGGGAGTTTTTAACGCGGCCCGAATCGCGCGGATCGGCGGCACTTGGAACCGCAAAGGCGACAACACCGCCGACCGTCCGCACCGACTGGCCCACTACTTTGCCCCCAAGGCCGGCGAAGCAATCGAAACCGTCGCCCGGGAGCATATCGAGGCCGTGGCGGCGATGGCGCCGACCACCAGCACGGCCAGCAAGAACGGCCAGCACACCAGCACGGCCGGCAAAATCGACGTGCCGGCCTACTGTGCGGACTATGGGGTCGAAATCCGCGACATCAAGCAAGAGGCGGGGCGGACCATATTCACTCTGAACAGGTGCGCATTCAACCCCAACCACGGGAGCAAAGGCGAAACGTCGATCGTACAGGCCGATGGCGGGCTGACGACGTTTCATTGCAAGCACAACAGTTGCGGGAGCAAGACTTGGCAGGACTTTAAGGCGGTGGTGGGCAAACTTGAACCAAGACACGTCGGGAAACCGGATCGTCCTACCACCGTGCGGACGTTGCCGACCGTCTTGGAGCCCGGCACGCTGGTTAAGGCGGCCGACCGCGGAAACTTCGGAACGGTGGTTTCGGACAACGGCAATAGTTGCACCGTGCATTTTGTTTCACCGGAAGGGCAAGCGGCGGACGTTGAGTTGCCGAAATCGCAGCTACGCTCCCAGGACGGCCAGCGCCTCGACGGCGAGCAAGGGCCAATAATCCCTCCGCCGTGTTCTTTGCCGGAACTGGTCTCGACTTATCCGACCCAACGGCCCGCGGTCATTGACGGGCTGTTGCGCGAGGGTGAGACGATGAACGTGGTTGCAGCGCCGAAGCGCGGCAAATCGTGGCTTTGCAATGGTCTGGCGCTGGCCGTGGTGGGCGGGTTGACTTGGCTTGACGCATTCCGTTGTACTCAGGGCCGCGTGCTGATAATCGACGGGGAGTTGCACCCGGAGGTAATCGCCCACCGTCTGCCGGCCGTCGCGCAAGCTATGGGAATCGGCCCGGAGTGTACCGACCTAATCGACGTGCTACCGCTTCGCGGGCTGGGCGTTGACCTGATGCAACTTAGCCCGTTCATCGACTCAATCGAGCCCGGCCGCTATGCCCTAATCATCCTGGACGCATGGTATCGGTTTCTGCCCATCGGCTTTTCGGAAAACGACAACGCCCAAGTGATGGCGCTTTACAACCGGATCGACGGTTACACTTCCCGCCTACGGTCGGCGTGGGTCAACGTCCATCACGCCAGCAAAGGCGATCAAAGCGGCAAGAGCACGACCGACGTAGGCAGCGGAGCCGGCAGCCAGAGCCGAGCCGCCGACACCCACCTGATTATCCGCCAGCACGAGCAAGACGACGTTGCGGTAATCGAGGCCGTGGTGCGAAGCTGGCCCCCCGTCCAACCGCTTGCAATCCGCTGGACGTTCCCCGTCTGGCAACTCGACACCCAAGCCGATCCCCGCAAACTCCAGCGCCCACGGGAGCGGACAAATCGGGAGACCAGGGATATTCACTTGGCGGAGGATCGGCAAAACGTCGTCAACGTGATGGTTGCGGCATCGGGACCGCAGACACTATCGGACGTTCGGAATACGTCCAGAATCGGAAACCCGCGGTTTGGGTTCGCGTGGGCTTCGCTTATCGAGGATAGCACAATCATCCCCTCCGGGAGCGTTGTAAAGGGAAACAACCGGAGGTATGAGGCATTCATTCTTTCACAACAGGAAACCGACCAATGACGCAACGGGATAGCAACGGGATAACGCAACGGGATAAACCTTGTCCGGTTGCGGTGCATCAGGAACGGGATAAACCCTGTAAGGGTTATCCCTCCCGATGCGACCGGAGGCCGGATAGCCTGATGCAAAAATCGCAACGGGATAGAAACTGCAAGCCGAGCAGTCTAAGCCGTGGGCCGACTGGCGAGCCGACCCCCGCGGCCGCCGGACCGTCGCGCCGCCTGGTGCTGGCCGTCGATCCTGCCACATCGGCCAGCGCTGGACGCCACGGTCTGGCCGACGATCCTTGCACCCCGGACACCATGCCGGCGGCCGTCGCGAGCGCTGTTGCGGCATGGCGGAGGCGTCGGGCGCGTCGTTTTCGGCATGTCCGTCTGACAAGGAATCAGGTGGGTGGACACCACAAGCTATTGTAGAATAACGAGTTATGACGTTGACGCCTACCACCGTGCTACATTCGTGCTACGCGGGCGAAAAAACCGGACCGAAGAATAAGGACTTACGGCGATGAGCGAACCCGGCAATACCAACGCCCTCCGCAATGGTCGGCGGTCTGTCCGCAACGGCATTGTGTTGGCGGCCCTGTCCGATCGTCACGCCTCCATCGCCGTAGACCTCCGCCGGCTGAAGCGGACGCTAGACCCCTACGTCCAGCAACGCCAAGGGGCGGAGCGCCTGAAGGCCATAGCGATGGCAAACGAGATTGCACGGTGGGAGATCAGCGCCCGGATCATGCAAAAGACGATGGCAACGGAGGCGCTGAATCCCGAGCTAGCCCTGTCCTACTTGAACGGCATCGGACAGGCGACGGCCCGCCGGAATGCCTTGCTCAACAAGCTACTGGCCAATGGCAAGGCCGCCGGCGCCGACCCCTGGGCATTGCTCGATTCACCACGCGGCGACGGCGGCGATTCGGCCGCGTCGGGCGAGTCACAAGCCGACCCGGGCGAGAAAGCGCCACAAGCGAACCCACGCGGCGACGGAGGCAATGGCAGCGGGGGAGCCGGCCCGCCCGCCGACGCGGCACAAGCCGCCCCACGCAACGCTGGCAGCGATTCTCCCACGGGGACCGACCAGGAAGCCAAGCAACCCGCGGAATCGCCTACAGCAACGCCCGGCGGCATGGTGGAGGCGTCCGGCGCGTCCGGCAACGGCATGGCCGACCAGGGGACCGGAGCGGAGGCGACGTAGATCATGGCGACGGCGACGGCATCTCGACCGACCAGCAACCGACGCGGCGGACTTCCGGCGGAGTTGCGCCCGGACCAGGTGGTCGCAATCATCGACACGCGGGAGCAGCTACCCTTGGACCTATCCCCGCTTCGGACTGAGGCGGCGACGTTGCCCACCGGCGACTATTCCGTCCGGGGGCTGGAATCCATCGTGGCAATCGAGCGGAAGGGGCTGGGCGACTTGCTGGCTTGCATCGGCGGGGAGCGGGAGCGATTCGACCGCGAAGTCCAGCGCCTACTCGGCTACCCTGTTTGCGCCGTCATTGTGGAGGCGACATGGCCGGACCTGGAGCGCGGCGACTGGCGGTCACACGTCACACCGGCGGCGGCCGTGGGGAGCGTGCTGGGCTGGATTGCCGCCGGCATCCCCTTCATCATGGGCCGTCGACCACGAGCGCCGCCGGTCGCTACGTTTCCCGATTGCTCTTTACCGCGGCCCGGCGACGATGGCGCGAAGCCCGTTCGCTGGCTGGTTCGATCCTGGACGATGATTTGCAAAGTGAACTTTCCGCCGGCCCAATGGTCGGCATTCCCTAACCGAAAGGACGTGTGAACGATGGCGATTGCCGATGCGATTGAAACCCTGAAAACCGAATCCGTAAATGCCGAGTCGCGGTACCGCGAGTTGGTTGCCGATGTGGCCGGCGGAAAGAAGCCCGGCCCGGATGATTTAGCCGTCCTATCCACGTTAGGTCGGAGCATCGACCAATTCAAGTTGGATTGTGACGAGGCGGCCGCCAACGAGGCCGACAAGCGAGCCGTGGCGGAGGCGACGCGACTTGCTCGCGAGGTTGTGCCGGAAGCCCAACAGGCCGCCTCCGTCGCCTACAGTGCCGCGCAGACGATCGGCAACGCGATAGACGCAATCACTGCCGCCGTCACCGCGGCCGTCCGGCCGGAAGTGGAGCGCCGGCGGTCCTACGTCGCGCAGATAATCGCGGAAATGTCCGTCCTTCGCTCGCGGCGGAACTGGTTTAGCCTGGTCGGCCGGCGGGAGAAAATCAAGCAAGCCGAGTATGCCCTGGAGGTTATGCCGCAACGATACGGCGATCCTCGTTTCGACCAAAGCGGGACGAAACACGAAATCGACTGGCACACGGCGGAACTTGAACGGATGAGGGCGGAGCCGATGACGTTCACCACCACGTCGCGACTGCCGCCGGCGCCCGAACCCGTTGACCTATACATGGCCGCGACGGGGGCAATGCTCATGGCACTGGCGAAGACGATCCCCGCCGACAAGCTGGGGGAAATCCTTCGCGCCATTCCAGAGATAGTTTCCACAATGGTGGCAACGGTCGCGGAGGCGACACCGGCCACGACACCGGAGGCACGCAAGCAAGAGTAAACCACGCGATGTACGTTCCATCGTCGCGTGGCCCGGGCGCCCGTCTAGGATTCAGCGGGCGGCCCGGGCATTTTCAGACAGACACGTTTTTCAAGGAGTTAGAGCGATGTTGACAGGAAGACGAGCGAGAGTTTATCACGCGGTTGAGTCGATGCGGGGCATTTTCGGCGGCGAGCAATTTGCGGGCGAAAGCGCCATGACCACCGTGCAGGAGATGCGGCCGCCGGAGGAAAGGGACTTGCACCGGAGGGGCAAAACCGCGCCGGCTGAAGCGGAAGGCGACGGCGGCGCAGATTGCGAAGAGGCAGCAGACGGCGAAGCCGACGAAGCCCGGCGGCCCGTCCGCGCCAGTCTTAATCGGCGCGGAAGACCAGCGCCCTCTGTTCTACCGCGGCGAGTCGCGTGGCGGCAAAATGGAGCCCCACCTGACGGCGATAATGAGGGACTTCGGCGAGATGCAACGGCGCGCGCCTTCAGCGGCGGGAGCGCCGACGTGTGAGTCGATGCGAGAAGCCAACCGCAACGGGCGCGCGGGAGCCCTGGGATTTTTCGGACTGGCTGAAGGAGTGCCGGCGCCGCCGTAGCGGCCGCCAAAACCGACGTTTCCCCGTTGCAAGTGCAACTCGGCCGCGAATTGCACGCGGCCGTCAACACGGCGATGGAAGCGAGAAGCGGCGGCGGGCCTTTCGACGTGGCCGACGCAATGAAAGAATCCCGAGCATGCTTGCTGGCCCGTCCGCGCCAGATTCGTTCAGCGCGGGGCTGGGCGAAGAGTTGGCGACGGCCAGCCATACGGCG
This sequence comes from uncultured Planctomycetia bacterium, assembly GCA_963791075.1. GTDB lineage: Bacteria > Planctomycetota > Planctomycetia > Pirellulales > Thermoguttaceae > CAWBRF01. Next base: position 99,765 of record CAWBRF010000037.1, read on the forward strand.
ATGGAGGCGCGGAGCGGCAGCGCGTTCGATGTTGACCAGGCGATGAGGGAATCCCGCGCCCTGATTGGCCTGCCAGCGAACGAGGACGCCTCGTCCAACAGCGCTACGGCGACGGAAGGCAGGGGGCGCCGCCGGACGTTCGACATGGCCGCAACGATGAGGGAAGCCCGGCAGTTGGTCGGCGCCTGTTGACCGCCTGCGCTTGCGACTGAGGGCCGCGTGGTCGGAAGGTATTGAACCCCGACCCCGCCGGCCCGGACGCAACAGCAAGGGAAGGGCGCAGCGACAAGGCGGAAGGAAGGCAACGGGAAGGGAGTAGGATGATTCACGATCGGATGATTGCCGACGCCTGTATCGTTTGCGGTTCGCCATCGGAAGACTTGGCCCATTCCAAGTGGGGAGTGTGCCGAAAATGTCGGCGGGAGTTGGCCGCACAATCCGCGAAACGGCAACGGAGGATGGCGCCGCCGCGTTGTCTGGCTTGCCGCGAACCGCGGCGGACGCCTCCGGTTCTTGGGGAGTTGTTTTGTCCGCGGTGTGCGGCCCGGTACAACGGGAATCGCCAGAGGGAGCAATCATGCCCGAACGAGTGACCGGCGACGATCTCCGCCGCTATGCCGCCGACCCGATGGTCTTCTTTGCCGAAACCATCATTCCCATCGGCGCCGGCGACGCGGTTCTATCCACGGTCTGGGCGGACTGGCAGCAGGAAGCCTTTCGCGTGCTGGCCGATTGTGTGAAGGCCGCGGCCGTCGGCGTGAAACCTCCCTATCGTGGCTTGTGGATCGAACGGACGAAAGGAGCGAGCAAGGATAGCGACGTTGGCTTGGCCCTCCTCTGGTTGCTGATGTTCGCGCGGCGTCCGCAGACGATAGAACTTGCCGCCGACAACCAGGAGCAAAGTCTGGAAACCTACAAGGCAATGCGGGCCGTCGCGCGTTGCAACCCGTGGATCGAGGATCGACTAACGATCCAACGGCAACGGATCGTCTGCGAAGCGACGGCCAGCGAAGCCGTCTTTCTCACGCGCGACGCGACGGGCTCGCACGGGAGCCGGCCGACTGTGACTGTTTGCAACGAGTTGAGTCATTGCCAGTCTGAGGAATTTATCAGCACCGTGATGGATAACGCGGACAAGGTTTCTAACAACCTCTGTATCATCGCCACCAACGCGGGGTGGCTGGGCTCTTGGCAGTTTCGCTGGAGGGGAAACTACCGCGCCGACCCGGCATGGTATTTTCAGAAGATCGACGCCCCCGCGCCGTGGATCGACCCGGCGAAGCTGGCCGACGCGCAGCGGCGAAACTCTCCCACGCGATATCTCAGACTGTGGGCGGGGCAATGGGTGCATGGCGGAGGCGACGCCATCGACCCGGCGGACGTGGCCGCGTGCGTCACACTGAAGGGGCCGATGGAAGGATGGGCGCAGGGGTGGTCTTTCCTCGGGGCGTTAGATTTGGGGATTCGCCACGACCATTCTTGCGTTGTGATTGTCGGTTTCAAGCCCGGCGAATCGAGGCGCGCAAGATTGGCCTATGTCCAAACATGGAAGCCCGGCGCGTCCGGCCGCGTGGACCTCGAGCGCGTGGAGGCGGAAACCTTGGAGGCCGCGAAGCGGTTCCGGCTTATCGAGTGTCGATACGATCCTTGGCAGGCGCAACTCATGGCCGCGCGCCTGATGAGGCAAGGTCTTCCAATGGGCGAAGTCCCTTTCGTCCCCAAGACTCTCGACCTGATGGCCAAGGCCCTGATGAATACTTTCCGCAACCGCAAGTTGGACCTGTACCCCGAGCCCGACCTGATGAGGGACTTGGAGCGCGTCAACATTGTGGAGCGGTCATGGGGCTACAAGCTGGAAGCGGCGCACGACGAAGACGGCCACGCGGACCGCGCCATCGCGCTGGCCATGTTGCTCCCCGCCTTCTTGAACCTGCTCGACCTTCCTATGCCGCCGATCGGCGCGCAGCCAATTCGGCAGTATCAGCGAGTGATTGCCTGATGAGCAAAGAGAACGAATTGCGAGCCCTGGAGCGCCTTGCCGCCGACGCCTACCGCGCCGGCGTCGGGTGGTCGGCATTCTGGCCGACGGTTGCCGAGCGGGTGGACCAGGCCGCGCCGGACGCGAGCGGCCGCCGTCGTCTGGTCAATCGCCTGTTGGCCCTGGTTGCGTGCGGCGACTGTGAAGGGATGGAGCCGGCCGGCGACACGGGCTAGGGTAACTGCTTTTCCCAAACGTCCAAGATCGACGCTGAAGCAACCGGATGTTGAATCATCATTTCACACTCGATGGCGCAGCGTTCGTTATCAAGGAATTTGCACTCGGCATACTTGATAAACTCTTTTGCCATGTTGGAAATTTGGTATCCCGCCCCCTCCGAAATGCGAAGTTGCGCCTCGACCACAGCAGGCACACCCGCCGATTCCAGAATAGGAAAAAGCTCATCGCGTAGGTCATAGAGTGCGCGTCGCGTTACCTCACCACCGAAGAAGCGGAAGAAATCGGCATAACCAGGATCGTCCGTCGCCTCTTTGGAGAGAGCAAACCACAGTTGCCCTTCTCGATAGTTGTACTCAGCGTAAGCGTCAAACGCCCTTGCGGTGTCCCACAGCAATCGCTCTTGGACGCCTTGCCGCCGAAGCATTGCTAAGACACGATCCCTTTGCCGATTGCGAGTCAGAAGCTCAAGGCCGTTTCGCCTAACTTCGTCCTGGTCGGCAAGTCGAGTGCAATGGAAGGCGCAGGATTTCCAGGGCGCGCAGTATTGCTTCAAGCTCTGCTTCCGTCCCGCGATTGACCGGAGTTCCACGATAACCGATGCACCAATGGCGGCCATCCCGATGGGCCGCAAGATCGTCTTCCCTCTCCCGCCGCGTTTCTATTACGCGGGGGACCAGCAGATTGAGAATCGCAGCGGGCCACGTCTTTTCGTCGGATAGGTCAATCATGGCCTAACCGCGCCTCAGCAATCGCCGCGGCGCAATTTGCCAGTTGCTCTGGATAAAATTGTTTCGCATCGTTCAGCGCGGCAGTAAAGGGTAAAGGCGCCGCTCCTCTTGGAAGATAAATCGCCTTCCATTCCCGCTCCCCAGTGCCGAGCATCTCCGCTTTGACCGAGAGGGCAACCACCGCCCCCGCCTTTGCCGTGGCGGAGGCCGTGATTCGGAATGACACTATGGGACCGCCGCGTATTGCCCGGCCGCCCGGCGCCAAGCTACGGCAGCAACAGAAAAAGGTGTCGCCATCCTGTTGCGGTTGCTCGACCTGGAAGCAAAGCGCGGGGAACAATTCGGCCAGTCTCGGCTGGCCGGCAAACTCTTGCAAGGCTGGCTGGGCAATCTCCTCGACCGTCTGCTTTGCCGCTTTGCTCGCGTCGTCTAGATCATTGGGCATCGGCTGACCCTCCCTTGTGAAAGTGGCCCACGGTGAGCCGGTTTGTCGTCTGAGGTCGTTTCGTGGCAAGCCCGCCGGGAAATCTCGCGACCGTAGCACGGGCGTAGCACGGCGCTATTACCCCCCTTCTAAGCCATACGTCTCAATCGTCGTAAGTCCTTATGCCGCAACAGTGCCCGGGGGGAGACTCGAACTCCCACCCCTTGCGGGACAAGATCCTAAGTCTTGCGTGTCTGCCAATTCCACCACCCGGGCGATCCACCATCCGAACGTTTGATTCTATACTCAGCGGATTTTTGCCGCCAGCCGACCACAATCGTTGAACTGTAGGTCGATAAACCGCGAGTGCAAGACCGCACACCGCTTCCGGAAAAAGGCACGGTCGGGGCGGATTTTGGCCATCGCCTGCTGCGAGATTCTGCCGCACTTAAGGACATGCCCCTATAGGTGGGTATTGACCAATTTGCAACAAGGGAGCATAATAGCGTCATAGAGTTTCGTTACAGGTCGGCCATGCCGGCCTGAGCCTGGCAGTTGGGGACCTCTAGACCGGTCTCCTGGTATCTTACCATTGAGGCAGCGGTTCGACGGCAGCGTGTGTTGGGCGTATGGCCCCCGCGCCGCGTGTCGTCACGATCGCAATCTAACGGGCGCATTTTTCAAGGCTGTCGCGCGGCGCCCTTGTTCGTTTGCCGCGGCGACTCCCTTTTCGAAGGCGAGGGATTGCCACAGCGAGAAAAACCCTATGGACAAGAACAAGAACCAGCGAAGCGAGGCGTGCAAACACCTCCTCGAGTTTGCCGCTTGGGAAGGGCCGGACATCGAAGCCGCGGCAAGCGAAAGCCTCGCGCGCCTGGCGGCACGCGGCCTGCCGGCAAAGCGGCTTTCGTTCGACGCTTTGCAGGCGCTGGGCGGCTACGCTTGGCCCGGCGGCATCGCGGAGTTGGCCATGGTCCTGGAGCGGGCCGTAGTGCTCTCGGCGAGTGAAACCATTTCCGCCGAGGCGATCGTGCTGCCGGGATCGGAAGGCGAGGCGGAAATCCATCGCCTCTTCGCCCGCCCCCGCGGCGCAAGCGTTGCCCGAGGCCGATGACCGTTGGCCGACGCTGTACGAAGTCCAGCGCGAGCACTTTTGGCGAACCTTCGAGCGAGTCGGCGGAGACGAGGCCGAAGCGGCTCGGCGGTTGGGCATGGATCAAGAGGAATTCCAGCGGTTGTTGACTGAATTCCGTGCGACGGCCTCCGTCCCATTTCCGCGGCAGGCGATTTCCCTGCCCAATCGGCAGCCGCGGCGGGCGGCGTGACGCGGCGGCAACGCCTGTTGATGGCTCCTATGAACCACACGAGCGGCATATCGAACGCGAACGCGGCGGACGGGCTGATCGGCCGGTCCGACTGGATCGAGCAGATTCGCGCCGTGATTGCCGGCGTCGCTCCCTATCCGTCGAGCGTGATGATCACCGGGGCCAGCGGCACGGGCAAGGAATTGGTCGCCCGAGCCATCCACGCCGCGAGTCCCCGCGCCGACAAGCGATTCATTCCCGTCGATTGCGCCTCGATCACCGGCACGCTCTTCGCCAGCCACATGTTCGGCCATCTCAAAGGGGCGTTCACCGGCGCCACCTTCGCCGCCGTGGGCTGCTTTCGCGCCGCCGACGGCGGCACGATCTTCCTCGAACGAAATCGGCGAACTCGAACTCGAATTGCAGGCGAAACTCCTCCGCGTCCTTCAGGAGCGGGTGGTTGTGCCCGTGGGCAGCCACGACGGCGTTCCGGTCAACGTCCGCATCGTTGCGGCGACGAACCGCGATTTGCACCGCGAAGTGCTCGCCGGCCGCTTCCGCGAGGATCTGTACTATCGCCTCAACGTGGTGGCGATTCACACGCTGCCGCTGAAGGAGCGGCCGGAGGACATCGACGTCCTCGCGCCGCTTCCTCGCGCGCTTCGCCGCCGAAAACGGCATGGCCCCGAAGCGGCTGTCGCCGGCCGCCGTCGCGCAGTTGCACCGCTATCCCTGGCCGGGCAACGTCCGCGAGTTGGAGAACGCGATCGAGCGGGCGTTCTTGTTTTCGCCCGGCGACGCGATCGAGGCGGAAGTCCTCCCGGCGGCTTCCGCCGCCGGGCCGCTTGCCGCGCCGCCTCGGCTGGAAGCCGCGCGAATCGCCGCCGTTGGGCCGCTGGAGGCCGAGTCGGCCGAGCCGGCCGAGCCGGCGGCAAGCTTGCCCTTCCATCGGCCGGAGGACGGGCGTTGGCCGACGGCCGCGGAAGTCGAGCGCCAGCACATCGAGCGGACGCTGGAGCGCGCCCGGCTACAACCAGAGCGAGACCGCCCGCCTCTTGGGCATCGATCGCCATCTGCTTCGTCGGCGGATGTTGGTCTACGGCCTGGACCGTTCGCGTTCGCGTCAGGGCCGGCCCTCGTTGCGGATCAAGTCGCCGAATCGCGCCGCGTGAAGCGGTGGTCCCCTCTCCCCCCGGGAGCGCGGGACAGAAGAATCAAAGGCTCCCGGATAAATCAAAGACTCCCGACCCCTTTGTCCCCCCTTTGTCCCCCCCTTTGTCCCCCCGAAGTTCTGCGCTGTGTTCCTGATTGGGCACGTCGGCCGATGAATCATATCCTGTGCGACGGGCGACACGCCCGGACGGCACGAATGGGTGACTATCAGTGCGCGTTTTTCAAGAAATGAGGGAGCGACGAAAACCGATGGAACGCACAACGCGGCGGCAGCCATCCATGCCGAGGCATTTCGGCGAATCCATTCGCCGACCAGGGGGCTCATTGCCGCCCCCTGGACCCCGGCTAGCCTCCCTCCGTTCCGGAGTTGTTGTCATTCCAGAAAAACCGAAAACCGGGGCCTTGTGCCATGCGCCACTACCCCAAAAACACAAAGGGCCGGATTCTGCGGTTCACCGCAGCCGATCTTCTGGCCGTGAAATGAGCATCCGGGCAGGCTGGGACGGCCTATCGGGTGGAAGAGTTCGCCCGGCTCCGCCGGGCACATACACGCCCTCCTTTCTGGTCCCTTGGCGTCCGGTCCTGTTTCCCTCTGCAACTACGCCGCCGCCGCGTCCCTTCGACTGCCCAGACCCAGCGCCAGGCATGTCTGACGCGGCAGCAGCACGATTCCGTTGTCGATGTGGCCGGCGGTCGGTCCACTGCCGCCAAGCCGCCCTGCTGCATGACGCAACGGGGCCGGGCACAAGGCCAGTGTTGGCAACGATGATGCTGGCAGGCGCCCGCCATCACGGCAGTACGAGGCTGTAGTGGGCTATTGCGGCCGTTTGCCGGTACAACCTGACTTCGCGGGACTAGATCAGCCATCGAAGGTAATAAACTCGGCTGGCACCCGATCAGCTAGCCAAACCTTTTCGTTGCCCTCGTAGAAACGGACCCCGCTGGCGTGGGCGTCTCGCGCAAGACCCGCAGAATCACTGGCTGTGGCGATTTTCGGCGGCCAACCTCCGCCGCTGTTGCTGCATCAACGGACAGGTGAACATACTGCCGACCCATTGGCAACAGCCCCGACGATCTGATGCACGAGACATTGGCTGGGGCCGTCCCGTGATAAAGCAGGTCCGGCGGAATGGCGGGTGTCTCACGCAGTCGGACGGGAATAGAGTGGCCGTAAAGGGCGCGAATCCTGCCGTCGCTGATTTCGTGACGGCGCTTAGAGGACACTGCGATCATGTCGGCAAGATCAGCCTCCGCAAGGTTGCTCCATTCGCGCCGCTCACCCCGGAGAGCACTCAAGACACCATCGACCGATGTCCACCCTTCCTCGTCAAGCTCTAGCTCGTAAAGCCACGGCGCATGGCGGAGGGCATGAGAGACGGCCCGGCTCAAATCGGTTAAGTTGACTCCCATGAACCGGCTTCCTCCGGGACCGACTCCCAAGACTCCGCGACTAACTCGAAACAACCCGCGCTGTCGAGGTAGATCATGTAATGGTGCATTTCCCATTTGTCCCGCCAAGCCTCGCTCGTATCCGCTCTCAGTTCATCGACCCACGATGAGTTACGAATCTCCACTAGTGTATCATAAACCTCTTGAATGTGCCATTCCGTGCAGCACCGCTCGGAACGGGTTCGAGTTGCCAAAACTCGCTTGAAACGAATCCCGCTACGTTGAGCAACCCCGTTGCGGCGATAAGTGAACCGAATCGCTGGAAGACCGCCAGACAGACATAGGCTCGCATCAGCCGAAAAGTTTGTCGATGGCACCGGGGTCTTGTAAAGCGGTATCTTGGAATTCATGGTCATTGTCCCCCCGTGGGCTCGACTGTGGGGGTGCCTTGGCTCGTCAGATGGTTGTTCTGGAGTTGGTTGGTCAAGCGTGCCTCTGCCGCAGCGTCACCCGTGACGTTGACCGCGTTCCATTGCGACCTGGGGATGCCTGCCCTCTGAAGAGCCTGTGCTGATCGGGTGTTGAGGATTAACGTGTTGCCATCGCGGACGATGTATTGGATGGGAACGTCGGCCGCCGTTAGGCCACCAGATTGCAACGCACCTGCAACGTCGTCAATTGTTTGCCCCGCAAATGCGCCCTCTGCGCTGAACGTTTCACTAAAAGTCGTTTGAGCAAAGTTCGCATTTCCAAGAACACCTGACGCCAGTCGCAGCGGTATGGGCAGACCGGTGGCATTCTGCACCCCGATTTCGGCACTCCCCCAAAGGAGGTCCGCTCCTGCCGCCACCATTCCACCGCCAGCTCTCAGGGTCGCCGCGGCCGGCAAGAAGAAAGCAAGCTGGCCCACCATTGCGCCCGTCGATGCCCCGCCACCGAGAACGACGGTGCTGCTACTCCCCCATTTTTCCTCTCATTGTCAGTGTGTCCCTGAATTTCCTCTTTCGCTTGCCTCGGCGATATTCCAAAGCCTAACGGTGGGGCAATATGTTGGGGGCCTAAAATAGCCTATAGCGACCACACGGTTGTCGGGCGATATCGCCAAAGTGCTGCCATAGCCCCACCTTCCCCTAAGGCCGCAAATCATCGTCGTGCGGTTGAGATCCCATGCATGGATGACATTCTCACGGAGGACCACGAGTAGTGACCCATCGGCCGAAACTCGAAGCCTCCGCGCTGGAACACCGTCGCCTTTCTCCAAGTATCTCCGTTCTTCACTGCGCAACTCCCATGATATTATATCACCTTCCCCCGTTCCAAGAATCACCCGGTCGTACGCTGACAAAAGCTGCGTATAGGTCTTACTCGAATCTATTTTTCCGATCCTATTCTCTGTGGGGACGACAAAAGGGGTCGGGAGTCGTTGATTTGCCCAAGCCAGCAGTGGCACGCCGCGCCCATCCCGCTCCGCCCTCACCCTGACCCTCTCCCGGAGGGAGAGGGGACCAATTCGCTACGGCTTCGCCGGGAAAAGCGGCCGCAAATACTTCAGGTCCGCGGTGTAATCCGCCACAACGCCGTGCGGCGTCGCCGCTTCCAAGTGTATCCAACCGCTGTACTCAATGTCGTCCAGCGCCCGGCGGACCGCCTTGAAGTCGATCCGCCCATGGCCGAGCATGTAGCCGGCGTCCTTGAAGTGGAACTGGCAAATCCGCTTGCCGAGGAGGCGAATCTCGCGGAGGATGTCGCGGCCCTTGTCCGTCGAATTGCCCACGTCGTAGTAGACCTTGACCGCCGACGAACCGACGCGGTCGAGAATCCGCAGGTTGTCCTCGGCGCTGAGATAATTTTCCAGGCCGATCGCCACGCCCAACTCCTCCGCCTTCGGGGCGACGTCCTTGAGGACCTTCACCACGCGGTCGATCTCGCCGGTCTTTTGCATGTCGAGTTCGCCGGGCCCGAAGAAGGCGGGCATGACCAGCGTCAAGTTCATCGCCTTGGCGGCGTCGAGGCTTTCGGCCAGCCACTGGGCGGCCGTGGGATTGTTCTTCAGCGGCACGCTGTTGAGTTCGCCCAGCGCGATCGAGGCGATTTCCAGCCCCGTCCGCTTGGCGGCCTGGAGATACTCTTGCTGCACCTTGGCGTCGCGAAGGTGGCGATTGCTCTTCGTGCAGAACTCGGCCTGAATGCCGTCCAGCCCGATCTGCTTGGCTACATCGAATGCGCCGATGTTGCAGCGTTTGCCCAGCGACCAATCGCACCCGCCGATTTTGAACCATCGCGGCGCAGGCGCGGCGAAGAGAAGGCTGAATTGCGACGCGGCCGCGGCGAAAGCGGCTGCCTGGGCCGATCGCCGCAGGAGCGTTCGACGCGTGATTTTCTGTTCGCTTGGATTCATGGTTTCACCCGGGATGGCTCTTGCATTTTCTCGCGCTAAAACGAGAGCAAAACTTGCCAAATGAACACGTTGGCCAGGGAATCGATGTCCTCCCAGACCCGCTTGACGATGGCTTCGTCGCCGGGGATGGCGGGCAGCGATTGGCGATGCCGCTGCCACGGCTCGCACAGGCCGCGCGGCGTCCCCCGGCCGTTGCTCAAGAACGCCGCCGGCCCCTCCGCGCCGCGCGAACGGGCCGGCGGCGGCCCCGCCGCAAGCGAACTTCCCGAGGAATACACCCCATACTCGCGCGTAAAATCGGTCAGCGCGCGGACGTTCTCCACGCGGGCGTCGTTCTGGATGATCGCGCCGGCGTCCATGATGTATCCGCCGTTGCCGGCCACGGCGTCGATGACCTTCTTGCAGCACTGGCGGACCTGCTCCGGCGTTCCCGTGCCGAGCAGGTAGTTGGGAATGCCGCCGCTCAAGCAGAACTTCTCGCCCAGCGCGCGATGCGCCTTGACGACGTCGCCCTGATCGACGTGATAGACCATGCTGCCGGCCGGCAACTCGGCGAACGATTCGAGGTGATGGTCCCACTTGCCCTCGGCGTAGAAGAGCGTCTGACAGCCGTCGGCCCAAAGCTCCTCGATGATCGGCTTGACCGTGGCCCAGTAGACGTTCTTGAAGATCTCCGGCGAAACGAAGGGGACGCCGCCGCGGTGCATCCAGTAGCCGATGGGGAGGAGGTGGTTTGGATCGGCGGTCGTGCGGGCGACGTGGTAGAGGTGCGGCATCAAGGCTTCGCAGGCCGCCACGACCTTGTCGCGCCGCTCGAACAAGTCCTCGACCAGCCCGAGGTATCCGCGCAGCTTGTCGGCGAGGATGTCCATCGGGGCCTTGAAAATTCCCGCAATCGCCGACGCGGTCCCCGATTCGGCCCGCAGGCGGGCGATCTGCGCGCCGAACGCCATGAAGTATTGCAGCATCGCCATGCCGCTCTTGACCAGGGCGACGTTGCTCGCGGCGGTGGCCGGTTCGCCGGGAGCGCAAATGCAGGTCGAAACCCGCGGCAGCCAGACATTTAACAAGAACCCGGTCGGATCTTCGATCAACCGATCGTATTCGTCGGCGCGCATGAACTCGCCGCCGGCGGGCGGCTCGCGATATTGGAAGCCCGTGCCCGCGGGAATGTGGATTCCCGGTATCCCGTAATACTTCAGCCCCAGGGCCTGCGCCAAGCCAGTCCAGACGTAGACCATGTTCGGCACGACGGCGTCCCAATCGAAGTCGGCGGCGCACTTCCGCGCGGCGTCGAAGGCGAGATTGTAGTCGTGGGCCAATTCCTGGCAGGTGTAGCCGGCGTAGACCCCGGTGAACTCGGCGACAAACGGCCGGATCGGGATCATGTCCGGCTTGCCGTTCCGCATCGCCGTCACGTAGCGGTTCAGCCGGCGTTGATAGCGGGCCTCCATGTCCGACTCTTGACGCGTCGCGGGCGAAACAGCAGTCATTGGACGATGCCTCATTTTTTGGGGGAAAACGACGCTATAAGAAAAAGTCTATCGCGGGGGACGGCTGCGTTCAAGTCGGTTGATGGCCAACGCCGCCTTTTTTCACTCGCTCGCCGGCTCGCCGCGGTCCTTCTCCAAGATCACGCGGTTGCCTTCGGCGCTGTACTCCACCCGCGACATGAACGCCCGCATCAACATCACGCCGCGGCCGCAGGCCTCGTGCAGACGCTCGGGACAGGTCGGGTCGGGCACCGAACGCGGATCGAAACCGCAGCCCTCGTCGGTGATCTCGACGCGGACGCGATCGGGAGAAACCTGGCAACTCACCCGCACCGTCTTGTCCGCCGCCAGCCGGTTGCCGTGATGGATGGCGTTGACCAGGGCCTCTTCCACCGCCAAATTGACGCTGAAGATGTCGCTCTGTCGCCAGTGCTGAAGCTCGAGCTGATCGAGCAACTCGTCCACCACCCGGCGGCCGGCCGCGGGGTCGCTGGGAATCACATGTTCGCTTCCCCAAATCCAATGCTCGGACATGGTTAGCAGGGTCTTATCGCGTCCGCGCGGCAGGTTTCGCTAAAAGGACGCCAAGGCGTCCGCCTCGTCGTCCTTGATGTCGAAGAGGCGGTTCAATCGGGTGATCGTAAAGACCTCGTAAATTTCCGGCCGGATGTTGGACAGCTTCAGCACGCCGCCGTGCGCCTTCACCTTCTTGTCCAAGGTGATCAGCTTGCCCAAGGCGGCGCTGGAAAGGAAATCGACCGTGGAGAAATTCAACAGCAACTTGTCGCGATTCTCGATCTCGACGAGTTGGAACATTTCCGCGCCCAATTCCTGGATGCTGATGTCCTCGACAATTTTGTGATCGCGAAAGCGGACCACGGTCACGTCGCCGACTTGATTGACGTCCACGCGGCGGAAATTGGCCATCAGGCGAGACTCCTTGTTATTCCATGGCAGGATTCGGCGCGGGCGGTCCCCGCTCCTTCCTACGCTAATCCTAGTTTGCCGCTCGGGGGGGTGTCAAGGGGGGAGAACTCGCAGCGGTCCGGCGGCCTGCCCCTGTTCCGCGCACCAATTTTCCGTTCCGGAAGAGTGACGCAGCCGGATGCCAGACGCTATTTTTCAGCCTGCCGCAGGCTTCTCGTCGAGCGTCACGATCCGTTGCCCGGTGACCTCGGCGTAAAGGACGTCCGGATCCAGGTCGGCGCCGCCGGGCCAGCAGATCGCGCCAAGTTCCCGGTTCACTGCCAATTGGGCGAACTCAACCGGATCGCGCAAAGGAGCAAAGACTCCCTCAAAACGAATGAGCCGCCCTAAATCGACAACCCCTTCGACGCCGTCTTCAAACCGCAGATAAGCCTTGTGCCCGTCCAACGCTCGGGCTTCCACAATGTCTTTCAACATGACTTATGGCTCCAGGGGATCAATCCTCTCCAATGGCAAATCTTGCCGTGCTCGTTCCCAGTCTTGTTTCAGTTCCGTTCTCCGCAACGCGGCCCATTCGATAACAAGCCCCATCACCCGTGGCGACAGATGGCCTTCCAAGACCGTTAGCCTGTCGATGGAAATCAGCGCTTTCTGGCTCCCGTAACGAACGTGGAAATGGGGTGGCGCATGGTCATTGTAGTACATGCTGACGAGGACGCCGAAGAAACGGCTGATTTCCGGCACAAAATCACCTCCCGCGGTCACGGTTTCAATGACGTCTGCACAACCATTCTACCCTCTTCCGAGCGGGCCGAAAAGGCGGTACAATGGCGTGCACCAATCACCGAGCCAAACCATGCTCGCCAAACTCCAGACGTATTCCCTGGTCGGCATCGACGCCCTGCCGGTCGAGGTCGAGGTGGACGTCTCGCCCAGCGGCCTGCCGAAACAAATCCTCGTCGGCCTGCCCGAGGCGGCGGTCAAGGAAAGCGCCCATCGCGTCGAGCGGGCGATCGTCAATTCCGGCTTTCAACGCCCGATGACCCGGGTGATCGTCAACCTTGCCCCGGCGAGGTGCCCATTCGTAAAGTAATGGTTTCGCCGCTAACAGGCACGATTTCAACCCTGTCCAGGAAGCTTTTTCTAAGCATCCGCCGCCCTTTTTGGTCTGTATATCGGAAGTGGCACAAAATGCGGTCAATCACACCCCGCAACGCTTCCGTTTTCTGCCGTCCGCCCCCGCTTTTGCTGGTTGCTTTCAAGGCGTTGTCGTTCGCTGCGCGCCTCCCAACCAGTTCCGCCATTAGGTCGCTCCAAGGTACGCGCAGGTCTTCAGCTTGCTGACGTAGGTTGTCGATCTCGGCTTGCAACGCTTCCATTTTCTCATTGGCCCTGCCCCGGACTTTGGCGCTAAGGCCCCGGAAGTCCTCAACCATCCCGTCAAGCTCGGCTTCCTTCGCTTGGACGGCCTTTTCGATACGGGGTCGGACGCGCTCATAAAGCAAGGCGTACACATCGTCAAAGGTTGGCCCGCTTTCTTGTGGCGGGTCATGTCATCTCGCCCGACGTGCTCCTCAACAAATTCGTGCATTTTGTCAAACGTCTCGGCGTACCTTTGCATCACGCCGCTGAATTCAAACGCTACGGGGAGGGCCAAGCCAGGGTTCCCCGTCTCGGTTGCCTCCAGTAGTTGCCGTACCTTGGGGGCAGTCGCCTTCAGGTAGTCTAGGACGATTCGCTCCAAGACATCGTGCGCGACACGGTGGCATCGACAACCAGCCGGGTTCGTCTGCCCATACGTTGCGTAGGTGCCGCATAGGTAGGAAGCGACAAGGTATGGCGTCGAATCGCCCCGACAAGCGCGCATCGGCTTCCCACATCCTCCGCAGATTAGAAAGGGCTTCAGCCACAATTCTTCCGTGTTGGGCGGTCGCTTCAGCCGCTTGCCTTGCTCTGTGCTGGCAACCTGTATCTTGGCTTGTACCTTCTCCCAAATCGGAAGCGGGACCATCGGCTTATATTCCGGCTTGTCGGGCTGGATGAAGTCGGCGGCAGTGCGCCGACGGTTGGCCGCGACGTGGCCATTGGTGCGAACTACTTCGCGCACTTTTCCGCCGACGCATTCCATGAATCGACTGCCCGCCCGCTTGTTCCAAGTGGGCAAGCCGATGTACGCGGGATTTCGCAACATGCTCAACATTCCCGTTTTGTGCCAAGCCACGTTGAATATCGGATCGACCTTCAGCGCGTTCATACGGTCGGCCAACATCCGCGGGCTGATGGCTTCCGTAGCGTACCACTTAAATGCCTGGACTGCCCACTTGACGCGCTCTGTTTCGATTGACGGCCGAATGCGCAGCGTATCGGTAGGGTCTTTGCGCGGCGCGTTGTCCTTCCCGTCGAACTGCTCCCGCTTCCCGTCGGGATAGACTTTCCACCGTTTGAAATGCCCGACGTACACCGTTCGCCACTTCTCGCGCCCGGCGGAATCAAAGCAAACCACGTCGCAACCAAACGGCGGGTAGCCCCCTTGGTATTCCCCCTTGGCAGCGTGTCCGATCTTGCCCGTGATGTTCCGGTGGGCTTTCTCTTTCTGTTCGCGCGTGCTGGTGATTGCGCCAAGCGTTCCGGTCAAGATTGAAACATCGTCATCGCCCGACAACACCTTGCCGTCAGCATCGACAAGGGCCGTCCCATGTTCGCGTAACAGGCTGATGAATTTTCCCCATTGGTAGGCGTCCGCCACTCCGAAGCGGTCTTGCCGATCTACCACGATTTTATCGAGCAAGCCGGCTTGAACCGCTTTCAAGAGGCGTTGAAAATCAGGGCGTTTGTCGGGCTGGTCGCGCGGGTTTTTTCCCTCCGCGTCCCGAAACCAGAATGCAATCGTGAAACCCGATGCTTTGATGCGCCGCTCCTGCCGCGCTGTTTCCTGCTTATCGGAAGACACCCTGATATAGGCCGCCGTCGCTCTGCCGTTCTCTCGCATGGCTTAACCCTCTGGACATCTACAGTCTACCTTCCCTTGCCAGAAGCGGCAAATTTCCAAGGGGGTAACAGACCAGCAGGCGTCCCGTAAAATAGCGTCACGTATTCCATGATAAGAGATGTCATCCTACGGGACACCCGCGGGTGGGATTGCAAGCGACGTGCCCCGCCGCAACTCCCGGCGTAGTTCAGTGGCAATCAGGCGCACTGTCTGCCAGCCTGTTCCGCCGCCCTCCACGGACACGTTGATGTCGCCCACGTTGGCGACGTGGCCGCCCTGACTGTCGTAAGAGGGCTTGGACCCGGCGTTCATCGCAATAAGCTGGGCAGCAAACCGGCGGGTTGTCGCCGCACTCATCACGTTTCGCCCGGCGAAGGCATTGCCGGGATCGCATCCGTGCCTTGCGAACGGCCGCCGCATCCTACCATCGTTGCCACCGGCTGCCAGCAGATACGGTTGTGACACTCGCTCGGAGACAAATCGCCTCACAACCCGGATAACCGGGGACAACTGCCAGACGCCACGACAATTTGGGTGAACTGCCACACTTTCACTGTAGCAGGCCCGCACAGCCAAGAAAATCCAGTAGGATTCATTTGGGTATTCCCCCAACCACGGCTAAGGTTTTCACCCACTTCGACTAGCCGCAGAGAAGGTCGTCAGTTGTCTGAACAACAACGTCAAACGCTGAGGACAGCACAGTCCGCACAACCGGCCACGGTGCAAAGACAACAAAGCTGCGCGCGGCGAATTCACTCTAACTTCCAACAAAGGCGGTGATTTAACTAATAGAGACCTGAAGTTCACCTGAATCACATCTCTTGCTCGGTTCGAGGTAAGGTTTTCACCTATGTCGCTAACCAAGAGGGAGAAAAAACGCTGTGGACGACTTGACAAGCGAAGAATTGATGACCCTTCACCAGTCGAATGCGCACGGAGCCTTCGACAAACTCTATGACCGTCATCACGCGGGTGTTGAGGGTCGGATTGTTCGGATGTTGTCCACGTACACGCCTGAATTTGTCCACCACACTCCTGATCTGGTCCAGGAGGTGTTCACGTACCTCCATGTGAACAAAGAGTGCTTTATTCCCGGCAGTCGCTTCAATTCCTGGCTCTCTACCGTCGTGAAGCACATCGTACTCAATCACGTCCGGGCTGAGAGGCGTGAATGCCGCGATCGCCGCCAAACGATGCCACTGTCGCTCAACCCGAAGTTCGCCCTCTCCATCCCGGACCCCTTGGAAAAGAAGCGGGCCGACGCCGCGATCCTCGAATCCCGCATCGAGGAGGGCATCGAGGTTTTGCCCGCCGAACACCAGGAAGCAGTTCGCCTCGTCTTTTTTGACGGCCTCACTGCGCAACAAGCCGCAGACAAGATGGGCGTCCCCTTGAGCACACTCAATTGGTGGCGGCGCGAGGCTCTGGCCAAAATGAGGTGGGCCATGACCAGGGCGAGGGCTTTTGCGTGACGCGAATCGTAAACATCCACCACGAACCCTACGACGTACTGATCTGCCGCCCGAGCAAATGGGGAAATCCGTTTGAGATCACCGACAAGTGCCCACGGGAGCTGGCCATTGCCAAGTATGAAGTCCACATCCGACGCAGCCCCGTCCTGCTGGCCGCCCTGCCTGAGCTGGCCGGCAAACGCCTGGGCTGTCATTGCAAGCCGTTGCCCTGCCACGGCGAGGTCCTGATCCGGCTCCTGAATGAGTTTTTTTCGCTGTAGACATGCATCCATTTTGTCCTATGCGCACGATGAGAAAAGACCTAAGCCACGACCGGCTGCTCGCCAAGAACCTGTCCTACTACTTCGCTTACGGCGGCCGAATGGACCGGGTTGCGAGGCGATTCGGCCTCAGCGAGGAAAGGGCCGCCCAGATCATCAGGGAGTGGGGCGACCGCTTCCCCGCCCTCCAGGGAGGCGCTACGGAACCTGGGCGACCAAGCGGAACAGGCGACCGTCGTCATGGAGACCTCGATGAAGGGTGCGTGCAAACACTTGAAGGCTGCCTTGGGAGTGCCGCCATGCTGAGATTCCCCGAACACCGCTCCCAGCGCGAGGGCTGCCTGAAGCTCGTTGGTCCAAACGACCCAATCCTCCATACGATATGCCGGGGGTTCTTCACCGTCACTCGGGAAGACATCGAGGAGATGTTCGCTTTGATGCAACGCTACGGCGGCCTGGGCCTGGCGGCCCCGCAGGTGGGCATCAACGCCCAGCTCTTTGTCGCCCACTGGGGCGAAGTCTTCGTCAACCCCGTAATCCTCGAAGGCGTTTTCAGCTACCCGGCCGAGGAGGGCTGCCTGAGCCTGCCGGGCGTCGTCAAGCGAGTGCTGCCGCTACAAGACGGATCACATTGCTCGGCGGCGGGACCTACGAGGGGCAAGAGGCCCAAGTCATTCAGCACGAGATCGACCACCTCAACGGCATCCTTATCACTGACAGGTGACTCACATGACCAACTTGGCTGGATCATCGCCGGCGGGGCCGCCGCAAGCGGCGTTCGTCGGCATGTTTTGGAACTACATCAAGGGCCTCGTGGGGCCAGCTTGCCAGCCGCGTGATCGTCTCGTGCGAACTCCGCGGTCCCCTCTCAACCGCCGTGGGAATGTACGTCTGGCAGCACTACCCCACATCGCGGTTCGGCTTTCGCACCTACATCGGGGCCTCGGCGTTCGTCCGCCCGGTAAAGCGCGTCCAGGTGGTCGGCGTTGAAGTCGTCGGCAACGGCGGTCGGCTCTACTGGTGCGGCTGGCTCCCCGTCTGGCTCGCCACGCTTCCGACCGAGGACAAGGCGGCCCTCCGCGTCGGCAACGAATACTACTGGGGCGGCTCGAAGCTGGTCTTCCTTCGCGGGACGCTCAACCTCGACAAACTCCTGACCGACGCCCTGGCCGAATACAACCACTTCCAGGCCAACAGCGATGGCGAGCGGCAAGACCCGCTATCAAATCCACCACATCTTCGGCACGGCCGGCAAGCCGATCAGCCTCCTCGGCGACACGACCAAGCGGGATTCCGAGTTGAAGGCCACCAGCGACAGCAACCTGACAACGCAACGGACACTGCAATGGAAGACCGGGCGATCTTGGGGCAAGCCGAATGAACCACGGCAACGCCCTGGCGCAAATGGCCCTCAGCCCCGAGGCCCAGACGATGGTGGAAGAGGTCCGACGCTGGCTGAGGAGCGAGGACTGGCACAAGGCCCGCGGCATCCCCTGGCGGCGCGGCTGGCTCCTGCACGGCGGCCCCGGCACTGGCAAAACGTCTCTGGTCCGTGCGATCGCCGAGGACTTCGATCTGCCCGTCTACGTCTTCGACCTGGCGACCCTCTTCAACAACGAGTTGCAGATCGAGTGGCAAAAGATGCTTTCCTGCGTCCCTTGCGTCGCCTTGTTCGAGGACATCGACGCCGTGTTCGAGGGGCGTGAGAACAAGGTCGGCGGCCACCTCACCTTCGACTGCCTCTTGAATTGCATCGACGGCATCGAACGGACCGACGGCGTGCTGCTGGTCATCACCACGAACCACCTCGATAGGCTGGACACCGCCCTCGGCGTCCCGTCGGCCCAAGTCTCCACCCGGCCGGGCCGGATCGACCGCGTGTTGGAACTGCACGGCCTTGAACGACGCCGGCCGCCGGCACCTCTGCCAACGCATCCTTCCCGAGTGGCCGGAGACGTGGGAAGAAACAATCCGCCTCGGCATGGACGAGACGGGCGCTCAATTCCAGGAGCGCTGCTTCCAACTTGCCAAGCTCAAATGGGAGGCCGCCAATGCCTAGCGTACTTCAGCCCTGGGTCGAACAACTCGGGCTCCGCCACCAGGGCGTCCTCATGTCCTGCATCCGCGGCTGCGACAGCGTGCCAAAGGACGACCCCACGAAGCTGTTGGCCAGATGCCTGCGGGCCGTGCTCCTTGTGTCCTTCGATGAGAAGCCAACCAGCTTCATCGAGAAGGCGGACGACAAGGAGTTAGAACGCCGGATGATCGCCGTACTCAAGAACCACGACCACTACCCGGTCCACTACATCATGCACCTGGCACATGGGACCGAGATCATTGGCTACAAGCATCCCACTGTCTCCACCCGCTTGCGATGGCAGTGGTTCTACAAGCAACTGTGCAAGTGCTTCCACCTGAATCCCGAAACCGAAGCGGCCCTGGACGAGCGGCTGGGCGCTGAGGAAAACACATTTGCCGCTCAAGCGAGAATCCAATGAAACGTCTGATCCTGCTCCCCCTGTTGTGCATCCTGTTTCTGG
Source organism: uncultured Planctomycetia bacterium (assembly GCA_963791075.1). Classification (GTDB taxonomy): domain Bacteria; phylum Planctomycetota; class Planctomycetia; order Pirellulales; family Thermoguttaceae; genus CAWBRF01. The sequence goes on from CAWBRF010000037.1 coordinate 119,080, forward strand.
CGTCCTGCTCCCAAGAGCCCGCTCCTGCGCCCTAGCCCCTGGCCGCCCCGCCCTACGACGCCGCCGTGCACGACGGCTCCGTCGTCTTCTGGGAAGGCGGCCTGCTGGTCAAGCCGATTTTCAACCACACCGGTAGCGACATCACCCACGCCGCGATCATTCTCTACAACGGGAGGGTGCCCTTTGTCTACGAGGCCGTGCCGCCTTGCGTCCATAAGGTTCCCCTGGCCGAGTACCGCTGGAAATGGAGGAGAAGGTCCACGGCAGACGGCCGTTTACCTGGTTCATCATGCAGCCAACCAACCGCTATACGCGGGCCAACTCGAGGCGATGAAGAGCCACGCCGAATCGCAACTCGGCCGCCCATACATGCTGCGAGGTTGGTGGAAAGGGCACGAGGTCCGCGGCATCTTCTGCTCCCAATTCGTCGGCAACGTGTTGAGCAAGGCCGGCAAAATCGAAGCCGGCGGCGTCCACGAATCGCCCGGCAGCCTCCACAACAAGCTGTTGTCCTCTTACAGGAAGATGCCATGAGAACGAGACTCTTTGAAGCGCTTCCCGGCGACAAGGAACTCGCGGCGGAACTTGGCCTAAAGAAGCTGAGCGACCATGAGTTGCAGGACTTGCGCCGTCATCTGCAAGTCCAGTTGCGAGTGGTCATGGAGGCCCAAGAACGGCGGCGCGGAACGCGCATCTATGACGCCGATTTCCAAAGCCCCATCGACAAGGTATTCAACGGCCAGCGCCGGCGACATGACCTCTTCGACCACCTCCGCATGGAGGTGGACAAGGACGGCAAGAAGGAATACACCGTCGATTCCTACGGATTCGGCGACCAGGAGTGCCTTGCCCTCTTGTCCAAAATCATTGACGCCGGTTGGCAAATGAGCATCTGCGGCCGTTCCCTTTGGCTGCCCGGCACAACCGTTCGCCTTGGCTTCACGCCGCCGGAGAAGGCCAAATGCTGATTGAAATCCCCGATGGGAAACAACTCGTCTTTCCCGAGACCCGCCAGGTCATCAACTTTGACTGCGGCTCGAACGCGATGGCCTCCATGCTCGTCTACGGCGGCGTTGAAGAACGCGAGGATCGCGTCGGCATCCTTGCCCGGACCAACAAGACCGGCACAGGGACTAAAGGCGTCCTGCGGATCTTCAGCTACTATGGTCTGCCCGTCAAGGCTGGGCCGGGGATGAAGCCCGACGACCTACGGGCCGGCATCGACAACGAATGGGCCACCATCCTCACGATCCAGGCGTACCGCTCGTCCAACCGACCATACAAGGAACTGTGGGGCGACGGCCACTGGGTCGTGGCGATCGGCTACACCAGCAGGCGGATCATCTTTGAGGACCCGTCCTCGTACCATAGGACGTGGCTCGGCGACGAAGAGCTACGCCAACGGTGGCACGACATCGACCGTGGGAAGCGCATTTGCGGCTGGGGCGCCACGATGCAAGTCAGCGGGCAATATCAGCACGACCTCTGCTGCCACATGGACTGAACCATGCCGACTACACAACTCCACCAAGTCAAGAAAGAAGAGGCATGAGCACTTCAAATCAACCGGACGAACAAACAGCCCTTCTACAACAACTGGTGGCCCAGCAGCAGCGTCAGAACCTCTTGCTGCAAAACATTTCCATTCATCTGGCGAAGCCCGCGCCGACCGCCGCCCGCACCGGCGACCTCAACGCCGAATGGCGGAAGGCGAATCCCCAACTCGCCGCCTCCTGCCGCGAGGCCGCCACTGTCTTGAACAAGGTTTTTGCCGACTACTTCCAGACCCTCACCGCCGAGATCATCCGCGACGCCGAAAACTTCGGCGACAGCGAATACACGCGCAACGAGTTTCTGGACACCTGCGGCCCGCGGGCCCTCCATCTCAGCAACCTCCTGGGCCTGCTCAGCCAGCTTGGCGGCAGCAACACGCAGCCGGCTACCGCCCCCGGCAAGCCGAAGTGAGGCAGAGAAATGCCCCAAGATCGCCGAGGGCATCAACACATGGAGCCTAGCATGAGCGAATTCCGCGAAACCGTCGCTTGCGAAACCTGCGGCCAAGGGACCTTTAGCCTTGGAACCCGGCGGTGCGACCGTTGCTGGCAAGTCGAACGTCTCCTGGAAGACTATTTGAAAGCGCCCAACGGCCAGAAATTCGCCCGCAAGGCCATGCCCCTCCTGGACGACTGGGCGGACAGCAAGCCCGACGCCTGGGACTACGAGGCCGTCCTGCGCGAGAACAAAGTTGTCGTCGAATGGGGCGACAAGCTGACCAGCGATGGCGTGACCTTCACCGAGGCGCCGCCCGCCCTGTGCGGCTGGGGATTCTTCTGGGAGCACGGGGCCATTCATATCGGTAACACCACCGAAATGATCGCCCGCAAGGCGGCGGCCTTATTCGTATCGCTTTGGCTGCAAAATGTCTCAGCATCCTTCTGCGACAAGCTGATGGACGGGTTCATCATCTTCCTGGAGCGGCAGGAAAACAAGTCGCTGAGCTTCCTGGCCGAGATCGACCCTTGCATGGAGGACCATTGCTTCCGTCTGACTCGGGAAGGTCTCTGTACGCAAGAGGAATTCACTTTCGCCTTGGAAGAGCGAATCATCGACGCCCTGGCTCCGGCGGCCGGCGAAGAGATCATTGTCACCTTCACGAAGCGGAAGAGGCGGTGAAAGACCCTATCAAGCGGAAGAACAGGAAGGTATAATACCCAGATTACCACCTGTTTTTAGGGAGCCACTCTCATGCCCAACGTCGCCGCCGTCTTGAAAGCCGAAATCAGCCGCCTCGCCAAGCGGGAGATCAAGGCCAACACGTCCTCCACCAAGGGAGCCGTAGCCGAATTCCGCCGTGACATCGCCAGGCTGAAGCGGGAATTGCAGGAACAGCGCAAAAGGGTCGCATTCCTTGAATCGCGGGAACACAAACGCCTCGGCCAGCCCGAGGCCAAGAAGAGGACGAACTCGAAGGCGTCCGTTTCTCGGCCCGCTCGGTCAAGGCCCAGCGGGCACGCCTGAAGCTGTCGGCCAAGGACTACGGCAAGCTCGTCGGCGTTGCGGCCCTCACAATCTATAGCTGGGAATCTGGCAAGTTTCGACCACGCAAGGCGCAACTTGCTTCGCTGGTGGCTGTCCGGGGGCTTGGCAGACGGGAGGCCCTGGCGAAACTGGAAGCGATGAAGGCCAACGTGAATAAGGTGCGGCGTCGGAAGACGAGGTAGTTCGCGACAACCGGCCGACACCACCGGACTGGCGTAGCGAATCAGATTCATCTTCGCGATCTTCATGGCCGACTTGCCGCCTTGGTCAAGTCGGCCGCCATTTTTGCTCAATCCTGCGGAATCAATCCGACCGTCCCGACGCCGCGATTGCGAACGTCTCTGGCCCGGTGCCGGCGCCTTCAGGATTCAACAGTCCAATGGCCGCAGTCCGGCCGCCACGCTTCTGAGTCGCCTGCGGGTGAATCCTTCTGCCTGCGGCAGTCGTTCGCCGTGACTCATCTTGTCGGCCCGCCGTTGGTTGCCGCGAGTCTCAAATCGAATGCCGCGTCTGCGCGCTGTTGTCTTCCATTTCCTCCAATTCCCTTTCCAGTTGCACCAACAACGTGTCCGCCTGTTCCAGCAACTCCTCAAGAAACTGGACGGTTTTCGTCAGCCGCTCGACAAGCAGTCGCAATTCGTTCGCGTTCATCGAACAAACTCCCAGCGCCCGTAGTCCTCGCGTGTCAGTCGCATGGCCATCAAACATGCGGCCCACCAGACTTCATGCTGCGTGTCGGCAAGGCCGACGATGGTGTGCCCGCAACTTCGAGCAATCAACCACCAACTTCCATCTCGGGCCTGTTGTGCGTCGTCATGGGTCTTCCAGCCCAAGTTGTGGAGGCGCTGCCGCAGCATTTCCGTCGTCGGCATGATGTAACCGGCCAAGATAAAAAGGGAGCGCCGGCGGACCGCTCGTCGAAGCCCCGCGAAGGGCTGTAGAGAACAGTACCAGCCGACGCTCCCTTTCGGAGCGGCGGTTTTGGTACTGCTTCTCTACTTTCAAGGACTTTGCAGTCCAGGTTCGCGGTTTTCGACGAAGCAGCTTTGACGCCTGCGCGTCAGTGTCAGATCATCAACACAATCTTACCTCATGGAGGCCCCTGATGCAATCGTGGATGTCTTGTGTGCGGGCAGCCGCCTAGCGGAAGAACTTCATTTATCCCTCCCAGCCCATCGGCATCTTTTCCACGACCTCACGATGGACGACGCTACCCCGCCTTGGCACAATCTTCGGCACCGCCCGCCCACGCTCGGTCCACACCAAAGTCATGTGCGGACGGCGGTAATGAGGCATGACTTCAACATGACGACCAACATCCCACCCAACTTTTCCACGACGATGGGCCTTGTCCACGAACTTCTGGTCGCCGCTCTGCTCGTACTTGGCACGGTCGTCGGCCAGGACATCGGGGGAAATGATCTCGGGATCATTCTCCAGGAGGCACAGCGAACAGCACAGCCGCACACAGTCGTCGATCAGGGGATTGGGGACTTGGACGCCAATGTCGGAAAACACGTTTCTGCCCAGGCTGGCAAGCGACTGCTCCACGGTCAAGCCCGACCTGCGGGGGAAGTTGCGGTAGGTGTAGATCGGCACCCCGCCCGGCATGACCTCACCAATGTCGATCAAGACGGAAATGCCCTCGCCCTGGTTCATGTCCCCCACAAGGATGCAACGGATCGGGACAGTTTCCCCCTTCCAATCGAAACTGAGCGGGTTCTTGGCGTGGTCTTTGGGAAAACGGATGCACAGTGCGGGAAGTGGAAGGCGGATCAGGGCCGAGTCCAAATCGAGATCGAGCCGGGTGAGCATGGGAACGATGGAGGGCCAAAGGTTGTAGTAGGGCCTTCGGCTCCTTTCCCAATCCTTTTCGTTGATGAGTTGGGCGAAGAACTGGGCCGAACGCACCCTGAGCGCATCGGCCATCGCTTTCTTGTAGAACTGGTCGATGTCGTTGGCGAAGCGATCCTCGGGCATGGAGCGCCGAGTCCAGTCACGGATCGTGGTGTAGGAGTGGAAGTCCATTCCAAATCACCCGCCCTTTCCCGATTCTCCCTTGTCGGGTTGAAAATCGCCCACCACATGCCCCCGGACGACCGTGAACGTCAGCGTGCGGTCCTCAAGGCTCACCCAGGGCAGCAGGGCCTCGTCGATGTGATGCAGGAATTGGGGAACTTCGGCGTCCTCAATGCCCGCGTGCTCAAAGAGGAACACGGTTCCCGCCACATGCCCGTCGGCAAGGTAGTGGAGATCGACAGCGGCCGAATCCTGGCCTTCCTTCTTCTGGACGAGAAAGCGTTCGGAGGTCATTGTACGAAAAGTGCGAATGAGTTTCATGGGCAAATCCTCAGAAGAAGAACGGTGGTAAGAAAACCTATTCCCGAAAACATGGCGACCAGCAGAGCCAGGGCCACTATACAGCCCTGCTTCGAGGACGAGTAGTAACGAATGCCGGTTCCGGGCAGGCTGAACGATTTGTAGCGGCGGCCACGAGAGCTAACCCCCGTGCGGAAGCCCGCGCCACCCAGGGAATAGCCAATCCCCGACTTGCTGACGTTGATCCGAAAGGGACCGATCCCTACGCTCTTTCGATAGGTCCAACCCATCCTGATGCTCCGGTTACGGTTCTCGGTCGCTGCTTGGCCTCGGTGATGACGGAAACGGTTCTCATGGCGGTGCGGCGGTAGCAGAGGAAAAGCATTGCGTGTTCAGCCACCTAATCCGGCCGCTTAAATGGTTCTTTCTTTCCGTACCTCATGCGTCTCGAATAGGAACGTCGCAAGTGTCGTCGCACATCCCACCGCAAGCCGCGCGTGACGCGGGCCCAAGCCCCTGAACTGGCCGTCCTTACCGTGGCCCGTACCGTAAAGATTGCGAAGTTCGGCGAGACCCTGTGAAACCTGCCCCAAGTTGCTCAACATTCGTTTTATTATTTCCGCTCCCTTGGCGCTGTCGGGGATGTCTTCCGGTACGAGTTTCAGTGCGCCGCGAGTTTCCTTGACTAGCCGCGTGACATCCCAGCCCGGATCGGCAGTCACTCCGTAATCCGCGAGAATACTTCGGCAGGTTGTCTCAAGAAGCTCCTTGGCTGTACCGATGGCAAGATCGGGATCATCCTCAATCGCATTCCTGATTCGATCAATTTGCTGGCGAAGAACGCGATTGTCCAGAGTCGCGGCCGACTCGGATAACTCCTCGATGGTTGGATTATGGGTCGTCGGAGTGATCCGGCTATCCGCAAACACGAAGCCATCCCGCTGAAGGCATCTGAGGAGCAGGGAAAGTTGCTTTTCCGCGTACTCGTCCTTTTTGCCGTAGGTGGGATGTTTGATCCGTTCCTCCAATTCGAGCAGGACATTCTCATATACCCGGAGTACCTTCTGAACGTCGCGCCAGGATGAGAAGTTGACCGCGTGGTAATACTGCTCGACCAGCGAACGCCGCTGGCCGGACTCAAGGGGAGTGTAGTCGGAATCAATTGGAACATCGGCAGCGTCGAACTCGTCCGAGATTATGCGCAAAGTGGTTCCAACAAAGTATTCCCGGAACTCAGTGCGGGTTTTCTTGCTGATTAGGTCTGCCATATTGGTTCGTGTGGCCAACGTAGCTGGAATCCATCACCGATCACTGGCGTCCCACCCCATCTTGAACATCACGGGCAGTAGGGCATCGGGCTTTAGCGGCACCGCTCCCAGGGCGACCAGGGCAGCGTTTCCCGGAAGGTCGAACGTGTAGATTCGCCTGCCTTGAGCCAGAAGCGCGCGGCACAATTCCTCGGTCTTGCTGGCCGGCGTTGCGTGGGCAACGAAGATTTCCTTGGCAATTTCAGGCACGAAACGGTTCCGCAGCCGGGCAAGTTCTGCGGTGATCCGGCGATGCTGCCCGCCAAACGGGGACAATAAAAGCAGGCGGCCCGCGAGGATCGCCGGCTTCCATGCGGAGGGGACTCGCATTCCCTGGAGGCTCCGGGCCGGGCAAATCACCACCGGCTGGGCGCCGCGAAGGAGCAGATCGAGGCACTCCTTCTCCATTGGAGTGTGGAACCCGCTGATGATTGGGATTCCCGCATCGCGGAGGCTGCGTGCGGCATCGTAGACGCGAAGGATCACGTCACCGGGGCAGCGTGTGGAAACGAAGAACGCCAGAAGTGGCCGCTGGAGGACTTGCTGGTTCCCGATTGCCCAGACGCGATCCTGTGCCGCCCCCCTTCGGCGCGATTTCTTACGCGCCGCTAACCGGCATCCCCAATTCGGTAACAGCGAGATTCATGGCCTTCCGTCGTTTTCACGCCCTTTCCCTGTCCCGAGCAGCATTCCGATCCCGAGCAGTATTCCGATCTTCCCCAACAAAACGTCGAAGGTCGCTTACGGGGATGTCATCCTTGGCCTTGTGGGTCCGTTGGCTGTTGCCCCGTTGGCTGTTGCTTCTGTTGTTTGACAAGCCAAACAAAGACCATCAGCTTATCTTCTAGCGTAAGAAAGGTTGGGAGAATCCTTCCCTGTATTCGCATTGGCGCATTGTCCAACATCGCTTGTCCGGGGTTATTGGAGGATGTTCCCCGCTTGGCGTAGGGATTTTCAATCACTTTGTCGAATCGGCTGTTGATCTTGTTCGCCCGCCAATTCCATTTGCCTTTCAGCCTGTCCCGAAAACCGCCAATAGAAATTGAGCATACTTGGTAGCCTTGTGAGTGAACGGTGAATTTCGCTTGCTGTTTCCGAGCGTCTGTTAGCCCGGAAAAGATTTGAACAAACATCTCTTTGCTATTCGGAACTGGGGGCAATTTTCTCGACGTGATTTCAAATTCGGCAATCATGCCTCGCGCAAATTCGGCAGGAGGCTCTTCATGCGGCGGCGTTGGGGTCGGGGTCGCCTTATGGCCAATGAATTGATTGGCACATAAATCTTCGTCCTTTGACTTGGGACTCAACTCGTAGGAACAACTGCCGAAACCCTGTTCGCCCAGAAACTCAAGACTTACCTTCACATCCCACAAAGAAATCCCTCTATTATGCAGCACAATCGTAAACTCCTGGGACGGTTGCCAACCGTCTTGAATGGAACGCTTTTCAGTTCCTTGGCATCCCGTTACCTTCACGATTGCCGTGTTGTTTCTCCGTGTCTCTTGCCACGTCAACCAGAAGGCGAGAAGCGAAATGACAGTTGCGAACGATGCAACAACGAGCGCAAGCGGATCAACGGCGCCAAACTCAACGGCAAAGAGCAAAAGACTATTCATGGCTGAGGCAACAGACGTGACCAGGATTGTCAGAAATCATACACGACATTGACTTCTGGTTGACGGTAAATGGGGCCTTCACCTTTGTCGTGCAGCCAGTAACGCAGGAATCGTTCGAGTACCTGTACTTCTACTTCTGTGAGGGCAAGACTCGGATCGCTGGCAGCGCCCGACTTGTCCCAGTCGCTCTTCGCTATGACCCGAAGCTCGGCCCCGCGGCAGTAGACGACATAGGCATCGCTCTCTTGGGGCGTCAAGACCATGTGCATCGGCACTCCACCGTTGGGCATTATCGTTCTCCTCGCAATGTGGTGCCGAGGACCAGCATCTCTGATTCAGTAAAAGCGAGATTCCTGGCGTTCCGTCGTCTTCACGCCCTTTCCCTGTTCCGAGCGGCATCCCGGTCTTCCCGAAGGAAAAGCCGAAGGTCCGTTATGGGAATCTCGAACGTCACCAGCAGACGGCGCAGGGTGTCGCGCAGACCGTTCGCGGACAGGTTGATCTCCGCAAAGATACCTTCGCCAATTTCGGCGGCCGACCGCAGTTCTTCGGCGGTTCGGTTGAAGCCTCGGTGCCCCCGGCTGGAAATGAAGTCGGGGTTGTCCGGCAGCGCCCGGAACCGCTCTGGGTTGCGGCGAAGCAATTGCTGGCACACCAACTCGAAGAGCCGTCGCCAAGTCGTGATGCCCGTCGTTCCCTGGCCGTCGAGAATGAATCCATGAGGGCGTCGGTAGGTGAAGTCCTCGTCGATGGAATGAGGCTCCTCGCGGTTCAACTCCTGGACAATCCGCTCGTTCCGCTCTTGGTCCCCGCCGCCCGATCGCTCCTCCGACTCCAGCCGGACGCTGGTGTATTGCTGGATCATGGCGGAAAGCTCGGCGGCCAACTGGTCGAAGCCTCGTGTCTTTTCGTTGTATGTCCGCTTGAACTGAACGCCTTCTTCCAGCGCCTGCGGATCGTTGTGGTCGATGGAGAGCCAGATGTCATCGGAAAGCGCAAGCAGGTTTTCCCTGACTGCCTCCAGGTCTTCGAGAATCTGCCGTGTGCGGGCCTCCGCCGAGTTCGGGATGGCCAACATTATTCGTCCTCCTCGTCATCCTGTCCCATGCGGTACTTGATGTCGTAGTTTACAATGAAGTCGAGTTCTTCATCCGTAAAGCCGTACCGGTCGGCCTGGAGTTTGTCCACTTCATCGAAGTATTCCTTTGCAGCACGGGGCTTGAACTTCTGATAGCGGACTGATCCGCCAACCGAGTAGTTTCCCGTTCCAACGTCAGACGTTTCCTCAAGTCTGCGCATGATTCGTGTTGCGAGATCACCGAACTCGGGCAGTCCAGCCGCTACCGACTGCGGGACTGGCAGATATTGAAGATCAGACGGATTGAAGTCCCGGCAGTTCGTGCGGGCTTGATAGACCCAATAGTGCAACGAGCTACAGAGGCAGCAGAATGCCGTATCCCGAAGCACTCGTTTCTCAAAGTCAGCGGTGTTCTCCCGCGTCGAGCTGCCTTCTACACCATCCCGCCAGAACTTCGGTGGTGACAACGTAAACGTGAACCAATGCCCAACTCCGGTAATCTTATAATAGATGTGGTACTTGCTGTGCGCCGGTGACATCATGCTCCCAACCGTCTCTCGTGCAGCGCCGAGCTTACCGTACACCGACAATTCGGTAGGTGAGCGAAACTTGAGTATGATGTCCTTTGCCTGCTCTATCGGCAACATGAAATAGGCAAGTGTCTGAAAGACGTGGCTTCTCTCTTCCTTGTACCATTTGTGGTAACGGCTTGTCCCAACGAATCGAAGATCGCCGGGCGGCCCCTTCCTTGCGACTATGATGGCAAGTCGGCAATGGTTCATCCCGTCAAACAGCTTGCTGGGGCGGTCATCGTATGTAGAAGTGACAAGGAAGTCCGATTGACCACGCAACACGTTACGGACATGGCTCATCCGCTGAGTGCTCACTATCGGTGCCTGCACAATGAAGCCAAATCGGCAGCCACGGCCAAGAACCATGAAACTGCGCTCCGTGCAGAATGCGTACAGATTGCCACTAGCCTCCGTGCTGTACCCCAGGATTCGATATTCCTTCCTGACCTTGCTGTATTCGACGTAAGGTGGGTTTCCGATGATAACATCGAAACCGCCGCGTTGCATGATTCCAAAAAACTCAGCGAACCAATGGAACGGCTTATGGCTCGCCTGCCAGTTCTTGAAGCCCATCACTGTATGCCCGTGGCTCTCCCAATCATCTTCTCTATTCGGGTCCACACCGTACTCGCCCGCAAGGTAACGGTCCAGTTCCTTGGAAAGGCGATCCAGTTGGCTGCGAAGCTCTTGTTTCTGGGCGGCGAACTCGCAGGCGTCCATGCCGTGTACGGTCTGCATCTCATGGAAGTTCTGGAAAGCACGATCGACAATTTCGGCATCCTCCATGATGCGGCTGACTTGGGCCTTGAGTTTATCGTCCGCAAGTTTTCCCAGGATCGTTCGCTTCACCTCGTCCACTGTGGCGAACCCGACCAGAGTGTTGCCGGGTCGGATGTTGAAGTCGATGTCCGGCAGCGGCTCCAAATGAGCGACATTTTCCACCTGGGAAACCAACTTCAGGAACAGGCGTAGTTTGCAGATTTCGACCGCCTCATCCATGATGTCCACGCCATAGAGGTTTCGGACGATGATCGACTTGAGGATGAAGTAAGCAGCATTGGGATGTCGGGCCACATCTTCCAGCACGGCGCGGAAGTCCTTGAACTTCTCGGGCGATGCTCGATTCGCCAAACGCTGCAAATCCTCCAGGAAGGTCCGCATCCGGTCGAGGCACGCTTCGTAAAGCGGTTCGAGGATGTTGAGGACGGCAAATAAGAACGCCCCAGACCCGCACGTTGGATCGAGGACCGTGATGCCGGTAATGGCTTGGTAGAAGGCCCGGAGAAGTTCGGGGCCTTCCGACGACAGGATGGCATCTTCGGCGAATCGTCGGATGTCGAGGTTGTGCGTGATGAGGTCATTGATTTGCGAGATGTCGCCGTTGGCAAGCCGCTTGCGGACATCCAAGCAACGCTGGCGGCGGGCGACGTACTCACGCCACGTTTCCGTCGGTAGGGCGTATTCCGGCTCCGCTGGCCGGTTCCAGCCGTCCCGTTTCGCCACATCCTTGATTCCCTTCTCGATTTCGGCGGGAATCGGGATGATGTCCCCTTTGTCGTCGATAACGCCCTTTCGCACGGCTGGATAGATGTAACGATCAGGCGTGTCCTGAAGGAGCCGCCAGAGTGCCGACCCGGGCTGGAAGGCGACAGCACACTTCTTGCGGGCCTCATCAAACAGATACGGAATGATCGTGTTGCGGCTGATGTAGTCGGTGATGTCTTCCTTCGTGTAGTAGGCCCCCATCTGCTTCTGGTTGATGTACTTCTCGAAGATGTAGCCCAGCACGTCGGGATTGATCTCGGAGTCGTTGCGCAAGGGGCGAGTGTCAAGGGTCCACTCGTACTGGTCGAAGAAACCGAAGATGCGATCGAAAGCCTCGTCGGGAATGTCGATCTTGGGATTGTTCTGTTCGAGTTCGTGGACATCGAACAGGCCGCCGTTCAGGTAGGGGACCTCGCCCAGAAGGCTCTTGAGGTCGGGGTCAAGTTCCCGCTGCTCGGGCTGCGTCGAGAAGCCTTGATGGAACAGCGCCAGCAAGAAATAGCGGTAGAAGGTGTGGAACTTGCCCTTGCCTTTGCGCGACTGCACCGTCTTCAATCGGTTTCGCAGATAATCTACGTCGCTGTCCAGGAACCCTTTCTTCTGAATGAAGTAGACGAACATAAGGCGATTGAGCATCAAGGAGGCGTACCATTCCCGCTCGCCCTGATCCGCGATTCCCTCGATAAACTCCAAGAACGCTCCGTGTTCCTTTTGGAAGCGATCATAGAATCGCTTTGTGACACGCTCACGGACGCCGAAGGCATCGCGGAGCTTGTGGACCGCCCCCAGCAAATCGAGGGCTTCTTCCTCGCCCAAGGGAATCTGAATCGCCTGGAGTTTTTCGATCAACGAATCGCCCGACTGGTTGCCGGGATAGAATTCATGGCCTCGCCAGTCAACCGGTTTCCAGACCTGCTTGGCCTTCGTCGCGTCGGTGTAGATCACCAATGCTCGCGGGCGGCGCGGCGAAGTTGGGTTTCGATTTTGCGCTGGGTCTTGAAATCGGGCATCGTGCTCGGCGATTCGGCCCGGCACTCGAAAACCTGGACCCCGCGCTTCTCGGCAAACCCCCGCAACGGATACTGCTGGCCATTGATCGTCAGTTCCAGATTGGCGGCGTGCCGGTCCCACCCCAACTCCTCAATGAAGAGCGGCTCGAAGTCGAAGTCCTTGAGGCACTTCCGAACCCTTGCGATGTTCAGAGTCATGTCTGATCCTTGCCGGTCGGTTTGGCAAGCCCGAGTGAGCAGATGATTCGCGGCTCTTGGGATTCATCCTCTTCGTGGATGACGCACAGCCGCCCCTCCTCGCGGAGTTCGATGACCCGAGAGGCTAAGTCTTCGTCGCTGATCCCGCTGCGGAGTTGGCGGTTGAGCGTGTCGGTCGCTACCTGGCGCAGCGGATAGTTGTAGATGTCTTCGATTGCACGGCGAAGCTGAGCGGTATCGAACAGTGTCTCCTTGATTTCGTCGGCATACCGCTTGAGACGTTCGTAGGTTCGGAAGCGAGCGCCCTGACGGCCTTCCGAGTTGTCCGCCTACAGTCTTCTCCTCCTTCGCAATCATTGTGACCGCCTTGCGGACGAGTTCATGGTGGTTCGGATGGCGCGGCAACTGGGGGGTGTCCGGTTTGCACTCCGCAGCTTTGAGGACGGCAAACTGAGATTCGGTAGCCGCAGTGCCGGATTTGTCGAGCCACGCCAGGGCGTCGTTCCCCTCGGCGGTGCGGACATAGGCCAGCACGCCCTCCGGCTGGCCCGGCGCGACAACGTGGGGTTTCGTAGCGTAGACCACGCTGGGAAGATCGGGGATGATCTTCTGGAGCGACGGGTCGCGGTCGATGGCGTTTTTCCAGATTTGGAAGGCGAAGGACCCGAGATCAACTTCGTTGTCGGCCTCGCCGTCGAGAATGCCGGCCTTCTCTGTGAACAGATCGCGCACGGCCTGCTCGTTCCCATCATCCTCGAAGAACGCCTCGTCAGTGCCTACAACCTCCGCATTTTCCCGGAGCCGCTGACGGACACGGGCGCGAAGCCGAATGATGCGTTCAACGCCGTCAGCCGGAAGGAAGCTGTAGCAAAGGATGTTCTCTGACTTCTGACCGATGCGATCTACACGGCCGGCCCGCTGGATTAGCCGGATGATCGCCCAAGGCAAGTCGAAATTGACGACAATCGCTCCGTCCTGGAGATTCTGACCTTCCGAAAGCACATCCGTCGCCACCAACACGTTCACTTCGTCGCCCGGTGCAATTTCCGACCGTTTTTCGTTCGACTCAGGGCTGAATTGCCACGCGACCCGCGTTGGATTCTCCGTGTCGCCCGTCACCGCCGCTACCTTGGGGACGCCCCGACGCTGGAGTTGCTGGCCGAGGTAGTACACGCTATCCGCAAACTGCGTAAATACGATGACCTTTTCGCCGGGATGCTTGCGCTGGATCAGGTCAAGGAGTTTGGCCAGTTTGGCATCGCGATCCGGCTCCCACTCTCCGCAGTTCTTCAGAACGCCGAGTAGAATCGCGATGTCGCCCTTGAGGTCTTGGGCGAGCTGGGGCTGGAAGTAGTTGGGGGGCAGCCAGCGAAACCGCCTCCTGAGCGGGCCTCGATACTGGGCATACACAAGCTCGGCCTGCTGCTGAAAATCCTCTTCCGTGCCAAGCCAAGTTCGAGCCACATCTTCACCACCGTTCCCGTCTTCATCCTCGGACGCAAACAGGTCATAGTCCGTATCGGAATCCGTGAAGCGGGCATCGAGGGCACTGGCATCCTGAGTGCCAATCGGCACAGGCTGGTTGTTTTCCAAGGCGTGAAGGTAAACATAGTTGCGAAGGATGTGCCGCTCGACCGATTGGATAAAAGCCTGCCCGGTGCTCTCCAATCGCTTGAAAAGGTTGGTGCGGCAGAAACCCATGAGCCGCTTTCCGGCGCGGGAAAGGTCGGCTATGATCCTTGCTTCGGCGGCCGTCGGCGGCGAGTGGGGCCGCTCCTCAATGTAATTGCCGAGGCCATATCGCGGCAACACCAGCCGGTTGATGGCATCGACAACCGGGGCGGAGTAGAGTCGCGCATATTGATCGTTGGGGTCTTTGTCGTCAATCTTAAACTTGACCGTCTTCGGACACCGTGCCGGAAAGTAGGAGCGGCGCCCGTCCGGGAAGGTGAGGAATTTGCGCCCGTTGGCCGGGTCGGTTTCCGCATAGTTGTCCTGGATGAAGCTTCGTGTGCGGCGAACAAGGTACAAACGCATCAACTCCCGCCAGTCGTCGGCGTATTCGCTTTTCTCAAACGCCGCGAGCGAGCGGACAGCACATTGATGGCGGCGAATGAACTCCGTCTCGCCCAGTTCTCGCAAGTAATTCTCCGGCCGGATTCCAACATCGGCGTCCTCGGCGACAAAGAGCCGAAGCTGGTTGGAAAGGTCGATGTAGGTCTTGTTGTAGGGAGTTGCGGTCAACAGGATGACACGACTCTCGTTCTCCCGGATGTACTCCTGAATTGCCCGATAACGCTTGCCTTCACGGTTTCGCAGGTTGTGGCTTTCGTCGATCAAAACCACACGGTAGCGACGAACCTTCTCGGGCAGTTCCTTGATCGCGCGGCTGATGGAAAGAACACGACCGCGCAGACGGTACTTCTCGCGGTAATCTTCCCACATAGGGACCAGATTCTTCGGGCAGATTATCAGTGTCTCAAGATCGTGGTCGTCCTCAAAGATTCGGGCAACAGCGGTTGCCATCAAGGTTTTGCCGAGTCCCACCACGTCGCCAATCAGAACGCCACGCCGTTTGTTCAGATGATGCGCGGCGATCTTCACGGCTGCAACCTGAAACTCGAACAACTTATTGGCGAAATCGCGGGGAAGCTGGAATTGGGTGAGGCCCATCCGAGCCTCCTGGGAGAGATGGTAGGCAATCTTCAGGTAGATGTGGTAGGGCGGGGGCAACACCGGTCGTGCCCAACTCTCTTCGACAATCTCGGCCAGTTCCTTGGAAATGTCCCAGCAAAAGTTATCATCCCAGCGTTCCTCGAACCACTTCGCAAGTTTCTGGCAGGCGTCCTGGTCGAGAACGTCGATGTTCAATTCGCCCTGGTGCGCAAGGCCCGCGAAGGTGAGATTGCTGCTGCCCAGGTAGCCGACTTTGGGACTGATCGGATCGGGTCTAAAGAGCAAATAGAGTTTTGCGTGCAGGGGGTGCCGAACGAACAACTTGACGACAACCTTCTTGGCGCGAAGTTGCTCGGCAAGCCGACGTAGGCCGGCCTCGTCCTCGTTGGTAGGGGCGCCCACCATGAGTTGCTCACGGAACTCCTCGGCGAGTTTCTTCTTCAACCGTAGCGCCGTCTGGTTGTCGATCCCATTTGGCGACCTGCCTATGCTCAGGGCTTCGCGGAGGTCTTCCTGGGGAAGCCGTTGCATCCCGACCAACAGGCGACAACACTTTCCCTCTCCCCCCGACCACTGCTCGATGAACTGGTCGATGGTTTTCCACCCGCGGAGGTTGAAGTAGCCAACGCAAAAGTCGGCCCGATCGGATACGGCCAGCGTGTCGCGGAGGGCGGGGAGGAATGAGTTGTCGATGTTGTCGAAGATTCGTGGCATGGCTTTCCGCCTGGCAAATTATGGTTTTCAGTTCACTGGTTGCACGATGGCGATGACCCGTTCCCCTACCTTCCGGGCATCGACCCAGACCTCGCAGTCAGGCAAGCTGCTCCCATCGGAGAACTCCCACGATTCGAGGTTCTCCCTGCCCGACGCTTGGTCGGCACGTCGCATCGGAGTGCAGCTTGTGGATGACGGACCCTTCAGGCACGCGCATGTTCGGCACGATGCGGAAGTCTCGCTCGATGGCCGCTGGATTAGGAACCGCCAGGCCAACCCGGAGCTTCGCCACGGGCGGATCGTCTTGGAAACAACTTCCGCTGCTTGGAACGAAGCCGCCGATCCTCGTCCGCCTTGTACTTCACCTCCGCCTCAAGGTACACCACGGGCGTGTTCATGCGCCGCTGGCAGGCGAATAACGTGGCCTGGAAGCTCGCCTTGTCACAGTAGGCGTTGCGAATTGCCTCAACGGTCTTGAGTTCGAGGGGAGCCTGTCTGTGCTCGCGGGCGAAGACGGGGCCGAAGAGCGGCTCGTAGAACCCGATGCGGCCGGCGATCTCGTCCATGAGCCGCTCGATGGGATCGTGCGACGATCGGCGCACGGGCGCATCGAGTTCCTTTTCCAGGACCAGCAGGTGAGCGATCTCGTGCCAGCGAGTGAAGAACCGCCGAGTCGCCTTTTCTCCTCGGCAGTCGATCACGGCGACATACTTGTCGCCTGACTCCGGCCCCCAACGTTTCCGCTTGATCGTGAGGCCGAAGGTCGTGGGACCAAGCTCGTCTCGCAACGTGGCGAACACGTATTCGCCCTGGGCCACGTACTTGGCGATGATTCGCTCCAGATCATCGTCGGAACACACCTCCTCGAAGACCAACTGCAAGTGGTCGGCGACCAGTTGTTCCAACGCCGCCACGCTCTCCACCCCACCGAAATCCTCGGCCCAGCGGCCGATCTTCTCTTCGCAGAACCGGACTACAGCCTCGACCGGATTGCCGCGTCAGCCCAAGCTCCCTGGCCAGGGCGATCACATCATGTTCTTGGTCCAGTCGGCTCATTGCAGAAAATCCTTGACGGCTTCGTAGAACTTCTGCCAATCCACTTTGTCCAGTTTTTCCTTCTTAGTGCTGCTGCGGTGGGCGACGATCTGCTGCTGCATTTCGAGCAGGGTTAGCGCCTGCCGAAACGAAATGCCTGCCCGAGCGGCGAACGCCGCCAGCGCAGCGGGAATCTGGACTTCGCTGGCGGGTTCGGTCTCGCCCTCCTTGCCCGTCATCAAGTAGTCAAGGCTGAGGCTCAAAACGCGGGCGATGCTCATAGAGCGTGTCCGCGCCGACATTCCGCTTCCCGTTTTCCAGGTCGGACAGAAAACTCTTGCTGACCCCGGCTTTCTGGGCCAGCACGTCTTGGGTCCAGCCAAGTTCGTTGCGCCGTTTCTTGATTCGTTCCCCAACGGACGGCATCGGATTAGCCTCTACATGAACGCGCGTACCGGACAGACACCCCGAAACGCACTTGAGCCCAGCGGCAAGCGACTAACGGTTTTCCTTGCCTATATTACCCACACTTCCCGATTCACAAGCCCTTCCATCACAGCACCTTACACGAACAGCCCTTGGCTGGGTAGCCCCCCATAAGCCAGGGTGGTCACGAAACGCCGTTGCGTACCTCCAGCATACCAATTGTTCTCAGAAAATACAACAGGGTCATGTCATTGACTTCTTGCATAGCGAACTATATGATATGGAGAACATGACGGTTCTGGTCGGGGCGCGAGGCCACGTCAGTGGTCGCGACCGGCCCATTCAGCTAGATGCTGAATCCCGGCGGCTCAACCGCCAGGCGGAAAAAAGACCTGCCAGTGAGATGAGAGACCAAGGCGATAAGCCGCCAATGGGTGGCGGTTACAATCCGTTTCCGTTTTTTCAGGAGGTTCGTGATGAATCGGGTTTATGTGAGGCTGGTTCTTGTTGTTGTGGCTCTTGCAGCCTGTTCAGTAGCGCAGGCCGAGGAACGAGTCGTCGTCATCCCACGGGACAATACCCCCTTCACCGTGGCCGAAGACGAGGTTGTGCGGCTCACCGGCAAAGGCATCGCCGGGGCGAAGATCGTCGCCGCGGTTGAAGGCCCGGCGAAGGTTGTTGCGGAAAACGCAATCACCGAGCGGGTCAAAGGGAAGCCAATCGTTGGCCCCGGCAACAGGGAGTTTGAGATCAAGCCGACCGGCAAGGGTACGGTCAAGGTGACGATCACCTCAACCCCGCCCACGGGCGACAAGCCGGCTGTGAGCCAGTATGAGTTCGAGGTCCAGTAGAGCGGTTCAAAGACGGGCGCGGAGCAAACCGTCCCCGCAAGCCGACGTGTTACAGCGCCCCGCGTGAGCTTTCAGGCGGGGCGTCTGTTCCACTCGCCAAATAGCCGGGCAGGCGGAAGCCGCCCTTCGATGGTCACTGCCACGTCGCTGGCGACTCACTGGCGACGGACATTTCAAATCGTCTCGGTCGTTGTTACAATGGGGGGCTGAGGAAGCTCCATGAGCCTTGTTGACCTGCTGCCCAAATCATTGCAAAACCTCAATGGCTGGCAGTGTGAATTGGTGCGAACTGCGAACGATTGGAAGCCGACGGCATTGACCGAAGTTGAACGCCAAATGAATCGGGATTAAAAAGTTGGCAGCTACTCTCACCTGGTTGGACCATGATTCCGCAGACCGGGATCGGATGAACCGCATCCTGGCGTTGTTCCGTGAACGGGATACGCGGGACGAATTGGGCATAGGCGTCATCCGTGATCTCTTGGCCGACAACCTTTTTCCCGGAACGAATACGATCCAGACTCGCTTGCGGTACATGCTATTTGTGCCGTGGATTTATCAGAGGCTTGAGAAAAAGCATCGGGATAGAAGGAAATTTGCCGAAGAGGCTCGTCAATTGGAAGTAGCGGTTGTGAAGGCGCTGTCAGCGAGTGACGACACCGCCGGGGTTTTCGGCAAACGTGCTGGCGGCGGGCTGAAACGCCTTCCCAGTTCCGTCTACTGGACCGGATTGGGCATGTGGCAGATTCGTCGGTTCCGAGGATCGCAAGAACAGTATCATGTGGCCATCGAGGACATAGAAAGCCGACGCACCACTCGACGACATTCAGAAGATTTGTCACGAAGGCGGGGGGAAGGACACGACGCAATCCAGGAAGATGCGGCGGTTACCTGGCACCCCAAGCTGCCAGAAGTTCCGGCAAGCTTCCCGGAAGCAGCAAGCATTCATCTTACCCGAGAGGAAGCACAGTTCATTCAAGATCAGATTGTTACCACGCAACCGCTATCCCTCTTAGCTCGCATCATTTTACTGCCCTTGGCGAAAGTAGATTTCCCCTGGGAGCATCCTGCCTTGGGTCGCTTCACCCCGGGACATCGCGAACTCTTGCACCATGCAAGGCTGCTTTCGGAGGTGACTTATGGCGCAGCGATTCTTTACAACCTGATGTTGGCGGAAGTCCAGCGAAACGCGGAACTTGCCGACGCTCGGCGAAGCGATGCGAAAGAATGGCTGCAATCGCTCGATCGCGATTCGCTCCGTCAGTGGTCATTCGATTGGGTCGGACAATTGGCACTGGCGCACCAGCAAGTCGTGTCACCACAAACCCTTGACTTCTGCAAGAAATGGCTCGCCCTGGTTTGCTCGCCGGGCGATTTGGTGTTTGACGATTGCGTGGCACGCACGCTTATCCGCACTCGCGAAATACGTCTCAAAGGCGGGCGCTCGCGATTTACAAATCCGCGTGCGCTCGATCAATGGAGAGGTGCGGCTGGCCTGTTTCGGCTTGATTATCGCTGGCCGACAGTGACACAGTTTATCAGCGATTTGCAGGACGGACTGGCGGGAAACTAGATGCTCGATCCAAATAGTCGCAGCCTTCTGGTTGATTCGCTCCGGCCCCCGCCGGGCTACACGTTTGCGCTCGGGCTTGCCACAACATACACGCTCGATCTGACGACACTGCTGTCGATACCCTTGCATCTAGCCTTGCTCGCTGCCGGCAATCGTAACGCGATGCTCCAAGATGGTGTCGCCCTGCTCGAATCTCTCCGTCGCACGACCGACAAGCTCGCGGTGTTCTGCCAACAAGGGCGCATTGCGGCACCGAATCTGCCTCACGTACTATATGGCCTGCTGGAGCCTTGTGTGGTAGAAGTAAACGCACCCAATGGCGGAGTCTTTCATCCGAAGATGTGGGTGCTGCGTTTTCAGAGCCACAGCGATAATGATGACGTTATCCTCCGCCTACTCGTTTTGTCGCGCAACCTTACCAATGACCGATCGTGGGATTTGAGCCTGTGCGTCGATGGCACGACTGGCAAGCGGAAGGTTTCTGGAAATCGGCCGCTGGCCGAGATCATCTCGGCGCTTCCTGATCTATGTTCGGAAGCACCATCTCAGCGCGTTAAGGAGAACTGTCTGTTGCTTGCCGACGAAGTGCGGCGCACGGCCTGGGAGTTGCCCGGAAGTTTTGAGTCGTTGGAATTCCATGCGATTGGGCTGGCCGGACGGCCTTGGAAACCGAAACCATCCAAGCGGATGGCAATCATTTCGCCATTCGTATCGCCGCAGGCCCTTGATTCGCTTGCGATGACGAGCCAGGAACCGGTTCGGTACTTATCTCCCGACCCGATGAGCTGGCCCGGGTGCCAAAGCCATCGCTGGACCATTTTGCTTCAGTAAAGGTTCTGCACGAAAGTGCCGAAACCGACGACGGCGACGACGACGACGCCACTACCGCAAACAACCTCGCAAGGGGCCTGCACGCAAAGGCGTATATTGTCGAAAACGGGTGGAAGACTACGCTCTATCTGGGTTCAGCAAACGCAACGGCTCCTTCCCTAATCTCCGGGGCAAACGTGGAAATACTCGCGGAACTTACGGGATATCGTAGCGCCGTCGGCGGAATTGATACCCTGCTTGGCGACGATGGGCTTCAAGAGTATTTGATTGATTTTGTGCCCCCGCCTGAACCTCCGCCCCCTTCAGAGGAACAGCAGGCCGAGGAGATCATTGATTCCGTTAGGTCGGCGCTGACGCGGGCAAAGATACGAGTGTCCTGTCGCGCCGTTGGCGACGACGCTTGGGATTTGTGTTTCACAGCGCAGGAGCGAATTGACCTGGATCAAATAGACTCGATCCGTCTCTGGCCGATCTCACTCGTAAAGGAGCGGGCGGTTGACGCCACTCCGTTGGCGACTTCGGGAGAAGTCATCGTTCCGCGTTGCGCAACGGCCTCGGTTACCGGATTTGTTGCTTTCGAGCTTGTCAGCACGGTTTGCAGCTACTCTGTTTGCTTTGTCCTGAATGTTCCGGTCGATAACATGCCCGCCTCGCGGGAATCGGCAGTCTTGCGAACCATTATCGAGAATCGGGAAGGGTTCCTCCGTTACCTCATGCTGCTCTTGCAAGACCTCGAACGCTTTGCCACAAATCAGCGATCTTCTGTCGGCCATTGGCGGCGACTGGAGATCGTCAGCGAACTCACTGGATGCTCTCCCATTGCTGGAGGAATTAACGAGGGCCTACAGCCGAAATCCCAATCGTCTTCGCTCGGTGGGAACACTGGTGGAGCAACTTAGCAGCACAGCCGAAGGCCGCAAGATTATTCCGGCGGAATTCATGGACCTGTGGAGAATCTTCGACTCACTGCTGCCGGAGGCAGGCAAATGAGCGTGCAGCGAATAGATGTCGATGCTGCAATGGATGGCCTGAAGGACTTTCAGCGCCGAACGACCGATTACGTCTTCAAAAGGATGTACCTCGACAAACCGCCTGCCCATCGTTTCCTGGTGGCCGATGAGGTGGGACTTGGCAAGACGATGGTGGCCCGTGGAATCATTGCCAAGGCAGTGGAGCATCTGCAAGCTCGGAAGGTGAACCGCGTCGATGTCCTTTATATCTGCTCCAATGCGACGATTGCCCAACAAAACCTCAATCGGCTGAACGTCACGAATCAGGAATCGTCATCGTTTGCCACGCGACTGACGCTCTTGCCAATGCAGTTGGAAAGCCTCAAGGCAAATGGGGTCAACTTCATCAGCTTCACGCCGGGGACCACTTTCGACCTGCGCTCACGCGGCGGAAGAGTTGAGGAACGTGTCCTGCTTTACCACATGCTGGCCGGGCATTTCGGAATTCGCAAGACGCCCCTTTTCAACCTGCTTCAGGCGACCGTGAAGCGCCCTGCGTGGACGTGGTGGATAAGGCACTACGACATAGAGTACGACGAGAATTTGGCCCAGCAGTTTCGGAGCCATCTCGAATCCGACCCGGAATTTCTGGCCGAGTTTCAGGCCATCTGCCACGAGTTTCGTCGCGTAAAGAGAATTCACGGCGGGCTTGCTGACAAGCGATACTGGATGATTGGCGAATTGCGCCGCCGGTTGGCCGGTGTCTGCATCGACGCTCTGGAACCAGACCTGGTTATCTTGGACGAGTTCCAACGCTTTAAGGACCTGCTTACCGGTCAGGACGAGGCAGCCACGTTGGCCCAGCAATTGTTTCGTCACCCCAACGTGCGAGTGTTACTTCTGTCAGCAACACCATATCGGATGCTGTCGCTCGATCACGAGAGCGATGATGACCATTACGAGGATTTACTGACAACCCTTGGGTTTTTGTTCGACAACGACGAACGGAAGGTCGCGGAGATCAAAACGGAGTTCCGCCGGTTTCGCCAGGCACTCTACGGCATGGACGGCGACAAAGGAATAGAGGCCGCGCAGGTTCGAGCATCCCTGGAGAACCATCTGCGCTCTGTGATTGTGCGAACCGAACGGATCGACGTAACACAGTCTCGCAACGCTATGCTGGAAGAACCGTCCGAGCCGGCACCGCTTACTCCAGCCGATTTGCGATCTGCGCGATTCATCGACCGGATCGCTCAAACGGTTGGGGCCGGCGAGACCATTGAATACTGGAAGTCCAGTCCGTACTTGGTCAACTTCATGGGAGAATACGAGCTTAAGCGGCGTCTCATCAAGTGTTGCAAGAAGCCGCCGACGGACTTGCACGCGATCTTCCGGGAGGCCGATGGTGAATTGTTGCGCAATGTTCACGTCCAGCGCTATCGCGAAATTGATCCGGCAAACGCCCGGTTGCGTCGGCTTCTGGCGAGAACCGTCCATGCCGGGCAATGGCAATTCCTATGGCTCCCAGCTTCCCTGCCCTATCTGAAACCTGGTGGCGTGTATGCGCAGGACATTCCGGCTACGAAGGCCCTGATCTTTTCAAGCTGGCAAGTGGTTCCAGATGCAATTGCCGCCATTTGTTCCTACGAGTCCGAACGACTTATGTTGCAGCACCAGCCAGATATGCCGAGATACCATGAGTTACACAAAAAGCGACGGCAACTGTTGCAATTCCGAATTGATCCGCAGGACAAGAAGCCTGCGGGAATGCCGGCACTGGCATTGATATACCCATGCGCGACGCTCGCGCGTGCAATTGATCCGCTTGGCCTCGCGCTAGCCATTGGCAATGCTCGACCTGCTGACGCTAGGGCAGTGCGTGCCGAAGCACGACAACGAATCGGCGACTTGCTCGCAAAGGTGACAAAGACTCATCCGACGACGGACGGTAATGCAGATCAACGCTGGTATTGGGCGGCCCTTGCTCTTCTCGACCAGAAGCATTCTGCCGGCGAACTCGCAGCCTGGGTTCGGGATCAAGAGGATGGTTGGCTGAGCACACAAGCAGCCGAAGATGGAGATGCTGCGGATGGCTTCCGAAAGCATCTTGAACACTTCATTGAAGCCATTGAAGGCAAGCTCATTCTCGGAAGAAAGCCGGACGATCTGCTCGATGTCCTGGCCGATTTGGCACTGGCGTCGCCGGCAATTTCGCGCTTCGCGCTTTGCGCCGGATCGCGCCGGACATGGCCGACACAAGTCCATCCATGCTTTCGGCAGCTTCGCGAGTCAGTAACGGCTTGCGAGCGTTATTCAACCAGCCGGAGGCCACCGCACTGCTTCGAGCCGATGATGAACGTATTCCCTACTGGCGGCGGGTGCTGACTTATGGCATAGATGGCAATCTTCAGGCGGTGCTCGATGAATTCGCGCACGTCCTCAAAGAAAATGTTGGCCTGGCGCTGCGTCCCGGAGCCGAAATCGCTGTCGGAGTCGCCGAGGCTATGCGGGAAGCGTTGTCTTTGCGAACGTCGTCATTGCGGGTTGACGATGCTAAGGCGATGCCACAAGGCCACATCCGGGTCAAAGAATTCTCAATTCGCTGTCGCTTCGCGCTGCCTTCGGCGACGTTCGGGACGATGGCGGGCAAACGCTAGTACGTTCTGGCACGGTGCGTCAGGCGTTCAATTCGCCGTTTCGACCGTTTATTCTGGCATCCACATCCATCGGCCAGGAAGGACTGGATTTCCATCCCTACTGTCACGTTGTTTACCATTGGAACCTGCCTTCAAACCCCGTTGACCTCGAACAACGCGAGGGCCGGGTACATCGCTACAAGGGACACGCAGTACGCCGTAATGTCTCAAAGGCGTATGGTTTGGGTGCTCTGATCTCGGGTGATTGGCAAGACCCTTGGGACAAACTCTTTGCCAGTGCGGCGGCTGACCGGCCAACAGGAATGAGCGAACTGATGCCATACTGGTTGTTTGAGACCGAAGGGGGTTGGTCCGTCGAGCGCCGGGTGCCACTTCTTCCGCTCAGCCGAGAAGTGGCAAAACTACAGCGGCTTAAACAATTGCTGGCCGTCTACCGATTGGCGTTTGGACAACCTCGGCAGGAGGATTTGCTGGCGTATCTTACCAGAGCCGGAATACCGGGCGACTCGACCTGCGAGAGCGGACACCACCGCATCTGTCTAACCCCGACCTGACCAGGGGCGTCGTTGGCTTCCTTCCAGCCGGCCCCGCGACGGAGTGACTCCAGGTTGTTGGGTGTGATGCGAATCCACGCCCACTCCCTCCCACACGGACACCACCACACGGCGTCAGGACTGTTGCCGTTGCCCGGCCGGCAGCAGGGCATTCGCTGGGCGGACAAAGGCCATAGGGCAATGCCCGTGACAAAGGCCAATAATTGCGTTTACACACCGACTGCGGTCCGTCCGAGGCACCGCAATTTTCCTCCGTGCCGTCACGTCCGGCCGCTCGATCGCCCCACATTACGGGCGTCAAAGTCGCCTGTGGGTTGCCTGGACCGCCGGCACGGCCTTCCTGATGGTCAGATTCTCTGGAGGCGGAATAATCGGACGCCCGATCCAAGCAATAGCCGCTCGTGGCGGCGCCTGGCGCTTCTGGGTTATGCGAGGCCCTGGTTCGGTTCCCTTTGGCCCGCGGCCCGCGCCTCGGGCCCTTTCTTTGCGCCAGGCCGCCAGCCGCGGGACGAAACCGATTCCTGGTTTTCCGTGCCGATTCAGCCCACGGTTAAGATCGCGGGGCACCGGCCCCGCGTGGCCGAACGAAAGCGATTTTCGAGTTTCCCTGGCGTTTCGCGCCACGGTTAGGATCGCCGGCCCCGGCCGCTGGCCAAGGAACCAAACCGATTTTCGATTTTCTTTGCGGTTTTTGCCCACGGTTAGGAACCCGAAATCGCATCCCCTCCTCTGGCCACAAACTCCCCGCCCGCACCCCGGCATAGCCCCGCCGGACCCACACCCCGACCGCTGCCGCAACCTGCGCAGCATCCCTGGCACGATCGAACGGCCCGACACAATCAGCGTAGGCGGTCCCAGCGGCGCGCGCGTCTTCCCACACGTCGGATCTGAGGCAACGGTCTCGACCACTACAGCGGCGCAGTCCGGCGGCACGGGCCGAAGAAGCCATAGGATCAGCGCAAGGAGAAGAGAAGCAATCAAGCATGGGCGGCCCCTCCATGAATCCAGAAGTCGCCCAGCATGAGCGGCTCGCCCGGGTCCTGCACCCCTTGCTTGATGACATGGAAGAGCATGGCCCCGACGCGCCGCTGCGAAATCATTCCGCGCACACGGCGGCCGTCGGCCTTGAATTGCACTTCCACGCGACCGCCCTCCCAGCCGCGCAGCGCGGGCGATCAATTCGGCCCGAAAGGGCGGTCGATGATGGTGCAAAGGGCGGAAACGCCGCGAAACGAGCGCATCGACGCGGGCCTCCACTTCCCCGCTGCCGCGCAGCGCATAAGGGAGGAAATCGACGTGCCGTAAATTGTTGGCATGAAGCCAACCGATCAAGCGATTGCCACGTTCCAACAGCAGTGTGTCTTCATCCATCCGATGTCATAGTGGTAAACTCCCATTGTGCGCATCCCGAAAGCAACCCGGCCGCCGTGGTCGGGCTTTTAACGCTTATCATAAGCATACCACAATTTCGGCGATAGTCAAAGGCGATTTCTGATTTGACTTGCGCCAGTCTTGTGGTATGCTGATATAGTTGAGCAACACAGGAGCAATCGACGATGAAAACAACCGTCAAGAAAGAGCCGCAGTGACTGCAAGACGTACCGTCGTTCGCATCGGCTGGCTGGCCGACGGCCGGGAAGCATTCGCCAAGGCGGGCTACTGCATCTCCGCCCTGGGCGATTACCGCTTTGTCGAGGTCTGGGTCCGGGACGCCAACGCCTACAGCGGCATGAAAATCTACCGGGAGCGCAGCTACGCCGCTCCCGGTTCGCCGGGCTACCGCGAAATGTTCGCGTTGATCGTCAAGGGGAAGGACAAACGCCTGCCCGGCATGATGCCGATTCGTCTTGCCCAGCAACTCGGCTGGAGCAGTCCCCGGTCTAGGCTGGCGTCGCTACCCGGGAACATAGGCTGGAGCCGCCAACTGTGAGCAGTCGATTCTCCGGCGTGTGGGAACGTGACGCCATGCTAAAGCACATCAGCGAAATTCAACAGTACATCAGCAACAAGCCGGCCGACTTCCCCACCGGGCTGACCGTGGAAGAGGCGACTGCCCTGATTGAATTGAGATCGGCCGTTGACCGCGCCCATGAGCGATACAAGGGAAGGGACAAGGTATAATGTACTACGGAATCAAAGGCAAGCCCGGCTTCCTGCACTCCGCGTGCCTTGACGAGTATTGCACAAGCACGCCCAGCCACACCGCGCGACCGCATCATCAGCCAACCGCAAATCGAATCCATGACCCCGACGCCGTCCGCGGCAAGTGCATTCTTTGCGACGGGTGGCTTGCGGAACTCGCCATCAGTTTCAACGAACGGGCCGCCCGCGCACTGGCAAGCAAGCCGGCCGATCTGCGCAAACGACTCCAGGATGCCAAGAGCGTCTTGACGCGGGAGTACGCCAAGCGATTCGGCAAGGGGCGTTTCGACTTCCACGGCAAGCGGCTTGTCGGCGAGAACGGCCTTATCCTGCAATGGCTGACGCGCATGTATCCCGACCAGCCGATAAGCTACCGCAACCAGCAAACCAACCGCGGGACCGTGGTTCGTCTGGAAATCATCGACTGACATTTGACTTGCTGCTGTGTTGTGCTATGCTTGTTATGTTGAGACAAGAGGTTTTGCAAACCCTCAGCATAAAGGAGCCAAGCCATGATGCCGCCGGGTCAAAACCCGGCCGAAGCGGACCTGCAAAGGCCCGCGGGCAACAGCTTTCAAAGAAGCTCTTGCCCGCACGCCTTTGACAAGAGCGTGGATAAAGGGGCCTTTGCAACAGGGGTGTGGCAACACTGGGCGAACCGGCTATCACTGATAGAAACGCAATGCCACCGGCAAGCCGTTTACAGAGGCCCCTTTACCCGCGCTCTTCGGGAGCAACATTATGGAAGACGGATTCAACGCGACACTGTATCAGATTCATCAGGGCTACCGCTACTTCCGCGGCGAAGAGTTGCCCGGCAAACTGCCTTTCGTGACTGCTGCCAATGACCTGATACGAGACTTTGGACGCCTGCGGGTCAAGACCGTCATGGCCGCCATCGGCGACGCCAAAGACGATGCCGACGCACAAGCCGCCGCCAAGGCCGCGGACCCCGGAGAAACGACGCCATGAAAGCAGACGAGTTACAAGCCCTCTTCGCCGGTTTTGTTTGCGACAAGATGGCGCGGGCGTGGCGCAACCGTTCCCTAATCACCCAAGGGTGGTGGCTTAGCATTGCCCGGACCATGTTGGGCGCCGGCGCGGAAGAGGACGCCGTTTGGAAGCGGGCCGCCGCCCTCTACACCGCTTGCGGGGAATACGCGCCCGCCAATGGCGTCTTTCAAGCCGACATCCTGGAGCCGGTCGCGTGGAAGTTTATCGCCTACACCGCCGTCGGCTACACGCTTCACCCGCCGGTCAAGGCGTTGTCGATGTACGCCTATCACAACCTCTACGGCAGTCTTCCCTATCGGGCCGCCAGCATCAAAGGCACGCCATGATTCGATTCGGTCAACCGTTCGCAGAACTTCCCGCCGCGACGCGGCAACTTTGACTTCTTTCTGGACGTTGCCGACGGAATTATTGCGGATTCCGTTTGACTTACGCCAATGTTCGTGCTATGCTTTATTTAGTTGAGCGACGCAACACGGGAGCGACACCATGACGACTGCTTTGACGACTGAGGAATTCACCCGCGCCTACCTTGACCCCTTTTTCCGCGCCTACGTCGAGTGCGCCCTTTGGGCGACAAACGACGAAGCGACGCCATCCGGCGGGGAGCCGTTGGACGGGAATTACGACATTTCGGACATCGCGCAGGAAACCCTCTTGAAGATGATCGACGATTGCCGCCGCTTCCAAGAGGCAAACGCCGCCGACCTGGCCCTCTATGACCACCCGGAATGGACCGCCGCGGAGCTGGGCGGACATGATTTCTGGTTGACTCGCAACCACCACGGGGCCGGATTCTGGGACCGCGATTGTTTGCCCGAAGACGCCGGCCAGCGTTTGACCGACGCCGCCCACGAATTCGGCGAATGCGACTTGTACGTCGGCGACGATGGGATGATCTACAGCTAGGGAGCAAGCCATGCGAGAGGAGCGCGTTGACCGATTTCTGGCCCTTGCCGACAAGGAGCCGGACGAATTGAGCGAAGAGGAAGAGCGCGAACTGGCAGCAGCTAGGCGAAGAGGTGCGCTGCGAAATCCGGGCCATCACCCACACGCTTGGAGCCTGACCACAAGGGAGCAACACATGCAAAACAGCAAGATTAGGATTCACGATCTACAAACCAACGCGCCCGTGGACATCCTCATCTCCGCCGGAGTCAACGGTCTTTTCGTCCACCCGGAAGGGACCGGCACCCATGACGGCGATTGCTACGCCCCGATTCTCTTGGAAATCATCGACGGCAAGCCATTCCTCTATGTCTATGCGGACATCAACCAAATCGACTTCACTCACAGAATCGACTTGTCCGCCGCCCTGGAATCGAACCGCAAACCGGAGTGAGCCAACGGAGCAACCCATGAGCAACACCACAACCGAGAACAAGCCCGTACCTGAAGTCGCCTTTCGCAAAGGCTTCCACCGCCTGACCGCCTATGACATGAATTGCCAGTGCCGCGCCGCCTTGAAGACTTGCCCCACTTGCGAATTCGAGGGGTCTGGAGGCCGGCAAGGTCTACTACTACAGACCATCCACGGAGAGGAGCGGTTGTGGCAGTGAGGACAAACGACGCCCAAAGGCCGGCAAGCCGTCGCCAGCGTCAATCAAAGGGAGCCGCATCGCATCTACAAGGGCGACTTCTACGGCCGAATTCATCGGAACTGAACGCCGATCTTCGCGCATTGATCGGCGTGACGCACGAAATGATCGTTGCCGCCGCCGTGGCCGCGGGGCTGGACGTGCCGGCGGAAGTCCGCCGCGAATATCCGGCCTTGTTCGTCGAAATCCCCGAGCGGTTCGCCAACGGCCGATTCTCCGCCGTGGAGCGGGTGACGCAATCCCTGACGCCGCCGCCGTTCTCCAAGGCCCCTGTGAGCGTCGCCGACATCGACGCATGGATCGGCGAGTCTCACCACCTCTACAACACCGTCCGCTGCGAAGCGACCCGGCGGATTGCCTTGAACCATCGCATGGCTGCGGAGTACGAGCGCATCCTTGCCGGACACCGCGATGACATCGAATTCTACTGCTGGCTGCGCAATCTGCTTGACGCCGGCGGGGTCTTCCACATCCCCGCGCCGGCCGCCGGCAACGCCGCCTAACACCGGAGCAACCCATGAAACGCACCCATGAGCAGGGCAAGATCGTTCACCGGGGAATGGGCGGGCTTCTCTGTCCGCCCGGCCACCCGATGTTGACCATGAGCGTGGAAACCGATCTCCGCCGCAAGCCGGAGAATCGGGGCAGCATGGCCCTGGACTACGCGGCAAAGTGCGAATACCTGGACGGCGCCACGCGGGCCGCCGCGCGCACCGTCTTGGCGGCATGGCGACGGCCGCCGCTGGACTCGCCCGAAATCCAGGAATGGATTCTCCAGGTGCTAGGCTACTTCAAGACGTGCTACAACTTCTCCGGCCACGAAATCGGCTGGCACGCCGCCAACCTGACCATCGACGCCGGCAAGGAGCCGATGGAACACGCCGACTGCCACGCCGGGGTGCATTGCATCCGCGAGTATTACCCCGAATTCCAGCCGACGCCGGAACACTTCCAGCGCGCCTACTGGGGAAAGAAGCCGGAGTAACATGGCCAAGCGCACCGCGAAGACGTTCAAGGCCGACGTGGAAGCCTACTTGCTTTCCATCGGGGCAAGGCCGTGGCCAAACGGCTTCTATGATTTTGTCCTGGACACGGCCATCGGCGAATTGTGGATCACCCCTTATGACAAGGGAATCTTTTGCCGCTGGGGGAACGTCGCCAAGGCCCGTGACGCCGGTTTGTATGCCAACCCCTACACCGGCAAGTGGAACTTCCATTGTTGCACGCAACAGTGCCGCAACGCGCACACGGCGACATTGGCCCGCTTCCAAGCGGAGTTGTCGGGATTCCTACTGCCGCCGCCACCGGCCGCCGACCAACCTTCAACCGGAGCGACCTGTGCCTAACTTTATGCCGGAGCCGAGCCTGACCCTGGACACCATAGAGGATGTCCGCGCCGCCTTGGCGAACCCCGACGAGTGGTATGAGATGCCGTTTCCCCACTCTTGGCGCGTCAAGAGCCAATGGCTGATCGGCCTGATCGACGAGTACGCCGCCACGGGAAAGTTCCCCTACAATGCGGAAGTGCAACGCCTTGCGGAATCGCGGCTTGGAATCCCGCGGCAAGACGACAACGGCAGCGCCTTGTCCCGACTCGTCTACAACGCCCAGCGATTCCGGCGGAGCGACCAGCTACGCGCCGACGGCTACGCGCCCTTGACGCAAGCGATGATTGAGGAAGCCTTTGCCCGCCGCGCCCACATCGAACTCATGGCGGAATCCGTACTGGGCAACCCCGCCCCCACCCTCTTGAACGTCCGCGAGATCGACGGCGGGCGCTACGCCATGTTGCCGCGGAAACGGAAGTGGGCCGTCAAACCGGACGGGCAACCGGCAAAAATCGTCAAGTGACATTTGACTTACGCCCATTTCGTGCTATGTTTTAGTTAGTTGAGGCAACGCACACGGGAGCAACACCATGAGCACGCACATCGTTGACAGGATTGAAGCCGTCCGCTTCCCCAAAGAAACCGTCGGCCACTATGAGGACATTTTCATCGTCCTGGAACTGGGCGGAGACAACAACGTCCGGGACCACCGCAACCGCCGGGCGAGAAGCTGGGGCGCAACGTCCATTGGTCCCGAGTGGGAGGTGATTGGCGACTGCTGCCGCAAGTGGGCCGCCGCTTGCTCCGGCGGGATGACGAAACTCCGCGGCCGGTTGACGAAACCGGAGAGCTACATCCGCGCCTACCGCAAGGCATTGGCAAACGCCTACGTGGGAATTCAGAGCGCCGTCGGCTACGGCTTGCACATTACCGGCCGGGTTCGATTCGACCGGGCGGACAAGGTCGCCGCCCGCCTCTTGAAAGAGGCTGTTGACGCCGGCAAGACCCCGCGGGACGAAAGCCGCTTTGGCGAAGAGCGGGCCGTGGTCGAGTTCAACCTTGCCGACAAGACCGACGCCGCCCTTTGGTTCCGTTGCCAGCATGGCGTCGGGTGGAACAACGTGGAAGTGAGCGGATCGGGAGAAATTTGATTTCCGCCGCGTGACCTGCGCCAGTGTCCTGCTATGAGCGAGTGGGTTGAGAGACAAACGCAACAAGGGAACAACAGCAATGTGGTATGGAATCAAGAATCGCAAAGGAAACCTCGTCGCCGTCAAGTGGCGTGCGAAGCCGCCGAAGCCGGCCGCCTTTGGCCGGAAGTCGGGCGAAGTTGTCGAGATCGATGTCTATGTC
This sequence comes from uncultured Planctomycetia bacterium, assembly GCA_963791075.1. GTDB lineage: Bacteria > Planctomycetota > Planctomycetia > Pirellulales > Thermoguttaceae > CAWBRF01. The sequence continues at coordinate 151,463 of CAWBRF010000037.1, forward strand.
GGGAATTCGGTTGCCACGGCGGCAAAGAAGCCTGTCGCCGCAATAGCCTCCACGCCCGCCCCGACGGCCGCAACGGAACCCGAAGAGCGCAGTTTCGAGACGACGGTTGAAGTCTGCGCCACCGGGTTGCCGTCCGCTACTGGGGTTTCGACGCGGAGTTGACCGACGAATTGGAAGAGGCCCTAACGGAGGCCGGCGAAGAGCGCGCCAAGGAGTGCATTACGGAAGGCTATGTCTGCGGGGAACTCAATTACCTCCACACCGATTTCGACAACGGCGACGAACAAGAGGAAATCCGCGGCTGGTGGGAAATCGAACGCGATTGACCTTCGCACAACGCGGGAGCAACAGCTATGAAAGACATTCGACCGTCGCAACGGGCCTACGCCGCCGTGCGAAGACTCGCCCGGAAAGCCGCGGACCGACCATTGGATGTGCCCGGAAATCGACGACCTCCTTACCGACGACCTGGACGCCGACAATCCGGGCGAAATCAGCGAGCGACACCGCGATTCGTGGCAGGAGACATGCCATTGGCAAGTCCTTTACGGCAACCCGATCTCCGCGATTGTGGACCAGCAAGAGCAGCGCTTCGGACCTCTCACATTTGAGGATCGCTACTACGGCCTCTATCTGGAGTTGCTTGACGCCTTTTGGGACGAATGGGAGGCGCAAACGGAGTTCTGGGCTGCGGTTGAAAATCGTCCCTGCGCAACTTGACTTGCGCCAGCATTGTGCTATGTTTGTAGTAGGTTAAGAAACAACGCAACACGGGAGCAAGAGCTATGATGACGCAAGAGAAAACCACCGACATCTGCATCGACCATTGCGGTTCGATTGTCATGGTCACGCCGATGACGGCCGCCGGCCGCGATTGGATCGACGAGAACGTGGCCAGCGAAGACTGGCAATGGATGGGGCTTTCCCTCGCCGTCGATGTCCGGTACGTGGAAAACCTTGTGGAAGGGATGCAAGAGGCCGGCCTGACCGTCGATTGTTGACGCCGTAAGCCAAGGAGCAGCCACCATGAGCAAGCCGACACTGAGCATCTATGAAGTTCCCATAGTCTACCGGGGACAGAGCAACTTCCTTGTCCTGGCGGAATCGCCGGAGCGGGCCGCCGAATTAGCGGAGGAGAGTTTCAAGAAGGGCAAGACGCCGGACACGCTTGGCAACGAATGGGAAGAAATCGAACGGATCGGCAATGTAACGCCTTACGGCGAAAATGCCGCGTTGTCAAACGACGCCATGCCACTGAGCAAGAAGGAACGGGACCGGCTGGTCGAAATCCTGCGCAACACGGCCACCTCATGCCACGATGCCCAGACCGGCGTGTGGGACAAATCGGAAGACGGCTTTGACGCCTTGCAAAATGCGGCGGAAGAGGGCCTAGAAATTCTTCACGCCCCGCTACCGGAATACGACGCTGACCAACAGGGAGCAACACCGTGACCGGAACAACCGACTACCTGCGCAAAGCCGCCGACGATGCCGGCGCAACAGTGCAAAACTTCGCCGAAGAAATCCTGGAGGCTTTGCTGGACATCGGAGAAGCCAGCGACGATCTCTTGAACGATTACCCTAACGGGGACGCCTACCACCATGAGCGCCACGTTGACAAGTGGTATGACTTCGCCGATGCCGCCGCCGTGATTGGCGAACTCGCCGATTTCGAGGAAACCGACAGCGGCCTATGGCACGGGCAAGACATGAAGACCGCCGTTGCCACCTGCGCCGCCTATACCTACGGCAACGCCGTCTATGACGAATGGCGAAAGAAGATCGAACAGATCAACGAAGAGGGCAGCGAAATCATTGGCGACTTCAACCGGCAGATCGGCGACGCCGACGATGCCAACGCGGAAGCCGAAAGGCTGGAGGAAGAGGCCGCCGGATTGGAAGCGGACGCCAACCGCATCGAAAGCGACGATACGGGGATGGCTGGCAACTTCCGCAAGGAAGCCGCCAACCGGCGCACCGACGCCGCCAAGGAGCGAATCCACCCTGACCGGGCCGCCTTGGAAGAGGCGAAGAAAGACGCCCTCCGCGAACTGATCGACGACGTTGCCAACCGGCCCTAGACCAAACACCGCCCATCTTTGGAGAAACCAGCCATGCGCGAGATCAAGGTGCTAGTGACGTTGCAAGTGGACAAATGCGACCCCGCCGTCAAGATCGGCAAGGCGACAATGGAAAAGGCCGCGGTGGAAGCCATCAAGGACGCCGTGAAACGTGGCGAAGACAACGGCTTCAACCATTCCCTGGCCGACGACATTTGCATCGGCGTTGCCGACGTGGAAATCTGCAAAGACTGACCCGTTGCGTTGCTCCGCCGGGCGGCCCGCCGTCCCCTCCGGGCCGCCCGGCAGCCCGAAAACCCGTTGCGCCCGCCGCCCGGCCGCATTGCACCCTTTCACGGCCGGGCGGCCTATAAGACACCCGTTGCGTTGCTCCCGCCGGGCGGCCCGTCCTCACCGGGCCGCCCGGCAACCGAACACCCGTTGCGCCCCGCCGCCGAAGCCCGTTCCCCTTCCGGGCTTCGGCGGCCCTCTTGCGAAATCTTTCTCGGATCGTTTGACTTACGCCAGTTTTGTGCTATGCTTCAATAGTTGAGCAACGCAAGGAACAAGACATGCTGACGCCGCGAGAAAAGTTTGCCGAATCCACCGCCCTCGTCCTGGACATCTTCATCGACAAGGCGTTGGCGGAAGCCCCGCACAAGCTTACCGCCGAGCAAATAAAGTGGTTCCGCGAGCATTGCGACCGCCGCTTCCGTTGGTTCCACGCGAACAACTCGACATGGCGGAAATGGCTGGAGAACCGAAACCGGCGGATCGACCCTCGCGACCAGTCTTTGGTCTGGATTCGCCACTGGTTTGCCGCCTACGCGAAAGACCCCGACCGCTTCCAACAAATTGCCCGTCACCAGTCGCCCATCTAAGAGGAGCAACCACCATGACAAGCAAGAGCCGCAACGTCTGGATTCGCGTCGGGGACGCCGGAGAGTATGAGCCGTTTTTCGACATGGCGGAAGCCCTGGAATACTTGAACGAGTTGCGCGTCGGCAACGTCACCGGCTGGATTGAAGGCGGTCCGGGCGTGGGATTCGAGACTCCGAACTTCCACGGCTATGACTTCATTTCCTGTTTCATCGGCGACTGCCACGCCGATCTCATCCGGCCGCTAAGCGCCCGCGAACGGGCCGCCGTGGAAGCCGGCTTGGAAGAGGCGTTTATCTAATGGCGAACATTTTCATCCGCGTCAAATCGCACCGCGCCCGCCAGCGCATGGAAAGGGAACTAGGCCGCGAGCCGCAAGGCTACTTCTCATTCGACTTTGACGGCGAGTTCCGCGAAGTGACAGAGGAGGAATGGGCGCGGTTGCAAGACATCAAGGGACTCAGCCGGGCGCGGGTGGACAAAGAGAAATTGCGACAGTATTGGCCCACTATGCTTTAGGAAACGGAGCAACCAATGGCCACGAAACACTACACTTGCCGCGAATACGCGGACCTGAAGCGACGGATCAAGATACAAGAGCGGGAGCTTGCGCAGTGCGGCGGGACTGCCGCCGGCTACATCGCGCACTACAGCGACGTGTCCGCCGTCACCGCGGCCGGCTTTTTCAACTCCAATCTGGAAAACCTCATACACCTGAAGCAAGAGCTGTTGGCTTGCGACATGCGGCGGGAAGCCAAGAGGAAGGAACAAGCCACGATCGCCTACGCCCCGTTGACGCAAGAGATGATCGACCTTGCCTACGCGCACAACAATCGCATCGCCTTGGAAGGCGTCGCGCGGAAGTTGACCGTTTCCATCCTTGACGGCAAGGCCGTGGCGTGGGAGTTGCGCACCCGTCCGGGCCGCCGTCCGAAGCATCCGGTCTATGCCAGTGTGGAGCCAGAGGGGCAACCGGCGAAACTTGTCTAACGTTGAGACAACACATCAGGGAGCAACACCATGAATCAGCCCATCGACCCCGTGGTCATCCGCGTTTGGAATGGCGCAAGCGGCGACGTTTTCGCCCTCTTCCCCACGCTGCCGGCCGACGCCATTGGCCGGCTTTGCACCAGCTATCAGTACATTGGCCAGCATGACGGGGCGGACTACCAACATTGCATCCGCAACAGCCGCCCGGCGACGAAGGCGGAGGCCCGCGAACTCCTTGCCGAGTTGCGCCAGCGCGGCTACAACCCGAAACTTTTCCAACGCGCCACATGGGCAATGCACGCCGCTCGCGCAAAACTCGCCCGCCAATTGACCGCCGCATGACCCGTTGCGCCGCCGGGCCGCCCGGCCCTCCCGCACCATAAACAAGGAAAACACCATGACCGAAAAGCAACAGCTTGACGCCGAACTGACCGCCATTCTCGCCCACCTGCCCGGCTGGGCCTTGGACCCGAAATACGCGCAGCATACGTGGTGCGCCGTCCTACGCGACGGCACGGGCAAGGGAATCCACGTCAACGCCACCCATGTTACTGGCCGTCTGCACATTGCCGGGATATGGCCTTTTGACGGCGATGGCCACGAATGCCGCCCCGACCAGCCCCTCCACATCAGCGTTGCCCGCAACCGGCCGCCGGAGAAGATTGCCGCGGATCTCCAGCGGCGCTTCCTGTCCTGGTATCTGGCCGCCTACGCGGAACAAGAGTTGAAGGCCGCGCGGAATAACGCCCGCCGGACCCGGCAACAAGAGGCGACGGTCGAATTGGCCACACTACTGGGCAAAGAGGCCACGCGACAAATGCAAAGCAACCCGCCCATAGTCTACGCGACGGGCCTCACGGTCGAGGTCCACGACAACGGCGAAACCGCCAGCATCGAACTCCGCTACAAGAGCATCAAAGTCGTCAAAGCCGTACTGCGGGCGTTGGTCAAAGCGGACGGTTTGACCGAATAGCGTTTGACATGCGCCGACATTGTGGTATGTTTGAGTAGAGTTGAGGCAACACTACTGGATTGACACCATGAAGACTGCCGCCGCAATCGACCACCCGACCCTGAGCAAAAAGGAAATCGGCGAAATCTACCGGGCCATCCTTTCGCATTCCCCGGACGATCCGGCAAAGGCGCAACGCGGCCTAGAAGCCTACCTGGCGGGCTACAACGGCCTCATGCCGGGAAAATCGCCGCGCACACCAGCGTGACAAACGCAACACGGGAGCAACACCATGACCGCCGCCACACTCGACCGCCTTATCCCCATCGACGCCTACGCCGTCGCCCTGGACGAAACCGAATACTACAACATCGACCCCGCCGACGCCAAATACATCGAACGGATCGACGGGGTGTACGTTTTCGACCGCAACCATCGCACGGCCTGCTGCGAACTGACCCTAAGCTACTTCCTCCGCTACCTCTACACCAGCATCCTCTTTTCGGACGCCGCCGACGATGTGACGCGCGACAGGTTGGAAATGGACTACGCCCACTGCGAGGGCGACGATTTTTACGTCCACTGCTGCGACATCGACCGCACCATCAAGGCCGCCGGCCGGGACCGGGACCGCGTTTACCACTACGGCGACGTGGCCCCTAGCGACCGTGGGCAAGACATCGAAATCCCCGACCAAAGGCACACTGCGGAGATGGACGCCATTTGCGAAGACCTCCGCGCCAACTGCCCCTTCTAACCGTTCGCGTTGCTCCGGGCCGGGCGGCCCGTCTTGCTTATTCTTCGGGCCGCCCGGCCGCCTCCTACAAACCAAGGGACGCAATCATGGCAACATTCATCGTTGAGTTCGACATCGAAAACGCGGCGTTTGAAGACACGCCTTCCGAAGAGTGCGCGCGAATCCTTCGCAAGCTGGCCGCCGCCGTCGAGAATGACGTGTGCGTCGGCGCAATGCAGCTTGACGGCCAGCAAATCACCCTCCAGGATTGCAACGGCAACACGGTGGGCTACGCCCGCGTGCGATAAGCCGACGCCCGTTATGCCGCTCCGGGCCGCCCGGCCGCCTTTTCCCCCGCCGACAGCGATTCCGGCGAATCGGCTTGACTTTCGCCTGTTTTGTGCTATGCTTTAGGAAAGGGAGCAAGCAATGACCACAGCCTACGCCCACTACGTTTGTTTCGATTGCCGCAAGGCATGGGCGCCGGCCGTCATACGAAACCGTCGCGAACGCCGCCTAAGTGAATTCTCCCGGCCGCCGGAAGGCCGGCCTTGCCCCGACTGCGGGAAGTCGCTAATCGGTCTGGGCTTGACGTTCAAGCCGCCGAAACAAAGCGACCGCCGTGCTTGGCGTGAGCTGGAGGCTGCCGCCCGCGCTGGGGAGCGTTTTCTGAAGCCATGAGCAATCATCTGAAATTCTGTAGCTGCAAAACGTGTCGGGCTGGGCGACACCGGCCGGGCGCAAGAGTACAATAAAGCGGGCCGTGCGCCGCCTGCGCCGGGCGCCAAAGTCGCCCTTGCCAAAGGCGAAGACCCGCCGGACAAAACCCATGTCGGCTATACGGATTAGGAGCCACACCATGAGCGAATGCCCGCAAGGCGAGATCGGCCCGACTGGACCCGTCGGCCCATCGTTGACGCCCGAAGAGGTTGCCGCCCTGTTGGCCACGTTGGAACCCTATCGGCCCGCGCCGCCCCGCCGACACAGCCGGGTTCGATCCGTTCTCCCTTTGATTGTCGGGGCCTTGGCGTTGGCATACCTGGTCATCGTCGCCATCCTCCGCTAGCGACCGCGGGACCGTCCCGGCGTTAGGATTCCGGGAGGGTCGCGAGAAGGCTATCAGGATTTCCAGCCGCGCCTTCCCGAGGCCGGCTACCCGCGGATCGCCTCACGCTGGCCGACACCAGTCGCGCCGATCGCCTCACGCCGCCAGCCACCAGCCGCCCGCCCCGGACCACCCGCCAAGCGCCCAGCTCGCCGACGCCGGCCGCTCGCCCAGAGCCGCCCGCGGATCGCCTCACCTGGCCCGACGCCGGCCGGCCGCCCAGGGCCACCTGCGGATCGCGCACTCCCCGACGCCGGCCGCCCGTCCAGGTCGCGCCCTGAGGGCGGCCGACGCCGCCCCAGACGCCGGCCGCCGACTCTGGCCGCGCGACGCCAGCCGCCAGAGCCGCCGCTGACCGATCGCGCGACCATCAGCCAAGACGAGTGGGCCGCCAGTCGTCGCCTGCGCCGTGCGCCTCCTTACGCGCGTTTACACGCCGGCATCTTGGCATCGTCCCGGCCGCACAATGGGGTCACGGCCACACGGCCGCCTGCACCGCTGCCGCAAGCGGTTGGAACACAAGAAGCCCGCGGGTTGACGGGTGGGCGAAAGCAGATCGTCGGCAGGCAGCCCGACGTGGGGCCAAAAGCTTCGGCCGGCCGCCGCCCGCGGATTTCTGGCCGGGCGCCGCCCCGAAAAATGAAACCGATTTTCGGATTTCCTAGCGCTTTTTGGTCACGGTTAGAAATCGAATAGGGCACCCTACAACCGGCATGATCGTCAAAATCCGCAACCGCGGTATCGGCGGCAAAATCAAGCGCCGGCCCGATGGCTGGGCGGTCCCGCGGTCATCGGCTGGGCGACGCCGGCGCGATGGGCCGCGCGGTCCCTCTCCACGTCGAAACCCGACGCCGGCCCTCCGGCCCGTGGATCGGCGCGACGCCGGCCCGATGGCTGGGCGGTCCCGTGGTCGCAACCCTCCGGCCCGACGCCGGCCCGTGGATCGGCTGGGCGACGCCGGCCCCGTGGTCATCGGCTGGGCAACGCCGGCCCGATGGCTGCGCGGTCCCGTGGATCGGCTGGGCGACGCCGGCCCGTGGTCGATCGGCGCGACGCCGGCCCGATGGCTGCGCGGTCCCTCTCCAGGTCGAAACCCGACGCCGGCCCTCCGGCCCGTGGATCGGCGCGACGCCCGCGCGATGGCTGGGCGGTCCCGTGGTCATCGGCTGGGCGACGCCGGCCCGATGGCTGGGCGGTCCCGTGGTCGCAACCCTCCGGCCCGACGCCGGCCCGCGGATCGGCGGGGCGACGCCGGCGCAATGGCTGGGCGGTCCCGTGGTCATCGGCTGGGCAACGCCGGCGCGATGGCTGCGCGGTCCCTCTCCAGGTCGAAACCCGACGCCGGCCCACCGGCCCGTGGATCGGCCCGACGCCGGCGCGATGGCTGGGCGGTCCCGCGGTCGCAACCCTCCGGCCCGTGGATCGGCGGGGCGACGCCGGCCCGACGCCGGCCCGTGGATCGGCGGGGCGACGCCGGCGCGATGGCTGCGGCTCCCGTGGTCATCGGCTGGGCGGTCCCGTGGTCGCAACCCTCTCCCAGGTCGCAACCCTCCGGCCCCGTGGTCATCGGCCCGACGCCGGCAGCAAACAGCAGCACAATTGTTTCAATCATCACGCCGCCTGCAACCGGCGGCAACGGCAAATCTGCGAGTTCTCGCCCAATTGGACGCCATGCCAGCGCGCGCCGTCAGAATCGGTAAACCACACATCGGTGCGCGAACCAGCAAGATTGTGGCGACCGGATTTTCTGCGCGTGACCGTGAAAGCCAGAGTTCCCGGCCAATTCGTCACGCGCGGCCAATTCGGAATAACCGACATCGGCGATGAAACCAGATACAGGGTAGCGCGCCCAGTCTGCCGCATGTCGGCAAGATCGCGCTTTGCGCAGCAAGCGTAACAGATCTGTTTTTCCCTACCGTCCTCCTTGACGATCGCATACCCCGTTCCACCGCAATCGTTAGGATTGATGTGGACGACCTCCTCCAAACAATCGGCACAAATGAAGACATGCTTAGTCACAGTAGAATCCTCACAGGTGTTAGAATCAGACCTTGGCGGGTTGCGGCAAACGCTCCGCATAGCTGGCATGGAAACCCGACGCGCGCAATTCGGCAACGCGCTCTTCCGCTTCCCACTCTTCGCAGAACTCCTCTTGAACTTCGCCCAGATCGACATAGGACACCACCCATAGAATGCGGTAGCCCAGCGCGTCCAGCGCGTCGGCGATTTCCTCTTTCGTGGCATAGCCCCCTTGCCCATCCCGATTTTCGACGGCGCTTTGGTTGTGGTCCCACAACCATGAGAAGACCTCGCCCTCCCAGCCCTCCGGCGGCGCGAAACAATCGCTATCGAAACCCTCAGAGAGGAGGTTTTCTAGCGTTGCGTCATATTCGCGCCGGCTGAAATCCTCCTCATTTAGGACGGGGTAATCCGCAAGGCGCGCCGCAAGCTCATGGTATGCGCGGAAAGCTTCGGTAATCTGGCCGTTGCGGTAAACCCGGATGGCGTACCCGTCAATCCATCCGCAAGCCCAGTGCCCATGATGCTCCGCCCGGACATCGGCGTCTTCCTCTTCCATGAAGGGGGCAAGCGCCTTGTCGATTTCCGCGGCGTTGCTTTGGTCCAAGAGTTCGGAATCCCGATTGTGTGTGTACACAATCGCCCAGTCTTCCGCGCCCTCCGGTCTGTCATGCCACCCGAAGCTATCGAACTCTTGCCAATTGCCGCGCGCTTCCTGCGCGGCATTTTCTAAGTTCCATTTCGCCTAGTTTCATGGTGTCGCCCTCTTTGCTGTTGCTGTTGCCCTAGTTGCAAACCCGGTCAAGGGCGGCTGTCAAGTCGCCCCGCAAAGATTCCCACCCCGTTGTGCCGATGCGATTGACCGCCCGGTCAAGATAGAATCCGAGCAAGCAATCGCATTGCCGCGCCTCTTGCCGCGCTTCCTTCATTAGGGCGCGCCAATTGTTTCCATCCTTGCTCCAAACGGGCGTATGTACCCCGTATGCGTGCAAAGCTTCCACTAGGGCCATATCCCGATAGCCCTTCTCCGTTGCGGTCGCAAGCATTTCTTCCGTTATGCCGCAACACTCCATTGCCGCGCCAAGCTTGTCTTTCGCCTCATGGGGCGAGACAACGGAGAGGGAGACATTGTAGGTTTCCGGCGGCGCTTCCCTCTCCCCCACCGTTTCCGCGCCAGTTCAGAAGTTCGACCACGATAAAAATAGTCAAACTCCCCATTATTCCGGCGGGTGGAAATCCATTTCCCACCGTAGCGAGTGAAATTCATGTCACCCGATAGAAAAGAGAATCGCATGGTGTTGCCCCTTGTGTTGCCCTTACTCGACCCCGCACGCGCTGAGAAATCGCGCCCGGTCGAAATTGCTGTTTTGCGACGCGCAAACATTGGCGATAGCCTGCGCGGCCCGTTCGCGCTCTTGCGGGTTGCTGATTTCCCGGATAGCGCCGGCAAGCGCGATAAAATGCTTTTTAGTCATGGTGCAAACTCCCCTTGTGTTGTGTTTCGTTGCCCTACTTAATCTTACACCCGATTTGTCCTATGTCCAATGTAGTCAGACAAAATGAGGGGAAGTATCAAAGCGCCTTGCGGATTGTGCCGACGCCCAGCGGCCCCGCCCTATTCCGCTTCCCGTTCATTCCAGCGTATGCCGATGTGGAAATAGCAACCCTCCCCCGATTCGTTGATTTCCTCCTCTTCCTCTTCTGTCCAGCCCAGCTCATCGGCAACCGTTTCGCCGGAACAATCGCCATAAGCGGCACGAATCGCGTTTTTCGTTCTCTTCCGTGAAATCGAAATCGCCCGACGTTGCCATGCTATCCATGCAATTGTCAAGCGCCTCCTCTTCAGTGTCGCCGATACCGTAGGTCGAAAATGCGAAATCGGTAAAGGCCCCGCCGAATCCCTGAAAATAGGAGGGGGATTCAATCCCCAGATACTCGACATCGAAATCCGCTAAAACCGTCTTTTTCGCTGCAATCGTCATGGTCGCTACCCTCCGAAATGTTCGCCCAATAGGACGGCCCGGTCATCCGCCCCACCCCGTACAATGCGCCGCCCCTTGCGTCCGATACAGAGTGAACGCGCGGACGAACTGAGCGAAATCGCGCCGACACTTCCCGTCATACTCGACAAAGTAAGATCGAAACATGGAAACCTCCTAGCTGATGTAACCGACAAATTCGTATCGACCGGAACCCATCCTATGCCATGACAATCTGGCATAACCGACAACATGGTCGGAATCGTTAATGATGGAGACCGTGGCACAACCGTCATTCCCGACGAATTCCGTGCAATCGTACAACGCGAACGATAGCCCATACTGCCGCAAGGCGGTATCAAAGCAATCGACCGCATGGCCCTTAGTGAGGAAGTATCCCGCGGCCCCCGATGTGCTAACGGCCGCAAACTTTTCCCGCACGGGATGGCGCGCGATGATGCGCACTGTTGCTGTTGCTGTTGACATGGTGTTACTCCCAATAAGTTCCGCCAAGCGCCCCGCGGACCTTCGTTAGCCCCAAACTGGCATATACATCCTCACGCGCCCGACGGTTGCGCTTGCACTGCGCCTCACGTGCCTTGCTCTTCTCGCAAGCGCGGCAAGCGTTCTCCCCGTCTTTCCCGTCAAACTCTTCCCCGCATTTCTGCAAACCTTCATTGCCCCGCCCTCCTCTATCTAAAGCATACAGTGAGATTGTCCCTTGTCAACCAAAATCGTGAATCGGGCGGGAAAGAGACAAAGTCTCTTGCGGGTTATGACGGAATAGAACCACTACCCCGCAAACGTCACCCGCCCCCGCTTGACGGTCGCTAGATGAAGTTCGGCCCGTCCGAATCTTCCACCGCATACGTCCCCGTGGGGAGAGTGGATAGAACCACCTCCAAGAGTTCGGGGGCGACATCCCGCCCGCAAACTTGCCCCGTCAATTTTCGTGTGATGAAAAACATGCTGCCCTCCTCAGTCTGCGAAGAAATCGGCGATACACTCACCCGCCGCATTTCGGATTTCAGTATTTCCCGCTTCCCCGATGTAATCGGGGTCTGTCAACATGCGCCTTGCCGCGCCTGCGCTTCCGGCATTGTGTCCCATTCCCACTCTTGCAAGGTAAAGCCCTCCTTATCTAAGACGTAACGGTATATGGTCCCTTGTTTCGCATGATGTCCCCTTAATAAATCAAAGCAAATCCGGGAGAATACTCGGGGTGTGTCCAGCTATGCAAAATGACATCACCCTCCCCGGTCGCAACCGCGACCAAGCTCGACCGCCCGGATTGTTTCGTTGTATTGCGGCTTATCCCTTGCGACCGCGCGGATGGATTCGATGAAGAAAATCGCCTCTTCAATCGCGGCGTTAAACGCCTCTTCCCCTTCCGCCTGTACGTCAAAGTAAAGGCTTGACGTACCCGCCGGCCCCAAGTCAATCGTCATTTCAAACGGTTTCATTGCCATTGCTAAACCCTCCCATACCTTGCGACAATGCTAGAAAAGTCTCACCCCGATGAGCAAGGAGACAAGCAAGGAACACCCGCAAACCCCACGTACGAACGATCAAAGCGGCATTATATCACTTCAGATTTCCGGATAAACCCGCCCATTGTCATTCCCTCTCTATTGATAGCATACATCAGCATTGTGCCATGTCAACAATGACAAGGCGAAAGAGGGAGAGAATTTCTTAGAAGAGGATGGGGCTATAACGCCGCCGGGTTCCAACCGGAATAGCGCCGGAATATATTGAATCAAAGCGGCTTGCGGGTTGACGCCCAGCGGCCCCGCCGATTGACCTGGAGGCAAGCGGCCGACGCCTCCGCCCGGATCGACGCCCAGCGGCCCGACGCCTTCCCGGATCGACGCCCAGCGGCCCGACGCCTTCCCGGATCGTCGCCCAGCGGCCCAGGTCAAGGCGTCAACGCCCCGCCGACGATACCCGCAAGAGACTATGACTCTTGCGGCGTTGACTCTATGACTCTTGCGGGTGTTGACCCTAGATATACTGTCTCTTGCGGGTACGAATTTGGCGGAACAGTATACAAGACGCCTGAAGGTATGGCAAGCATTCTCGCATGTTGTAATCATAAATACTTACACAACCAGCACATACGTCGATTCTCTCACGCGCGGTTAGAAGCAACAGCAACCCAAAATAGCTTAGGCCCAATCTAATAACCCGTTAGAGGCATACACGAATTCACGGCATAAGGCCCTCACAGCCGATACGATCCGCCCAGACCGCGGAGTCGGCGGACCCGGCGTCAGCCGTACAGACGGCATAAGCCGCGCGGCCGCGCCGCCCTAACCCCGAAAACTATAAACTATTGCCACACTTACACTTGCGACACTTGACGCCCCAGCCCGACGCCCCAGCCCGACACCACCGACGCCCCGCCCTTGCGCTCTTGCAAACGGACAATTGCCAGAGCGCAACGAAGATCAATTGTGACGATCATGCCAGCAAGATGGGGTGTAGGGGTAAAGAAAGGACGATTGTAACAGATGCGCCGAAAAATGGGTGGTGGAGGGTGGGTAGAAACCGCAAAACTGCCCCAGCCGGCACGACCGGCAAATCCGGCCGCTCCTCGCACTGGCGACACCGTGGGGAGGGAGGGTCTGACGCGGCAATATAAACTGTCAGACGCGGGTGTCAAAATCATTTTGAAATTTGGCGCGGCAGGATGCGAAGAAGTCCCGACGCGGCAGAAGCACATGATCGACAGAGCGTCAGGCGGGCGTCGGCAAACGCATGCCGTCCAATAGAGGGGTGAATACTTGCCACCCATAGGACTGGTCAACAAACCGAGTTCCGCGAGTCCCCTCGCACAGGTGGCAACAGTATAACAGCACCTTTGGGCCACCAGCAGTAAGATAGAGGGGGAAAATGAGTCACCAAATGGTTACTCTTTGGTGACTCATTTATTTCGACGCAACCTATTTCCACATCAGGCATTACGACGAAAAAGCAGGCTGAAAACGGAGAAATGGTTACTCATTTCCCCTATTATCGGCTATAAGCAGAACATCAGAAATCTTAACACGCTACTATAGCGCAGTAATGTCGGAAAAGGATAACCATCCGCCGTGCCGACAGGCTTCTCTTTGTTGCAACAGGCTAGCTGCGAACGACTTACAACGACGTGAACGCTCAAAAATGAGTAACCAAAGGGTCACCAAAGAGTAACCAAGGTGTTTACACGCCTCCCCTCGATCCAAAACCAGAAGTGGGGTGTTCACGGACCCGCAAGACGCTTGTATTCATTGCCCGCGGGAGCCTGGTAGATGGGCTCGATGAGTCAGGATGTGAAGTGTCTTGCGGGCGTGGTGCGAGGTCTCTTGCGGGTCAGTCCGGGGGCACGGGGCGGTATCTGTCGGCAAATTCCATGTCGTCGAACTCGCCGCCGCAAGCAAATTCTCCGCCGGGAGTGGACTCGTCTCCGCCGGCAAGGAGTTCAAGACTGAGCTTGAGGGCGTCGTAGTCGCCAAGGCCGTTTTCCGCGGCGACGGCGGCTAATGTCGCAGGGTCGCTCAGGCCGAGGGCAACATACTGTTCTCCGGTGAGGAATTGGAATAGGACGCGGCGAAGCTGTTTGCGGACTCGGATGTTCTTCATGGACAAATTCAACCGTTCCAGGTTTTCGAGGGAAGCCTGCGGGTCGCCGTCTTCGAGGCGGAGCGGGACAGCGTGCGTTGGTTGGTAGGACGGCTGGTCCGAGCGGTACAAGGCCAGCATTGGGGTCGACAAGCGGGATTTCCATTTGACCTTGCCTCAGTTGTGGTGTATGCTTGACAGAGCCCGAACAGAAAGGCGAGTGCATTATGAATTCGGCCCGCGAATTGTGTCAAGTATGTCGCATATTATTGCCGCGGTGTCAACCGTGCGGCGGTGGCGGAGTTCGTTGAATTCAACGCCGGTACGCTGGTTGAGGAGTTCGTAGAGGGCTCCAAGAAATGGCCCCGCTTGGCGGACGGCCATTGAAAAGTGCAAGGCGAGCGACGCAACCCTCGTAATCGGCAAACTCGGCCGGTTGGCGAGGAATGTCCGCTTCTTGACCCTGCTGCTGGAGTCGCAGGTGGATTTCGCCTGCCTCGACAATCAGCAGTGCAACCGGTTCACGGTCCATATTCTCGCTGCCGTGGCGGAAGAGGAGACTGTGAAGATAAGCCAGCGGATGCGGCGGTCGATGGCGGACGTGAAGAAGAAGGGGGTTAAGCTCGGGTTCGGCGAGGCCGGGGCACTGGGACGGCCGCGAGCATCTGCGAGGGACAAGAAGGCGATCGAGCAGTCAACGAAGCTGCGGCAGGAGCGAACCGAGGCGGCGTATGGTTCATCATGCCGCAGTTGAGAAGAATGCGGCTGGAGGGCAAGACGATGGGCGAGATTGCCACTTGGCTGAACGACCATGGGCACCAGACCACGGTGGGCAAGCCGTTTACACAGACAGCCGTGTGGCGGTTGCTCAAGCGATACCTTGGCGATGATTTCCTGGGCAAAGTCAAGGACCGCGGCGGCAGTCCACAAGTCATCCGAGCGATGGAGAAGGTGCGATGAGAACGAAGCGAAAGACGGCGCCCTGCAATTTCCACCTGTCTCGCGGTATCAGTTGGTCGCTGGATATACAAGCTCCAGATAGTGGATCGGTTCGACAGTCCATGACTAGTATCATGGGGACGTGGTCGTCGAGGGTTTGACGAAGACGCCGATCCCTTGGCCGGGTTTTAGCTTGCGTGGTCGGCACGTAGGGCTGATGCCGATTCTCTTCGACGGTCTTGTCCGTGCTGTGGCGGAGGAGTCCGGGAATGGCGGTTGCCCATTACTGGGGTGTGTCTCGGGGCACGGTCTTAACCTTTGGCGGCGGGTGATTGCCGGGTGTGAGGACCCCAACGCCGTGTTCACGGCATTGGCGGTCAATCGGGTTGATCCGGCGTTCCAAAGGCGGTATGGCGATGAGACCCGCAGGAACCGGTGATGCTAACAGCGTTGCAACATCCGCACGGATGATGACATCGTTGTGGCTGTGATTCATTTGGATTGCGGCGAGCAGTCTGCAACCCTCCACCTGACCCTGGAGGCAGGCTGTGTGTACGTTCGACAACGATCCGCCACCGCCGTTGGTCACTGACGCCTGGGCCCTGGCCAGGACGCTCGGCCTGGATGCCGACCAGACTTGCTGCGATTTGGTCGGCCAGGCGCCGGCGGTGCTTCTTCAGCTTGGCTGCTTCGCCTGACGCTTGTGCTGGCGTCTTGCGTCTGAAGATCCGCCGTTGTGCGGATTTTCACTCTATCTCGGCCACGGCCCTTGATCTCATTAGTAGGAGCGTTCTCGTTCTTGCGATCACATGAGTGAATCCAGCGCGTCCAGACGGGAGGGCGGCGACGGCTGTGGCAGCAGTCTTGACGAATGCTGGCCTGGGCGTTGTTTTTCTGCTTGACATTCACCGACATTGTGGTATGCTTTAGATATGAAGCATCACGACGCTACATCGCGTATTACCGAGTCAGCACCAAAACGCAAGGCGCATCCGGTCTCGGCCTGGAGGCCCAGAAGGCGGATGTCTTGAAGTTGATCGAGAGGGAGGGCGGCGAGGAATTGACCGCTACTACACCGAGATCGAGACGGGCAAGAAGTCCGACCGCCCAGAGTTGGCAAAGGCGATCCGCCACGCGAAGATGGCCAATGCCATCTTGATTGTCGCCAAGTTGGATCGACTCGCTCGCAATGTGGCTTTTACTTCGGCCTTGATGCGGTCCAAGGTGAAGTTTGTCTGCTGCGATTGTCCCGGGGCGGATCGATCTTCCATATCCACATCCTCGCGGCCATTCGCCGAACATGAAGCGAAGATGATTAGCGAGCGGACGACGAAGGCCCTGGCGGCTGCCAAGGCGCGGGGCGTGCAACTTGGCTCGAAGCGACCCGGCCGTTGGCTCCGACAAACAGAACAACTGGGCGGATGCGAAGGCGAAAGCCGTGGCGGCGTGCCGGCGGAAGGCCCGCGACGCCTATGAGGGTTTGCTGCCGGACATAAAGACGATGCGGGACGAGGGGCATACTGTCGGCGAGATCACCGATTGGCTCAACTCCAAAGGGTATCTTACGTCAGCACAGAAGCCCTTCACCGTGCCGGCTGTGTGGCGGATTCTTAGACGGTACTTCGGCGTGGCGCGTCTGTGCAAGGCGCCGGCATCATTTACGATCGTGACGGAGCCACCGGTGCCTTGCCTTGATGGTTGGCCATCCACCGAGGCCGGCGTGACGGCAAAAATCTTCCCTTGGTGCGGGACCTCCGGCGTCAGGGGTTGACGTTGGCGGATGTGGCACAGCGACTGAATGCAGACGGCCACTGTACTGGCGGCGGCCGGGCGTTCACCAAAGCTGCTGTCTGGCGGCTGTGCAAGCGGCACGCGCTGAATGCTTGGGACACATCAAATCTTCAGGATTGTGCCAACATCCTGTCGTCGGCTGATAATTTTAAAATCGTTTGACTTACAGCCATCCTGTGGTATGCTTTAGTAGAGTTGAGCGTGTAAACACCTTTGGAGTTGCATCCGTGATACGCGAAGATTGGCTCGAACACATGATCGACAAGCTGCGGCCCGACTTCGAGCGGGTCAGCTTCCCGCTGCCGGAGAAGATTCGCGTCTCTTGCGGCTTCCCCTCGAAGGGTGCGCTGGCGAACAAGTCCCGCCGCATCGGCGAGTGCTGGGGCGTGGAGTCGAGCGAGGACAAGTCCTATCAGGTCTTCATCAGCCCTGTGCTGAAAGAGGGCGTCGAAGTCTCCGCCACGCTGGTCCACGAACTCGTCCACTGTGCCGTGGGCATCGAGTGCAAGCACCGGAAGCCGTTCACAACGGCGGCTAGGGCGATCGGCCTGGAGGGGAAGATGACGGCCACGGTCGCCGGCGAGGCCCTGATCGAACGGCTCAAGGCCCTGATCGACGAGTTGGGCGACTATCCGCACGCCCGCCTGGTCGCCAGCAAGAAGCCGAAGACGCAGGGGACTCGAATGCTCAAGGTGACCTGCAAGGAGTGCGGATGCGTTCTACGCATGACTCGAACATGGATCGACGACGCCGGCCTGCCTACGTGCGGCTGCGGCGGCGAGATGGTGGAAGAGGGCGGCGAGGACTCGGACGAGGAAGGCGGCGGTGACGAATGAAAAGCTATGATCCGCTGAATAACGCGCTCGACCTGATTCGAGACACCGACCCGCTGGCGACTTTGGCACAGAACCTCATCGACGCCAGTGTCACGGAGGAGCAGTTGGCGGAGGCGTTGAAGCACCGCCGAGGCGAGCCCATTGCCGTCGCCTTGCAGAATGCGTATCGAGACGTGGCCCACGGCGTCCCTACCGTGAACAAATGGGGCGTCGCCTGCAAACTGAGAAAGAAGAAGCAATGAACGACACAATCAGCGACATCAAGCCCTTCATCCGACCCGCAGGCCACCAGTGTTCGGTGAGCACTGGTGTCCATGACTGCCTCACCTTCGGCACCGGCAACCTGGACGCGAACGGCTTCTGGGCCGTGCCATGCCCGGAGTGCGCCCGTGAGCACGAGCGGCAGTTCCCCGAGTGCGGCCCGTGTTGGCCTCACACGGACGAGCAGTTGAAAGCGATGGGGCTCTGATGGGCGTCGGCCCCGGCCCGCTGACGATCATCAACCCATACGTTCGGCCCACGGAGTAATGCCATGAGATTCCACGTTGTTGCACTGCCTCACACGACCCTGGGGATCGAACACAGTGCGTGCGCCTTTTCGATGAAGGTGCGGCACTTCATCCAGATGATGAAGTCGCTGGGGCACCAGTGTTTCCATTACGGCGCTGAGGGGAGCGACATTCGCATTTGGTGCGAGGAGGATGTGCCGATCATCACGCAGAAGGAGCAGATCGGCTTCTTCGGGCCGCACGAGCCGAATTCCCTCTACAACATCGGTTGGACCGGGCAGGAACTGTATTGGAAGTTGTTCAACCAGCGGGCGGCGATCGAGATCAACAAGCGGAAGCAGCCAAAGGACTTCATCTGCATCATCATGGGCGATCTGAATCTACCGCTGGTGGAGCAGGTGGAGGGCGGCGTGGCGGTTGTCGAATACGGCATCGGCTACAACGGTCCCCTCCCGCGAAAGCCGGGGCGCTATCGCGTGTACGAGTCCTACATCCACATGCACAAGCTGTGGGGCGCGGAAGGCGGCCGTGACCCGGACGGCTACTTTTATGACGCCGTGATCCCCAACTACTTCGATCCCAACCGACTATCCGCTCCAAGTCGAGAAGGGCGACTACTATCTGTACCTCGGCCGGCTGATTAAGCGGAAGGGCATCAACGTCGCGGTCGAGACCTGCAAGCGGCTTGGAGTCAAGTTGAAGATCGTCGGGCAAGGATGCGTCAAGGTGGAGGGCAACAAGATTTTTGCCGCCGACGGCGAGGTCTACGAGGGCGACAACCTGGAGTACGTCGGCTTTGCCTCTGGCCAGAAGCGGGCGAGCCTCTATCAGAATGCCATTGCCACCTTCGTCCCCACCACGTACATCGAACCCTTCGGCGGCGTGGCCGTGGAGAGCCAGATGGCCGGAACGCCGGTCCTGACGACGGACTTTGGGGCCTTCGCCGAGACGGTGGAACACGGTCGCACTGGTTTTCGTTGTCACACCCTCAACGAGTTCATTCACGGGGCGCGTGCGGCGAGAGAGTTGGACGCTGCTTACTGCCATTACCGGGCGTGCAAGCTCTATTCGATGGACAATGTGCGGTGGCAGTTCCAGAGGTATTTCAACCGTCTGCTGGACTTGTGGGGCGAGGGCTGGTATGCCTGCCACGATTACCCCGACCCGCGGTGGCTGAGGGCGGCGATATGAAGACCTACTGGACCTACGAAGTCTTCAGCGTTGAAGGCGCGAAGCGGCGGTCGCTGGTGATTGCACCGTGCGACGATCTGGCGGCGGCCCTGGCCGGCGCGTTCAAGGATGCCA
The DNA here is from genome assembly GCA_963791075.1 of uncultured Planctomycetia bacterium. GTDB lineage: Bacteria > Planctomycetota > Planctomycetia > Pirellulales > Thermoguttaceae > CAWBRF01. The sequence goes on from CAWBRF010000037.1 coordinate 171,166, forward strand.
CGTACTACATCGGCGTGTGCGGCTACAAGGTCGCCCTGCACTTCCATGAGCTGTGCGCCGCCTGCCAGGGCACCGGACTCAAGCTGCGGCGGACGAAACGCGCGATGCACACGACGAAGTGCCTCGTGTGCAAGGGCAATCCGATCATCCGGGAGATAACGGAGACTCGTTGGATTCCCAACGAGGGGGTGGCCCTCGTTGACGCCAGTGAATCGAAAGACGCAGCGCAATGCTCGCCGTGACGCACCGGATTCCCGGCTGGCCCTCAAGAGCCTGCGGTGTTCCATTTGTAACATCTGCTGCCGCTTGAGAACAAGCCCGCGAGAAAACGCGGCTGAAAATCGGAACCAGCCGTCGCCGGCATCTGATATAATGGCGACGGGACCACAGCCAGGAATCTTCGATGAAGCCCTTCCACAAGCTCTGCAAACTCAAGGCATGGTCCACTCCGGCCTCTCTTTACCCGGACGGCAAGGTCGGCAGGGCCCGGCTGAAGACGGCCCACTACACCCGTGGCCACTATCAGTGCTACGGCATCAAGGGTTTCGATTTTTTTCAGGCCGTGCGGCCCTTGCCGATCAAGAGCCTCCAGGTCGGCCGCAAGACGTGGATGGTGGACGATCCGCCGCATTGGTGGGCGATGGAGGAGCACGCCACGTTCTATCGCGGCCATGTCGTGGTGGCGGGCCTCGGCCTTGGGCTGATCGTCCACGCCCTCGCGGCCTGTCCCGGCGTGGAGCGGGTCACGGTCGTCGAGGTCGAGCCGGATGTTATCACGCTGGTCCAACCCCACTTGCCGCCGAGCGCCAAGATCGAGATCGTGGCCGGCGACTTTTGGGACTGGGATGGGCGGCCGGACGGCGTGTTCTATGACTTGTTCGTCGGTGATGGCTCGACCCTGGCCGCGGAAGCACTCCGCACCATGCTGGAACTGCGGGAACGATTCCCAAAGGCGACCACCCTTCGCATCCACGGCTTCAACAACGCCAAGTTGTGGGAAATGACTGAGGAGATCGCGCGCCTCGGCCGGCTGGCTTGGCAGCAGTTCTGGGGCCGGGCCCTGTAGACACCCCTTCGACAGAAATCTTTCCCACCCGCGTTTGACATTCATCCATTTCGTGGTATACTTGTATAGAGTTGAAGCATACGCCATTGCATCTTTGAGACACAACCATGTTCCTACTCGTCCAGAATCCCGGCGTGGCTCCCGTGGAAGGCTTCACGCTGCTCCGCGTCTCGACGCCGGACAGCGAGGAATGGCGAAGCCAATGATTATTCGCGCGTGCGAAATTCACGATGATCCCGAGCGTGCCCGCCTTGGCGCCGGCCTGGCGGCCGAGGCCCTGGGCATCAAGTGCGACTTGCGGTTGCAGTCCATGTGGCGTGTGGAGGTGGACGGCAACGATCGCGAGGCGTTCCTGGAACTGGCCCGTGAGTGCGCGGTGGCGGCCACATGATGGCTGAGAACACCAGTAATTTGATCGCAGCCGTCAACCAGCTTGCGATGGAATCGCGGGTGCGGGCGTCGATGATGCAATCAGACTATCGGCGCGGCAACATTGTCCGGCTGCGGCGGGCCCGACAGTCGGCCCATCGCCTTGCCCGCCTCTCCGCCGATCTGACGGCCCAGGCGTTCCAGGCCGCGGACCGCCTGGACGAGGAAATCCGGGCGCAGAATCGAGTCATTGAGTAGCAATAGAGAGTCACAACCATGCCGTGCATCGCCTACGTTCCCAAATCGTTTCGTTCCGACTCGCTTGCGATCATCACGCGAGCGAACAAAATCATCGCCGACTACTTGAAGCAGGGATTTAAGTTGACCCTGCGGCAGTTGTACTACCAATTCGTCGCCCGTGACATGATTCCCGACGCCTGGATCGACGAGGCGTACAACCGGAAGTTCGGCCTGCCCGCGGACACGAAGAACACTTTGAAGAACTACAAGAAGCTGGGCGACGTAATCAGCGACGGCCGGCTCGCCGGCCTGATCGACTGGGACGCCATCGAGGACCGCACGCGAAACCTGCAAAGCAATTCCCACTGGTCGAGTCCGCGGAACATTGTCCGAGCGTGCGCGGACCAGTACGCCGTCAACCTGTGGGAGGGGCAAAAGAACTACGTTGAGGTCTGGGTTGAGAAGGAAGCCCTGATCGGCGTGCTCGAAGGCGTCTGCACCGAGTTGGATGTGCCTTATTTCGCTTGCAAAGGCTACACGAGCCAAAGCGAAATGTGGGGTGCCGGTCAACGCCTGATCCAGCAGGAGCATAACGGCAAGACCACCGTAGTGATCCACCTGGGCGACCATGACCCGAGCGGGATCGACATGACCCGCGACATCCAGGACCGGCTCGAAATGTTCCGCTCGACGGCCGTGATCCATCGCATCGCCCTGACATTCGCTCAGGTCGAGCAGTACACACCACCGCCGAATCCCGCGAAGACGACCGACGCCCGCTACGCCTCCTACGCCGAGCGGTTTGGCGACGAGTCGTGGGAGTTGGACGCCCTCGAACCGCGGGTGATTGTGGACTTGATCCGCGAAGCGGTGCAGGCGCGGATCGACAAAGACGCCTGGCAGGAAGCCCTCGACCGGCAGCAGACCGGCCGCGATCAGTTGGGCAAGGTGTCCCGGCGTTGGAACAATGTGGTCGAGTACCTGGGGAATGGGGCTGACCATGAGTGAGTTCGCGGAATTCATGTTCCGCCGCTTGCCATTCACGGATTTCGTGGTATGCTTTAGATAGTTGAGGCAGACATAAGACATCTTTGAGAGGCATCCATGCACCTGCTTATCCAGAATCCGGGCGTCGCCCCGGTTGAAGGCTTTACTTTGCTCGGCGTCTCCACCACCCGCGGCTGCGGCGTCGAAGGGGCGATTGGCCAGTTCGGCTGCGGCAACAAGCACGCGATCAACGTGCTCCTGCGGGCCGGCTTGAAGGTCGTCGCCTACTGCGGCAAGACCCGTCTGGACTTCCAGACCCGCGACGACGAGATCGACGACGGCCTTACCCGGAAGCCGGTCAAGCGGGTGATGTGCAAGCTGGGCGGCACGTCCACGCGGACCATCGACCTCGGCTGGGTGCTCGACTTCGGCGCGATCGACTGGACGGACCTTGGCATGGCCTTGCGGGAGTTCATCAGCAACGCCATCGACCGGACCCTCCGCGAAGAGAACGGCGAGTTCGTTCCCGCCCTTTCGGATGGCCGGCTCAGCGTCGCCGTCGTCGAAGACGAAAAGATCAAGGCGAAGGACGGCTACACCCGCGTCTACGTCGAAATGAACGACGAAGTGCAGCGCTACGTGGACGATCTGCCCAAGCGATTTCTGCACTTTTCCGTCCGACCCGTCTCAGGTGAAGAAGTCCTTCTTGCCCAAGTCGAAGGCCAACCGGAACCTCAACGGCACGCGAACGGCGGTGATCTACCGCGAGGGCGTCTACGTCCGCGAGGTCTTGGACTATACGGAGGATTCGGTCTACGACTACAACTTCAAGACTGTCTCAATTGGCCATCGACGAGTCCCGCAACTCCAGCGACTACGCGATCCGCGCGGCCGTCGCCCGGCTGTATCGCCAGGCGTCCACCCCGGAGTTGGTGCCGGTCTTCCAGGCCCTCGTCGATCAGAAGACGATCTTCGAGGAGCATTTGGACCCAGACTACATGCTCTCGATGTGGGACAAGCCCAAGGAGGAGCAGACCCGAGCGTGGCAACAGGCGTGGCAGGCTGTGGCGGCGGATGCGGTCATGTGCGGGCCGTCGGTGGCTATTGCGGAGTTCATACAGCGGAAGGGCCATGTCGTCCAGACGGTTCCGTCCGCAAACATCGTCCAGGCGGCCCACCGCTTTGGCGTCAAGACGGAGCATCAAGTCCTTTCCGAGAACGAGAAGAAGGGCCGCGAGAAGACGCCGGCCACGGAAGCGGCGGTGGCCGCTGTCGATGAAGTCTGGGGCTGGTTGACGACGTACAATTTGACGAATGATCGTTGAAAAGCCGGTCGTCGGCTGCTTCCGCGACGTGATGAATGGCGGCACCCGCACCCTGGGGTTCTGCGACGAGTCGGGCGTTTATTTCGCCGATGACCATGCCACGCGCCCGCAGCAAGATGCTGTTGAAGACGGCCCTGGAGGAGTGCGTTCATTGGGTGACGAAGGCCGGCGACAACTCCCGCGACTTGCAGGATTCCGCCTTCCGCCTGGTGGTGGAAATCCTCGGCCTGAGAATCTTTGCGTCGGTAGCCCAAGCAGAGGCGGCGCAGACAATGCAGTTCAGTGCGGGTTCAACTCCCGCCCGATCGCCTTTATCCCTTCACCCTTTCGATGCAGATTAAGGCATGAGTGCAATCGCTGAGACCGCCCGAGACGTGATCGACCGCATTCGCCGCAATGACCGGGAGCGGGAATACTGCCTGGCTGTGCTTGATCTATGGGCCCAAGTGCAAGAGCAAGGCATCGAGATTGAACGGGTGGCGTCCTTCGGCTTTGACCGCAGCATCCTGACGGAGAAAGAGACGCGGGCGCGGCGAGGCGCCTATTCGGGCGGGCGTCCTGACCCGTATACCGAGACGCTTCCTTCCGGCAAGATACGGCTTCGCGTCTACAACTACGTCCGCCATCACGACGGCGGCATCACTCGACTCGATCCCATGTTGAAGGCGGTCCATGAACATGCTGACTCCTGACGATGTGGTCCTGTCCGATCTCCGAGACGGCGAGAAGGCGTATCCGATCTACCGGGTCAAGGCCCGCTGGACGCAGGCGATTGTCAACGAGAAGGATTTGCCGCCTCGCTTCACGGACGGCTTGCCGCCGGGTCGCATGTGGAACTGTACGGACTGGGACGTGATGCTGAAGGAGGAGTGTCCGCCGGAGGCGCTTGCCGCCGCGAAACGGGAACAATGGTGGCCGGCATACGTTGTCGCGAAGAATCTGTTGGAGCCGAATGACTTGGCAATCACTGTAATGCTGCTTGGCCACGATGTCTGGTGTCCCGGCTGGTTCTCGCATTGGACGTTCGATGTGGGCATGTCCGACGCCGACGTGTTGGACAGCTTCGAGCGGTATGTGGAACGCATCTTGCGGTCCGATCTGCCGGAATCGGAGAAGGGCAGCCTCATGGGAGCCGAGGATCGTTGGCGGTGGCATGGTTGTACGGACGGCGATCCGCAAGGTGAACGAACCGATGCGCCCTGCCGTTGTCCGGCTTGCAAGGCGAGCGGCCTGGTGAGGATCGACCACTGATGGGCAAGCGGGCCAAGATCATTGCCGAGATCGAACGGGAACTCGCCGGCTTGGGCGACCATCCCGGCCTCTGTCTGTTTTACGCCCACCACACGGCCGCTGTCTTGTGGCGGCACAGACGCCAGGCTGTGATCCAGGCCGGCTCGCTCCAGTGGCCTCGCGTGCTGCGCAGCGAAGACGACGGCGTGATGGATACGCATTTTGCGTATGAATGGACGCCTGGAGCGCATGACAGCGCCCTGTCCGTGGCGATGGGCAACCTCCCCGAGATGCACGTTTGGGTCGGCTTGCTGGACACGCAGGAGATTGTGGACTTTACTACCCGGCGTCTGAAGGCTGCGGCGGCCGACCGGGGTATGGCCTGGTCGTCGGCTGACCCGCCGGACTATCTGTGGTGCCCAGCCGCCAGCCTGCCGGATTGGGTCGTCTACCGACCGAACCCTGATGCCTCGATCTATGCCTGCACTCTTCTCAAGCGGCTGTTCGATCCGGCCTATTTGCAGCGAGGTCGCAAATGAATTTTCGCTATCGGGATTGGCGTGTCCTTGCTCGCTTCCGCGAACTGCCCGGACTCAACAGCGCGGATGAATTTCGTCAAGCCCTGTTGTTGCAAATGACGCCGACGGAGTTGGCGATCTATCGACGCCGGCATTCTTGTCTGATTCTCGTTGTGCTGGCGTTGGGCGCGGCCTCCTTGCTGTTGCCGTGGTCGCTGATGCTGTTGACTGTTTGGTTTCTGCTTTCGGTGCTCTATCGTCTCTGGTACTGGCGGATCGACCCGATTACGATGGCGGCGGAAGAGTACAATCGCCGCCTTGAAGCAGTTGTACGGCAAGAGTGCAAAACCGCCCGACAACAGAGAATTGACGCGGGGCTGTAACCAATGAACGACCGGCCGATGTTCACATTGGGCAAGTTGGTGGCGACCCCTGGGGCCTTGGCCAAGTTGGCAGAGGCGGGGGAATTGCCCCGAGAATTTCTGGTGCGACATGCCGCCGGCGACTGGGGCCAGGTGGACGCGGAAGATTGGCGGGCTAATGATGTCGCCATCGCGGAGGGGACCCGGCTGTTGAGCGCTTATCGACTTGCATCCGGCGTGAAAATCTGGATAATCACGGAGGCAGACCGGTCTTCGACCTGCATCTTGTTGCCCGAGGAGTATTGAAATGGCTGTGGGGCTGGAACGTGAAGATTCTGATTTTGGCGTGCGTTTAACGGCGCGTCCTTTCACAGGCGCCAATGCGTCCTTGCAAATTCGTGCTGACATTTCCGCCTATAAACCCGGCAAGGGCGCTGAAGTGCGGATTACCTTTTCCGGGACATCGTTGACGAGCCCGCTACGGCTGCTGGACGCCCAGGCGTGGAGCGAGGGGATGGTCGCCATTATCAATGAGACCCGCACAATCGTGGCCGAAATGACGGCTGCGGCGAAAAAAGCTGGCGCTAAGAAGCGTTGAAGTGCGCGGCTCTTGAATCTATCGGCTGTCGCCGATTGCTGATCGGCGTCAACCCTTCTGTTCGCGGACTGCCTTTTCCATCTGTTCGGCCGTTTGCATGAAGCTGCGGCTGTGCCGGTGCGCGCGCTTGAAGGCGACGCACGCCGGATGGCTCGGGTCTTCTGTCCGCATCAACAAGGCTCGATAGACCTGACCGGGCGGCGGCTCGGGATGGGTGTCGATGATGTAGGTCCCGGCGGGGATGTACGCATCTAGACAGAGCACGTTGAGGATCAAGGGCACGTTGCGGCTGCGCTGGCCGCGGCGGATTCGGTCCGCGTCGTACCTGAAGTTGCCGGCCGGCGGCAGGGCCGGGCTGACTTGGTACTCGACGCACAGCCCTGGTGTTGCCCCACTTGCCAGCAGGAAATCCCACCCTTCCATGTGATAGACCCTTGCCAGGTAGGCTTCCAGATGCCGCTGTTTGACGCGGTAGTGCGGCAAGTGGAGCATGGTCAGGGCCGGTTTCGGCCCTTGCTGACGCGGCGGCGGCGATGTCGGACGTTGGCGATGTTGCATGGTGTTTGGTCCCTATTAGTTAAATCACCGGGGGAGCTGGAAAATAGAGGAAATTTTGAAAACTTTGGCAAGAAATCGCCGTTTGGCCATTGGGTAAGGGTGTGGACCCTGTAGGTGGCCGCGTTGGCGAGAGAATCATGGAGCGAGTGACAGACCTGGCCGACCCCGCACCGCTGCAAGGCTTCCGTCGGAAATGGACAGTGCTTGAATGTGGCCTTGGATGGGTCGGATTACTGCCACGATCCATGCCGCAGGCTACCGACCCCCGGAAAAAGGAATGCGGCAGGGTATCTTCTGGCCGGCGCCCAGGATCCAGGCGCAGTTGGCCGCACTTCGCCGGAGCATGAGGACATCAAGTCCCTCCGCGATGAGATTGCGTTTACCCGCATGATGATCCAGAAGATCTGGAACTCAGCCCAATCCGAGGCGGAGCGGCTTGCACTCACGGGGCGTGTAAACGGCCACATTCATCACGCTGGAAAAGCTGATGAAGACCTGCAATCAGATCGAAGAGCGGCTTGGCAGCTTGTTGGCGAAATCGACACTTCTCAACGTCGGCCAGCAAATATGCCAGAAGATTGTGGGACGGCTCGACGGACTGCCCGGCGCGGAGCAATTCCTGCCGCCGTTGATGTCCGACGTGATTGCGGTGATCCGCGACGCCAGAAACGACGCCATCCCCGTCTCCAGCGTTCCTGCCCTTCCACCGCCGGCTGAGTCGCAATGAACTTACCTGTTTGGTGTGCGTGCGGCAAGATCGTCACCTTCGCAGGCGAGACCCGTTGCGAAGATTGTTGGGCGGATGAACAGAGCCGCTTGAAATTGAATCGCGGCGGCGTGTCGCGCCTTGTCCAGAATGTTCGCACAATGACCCTTCGCGGACCCGAGGTGGTGCATGAATCTTCCGCCAGCAAAATGCGACCTTATCGTCAACCCGAATGATCTTAAAGCGGGGGATGTAATCGGCTTCTCGGGCGAGAGTTGGATCAGCTTCGTCATCAACATCGGCACCTACGGGATTCCGTTCTGGGGCATCAGTCATGTGGGCATCATGGCCCATGCCGCCGACGGCCGGCTCCTGTTGTTCGAGTCCACGACGCTGGAGGACATGCCGTGCGAGATCGGCGGGGTGTGCTTCAACGGGACGCAGGCGCACTCGCTGGAGAAGATCATCGAGCGGTATCAAGGGCAAGGTGTGGCACTATCCGCTTTGCCGGCCGCTCTACGAGAGCTGAAGACAAGCGGCTGACGGAATTCTTGATGGGGACGTTGCACACGCCCTATGATGCGATGGGCGCGTTTCGTTCCGCCGGCGTCGGATTCTCCTGGCTTGAATCCTGTCTGCGCGAACAAGACCTGCACATGATCTTTTGCAGCGAGTGGGTGGCCGCCGCCTTGACGTGCATCGGCATCTTTCAAACGGACGATGCGGCGCGTTGGAATCCGAACCTGTTGTGTCGCACGCTTCGGCGCAAGGAACTGGTCTTCAAGCCGCGGAGGCTGCGATGAAACGGGGTCTCGTCATTAGTGCTATTACTGCTGGCGATCGCGGCCGGGTGCCGGACGCCGAATGTCGTCAAGGCGGCACCCGCGCGAACGACCCGTGGTGAATGTGCCGCAGGAATTGCGACAACACAATTGGACGGTCGCAAGGAAACGGCTCCTGCACCTGGGCGACTTTGGTCTCTTTGCTGCGGTGGCAGGGCCGCTATAACACGGCGGACTGGGTGCGGCAGAATTGCGGCGGCGGCGAGTGGCCGGCGGACATGGCTGAAACGCTGGACGCGGCCAATGTTCGCTATGCGTACACCACCTCCGGCGATGTGAAGTTTCTGGAGTGGGCGTGCCGCACGCGGCGGGGTTGCGGCATCACGATTATGGGCGGGGCGCACATGGTCGCCTTGGTCCATCTGGACGACAAGTGGGCCGCGCTGCTGGACAACAACAACACGGGTGAATACCGGTGGGTGCCGCGCGAGTCGTTGCTTGCGGAATGGAGGGCGAGCAATGGGTGGGCGATTACGCCCGTTTACACGCCGGCGGCCCCGCTTCCACAGTACGAATAAAACTGTTTGAAAGTGCACACAGGGAGAGGGAAAGCAATGAACAAGTTGCTTCTGTGTGTTCTGTGCGTGCTTGCTTTTGCCGCGGCGGCGTCCATGCCGCCTTGTCGCGCGGACCCGGTGAACGGGGTCCTGGCCGAAGAGCGCATTGTCAATTTGCCGCAAGACTCCGAGAAGTGGTACATCAGCGTCGTCGGCGATGAGAGCGACGGCCGCTATCAAGAGGTCCTGGGTTGGTTTGACGCCAGATCCGAAGCTGGCCAAACTCAAGAATCAAGTCATGTTTTGCCCAGTGACGCGCGACATGCCCCTTTACGCGGAGCGGTACAAGTCCAACATCAAGGGACTGCCGACCGTGCGGATGCAGCAGCCCGACGGGACGGTCGTCTACGAGGCTGCAGGGAAGAATCTTCCCGTGACGGCCGGGGGGCTCAACAGCGCATTGGCGGAGGCGGTGAATACGTCCGCAAGGGCGGCATCCACTTCGCCCTTGGCGCGATGCCGACAAACGCAAAGACAATCAGGACGATCGAAGCGCCGGCAGCCGAGGCCCGATCCCAAGCCGCAGCCGCTTGACGACGGCGGGGCGCCGGTTGTGCTGCCGGATGAGTCGCCCTTGGCTTTGTCTGAACGAGGTCCTTTGGCGGCCGTGCGATTTGCCTGTTGATTCCGATCTGCGGCCGTTTGTCTGCTCGTTGGTTTGATTTCGGTCTATGCGGCCGCATTGAAAGGACGTTGAAGAAGGTGCAGCGATAGCGCCTGTGCGGCTGTTTCGTGTTCGTGATTGACAATGACCTGCCGCAAGTGCGGCGTTCCTGAAATGGGAGATTGCCGATGAACTTCATTTTGCTTTGGGTTGTATGGGATCTGGCGGGAATCGTGTGCCTGCTTCTGGTCGTGAGTTTGCGCGTTGGTTGCGCAGAAAGAACGAAGTCGGTGCAGGAAAAGAAGCGGTCTGTCCAAGTCGTGTCGACGGAAGCTCCACGACTTTGGCATGGAGCGAATTCCCGCCGTCCTGGACGAGTTTGCTATGGGCGAACATCCACGATTTGCTCGGACGGCTTTCGACGATCTTGCCAAGCTGGTGTTGTCCGGCAGCGATGTGATTGAAAAGAACTTGGAAGAGATCTACGAGAAGGTGCTGGACCAGCGAAGATGGCGACGCCCCAGGGCATGGCCTTGATTAAGGCGAAGATCGCCGAAGTCGAGAAGCCAGTCGCCCTGCCGCTCCTGCCGCGCCTGTGGCCGCGATCGCCTCGCCGGCTCCCGCCGCGCCTGTGGCCGCCGCGCCTCTGGTCGCTGCCCCTGTGGCTGCGGTCGCCCCGCCGGCTCCCACTGCCCCGGTGGCCGCGGTCGCCCCCGCCAAGTAAACATTCTCCAGGGATTGCATCCCTGGGTCATCGACCCGACGTTGCGGTCATACGCTGCCGAGTCGATCTCAGTGAACCTGCCGCGCCTCTGATGCACGCGCCTCTCGGCAGGCGTTTTGGTATCCCGCGCCCTGGTCGGTGTTGTGGCCGACCGGGGCCGGTTCTCAAAGGGCTCCCGGTAGTGGGAGAGGTTGGTCGCTATGAAGACACGCTCTTTTTGTCGAACGGTTTTGTTGCCTTTGCTGGCGATTGTGGGAGTCATCTTGGTCTTGGGGTGCCGGCGACGCCCGTGAAGCCGGTGGCTCCGCTGCCGCGGCCGGATAAGAGTTGTCCGGTTGAGCCGAAGAAGCAATGCCACTGGCCAAAGGTGGTTGCGTTCGGCGCCGAGTGGTGCATGTGGTGCCGGGCCGGACAGCCGAAGTTGACCGCCTTGGAGAAACGGGGCGTTGAGGTGGAGCACATCAACATCGACGAGAACTCCGAGCTTGCCCAACAGAACAACGTCACGAGCATCCCGGTCTACCTGGTGGTTCGCTGCGGCCATGAGACGGTGCGGACGCAGGACATCGATGAAGTGGTTCGGCTGATGGATGAAGTGATGGGGGGCTAGCGATGGCCGCCGCGACGGTGTGCGAATTGTCCGCCAACGCCGACGCCGGTGAAACCGCCGCTGCCGCCTGTCTCCGGCCTGGTGTCTGAGGACGGCAAACGCCTCTGGCATCATGTTCTTGTCACCTGCAATGCGTCTGTGGAAATGATGAACACGTACATGCTGCTCGGCGTTCCGGGCGGCGATCCCCGCGCCCTTCGTCAGATGGCCTCCCGTCTGTTGGAAGCGGCCAAATCTCTGTGAGGAAAACAATGCGAATACTCATCCCGCGTAGCGACAGCTACTCCCTCGTGCGTCTCATTGCGTTTACGCCCAAGGGCGAAGTCAACATGACGGTGAGCAGCGACGTCATCGGTGGGTTGATCTTGTGTTGCCGTCGGGCGTCCAGGAAGACGAGGTGGACGTGTATTCGTGCTTCCTTGGCGAAGACCATCGGCCTCCGTATGGTTGTGGTCCCGCCTTGTTGAAAGCCGCGACGCGGAAGTCCGATCTGGCTTCGCTGCCGACGTTGCCGCCGACCGGCCCCGGCTGCCGATGCGGCCCCGACCGCCGACCCGGCCTCGACCACCGATGCTGCTGCTGATCCAGCCCCGGTCGCCGATGTGGCCCCGGCCGCCGACCCGGCTTCGACCGCCGATGTTGCCGCCGATCCAGCCCCAGTCACTGATGTCGCCGCCGACCCGGCCGCCGACGTTGCCGTCGATTCGGCTTCGGCCGCTACGGTCCCGGCAGCCGATGTTGCCGCCGATCCGCCCCCGGCCGCCGAAGTTGCCACCGATGCGGCAGCGACGCCGGACAATAACGCCGCATAGTCCAGCCTGGATGCTGATGGAGGAAATATGAGGTTGCACAGGATGAACGCACCGACTGAGCGACATGCCGAGCGAGCCTGGATTGCAACCTCTATTACAAGTGTGGCTATACGATGGTTCAGCGACGTGACAGCCGCGACGATCTGTGGGACGCCTTTGGAGGAAGGTCTTACCGGGCGAACTGCTGAATCGGTTGTTGAAGACGTGCAGCCGATGGGCGGAGCAGCGCCGGGTGATGGGGTCGCCATTCCCGGGCCGTACAGCTTCAAGCGACATCCTTGGTGCCGCGAGATTCACAACAGCAAGGCCGCCTTCACCGTCGCCATGAAGGCGGCGCAGCTGGGCATGACGGAAGTCGGCATCAATCGAGCGTTCTTCACGCTCGATCAGTTGAAGCGCGACGTGTTGTACGTGCTGCCGACGAGCCTGAATGCAAGCGACTTTTCCAAGGCCCGCTTCGCCCCGGCGCTGAATCTCAGCCCGTATTTGAAGTCGCTGTTTGTGGACACCAACACCGTTGGCTTGAAGTCCACAGGCACCAACTCGCTGTACATCCGCGGTTGCTCGCGGCGACAGCAACTTGAAGTCCATCCCGGTGTCCGAGTTGGTCTTGGACGAGTTGGACGAGATGGACCCCAAGGCCATTTGGCTCGCCTTGGAGCGGTTGTCGGGCCAGGTCGAGAAGCATGTGGTCGCCATTTCGACGCCGAAGGTGCCGAAGCGGGGCATCCACAAGCTGTTTCTCACCAGCACGCAGGAGCACTTCTACTTCAAGTGCCCCTGTTGCAGCCGTTGGACGGAGTTTGTTTGGCCGGATTGCGTCGAGATCATCGGCGAGACGGTCAGCGATCCGCGGTGCGCGGAATCCTTTCTCAAGTGCAAGGAATGCAAACACAGGCTGGAGCAGCAAGCCAAGCCGGAGTTCCTGGCCAACGGCCTTTGGCAGCCGACGAATCCGAACGCGGACCCGCAGGAGTCCCGTGGCTTTTACGCCAATCAGCTTTACTCATCGACGATCAGCGCCGGCGAGTTGGTCATCGCCCACCTACGCGGGCAAGGGGACGAAGTGGCCAACACGGAGTTTCACAACTCCAAGCTGGGCCTGCCGTTCATCGGTGAGAACGCCCAGGTCACGGACGCGATGCTGGACAACGCCGTCCGCAAGCATTCGATCCTGGACCTGCGGCCGGCCGTCGGCGGCAGGCGTCTGTATAACGATGGGGGTGGACCAGGGGAAGACCGGCTACATCTCCATCGTCGAGTGGAAGTTTGACGGCGATCCCCGCATGGACATCAACCTGGCGGCGGTCGGGACGCTGCTTTGGTTCGGCAAGTTTCGGGAAGACGACTGGAATTATCTGGGTCAGTTGATGCGGGAGTGGCAGGTTCTCGCTTGCTGTCGTGGACGCCGACCCCAACATCAACGACGCCCGCCGGTTTGCCCGCAAGTTCTATGGCTACGTCCACTTGACGCGCTATCGGCGCGGGCAGCAGGCAAAGGAAATCGCCATCAGCGAGGAAGAGACCGGGGCGCCGATGGCGACCGTGGACCGCACCAATTGGCTGAGCTGCACGTTGGGCCGCTTCAAGGCGAACCCCTCGCGGCTCTTGCTTCCCGCGCGACATTTCGGTGGAGTACCGCGACCACCTCAAGAACCTGGTGCGGACCTACGAGAAGGACGACCACGGGAATCCCGAGGCCGTCTACGTCGAGACCGGACCGGACCATTTCGCCCATTCCTTGTGCCTACGCCGACATCGCGCTGACGTTTCTGCCGTCGCCCGGCGGCTCCAACATTGGAAAAGTTTTGTAAGGGGCGCCCTTTGGTCGTCCAATACATTACCAACATCGTTGAAGTCAGGCACCCAAGCTACCTCAGCAGCTTGTTGGACTGGCGGAAGTGGCGCATTTGCTACAACGGCGGGGAATACTTCCGCAAGTTGTATCTCCAGAAGTTCTCGGAACGCGAGACCGAGCCGGAGTTTCAGAACCGTCTGAACATGACGCCGATCCCGTCCTATGCACGGGTGGCGCTCGACGACGTGCGCAACGCGATTTTCCAGCGGCTCAAGGACACGACTCGGCGCGGCGGCAGTCTCGGCCTATCAGCAGGCGTGCAACGGCTTGAATCTGGGCGTCGATCTCCGTGGCAACACGATGAGCGGCTTCCTCGGGATGAAGGTGTTGACCGAGTTGCTGATGATGGGCCGCGTGGGGGTCTATGTGGACTCGCCGCTGGTTCCCGGCAACGCGACGTTGGCCGACGCGCAGAAGTTCCGCCCGTACCTGTACTTCTACCCCATTGAAGACATTCTCTCGTGGACGTGCGCCAAGCCGGACGAGCCTTCGACGTTCCAGGCGATCTTGCTCCGCGACGTGGTGCTCAACTTCGATCAGCGGACCTACTTGCCGACGACGACGGTCGAGCGGTTCCGCATGTTGTGGATCGACCGCGACACCGGCCTGGTCAACTTGCAATTCTTGGACACTGCCGGAAACCCCATCGACCGCGAGGGGAATCCCGCCGGGGCTGTGGAATTGGAGTTGAGCTCGCATCCCCTTCGTGTTGCTCGACATCGGCGACTCGATGATTAAGGATGTCGTCAACCATCAGATCGCGCTGTTGAACCTCGGGTCCAGCGACGTGAACTACGCCCTGAAGGCCAACTTCCCCTTCTACATCGAGCAGCGGGACATGCGGGCCGGCGGCAGCCACTTGAAGAACGCCGTGGGCGAGGACGGCACGGCGACGACGGGCGGCCAAGCCAGCGCGGATTCCGACATCAAGGTCGGCACGACGCAGGGCCGCACTTACGACATGAAGGACGAATCCGCCGGCGTTCATCAATCCGTCGAGCGAGCCGCTGAAGGCGTCGATGGACGCTGCAAGCGCAAGCTGGAGGACGACATCCGCAAGTTGATTCACTTGGCGGTGACGGCGACGGCGGCGCGGGCCACGGCGGAATCGAAGACGATGGACAACCAGGGCCTTGAGGCCGGGCTGTCGTACATCGGCCTGGTGCTGGAGGCCGCGGAGCGGCAGACTTGCCGAGTTCTGGGCGGCCTACGAGGAGCGTGATCCGGCGAAGCGAAACGTCGCCACGATCAAGTACCCGGACCGCTACAGCCTGAAGACGGATGCCGACCGCATCAAAGAGGCCGAGGATTTGGTCAAGCTGATGTACGCGGTGCCCGGCCAGCGGGTCAAGCGCGAATTGGCGAAGACCATCGTCTTGGCGTTCTTGGGCGGCAAGGTCAGCGTCGGCGACATCCAAGCCGATTTTCAAAGAGATCGACGACGCTCCTTACGCCACCAGCGATCCGACGACGATCATGGCGGCGGTTGAATCCGGCCTCTGCGGCGAGAAGACGGCCTCGATGGCGCTCGGCTTCAATGACGGCGAGCACATTCAAGCCCGCGCCGGATCATGCGGCCAGGGCGATCCGCATTCTGCAAGCCCAGCAAAAGGGCGGGCAGTTTGGCGACCAGGCCGTCGGCGGCACGCGGCGCGATCCGGCGATGGACAAGCAGTGAGGGTCGGAGTCCACGAACCTCAGCGTCGTGGGCCAGATGAACAGCGACGCCGGGGCACGCGGCGTCCCTGATCTTTCGGCAAATGCCTCCGCGGGCAAGGAGGAGAAGGCGGCCAGCCGCGAAACGACGTTGAAAGACAATCCCATTCTCGCCCGTGCGCGGGCCGGGCAAGAAAAGTTAGTCATAAGGGCCATTGCCATGTGGGAAATCAAAGAAACCTCGCCGTCTTCCGAATTCCAGCACGGCCATGCAGTGGCGGGCGCAACTCCGCAGCCATTGACGCCCAACCCCACGAGTTTCGTGCGCGGGATTCTGGTGCGGACGCCGGGCGCGGGCGATCTTGTGCCGAACACCGACGTCGTTTTTGTCGGGCGAAAGTGCGTCACGCCGGACAACAACGCCGGCACCGGCGGAATGCCGCTGCCTCCCGGCAGCGTGCTTGAACTGCCTTTGGAGGACGCGAGCGAAGTCTATGTCACCTCGTTGAGCGAAGGCCAAGATGTCGCTTGGCTGGGGGTGTAGACATGCTCACGTACACTGTTGCCCTTTCCGAAATGGGGAACGGTAAATTGAGATAAAGGGGTAGAGTAATGGCCTCCTCTAACGCGTGAGGAGGTTAAGATGTTTGAGGAAGAACGAAGAGACATTAGAGAAGAGAAGGCGATGGCAAGCATCCCCGAGGGGATGCTTGAGCTAGCAGTGCTAGCAGAGAATGCTCAAGTTCCCGCTGAGGGTTCTCCGCTGCCTCCGGCTCAAGGAGCCGAAGGTGGCTCGCCAGGGATCGAGCGGCGGTCCGCGGCCCCAATCTCGGCGGACGAAGTGGCGGCCGAAACTGCTTCCGAAGAAGCGATGTTCCCCGAGGAGCCCTTTGAGGAATCGCTCCACAAGCCGCGGTTGATTGGAACCGGCAAAGCCAAGGGGCGGCGGCTGGTCAAACCCAAGGAACCGTCGCAGCCGTCCATGACGCCCGAGCAACGGCTGTTGATCCTCGACACCTGGCAGCGGAGCGGTCTGCCCGCTGGAGACTTCGCTGTCCTGGTAGGCATATCGAAGCACACGCTTTACGCTTGGAAGAAGCGGTTCGATGAACAAGGACCGGGCGGGTTGATGGACCCGCCGCGGCGCGGCCTCAAGGGGAGCCGCATGCCGGAACTCACCAAGCGGACGATTCTCATGCTCAAGCAGTCGAATCCCGCCTGGGGCTGCCAGCGGATCAGCGACATGCTCCTCCGCGGGCCGGCGCTGCCGGCGTCTCCGACGGCCGTGGCGCGGGTGCTGCACGAAGCGGGTTACCAGATGGAGGAGGTGACGACCCGTCCGCATCCAGACAAGCAGCGGCAGTTCGAGCGGGCCACGCCCAATCAGCTTTGGCAGACCGACCTGTTCACCTTTGTGCTAAAACGGCAGAATCGCCGCGTGTACATGGTGGCTTTCATGGACGACCACAGCCGGTTCATCACCGGCTTCGGACTGCATGCGAGCCAATCGACGGCGATGGTCCTGGAGGTCGTACGGGCGGCGATCGTCGCCTACGGCGCCCCGCAGGAGATGCTTACCGACAACGGCAGCCAGTATGTCACCTGGCGGGGCACGAGCGCTTTCCATCGTGAAATGGATCAGCGGGGGATCAAGCACATCGTGGCCAAACCGCAACGGCCGCAGACCCTTGGCAAAATCGAGCGTTTCTGGGGATCATTATGGCGGGAGTGCATTGAAACGGCGGTGTTCCTCAACCTGGAGGATGCCCGCCGCCGAATCGGGCACTTCATCGACTACTACAACTTCCAGCGTCCGCACCAGGGGATTGACGGCCTGGTGCCGGCGGACCGCTTCTTTGGCGCTGCTTCCGAAGTGTTGGCCACGCTGCGGAAACGCGTGGCGGCCAATGCCTTGGAACTGGCCCGCAACGGCGTTCCCAAAGCGCCGTTCTACGTCACTGGCCGGATCGGCGAACGGGCTTTCAGCGTTCATGCTGAAGGCGAACGGATGATCTTGAAGCGTGAAGGGGAAGAACGCACGGAGGTGGATTCTCGCAGGGCCCGGCGCTGCGGAGGTGCCGCTGATCGACGGCGCCGATGACTACAGGGCTGCGGAGATGCCGCTGCCTGTCTGTCCCGATGGCTCGCCGTACAACGACTTGCCGCCGGAGGAGGAGGAAATGCCTGGTGCATCGCCCTTGGATGACGGTTTGCGTCGGCTGGAAGGGATGTTGGAGGAAGGTTGTGAGACACAAGCTGTTGGCCACGGAGGGACACCATGAACGGGACAACGATTCCGGTTACTGGCGTGACCAAGCCAGCGGAGACCTTGCTGAGGCAGGTCATCGTGGTGAAGAGCCCGTTGCGAGGACGGCCTCCCACGCCGCGGCAATCCGTCAGTCGCGAGGCCCAGCGTATTGCGGCGGCCCTCTTGGAGGTGTTGGCTGGCGTTCGCACGCCGACGGACGCTGCCGCCGCGCTGAACATCAGCATAGCACGATACTACCTCTGGGAAAAACGGGCATTGGAGGGCTTCGTATCGGCCTGCGAGCCGCGGCCGCCGGGGGAGTATGCCAATCATCAACACGAGATGGCGATCCTTCGGAAGGAGGTCGTTCGGTTGCGGCAGGACTGCACGCGGCAACAGGCGCTGGTGCGAGCTTCGCGGCGGGGATCGGCTTCACGCCGCCTCCGCAACTCGCCCAGAAATCTGGCAAGAAGGCCACGGGAAAGGCTGGCGTCCACGCCACCGGAAAGCTGAAACGCAAGCGGCGGCCTATGGCGCGGGCGCTGAAGGCAGCGGCGGAACTGCGGGCCAGTCCCGCCACGGGGGAGCCACCGGCAGTTTCGTCTTCAGCGATCCCGGCAGAAGTGGTACAACGGACTGACTCAAGTGACCTGTCACAACCGGCCGCGCCGGCGACAGCCGCCGCAGCCATGTCGGAAACGTGATTCATGGAGGAGAAAATGCCATGACCCGACGAGGACGCAAACCGACCGGCCACAGTTGGTGGAGCATTTGGAGGGCTCGGATCGAGCCAAGATTCGTCTGAAAGCGATCCTGGAGACCATCTCCGGGCAGCAAACGATTCCCAACGTCTGCGAGGAACTGGGAATTCAGGAGTCGATGTTCCATCGCGTACGCTCTGAGGTGCTCCAGACGGCCCTAAACCGTCTGGAGCCGCGTCCTCTCGGGCGGCCCGCTTACACGCCGTCGCCCGAAGATCTGCGTATGAAGGAATTGGACGAAGAGAACCAGAACCTCCACACCCAACTTCAGGCGTCCGAAATTCGCCGGGAACTTGCCGAAACGCTCCCGCGGCTGTGTCGGCCGGCCGATGGGCCGGGGAAAAAAACGACTCACAACAGCCGACCACGCAAGAAACGCTGAAAGTAAGACAACCTCAACAGTCACAACCCATGAACCCTGGCGTCACCCAACCCTTGAACCGCGGCTGGCTGCTCCAGCGGCAGCAACGCCCGCGCGAGAGAGCCGTCCGTCGCCGCGTGGTGGCCTTCGACCGTTGGGCCCGACAGCGCGGTTTACGGCATAAAGACGCCGCTCAGCAACTTGGCGTCGTTCCAGGCACGTTGTTCCGCTGGCAGCGGCGATGGCGCAACGATCGACTTGCAGCTCGACCCCTGGGCCGCCGCTGTCGGCGTAGCGATCCTGAAGTGCGTAACGGCGCCATTCATCTGATGGAAGGCGTCGGTCCCCCAGGTCAGTGTGGCCACCGTGCCGCACCGCCTATCCGACGATGGCTCGCGGCGAGGTGAAGAACCTCCTGGCCCGTTACCGACGAATCTGGCGGAAAGAACATCGACGGCTGCTCCACGTCCTCCATTGGAGCCGCCCGGGCAAAATCTGGGCGATGGACCACACCGAACCTCTCTGCCACGTCGATGGCCTGTACCGCTACGTCCTAAACATCCGCGACCTGGCCAGCGGCATCCAACTCGCCTGGCTGCCTATGGAAGACGAATCGGCCCTGCTTGCCGACTACGCGCTGGAAGCCCTGTTTGGTGAAAACCGGGCCACTCTGGTACTCAAATCCGACAACGGCTCGCCTTTTATCGCCGAGGATACACTCAAACTGCTGAACCGATGGAACGTCGTCCCCTCTTCTCACCGCCCCTCACGCCGCAGTATAATGGGAGTCTGGAGGCCAGCAACAGCGTCATGGAGGGTGCCCGACACCCATCAGGCGGCCCGTCAGGGGCGGCTTGGGCATTGGACCTGCGACGATCTGGAGGTCGCCCAATGGCTCGCCAATCATGTCTTTCGGCCTTGGGCGAACCAGCGCGACTCGGCGCGAGGTCTGGGAACAGCGGCTGCCGATCACCGCGCCAACGAGGCGCGGCGGCCTTCGGCCGCACACTCGCCGGCCACCGCGAAGCGGTCCGCATCGCGACAAGATTCCCTTGGAAGCAACCTGGACGAAGCGGCCCAGGCCAAAGTCGATCGTGTGGCTATCCACCGCGCCTCTGGCGTCAGTGCGGCGTCCTTCTTTTCGCCCAGAGATAAAATACTCCACCGGTTCCGGCTTAAATCTGCTTACAAAATTTCG
>CAWBRF010000038.1:0-355133 GCA_963791075.1 uncultured Planctomycetia bacterium
ATTACAGAAGTAGAATAGACCATGTCCGCTGAAGGACATCTTCGGCGAGGACGAATCCTGCCGTTGTGCGCCGCTGCCATTGCCCGCCTCCCACCCCCCCCGAGCATCGCCTTCCAGACGAACGCGCTCGTCCGATAGTCCTTAATCGCGAAAAGACCGCAGAACGAAAAAGACTGGAGAGAACGTGCGAAACTCTAGCGTTAGTTCATTGTGCTTAATCCTTATGGCGACGGGATTGTTCGGCATGGCGGCGACTGCGAGCCGCGGAAACCCGCCGCCGGGCGGCAAAGAAGGCGCATCGAATTTCGCGACCGTCGCCACGGTGAAGGAGCGCGACGCGATTCCGAAGCCCGCCGACGGCTGCATGGCGCTGTTGCAGGCCACGGGCAACTTCCACCGCTGGAACGCGGCCGGCAAGACGTGGGAGATTCTCAACGAGTCCAACGTCGTGAATGTGAAGGATTTCGGCGCCTCCGGCTCCGGCATCGACGACGACACCGCGGCCATTGTCCGCGCCTTTCAGTATGCGGCCACCCACGGTTTGTACGGAGTTTGCGCCTTGAGGAACTATTTTTGTCCGGTGACGATCTTTTTTCCGCCCGGCGCGTATCGCATCACCCGCCCGATTTCCGAACACGGTCCGCTGGCGGGGACCAGCCTGAAAGGCAACGGCGCGATGATCGTCGGCCCCGGCAAGGACAAGCCCGTGTTCGACGCGAGCGCACGGGCCGTGGCTGTCAACCCGCATCAGCGGCCTGACGTTTGAGAACTTCAAAAACGTCGTCAAATGTTGGACCCCCAAGCCGAACTGCAGTTGGGTGGGCAACGTGGACTTCGACAATTGCCGTTTTTCGGGCGGGGATTATGTGATGGTGAGCAATAGCACGCCGAACATGTATGTCTCGTTCAACAATATCATTGCCGAACAATGCAACCTCTACAAGGGAATGTCCGACAGCGTCTTCATCGGCAACGTGAAGGGCTGTACCAAGGGGTCGATGGACGGCTCGGCAAACGGCAAGCCCTGGTCCGGCGGCTGGTGTGAAAGCGGAGGCGAAGAGGACGGGGTCAAGACGGTGGGGAGCGGGGCCAGCTTTCATGTCAGCAATGTCATGGCTTCGCCCAACGGGGTGGATTACGATCCCGCCGCGGACCAGTCGTGGTTCAAGATGACCAACGCGGGGAAGGTCGTCTTGACCGCCTGCCGGTTCGGCGGCGAGTCGGGCGGCATCCCCTTGGTGAAAAATCTGGATCCCCTTACCGGCCTCGTGTCGGTGACCGGCGTGGATCACTATAGTGCATGGCGGCCTCGCTATGTGTTTGAGGCCCTTCCGCAATCGTTCCACGAGTCGGGCGTTTCCGGCGGCGCCGGCGGCGGCATTCTCGGCGCCGGCGCGGAGGGCTTCAAGAACGGTTTGAAGGGCAACCCGCTGCGGCAGTCTGCGATGAGCGACGCCCGGATGGGGCTGTTGGAGGAATTGGCCCGTCCCAAAAACACCGCCTCGATCGGTTTTGTGAACTACAATCCCCTGCCCTACGACCCCGTCGGCAAGACGACGAGCAGGGATCCTTTTGCCGTCTTCCACGGGTACGGATCCACGGTGAATGTGGTTGCCGCCGATGTGGAGGCCGGGTTCGAGGGGCTGAAGGGCAAACGCCATGTGATTGCCGATGTCGAAAAGTTCAAGAAGAATGAACCAACCGGGCTCTGCGCCCAACTCAACTTTGAGACAAAGCAGGATACGCTCTACAATATAACGTTCCTCTATCGCAGCCAAGGCATCGGGTTCGTGCATCTCGATTGTCTCATGCCCGGCGTTCCCCCGGCAGCCCCCGCGGCGTGGCAGGAGGCCAGCGCCATCGCTTCGCTGGCCGACACCCGCGGCGGGCTGGCGCAGGCCACGCTCTCCTTCTATGTCGAAAAGGCGGGACTGCACTCACTTTACCTGAGTGCGCAGCTTCAGCGATTCATCCGGCTACATAGAGATCTTTCCGATCTCGCTGACGGACGGTCCTTTTGCAGCGCCCTATCTCAACGGACCGCGCACGGTCGGCACAAGGCAGGATTCAACCAAATCTCCCACCGGTCAACGTTATTATTCCCAGCATCAGACCACTTTGCACTTCGTGGGCGACGCGGCGCCGGTGGAAGGCGCCTGGCGCAAAGGCAGTCTGATTTACAACAACAATCCCGCCCCGGGCGTTCCCGTGGGCTGGGTCTGCACGAAAGCCGGCGAGCCGGGCGTCTGGTGCCCGTTCGGCCTGATCGGCAGTCCCCAGCCGCCTCCGACGAAACGATAACTTGAAACTATTGACAGTTCTTTAGACAACACCGAGAGCTCCGAGGAGAAAACCATGAAGTCGATGTCAACCTTCGGGATGAAAAACATTCTTGTGATCGTCATCGCGGCGGCGATGGAGCTGGTCGCAGTCCGCGGATGGGCCGCCGACGCCATTCTCTCGTCGCGGCTGATGTACGTGCCGTTCGACGCCTGGGCAACGGTCAGCAATTATCGTGTGCGGCTGTTCAGCATCCTTGACCAGAAGGGGATGGAGAAAGGGAAGGGCACGGCGTTGTCGAACCAGGCCAGTGAAGTGGCGGAACTCCCGCTGTACGGGCGTAAAGAAAGCGAATCCATCGAAATCTATGCAGCAAAATGGTTTCCCACGGGCGGCGAGGGACAGGCTGTGGCCTTTCCCGTGGACGGCAACTGGAAAGACGGGAGCGGCTCCCTGGCGTTCTGGGTCAAGGGGACTGGCTGGGATGTGACCACGCCGCAGGCGGAAGAGCTGATCACGCTGGAAAGGCGCAGGGAAACGTCGTCTTCGCCAAAACGGCGCCGAAGACCCTCACGCTCACGGGCCCCGGCGCGGCGCCGATCTCCGTGCCGATTGATTTTACGCCCGATCGGCTTCATCTGATGGCGATAACCTATGCCGGCGGGACCGTCACGATTTACGTCGACGGCCAACCCAAGGCCGAGAATGTGCCCTTCGCCCTGCCCGCAAAAATCAAGCGGATCGTGGTTGGCCAAACGACGCCCGGCGGAAAGACGAACAAGGTGATTGACGACCTGTCCACCTATGACCGTCCCTTGCTGTTGGCGGAGGTCAACCGCCTGGCGATCGAGGAGGGCCTGATCACGGGCCGCAAGCTCATAGCGGTGACCAAGACCCGCGCACCGATCCACGTGGACGGCATTCTCGATCCGGCGGAATGGGGCCAGGCGGCGGAAGTCACCGGGTTGCTGAAGATCGGCTGCGCCAGCATTTATGATTTTTCCGGGCCGGCCGATGTCGCGGCGGATCAGAGTCAGTTCTGGGTGACCTACGACGACGAATATCTCTACTTCGCCCATCACAGCCCGCCGCCGGCCAAGATCGCCGGCCAGGTCCAACTCGTTGTGGCCATGCTCGCCAACAGCGTCACCCGGCACGACGACAGCGTGGACCGGGACGACTGCCTCCGCTTGTCCATCGTGAATCCGTATCCGAACGGCGACGAGTACAAGGTGTTTTTGAATCACCTCGGCACGTCGTACGATTTCTACGACGGCGGCGCGGCGACAGGATCGAAGCTCCATGGAATCAACCTGTCCTGGGACCCGAAAATCAAGTTCGGCAGCACGCTGACCGACAAGGGCTGGTCGGTCGAAGTGGCGCTGCCGTGGAACGACTTCTACTTTGGCAAGCCGAAACCGGGCGAGACCCTGCACATCAACATGTGCCGCCTCTGGAAGCAGGTCATGCAGGAAGACCATGCCTGGTGCTTCGGCAACCGGGACTGGAAGGACGACACCCGGCTGAGCCGCCCGGCGGGAGAAGTGGTGTTTCAGGGCGATCAGGGCGTCGTGGTCCAGCTCAAGGAGGTGGGGCAGATTCGCCGCGGATTTATGGACTTCCGGGCGACGCTGATCAACCTGACCGACAAGCCGAAGACGCTGAACGTGAAAGTGAGTTCGAACTCCGGAGAACTGGCCCGCGAGGAGGAGGTTTCGCTCGCCGCCGGGGAGAGCAAGCCCTACAAATGCGCCGGCAAGATCGTCGACTTCCGCACGCATGAGGTGTCGTTCACGGTGGCGGACGCGGCCAATGGCGCGCTCTACCACGTCACCACGCTCCCCGTGTTGCGCAAATACCAGCCGGAGGTCCGGCTCCGCGCGTACCGGTCCCGCGAGGAAATCAAACTGCAGTGCAATGCCGAGTTCCTGGGCGCCTGCCCCTTGGAGGACGTTCAACTCGCCATCGCCGTCCGCGACGCGAAGACGAATCGCAAAATGTTCGAAAAGTCCTATGCGGGTTTGCCGAATTACACCCCGGACTTCACGATCTCGACGAAAGACTGGCCCGTGGGGTCCTACGCGGTGGACATGGTTTTCCACGCCAAGGGAGCGAAGCCCGTTCGCCACTCGCTGGTGTACGAGCGCGTTCCGCTGCCGGAATGGTGGAACAACGAGATCGGCAAGGAACTGGGCGTGCCCTACCCGTGGACGGCGATGAAGGCCGCCAACGACGCTATTTACGCAACGGGGCGAGAATACCGTTTCGACGGCAAGCTGCTGCCCGCCCAGATCGTGACGCAGAACCGGCCGATGTTGCGCGCGCCGCGCGGCTTGTGGTGAAGACGGCGGCGGGGGAGACGCTGGACACGGCGGCGGCGAAGGCGTCGGCCCGATGGACCAAGGCCACGGACCTTCGCGTGGAGGCGGAGCGCGTGGTGGATGGGCCCGGGTTCACGATCCGGAATCAGCTATGGTCGGAGTACGACGGCCTGGTCTGGTGCCGGATGACATTGGAGCCGCACGCCAACGTGACGGTCTCGAAGATGGACGTGGAGTTCCCCTTGACGCCGGAGTTCACCGACGTCATCAACACGTACGATTACTCCCAGCGACAGACGGGCAAACTGCCGAAGGAGGGTTTCGTCAGCGAGAATCGGCCCATCTGGCTGGGCAACGGCGATGGCGGAATTCAATGGTTCTGCGAGACCGACGGCTGGTTCTTCTTGAAAGACAACAAGAAGGCCATGAACATCGAGCGGCATCCGGAAGGGGTCACGATGCGGGTGGCGATGATTGACGCGCCCACGACGTTCGACAAGCCGCACACGATCGAATTCGGCTTCATTGCCACACCGGTCCGGCCGCGGACGTATCGGACGTTCGCGGATCCCTATCAATGGGGAGTGCGCGGCGGGCCGGGCCCCTGGTATCCGCCGGGCGACGAGTATCTGCCGGCCCCCGACTATTGGGGCGGGACGAAATCCGGGTGGCGAGGCATCGTCAGCGAACCGCCGACCTCTTTGTCTCTGCAAAACATTTACATTACGACACAAGCCATTAACACCAAAACGGACGACTTCAAGCATTTCGGCGACGAATGGCTGGCCAGCGACAATACTTTGCCGGCCGACGTTGTGCTCACGACGCACGCCTCGAAGAGTTACCGCGACTGGTTCGTGTGGCGGCACTGGAAATCGTTCCAGGGGAACCCGCACCAGAGTTTGTACTACGATGGAGCCTGCGAGAGCCCTTCCGCCAATCCGTATGCCGGCGGCGGCTACGTTCGGCGCGATGGGTCCGTCGCCATGGTGTACCCCATTCTCGGCGCGCGGACATCTGCAAGCGGTTGTACAACATGATCATCCAGTACTATCCGTTTGCCTGGGTGGGGTTCCATCAGTCCGGGACGCCGAACATGGCTTACGAGGGGTTCGGCACATATTCCTGGGACGGCGAGAACTTCAACTCGATCATCAACGAGAAGCAGCCGACCTATCGCGGCGTGCTCGACCCGGCCAAGTTCCGCGCGGAGTACATGGGCCACAATCTTGGCTGGCCGGTGATGTTCCTCGGCCAGGGGCGCATACGGAACGAGGCGGCGGACAAGTTCGGGGTCGAGAACGTCTACGATCACGTGGAGGGACTCGCACTGCTCCACGATACAGGGCTCGTGAATGGCATTCTGACGGGCGAACGCGAGGAGCGAATGATCGATCGCTCGGCCAACGTGCGGCGGAAGCACTGGCTGGACAGCCCGGCCTACCAGTTCATTCCCTACTGGCGCCAGGATATCGTTAAACTGCCGTCCGACAGGATGTACGCCTCGTTCTACTGCCTTGACCGCGACCTGATGGCAAAAACCAAGGAATGGCAATTCCATACAGCCGCCACGCCAGACCGGAAAGTGCCCCGCAAAACCGTCATGATCGTCTACAACGACTCGGATTGGGCCGGCGAAATGCGGCTCAAGCCGGACTGGGCGAAGCTGGGCTTTGCGACAACCGACGGCGTGACCGTCGAGAACGCCGTGCACAGCACCGGTTTCCGCATTGAGAAAATAAAGAACGACAAGGGCGAAGATATCGAAAAGGGCGTGCTCTTCCCGCGTCCGGAAGAAACCGCGCGGATCGAAAACGGCGAGGTCATTTTCCCGATGACGCCGTTCAATTACCGGATGATCGTGTTCACACAGCCGCAGTAAAGGGGAGCCCTGTCGTCAATTATGACATCAATGGATCTGTGCGGGGGCTGTCCGCCCTATTTCTAAACAGACTTTCGTGATTCCCGGAGGCCACAAAGTCCGCCGCCACCCTTTGGGAGGCGGCTCCAGGCAGGCGCCGATCTCCTGGAATTACGAAACCTTGTTTAGACCATATGCGTCAACCAATCCATGATGCGCGGGTCAACAAAACAATTGTCGCGCACCTCACACGGCATCGATAGCTCCAGAAGCAACGAATTGCCTTTCCCGCGGAAAGAATGAACATGGCCGGGAGGAACCGGCAGCACGTCGCCCGGATGAAGCGTGATCGACCGGCCGTCCAAAGTCACGTCGAGGCAGCCGCGGAGGAGAAAGAACGTCTCGTGCTTGACGCGGTGCGAATGCGCCGGGCACTGCTGCTTGTCGAACAGGAACAGGTACTTTCCACAGTAGCCGGCCTCCACCTCATTGGCGATCCAGTATTCGATCAGTCCCACGCGGTCGAGCTGACCGAGGCCAAAATCCAGCACCAGCGGCTCTGCCGGCGGCAGGGAAAGCCCCCAGGCTTCGATCTGACGTTGAAAGGCGGCCAGCAGCAGTTCGGTCTCGGGGCCGTCGAGCGAGTTTTTTCGTGCTTTTTCCAATTCGCGCATTTTGAATCTTTTGCTTTCTGTTTTCACTCTTATTGGGTCCTGTACTGCTTGTTGAACGAGGGCGACCAACGGGAGCCCGGTTTCCCGGGGCCGAACGCGTCGAAGTTTTCAACAATCAACAACGGCATCGATAATTCTGCGGCAGAGCGGGATGTCGCTGTCCGGCGGCGCTTGGTCCGCCGCTTTGAGGACGAAAAGGTCTCCTACCCCGGCATTCGCTCAACCGCCGCACATGCGATTCCATCTGCTCCCGGGCGCAAGGCGGCGCGAAGGCGACGCCGGGGCTGCCGGCTGGCAATCCCGTGGGCGACATCGGCGGTCCAAACGATTGGGTCGGGCAACTGCCCGTCGAGTATTTTCAAAAACGTCTCCAACATGTGGGCGCGGCCCGCGATCTAACGTTGCGACCCCTCAACAACCAGATTGAACTCGTTGTCGCGGGGCTTGACGTCATAGGGCGTGGGATAGACCGTGGGGACAATTATTCCTTGTTGCGCGATTTTCCGACTGTCCGTTTGTTGAACGGCATGGACGTCCTCCGCCGGGGTTATCAGCACGCGATTCGGGCCGGCGACTGCGCCCTCCGCGCAAACCGTCCCGCATTGTGGTCAACGAGTAACTTCCGTCATTGCGGATCACGCCCGCCGTGGTCACCGACGGCTCCGACTGCGGCTGGAATTGCACCAGCCCGGCGGTCGCCGGCGCGCCGTTCTTGTAGGTCGCCTTGCCGTGAACCGGATAGGTTCTCGGCAAGGGCGCGGAACGACGGCCGCAACCGGCCAAGCACAACATCGCCGCGATTGCAAAGCTCACCGGATGCGTCAATGCGACGTTCTTCATTCTACCAATCATTTCCCAAAGAATTGCCGTCGCGCGGATCGCAAAGGTACGCCCAGGCAACGTCGGAAATGCCCTGGGCGGCGAAGCGCACGCTGCCGTCGCCCAGGCAAACCTGGATTCCGCCGGCGTGCGGCGATTGCGCCCTGCTGGAATCGCAGCCGGTAAGCCAATCGGGCGCTGTCTGAAACGGCAGACATGGCGGCCAGTTTCCCGTCAACGGGGGCGTCGTCTGCGGTTGCGGCAACGGCGCCGGCGGCGTCTGTCCGTTCATGCAGAACTGCGGCCTCCAGGTGGTGTTCGAGTCCGCCCACAGGTTGCCGTATGTCGCTGAGCTGTTCGCGACGCCGACAAGGCTGCACGTGGCGTAACGCTCGGTGAAAAAAATCGTGTTCAACGTCCCGTCGCGGATGGCCGCGATCGTCGTGGCGCCTTCGGTGCTTCCGTATGTTTGCAAGGCGGCATTGTACGGCGCGGTCGGATTGCCGAACACCAAGTAATTGGCCGCATAGTTGCTCGCCGCCCATGAGTCGGCGCTAGCGGAGGTCGTGGCGGTCAT
The DNA here is from genome assembly GCA_963791075.1 of uncultured Planctomycetia bacterium. Taxonomy (GTDB): domain Bacteria; phylum Planctomycetota; class Planctomycetia; order Pirellulales; family Thermoguttaceae; genus CAWBRF01. The sequence goes on from CAWBRF010000038.1 coordinate 8,533, forward strand.
GCCGGTATGCCCCGAGGGGCTCGGCTCGTCCGGGCAGCGATACGCGGCAATCGGATGGGACGCGAGACACGTGCCGTTGATCACGGCAAAGACATTTACCACGCCGACATTGCCCCAGGGATCACGCAGGTCGCCGACTGCTGGTAGAGCGATTCCTGTTCGAGATACGGCAGCAGAAAGCAAAAGACGGTAAAGCCAAGCGCCCCCTGGTACGGACCGGGTATCGAAATTGGCTTCCTCGACTCCGAGCCGTCCATCGAGTTGCCGTTGACGCCAAGCGGCGGCAGCACGCCGTTGACGCTTTCGCAATGCAGCGTCGCGACTCCGATCTGTTTGAGGTTGTTGGCGCACTGCATTCGCCGCCCTGCCTCGCGCACCGCCTGCACCGCCGGCAGCAACAGGGAACAAAGAATGCCGATGATCGTAATGACCACGAGCAATTCGACTAATGTGAAACCGCGTCGCGGCGCCTCCCAAGTTTGGAGCTTGCTCACGGCATTGCCTCCTTACGAATGCGGATGATGCCCGCCAGGCGGCGCGTCAACATCACTTCCGCTTCCTACGCAAAACGGCGGCCGCGGTTATGGCGGCGGCGGCCAGGAGGGCGAGCGTTCCCGGCTCCGGCACCGCCGCGGCAGTAACGCCGACGGCGCTTCCCCCACCGCCTTGGGAGGGTGAGGGACGCCGCCGAGCGTCGCCATGTTCTCAACACTGTTTCCTATCGGCGCGAGCGTCGCCGGAACTGAAGCCGCCGCGCTCAGGGCGATCGCGCCCGAGCCGATCGGCGCCGAGGCCCCAAGCAGCGCCCCAATGCCCGAGCCGCTGCCCAACACCAGCTTTCCGCCGCCGCCGATCGTCACCACGCCCGTGCTGGATAATGCGCTGGCGGAAGTGATCGCGAGCGTCGCGGCGCTGACGTTCGTGCCGCCGGTGTACGTGTCCGTGCCGCTGAGGATCAAATCGCCGCCGCCGCCGACGCTCACGGATGTGCCTGTGCTGCTCTCGCTGATGCCCCCGGCGATCGTCAACGCGCTGCCCGTCGTGGCCGTCACGCTCAAGTTGCTGCCCAGCACGATCGGCGCGTTGATCGTGTGATTGCCGCCGCTGTTGCTCAGCGCCGCCGTGCTGGTGAGCGTGTTGGTCAACGTCAACGTGCTCGCGCCCGACGCGGCGATTACATAACTATTGCCCCCGGTCGTGCTGAAGCCGAGGCTTGCAAGGCTGCGGCTGCCGTCGAGGGTCACTGTCGCCGTGCCGCTGGTCAGGGCCGCACCGAAGACGGCCGTGTCTTGGCCGCTGCCGGGCACGCCGCCCGTCCAGTTGCCCGACGTGCTCCACGTCCCGGGGCCGTTGGTCGCCCACGTCCCGTTGATGGTCTGGCTGCCCGACGGCGAGATCACCAGGTCGATCACGTTGCCCGAGGACTCGCTGAAGCTGAAGCTGTCGCCGGAGAGCGCGCTGGGCACGCTGCCGGGGATGAAGACGCCGGCGCTGTTGCTGACCGTCGTGCCGTATTGGAACATCGCGTAGGTCCCCGTGCTCAAGGAGCTGTCGAGGATGTTCAGCGTTACGCCGCTTGCGGGCAGGTTAAGGTACCCGCTGATGTTGACGAAGGCGTTGCCGCCGGGGGACGCGCCGAGCGTGTAATTCAGCACGCTGCCGCTTTGGAGCGTCAAGCTGGTTGCATTAAGCGTTCCCGCGCCGGCGGTGTAGCCCGGGGCCAACGTGCCCGCGGAAACGACAGTCACGTTGCCGACGCTGCCGTTGCCGCTGAGCAGGCCGCCGCCGTTGACGTTGACCGCGCCGCTGCTGTTGAGCGAGCCGGTCACGGACAGGGCGCCGGCGTTGACGTTGGTGGCGGCGCTGTAGGTGTTGTTGCCGGCAAGGATCATCGTGCCGGGGCCCTGCTTGATCAACCCGGTGCTGGGGGTGTTGCCAACCCCTTCCCAAAATCCGCCGGTGACATTTAGCGTGGAACTGGCCCCAACCGTGAAATGCACGCCGCCAGGTTCGGACAAACTCATTTCCGTCGCGCTGATCGTCGAGGTCGTGGAACCGCTCACCGTGACGTCGGCGCCGATGAGCCAGCTTCCCCAGCTAGGGTAGGGCGATCCGGCGGCCAGCGTGCCGCCGGCGAGATTCAACACAGGCGCCCACGAAGTCACCCCGTCGCCGGTGGCGAGCAGGCCGCCCTGGTCGATTGTCACCGTCGGCCAAGGCGCGCCCCGAACGGAGAGTTGGCAACGGCGAGGATGGTCCCGCCGCTGTTGATGGTCACGGCCGAAGATGGGCTCAACGTGGCCCCCCCCCCAGGCCCAGTGCGAGCGTGCCGGCGTTGACGGTTGTCGCGCCGCTGTAGGTGTTGGCGCCGTAGAGGACCACCATGCCGTTGCCGGTCTTGGTCACCGCGCCGCTGCCGCCGATCGTGTTGGCGAGGCCCCACGAGCCGGAGTCGGCCTCGAGCACCAGGGCGGAGTTGTTCGTGATGTTGCTGTTGAAGCCGCCGCCGCCAACCAGGCTGAGCGTACCGTCGCTGATCGTGGTCGGGCCGGTGTACGTGTTCGCGCCGGAAAGGATCATCACGCCGGGGCCCTGTTTGATCAACCCGTTGTCGTATTGGTAATATGCCCCAAATCCGCCGGTGACGTTCAGCGTGGAGTCGGCTCCAACCGTGAAAGTCACCCCGCCAGTTTTGTACAGGGTCATTTCCGTCGCGCTGATCGTCGAGGTCGTGGAACCGCCCACCACAACGTCGCTGTTGAAAATCCAGGTTCCGTTTCCGTACTGTCCGGGCGTTCCGGCCAGCGTGCCGCCGGCGAGATTCACCACGGGCGCCCACGCAAAGTTATTGTTGATGGTGAGCAGGCCGCCCGGGTTGATGGTCACCGTCGGCCAAGGCCCGCCCCCGAACGGAGAGGGGGCTTCGGCGAGGATGGTCCCGCCGCTGTTGATGGTCACGGCCGAAGATGGGTTCAACGTGGCGGCCTCATACGCGCCCATTGCGAGAGTGCCGGCGTTGACCACGGTGGGACCGGTGTAGGTGTTCGCGTTGCTCAAGGTCAGCGTGCCGGCGCCGGTCTTCACGAGCGGAGCCGTGCCGCCGAGAATGCCGCTATACACCGTGTCGGCGTTGTTGTTGCCGACGTTCAGCGTGCCGCTGTTTAGCGTCAACGCGCCGTTTCCCGCCAACCCGCCCACCGTGGCGTTCAAGCCGTTGAGATCCAAGCCGCCTCCGGCGGCGACGACGGTGGAATTTTGCAGCGCCAGGCCGTTGCCGATTTGGAGCGTGCCGCCGCTGATCGTGGTGCTGCCGGTGTAGGCGTTGCTGCCGCCGAGCACCAGCGTGCCGCCGCCGGACTTCAGCAGGGCGCCGTCGCCGGTGATGCCGGCCGAGGGCGAGATGGTCAGGGCGTCGGTTTGGTAGAATGCCAGCGCGGCCCCGCCGCTGACGCTGATGCTCTGGCTGGCCAGGGCCTCGCCGGTCCCGCCGTTGCCGATTTGGAGCGTGCCGCTGCTGACGGTCGTCGCGCCGGTGTAGGTGTTGCTGCCCGACAGGATCAGCGTCCCGCCTCCCTGTTCCGTCACCTGTCCGCTGCCGCTGATCGCGCCGGCGTAGAGGAGCGTGTCGCTTTGACTGAAGGCCAACGTGGCCCCGGCGCTGACGCTGATGCTCTGGCTGGCCAATGTTTCGCCGCTTCCGCCGTTGCCGATCTGGAGCGTGCCGCCGTTGACGGCGGTTGCGGCGGTGTACGTGTTCCCGCCGGAAAGGATCATCGTGCCGGGGCCCTGCTTGATGAACCCGGTGTCGTACTGCTGCGCAATAAATCCGCCGGTGACGTTCAGCGTGGAGCTGGCTCCAACCGTGAAGTTCACACCGCCAGGCTCGTACAGGCTCATTTCCGTTGCGCTCATCGTCGAGGTCTTGGAACCGCCCACCGTGACGTCGCTGTTGAAAAGCCAGGTTCCGTAGTCTCCGGGCGTTCCGGCCAAGGTTCCCCCGTTGAGGGTCAGCCACGGCGCCCAAGCGCCCGGGCCGCTCGTCGTCAGTGTCCCGCCGGCGTTGACGGTAACCGAAACCCCAGTTCCGGTGCTAGTGGGTCCGAAGGGGGATACTTGCTCGGCGAGGATCGTCCCGCCGTTGTTGATCGTCACGGCCGAGTTGGGACTGATTGTCCAGCCAAAATAGTTGAGGCGCAAGAGTGCCGGCGTTGACGACGGTGGGGCCGGTGTACGTGTTGGCGTTGGCCAAGGTCAGCGTGCCGGCGCCGGTCTTCACGAGTGAAACCGTGCCGCCGAGAATGCCGCCGTACGTCGTGTCGGCGTTGTTGTTGCCGACGTTCAGCGTGCCGCTGTTTAGCGTCAACGAGTAAGCCCCCGACAGCCCGCCCACCGTGGCGTTGAAGCCATTGAGATCCAAGCCGCCTCCGGCGGCGACGACGGTGGAATTTTGCAGCGCCAGGCCGTTGCCGACCTGGAGCGTGCCGCCGCTGAGCGTGGTGCTGCCGCTGTAGGTGTTGGCGCCGCCGAGCACCAACATGCCGCCGCCGCCGAGGCTCAGCGACTGGCTGCCGCCGGTCTCGCCGATCGGCCCGCTGACGGAGAGCGTGCTGCCGGGCAGGGCGCTCACGCTCAGGTTGCTGGCCAGCGTGATGGGCACGGCGATCGTGTGGTTGCCGCCGCCGTTGGCGATCGTCGCCGACCCGAGCGAATTCGACAAGGTGAGCGTGCTGCCGCTGCTCGGGGCAATCACGTAACTGTTGGCCCCCGTGGTGTTAAAGTTGAGGCTGCTCAGCGTGCTGCTGAGGTCGAGGGTCACGTTGGCCGTGCCCGTGGTCAGGCCCGGGCCGAAGGCGGCGGCGGTCAGGCCCGTAGGGGTCCCCGGGACGCCGCCGCTCCAGTTGGCCGACGTGCTCCACGTCCCGCCGCCGTTGGTCAACCACCCGCTCGCGCCGATGGCGGCGTCGTAGTGCGCCGACGCATCCGTTTGGCTGAGCACCGTGTTGTAGACCGACGCCTCCGCCAGATTGCCGTTAAAGCCCCAAGCGCTGTCCGACTCTCGCAGGCCGAACCATCCCGCGTCCGCGGTGGACGTTTGCATCGCGACGGAGGGCGTGGTGTTGCAAATATCGACGCCGTTCAAATAGAGGCTGGCGGTGTTCGTCGTCCCGTTGTAGGTGGCGAGAAGGTCGTACCATGTGCCGGGCGTGATGACGACCCCGGTTGGAACGATGGTGCTGTTGCCGACGAGGAAGAACAGGGTATCGGGCTGACTCGTGGCGATGCCGCTCGCGCCGTCGATGCCAACATCAAAAGCCGTTCCGTTAGTGCAGTTGCGCGAGTAGATGTAGCCGTTAAGGTATCTGCCGTCGTTGGTCGCGGTGGAGTCGAACCAAACTTCGGCGGAAAAATTGTTGCCAAGGCTTCCGGCGGCTGCGAGGTAGGCGCCCGCGGGCCCAGTACTATTATTGTTCGGACTGGCGATCGCCACGGCGGAGGTGGACGGCAAGCCGTACAGGGTTGGGCCCGGCTGGTTCAACGTAAAGGTGCCCCCGTGGTAGGTGTTGTACGTGCCGTTGTTCGCGTTAGAAGTCCAGTCGAAGGCCGTCGTGCCGCCGGTTTCAGTCATCGGATAGAAGGCCACCGGATTGCTGGCGTTCACGGCCTGGACATAGTTGTTTTGCGCCAGGCCGGCGCGGCGGCCAACAGACCCGCGACGAAACAACCGCTCAAGACTTGCCATCTCATCTTTGCATCTCCCTTTGAAACATGGCGATTTCGGACATGACGATTTCAGAAAAGCGGCCCGAGGCCGTTTGAACTTCAGATGATCTTCAAAGAAAAGACTTCCTCGATCAGACGACGTTTTTCACGACGCAAGCGATGGGAGAACAGAAACAAGAGACTCAGGACCCGCATTTTCAGCACAACCGCTCCTTTCAGTATACTTGCTCCCGCAACTTTCAGGGTTATGATATTTACCGAAAATCGTTCCGCGTTCTCCCAAAAGTGATGCCCCCCAGGTGGGTGTTTCGCAACGGGGAGCGATCGACGGCGATCGTTCGCATTCGTTCCGAACGATCTCGAATCAGCGGCAGGCGGCGTCGCTTTCTTTTCGAAAGCGGCGAAGGCTAGAATAGACAAGCGGATGAACCACGGTCGCCCCTTGAGGAGGAAGCTTGCAATGAAACGTCGCCAATTCATTCAACTGGCGGCCGCCGTCGCGGTGGGCGGCGTGCTGACCGGCAATTTGAAGGCGGAGGGCGCGTCGCTTCCCGCCGCCGCCGACAAGCTGGTGGGCATGTACGTCCATGAAGGTTGGGTCTACAACCATCCGTATGCCTCGCGCACCTGGAGCTACGACGATTGGCACGGCTATCTCGACGGGCTGCACCGGCTGGGCTTCAACCTGGTCTCGATCTGGCCGATGCTGGAAACGATGCCCAACCCGTTGACGCCGAGCGACAGGGCCGCGTTGGACAAGCTGCGGCGAGTGATCGACGCGGCCCACAAAGAGTTTGGCATGAAGGCGTGGATCACCCTGTGTCCAAACATCATGCCGGTGGACGAACACGCGCGGCGGCTGCAATATGAGAAACGCAAATTCTTCGCCGCCGACATTCGCGTCAATCCGGCCGATCGCAAAGCGATGGACGCGATGATGGCTTGGCGCGAGCAATTGCTCAGGCCGTTGGCCGAAATGGACGCCGTGGTGATTATCGACAGCGATCCCGGCGGATACCCGAACTCGACGAACAAGGAGTTCGTCGATCTCTTGGTGCGGCACCGGCAACTTTTCGACAAGCTGCGGCCGGGCGCAATCGAGCTGATCTATTGGGCCTGGACCGGATGGCCGACGTACGCCCGCTACTACGCCACGGGCAATTTTGCCTGGGGAACCCATCAGGAGTTTGTCGAAGCGGTGAGGATGCTCAAAGAGCGAAATCCGGCGCCGTGGGGATTGGCGCGGGAGTTTCAGACGGCCGACGAGCTTGGATTGCCGTCAAAGGCGATCAACTTCAACTACGGCGCGATCGAAGGGGAGCCGAGTTTTCCGATGACCAATTTCGGCGGCACGGGGGCCTACGACGCCGGTCGAGATATGGCGCCGCGCGGCGCGGTGGCCAACGCCCAGACGCATTGCGTGCAGTTGCCGAACACGTTCGCGTTCGCCCAAGGCGCCAAAGGGCTGCCCTTGACCGACAAGGCCTACATTCAGTTCGCCAACGACCTGATTCTCGGCCGCGGCGAGTTGATTTTCGCCGCGTGGCAAGCGTTGGGCGGGGCCGACAGCGCCCGGATGCGCCAAGCGGCCGGGCAACTGGCCCCGCTGGTCAAGGCGAAGCTCGAACCGGGACCGCTCAAGGGCCTTCTGTTGGGCGACGCAAACCGCTTTGTCAAGGACCTTGAACTGATGTTGCGGGCGAAAGCGGCCTGCTTGGACTTCGTCGCCGCCTCGAAGCGGCGTCGCCCGATCCTGCCGTCTTACACGGAGTGCGTCAATTCGCTGGAGCGATGGCAATTGACAACCGGATACGAAAGCGCCTGGGCCCTGGCCGTCGATCTCAACCCGAGCCTGCAGCAGCTTAACTCGCCGGCGTTGCAGGCGGCTTTCGGCGACGGCAGCGAAGGCAACACGCCCATGGAGCGAATCGCCGCGGAAAACTATCGGACGGAAAGCCAAACGCTGCGAATCATCCGCGCGATGCGACAGGCGCTCCTGGAACTGACCCCTCCGTAGCGTTTGTTCCCGCGGCTCAACAAGCCGCCAAGCGGAAAACAGCGAGTTCTCCGATCGCCGTCGTGTGTGCCGGCCAAGCGAGTTTTTGCCGGCGACGCTCTAATTCCGCAACGACTGGATGGGGGCGGGAATGCGGCCGCCGAAGTGGACGAAGGCGTCGCTGGCGCCGCTGTTGCGGACGGCCATGACGGGCGTCGCGCCGAACAGGCCGCCGAAATCGACCAGTTCGCCCGCCTTCGCCCCCGGCACGGGGATCAGCCGCACCGCGGTCGTCTTGTCGTTGACGACGCCGATGGCCATCTCGTCGGCGATGATTGCGGCGATCGTTTCCGGCGGCGTGTCGCCGGGAATGGCGATCATGTCCAGGCCGACGGAGCAGACGCTCGTCATCGCCTCGAGTTTTTCCAGGACGAGATGGCCCTTGCCGACGGCTTCCGCCAGAGCGGCGTCTTCGCTGACGGGAATGAACGCGCCGCTGAGCCCGCCGACGGAGCTGGAGGCGAACAGGCCGCCCTTCTTGACGGCGTCGTTGAGCATCGCCACGGCGGCAGTCGAACCGGGCGCGCCGATGTTGGCGATCCCGAGCGTCTTCAGGATCTCGCCCACGCTGTCGCCGACCGTTGGCGTGGGGGCCAGGGACAGATCGACGATGCCGAAGGGGACGCCCAACTCGGCGGCGACCTCGCGGCCGATGAGTTCGCCGACGCGGGTGACGCGAAAACTCGTGATCTTGATCTCTTCCGCCAGGTCGCCGAGGGTGAGCTTCTCGCCCATGGCGAGTCGGCGGCGAAGGGCGCTGCAAACGACGCCCGGCCCGGAGACGCCGATGTTCACGGCGGCTTCCGGTTCGCCGGCGCCGAGATAGGCTCCGGCCATGAAGGGATTGTCCTCGGGGATGTTGGCGAAGACGACGAGTTTCGCGCAGCCGAAGCCGCGCTCGGCGGCGGTCGCGGCGGCGATTTGCGGGAGGATGTGGCCCAGCCGATGCACGGCGTCCATGTTGATGCCCGCCCGCCGCGACGCCACGTTGATCGAGGCGCAGACCCGTTTCGTCTGCGAGAGCACGTCCGGCAGCGATTCGATGACGACCGCGTCGCCGGGGGCGATGCCCTTGTGGACCAAGGCCGTAAAACCGCCGACGAAATCGACGCGGCAATCGGCCGCCGCGGCGTCGAGCGTCCTGGCCAACTGAACCGCCGCCGCGCGGCCGTGCCCGGCCAGCAGCGTCGCCGCGGGCGAGATCGCCAGCCGCTTGTTGATCACGGGAATGCCGTACTTCGCTCCCACGCGGTCGCACACCTCGACCAGCCGGCTCGCGCGAGACGATCTTCTGCCGCAGCTTGCGGCAGAGGTGGTCGAGATTCGACGCCGCACAATCGTCGAGGTTCAGGCCCAGGGTTACGCTGCGCACGTCGAGGTGCTCGGCGTGCAGCATCTGGATGGTCGAGAGAATTTCGTCAGTGCGAAGCATGGGAAGGAGAAAGGAGTTAGAAGTTAGGAGTTAGCTCCTGCCTGTTGCGTGCGTCAGCCGCAACTCGTTCGTGGCGACGAAGATGTTCTCGTGCTGGAGCTTTACCGCGAAACCCAACTCCTCGCCCATCTGTTCCAAGTCGGCCTGCATCAGGCGAATGTCCCAATGCGAAGGGACTTCGACCTGGCCGATGAGGACGAAGTCGTCGCCCGTGCGGTCGCCATAGAGATCGACGATGTTGATGTCCTTGCCGGCCAGATACTGGCTGAAGCGGCGGACGATGCCCGGCTGATCCGCGCCGAAGGCGCTGACGACGAAGCGGTCCGAAGGCTCCTTGACCGCTTTGGCCGGGGAGGAGAGGACGGGGCGGACGAGGACCTGATAGGGCGAGCCGGACGACTCTGCGCCGCGAACCCGCTCGGCCAATTGCTCCGGATCGATCGCCTCCGGCAGGCTGACGATCATGATCAAGGTGAAATAGCCGCCCAGCACGGTCTGACTGCAGGAATCGATGTTGCCCCCCCGCGATTCGACGGCGTTGCTCACCGCGGCGACGATGCCGGGATGGTCGTCCGACATGACGTTGAGGACGTAAACGTGTGGATATCGAGTCATCATGTCCCGTTCCCTTGCGCGGGAGAACTCTGGGGGAAATTCTTCATTCAGGATCACGCGGAATTCGCTTCGCCTGGACCATTGTACCACCCCTCCCGGCAGGCTGGTAGACGGATCCCCGCCGCCGCAAACCGCCCTGCGCTCTCAATTTCCTTCCTCCGCGGACACCGTCACTTCCGCCTCGCAGGGAATCCCCGCCGTTATGTCCGGCAGAACCCCAATCCGCCGATAGATCGGCCGGATGATCTTTCGCATCGCGGGCAAGCGCCAGACGAAAACCAACGAACCCATGATACACATGATTCCGGCGAGTTGCACGACGCGGGCGACTCCAAGGCGACTGGCCAGACTGCCGGCCAACAAACTTCCCAAGGGAGCGGCGCCGAGGAAAGCCATCGCGTAGAAGCTCATCACTCGTCCGCGTTTGTCGTCGTCAACGATGGTTTGCAGGATGGTGTTGCTGGCCGCCGTCTCCATCATCACGGCAAAGCCGCATGTCGTCAGCAACAACATCGCCAGCCACAGCGCGGGAGAAGGAAAACGCGATCAGGCTCAGGCCGACGACGCCGCTGGCCCAGGCAATCTGTCGCCCCAGGCCGAGCACGCTCTTGCGCGAAGCCAGAGTGAGGGCTCCCATCAGCGCCCCCAACCCCATGGCCGCCGTCAACAGACCAAGCGTGTCCGCTCCGCCAAGGAGCACGGTCTTGGCAAAGACCGGCAAGAGCACCGTCAACGGCATGACCGCCATGTTCACCACGGCCAGAAGCATGAGGATTTCGCGGATGGGAAGAAAGCCCAAGGCATAGCGGAATCCTTCGATCAATTCGTGCAGGACATGCTGCCGGGGTTTGGCCGGCGCTTGCGGCGGCAGCCGCATGGCCAACAGGGCCGCCAGCACGGCCAGAAAACTCAGCGCGTTGAGCAGGAAGCAGACCCCCTCGCCCACCGCCGCGATCAGAAAACCGGCCATCGCCGGGCCAACAAGCCGCGCACCGTTGAACATCGACGAGTTCAAGCCGATGGCGTTGGTCAAATTTTCGCGCCCCTCCACCATCTGGATCAGAAACGCTTGCCGAGCGGGTATGTCGAAGGCCGTGATGAGGCCCATGCAAACGCTTAAAGCAAGGACATGCCAGACGGCGACCGCGCCGGTCAGGGTCAGCGCGGCGAGAATCATCGCCTGGCACATGGCCAGGCTTTGCGTCAGGAGAATGGTCCGGTGCAGGTTCCAGCGGTCGGTGAACACGCCGGCCACCGGGGCCAGAAAGAAGCTGGGAATCTGGCTGCAAAAGCCGACCAGCCCCAACAGGAACGCCGAGTCGCTCAGCCGGTAGACGAGCCAGATCATCGCCACCTGCTGCATCCACGTGCCGATCAGGGAAATGCCCTGCCCGAAAAAGAACAGGCGAAAGTTGCGGTGTTTCAACGCCCGAAGCAAGATTCGTCCTTCGTCATGGGATCGCTCGGCATGAATTTTTCCCCCCGGCAAATTCCAACGCGCGACGAGACAACGCAAAAAATCGGACGAATTGGCGAGCCCTGGCAACTGCCAACCATTCATATTACGTCGTTTCCGCAGCGTGGCAATCGGGGCCGCGGGTCGAAACGGGGACGCCGCGTTTCGACCCGCAACCCGAAGTCGCGCCAACCCGGCTCGCTCTCGAGGCGAAGAAATCCGCTTGGTTTTTTGGGGGAAGGCCAGCTTGCCCACGAGATGCACACCACCAGAAATGGTGGTGCGTCCTCGTCGGTATTGCAGTCGCAGCCCCTATTTTCCCTGGCGCCGGAACCCTACAGTCGCCTGGGCATTGCCAAGCGGGGCCGATTTCCGGTAACATAAGGGATTCCGCGCTACGAGGCTCCCGGTCTGATTATGTTCGAGTCGCTCCAGCAAAACATGCTCTCCGCCCTGCGCACGCTTCGCGGCCGCGGCAAGTTGACCGAGGCGAACATGCGCGACGGGCTCGCCCTGGTGCAACGCGCCCTGCTGGAGGCCGACGTCAGCCTCTCCGTGGCCAAGGACTTCGTCGCCCGCGTCTCCACAGACGCCGTCGGCGAAGCCGTGCTGAAATCCCTCGATCCGACGCAACAACTCATCGGCATCGTCCATCGCGAGCTGGTCGGATTGATGGGCCCGGTCGATCATTCGCTCCACCTCAAGGGCGATCTGACGGTGCTGATGCTCTGCGGTCTGCAAGGGTCGGGGAAGACGACGACCTGCGGCAAGCTGGGACAATTGCTCCTCCAGCGGCAGAAGAAACCGATGCTCGTCGCCGCCGACTTGCAGCGGCCCGCCGCCATCCAGCAATTGCAGGTCCTCGGCCAGCAGATCGGCATTCCCGTCTACGCCGATCTGGCGGCAAAGGACCCGGTGGCCCTGTGCCAGGCGGCGGTGAAGGCGGCCAAGGCCGCCGAGGTGCAAGTGCTCATCCTCGACACGGCGGGGCGACTGCACGTCGATGAGGAGTTGATGGCCCAGTTGACGCAGATCGACCGCCGCCTCTCGCCGGAGCAGGTCTACCTGGTGGTGGACGCGATGACCGGCCAGGACGCGGTCCGCAGCGCGAAGGCGTTCAACGAGGCGTTGGAGCTCGACGGCGTGATTATGACCAAGCTCGACGGCGACGCCCGCGGCGGCGCGGCGCTGTCCGTCAAGGCGATCACCGGCGTGCCAATCAAGTTTGTCGGCGTCGGCGAGCATCTCGACGCCTTGGAGGAGTTTCATCCGGAGCGGATGGCCGGGCGAATTCTCGGCATGGGCGACGTGGTGACGCTCGTGGAGCAGGCGCAGCAGAAGCTCGATGCGGAGGAAATGGCCACGCAGGAGGCCCGCCTCCGCAAGGGCGAGTTCACCCTCGACGACTTCAAAAAGATGCTCGGCCAGACGAAAAAGCTCGGGCCGATCAACAAGATCATGGGAATGATTCCCGGCATGGGCGGAATGGTCGAGGCGATGGGCGACATCGACGCCGAGCAGGACTTCCGCCGCTTGGGCGGCATCATCGACTCGATGACCCCGGAGGAGCGCCGCAATCCTTCCCGCGTGGTCGATCAGAGCCGCCGCCGCCGCATCGCCGCCGGGGCGGGCGCGGAGCCGAGCGAAGTCAACGACCTGGTGAAGCAATTCGACGTCATGGCCGACATGATGAAGAAGATGGCGAACATGGGGATGCGCGACCGCATGCGGACGATGCAGCAGCTCGGCACGAGCGGCGCGCTCAACCCCGGCGCCCGCTTGGCGAAGCAGAAGGGCGACACCGGGAAGCGACTTTCCTCGAAGGAGAGGGCCAAGCTGCGGAAGCAGCGGGAAGCGGAGTTGCGGCGGCGGAAACGACAACAGAAACAAGGCCAGGGGGGGAACGGGCCGTCGGAGAATTAGAGTTGGAGTTTTGCAGGTTTCCGATTCAGGATCCCCCTCTCCCTCTGGGAGAGGGGGACCTTGATTGCGAGCGGATAATGATTACAGATTTCCCTTTCAACCCGATGAATCATCGCTGCGTGTAACGTGTACAACGTGTAAGAGGAGAACCGTGTGGCAGTACGAATTCGCATGAAGAAACTGGGCCGCAAGCATCGCCCCTTCTTTCGCATTTGCGCGATGGAGAAGCGGGCGCCGCGCGACGGCCGCATCCTGGAAGAACTGGGCACGTACGACCCGATGGTGCCGGAGACCGACGCCCGGGCGAAGCTCGACGGCGAGCGGATCAACTATTGGCTGAGCGTCGGCGCGCAGGCGTCGGACAAGGTCATGGTGTTGATCAAGAAGTACGGCAGCAAAGGGACGCACCTGGAGCAGCAGCGATTGGCGCGGCGCGGCTGGCGGAGTCCCGCCGGCGTCGTTCGCCCCAGCAGCCGCTGGCCGCACAACCGGCGGAGGAGGCGGAAGTCGCCGCCGCGGACGCCCCCGCCGAGGAAGCGTCCGAGTGATCCCCGGATCGGACCGTGCGATGCGCTTCGACGTTTTGACCCTTTTTCCCGAAATGTTTCCCGGATACCTGGGAGAAAGCGTGTTGAAGCGGGCGATCGACGCCGGCCTGATCGAGGTGCGCCTGCACAACATCCGCGATTGGGCGAAAGGAAAACGCAGACAAGTCGACGACCGGCCCTTCGGCGGCGGACCAGGCATGGTGATGATGGCCCGGCCAATCGTCGATTGCGTCGAGGCGGTCCGCGGCCAGGCCGAGGACCCCGGGCATCTGGTCATGCTCACCCCGCAAGGGCGAAGGCTCGACCAGGCGGCGGTCGAACGCTTGGCCGCAAAGCGGCGGATCCTGCTGCTCTGCGGCCGCTACGAGGGTTTTGACGAGCGCATCCGGCTCCTCCTGGGGCCCGAGGAAATTTCAATCGGCGATTTCGTCACCAACGGCGGCGAAGTCGCCGCAATGGTGGTGATCGACGCGGTGATCCGGCTTGTGCCGGGCGTGTTGGGGCACGAAGACAGCAACCAAGAGGATTCATTTTCCGGTTCGCAGCGATTGTTGGAGTTTCCGCAGTACACGCGGCCGCGACTGTTTCGCGGTCTGGAGGTCCCGGAAATCCTCGTCGGCGGACATCACGAGGAGATCGCCCGCTGGCGCGACGAGCTTCGCCGCCGGCGGACACAGCAACGGCGGCCTGACCTGTCCGGTTGAGAGTTGAGAGTTGAGAGTTGAGAGCTGGGAGTCGAGAGTTAAGAGTTAAGAGTTGATAATTGAGACCATGGATCGGCTCTCAACTCTCAACTCTCAACTCTCAACTATCGAAATAAGGAGCGAGCGATGAGTCAACAAATTCTGAACCTGGTGGAAAAGCCCAATCTTCGCGCGGAGACGTTCGTCTTCGAGATCGGCGACACGGTTGACGTTCACTGCCGCATTCTCGAAGGCGAAAAAGAGCGCATCCAAATCTTCAGCGGCATCGTGATCGCGCGGAGCGGCTCGGGGACGCGGGAGATGTTCGTCGTCCGCCGCATCGTCCAAGGCGAGGGGGTGGAGCGAAAGTTCCCCCTCCACTCGCCGCGGATCGCGAAAATTGTCGTGCAGCGCGCCGGGGTGACGCGGCGGGCAAAGCTCTATTATCTCCGCGACCGCGTCGGCAAGGCGGTCCGCTTGAAGGAGCGCCGCGTCGATCAGGCGAAGCGCGACGTACACGCGGCGAAGGCGGGGAAGAAGTAAACGGAGGGATTGGGGAGTAGAGGCGGGAAGGCGGAGGCCACAGATGAAACACGGATGAAACACAGATAAAGCGAGCGTTTCTTTTTTCTGTCTGTGCTGCCGCCTTTATTTTCATCCGTGTTTCATTTGTGTTTCATCCGTGGCTGTTCCCTTCTCTCTCTGATCTTAACCCCGCTCATGTCGCTTCCCGCTGCGTTCGCGCGTTGGTTTCGCCGGCTTTTCCCCCCAAAGCCCTTGGGCCGCCGGGGGGAGGAGGCCGCCGCCGCTTACTTGAAACGGCGGGGATACAAGGTCCTCGCCCGGGGCAATCGGCTGCGGCCGGGCGAACTCGACCTCGTGATGCTCGACGGACGGACGATCGTGTTTGTCGAGGTGAAGACGCGGCAAACCCAGAACGCCGGCCATCCCTCCGAGTTCGTCGATGAGGCGAAGCAGCGGCGACTGTCGCGGCTGGCGGTGACATTCTTGAAGCGTCACGGGATTTTGGAGCGTCCCGCGCGGTTCGACGTGGTGGCGGTGACCTGGCCCGAAGGCCGCGGCAAGCCGCAAATCGAGCATTTTCCCAACGCCTTCGACGCCGTCGGGGAGTGGGAATTTTACTCCTGAAGCAGGGGCATGGGCTGGCGAAACGGCAAGCCAAGCCCGCGTCGCCAAGTTCGCAGGCGATTTTCCCCCACTTGTACCCGCGGTTGCGCCTGTGCTAAAATCGGGGGATTTTAGAGACGCCTCCCAGCCTCCAATGGAAAATACCCCGTGCCACGGCGCAACGACATCCACAAGATTCTCTTGATCGGTTCCGGGCCCATCGTCATCGGTCAGGCCTGCGAATTCGACTATTCCGGCGTGCAGGCTTGCAAGGCCCTGCGGGAAGAGGGGTACGAGGTCGTGCTCGTGAATTCCAACCCGGCGACGATCATGACCGATCCGGAAATGGCCGATCGCACGTACATCGAGCCGCTGACCTGGGAAATCGTCGCCAAGGTGATCGAGGCGGAGCGGCCGGACGCCTTGCTGCCCACGCTCGGCGGCCAGACGGGGCTGAATCTGGCGATGGACCTGGCCCATCACGGCGTGCTGGAGAAGTTCGGCGTCGAGATGATCGGGGCCAACGCGACGGTGATCGCCAAGGCGGAGGAGCGGAACCAGTTCAAGGCGGCGATGGAGCGGATCGGCCTGGAGGTCTGCCGCGGCGAGACGGTGGCGAACTTGGAGGAGGCCCGCCGCGCCGTGGCGGCGATCGGTTTGCCCTGCGTCGTTCGTCCCAGCTTCACCCTTGGCGGGACCGGCTCGAGCATCGCCTACAATCGCGCCGAGTTCGACGCCCTCGTCGCCCACGGCCTGGAGGCCTCGCCCATCGGCCAGGTCCTCCTCGAAGAGTCCGTGATCGGCTGGAAAGAGTACGAAATGGAGGTGATGCGCGACGTCGACGACAACGTCGTCATCATCTGTTCGATCGAGAATTTCGACCCGATGGGCGTACACACCGGCGACTCGATCACCGTGGCCCCCGCGCAGACGCTGACCGACAAGGAGTATCAGCGGATGCGCGACGCCTCGATCGCGGTGATGCGGGAGATCGGCGTGGAGACGGGCGGGTCGAACATCCAGTTCGCCGTCGAGCCGGCCACCGGCCGGATGGTGGTCATCGAGATGAATCCCCGCGTGAGCCGCTCCAGCGCGTTGGCCTCGAAGGCCACCGGTTTTCCCATCGCGAAGATCGCCGCGAAGCTGGCGGTCGGCTACCGGCTGCACGAGTTGCCCAACGACATCACCCGCGAGACGATGGCCTGCTTCGAGCCGACGATCGACTACGTCGTCGTCAAGGCGCCGCGTTTCGCCTTTGAAAAGTTCCCTGAGGCCGATTCCACCCTGACGACGCAGATGAAGAGCGTCGGCGAGACGATGGCCATCGGGCGGACGTTCAAGGAGTCGTTTCAGAAGGCGCTGCGGGGGCTGGAGGTGGGCAGTTTCGGCTTCGGCTGCGACGGCAAGGACCTCTGGGGCACGCCGGAGCAGCCCTCGCCGGAGGAAATCCGCGCGAAGCTGGCCACGCCGAACGACCAGCGCGTCTGGCATCTCCGTTACGCGATCAAGTGCGGCATGTCGCTGGAGGAAATCTTCGAGCTGACGGCCATCGACCCGTGGTTCCTGAAGAACCTGCAAGAGATCGTCGCCCTGGAGGAGCGTCTGCGCGCGGCGGGCGATCTGAAGAAGCTCGACGCCGCGCTGCTCCGCGAGGCGAAGCGGTGCGGCTTCTCCGACCGGCAATTGGCGGTGATCTGCGGCACGACGGAGATGGACGTCCGCGCGGAGCGGAAGCGCCGCGGCGTCGTCGCCTGCTTCAAGGCGGTGGACACCTGCGCCGCCGAGTTCGAGGCCTACACGCCCTACTACTATTCGACCTACGAAGACGAGGACGAGACCCCCGCGAAGCGCCGGGGCAGCGGCGGGTGATCATCCTCGGCGGCGGGCCGAACCGCATCGGCCAAGGCATCGAGTTCGACTACTGCTGCTGCCACGCCAGCTTCGCCCTCCGCGAACTGGGCATCCAGTCGATCATGGTCAACTCCAACCCGGAAACGGTGAGCACCGACTACGACACCAGCGACCTGCTGTTTTTCGAGCCGCTGACCACCGAGGACGTGTTGAACATTTGCGACCGCATGCAGCCGGACGGGGTGATCGTGCAGTTTGGCGGACAGACGCCGCTGAACCTCGCCCGGCGCTGGCCAACGCCGGCGTGCCGATCATCGGCACCAGCGTGAACACGATCGAAGAGGCCGAGGACCGGGAGAAGTTCGCCAACGTGCTCTCGCGGCTGGGATTGAAGCAGCCGGCCAACGGGATCGCGCGGAACATGGCCCAGGCCCGCGCCGTCGCCGCCCAGGTCGGCTTCCCCTCGCTGGTGCGGCCGAGCTTCGTCCTCGGGGGGCGGGCGATGGAAATCTGCTACGACGCCGCGCAATTCGAGCGGTACGTCGCCGCCGCCTTCGTCGTCTCCCAGGGCCAGCCGGTGCTGATCGACCGCTTCCTCGAAGACGCCACGGAGGTGGACGTCAACGCGATCGCCGACGGCCGCGACGTGATCGTCGCCGGGATCATGGAGCACATCGAGGAGGCGGGAGTCCACTCCGGCGACTCCGCCTGCGCGATCCCGCCCTACAGCCTTCCCGGCCCCGTCGTCGCCGAAATCCGCCAGGCCACCTGCATGATGGCCCGGCAACTCCAGGTCAAGGGGCTGATGAACGTCCAATACGCGGTGAAGCGCGAGCAGGGCCGCCCGGTCGTCTACGTCCTCGAAGTCAATCCGCGGGCGAGCCGCACGGTGCCGTTCGTCTCCAAGGCGATCGGCATGGCCTTGGCCAAGGCGGCGGCGAAGGTGATGGTCGGCATCTCCCTGGCCGAGCAGGGCTGGCGCGACGAGCCGATCCCCAGCCACGTCTCCGTGAAGGAGGCCGTCTTTCCCTTCTCCAAGTTCGCCGGCGTGGACATCGTCCTCGGGCCGGAAATGCGCTCGACCGGCGAGGTGATGGGAGTGAGCGAACGCTTCTCCATCGCCTTCGCAAAGAGCCAGTTGGCCGCCGGCACGATCCTCCCCACAAGCGGCAAAATCTTCATCAGCGTCGCCGATCGGGCGAAGGAACACGCCGTCGGGCTGGCCAAGCGGCTGGAGAAAATGGGCTTCCAACTCCTCGCCACCCGCGGCACCGCCGAGCGGCTGGAAGCGGCGGGCGTTCGCGTCGAGCGGGTGAAGAAGCTCCAGCAGGGGCATCCGAATCTCTTGGACCACATGGTCGACGGCGACCTCCGCCTGGTGATCAACACGCCCAGCGGCAAGGGCGCGCGGACCGACGAAGGGCGAATTCGCGCCGCGGCCGTTTCCCACGGCATCCCTTGCATCACGACGATCCAGGCCGCCGACGCCGCCGTCTTGGCGATGGAAGCCCTGCGATACGAAGAACTCACCGTGCAGGCCCTGCAAGACCGCTTCCCACAGTTGGCCAACGCTCGCAGCGGATGAGTGTGCAGAGGGATTAGGGATTGGGGATTAGAAGCGAAGCCCAGCCCCCCCCTCGCGATGCACGCGGTTGCCTGCCGCAGCGATGACATCGAGTTTCGCGTGCTTGCCATCTTCTTGGGATTGCCTTGCCCCGGCAAGCGTTTAATGCGGAATTTTCCGCTTTTCCGTTAAATTCCCCCTCCCTGTTCAATCAGCCGCCGCAATCGACGTGGCGGACGCCCATCGCCTGACGGATCGCGGCAGGGCCTCGGCGGCATTTTCGGACCCAGACGCGACAAAATCCTTTGGTAAGCTGTGCGGCGTGGGTAAGATAGAAGTTGGCGTTTCGCACGTTGAGGAACAGGGGGGCTAACGATGATCCGTCATTCCAAAGATCGAGAGCCGTCGCAGCGACGGAATTCGAAGCGTCCGCGCGAGCGGCATCTTGCGTTCGAATGGCTCGAATGTCGCGAGTTGCTCTCGGCTACTTCGCCGATGATTCCGGTGCTGCCGCGACCGAGGGCGCGGATGACGATTCCGACCGCGGTTGCGCCCGTCAGTCCCACACAGACTGCAACGACAACAACCTCCACACAGGCCGCAACGACTTCCACTCAGGCCGCCGCGCCGACAACCGCTGCGCCGGCCACAACGGCTCCCGCCCCGGTGAGCGCGTCAACCGTTCCTTCCCCGCCGATCGGGAGGGTGGCCACGGGGCTCAGCCGGATTGCTCCTGTCGTGGCGGCCCCCGCTGTCGCAGCCACGGCCGCTGCCACGACAACTGTCACGACGACGGCCACTGTCACGACCACGGCCACTGTCACGACCCTTTCGCCGACGCAACAATACATCGAGAATTTCAATCCTGAGTACTGTATCCAGCAGGGGACCGACTCCACGAAATTCGCCTATACGGCGGCCGGCGCGGTGGCGCGTACGGGAATCCCGCTCAACGAGCTCAACACGGTCTACGATTACGACTTTACCGAGTTGGCGGCGGTCACAAGCGAGTTGGCCGGGGTGAACCGGCTGCAAGCCCTCCAGGCCATTTTCGCCAAGATCACCGTCGGCGCAACGACCGACGAGGCGAAGCAGCTTGCGGTCCTGCTCTTCCTGCAAGAGGCCCACTTCCAAAACTCGTACCTGCAGCCCATGTACCCGGACGGGACGATGGTCACCGATCCGCTGGTCCTGCTGCAGCTTGGAGAGATGCGTTGCGGCCAGGTCGCGCGTGGCGGTGGACTTGTTTTCCTCCGTCGGATACCAGGCGCGGCTGGACCAGCTTGGCGGGCACGTCATCGCCGAAATCTATTACGGCGGGAACTGGCATTACTTCGACGCCGACATGTTTGGCGGCGGGGAGTGCGTGTTCCTTCCCAACGGCTCGATCCCGTCCGTCGCGCAACTCAGCGAGGACCCCTATCTGATCGATTCGCTGCCCGACGCTTTTCAGCCGAATTGCTACAACTCGCCGACGACGACCGCGGAAATCTGTCCGTCCTATTATTATTTTTCCATGCAAGCCTGGGACGCGCAGTTTGCCGCGGGCGAGGCGCCGGCGCCGTACGTCATCTACAAGACGGCGACGCCCGCGGAGGCGCAAAACTCGATCTATTACGGCTGGGAGGACTATACAACCGTTCCCGCGCCGGATCGGCAAATGTACAGCAATATGCCGATTTACTACACCCCTGGGGCGCCGCAAATTCAATCGGTGCAGACGCAGATTCAAGCAAATGGATCGCTCAGCGTCACGATCGGTTGGAGCGCGTCGGCCGATCCGAGCGGCGGCGTGAGCTACAACGTCCTCGTCTCCAACACCAGCCGCGGCTGGAACTACAACGAAGACAGCTTGCCCAGCGATTTGATGTCGCTGAAGAGTTCCAACGTCCCCTGGGCCCCGAGCATGTACACGGCGCGGTTTACCGCGCCGAAATCCGATGTGTGCGACGACGTGACGTCCGCTACGTCGGCGACGTTGAATTTCACTCTGCCGGGTAAATATTACATAACCATCATGCCGCAGGACGCCCACGGCGAATCCGTGGGCCGAATACTGTATCCCGAGTCGGAAGAAATCTGCATCACGGTGTGAGCCGGGGCCGACGGCGCGGCGGCAGGCGGTCGCGGCCGCCGCGGCAGGCGGGCGAAGAGAATTCCCTTTCCGCTTTCGACCGCCGGCGTTTCCGCCATTTTTCTCGACTGCGGCGAATCGTTCGGTTAGTTAGTGTGGTATCGGCATTTTGTCAATCCCCGGAGCGAAATCGCCGGGGAACACCCTGACGCGAGAAATTTCATGGAACCCGTTCCGCCGGCCTTCCGCGGCCTCCTCGGCGCGTTGTTGTCCTTTCTTCTCGCCGCCGCAGCGGTCGCGGCCGCTTCGCCCGCCGACGCCTGCACGAGCATCCTCGTCACTCCCGGCGCGTCGGCCGACGGCTCGACGACGATCACCTACAGTTGCGACTTGGCCGGGCTCTACGCCACTTTGGGAATCTTGCCCGCCGCCGACCACAAGCCGGGTGAGATGATCGAGATCGCCCCGCGCAGCAAGGCCGACAAGCGTCCGCCGGGCAAGATCCCCCAAGTCCCGCACACCTATAAGCTTCTCGGCTGGATGAACGAACACCAACTGGTCATCGCCGAAACCACGTTCGGCGGCAGGCCCGAGTTGGTCAACCCCCAGGGGCTCTTGGACTGCGCCGCGTTGATGACGCTTGGGTTGCAGCGGGCGCGCATGCCGCGAGGCCATTGGGGTGATGGGCAAATTGGCGAGCGAATACGGTTATGGCGACGCGGGCGAATCGTTCTCCATCGCCGACGCGAAGGAAGCCTGGATCATGGAGATCGTCGGGGCCGGGCCCGGCGGCAAGGGCGCCGTCTGGGCGGCGGTGCGGATTCCCGACGGGCAAATCTCCTGTCACGCCAACTCCGCGCATCGGCGAGATTCCCCGCAACGATCCGGCCGCTTGCCTCTATTCGGCGAATGTCGAGAGCTTCGCCGCCGGCAAGGGCTGGTACGATGCGAAGTCGGGCCGGCGGCTGCGATTCTGCGACGCCTATTGCCCGGCGACGCCGCTGTCGCGGCGGATCAGCGATGCGCGGGTGTGGAGCGTCCTGCGACGGGCGGCGCCGTCGAAACACTTGTCGCCCGACTATCACCGCTCCAAGCCCGGCGCGACGCCCTATCCGCTGTCGTTGCCGCCAGACAAGAAACTCTCCACCGCCGACGTCTTCGCCTTGATGCGCGATCACTTCGAGGGGACCGAGTTCGACATGACGCAGGGCGTTGACGCGGGACCCTATGCCCTGCCGTATCGCTGGCGTCCGCTCGTCTGGAAGCTCGACGGCGTCGAATACGCCTGGGAGCGCCCCATCTCGACGCAGCAGACCGCGGTGACCAGCGTCTCCCAGTCCCGCGCCTGGCTGCCCGACCCGATCGGCGGCGTCATGTGGTACGGCATGGACGACACCTACACCACCTGCTTCCTCCCCTTCTACTGCGGCGTCGACGCGCTGCCGAAGGGCTTCACGGGCGGCTCGATCGGCAAGTTCTCCTGGGACTCGGCCTGGTGGGTCTTCAACCTTGCGTCGAACTACGCCTACTTGAAATACGCGCAGATGATGCCGGAGATTCGCACGGTCCAGAAGGACATCGAGTCGAACCTGCTGGCGCTGCAGCCGGCCGTGGAGAAGACCGCGCTCGAATTGTCCAAATCGTCGCCGAGCCTGATGACGCGCTATCTGAGCGACTACTCGACGATGCACGCGGAGCAGACGCTCAGCCGCTGGCGCGCCCTGGCCGAGGGCCTGATCACGAAATACAACGACGGTTACGTGCGCGACCCGCAGGGCAACTATCCCGACGTCGGATACCCCGAGGCGTGGCTGCGCCGCGTGGTCCGCGAACGCCCCGACCAATTCCGGATTCCCGTGGAGAAGCCGGCGGCGGGGGAGAAGGCCCGCCGGTAGCGCGCGTTTATCATGCCCGTGTAGCGTCCGGATCGGTGCCATGCCCACGCTTGCGTGGGCATGTTCCTCATGTCGGCCTCATGCCCACGCAAGCGTGGGCATGGCACCCGCTACGCTGAGATGAGAATCGCTCTGGCCGGCCGCCTCGGCAATCGCTGGCCGAGAGCATTTCTCGCGCGCTGTTTTCGCGTTTTCCTCCGTCGCCGCGCCCGGCCGCCGCGGGAGCCGCAATAGGGTACAATGGACGTTGCGCAATCGGCGATGTGCGATCGCCCCCGCTGCCGCTAAACTCACCGCCGCCATTCGCGAGGAAACTCCCGGCCGCGTGCGGGGTTTAATAGCATGAGGGGCCGCGTCCATTGTGCCTGTACGGGTGGCATAATATCAGTCTGAAGATTATGCGAATAATGTTGTTATCGCTGTTTTCCGTGGTTTTCCTCGCGGCCGCCGCGGGAACTGCCGCGGCTGAGGAACCGGTCGCCGCGATTTTCGAGAGCCGGGCCGAGTTGACGCCGCCGGGGGAGATCGATAAGCGGGTATTCGCGCAGCTCGAGCGACTCGGCATCCCGCCCGCGAATCTGTCGTCCGACGCGGTGTTTGTCCGCCGGGTTTATCTGGATGCGATTGGCACGCTGCCGACGGCGAAAGAGGCGCGGGAGTTTCTCCTAAATTCCGCGGCGAACAAGCGTGCCGATCTGATCGAGCGATTGCTCGCCCGCGACGAGTTTGCCGACTACTGGGCGATGAAATGGGGCGATCTGCTGCGGATCAAGGCGGAGTTTCCGATTAACTTGTGGCCCAACGCGGCACAGGCCTATCACCGCTGGGTGCGCACCAGCATCCGGGAGAATTGGCCTTACGATCAGGTGGTGCGCACGCTGTTCACCGCCAGCGGCAGCAACTTCCGCGATCCGCCGGTCAATTTCTATCGCGCCGTGCAGGGCAAGGACCCGCAGGCCCTGGCCCAGGCCGTCGCCCTGACGTTCATGGGCACGCGGGCGGAGAAGTGGCCGAAGGAGCGATGGACCGGCATGTCGGCCTTCTTCGCCAATGTCGGCTACAAGCACACGGAAGAGTGGAAAGAAGAGATTATCTTCTTCGACGCCGGCAAGCCGGGCCCGGCGGAAGGGGTTTTTCCGGACGGCGCCCGGGTGAAGCTTTCCGCGGACCGCGACCCGCGCGAGGTCTTTGCCGATTGGCTGATCGCGGCGAAGAATCCCTGGTTCGCGCGGAACATCGTCAATCGCATTTGGTCCTGGCTCTTGGGCCGGGGCATCATCGAGGAGCCGGACGACATCCGGCCGGACAATCCGCCGAGCAATCCCGAGTTGCTCGCCTATTTGCAAAAAGAACTGATCGCCGGCGGCTACGACCTGAAGCGCGTGTATCGGCTGATCCTGAACTCGAAGACCTATCAGCTTTCCTGCATCCCGAAGTCGAACCGTCCCGAGGCGGCGGCCAATTTCGCCAGCTATCCGCTCCGCCGCCTCGAAGCGGAGATCCTCATCGACGCCTTGGACCAGATCACCGGCACGACGGAAAAATATACCAGCGCCATTCCCGAGCCTTTCAGCTTCATCCCCGAAGAGCAGCGTTCGATCTCCCTCGCCGACGGGAGCATCAGCAGTTCGTTCCTGGAGATGTTCGGGCGTTCGCCGCGGGACACGGGCTTGGAAGTGGAGCGGAACAATCGTCCCTCGGCCAGTCAACGATTGCACATGTTGAATTCAAGCCATATCCAACGAAAGATCGAGCAAGGCCCGAAGTTGCAGCGATTGATCCAATCGGGAAAGAAGCCGGCGGAAATCACGGCGACGCTCTATCTGGCGATCCTCTCGCGGATGCCGACGGAAGCGGAGCGCAAGGTTTTCGGCGAGTATTCGCGAAAAGAGCGGCCCGAAGGGACGCAACGCATGGATCGATCTTGCCTGGGCATTGGTGAACAGTCCGGAGTTCCTCTATCGGCATTAGCGGATCGGCCGCGGAAGAAACACAGACGGGGAGGAGAAGAAAGAAGAGAGGAGTTAGGAGTTGGAATGCGGACAACGCCGCAGACTCCTGAACTCTAACTTCTAACTCCTAAATTCTAACTTCTAGGTTCTAACTATGGACAACAACCTCATCTCGCGCCGGGGGATGATGCGGCGCGGTCTGCTGGGCGTGGCCGGCGCGGCAATCGCCGACCGCTTGTGGACCCGCGTGCTTGCCGGCACGCCGCGGGGCGAGGCAAAGGCCCGCTCGGTGATCCAGATTTGGCTCTGGGGCGGACCGCCGCACCTGGACACGTTCGATCCGAAACCCGAGGCCGGCTACGACTATTGCGGCCCGTTTGCCAAACCGATTGTCACCAACGGGCCGGGCGCGGATCTGCGAGTTGCTTCCCTTGTTGGCGAAGCAGGCCGACAAATACTCGCTCATCCGCAGCATGACGCACGGCTCGAACTCCCACGAGACGGCGGCCTACATGGTGCAGACCGGCCGGCCGTCGAGCGGCCGCGACGTCTATCCTAGCGCCGGGGCGGTGGTCTCGCTGCGGAAGGGCTACGAGGCCGGTTATCGCGGATTGCTGCCGCCGTACATCGTGCTCACCGAGCCGCAAGGGCGATTCTCCGAGGCCGGCTTCCTCAACGCCCGCTATAAGCCGTTCGCCACCGGCGGCGATCCCGCCGCAGAAACGGTTCGCGGTCGA
Source organism: uncultured Planctomycetia bacterium (assembly GCA_963791075.1). GTDB lineage: Bacteria > Planctomycetota > Planctomycetia > Pirellulales > Thermoguttaceae > CAWBRF01. Next base: position 34,168 of record CAWBRF010000038.1, read on the forward strand.
AGGGGTCGTCGCCCAGGGCATCAGCGACCAACGGCAGCATCTCCGCCGCGATCTGCTGCAAAAGCTGGACATGCTCAGCCTCGCCCTGCCCGGCAACCCCCAACTCGCCGCCCATGAAGAGGCGCAGAAGCAGGCGTACGAACTGATCCTCGGCGACGGGGGCAAGGTGTTCGACCTGGGGCTCGGAGAAAGAACGACGTTCGCGACCGTTACGGCCGCAACACCTTCGGTCAATCGTGTCTGGCGGCGCGGCGGCTGGTGGAGCGCGGCGTTCCTTACGTCACGATCAACTACAAAGGTTGGGACACGCACAAGCAGAACTTCCCCACGATGCGCCGCAAGTTGCCGGAACTCGACAAGGGCCTTTCCTCGCTGCTGGAGGACCTGTCCGTCGCGCGGCCTGCTTTCGAGCACCGTCATCTGGTGTTGCGGCGAGTTCGGCCGCACGCCGAAGGTGCAATGGGAACCGCCGTGGGACGGCGGACGCGGTCATTACTGCCGCGTCTTCTCCGTACTTGTGGCCGGCGGCGGATTCAAGGGCGGCCACGTCGTCGGCTCTTCGGACGCCAAGGGCGAAGCAGTCCGCGACCGGCCCGTTTATCCTTGCGACCTGCTGGGCAGCATCTACAAGTTGTTGGGCATCGACGCCGGCGTCGCGCTGCCGCATCCGCAGGGCCTGGCCGCCCACATCGTTCCCGCGGCCGACGAGCACGCGCCCTCGGGCGGACTCTTGCAGGAAATCATGTGAGGACGGAGAGGAAAGAAGTTGGAAGTTAGAATGCCTGCAAAACAAACGCATGGCGCCCATAAATCACGATCCGCGTGAGACACCACACGATTTCCCAACCAGGAACCCTCGGATGAGCCTTTCTCGACGACACGCGCTGCTCGCATTCGCCGCGATCCTGGCATGCGCCGCGACGCTCCCCGCCCAATTGCCCAGTCCGCACGTCGGCTATGTCTTTCCCGCCGGCGGCAAGCAGGGAAGCACGCTGCAGGCCAAAATCGGCGGCCAGCTCCTTGACGGCGCGACGGGCGTCTACGTCTCCGGCGCGGGCATCACCGCCAAGGTGATCGATTTCTCCAAGCCGGCCAGCCAGCAGGAGTTGAATAAGCTTCGCGACAAGCTCAAAGAAATGCTGGAAAAGAAGGGGATCTCGAGCGAGGGGCTCGGCCAGGGCGCAGGCGCGGCGCTATTTGCGAAAGCGAACTGGACTCCCGAAGAACGGAAGCAGATTCGGGAAATCCGCATGAAGATCGCCAACTCGATGAAAAGGAGCGCCACGCCGGCGCTGGCCCAGACAGTCACGGTCGAACTGACAATACCGGCCGATGCCCCGCCCGGCACGCGGGAGTTGCGGCTTCTGACCCCGCTGGGGCTCTCGAATCCGTTGGCGTTCCGCGTCGGCGTTTTCCCGGAATTCAGCAAGCCCGATGAAAACCCGCAGAACGGCGATCCGCGCCAACAGAAGATCCCGACGCCGCCGGGCAATCAGCCGGCGCGCGCAATGTTGCGTCTCGACACGCCGATCACGCTGCCGGCGGTGGTCAACGGGCAGATTCAGCCCGGCGGCGTCGATCGCTGCCGCTTCGCCGCCCGCAAGGGCGAGGAATTGCTCGTCGCCGCCGACGCGCGGGAACTGCTCCCTTATATTTCCGACGCCGTGCCCGGCTGGTTCCAAGCGGCGATCGCCGTCTACGATGCCGACGGCAAGGAATTGGCCTACGCGGACCATTATCTCTTCCACCCCGATCCGAGGCTTCGCTGCGCGATTCCCAAAGACGGCGATTACGTGGTCGAGATTCACGATTCGATCTACCGCGGGCGCGACGACTTCGTCTACCGCCTGACCGTGGGCGACGCCGCGCAGGTCGCGGGCGCCTTGCCGGCGAATCAATCGCCGAACAGGCTTGCCCGCGGCGACAAGCTGCCCGAGTGCGAGGAGATCGAGCCGAACAACAACGAGGCGGAGGCGCAACGCGTCGCGCTGCCGATCGTCGTCAAGGGGCGCATCGACGCACCGGGCGATTGCGACGTGTTCCGTTTCGAGGGCCGCGCGGGGCAGAAGATCGTCGCCGAGGTCGTCGCCCGCCGCCTCGGCTCGCCGCTCGATTCGATGTTGAAATTGACGGATTCCGGCGGGCGGCAAATTGCCTTCAACGACGATCACGAGGACCCGGCGTCGGCGCTGCTGACGCATCACGCCGACTCCTATCTGATGACCGCGTTGCCCGCCGAGGGAACGTATTATCTGCATTTGAGCGACGCACAGCACAAAGGCGGCGCGGACTTCCACTATCGGCTTCGCATCAGTCCGCCGCAGCCCGACTTCGAGTTGCGCGTCGTCCCGTCGAGCGTCAACGCGCGAACCGGCATGAATGTGCCGGTGACCGTTCACGCCCTGCGGAAGGACGGTTTTGCCGGCGAAATTCGCTTGTCGCTCCAGGGCGCGCCGGCCGGCTTTTCGCTGTCCGGCGGCCTGCTGCCGGCGAAGGAAAATAAAGTGCGGGTGACGCTGACGGTTCCGACGACGCCCCTGGACAAGCCGATTTCCCTGCATCTCGAAGGAGCGGCGAAGATCGGCGGCCGCGATGTCCGCCGTGCGGCGACCCCCGCCGACGACATGATGCAGGCCTTCTACTATCGGCATCTCGTGCCGGCGGCGGAGTGGTTGGTTTCGGTCACCGGTCGCCCCCGGCCCAATGGCGGGCTGACGCTGTTGGGCAATTCGAGCGTGAAGCTCTCGGCCGGCGGCGCCGCGACGCTCCGCGTGGGCGTTCCCAACGGTCCGATGGCCGATAAGATCCATTACGCGCTCAACGATCCGCCCGAAGGCGTCACGATCCAGAAAGTGTCGCACGGCGACGATGGCACGCGGATCGTTCTCCAGGCGGATGCCCGCAAAGCGAAGAAAGGCGCGAAGGGCAATCTGATCATCGACGCCGTCCTCGATCGCCCCGCCGACGCGAAGAACCCCAAAAACCCCAATCCGGCCAGTCGGCAGCGGGCGCCGCTGGGCAGCTTGCCGGCCGTGCCGTTCGAGATTGCGGGAAAGTAGATCGCTTCCCCTTTTTCCCACGACTTTTTCTACGCTTGGGCGTGGCGCGAAGCTTGCACGCGGCGATCGGCCTGCTTATCATAGTGACAGCGATTGCGCTGCTTGCCTGAGCCTCACCCCCCTAGGAGAATTCCCCATGAGCAACTTCACAATGTTCTCACGTCATCCATCGCTTGGTTCGCACCGGCTTCGCCGCGGGGCGGCCGCGCTGCTCGTTCTCGCTGCGGCGGTTGTCGCCGCCCGACCGTGTTCCGCCGAGGAGGCCTTCGGCTACACCGACACACCGATGCTGCCGAATTCGCAATGGCGCGTCCACGACAAGATGCGTCCGCAGCCGCCGATGGTCGCGCCGGGGCGGCAAGCCGGCGACCCGCCCGCCGACGCCATCATCCTCTTCGACGGCAAGGACCTTTCGCAATGGGTGGGCGGCAATCCCCGCGGCGTCGAACGGGGCGTGATCGACATTTCCCGGACGGGCCAGATCTCGACCCGGCGGAACTTCGGCGATTGTCAACTCCACGTCGAATGGGCCACGCCCGCCAAAGACGACGGCGGGCCGATGAACTGGGGCAACAGCGGCGTCTTCTTCCTCGACCGTTACGAGTTGCAGATCATCGAGTCGCACGACAGCCGGATTTACGCCGACGGCATCGCCGGCGCGATCTACGGGCAGACGCCGCCGTTGGTCAACGCCTCGCGGAAGCCGGGCCAGTGGCAAACCTACGACGTCGTGTTCACCGCGCCGCGGTTCGCCGGCGACAAGCTCGTGCGGCCCGCCTACTTCACCGCCTTCTGGAACGGAGTGCTCGTCCAGTGCCACAAGGCGGCGCTGGGGCCGACGCGGCATCGCGCCCTGGCCACTTACGACTCTCGCGTCACGAGCGGGCCGATCACGCTCCAGTTCCACAACTCGGCGGTGCGCTTCCGCAACATTTGGGTCCGCCCGCTCAAGCTCGACGACGATCCTTGAGGTCTGCGTCCTCTTTCCCCGGAGAACTTCCGTTTTTGGTCCCAACCAATGTAGTCACAAAGAACCCTCATCTTCGGAGACAACGCGATGAAAGCGGCAATGAAATTGGCGTTGGGGCTTGCGGCGTGTTGGGCGGGCGCGGCTGTGGCCGCAAGCGCGGCCGCCGCGTCGGGGGCGTTGGAGAAGGAGTTCGTTTCACCGCCAGAATCCGCCCGGCCGTGGGTCTACTGGTTTTGGCTCAACGGCAACATCACCCCGGAAGGGATCACCGCCGACCTGGAGGCGATGAAGCGGGTGGGGATCGGCGGCGTGCTGATCATGGAAGTGGACCAAGGGCGCCGCAGGGCCGCGTGGCGTTCGCCGGTCCGCGGTGGCGCGAGCTGTTTCGCCGCGTTTGCCGCGAGGCCGCCCGACTGGGACTGGAGGTGAACATGAACAACGACGCCGGCTGGTGCGGCTCCGGCGGGCCGTGGATCACCCCGGCTTTGTCGATGCAGAAGGTCGTCTGGACGGAGACGGCGCTTGCCGGCCCGCGACGCGTCGAACTCGCCCTGGCCCAGCCGGAAACGGTCGCCGGCTACTATCGGGACATCACCGTGGTCGCCTTCCCCACGCCGGCGGGCAAGGAGCGGATCGAAGACATCAAGGGCAAGTCGTTCGTCGAGCGCCACGATTTTCCCGCGGCGCCGGCCGCCTATCGGACCTTGCCTGCGGAGCAAACGGTCGCCGGCGAGAAGATCGTCGCCCTGGGTGCGCGCTGCAAAGACGGCCGCCTGACGTGGGACGTTCCGCCGGGCAAGTGGACCGTGCTGCGGATCGGCCACACGTTGACGGGAAAGGACAACCATCCCGCGCCCGAGTCGGGCCGCGGCCTGGAATGCGACAAGCTCAGCGCCGAAGCCGCCGACGCGATGTTCGCCGGGCTGATGGCCAAGCTGGTCGACGACAACCGTCCCCTGATCGGTAAGTCGCTGGTCAGGACGCACATCGACAGTTGGGAAGTCCATTCGCAGAATTGGACGCCGCGGCTTGCCGACGAGTTCCGCAAACGCCGCGGATACGAGCTGGCCCGCTACTGGCCGGTCTTCGCCGGGCGAGTCGTGGACAGCCTGGAAATCTCCGAGCGATTCCTCTGGGACCTTCGCCAGACAATCTCCGAACTTCTCTTGCAGAACTACGCCGGCCGGTTCCAGCAGCTATCGCGCAAGCACGGCCTGGGACTGTCGATCGAAGCCTACGGCGACGGCCCGTTCGACGAAATCGCCTATGGCGGCCGGGCCGACGAACCGATGGGCGAGTTCTGGGCGTGGGGCGACCGATGCGCCCTTTGGATGGCGGATATGTCTTCCGCCGGACACGTCTACGGAAAGCGGATCGTCGGCGCCGAGTCGTTCACCTCGCTCGACGCCGAGAAGTGGCTGGGCCATCCGGCGAACATCAAGGCCCTGGGCGACTGGGCGTTCTGCGAAGGGATCAATCGCTTCGTTTTTCATCGCTACGCGATGCAGCCGTGGCTCGACCGCCGGCCGGGCATGGCGATGGGCCCGTGGGGACTGCACTACGAGCGGACGCAGACCTGGTGGGAGCAGTCGGCGGCGTGGCATCTTTATCTCGCCCGCTGTCAGCAACTCCTGCGGCAGGGCCTTTTCGTCGCCGACATTTGTTATCTGCGCCGGAGGGGGCGCCGCGGAGCTTCTCGCCGCCGATCTCGCGGAGCGGCGATCCGCCCAGCCGGCCCGGGTACAACTTCGACCTCTGTCCCGCCGAGGCCGTCTTCTCGCGGATGTCCGTGAAGGATGGTCGAATTGTTTTGCCCGACGGCATGAGCTATCGGCTGCTCGCGCTTCCCGATTCGCAGACGATGACGCCGGCGCTGCTGCGGAAGATCGCCGAATTGGTCGAGGCCGGGGCGACGGTGGTCGGTTCGCCGCCGCAGAAGTCGCCCGGCCTGTCCGGCTATCCGGCGTGCGACGACGAAGTCAAACGGCTGGCCGAGCGGCTTTGGGGCAACGGCGACGGAAAGGCCGCTGGCGAAGTCTCCTTTGGCAAAGGGAAAATGTTCTCCGGCCTCGCTGCGGAAAAAGTGCTCGCCGAGGCCGGCATTCCCGCCGACTTCGCCTGCGATCGGGCGCTGGCGGGAAAACTCCGCTACACCCATCGCCGCCTGGAAGACGGCGGCGACGTCTATTTTGTCGCCAACCGCTGCAACGCGCCGGCCGCAGGCGTCTGTGCCTTCCGCGTCGCCGGCAAACAGCCGCAATTCTGGCGGCCCGAGTCCGGGCGAATCGAGCCGGTCGCGGCGTTCGAGCGCGAAGGTCAGACGACGCGGATTCCCCTACGCCTGGAAGCCGCCGAATCGGTGTTCGTCGTCTTTCGCCCGGGGCAATCGCCGCTCGATCCGGTCGTCGCGCTGGCCTGCGACGGACGCGCGCTCCCCGAACAGCCGGCGGCGGCGAAGATCGTTGTGCTCAAGGCCGGCTACGGCCCGCCCGGCGACGCCGCGCGGACGCGCGACGTCAAAGCGAAACTCGAAAAACTTCTCGACGCAGGCGGCGCGAGCTTTCAGGTCGTGCAGATGGCTGAGGGCGACGACCCGGCCAAAGGCGTCGTCAAGACGCTCGTCGCCGATGTCCTCGTCAACGGCAAGCCGCGCCACATAATCGCGCCGGACCCGGAGACGATCGATCTCGACGATCCGGATGCTTCGCCGCCGGCGGCGGAATTCATGTCGGACTCCAACGGCCGCCCGGCGCTGGAGGCGTGGCGAAACGGCCGCTACGAACTCAAGACGGCCTCAGGCCGGGCGCCGACGTTCGACGTGCGCGACATTCCCGCCGCGCAAGAGATCGCCGGCCGATGGCAATTGCGGTTCCCGCCCGGGCTGGGCGCACCGCCGCAGGTTGTCTTGGACAAGCTTTGCTCCTGGAGCGAACATCCGGACGCCGGCGTAAGATACTTCTCCGGCACGGCAGAGTACGCGAAGACCTTTCAGATTCCCGCGGAACTGCTCGCCGCCGATCGAGGCCTTTACCTCGACCTGGGCGCAGTCGCGGTGATCGCCGAGGTCCGCCTCAACGGCCGCAGCCTCGGCGTCCTTTGGAAGCCTCCCTATCGCGTGGAGATCGCCGCCGCCGCCCGCCCGGGAAAAAATGAACTGGAAGTGCGCGTGACGAACCTCTGGGTCAACCGCATGATCGGCGACGAACAGTTGCCGGACGACTGCGACCGCTATCCCGCCGGCAACCTGAAGGCCTGGCCGAAATGGCTCGAACAAGGCAAGCCCAGTCCGACGGGCCGAATCGCCTTCAGCTCGTGGAAGCTGTGGAAGAAGGATTCGCCGTTGCAGGAGTCCGGGCTGCTGGGCCCGGTGCGGTTGCAGGCGACGAAGCGGATCGCAATGCCGTAACGGCGGGCGTCAACAGTCGCCGGCAGACTCGATTGGCGATCCGCAGTTGGCGATCTTCGCCTGCATTTCCGGGCTCAATTGCTTCACAAGCTCGGCATTGTAAGCATGCGAAGCGGCGTCGGCGAGGACGGCGGGCGTGGCGGCAAATATCCGCGCGACGCCGATCGCATACCCGCGCGACTTTGCCGCGGGCGACCCCGCCGCAACCGCCGTGTTGACGTCGGTTGTGATAATGGAAATCGTGTTGTCGCGGTTGCGGCGGATTTCGAAGGTCCGCAACTGCTGGGGAAAATCCCGCAACGACGCCGTTTCCACCTCCCAAAAGCTCCGCTCCGGATGGTCGCTGAAATCAGCGGGATTGTTCGGCTGGGCGGTAATCGCGTTGATGTGGCGATGCCCGGCGATCCACAAAATGAGATTCGGATAGGAGTGGAGCGCGGCAAGCAACTCGTCTTCCGCGGCCTTGTCGTAGAAGGCATGGCTGGGCGTGCTGTCGCGGAGGCCCGCTTGCGGCTTGATCGGGATATGCGCCGCGACAATCATCAGCTTGCCTTCGTCCTGACCTCGCTGGAGTTCGCTTTTGAGCCAGTCGAGCCGGGTCGGATCGAGACCGCCCGTGCCGCAATAAAACAGCCCTCCCGCCTTGTCGTTCTTTTTGTTCGTGTCGTCGAGCACGATGACCTTGAGCGGCAGATCGGACTTCGGCTCGAAGCTGTAGCAGGCGAAGTCCTTGTCGAGATTGGCCTGGGTGAAGCCGTGGCCGACCGGGTTGGAAGTGGTCGTGAAGAATTCGCGCATCCAATTCCTGCTGCTGGAATCGCTGGTCGCGAGCGAGCGGCGGTTCGCGTCGGCGACCACCATGGGAGGCGTGGGAAAGTCCTTTTCCGGCCCTGCTCCGACGACGTTCCCGTAGGGCGTCGAGCCATCGACGACGCCCATATAGGCGCCGGTTTCATTGATGTAATTTGGATCGGCGAAAAGGTTGGGGTTGATGTTGAGGATGGCGTCGCCGACGTGGGCCCGCCGGAGTTTTTCGTTCTCGTAGGCAATGCCCGACCAGTGCTGATCGTGGTTGCCGATGGCCTGATACCAGGGGATCGCCTTGTCGAGCCCGGCGGCCTTGTACGGCTTCTGATAATCGATTGTCTCCGCTCCGGCATGGGCGCCGGAACTGGGGGCGATGACCTTGCCGTCAAGGACGTTGATAAACCAGCGCAGTTCGTTGTACTGGGTGTTGTTGCAATCGTCGCCGAGAGAGATGCCGAAATCAAAGGGCGTCGTCTTGTGCAATGCGTTGATCGTCTGCACGGCGGCGTCGAGAACGTGCGTCGTCGAGAGAATGATCGGCGAATAGGAGCCGGCCTGAAGCCTGCGGGAACTCGGACCGAACTTCGCGCTCCAGCCGGGGTAGATCGGCTGGGCCGGGGATTCCTTGTCGGTGATGTGAATGTCGCTGATTGCGAAGAAGGTCAGAAGCCGCGCGGCGCCGGTGCGCCGGCATGGCCGGGCGCGAGTTCGCTCCGCTTGTCGTAAGCTTGACGCCGGCCGGTGGCGCGGCTGTAATTCGTGCCCGGCCCCGCCCGCCAAGCGCTGTAACCGTATTTCGCGTACAGCGGCACGTCCGCCGGGTTGACTTTGGGCGCGTCGGCGGACAGCGCGATGGGAAGGATCTGCTGCTGGGCGGTGGTGAAAACATCCTTGGCGATCGGCAATTCCCCGGCCTCCTGCGTCGCGTTCATAATCCCGCCGCTCTTTTCTTTGACGCGAAACGGAAATCGGCCTGTCTCGGTCTCGGCAATCGCGGGCACGGCGCCAAGAAGCGTCGTCAGCAGAAACTTGCGTCGATTCATCTTGCGTCTTCGCAATTCGGCTGGCCGTGCCCAAGCTTGGTTGTGATTGCCTCGCCCGGTTCACTTGCCGAACGTCAACCCGGGGTCACTTGGATTGTCGCCCGAAAGCTTGAAGTTGAAGCGGTTGCCGGAGAGCAGCGTCACCTGGCCGACCATTGCCGGGTTGTCGCCTTCCTTGAGGATCAAGAGGTTGTCGGCCACGTCGTAGGCGCCGCTAAACTCCTGTGGCTTGTCCTTCTGCAAGAACCTCCACGTGTACTTCGCGTCCGGCGCAAGACTCAGTGTGATCGTCGTCCCGTCGTGCGCGTGCAGGTCCATACGCCGGTCAGGGCAGAAGCGGCGATTGGCTTGGCGGGAGCGGCGGCCGCGCTGGCGGCCGGCGGCGCGATTGCGCTGGCAATTTTGGCGGACAACTGATCTTGGGGATTCAGCCGCGCGGCCGCCTTGAATTCCTCGGCGGCCGCGTCGTTGTGCCCGCCGGTCATGTAGTGGTACCCCAGCAAGAACCGCGCTTCGCCCACATTCTGGTTGGACGCCACATATTGCTCCAAGGCGCGGAGCTGCCCGGCATAGACGTCCCCACGGGGATAGAAGCTGCTCAGCGTCGCCCAATCCCAGCCGGGACCGAGCGACAGCACGGCATAGACCGGCCCTGCCGCTTCCTTGTAGCGTTGCAGGGCGAACAGCGCCAGTCCGCGGAATTGATGCGCGGGGCGCTGTTGGGCAACTGGGCGACGGCCTGGTCGCACTTGGCCAGCGCGGTGCTGTAATCGCCCTGGCCAAAGGCCGCCCGCGCCGCGTCGAGCTGTTCCATCGCTTGGTCCGTGGGCGTCGCTCCCTTGGCGCCGGTCGCGGCTCCGGCCGGCTGGGGCGGCGATGGCGCCGGCGTGACCGGCGGCGCGGCTGGCGCAATCGGTTGCGAGTAATCGACCGTTGTGTTGCCAACGGCGACGGGAGCAGGGCAGTACGGGTTGTTGTACTGCGGCCAGTAGCCCCAAGACCAAGGCGTGGCGGCGGATACGCCCGAGGCGAAGCCGGCGCCCCATGCGGCCTGCGCCAAGGCCGCCGCCATAGTTTCCGCCGTAGCCCCCGCCGTAGCCTCCGCCATAGTTCCCGTAATTATTCCAGACGCGATTCCCACCAGTGTTCCCGCTGTTGTTCCCGTTGTTGTTGTTATTCCCGTTGTTGTTCCCGTTGTTGGGCCAGTTCCCCGGATGCCAGTTTGGATTGGGGCTCGGTCCCGGGCCGGGATGCGGACCTGGGTTCGGATTCGGGCCAGGGCCCGGAGTTGGATTCGGCGCGGGATGCAGCCACGGGCTGGGACTGGGGCTGGGATTCAGGCCAGGAGTTGGATTCGGAGCAGGGCCGGGTGCGCAATCTGTTCCCGGGTTGAAAGCGGGATAAGGCCGATCATAAGCGTTGGCACGCGACGGCTCGGACGCGGGCGAGCGATCGTCTGAAGAGCGATTCGTGAAGCCTTCGCCGCCGCCGCGACGGTCTTCGCCTTCGCCGCCAATGCCGAAGAACCCGCGCTCGCCGCTGGGACGAGATTCGCCTTCGCCGCCGCGCGGGGCCTGCCGCTCGCCGCCGCGAAATTGGCTTTCCTCGCTTCGGCGCGGCGACTGCCGCTCGCCGCGAAACTCGCCTTCACGCTCTCGGCCGGCGGACTCCCGCTCGCCGCCGCGAAATTCGCCTTCGCTGCGGCCTGCCGCCTGGCTGGAAAGAAAGAGGATGATCCATGCAGCAAGGAACGACTTCAAAACGGCGTTCATATAAATTCTCCCGTTGACGCGATAGACGCATAGACTAGACAACAATAGTGCGCAAACGCACGCTCGGCAAAACGACTTTTCCGAAAAGGGGAATTCTGCGGGTTAAGCAAGGGAGACGCCCGGAAAACATCGGAAGCATGGGTGGCCGCATGGTGGCGCCGCCGGGGGGATGCTGGTAGAATGGCGGGCGGTTCAGGCCGCGACATTGCTTCGCGGAACGCATCGATTCGCACGAGGAGAACTGATTCCATGGCAAAGACTTACGACAACGATCCTCGTCCCGCGGTGAAACCGCCCTACGGCGGCGCGCAGTTGCTCCGCGACCCGATGTACAACAAGGGCGCGGCCTTCTCCCCGCAGGAACGCGAACAGTTCAAACTGGACGGCCTGATCCCCTCCACGCCGCTGACGATAGAGCAACAGGTCGCCCTGGAGCTGGAGCACCTGCGGTCGAAGCGCGACGACTTGGAGAAGTTCATCGGCCTGTCCGTCCTCCAGGACCGCAACGAGACGCTGTTCTACCGCGTGCTCGTCGAGAACCTCGTGGAGTTGCTGCCCATCGTCTATACGCCGACCGTGGGGCGGGCGTGCCAGCAGTACAGCCACATCTTTCGCCGCCCGCGCGGCCTCTGGATCACCCCGGACGACGTGGACCGCATCCCCGCCCTGCTTCGCAACGCCCCGCAGGCGGATGTCCGGCTGATTGTCGCCACGGACAACGAGCGGATTCTTGGACTGGGGGATCAGGGGGCGGGCGGCATGGGCATTCCCGTGGGCAAATTGTCGCTCTACAGCGCCGCCGCCGGCATCCATCCCCGCCATTGCCTGCCGGTGAGCCTCAACGTGGGGACGAACAACGCCGAGTTGCTCAGCGATCCCTACTATCTTGGCTATCGGCAGCGCCGCCTCCAGGGCGAGCCCTATTGGAAGGTCCTCGACGCCTTCGTCGCCGCCGTGAAGGAAGTCTTCCCTCGCTGCCTCGTCCAGTGGGAGGATTTTCATAAGAACATCGCCTTCGAGGTCCTCGATCGCTACCATGAAAAGATCCCCAGCTTCAACGACGACATTCAGGGCACGGCGGCGGTGGGCGTCGCCGGCGTGTTGGCGGCCCTGCGGATCACCGGGCAGAAGCTCGTCGATCAAAGGATCGTCTACGCGGGCGCCGGGGCCGCCGGCGTGGGCATCGGCCGGCTCGTCGCCATGGCGATGCGCGAGGAGTCCGACGATCAGGCCAAAATCCACGCCGCACAGGTCTTCGTCGATAGTCAGGGTCTGTTGCACCAAGGAAGCCAAATCGCCGATCCGCACAAGCGCCCCTTCGCCCTGGACGACGCGGCGATGGCCCAGTACGGCTTCCGCAAGGATGTGTCTTACGACCTCTTCGAGGTCGTCCGCCACGTCGGGCCCACGGTGCTGATCGGCACGACCGCTCAACCGGGCACTTTCACCGAGCAGATCGTGCGGAAAATGTCGCAGCACGTGGAGCGGCCGATCATCCTCCCCTTGAGCAACCCCACCTCGAAAGTCGAGTGCACTCCCGCCGAGGCCGTCCGCTGGAGCCAGGGGCGGGCGATCGTCGCCACGGGCACCGCCTTCGATCCCGTCCGCTACGAGGGCGAGACCCGCGTTATCGGCCAGGCGAACAACGTCTTCATCTTTCCCGGCATGGGGCTGGGGTGCATGCTTTCCGGCGTTTCTGCGGCGACCGATTCGTTGTTCCTCGCCGCCGCCCACCGGTTGGCGGATTGCGTTGGCCGGGACAGGCTCGACGTGGGGGCGATTTATCCGAATCAGACGGAGCTTCGCAACGTCGCCGCCCACGTTGCAACGGCCGTCATCGGCGAGGCGCAGCGGCGGCAGGGCGGGGAGCCTGATGGCCGCGAGGCGGTTGAGCAGATGGTCCGCGAGGCGATGTGGTTCCCGGAATACCCAACGTACGCTTGAAATGAATGGGCGCCGATAAATCAAAATCCGCGCGAAACGCTGCCCCCGGTCGTGCGGCGGCAATTGACCCGTTGCCGCCTCTTCCCTACGATTAGGGCAACGCCTTTTTCCTTGCGCCGCCGGGGACGCAGCCGTCGCTGGCGCCGCGCAACCGCCGAGGAGTCCCGATGTTCACCGCCACCGCCAATCGGATGTTGCCCACGACAGTCACCGGTTCGTGGCCGCGCCCCCGCTGGTTCGACGTCAGCATGTGGGGAAAGTCGTTGGACACGTGCATGTTGGACGTCCGCTTCCGCGAGAAGTTCGAGGACGCGTTGGCCGTGGTTGTCAGCGATGAGGACCGCGCCGGGTTGGACATCCTCACGCACGGCGACTATCACTGCGACGAAGACCTGGCCGGCCGGGCCTGGCATCATTATCCCTTGCAGCGGTGGACGGGGCTGGACGGCGACTTTCTCCAATCCGCGGAGACCCGTTCCGAATGGCTGAAGTATCCGCCGGGAACGATGCTGTACGAAATCTACACCGGTTGGCGCTGGCCGCGGGTGGTCGACAAGATCGAGCACCGCCCGTTGGACTACGGCAAGATCTGGCGGATGACGCAGGCGAAGAGCCGCAAGCCGGTGAAGTTCGGCACGTGCTGCTCCCAGGTCATGAGCCTGTTCCTCGACATCCACACGCCGAAGTACAAGGACAAGCGCGAAGTGATCTGGGACCTGGCCGCGGCGATGAACGCGGAGTTGCTGGCCCTGCGCGACGCCGGCTGCAAGTGCATCCAGATCGAAGAGCCGTGCTTCCACTTCATGGCGAACACGTTCGGCAAGGATCACGAGCAGACGAAGTTCATGATCGACGCCTACAACCGCGAGGTCGAGGGCTTGGACGACGTGGAGCTGTGGATCCACACCTGCTGGGGCAATCCGAACATGCAGCGCGTCCGCGAGGACACGAGCTATGCCGCCTCGATCGAGCTGTACCTGGAGCGGTGCAAGGGCGACATTTGGACGGTCGAGATGAAGGATCGGAACTTCAAAGACATCGAGTTGTTTGCGCCGTTCCGAAACGATCTGAAGAAAAAGGTCGCCATCGGCGCCGTCAGCCATCGAACCTTGCAGGCGGACCGGCCGGAGGAGGTGGCCGCCGAGATCCGCCGTGCGCTCGCGCACATTCCCCTGGAGCAGCTTGTCGTGTCGAGCGACTGCGGCTTCGGCCGTCAGGGCTGCAATCGCGAGATTGCCTTCTACAAGGCGTCGGCGATTGCCCAGGGCGCGAACATCGTTCGCAAGGAATTGGGCCTGGCGACGACGTACGTTGCCGCCGCCGATCCGGCGCTGCAGATCGACATCGTGCCGACGTCGTAGGCGCGGCAGGGGTAGGAAACGGCGATCCCGCAACGCCCCCCACACGCCGGAAAAGCCCAGAAAGCGTCGTTTGCTGTCGCTGCAAAGGGAAACGCGCGGGCGAATTCTTCACTTTTTCTCGGGTTTTGGCCGCGGGGCGGCTTGCCCTTTGTCCCAGAACCGGCTTTAATTACGGCATCGCTCTTTCCGACGAGTCACTACCCTAAGGAGACAACCGCACATGGCAAAAGCCACCCCCGCCCCGAAGAAGCCCCTGACGAAGACCGAATTGATGGCCAACATCGCCGCCGCCGCGGACGTGTCGAAGAAAGAGGCCGCCGCCGTGCTCGAGGCCCTGGCCGCGGAAATCAAGACGAGCCTCGGCAGCAAGGGCGCCGGCGCGCTCACGATCCCCGGTCTGCTGAAGATCGAAAAGAAGAAGGTCCCCGCGCGAGGCGCAGAAGGGCGTTCCGAACCCCTTCAAACCCGGCGAGTTGATGGACCGTCCGGCGAAGCCCGCCTACAACAAGGTCAAGGTGCGGGCGCTGAAGCTGCTCAAGGACATGGCGAAGTAGTCCGCCGAGGGCCGCAACTTGCCCAGCGGCCCCGCGGCCTCTATCATCGAGAGATGCCGCTGATCGCGCTATCCGGCGTCAACCTGGGCTTCCGCGGCCCTTTGGTCTTGGACCATGCCCAACTGGACGAGACGAAATCGGTCCGCGAAAACGTCCGCGACGGATCGGACTCTGCGACCATCAACGGCCGCGAACGGCACATTAGAGGAACGGGAGAATGTCGGCGGCCGCAGCGGCTGAGCCGCCGCCTTTGCCGCGGAGCATGAATCAATTCGCCGCCGCGGAGCCCCGCCGCGCGGACGCCGCCTCGCCGAGCTGCTCTTCCGCCACGATCCATCCGCGGCAACTCGCCGCGCCGCACTGGCAAGGGATCGCCTCGCCGGCAGGCCAGGCGTAGTCGATCGTCATCTGCTGGCCCAGCGCGATCTCGCTGAGGATTTCCAGCCACACGTGCGCAGGGCGAACCGTTCCGTCCGCAGCTTCCTCGTCGAAGAGGGCCAGCGCACAGTTGGGGCGACAACTGTGATTGACGAAACGGAACGGCGCGGCAGGCTCCAACGCCCGCTCGCCCAGTTCCATGGCATATTCCGAACCGTACTCCGGGTCCGCCATGATCTCGCCCTCGATCGGGCCGACGAAATCGCCGGCGGCGAATGTGCGCAAGGAAAAAAGCCCCAGGCCATTCCGCGACGGACCAACGCAAACGTCTTCCTTCGTATAGTCCATGCCGTAACCTTATCGGCGGGAAGGCGGGCGGTCAACGGCCCGCGAGCCGCGGCGGCGCTCTCCCCGCGCCCGATTCGCTCGTGCATGGAAAGCGGATCGAGGCGACCAACAGAGCCGCGTTGTCCACACGACTTGCCAAGTGTCCCGCCGGGCAAAAATCGCCCAAAGACGCCTAAATTTCAGCACTTCTGACAGGCCACAACGGCTGGCAGTTGTTTTTAACAGCGTACGCTGTTTAATTTATGGACGTTTGAAAACCCGTGTCGGGGCGATCAAGTAAGGGGGGTGAACCATGGCGAGGTCTTTCCTTATTGGTGTACTCGGGTTGGCCGCAGCGGCGATTGCACTCGGCGCGCAACATGGCGGCGGCGGTGGCGGCGGATCCCGCGGCGGCGGCGGCGGAGGCGGTGGCGGATGGAGCCGCGGCAGTGGAGGCGGACACCCGAGTTATTCGAATTCCAACCAAAATTACGGCGGAAACGGCGGCGGTTGGGGGCGTTACAACAACAATTATAACAATGGGAATTCGTGGCAGGGCTACTCGGATTCGGGGGGCGACCAGCCGGTCTACACCCAGCCGAACACCACGGACGCGCAGCCGTATCAGACGAACTATCCACCGACGAATACGGTGCCGACCCAGCCGGACGCCAACGCGACGCCGCCGGCAAACGCGACGCCCACCCCGCCCGCCCCGTCGCCGCCGGCCACTCCGCCAGCGAATGTCGGGTTCAAGACAACGCTCAGGACGATCAGCGACGCGGATGCCAGCGACGCGACAAATCAGCTTGTCGATGACAACAATTCGATCGCGACCGGGATTGCGAACAATAACGCGGCCGAGGCGAGCGCGATCGTCGCGAACACCCCCGCTGTCCCCCCTGCGGACGCCAGCGCGATCGTCAATGCGGTTCAAAGTGGCAATCCCAACGCCCTAACGCCGCAGGTTCTTGGCGGGCTCGCCGGCACGCCCGCAGGCGCCGCGCTGCTCACGAAGGCCGAGGGGGTGCAACTCGCGAATAATCTCGCGGCGCAGGCCAACGCGGGAACGCTGACCACGCAGGGTGTGATTAATGGCTACACGCAGTTGGGGAATATTCTTGCCCAAGGGCCGGGCAGTGCCGCGCAGAACGCACAAACACTTACCCAGGCCGGGCAAAGCTTCGGGCAGCTTCTCCGCCAATTCCAACGCCATCAGTGCCCTGCAAGGGGCCCAAGGCGGCGGCAGCATTGCCGGTGGCAACGCTCCCGGCGGCGGCAAAGGCGGCGGCAAAGGCGGCGGCGGTTTTCCCGGATGGGGAGGAGGAGGAGGAGCAGGTGGCGACGATGGAATGCCCACTGGCGATGATTCCACGGTCTTCTTCATCCCGGGAATGCCGGCGGGGACCGTGATTCCGCTCGGCAACAACGCGGCCATGGTCGGAACCAACCCGGGAGATGGCAGCGGACAGTATAGCTATGGCGGCGCGGGGATCACCCAAGGGACGGGCAACGTCGCCTTGGCCGCCGGTTATCCTTACGGCGCGGGCGCTCCCACTCCGGAGTCCACAGATCCGCCGGCGACCGGGACCATCACGCTGGTCAACAAGGCCACATCGGCGGTGAATTACACGGTCAACGGGAATGCCTACTCGATGCAGCCGAAGTACGCGCAAACGCTCGATGCCGGCACGGCCTGGGTCGCCGCCTTCGACCGCGGCAACAATCAGGGCAGCACTCAGTATTCGCTGACCGAGGGGACGTACAAGTTTACGATCACCGGCAGCGGGTGGGAGCTGTACAAGCAGTCCTTTGCCGTCGCCTTGGACAACCGCGACAACCGCAACGATTTCAACTTTCTCCTCGAACGGGAAAGTGGAAGTGGTTCCCGCCGGCCAGAAGCGGGATTTCCAGGGACTCAATCCCTTGACGATTCGTTTCGACAACAGCGCGGGGCAGGTCCGGCAGAAGCAATTGGAATCGGGGACCTATCAAGTGGCGCTTGCCGCCGATCACAGTCTCGACCTGTTTCCTCCCGGCAGCGTGACGCGGCCCATTGGCGTCCCTGTGCCCGAGCCCGGCGCTTTGGCGGGGAGCGCGGCAGCGGCGCAGGTCAAGCGTCTGCCCCCAGGCTTCAAGATCTTCGATCCGTTGGCCTCGGTCCGCGGCAAGACGAAGAGCTTCGCTTTCGCAGGCCAGGGGGCGTCGGCAAGCGCACGGCGGGGATTGCGGGAGCGGCGCCGGTCGGGCATCCGTCCTCAGGTTTCAAGCTCTTCGATCCGGCGGCCGCGAAGATAAAGACCTTCGCTTCGCCAAGCCAAGGGTCGGCGGCGAGCAGTTCCAATGCCGGCTTTGCTCCCGGACCGGTGCGAAGGACGTCCGCGATGGCGACAACCGACGACGGCAATGGCGGCAAGTGACCCCCGGCGGGGAGAGTGGACAATAGTCGGCTTCGCCGCACTCGCAGTCAGTCCCTGGAAACGACCGTCGCGACGGCCTCAGCGATTTCGTCGCGGGACGCGGGCTTGGTAAGATGGGCGGCAAAGCCCGCTTCATGGCTGCGCCGGATGTCCTCCTCCTGCCCATAGCCGCTCAACGCGATGCCGGGAAATTTGTATCCGCGCTCGCGCAATTGCCGCATCAGGTCGTGGCCGCTGCCGTCCGGCAGACCGAGATCGCTGACGAGCAAGTCGAAGGCCTGTCGCCCGGCGAGTTCCAGGGCCGTGGCCACGTCGCCGGCGCTTTCCACCGTGTGCCCGTCCGCGGTCAGCACCATCCGCATCAACTGCGCCGTGACGCCGTGGTCTTCGACGAGGAGGATGTGCAAAGGGCGGACGAGGCGCGGCCGAGGGGCGGACGGCGGCGGACGACTGACCGCCGCGCACAGCGGCAGGCGGACGCGGAATGTCGCCCCCTTGTCCCGGCCCTCGCTATGCGCGGAAATCTCGCCGCCGTGCAGTTCGACCAGGGCCTTGCTGATCGCCAACCCGAGGCCGAGACCGCCAAAATGCCGGGTGATCGAGAGTTCCGCCTGCTCGAAGGCGTTGAAAATGCGCGACAGCGCGTCCGGCTCGATGCCGATGCCGCTGTCGTTCACTTCCACGAGCACGTGCTCCTCATTCGGCCGACAGCGGATGCCCACGCGACCGCCGTGCGGCGTGAATTTGATCGCATTCTTCAGCAGGTTCCAGAAGACCTGCTGGAGCCGGGCCGTGTCGGCGTCGATCCAGTAGGGCGCGGCGGGCCCCAAGTCCACGTCGAAGCGCAGCCTGCGCGCCTCGATGTCGGGCTTGCAGACCTCGACCGCCCGCTGGATGATCGTACACAACTCGACGGCGACGCGGCTCAGTTCGATCTTTCCCCGGGCGATCCGCGAAACGTCCAGCAAGTCATCGACGAGCCGCGCCTCCAATTCCACGTGGCGGCGGGCCATTTCCAGGGTCTGGCGCAGGGCCGGGTCGAGGTCCGACCGGTTCTGGAGCATCGACAAGCCCATCACCACCGGCGTCAGCGGCGTGCGGAGTTCGTGGCTCAAGACGGCGAGGAAGTGGTCCTTGGTGCGGTTGGCCTGCTCGGCGACGGCTTTGGCCTGTTCGGCGGAGTTTTTCGCCGCCGTCAGCGCCTCCTCCGCCCGCTTCCGCTCGGTGATGTCGCGATTGATTTCGAGGACGCCCACCTGGCCTCCCGATTCGTCCCGCTGCGCCGCCCAGCGGCTGGCGACGACGATTTCCCTGCCGTCCTTGCGGGTGTGGATCAACTCGCCCTCCCAGCGGCCCTTTAACGCCACGTCCGCGGCGATTTCGGCCAACGGCTTCGGGAAGCGGGTTTCCAGGATGTCGTAGGCGACTTGGCCCATGGCCTCCTCGGGCGTCCATCCATAGGTCTCTTCCGCCCCCCGGTTCCAGAAGACGACTTTGTCGCCCGCGCCGCGAACGATGATTGCGTCGTGGGCCAGGCCGAGCAGCGCCGCTTGCCCCCGCATCGCCTCCTCCGCCCGCTTGCGATCGCCGATGTCGCGGACGATCTTCGAGGCCCCGATGATCCGGCCGTCTCCGTCCTTGACGGGGGAGACGGTCACGGAGACGTCGAGCCGGCTGCCGTCCTTGGCCAGGCGAACGGTTTCCATATGTTCCACGCGCTGGCCGCTCAGCACGCGCTGGAGGATTTGTTCTTCTTCGTCCACCCGCTCCGGCGGCAGCAGCAGCGCGATCGGTTGGCCGACGACCTCCTCCGCCCGGTAGCCGAACAGGCGTTCCGCCCCCGCGTTCCAAGTCTGGACGACGCCGTGGAGGTCCTTCGAGAGGATGGCGTCGTCGGAGGACTCGACGATCGCCGCCGAGCGGGCCAGTTCCTCTTGCAGCCGCAGGGTTTCGAGAACGTGGGCGCACTGCGCGGCCAGCCACTCGGCAAGGCGGAACTGCTCGGCCGTCCACTCCTGCTTCTGGCGGCTGTAGACGCCGACGGCGCCAAAGGGCCCTCCGTCGCGGCGCATCGGAGCGGCCAGCACGGCCTGGAACGGCTGCTCGCCCCGCGGATGCACCAGCGCGATGTCCGGCCGCAGCGAGGCGTCGGGCAAACAGGCGGTCTTGTCCTCGGCGATGACCAGATCGGCGAAGGAATTTTCCACGGGCCACGACTCGACGCCGGCCCCCTCCGGCCCCAGCCCGGCCTCCGCGCGGACCGCCAATCGCCCGCCTTGCCGCTCGTACACGATCACGGCGGAGACGGCCGGGCCGAACATCTCCTTGCCCGCCGCGCAGATGTCCTGCATCACCGCCTGCTCGCCGCTGGACAGGCGGACCGCGTCGAGCAGCTTTTGCAGCACGTCCTCGCGGTGCGTCAGTTCCGCGTTGAGCGAGTGAATCTCTTCGGACTGCGTTTGCAATTCCTCGTTCTGCTGCGCAAGCTCCTCCGACTGCTGCGACAATTCTTCCGACTGCTGCGAGAGTTCCTCGTTCAGGCTCGACAATTCCTCGACCTGCTGCTGCTTGCGCGACGCTCGTCGCCTCCGCCCAGCGGGACCGGCGGAGGCGTTCCGCGAGGATGCTCAAAAATAGGCCGAAGGCGGTGAAGATCGCCAGGGCGAGGGCGTCGTTCGCGGCGTCGATGCGGAGCGTCCCATACGGCGGGATGAACCAATAATCGGCGGCCAGCGCCGAGAGCACGGTGGCCAAAATCCCCGGCCCGCCCCCGCCGATGCTCGCCACCAGCAGGACCGCCGGATAAAAAGCGATAAAGGTGGGCATTGGGCCGATGGCGGCGTTCAACCGCATCTGCAACGCGGCGGCCACGGCGACGACGACCACCGCGGCAGCATAGCGGACGGCGGCGCCGCCCCATTTTTTCCCGGCGTGGGGGTACGGCGCGGCGGGGCCGCCAAATTGCACGCTCCGCATCAGGACGACGGCGGCAACGGCCAGCGCGAGCAGCGCCAGCGGCATCCATACGGTGATCGTCCAGAGGGTGCGGTTGGCGGCGGCGTTGGCCGCGTCATTCCGCGCATCCAGCAGGCGCTGCTCGCGAGTGCCCATTTCGGCAATCGCGTCGCGAAGATCATCCATGATCTTCTTGCCCCGATCGATGAGGACGACCGGCAGGGCGGCCTGAAGCCTCGACTTCCTGCGAAGCTCGATCGTCTCCCGCAGTTGGGCGAGCTTGGCGTCGGCGAGCTTGCGGACCTGCTGGAGGCTCGCTTGCTGGGCCGGGTTGTCGCGGGTCAGCGCGGCCAGGGCGTCGATGTCGCCGCCGATTTGGCCTGCCGCCGCATTGTACGGCGCCAGATACCGCTCCTCGCCGGTGAGGACAAACCCGCGCTGGCCGGTCTCGGCGCCCTCGAGCGCGGAGCGGACGCGCTGAAGACCCTCGATGACCTGATGGGTGTGCGTCACCCAGCGGTTCGCTTCGAGCAGTCGTTGCGTGCTCACGTAGGCGCTGCCGCCGATCGCGGCGATGATCGCCATCCCCACGGCAAACGCGGCGAGGATCTTTGCTCCCATGCTCATTGGAACGGCTCCGAAGCGGTTTTCCCGCCAATCGGCGGCGGCGGAGGCGATTGCCGCTTGCCGTCGGCAAGACGATAAATGCACCGCGCGGCGCGCGTCAGCCCGGCGTCGCTGGGCGGCCGCTCGGCCTTGCCGGCAATCAGCGGCGCCCCCCGGGGCAAGAACCGACGCCAACTGCCGCCAGATTGCTTCCGCGCGATGCGACTTGAGGTAGATGGCGGCATTCCGCCATAAAATGATGTCCCACGGTCCGTCTTCCACCCCGGCCAGCAGGTCGGCGACCTTCCAATGGACTTGCCGGCGGAGGGCCTTGACCGGCCTCCATTGTTGCCCAGCCGGCTCGAAAAACTTGTCCCGCGTCGCGGCGGGGACGAGTTTTAATATCGCGTGGTCATAGAGGCCAAGTTTGGCGCGATCGATGGCGTCGCCGCGGCAGTCGGAGCCCAGCAGACGGCTTCGCTCCAGCAAGCCCGCTTCGCTCAACAGGACGGCCATGCTGTACAGTTCCGCGCCCGTGGAACATGCGGCGCTCCAGATTCGCAGGCGTCGCTTGCCGCCGGCCAGTGCAGGCAGGACCGTCGTTCGCAGATCGTCGAACACGCCCGGCTCGCGAAAGAACTCCGTCACGCCGATCAGCAGCGAACTGACGACTTTCGCGACGAGGCAGGGTTTTCGCTCCAGCAGTTCGCGAGCGGCCTGGGGCGAGTGGACCTTCATCGCCCGCAAACAGGCCGGCAAGCGGCGTGCCAGCGGCGGGGGACGGTAGGCGGCGGCATCCAGTCCGGCGCGGCCCAAGGCCCAGGCGATGAAGTCGTCCAGTCGCTCTTCCGGGGCGTGCGCCGCGGAGGCAATCGCGGCGCGGTGCGCTCGGCGGGCATGAAATGGCCGCGGCCCGATCGGCGTTTTGCCCTTGAAGCAAACGTGGCTCAGATCGTGAGTTGCGCTGCTGTTCACGATCGCGTCATCCCCCCGTGGCGTGGACCTGCGCCGACGCGTTCGACTCCACCTCGACCCGGTGTTCAAGTCGCGTGATCGTCTCGCCCGGCGTTCCGTTTAGCATAGCGGAGCGGCGGCAAAGGTACAATCACAAATTAACCGCCTTGGGGGGGCTGGCGGCGGGAAAAATCGAAACGAACATGCCCACGCTTGTCGTGGGCATGGCGTTCGCATAACGGAGAGAATGTAGGGTGGGTCAAGTGCAGCGAGCCCCACCAAAAGGCGGCCGAGTTATGCATGGTGGGGCTCGCTTCGCTCGACCCACCCTACGACGTGGCGCCGCCTCCAACTTGAAAGACCGCTATTGCCCGATGGCGATCTTCGCCAGATCGTGCCACTCGCTGCCGTTGGTCAGCGTCGGGGCTTTGACGGTCAACTTTTCCGCCTTCGTGCCCCAGCCCTGGTAGATCAGCGCGAGGACCTTCGTCCGCGTGCTCGCCCGATTGGCGTCGGCGGCGAAATAGTGCGTCCGCAGGCTGTAGATTCCCAGCGGCGCCCGCAGCAGGATGTAAATCTCCGGACCGTAACCGGTGGTCACGTCCCGGCTGATCTGTCCGCCGCTGGCCGTCTGCCGGTGCGTGTAGTCGCACTGTTCGCCGCTGGGCTCGGTCACGTGCAGATCGACGTTGGTGCCGTCGGTGTTCCAGATCACCAGGGCCGCCAGGTCGGCCGTGTCGCGGACTTGGGCCGCCGCAAGCGTGGCCAGCCGGGCGCGGGCGTAATTGCCCAACATCCCGCTTGGCCCGCCCTCGCTCAGGCGGCGGAGGAAGCGATAGTAATCGAACTGGGCGATGTTGTGCATGTCGCCGAAGCGGGCGTCCCACTGCCCGCCGCACGCCAACTCGTAATAAACAATCGCCAAATCGGCGTTGCCCATCTGCTCCAGGCAATGGGCCAGGGCGTGGAAGGCGATCGGCTCGAAGCTTCGCCCCGCGGCGGCGCGGCGGAGCAAGTGGTACGCCTCGCCCGGCCGCTCCCACGCGATTGCCGAGAAGGCCACGTCGCGGGCCACGGCGGCGTCGCCGGGATGCTCCTCGACCAGTGAACTGAGCGCCCGCAAGGCGTCGTCCGCGCCGTAGCGGGCCAGCCGCCGCTGCGACTCGGCCGCCAGGGTTTCATAATCCGGCGCTCCGGCCGCCAACGCCTGCCGCACATCCTCGGTCAAATCTTCCTTCGCGTGGAGCTTGCACCGCAGCGGCGGCGCGGCCACGGCAAACGACTCCTTGGGCAGCCCCTGTAGCGCGATCGCCAACGACGCCGGCAAATCGAAATGCACTCCGGAGCTTTGCTCCAGCCCGCGGAACCAGGCGAGGAAGCCCGCCTTCGGGTCGCCTTGGGCCGCGGCGCTGTCGGCGGCGGCCTTCGCCACGATCGCCGCCGCCGGCCGGTCGGAGACGAGAAAATCATCCTCTTCCGGCTTGATGTGGAAGCGGGCGTAATCCTGCTCCGATTCGAGCATCAACAGCGAGCAGGTTCGCCCCGTGACGCGGAAGTGGCGAGCATAGCCCGTGGCGATCGGCTCGACGCCCTCGGCCGCCACGGCCACGTCCTCCAATTGCCCCACGGCCACCTGGCCGTAGGCGCGGGGGGCCAATTCCGACGCGAGCACGCGGTCGATCTTCGTCCGCACGGTCTCGGTCGTCTCGCCCTGTTGCAGCGTGAGAATCACCTCGCCGTTTGCCATGCCCGGCTCGCATCGCCCGACGACGAGCAACTGCTCACCCGGAAAGACGCATTGCGGCCGGCCGGCGACCAACACGTCGCGTCCGCCGGAAACCTCAACGCCGGCAAGCCGCCACGGCCGCTGCCGTTGGGCGGTCGATGCCCGGGCGATCTCCGCCTCGCCGACGACGGCGAACACCGCCCCGCCGGTCTCTTGGGCCAGGTGGGCGAGCATTTGCGGGTCGCTGCCGCTCAGTCCAGTCTGATAGGCGAACAGCGGCCCGGAATTGGCCGCCTTCAATCCGGCGGCGATGATCGCCCAGCGGTCTTCGCCCCACGTGCCCGCCCCGTCGCTCAAGAGGAACAGTTCCGGCCGCGGGCCGCCGGCCTGCTTCAGCCACGCCGGCGCGGCGGCTTCGTTCAGGGCCCGGCCCAGATCGGTGGCCCCTTCCAGGGCAAGCCCGTCGGCGTAGTTCATCAACCGCTCGACGTTCTCCGGCGTGTTCGCAACGAACTTCTCTTGCCACCAAAACGTCTCGACGTTGAAGAAGACCACGGCGAACCGCTCGATCCGATCGCGATTGTTCGCCAGCACCGCCCGCATCAGCTTCGTCCACAGCGGGAACTGCGGCCCGGCGCGGAGCGACACATCGACGAGGAAAATGGCGTCCTTGTTCCCTTGAGACGAGGATTTTCCCGCGGCCTCGCCCAGCAATGGCGCCGTCGTCCGCAGGGCGAAATAGTTTCCCGTCTTGCCGTCGCCGCCGACGAGCATCGTCGTCGCCGGCTCACGCAGCCGCACGACCAGCGGGCGATCCTGGGGATCGATCAGCCGATAGGAAAGCCGCTGCCCATCGGCCGATTTCGTCGCCGGGGCGTCGAGACTGACCTCGTGGGCCGACTGCGCGGCAATGTTGAAATCGACGACGCAGGCCGGGGTTTTCTGCGGCAGATCGAGCCGCAATTCCAGATCGTCGCCGACGCGCAAAAGGTCCACGTCGTAGCCGATCACCACGCGGTGCAGCGATTGCGGGGCCAAGGGGAAGACGCGGCACTGAAAAACTCCCGCCCCAGACCACTCGACCAACGCCGGATCGATCCGCCGGCGGACCGTCTCGCGATAGGCGAAGGCCGCCTTCTCCTTCGTCGCCATGCGGGCCACTTTCGGCTCCTCCCAACTCCCGCGGCGCACGGCCAAAATCTGCTCCGGCGTCGTGTCCGCCCAGGAAGAAACATCCCGCTTGAAGAACATCGAATCGGTCGGCTGGACCTGCCGCGCCTGGTAGACGGTGCGGCCGAAGGCGAAGAAATACGGCGACGCCTCTTCCGGCAGGCGCAACTGGAAATTCCCTTCCAATTGCCGCGGCTGGTCGTTGAAGTAGTAGAGGTCCAGCACCACGCGGGCGCGGAAGCCGTCGATGCGCACATCGACCTGCATTCCCCGCAGCGGCAGTTCCTCGTTGTCGCCGACCATCAGCCGGGAGGTGTTTGCCGCAAGGCGGGAGGGTTTCCAGGTCTCGACGGGCTTTTGGCGGATTCGGCTCTTGGCACCGGGCTGCCCCTCGCCGCCTGCTGGCTTCGCCTCGCGAACAAGTTCCTGCTTCTGCTCCTCCGTCAAGTACATGTAGGGGTCTATCGTCCCGCCGCGCGTGTTCGCGTTGGACAGGCTGTAGTAAGGGCTGACAGACGGCGCACCGCCGTTGGCGCCCTGCTCTTTCAGTATCAATTGATTTTGGTTTTGCAGCGTGTTGATGTCCTTGTTGAATTGCAAGTTCTGCTGCTGTTGTTGCAACTGCGGCAAGACGGTGCTCGTAAATGGATCGGCCGTGCCGCCGCTCGTGTTCGCGCTAAACAGGCTGTAATAAGGGCTGACAGACGGCGCGGCCCTGTAGCCGCCGAAGGCCTTGGCAGCAGGCGGTTGCCGTTGCGGCCCACCGGCCGCCTTCTCGCCCGAATTCTCGTTCACCTGGTTCCACCAGAGCCCGTCGAAATTCAAAGGGACACCCTCGCCGGGCGGAAATAGCCGCTCGCCCGGGGCTGCCTCGGGCTCTCCACGGCGGTCGCCGCGCTGTTGCTGCACCCCCTGTGATTGCGGCCCGCTGGGAAGGCCACCGACGCCGGCCTGGGGACCTCTCGCCCGCCATTGGGTCTCGTTGTAGCCGTAGCTCCGAGGCCCCGCCGGCT
The DNA here is from genome assembly GCA_963791075.1 of uncultured Planctomycetia bacterium. GTDB lineage: Bacteria > Planctomycetota > Planctomycetia > Pirellulales > Thermoguttaceae > CAWBRF01. The sequence continues at coordinate 60,633 of CAWBRF010000038.1, forward strand.
CGGCCGAGCCGGCCGCGGTAAACCTTCCAAAGTTGAACTCCGTCACGGGATTGCTCGCCGGGGCTGGTTTTGCGCTGCCCGATGTCTTCTCCCCGGCGCCATAGGCCAGCGCATTAAACCCGCCCACGCCGCCGAGGGTCGGGTCTTTCGTGGCCAGTTCCACGGGTTCCTCCGACGCCTTGCCGTTTTCGCGCTTTGTTATGGGCCGCGCCTCTGGCGAGTCTTTCATTGCTTCGCCGGCCGCCTCCTTGCCGCGCCTGCCGGGGACTCCGTACTGCACGTCGTCGGCCGCGGACTGGGCGGAGTCGAACGCCGGCGACGCGGCGCGCGGCGCGGATAAGGCAATCCTGCGATCCGGCTGAAGCCTGCCCCTGGACGCGAGAATAAAAATACGTCGGCACGGCCGCCACCATCAGCGTCGCGGCGATGGCGACAACCAAAACTCGCCGGCTCCGTGGCGGCTTCCGGTTGGCGATTGCCGGCGGGACGACGGCCGCGGCCGCTTCCAATTCTTTCAAGCGGCGCTCGACCGCCTCGCGCAACTCGGGCGATCGCTCTGGCGCGGCGTCGTGCTCGACCGCCCGGCGAAGATCGGTCGCAAACGCGCGCTCCTCCCGGACCGTCTTCATATCCAGCGGGTTGGCAGCCAACTCGGCTTCCAGCGCCGCCCGCTCTGCCGTGTCGGTCTGTCCCAAGGCGTGGGCGGTCAGCCGCGCGGCGCGGCGCTCGTCTTCGCCATTGTTTTCATTATTGCTGTTTTCATTCTGATTATTCGTGCTCATTTCAGCACCTCGCAATGTTGACGCAGTTGTTTCAGCGCCCGATGGACAAGGATGCGGACGTTCCCCTCGCTATGGCCGGCGATCTGGGCGATCTCGCGATAGGAAAAGCCTTCGCTCCAGAGGTCGATCGCCTCGCGCTGGCTCGTGGGGAGTTGGCCGACGAGGCAATTCAACCGGCCGGCAAGGTCCTGCTGCTCGGCCGCGACGGCCGGATCGGGCTCCCGCCCGGGAAAGTCGGCCAACTCGACACGCTCTGTCGCCGCGAACTTCTGTCGGCCGCGGATCAGGTTGAGGGCCTTATTGCGGCAGACGGCAAACAGCCATTGCCCCTCGCGGCCGTCGAGCTTTTGGGGCGATTGCTCGCAGAGCTGCAAGAACGCGTGCTGGACCGCGTCGCGGGCGGAATCCTCCTCCCCCAACAGCCGCAAGGCATAGCGGACGAGCGGGACCTCATAACGCTCCAACGCCGCCAACACCCATTGCCGCCGCGAAGTCGCATTTGCCATGTCCGCACTCCTTGCCGCATGTCGCCAACAGTATAACGCAGCCAAGTGAAATCTGTTACAAAAGAATATTCGTGGGAATCGGAAACATTTATTGCCGCCGCCGGGCGATGTCCCGGACAAATGCCTGCGCCAAGGAGGGGGGCGGATCTCCTTCGTCAACTTCTTCCGCCGCGTTTCCGGACGTCCGCTCCCTCCCTGATGATCGCCGGCTAGCCAGCGCGCTAACGGCAATCATATCAACCACATCAAGCATGTCGCCGTTGGCCGTTGTCGCGGGGCTGCGGGCGGAAAGTCGCGCGTTTTGAGCGAAAACGGAGAATTTCTTCTGCCAGCAGCCGCGGCCTCTCGCGCAAAGACGCCTCGCCCGGGACTGGCTTGTATTGACCGGCGCGTATAATAGTTCGGATTTGTGTCGCGTCGGTTCCACTCTGGCGAGAAACCGCGATCAATGGCGACATCGCGCGAAGGCTGTCAGGATTGTTTAGGCGATTCGGTCGAAAAAAAGCGAGCGGCTTAGCGGCCGGATTCGGGAGCCGTGGAAATGCCAAACATCGCCGTCGTTTTGAAGGATGAGATCCGCCGGCTGGCGCGGCGGGAAATCAAGGCGAGCACGTCCGCGATCAAGGAGGCGATTGTCCAGTTTCGCCGCGAAATCGCCCAATTGAAGCGATTGCTGCGGCGGTTGCAAGTGGAAATCGCCTACCTCAAACGCCATGATTCCCAGCCGCGCCAGCGGCCGCCGGTTGAAGAAGAAGGGGAAGAGTTGCTCGGCGTCCGCTACTCGGCGCGATCGGTGAAGCGGCAGCGGAAACGGTTGCGTCTTTCCGCGGCGGACTTTGGAAAGCTCTTGGGGGTTTCGACGTTGACGGTCTATAATTGGGAGAACGGCAAGGCCCGGCCCACCAAGGCGCGGATTCTGGCCCTGGTGGCCGCTCGCGACCTCGGCCGCCGCGAGGCCCGCGAGAAGCTGGCGCTGCTCAAGGCGGGCGCGAAGAAGACCGCCGCGCCGCCAGCGACGAAACCAAAGTAGAGCCGCGACGCGCGCAATGATCGCCCTGATTGTCGTCGATGTGCAAAACGACTTCTGTCCCGGCGGGGCCTTGCCCGTGCCCGAGGGCGATCGGGTGGTCCCCGCGATCAACCGCATTCAGCCCGCCTTCGACCTCGTGGTCGCCACGCAGGACTGGCATCCGCCGAATCACGGCAGCTTCGCCGCCAGCCATCCGGGCCGCCGCCCCGGCGAGGAGATCGAGTTGGCCGGCCTGCCGCAAGTGCTTTGGCCCGTGCACTGCGTGCAGGACACGCCGGGCGCCGAGTTCCATCCCGGGCTGGACCGCTCCCGCATCGCCCGGGTTTTTCGCAAGGGCGTCGACGCGAATGTGGACAGTTACAGCGGTTTTTTCGACAACGGGCGGCGGCGTTCGACCGGGTTGGACGCCTATCTCGCCGCCCGCAGCGTCCGCACGCTCTACATTTGCGGACTGGCCACGGACTACTGCGTGAAGGCGACGGCGCTGGACGCCCTTTCGCTGGGGCTGGCGGTGCGGCTGATCGACGACGCCTGCCGCGGCGTAGAGTTGCGCGGCGGCGACGTGCGGCGGGCGATCGAGCAGCTCCAGCGCGACGGCGCGTTGGTGGTTTCGTCGTCGCAAATGGGCGCGCTCGTGTGAAGAAAGCTGGAGACGCGCCGTTCGCTTCCGCTCCGGCGCGGGCGGCTCGATGTCACGGAAAACACATTCCCGCCCCGTCGGCGGGCAGCGCCCCGGGCTTCATGCCGGCGAAAGCCGCGACGAATTCCGCCTTGTCGCGAGCAAATAGCGCGGCAAGCGAATCTTCGTAAACGAGCTTCCAGCCGGACTTCAGACGCATGAGATTGTACGCGGGAAGCCGCTTGTCCACCAGGGCCAAGTCGGTCGGATAACGGTCCAACAACGCGTCCCACGCGCCTGTGCCCACCGCCCAATTCGCGTTCAACTGCCGCAGCGCGTCGGAGTAGATCGTCTCGCGGCGGCCGTCGTAAGAAACCTTGACCCGCGGGCCGAGATGCCAAATCGCGTATTCGCCCCAGTTGAAATAGACGGCCATGTTGCCGCGGACGCCGCTCGTGCGAATTGCCGCGACGGCGCGGGCGGGAAAGGCCGCGTGTTCCGGGTCGATGGGAATCCGCGTGGAAAAATGCAGCGTCGCGCCGGAGAGGACGATTGCCCCGCTCAAGGGCAACAGCGAGGCGGCCCAACCGACGTCGCGTCCCGCCGGGCGAAACATTGGGCGAAATGTTGGGCCGCGGCAGTCCGGCGAACCATCGCTCCCACGCGGCGGCCAGATGCGGACCGGCCAACACGGCAGCCGCCATGGCCGCCAAGGGCAAATGCCGCAACGCCTGGAAGGGCAGGATGGCGGTGCAGGCAAACGCCGCCAGCAGCGCCGGCGAGACCCGCCGCGGAGAGGTCGCCATCGCGAAAATCGACGCGGCCAGCAGCGCCAAGTACGCCATGCCCTCGGTCTTCGCTACGTCAACCGGCTGCCATTCCATGATGTCCGGCCGGGGGACCGTGGCCGTCTGCCAGAGGAAGGCGAGCAGTCGCGGGCCGTAGGGGTTGAGCGTCGCCGCGAGCAACGCGGCCAGCGCCGGCAGGGCGACGGCGAGAATTCCGGGCGCCATGCCCACGCAAGCGTGGGACATGGCGCCCGGATTCTTAACCGCCGCGCAGCCGATCGCGGCGATGCGCGCGGCGGACCAGACGGCCAGCAGCCCAAGGCCGGCCAGGAAGGCCCCGTGAAAGTTGGCCCAAACGGCGATGATCGGCGGGGCCAGCCACAAGGCGCGGACTCGCCCGCTGTCGGCGGCATAGATGACGAGCAACAACAGGAGGAAGAAGAAATAGGAGAACAGTTGCGGGCGGATCGTGCGATTGCCCACTTCCATGACGAACACGACGAGGAGGATGACGACGCCCGCGGCCATGGTCCGCGCGCCGACGGCGCGGAGATGGCGGTGCAGCAAGAGGACGACGCCGAGGAGGATCGCCGTTTTCAGGGCGAGCAGGCCGCGCGGGCCGGCGGCGTTGAACGTTGCCGCGAAGACCGCCTCGCTGGCCCACTCGTGGTTGATCCACGGCTGGCCCGCGGTAAGGTACGAATAGGGGTCGGCCGCGGGCAGACTGCGGCTGGCGAGCATGTCTTGTCCAAACCGCACGTGGCCCCAGAGGTCGGGATCGGCGACCGTGCGCGAGCTGATATAGAGGCTGACGGCGACAATCAGCAGCAGCACGGCGGCGCGTTGGCGGCGGTTCGTGTCGTGAAGCGGACGCACGGCATTTTCCTTGTGCGAAATATCCCTTCACAAGGATAGGTTGCAAAAACGCCGCCGGCCGGGGCGCCGCTGCTTCCCTCGGACGGTAAAATTGAACATCGACCAGACCATGGAACCGCGTCAAGGGACGCCTTGGTGGCCGCCATCGCCTTCACCATCCGCGTTGGCCTGGGCTCCGCGGCCGCCGGCTTCTTCCTCTTCGGCGCGCGGCTGTTGCCGGGATCGGCGGCGGACGAGATCAGCGCGAGGCCGGGCGCTCGGCGGCCTTTTGCAATACGCTTTGGAGGCTCACCGGCGCGCCGCCTTGACGCTTGCTCTCGTCGGCGGCCTCCATGAAAGCGAGGATTTCGAGGGTCTCTTCCGCGGCAATCGGCGGCTTGCCCGTGCGAAAGAAACGAACAATCTCCACCACCAGCGGCTTGTAGCCCTTGAACTCGCCGGCAAAACCGGAGCCCTTGGTCCCGTGGACGATCGCGCCGTATCCGCGGCCGTCGGCCACGAACGCGCCGACGCGGCCGTCGGCCCAGACGCCCACCACGCGGTCCGGCGCCACGCGGGCGACGGTCTTGCACCCGGGGCCCATGATCGCGTAGAGCGTCTCCACGCCGTGGATGCCGTACCAGAAGAGGTCGGGATGGTGCGGTTCGATGTTCAGCGGGCTCCAGGCGAGGCAATCCTTGGCGTCGCCCAGCGGCGACTTCTTCTGCCGGAAATCGCTGATCCCCGGGCAATATCGCAAGCCGGAGGACGAGAAGCAGGGCACTTTTTTCTCCTTCGCCAGGCGGAAGATCTCCATCGCGTCGGCCAAGGAGGCGGCCATCGGCTTGTTGACGAACAGCGGCTTGCCGGCGGCGATCGCCAGTCGGGCCTGGGCCAGGTGCGGCCGCCCATCGACGCTCTCCAGCAGCACCGCGTCCACCTTCGGCAGCAACTCCTCGATCGAGGCGACGATCTCCACCCCCATGCCGCGAAGCTTCTCCGCGTTCGGCTTCACCTGCGCGAAGCTGTGGGGCATGTCCTTGCTGCCGCCGGGAAAGGCGGCGACGACTCGCGCGCCGGCCAACTCGCCGGCCGCTTTCGGGTCGTTGAGCACGTTCGCAAACTCCAAGGAGTGCGACGCGTCCAGGCCGATAATGCCAAGCTTCAGCGGCCGCGGATTTTCCGCCATCGCCAGCGGCGCCGTCAACGCAACGCCAACGGCGGCGAGAAGGAGCAATCGCGAAACGTGGATCATGGTTTCTTTCTCCCCGCGAAAGACGGCGACGCCGCGAACCGGCTGCATCCAAGGTTTTTCGTTGTTTCAGGGTTTCTTCCGCGTCTTCGCCAGGTATTGCCGCCGGCCGGCGGTCATGTGGTCCCAGACGCCCTTGCGGAAGAGGGCCACGCGCCGCTTCTCGACGTCCGTCGCCGCGGCCCGCGTCGCTTCGTCCATCAAGGCCCCGAGCTCCGCCAGCCGCGCCTCCGTGCCCAAGTATTTCCAGGCCATCTCCTCGGTCTGATGAAAATGCTTGTTTCGGTTCTTCTGGACTTCTTCGGGATAGTTGGCCGGATCGGAATAGATCGACTCGATCCGCAGATACAATCGCTTCATCGGCGCCGCGGCGGCCCCGTAGTAGCGGCGGAAGAACTCGTCGAGGAGTTGGTCAATGTCGAGCGTCGGGTCGTCCATCAGTTTCGCCGTCGCGTAGAAGTCAACCTGCTCGCCGATGCCGTTGAGATAGGCCCCGCGAATGCCGTCCCGGGCGAACATCTTCCACTGGCGGTCCAGCGTGTGCGCGCTGAAGCCGGGAAACTCGCGAAACCCGCCGCCCATGGCGATCTCCTGGGGAAAGCAGTAATACAGCCAGAGATAAAGCGGCCGGCCCTTCTCGCGTCCGACCCAATCGCGATAGAACCGCAGGTCGTTCTCCTCCATGCCGGGCGCCCACCAGTTTCGCACGTGCAGGCACATCTGCACGGAGACATTCGGCTCCAATCGCACGCGCTGGGGATAATCGGCGTATTCCCAGTAGGCAATCGTGGCGATGCGTTTGTCGGGATGCGTTTTCGCGACCTCGCGGGCGACCTTGTTGACGAACCCAAACCAATAGTCGCTGGCGACGCCGTTGCTGAAGTGCTCGGTCTTTTTCCTCTCGTCCAATCGCAACTGCGCCTGGCAGGCGGGACACTTGCACCACTGGTCGTCGTCCATCGGCACGAGTGCGTACGACGCGCTTGCGCCCCAACTCCCCGGCGAGAGTTCGCGCTTGTCGAACCATCGCCGCGCGTCGCGGACAACCTGGCCGATGAAGCCTTCATTGTTGTAGCACATCTGCCCCGGCCTGCTTGCGCCGCCGGCCGCTTGCCCCTGGGCAAACCAGTCGGGATGGGCGGCGACGAACAACTGCGGACACTGGGGATTCTTCGCCCAGAAACGGTCGTAGAATCCGTAGAAGGAGTGGTTGCAAGAATAGTCCTCGCCGCCGAGCCGCAGCCGCGCCCACAAGAGGGCCTGCTCCGCGCCACCGGCGTGATTGGCCAACTCGACGGCCACCGGGCCATACGCGCCCTGCGGCCCGCCGGCGCGATACGGAAACGCCGGGCGGCGGCGAATGTCGCGCGATGGAACCGTCAGCGTCGGCGTCTTCGGAACGACCATCTCCAAGTCGCCCGGCCCATACCAGCGGACGCCGCAACACCGCTCGAGGAAATCGTGCACGGCGTAGGAAGTGGCCTGCGGCTGGTTCCACGCGGGCGGCGGCAGCCGATCGTTTTGCGAAAACGTCGCCCATCGCGGCGCGGCGACGACGTGGGTTCGCGCCGGCGCGTCGCGGCCCAACAGCAGCAGCGAATCGCCGACAAAGCGGATCCAATACTCCTGATCCTTCAACCCGCTTGGCTCGACGCCCAGCTTCGCCGCAGCGGCGCCGGCGCCGACAAGAATCCGCGGACCTGCCACCTTTTCCGCGTCCGATTTGATCGGCAGCACGGCGCCGGTGATTTTTTCGACGTGCTGCTGGAGTTCCTGGGCGGCGAAAGCGGCGGCGTCCGTCGGCTGCGCGGCGACGACGATCGTGGCCGCAGGCCGCCCCAGGCGCGTCAGTGCGAACCCGGCGGCGTCCGTCGCCGCGGCGGGACAAACCGCCGTCGCGATCAGTACGCCGGCGAAGATGGTCGGAAAAATACGACCGACGACGGAGTTGTGCGACGACACGTAATCGCGGCCGCTTCGGCGCAATCCGAGACGGCCTTGGGGAAAGTGAGACATGATTGCCTCCGGAACGGGTCTTGGGCAGGGCCTCGCGCCGCGGCGGGGGCGATCCTCGACCACGGCGGAGCAGTTGGTGGGATGCGCCTATGAGTATACGCAAGCGGGATTCGCGGTGCAACCGTTTTCATCACGCGACCAGCCGGGCTCTTCCTGCCATCCTGCCCCCCCCGTTGGACGCATCGCCGAGCCGTCGGCGAAATGCTTGCACGCCGAATGCCGTGCGATGATAATGGGGGCGTTGCAAGCAGTCGGGCTGGGAGAACCCCATGAAGCGTCGCGATTTTTTAGTCCAATCGGCATTCGGAGCGGCTTTGGCCATGAACACCCCTACCGTTCGCGCGGCGGCCCCCGCCGCAAAACATCCGGCGTCGGCGGCGGAAGCGAAAGACGCGCTGCTGCGTTGCCTGGGCGGCCCCTGGCCGCCGCCCTGCGAGCTCGAAACCCAAAATCCGCGAGACCGCGGCCAAGGACGGCTATCGGCTCGAATCCGTGACCTACGAGGTCGAGCCGGGCGACCGGGTTCCCGCCTACGTGCTCATTCCCGACGGCGTCGACGCCCAGCATCCCGCCCCGGCCGTGGCCGTCTGGCATCAGCACAACGGGGCATGGGACTTAGGCAAGGTGGAGCCGGCGGGCCTGGCCGGGGCGCCGATGCACCACACGGGCGTCGCCCTGGCCAAGGAAGGCTACGTGGCGATTTGCCCCGACGCGCTGGCCTTCGGCCAGCGCCAAGACGCCACAAAAACGCTCACCGGGGGCGACTACGAGCGGTTCATGTTTCTCGAGTACGTGGTGGCGGGCAAGTGCATGGCGTGGAAAAACATCCTCAACATGCGGCGGACGATCGATTATCTCTGCTCCCGGCCCGAGGTGCAGAAGGACCGCATCGGCTGCTACGGCCACTCGATGGGCTCGACCTTCACCTGGCTAGTGGGGCCGTGGGAGCCGCGGTTGAAGTGCCTCGTGGCGAATTGCTGTCTGCCCACGTATGCGGGCATCCGCCGCACGAAGCTGCTCCATTGCTTTCCCAACTTCATTCCGGGCTGGGGCCAATACGGCGACCTGCCGGACATCGCCGCCTTGACCGCCCCCCGCCGATTGCACGTCAACCTGGGCGAGTTGGACAGCGGCAGCCCCATCGACGAGACCCGCGCGGGGCTCGAGCGTATCGCGCGGGCCTATGAGCAGGCGGGGGCCAAGGAGCAGTTCAGTTCGTTCATCGAGCCGGCCACAGGCCACGTCCTTTCGCCGCGGATGTGGGAGTTGGCGCGGAACTGCTTCCAGAAGCACCTGCGGGGATAAGTTATTCCGGCCGGTCGTTGCCGGTGCCATGCCCACGCTTGCGTGGGCATGACGCTCGACGTGAACAACATGCCCACGCAAGCGTGGGCATGGCGCCCGCCAGGACACCGCACGGCCGCAAAAGTCGTTTTATTCCCGCCGGTCTTTGCCGCTCCGCCCGGGCTTGCGGCGGGCGTCCAGCATGTGCAGCAGGGCGAGAATCGGCCGCCGAAACAGCATCCGCCGCCCCGCGTAACGCATCACGTCCTTGACCTGCTCCCGCATCGCCGGCTTGTAGCAATGCGTCGGGCAGCGGACGCAGGTCGGCTTCTCCGCTCCATAAGGACAGCGATCCAGCCGGCACACGGCATAGTCGCACAGCGATTGGCACTCCGGGCAAAGGGCGCCGCGCGTCCCGTGGCGCGCGCGGCAGTATATCCGCACCATCGCCTTGATGGTCCGTTTCTCCCGGGCGATGCGAGTGGTTTCGCGGCGGCGATCGGGCACGGGCCTACTTCACCTCCAGCCAGAAACTTTCGGAATGGCTGTTGAACTCCGGGGCGTACATGCACTGGATCGAGGCCATCCCCGTCTGATACTTCCCCTTGTGGACAATCCGCGTCGCGTATTCGAACACGTAGACACCCTTGGGCAGGTAGTCGATGAAGAAATGGCTCGCCGTGTCGCGCGTCGCCTCGTAGTATGCCAGACCGTCCTGATACTTGTACTGCGACAAGACGGCGACCGGCTCCGAGCCGCTCGCCCGCTGGTCTTTGAGGTGGACGTATTCCATGTCGCGATCCGTCCGCAGGACGATGCGGACGACGAGTTCGTCGCCGACGGCCAGCGGCCCCTTGACCGGTTCGAGCAGCGGGCCTTTGCCGGTGTACTGTCGCGTGTAGAGCGACTTCTCCAGCCGCAGCGGCGTGCCTGCGTAGGGCGTCGCCTTGCTCATGTCTTCGAGATATTGCCAGTGGACGCTGCCCCAGGCGACGCCGGGATCGAGCTTTTTCACCGTGATCCGGCCCATGTCCGGCGTGATCTCGCCGCGGACGAATCGCTGCTCGTAGAAGCCCGTGCCCGCCTCGACTTTTTCCGGACGGACGAGCGTTCCTCCGAGCGAGACTTCGACCAACTCGTCGGAGGCGAGCTGTCCGGCGCCGCGGAGCAGCAGGGCGTAGACCGCGTCCGCGGTCGCCTTCGTCGTCTTCCAGTCCTGCGTCTGCTTTTGCTTCAGCAGCCAGACTTTGCAGTCTTCGACGGCGCGGGCGTCGTCCATCACCTCGTCGAAGGCCTCGATCATCAGGGCCTGGGTCTCGATCGGCGCGCGATACCACCACCAGGAAAGCTCCGTGTCGCGCCAGAACATGCCCAATTCCGCGTCGCTGACCGAGCGCTCCTTGATCGAGCGCATGATGTCCTGCGGCGTGTGGGCGTCGCCGAATCGCTTCAAGGCGATGGCCAGTTGGCCTTGCGATTGCCGGTCGGCGAGCTTCAGCCAATGCTCTCGCGCCTGGTCGAGGAAATATTCGACCGCCTCCTTCGGCCCCGCGGCCAGCGGCCTGTCTTCGAGGAAAAAGCTGCGGCCGTAGAGGTACAAGGCGATCGTCGGCGAGAGATGCCACGACGCTTTGTAATTCGCCCCGAGCCGGGCCCTCGCCTCGGCCTCTTCCTTGAGGATGTCGCGATACATCCGCTCGATCCAGCCGTCGAGCCGGGCCAGGGCCTTCACCGCCGCCGCCTGGTCGATCTTCACCCCCAGATGCCGCAGGCGGCCGAAACCGGTGGTGATGTACAGCGTGATGTAATCGTTCGGCGGGCCGCCGGGGAACCACGGCCACGCCCCGTCGCCAAGCTGCTGTTGGGCGAGCTTCGCCAGCGTCCGCTGCGTCTCGTCGTTCAGGCGGTTGGAGTCGAACAACACGCCGACGTTCCGCCGCGCCTGGCTCTCCGCCTCCGCCTGACGAACCCAAGGGGTCTCCTCCAGCAGGACCGACTTGAGGTCCTGATTCTTTTCCAGCGGGCTGTCCAGCGCGGGCGTCCCCTTCCATTGGTCGAAGACGCGGCGGATCTTCGCATCGCTCTGGGCGATGTGCCGGGCGAGCGCATTGGCGTAGAGCCGGTTGAACGTCTGCTCCGAACACTCGTAGGGGAACTCCATCAAGTAGGGCAGGGCCATCACCGCGTACCACGACGGGTTCGAGACCATCTGCACCGTGAGACTCTCGTTGCGGAGCGTCGCCGATTTGCCCGACGCGCGGAGGCGGGCGAAGTCGAACGTTTTTGTCTCCGGGCCGCGGATCGGCAGCGGCAGCGACTCGATCACCGGCGTCCGCCGCGAGAGCACCGGCAGCAGGCCCTCCTCGCCGTCGGAAATCCGGCCCGTCGAGCCGACCGCCTTGTACGCCAACGGCGCCGTCCCGTCCGGCACAAAGAGCCGCCAGGAATAGCTCCGCGACTCCTTCGCCGCCAACTCGAAGCGCCGGTCCGGCTGGTTGTTGCCCAGCAGGGAATCGATCGGCTTGCCGGTCCGGGCATTTGCGAGGGTCAGCCGCACCGTGCCCGACTGGCGCGTGGCCGACTGGTTCGACACCTTGACGGTGAACTCCAGTTCGTCGCCTTCGCGGAGGAACCGCGGCGGATTGGGCTCGACCATGAGGTCTTTGGCCGTCACCGCATGGTCCTCGAGATAGCCGCTCCGCAGGTCGCGATCGTGGGCGAAGGCGAGGAACCGCCAGCGGGTCAGGGCCTCGGGCATGGTGAACTCGATCTTCACCTTTCCCTCCTCGTCGGCCAGCAGGTGCGGGAAGAAAAAGGCCGTCTCGTCGAGGTTCTTTCGCGCGGAGACCTGGCCAAGGTCCGGGCCGCGGGGGCCATTGATTCCGGCGTTCGGCATGCCTTGCGGCTTGCTTGCGTCCTCCGCCTTTTTGGACAGGGCGTCCATGGCGGCCCCGGCTGGGGAGTTGAGTGATTTCGCCTCCCCGAGGGCCAAAGCGCTGCGCGCCGGGGACGCAGGCGGGGCTGCAAATGACTCGAACGAACCACGCCAGGCGCCAAGCCCGCCGTGGGAGAAGCCGACCATAGGACCATCGTCCTTGAAATAACCATAACCCCAAAGGTCCGCCATAATGCTTTGCGGCAGCGAACGATAGGCGAGATTGACCGGCTTCCAATCCGTGCGCCAAAAGCTGGCCACGCTGGACGGCCAGCGGGCGGAGTTTTCAAAGCGAGTCTGCCACGCGGACCAGTCCTCGCGAAAGACGCCGAACCGCTGCGTCCAGGGGTGCGGCAGATAGGCGTCGAGCGATTCGTCGTAGAGCGCGGCGACCATTTCCGCCGCCGCCCGACGCGCGTCGGGGCCGGTGATTACGGCCGTCCACGTCTCTTTTTGCGCCGGTTCGAGCTTCGAGACGAAGTGTTCCCAGCGGAGCGAGAGATTCTTGTTCGTCCAGGGGACTTCTATTTTTCGCGTGGTCAAATAGGCGCGGTTCTCGCGCACCATAGTTACGTGAATCGAAAAGCCGCCGCGCCAGTCCTCGGCGACCGCTTGCTTGACGACCTGCTGGGTCGCGCCCGGCGCGGTCCAGAAGCGTCGCACCATTTTGTTGCGATGCTCGATTTCGATGCACGCCCGGCATTGATCGTAGCCGGCGCCCCAAAGCGCGGCGAACTCCTCGCCCGGCTCGACCGTCCACTTGGGCGCGGCGACCATGTTCGGCAGCTTGATGGGGAATTTTTTCGCGTCCGGGGCGAGCACCACGAGCGGCAGCCAGGCGACGACTTTCTTGCCGAAGCGGTCTTGTGTCGCGAATTTCGCCCGGTACGCACCGGCGGCGAGCTTCGCCGCGTACGTCGCTTTTCCCTCGCTGTTGCTCGTCAAGCCTTCTTCGACGACCGCCGCGCCCAACTCCCAGGAGTTTGGATTCGTCGCGTCGGGCTTCGGCGCCGCTTGCGGTTTCGCGGTCTTCGCCGCGCCCCGCACGGTGGTTCGCGACCGAACAAGAACCCGCAACGGCGGCGATGGCGGCGGACTGAAGAGACTCGGCCGCTGGACCGTCTGCGGCTGCTTGAGCTGGTAGATCGTAAGCGAACCCTCGGCCCGCCGACCCTCGCCGTTGAGCGTCTCGGTGGCCAGGGTCAGATCGAAGGGTTTTTGCTCGACGAGCCACTCGGGCGCGGCCAGCGTCGCCCGCAAGGCCGTAAAGCCGACGACGACCGCCCGCTCCGCCGAGCGCGTCTCGCCGCTGGTGTCCGTCACGTCGGCGGAAACGGAGAACGCGAAGGTCGGCTCGTCCTTCTCCTCGACCGCCGGGTCGGGCTTGGCGACGAACTCGACGGAAAAACTGCCGTCGGCGGCGGTTGTCGCCGTGCCGTGGGCGATTTCCTGGCTGCCGGTTTGCGGCGTCCGCCACCAGAAGCACCAGCCCCACCACGCCGGGTAGCGCACCTGGCGGACGACGCGATAGCGGACCTTCGCCCCGCCGATCGCCGCGCCGGTGTAGGCCGTCGCCTTACCGCTGATCTCGACTTTCGCCGCGAGTTTGGCGGGCATTTTGGGCGGATCGAGCGTCGCTTGAAATTTTGGCCGCTTGTATTCTTCGACGCGGAAGAAAGTTTGCCCACTCGGTCCCATGGCGCGAATCGACATCTGACCCGGCAATCGGTCCCGCGGCGCGGTGAAACTCCCGCTGAACGAGCCGTAGTCGTTCGTGCGATGCTGATGGCGCTCGACCTCCTTGTTGTTCGCGTCGAAGAAGGCGACCGTCAGCATCCGGTCGGGCAACAGCTTGTAATTGTCCGCCTGATGGTCCACATGGAGGGCGATCCCCTTGTAGTGGACAGTTTGCCCCGGGCGGTACAGCGAGCGGTCGGTGAAAAAGACCGTGGTCTCGTACTGCTGCTCCGCACGGTCGTTTCGGTACGTCGCTAGATTGGCGTCGCTGGAAATCTGCTCGTCCTTGTAGGTTGCGAAGAGTTCGTTGCCGGGATTCGTCAGGGAGAGGAGCGAGAAGAAGCCGTTGCCGTCGGTCTGCGCCTTCGGGCCCTCGGCAAAACCTCCGTTCCAATCCCGCTTCGCCCAGACTTGCACCTGGGCGCCCTCGATGGGCTCGCCCGAGGCGGCGTCGAGAATGAAGCCCTCGACAATCCCGTCGCCGCGGCCGCTGCGGAGGACCATCGCCAGGCTGCTCACCCAAAACTCGGTAAGCGAGACGCTGTTGTCCAAGTGCTGGGGGTCCGCCTGGAAGTCGGCCCTCGGGCTGGCGATGAGCCAATAGTGGCCCGGCTTCAGGCCCTTCGGGGCTTCGATCGCCTCGGTCCGCTCGCGGAAGTCCTCGGTGGGCGGCAGGTCGGCGGACCATTCCATCTCCGGCTGCTTCGCCAGCAAGGCGATCCGCTCCGGATCGCTGAGCCAATTGTTCCAGGCTTGCTGCCGAGTCTTGAACCGCGCCAGCCAATCGTCGCGGACGGCGCGGAAATGGATTTTCGTGATGGTGCGATAGCGGACCTGGATCGTCGGCCAAGGCTCGTTCCACACCCGCTCGATCTCGACGTTGACCGACTTTGCCTCGATCTGCCGGACGAGGTTGTAGCAGAGTTTTCCGCCGGGGCTTTCGGGAAACGCCTGGAAGCCAATCCAGGCCGCTTCGTGCGCCCCGGCCGGATCGCCCTCCCAATTCAGCGCGCTGGCAAAGTCGCAGCGGGCCATGGCCGATATTTCGTGATCGGCGTTTCGGGCGATGAAACGCTTCAAGGCCGCCTTGTAGCGGGCCGCCTTCTCCTCGCCAAACGCCTTGTTCTCGCCGAAGACAAGCCGCTGGAGGTCGACGTCCAAAAATGCCGCCTGATCTTTGTCTCCCTGATGAAACCGCAGCAGGTCTTGGTAAAGCCGGATCGCCTTGACCACGCTCGACCCGGCATCGGCGGTTTTGGGGTTCCAGGCGAGAAAATCGGCGGCGGGGGCAAAGATTGCGCTGTCCGCGGAGAGTTCAAAGGCGTCTTCCGGCTGCGCCGCCGCCTGCTCGCCGGAAGTGTAGAAGACCAGCGCCTGCGCGGCGAGGAAATCGTAGAGCGTCGGCCGATAGCTGTCCGGCAGCGCCCCTTTTTCCAACAGGCCGTCGTACTGTGCGATGGGTATTTTCTTCAACTCCGCGGCCCCGGAAAGGGCCAGGGCGTAGTGCTTGTCGATCTCCGCAAACAGCCGCGGCAGGTCCCACGTGGTGAAATCCCTTTTCCCGGAATTGCCGCCCGGCGGCGCGGCGGTGGCCGTGCGGTTCATGAACCGCCAGCGGTTCCGCGCGAAATAGTTCCAATACCAGTCGGCGAGAATGACTTCCATCATCGGCCGCATCTCCGCCGGCGCCTTGGCGATTTCCGCTTGCAGGCGGACGATCTTTTCCTCCGGGTGATTGCCTTCGATCACCCCCTGCAGGGCGATCTTGCGGGCGATCGCCTTGATGGCCTCGGGATAGGCCTTTTCCTTGATCGCCTCTTCAATGATGGGGTTCAACTGATCGACGGCGGTCTTGGGCAGGCCTTTACCGGCCGCCTCGTCCGCCTTTTTCCACTGCGTTTCCCATTTTGCGGCCATCGCGGCGGTCCAGAGGGCGAAAATGGCGGCAAACAGCAGCACGGCGGCGAATCGTTTCTTCATTGCACAGCTCCTCTGGGGATGCGCAGGCGTGAACGTTGCGGCGGATGAAGTATAGGCGGTCGGCCACGCGCAATAAAGACGCGCGAGAGCACGCGGTTGTTCCCGCAAGGAAAAAATGCCGCCGGGATCAACGATCGCTCGCATCCAGCAGCGGCAGCCGCACGGGCCGATTCTCACTGGCCGACTGCCGCGCGGCGAAGGCGATCTCGTGCGTCTTGATCGCGTCGTCCAGGCGGCAATGCGACTGCCGGCCTTGTTGCAGACACGCGACAAAATGATCGATCTCGCCCTGGAAAGGATGATGCGACACGTTGCTGGAATCGGGCAACGCGGTCGGCAGCTCGATCCACTCCGTCTGTCCGGGATACTTGTGCGACCAGACGCGATTGTCGAACACGGAGCCCAGATCGCCGAAGATTCGCAGCGGAAAACGATAAGGCATGATGCAATCGGCGTTGACCGAGACCTTTCCCAAGACGCCGTTGTCGAACTTGACCAAGGCCATTTCCAGGCCGTCGTACTCCATCGGCGGCGCGTTGTCGCTCCACGCGTTCGACTGCGGGTTGTACTCGCGGCGGGACCCCTTGCGATAGCCTCCGGAGACGGCAAACACCTCGACCGGCGCGGCCGCCTCGAACTCTCCCGGCGCGGCGAACCAACGCAACGCGTCGATCGCATGGCAGCCGCCGACGAGAAACGCGCTGACGCCGTGGGCCAGCGTCCGCGCGTCGTTCCAGCCCGACCACCAACTGCCGTTGTGGCTGAGGTAATCGGCCTCGACGCAATACGGCCGGCCGAAGGCGTTGTCGGCGAGCATGGCCTTGAGCGTGCGAAAAAGCGGATTCCATCGGAGGACGAAGCCGACGACGGTAATCACCCCCGCCGTGCGCACCGCGCCGCGCATCCGCCGCAGTTCCTCGAGGCTGATCCCCACGGGCTTTTCGATGATCATGTGTTTGCCCGCCGCGGCCGCCGCCAAAACGCTCCGGCAATGGACGTGTTGCGGGGTGCAGATCGACACCGCGTCCACGCCCGGATGCCGCAATGCCGCGTCCAGGTCGTCGTAGAACGCAACGTCGCCAAGCCCTTGCTCCTCGGCTCGCCGTCGCGCGATGTCCAGCGAGCGGTCGCAAATCGCCACGACCCGCGCGGCCGGGTTCTTCTTGTACGCGGCAATGTGCTGGGTCGAAACCCAGCCGGCGCCGTGAATCAGGATTCCGTAGGTCTTCTCGGACATGGCAAAAACCTTCGCGTTGGATGATCAGACGTGCTGGCGGGCGGCGTCGAACATCGCCCTCAAGTTCTCCCGCGGAGTCTCCACGGCCAGCGTGCACCCGGAACTGAGCACGAAACGACGATGGCCGCACTCGTCCACGGCCTTCAACAGATCGCAGGTTGCCCGGCGAACCTGGTCGAACGGTTCCGCGGGAGAGGACGGCGACGGGATCCAGGTTGCCCCAAATGGCCACGTCGGGGCCGAGACGTTCGGCCGCCGCGGCGATGGAGACGCGGCTGTCCAGCTCCAACACGTCGGCGCCGCTGGAGGCCATTGCGGCCAGGATCGCCGTGGCGTCGCCGCAAATGTGCAGAGAGACCGGCAATCGCGTCTCCGCTTTCAGTCGCGCGATCAGCCGCTTCTCCAGCGGCAAGGCCGCCGCGGGGTAGAACCGCGGGCCGAGCAAGCCGGCGGGCGAATCGCCGCCGCTGAGCATGTCGGCCCCGGCCTCGGCCAGTGCGCGGGCATAGGCCGCGGCGTATTCGAGCGCCCGCTCCATCACGGCGTCCAGCAGCGGGCGATCGTCGCCCAGGCAGAGCATCGCCCGCTCCGCGCCCAACAGTTCGCACGCCAAGGAAAACGGGTACTGATCGAAGCAGGCGACGAGAAACACGTCGTCCCCCACGGCGCTGCGCACGCGCCGCAGGGCGTCGAGCATCAACGGATATCGCCCCTGCGACGCCGGATCGGCCCCGGGAATGCGGTCCACATCCGCCGGGCGGCGAATGAGCGGTTCCCCGGAGCCGCACTTCGGCTGATCCTCGCCGGGAAAGCGGACCGCCGCGCCCATTGCTTCCGCCGTCACCCAGGTGTCGGCCGAAAGCCAAACGGCGTCGGGGCGAAACTCTTCATAATATCGCACCACGCATTCGGCCAGCACCCGCGCATCGGTCGTATAGTCGCGCAGCGAGCGTCCTGCCAGGCGGGCGCAATCGTGGACCGCCAGCGGCCCGGCGGCCGGCCGCGACCCTTTCCCCTGCAAGGCCCGCTCGACGAGTTGCTTCGAGTGGAGATTTCCGCCGTTCATACACGTTGCCTCAGGGCATAAGTGGGCCAATTCCGAGCGAAACCGATTCTAATGGAGGCTGGCGGAGCGTACAATGGTGGATCGTTGGATTGCGGGCCCGATCCACCGCCCTTTTGGCTGCCCCGATGACCATTGTCTTCGCCCTGCTGCTGATCCTGATCCTGACGGCGTGCTGGCTCCTGACCCTGTTGAGCATGCCGGGCAATTGGCTGATGGTCGCCGCCGCGGCCCTCTATGTCCTCCTGGTCCCAGCCAAGTGGCCGGCAATGATCGGATGGCGGACCGTCGCGATCCTGCTGATTCTTGCCGCCCTGGGCGAGGTCGTGGAACTCTTGGCCGGGGCGCGGCAGGCGGCAAAGGCCGGCGGCAGCAAACGAGCCGCGGCCTTGGCAGTCCTCGGTTCGCTCTTCGGCGGAATCGCGGGAATCTGCGTCGGCCTCCCCATTCCCTTGGTCGGCTCGGTTTTCGCGGCCATCCTTTTCGCCGCCCTCGGGGCGATGCTCGGGGCTGTCGCCGGCGAAACCTGGTCCGGCAGAAGTCTCGACGAGAGTTGGCAGGTCGCCAAAGCCGCCTTCTGGGGGAGGCTCAAGGGCGCCGCGGGCAAAGTGCTTCTCGGGGCCGCGATGATTGCCGTCGTCGCTGCGGCGATGTTGCTGTAGCCACGGATCTGCAAAAGGGGGGGTGGGCCATGCTCCACCCCCTTGACACTCCCAAATTTGGCCGATATGCTTACTAGATTACCGAAGTCGCTAAGTTGCGGCCGGATAAGATTTTCGGGCGTTTCGGCGCGAAATTGGCGTCGAATGCGATGAGGCGCTATTGTCCCACGTTGCGGAAGTGAAAACCGATGGATCCCAGCGAGTTGCTCCGGATCGTTGATACGATCCACCGCGACAAAAATATTGCCAAGGAGATCGTCTTCGAGGGCATCGAAGCCGCGCTGGTCTCCGCCGCCAAAAAGCATTACGGCGAAGAAGAAGACGTCCAGATCGTCATCGATCGCAAGGACGGATCGATCTCCGGCACGCACAACGGCGTCGCCTTGGCTCCGGAAGAGATGTCCGAGCGGATCGGGGCGCAGACCGCGAAGCAGGTGATGATCCAAAAAATTCGCGAGGCCGAACGCGACGCCCTCTACGCCGAATACGAAGAACTCAAGGGTCAGTTGGTCACCGGCGTCATTCAGCGCTACGAAGGGGCCGCCGCCACCGTCGCCCTGGCCAACGTCGAGGCCATCCTTCCCCGCGGCGAGCAAATCCCCGGCGAGAGCCACCACGCCAACGAGCGCGTGCGGGCGACCGTTTACGAGGTCCGCAAGGCGGGCAGCCGCATCAAGGTCATCCTCAGCCGCACCAAGCCGCAGTTGGTCCAACGCCTCTTCGAGCAGGAAATCCCCGAAATCGCCGAAGGCGTCATCGAAATCCGCTCCATCGCCCGCGAACCCGGCTATCGCACCAAGGTCGCCGTCAGCAGCACGGACCAGCGGGTGGACAGCGTCGGGGCCTGCGTCGGCGTCCGCGGCAACCGCATCAAGAACATCGTCGATGAATTGTCCGGCGAGCGGATCGACATCGTCCGCTGGAGCGACGACATGCAGTCGTTGATCCCCAACGCCCTGCAGCCCGCCGAGGTCGAGGAGGTCATCCTCTGCCAGATGCTCGGCCGGGCCATTGTCCTGGTGCGCGAGGACCAGCTCTCCCTGGCCATCGGGCGGCGGGGGCAAAATGTCCGCCTCGCCAGCAAGCTCTGCGGCTGGGACATCGAAATCATGACCCGCGAGGAACTCGACGAACAGATCGAACAGGCGGTGGCCGGCTTCGCGTCGCTTGCCGGCGTCGAGCCCGAACTGGCGGAAAAACTCGTCGGCGAAGGCTTCCTCTCCTACGACGACCTCTCGATCATCGAGCCGGACGCGTTGATGGAGATGGGCGGTTTGACGGCGGAGCAAGCCGACCAGATCGTCGCCCAGGCGGAGGCGAAGGCGCTGGAAGTGGAGAAGGTCGCGGCCGAGCAGCGCCGCGCGCAGCGCGAGCAAGACCGCCGCGGCGAAGGCGCGGAGGCGGCGGAGGAGGCCGTCGCGACTGCCGCCGCGGAGGCGGAAACCGTTGCCGACCCGCTCGCCGAGATCGACCCTGCCGGACCGCCAAGCGAAGAGGCCCCGGAAGGGTCCGTCGCGGGCCGGGCCGCTGAGAGCGAAGCATCGCGAGATGAAGAAACCCCGCCGGACTCCGGCGGCGGCCAGCCGCCGGGCCAGCGCGAAGAGAATCGCCCTGAGGAAATCGGATAACGGGACTAGTTGAGAATTCGCCGCCTTCGAGGGCGCCGCGTGGGGAGAGCCCAGTTGCCCATCCGCATCTACACGCTCGCCAAAGAGCTGAAGATCGACAACAAGAAATTAGTGGATGTCTGCGAGCGCGCAGGCATCAAGGGGAAGGGCTCTGCGCTGGCCAGCCTCAGCGACGAAGAGTTGGCGACGCTGAAGGCGTACATGGCGGGGGGGCGGGCGCCCGCGCCGACCCGGGCCGGCGCCCGCCGGCCGCCCCGCGGCGGAAGGCTCGACCGCCTTGTCCCAGGGTTTTCGCCGCGAGGACTACATTGCGCCCGGCAGCGGGGCCGTCGGCAGCAAAGTGCCGGTGTTGCCGTCGAAGACGGAGAAGCCGGCGGGAAAGAAGAAACCCGCCGAGGAAGCCTCGCCGAAGGGCGGCGACAAGGAAAAAGAAGATAAAGACAAGGAGCGGGAAAAGGAAAAGCAGCCGGCGCTGAAGCTGGCGCCGCTGCCGACGGCCGTCCAGCCCGTGGCGAAGTCGAAGGAGCCTGCCCCGCAACGCCCGGACATCAAACTCCCGCGGGACGCGATTCGCGCCACGCGGGCGGGCAGCAAGCCGCTTTCCGAGCACCTCCGCAAGCACGAAGAGAAAAAGGCGAAGGAGGACGCGGCGAAGCGGGGCCCCTCGCGAAAACCGGCCGCGGCCGTTCCTCCGCCGGAACCCGGCTTTATGCCCGAGGCGCCGCCCTCCGGCCGCGAGCGGCCGCGCCGCGGCCCCCGCGTCGCCGAGCCGGTTGCGGAGGAAAAGGGGGAAGGGGCCGCCACGCTCGGCGGACGCGAGCAGCGGCAACTGAAGCGGAAGCGCGTCGCCGGCGTCCACCGCCGTCCCGGCGAAGAAGAAGACGCGGCGGGCGCCCCCGCGCAGCGGCGGCCGACGCACATCCGCCGCACCGGCGCGAAAACCGCCGCGCCGCGAAAGGGCAAAGTCGTCGTCGACATCCCCTGCACCATCCGCACTTTCTCCGAAGCGATCGGCGTCCCCGCGCGGACCATCCTCGCCAAGCTGCTGGCCATGGGGACGATGAGCAACATCGCCGCGAACCTCGATCCGGAGACCGCCGAGCTTCTCGCCGTCGAGTTGGGCGTGGATGTCGATTTCCACCGCGAGGTCGCCCTCGAGGACAAGGTCTTCACTGCGCTGGACCAGGAGGAGGACGATCCGGCGAGCCGCGAACCCCGCCCGCCCATCGTCACCTTTCTCGGCCACGTTGACCACGGGAAGACCTCGCTGCTGGACCGCATCATCGGCATCGACGTGGCGGCGCATGAGAAGGGGGGCATCACGCAGCACATCCGCGCCTATCGCGTCGAGAAGGATGGGCGGCCGATCACGTTCGTCGACACGCCGGGTCACGAGGCGTTCACGGCGATGCGCGCCGCGGCGCCAACGTCACGGACATCGCCGTGCTCGTCGTCGCCGCCGACGACGGCGTCATGCCGCAAACGGAAGAAGCCATCAGCCACGCCCGCGCCGCCGGCGTCCCCATCGTCGTCGCGCTGAACAAGATCGACCTGCCGGGCGTGAACCTCGACCGCATCTACACGCAGTTGGCGGAAAACGGCCTCTTGCCCAGCGAGTGGCAGGGCGACACGGAAGTGGTGAAGACCAGCGCGACGAAGGGGACGGGCATCGACGCCCTGCTGGAGACGTTGCTGACCGTGGCGGAACTGCACGAATACAAGGCGAACCCCCGCCGGCCGGCGCGGCACGTGCCTGGAATCGGAAATGCACGAAGACCGCGGCGTGGTGGCCAAGTTCCTCGTCCAGTCGGGGACGCTGCACGTGGGCGACACGGTGGTCTGCGGCGCCGGCTTCGGCCGCGTCAAGGCGATGTACGACACGCTCAAAGGGCGGGTGAAGCACGAGGAGGCCGGACCATCGACGCCGGTGAACGTGACGGGGTTGAGCGTCGCCCCGGCCGCCGGCGACCGCTTCTACGCCCTGGCGGACATCGCCCAGGCCCGCCATCTCGCCGAGCGCCGCGCCGCGGACAGCCGCCAAAAAGAACTCAGCGGCGGCGCCCGCGAACACGTCACCTTGGAAAACCTCTTCGAGCGGCTCGGCCAGCAAGACCACGTGCAGACGCTGAACATCATCCTTCGCGCCGATGTCGCGGCTCGATTGAGGCGATCAAGAAGGAGTTGACCAAGCTTCAGCACCCTGAGGTGCAGATCAAGATCCTCCAGGCCACGGTGGGCGGCGTGACCGAGGCCGACGTCCATTTGGCCGACGCCTCCGACGCGGTGATCATCGGCTTCAGCGTCGTCGCCGACGAAGCGGCCCGCGCGCTGGCCAACGCGCTGGGCGTGCAAATTCGCCGCTACGACATCATCTACCAAGTGACCGAGGACCTCCGCGCCGCCTTGGAAGGGATGCTCAAGCCGGAGAAGCTGGAAAAGGACTTGGGCCGCGCGCTGATCCAGCGCGTCTACCACATCAGCCGCATCGGCGCCGTGGCGGGCTGCCGCGTGCTGGCCGGCACGGTCGCGCGCGACGCCCGCATCCGCCTGATCCGCGAGAACCGCGTGATCGGCGACTACGCCCTGGAGTCGCTCAAACGCGAAAAGGACGACGCCCGCGAGGTCCGCGAAGGCATGGAGTGCGGCATGAAGCTGGCCAACTTCAACGACCTGAAGGAAGGCGACATTCTCGAAGCGTACAAGATCGAGGAGGTCAAGCGAACCTTCGAAGAAGCCTCGGCGTCCTGAGGCGGGATCGCGGCAGCGGGGAAGTAGAATGTCTTCACGACGCGCCGAAAAGCAGCCGAAGCCATCCGTGCGGTCGTCAGCATGGCCATCCTCGCGGAGCTGAAAGACCCGCGCGTGCGCGACGTCACCGTGACCTACGTCGAGGTCTCCGCCGACCTCCGCCACGCCAAGGTCCACGTCTCCGTCATGGGCGACGACACGCGGCAGCAGTTGAGCCTGCGGGGGCTGCAAAACGCCGCCGGCTTCCTCCAGGCGAAGATCGCCGACCGCCTCGACATCCGTTACACCCCCCGGCTCAGCTTCCTCCTCGATCAGGGCGTGAAGCAGTCGATCGCCATTTCGCAAATCCTTCAGGAGGTCCTGCCGCCGGAAAAACCCGCGGAAGAGGATGAGAATGAGGATGAAGAAGCGAAAGAGGAGGGGGAAGCGGGCGGCGGGCCAGGCGATGGGGGAGAGGCCAAATGAAGAATGAAGAATGCAAAATGCAAAGTGCAAAGTGCAAAATGACGGAGGCCCGATGCGCCGCGGGAACGGTTTTGTCGTGCAGACATTCCTCATTTTTCATTTTGCACTTTGCATTTTGCATTCTTCACTTTGCATTTGTGATTTTGCGATCGATTAGCCCTCCTCGCTCGCCGCCGTCGCCTCTTCCTTCCCTTTGTCCCACGCGCCCCTTCGCCTAGACTGGAACCCGCATTATGACCGCAGTAAGCCGCACGGCCCAGTTCGCCAAGGTTCACAAGATTCTGAAGAAGCACTACAAGCCGGTGGCCCCGCGCGCCGACCGCAGCGTGTTGGAACACCTGATGTTCGCCTGCTGCCTGGAGGACGCCGGCTACGAAGCGGCGGAAGAGGCGTTTGCCGCGCTGGTGCACACCTTCTTCGACTGGAACGAAATCCGCGTGACGTTGCTTTCCGAGTTGTCCGAGGTGATGGCGGGCCTGCCCGACCCGCGCGTCGCGGCGAATCGCATCAAGCGGATCCTCCACGGCGTCTTCGAGGCCGCCTACTCCTTCGACCTGGAGGACAAGCGGAAGAAGAACCTCGGCCCGACGGTGAAATGGCTGGAGAAACTCGACGGGACGACGAAATTCACCGTCGCCTACCTGGTGCAGGCGGCCCTGGGCGGACATCAAATCCCCATCGACAGCGGCTCGATGACCGCGCTGCGCATCGTCGATCTGGTCGGCGACAAGGACGTCGTCGAAGGGGTCGTGCCGGGTTTGGAGCGGGCGGTCGCGAAGTCGAAGGGGATCGAGTTCGGCTCGCTGCTGCACCAGTTGGGCGCCGACTTCACCGCCAACCCCTTCTCTCCCGCCGTCCGCGACCTCCTCTTGCAGATCGAGCCGACGGCGAAGGACCGCTTTCCCCAGCGGCGCGCGGTGGCGGAGAAGAAAACCCCGGTCGCCGAATCGGCCGAGAAGCGCGCGAAGAAGTCCCCCGGCGCCGAGCCGGTTGGGACGCCGCTGAAAAAGCCTGCGGATGGGAAACGCGCAACGGAGCCGACGCCGCCGGCCGACGCCGGCCGGAAGAAGGCCCCCGCCAAGGCGCACGAGCCCGTCGCGGCCGAACCGCCCGCGGCGGAGCCGGCGAAGAAAAAATCCTCCGCCGAGGGCCTCTCCAAGCGCAAGCCGCGGTAGAATAGGGATTCGAGAGAGGTCTGCCGTGTCCATTGGTCCTTTCAGCCATGCGCAACTCGACCGACCGCCAGCGCGTTTCGCGGCATGGCTTTTGGCGGCGGCGCTGATCGGCGGAGGCGCTGCGGGCGAGGCCGCCGCGGGACCGGCCCCCGCGTCTGTTCCGCACGGCCTGCTGGACGACGCCCCTGCGCCCTTCGTTCCCAAACGCCCGGCGAGCGAGGCGGAGCGGAACCGCGTCGACGCGGTGGCGATGTTCGCCGCCGGCCGCGCCCACCAGGAGCGTCAAGAGTACGACGCCGCGTTGCGGATGTACCAGCGGGCGTTCCGCCTCGCCCCCGGGGCGCGGGACATCGCCCAAGCCGTGGTCGCCCTGGCCTATCAACTGGGCCGTGGGGACGTGGCGATCCGTTATCTGAAATGGACCGATCCGGCCGACGACGATCCGGCGATGTTGCGCGACCTGGGCGACCGGATTTTCGACCGCGGCGACGCCGCCGAGGCCGCGGCGCTGTGGGAGCGGCGCTGGCCGCGGAGGAGCCGTCGATGGAGCCGGGGAAGGAAACCGCAGAGAGCGAGGCCGTGCGATTGAAGTTGGGGCTCGTCTATTCGGAAATCGAACAGAACGTCGCCCTGCGGTTGAGGCTGGGCCACGTCTACTTCGATGCGGACAAGTTCGCCAAGGCCGCGGAACAATTCGCCCCCCTGCTGGCCGCCGCGATCCACACGGAACGCCTCCCCGACGACAAGGCGAAGAAAGCCCTCCTCCGCGAGATCGGCGAGAGGTGCGACGAGATGGGCGATTGCTTTCTCGCGGCCGGTCGCTTGAGCGAAGCCGAGGCGGCGTTCGAGAAGTACAACGAGTCGACGCCCAACCGCGCGATGCTGGAGTTCAACCGCGCCCGCGTCGCCGCCCAGTCCGACAAGCCCGCCGAAGCCCTGGCGCGGTTGGAGAAGGCATTCCAATCCCACATCGCCGCGAAAGGCGCCGTCCCTTATGAACTGTTGGCCAAACTGCTGACGAAACTCGGCAAGGAAAAGGAATTGCTCGAACGGTTGGAGAAGCTTCACGCCGCCGAGCCGACGAACGTCCCCCTGGGCTGTTTTCTCGCCGATCGATTCCGCCGCGCGGGAGAGTTGGACAAGGCGGAATCGCTGTACCGCGGGTTGCTCGCGCGGTCTCGCTCGGCCGCCGCCTGCGAAGGACTGATCTCGCTGGAGCGAAAACGCCGCAACGCCGACGCCCTGTTGGCCGCGGTCGGCGAGGCGATCGACCTGCCCGACGAAGCGTCGGAAGGCGTTGACGTTGAGGAGAAGGCGATCGTCGCCGACGCCGGGCTTCTGCGGGAACTCGTCGCCGCGGCCCGAAAACAACTCGCCGCCGCCCCCGACAAGCTCGACTATCGACAGCGATTGGCCGTGGCCCTGCTGGCCCTGGACGCCAAACAGGACGATCTGGCCGGCGAGTTCTTCGATCTGGCGATCAAGGTCCGGCCGGAGCGGACGGCAACGCTGCTGAAGATCTGGGACGGGGACTGCTCGAGGAAGACCGCTTCGCGGAAGCCGCACGCGTGTTCCAACGGGGAATCGACGCGAAACCGGCGGCGAAAGACAGCCTCATTCTCCACTTCTACCTTTCCTTCGCGTTGGCGCAGGCGGGGCGGATCGACGAGGCCCTGGCGGCCGCCCGCAAGGCCGCGGAGTTGGGCAAAGACATGCCCCAGTTTTGCATTCGTCCGGCGTGGATTCTCTACCAGGCCAAGCGCTACGACGAGGCGATCGCCGCCTTCGCCGCCGTGCTGGCGAGGTTTGACGCCGACATCGACGACAAGACGCGAAAATTGCGCCGCGAGGCGCAGTCGGCGATCGCCAAAGGCGACTTCCAACCGCTGGCCGACCTCGGCTTGTTCGAGCACAGCCAGGACGAGCGGTTCGCCCCGGAAACGCGCGACGTCGTCCACGACGCGCGGCTCGCCCTGGCCGATCTCTGCATCCTTTCCAACCGCATCGCCGAGGGCGAAGAGTGGGTCGAGCAGGTCCTCGACGAATATCCCGAGGACGCCGCCGCCTTGAACGAATTGGGCTATTCCTGGGCCGACCAGGGCGTCCACCTCGACCGCGCCCTGGAGATGATCCGCAAGGCGGTCGCCGCCAAACCCGACGAGGCCGCCTATCGCGACAGCCTCGGCTGGGTCCTCTATCGACTCGGACGCAACGCGGAAGCGGTCGCCGAGTGCAGAAGGCTGCCGCCGGCAAGGAACCCGACGGCGAAATCCTCGATCACCTCGGCGAAGCGCTGGCGAAGACGGGCCGCGCGGACAAGGCGGAAGCAGCCTGGCGGTGCGCGGCCGCCGCCTTCCGCAAAGCGAAGGACGAGAAAAAAGCGAAGCAGGTCGAAAAGAAAATCCACAAGAAATCGGCATAAGGAACTGAACCCATGTCAGGCCATTCCCATTGGTCCACGATCAAACACAAGAAGGCGGCCGTTGACGCCAAGCGCGGCAAGGTCTGGAGCAAGCTCGCCAAGGCGATCATCGTCGCCGCGCGGCACGGCGGCGGCGACCCGGACATGAACCTCCGCCTCCGCTACGCCATCGACGACGCCAAGGCGATCTCGATGCCCAAGGAGAACATCCAGCGGGCGATCAAGCGCGGCACGGGCGAGAGCGACGGACTGGTGCTCGAAGAGGTCCTCTACGAAGGCTACGGCGCCGGCGGCTCGGCCATCCTTTGCGAAGTCCTCACCGACAACCGCAACCGCACCGCCCCGGAAATCCGCAAAATCTTTGAACTCTGCCACGGCAAGCTCGGCTCCTCGGGCTGCGTCGCCTGGATGTTCGAGACGAAGGGCCTGTTCCTCGCCCCCGCGGCGAAGATCGACGAGGAGAAGCTCTTGGAAATCGCGCTGGAGGCCGGGGCCGACGACGTCAAACGCGACGGCGACAACTTCGCCGTCACCTGCGATCCGGCCGTCTATCGCGAGGTCGGCAAGGCCCTGGCCGACGCCGGCGCGCCCATCGAGAGCAGCCAAATCGCCCGCTTGCCGAAGAACACCGTGGACCTCGACGCCGAGAACGCCCGCAAGGTGCTCAAGCTGCTCGAACGCTTGGACGACCACGACGACGTGCAGAGCGTCGCCTCGAACTTCAACATCCCCGACGAGGTCATGGCGGAGATCGGCGAGGAATGAGGCGGCCAACAACACGATGACGCAACCGCGGATCGGCCTGTGGCTGATTGGGGCAAGAGGCGGCGTCGCCGCCACGGCCGCCGTCGGCCTCTGCGCCTTGCAGCAAGCGTCGATCGGCGACGCCGGACTCGTCAGCCGGCTGCCGCAGTTTCAACATCTCGATCTGGCCGCTTGGGACCGCTTTGTCGTCGGCGGGCATGAAATCCGCGGCGTGCGTCTGGCCGACGAGGCTGGGCGGCTGGCCGCGGAAATGCGCGCGGTCCGCCCCGAGTTGATCGAGCGCTGCCGGCCGGAACTGGAGCGGATCGACCGCCGCATTCGCCCCGGCACGCTGCGAAACGTCGGCGCGACCATCGCGAAACTTGCCGATCTGGACCTCCCGCAAGGGGAGTCGCCGCGACGGACGGTCGCCCGGCTGCGGGAGGACATCGCCGATTTTCGCCGCGCGAACAACCTGGAGCACGTCGTCGTGGTCAACGCGGCCTCGACCGAGCCGCTGGTCGATGCGGACCGCTTGCCCTCGGCGTGGGCCGCGTTGGAGGCGACGTTGGCCGAGCCTTCGTGTCCGCTGCCGGCCAGTTCGCTCTACGCAATCGCGGCCTTGGACTTGGGCTGTTCGTACATCAACTTCACGCCCTCGTTGGGCTCCGCCCCGCCGGCGATCGACGAATTGGCGCGGCTCCGCGGCGCCCGCCACGCCGGCTGCGACGGCAAGACCGGCGAGACGCTGCTGAAGAGCGTTTTGGCGCCGATGTTCGCCCGGCGAAACCTTCAGGTGATGAGTTGGGTCGGCCACAACATTTTCGGCAACATGGACGGCCGCGTGCTCGACGATCCGGCCAACAAGCAAGCGAAAATCGCCAGCAAGGACCACATCCTCGCCGACGTCCTCGGCTACCGCCCGCAAACCCTGGTCTCGATCGAGTACATCGAGAGCCTGGGCGATTGGAAGACCGCCTGGGACCACATCCATTTCACCGGCTTTCTCGGCACGCCGATGACGATGCAGTTCATCTGGCAGGGCTGCGATTCGATTCTTGCCGCGCCCTTGGTCTTGGATCTCGTGCGGTTCGTCGAGTTGGCGCGGCGTCGCGGCGAGACGGGCCTGTTGCGGTTCCTCGCCAGTTTCTTCAAGAGCCCCTTGGGCGTCGTCGAGCACCGCTTCGACCGCCAATTCCAAATGCTCGAAGCCTGGGCGGAGCAGCCGCCGCCTTCTTCTCCCGGGACGTGAACCGCCTGCCGCGCTATCCGCGGAAATACAGGTAGGCGCCGAGGATCGCCGCCAGCACAGGGGCCCACGTCCCCTCGACGCCGGCCGGGAGGAGCGGTTTCCAGAGGTTGAACATCTCCGCGCCGCAAATCCGGCGGAGTTCGTGCCAGCCGCCGAGCTGGTAAAGAAGGGCGCCTTATTGAGGCCGGCACTGCTTGTGGAGCAATCGCGACCAACGGGAGCCCGGTTTCCCGGGGCCGAACGCATCGAAGTGTTCCACAATGAACAACGGAATCAATAACTTCTCGTTCCCAGCGACTTCCCTCGCCGCCACACAGCCAGGGCAATGATCGCGACTGCCGCCAGGGCAAGCGAAGTCGGCTCCGGCACGGGAGCGGCCGCGGCGGAACCGCCGACGGCGCTTCCCCCACCGCCTTGCGACAGTGAGGGAGCGCCGCCGAGCGTCGCCATGTTCTCAAAACTGTTTCCTATCGGCGCGAGCGTCGCCGGAACTGAAGCCGCCGCGCTCAGGGCCACCGCGCCCGAGCCGATCGGCGCCGAGGCCCCAAGCAGCGCCCCAATGCCCGAGCCGCTCCCCAACACCGAGCCGCCCGCCGCCGCTGAGCGTCACCACGCCCGTGCTGGATAATGCGCTGGCGGAAGTGATCGCGAGCGTCGCGGCGCTGACGTTCGTGCCGCCGGTGTACGTGTCCGTGCCGCTGAGGATCAAATCGCCGCCGCCGCTTACGCTCACGGATGTACCTGTGCTGCTTTCGCTGATGCCCCCGGCGATGGTCAATGCGCTGCCCGTCGTGGCACTGACGCTCAAGTTGCTGCCCAGGACAATCGGCGCGTTGATCGTGTGGTTGCCGCCGCTGTTGCTCAGCGCCGCCGTGCTGGTGAGCGTGTTGGCCAAGGTCAACGTGCTCGCACCCGACGCGGCGATTACATAACTATTGCCCCCCGTGGTGCTGAAGCCGAGGCTTGCAAGGCTGCGGCTGCCGTCGAGGGTCACGGTCGCCGTGCCGCTGGTCAGGGCCGTGCCGAAGACGGCCGTGTCTTGGCCGCTGCCGGGCACGCCGCCGCTCCAGTTGCCCGACGTGCTCCACGTCCCGCTGCCGTTGGTCGCCCACATCCCATTGATGGTCTGACTGCCGGATGGCGAGATGATCAGGTCGAGAACGCTGCCGGTGTCGTTGAAGGTGAAGTTGTCGCCCGCCACGGACGCCGGCGCCGTGCCGATGGCGAAGGTGGTCGAAGTCAGGCCGGTTACCCCCGCCGTGTAGCTGAATAGGGCGTAGGTCCCCGTGCTCAAGGAGCTGTCGAGGATGTTCAGCGTCACGTTTGCGGGGGACAAGACTGGGGGCAGGAAGGCAAGGGTTTGGCAGTTGACGAAGGCGTTGCCGCCGCGCTCGCGCCGAGCGTATAGTTCAGCACAGCTTGGTTTCCGAGCACCAAGTTGGTGACGTTGAGGGTCCCGGCGCCGGCGATATTGCCCGGAGCCAGCGTGCCCCCGGAGAAGACGTACACATACCCGGGGCCGGTGATGCTGCCGTTGCCGCTGAGCACGCCGCTGTTGACGCTTACCCCGCCGGAGTTGTTGAGCGTGCCGGTCACGGACAGGACGCCGCCGGAGACCGTCGTCAGGCCGCCGTAGGTGTTGTTGGCGGCCAGGGTCAGGACGCCCGGGCCGGCCTTGGTCAGCGAGCCGGGCCCGCTGATCGCGCCGGCGTAGGTCAGCGCGTCGGCGTGGTTGAAGACCAGCAGGCCGCTGTTGCTGATCGTCGGGCTGGCCAGGGCCTCGCCGCTGCCGCCGTTGCCGATCTGGAGCGTCCCGCCGTTGATCGTCGTCGGACCGGTGTTCGTGTTCGGGCCGGCGAGCGTCAGGCTGCCGCTGACGGTCAGGCCCAGCTTGTTGGTCGCTCCGTCGGCGAGCACGCCGTCGAATTCGCTCGCGCCTGTGACGGTCAGAACGGAATCGTTCGAGCCGCTGTTGGTGACGGTTCCGAAGGTCGTCCCGCTGCCGGCCGTACCGCCGCCGCTGAGGCCGGCCACGGTCTGGTTGAGGCCCGCGAGGTCGAGGATTCCGGACGGCCCGCCGGTGGATGTTTGTCCCGCCACCGTCACGACGGCGCCCGTCGGGAGCGGGCCGCCGCTGCCGGTCAGGACGACGTTGGCCAGCGCCGTTAGCGCCGCTGTGTTTTCGGCCTGCCCCGCGAACTCGATCGTGTGGGTCCCGGCCGTCATATACATCGAGTAGTCGTAGCTCGTCCAGGTCGAGGCCGGCGCAATGAAGGCGCCGCCGACCTGGCTGTTGTCCAAAAGCACCTCAAGCGTGTTTTTGTAGATGCCACTGCCCGTTGCTCCCTCGGCGCCCCACGTGAGTTGATAGTTCCCGGCGGCGGGGACGTTGACGACTTGCGTGACGGAGCCGAGATCCTGAATCTGCATCGCCTGGCCGCCGCCGGGCGGAACGGTCCATCCCACTGTGCCGACGAACTGGTTTTCCAAGGAGGCGTCGCCCGCGCCAACCCAAACGAGGCTCTGCTGCTGGGCAGAACTCATCGCGGAGTAATAGAGCTGGGTGGTGGCCGCGAGGGCCGGGGCGGCAAAGTTGCCGTTGGCGAGGAGCGACGGGGTGAGCAACCGCAGCGTGCCGTTGGCGACGGTTGTCGCGCCGCCGTAGGTGTTGAGTCCGCCGAGGGATTGCACCCCCGTCCCGATCTTCGTCAGGCTGCCGCCGCCGCTGAGAACGCCGTTGTAGGCTGCGTTCTGGCCGTTGCCGCCGACGACCAGGGCGACGTTCTGGCTGTCGCTGCTGGTCAAGGCGAGATTGCCGTTGCCGGCCAGGCCGCCGAGCGTGCCGGAAGTGACGCCGTTGCCGAAGGCCAGGCCGTTGTTGACATTGATCGTGAACGTGCTGCTGGGCGAGGCGGCCGCGGAAGCGCCGATCGCCAACGTTCCGGAATTGATCGTCGTCGCGCCGGCATAAACGTTGTTGCCCGAGAGGCTCAACAAGCCGGTCCCGCTCTTCACCACTGCGCCGTTTCCGCTGATCGCTCCGGAGTAGGCGAGCGTGTCGGCGTGGTTGAAGGCCAAGGCGGCCCCGCCGCTGACGCTGACGCTGTTGCTGGCAAGGGCCTCGCCGCTCGTGCCGTTGCCGATCTGCAGCGTGCCGGAGTTGACCGCCGTGTTGCCGCTGTAGGTGTTGCTGCCGGAAAGGACGAGCAATCCGGTCCCCGCCATCGTCAGGCTGCCGCCGCCGCTGAGGACGCCGCTGTAGGTTGTGTTCTGGTTGTTGGCGCCGACAGTCAAGGCGACGTTCTGACTGTCGCTGCTGGTCAAGGCGAGGTTGCCCGGGCCGGCCAAGCCGCCGAGCGTGCCGGAAGTGACGCCAGTGCCGAAGGCCAGGCCGTTGTTGGCATCGATCGCGAACGTGCTGTTGGGCGAGGCCCCCGCGGCCGCGCCGATCACCAACGTGCCGGCGGAGATCGTCGTCGAACCGGCGTAAGTGTTGTTGCCGGTCAGCGTCATGATGCCCCCGCCGGTCAAGGTGAGACCGCTATAGTTGCCGTAACCGTTGAAGCCATTAATCGCGCCGGAAACGGTGAGGTCCGAGGGGCTCGTGCCGCGGGCGACGTTAAAGGTCGTAGATTGGTAAAGATTAAACGTGCCGGCGCTGATGATGGCGGTCGTCGCGCCGGGGTTGGTCACGCCGACCAGGCCTCCGTACTGATTGTAGTTGCCGTAACTGTCCCCGGTGTTCCCCGCGCCCGAGGCAATCGTGCCGCCGCCGTTGAAGACGATGTTCGGCACGGTCGTGTGGTAGCTGCCGTTGGTCCCGGTGGTGACCAAACCGCCTTGAAGGGTGAGCAACGGGACATAAGTGGAAAAGGCGTCGGTGTTGGCCACCAGCGTGCCGCCGCTTGTCACCAGGACGCTCGATTGGCCGAGAATGGTGTTGGCCACCAACATGCCGCCGCTGACGGTCGTGCTGCCGCCGGTCGCCAAGCTGTAGATGCCGTTAAGGAACACCGTGCCCGAGCCCTCCTGGGTAAAGGAGCCGGTGCCGCCGCTAATATAAGAAAACGTTTGATTGCCGCTGGAGTTCACCACGATGGCGCCGTTGTCGATGATCCCGCCGGAAAACGTTTGACTGCTGGTGGTGTTGGCGACCATTGCGGCGCTGCTGGCGACGGAGATCGCGCCCGCATAATTGCCGCCGCCAAGGACGCCCGCGCCGCCGATCTGCAACGTGCCGGCGTTGACGGCCGTGCTGCCGCTGTAGGTGTTGTTGCCCGAAAGGGCGAGGAGGCCGCCGCCGCCGAGGCTAAGCGTCTGGCTGCCGCCGGTCTCGCTGATCGGCCCGCCGATCGCCAGTACACTGCCGGTCGTCGCGGTCACGCTCAAGTTGCTGCCCAGGATGATGGGCGCATTGATCGTGTGGTTGCCGCCGCTGTTGCTCAGCGTCGCCGTGCTGGTGAGCGTGTTGGCCAACGTCAACGTGCTCGCGCCCGACGGGGTGATTACGTAGCTATTGCCCCCAGTGGTGCTAAAGCCGAGGCTGCTGAGGCTGCGGCTGCTGTCAAGGGTCACGGCCGCCGTGCCGCTAGTCAGCACCGCGCCGAAGACGGCCGTGTCTAGGCCGCTTCCCGGCACGCCGCCCGCCGTCCAGTTCGCCGTGCCGCCCCACGTCCCGGGGCCGTTGGTCGCCCAGACCCCGTTGATCACGCCCCCGGAGATCAACAGGTCGAGGTAATTGCCCGGGTCGGTCTGAACCGCAAAGATTTCGCCGGGCGGGGGCGAATTCGCGATCGTGAAGGTGCTGGGGACCAGGCCGCTGATGCTTCCGTAGCTCATCAGGTGGTACGTGCCCAGGGCCAGGCTGCCGCCGGTCAAGTCGAGCGTCACGCCGCTCCCGGGCAGGGTCACCGCGCCGCTGACGGCCAGGGGATTGTATCCGGCGGCCGTGTAGATGTTGAGGAAGCTGGTCGCGGTCGAGGTCAGCGTCAAGGCGGCCGCGGACATGGTGTTCACGCCGTTGCCGACGGCCAAGGTCCCGCCGCCATTGACAAGCACGCTGCCCACGGAGCCCGTACCGGTGAGCGTCGCATTGCTGACCCAGACGCTGCCGGCGGCAGCCAGCGAGCCGTTGACGGCCAGCGTGCCGGCGTTGACCGTCGTCGGACCGGTGTAGGTGTTCGGGCCGGTGAGCATCAGGCTGCCGCTGACAGTCAGGCCCAGCTTGCTCGTTCCGTCGGCAAGCACGCCGTCGAACTGGCTCGCGCCCGTGACGGTCAGAACGGAACCGCTCGTACCGTTGTTGGTAACGGTTCCGAAGGTCGTTCCGCTGCCGGACGTGCCGCCGCCGGTGAGGCCGGCCACGGTCTGGTTGAGGCCCGCGAGGTTGAGGATTCCAGCGGGCCCGCCGGTGGATGTTTGTCCCGCCACCGTCACGACGGCGCCCGTCGGGAGCGGGCCGCCGCTGCCGGTCAGGGCGACGTTGGCCAGCGCCGTTAGCGCCGCTGTGTTGGCGGCCGTCCCCTCGAACTCGATCGTGTGGGTCCCGGCCGTCATATACATCGAGTAGTCGTAACTCGTCCAGGTCGAGGCCGGCGCAATGAAGGCGCCGCCGACCTGGGTGCTGTCCAAAAGCACCTCAAGCGTGTTTTTGTAGATGCCACTGCCCGTTGCTCCCTCGGCGCCCCACGTGAGTTGATAGTTCCCGGCGGCGGGGACGTTGACGACTTGCGTGACGGAGCCAAGATCCTGAATCTGCATCGCCTGGCCGCCGCCGGGCGGAACGGTCCATCCCACTGTGCCGACGAACTGGTTTTCCAAGGAGGCGTCGCCCGCGCCAACCCAAACGAGGCTCTGCTGCTGGGCAGAACTCATCGCGGAGTAATAGAGCTGGGTGGTGGCCGCGAGGGCCGGGGCGGCAAAGTTGCCGTTGACGAGGAGCGACGGGGTGAGCAACCGCAGCGTGCCGTTGGCGACGGTTGTCGCGCCGCTGTAGGTGTTGAGTCCGCCGAGGGATTGCACCCCCGTACCGATCTTCACCAGGCTGCCGCCGCCGCTGAGGATGCCGGTGTAGGTCGCGTTCTGGCCGTTGGCGCCGACAGCCAAGGCGACGTTCAGGCTGTCGCTGCTTGTCAAGGCGAGGTTGCCGCTGCCGGCCAGGCCGCCGAGCGTGCCGGAAGTGACGCCCGTGCCGAAGGCCAAGCCGTTGTTGGCATTGAGCGTGAACGTGCTGTTGGGCGAGGCCCCCGCGGCTGCGCCGATCACCAACGTGCCGGCATTGATCGTCGTCGCGCCGCTGTAGGTGTTGCTGTTGGAGAGGGTCACCATGCCGCTGCCGTTGAGCGTCAGGGTTGCGGTCCCGGTGATGCCGTAGGCCCCGGTCAGCTTATAGTTGTAGGCGTTGTTGTTGAACGTTACGCTGGCGGGGGCGACGTTGGCGGCGGAAACGCTGATCGTCGTGTTCGCGCTGCCGCTGTCGTCGAGCAAGACGCTCTGGTTGTCGCTGTAGCTCAGCGAAGGCGCGCCGCCGGCCGTGGCGCTCCAATTCAGGGACGAGGGATTCGTGCTCCAGTCGCCGTTGACCGCGCCCGTCCATTGAAGGCCGTTAATAGCGGCTGTCGGGGTTGTCGTCGCCGCGGGGTTCGAGGCCAAGTAGCCCACCTGGCCGGCGGTGAGGCAGTTGTTCCAGACGGTGTAATCGGCGGCGCTCCCGGACCAGTGCGTACCCCAAATCGACCCAGCGGCGCCGACTTGGAGGCAAGATACGGCCTGGCCGAGGCTGTCGGTCGCGGTCGCCTGAAACGAGCCGTCGAGGTAAATGTCGAGCGTGCCGGTGGCGCCGCCGCTATAGGTGAACGTGTACATGTGCCAAGCGCTGTCGGTGAGGTACGCAACGCTGGTCGCACGGTCGGCGGCAGATGCCCAAAAGTATATGTCGTTGCCGTAGGAGGCCATCACCCGAGCGCTGTAATAGCCGGAGTTTCCTGCACTGGAAGCGAACCCGTCCATCCAGGTATAGTAGCCGCCTCCAATATTGCCAGAAGGCAGGTCGAGCCAAATGTTCTCTGTCCACGGGGAGGTTCCGGCCAGCGGGAGGTTGTTCATCGTGGTGGAATAATTGTAGACACACTCGGCGCTGGTAAGGTTGATGCACTGCCCGACGCCAAGGGGGCCGGCGCCATAGGTCGCCGTGCCCCCGTAGAACGTGCCATTGTATCCGTTGATTGAGTCGTTGGTATTGCCGTTGAAACTCCAATCGAGGACGCAGTCGGCGTGGGCGGGCGAAGCGAGGATCGAAACCATCATTGCCGCGGCAAGACCGCAAGCAACCAGCGACAGAGCGGACTTAGAAGACATGGCGTTTCCCCCCGAAAGAAAAGATGTGTCACAGCGATTTCATAAACCACGTGCAGTCCGGCGCGGGGCGACAGGCGGGTTTTCCATGCGTATACCCTCTGGCGTCTCTCGTTTGCTTCGCCGCGGCCTGTTTGCCGGAATAATCCCCCATGTCCCTGCAATCGGACTGCCCGATTCATTTAGCCTAATCGGAAGCTACAAACAATGGAATATAAAATCCTACAACTTCATGTCAATTTCTACACACTTCCCGGTCTCCCCTCTTTCGCCATCAATCCTTGCTTAAAATAGATTATTGGGTAATCTGTTTGACGCGGCATGTCATATCCTGCTAATCTACGGGGGGGGACTGTCGCGGAGCGGGCCAATTTTGGGAACGCGAGGATGCGGGATAAGCCAAAAGATTTTTTTCGCTACCTGCCGGTCAGCGAACGGGAACAGCGTTGGGGGCTCTATGTCCGCGCCGGCGGATTCGAATCGGTGGGGCCGGGCGACCGCTATCCGAAGGGGGGCCACCCGCACGGATTTGCCTTCTCCTGGAGCAAGGGACGCGTGTTGTCGGAATACCAGGCCCTCCACGTTACGCGCGGAGAAGGGGAGTTTGAATCGAAGCGCAGCGGCCGCAAGATGGTCCCCGCGGGCAGCGTGGTTCTTTTATTTCCCGGCGTGTGGCATCGGTATCGCCCGATCCCCAACGTTGGCTGGGACGAGTACTGGGTCAGCTTCAACGGCGAGTACATCGAACGTTTGATCCAGCAAGGGTTCTTTTCTCCCGAAGAACCCGTTCTCAAGACGGGGCTGGACAACCTGATCCTCCGCGGCTACTTGACCTTGCTGGACCGGCTGCACGCGGAACCGGTGGGGTTTGAACAACTGCTGGCCGCCACGGTCGTGGAGATTTTGGCCGCGGCGCTTGGCGCGGTCCGCGCCCAGGGAACGGGCAGCGGCTTGCACGAGGTGGTCTGCCGGGCGAAATGGCTCTTGGAAGCCCAAGGCGACGCGCTTCCCACGATCGAAAAACTAGCCGGTTCCCTCGGACTCGGCGCCACCCGCTTCTACCGCGCCTTCAAAGAAGACACGGGCTTGTCGCCGTATCAATACCATCTGCAACTGCGGATGGAACGGGCGAAGCAAATGCTTCGTGGGACGACGATGCCCGTCAAGGAGATTGCCGCCGCCTTGGCTTTTGAGAGCCCCTTTCACTTTTCCAAAGCCTTCAAGCAAAAGACGGGCATGTCGCCGAGCGCGTGGCGGAAACAGGGAATTTCTCCGGAAGGCGAATAATCGCCGCCGCTGCGAAGGGGAAGCGGGACGCAGCGGGCGCCGCTCTAAACAGGGTTTCCTAATTTCAGGAGATCGGCGCCTGCCTGGAGCCGCCTCCCAAAGGGTGGCGGCGGACTTTGCGACCTCCGGGAATCACGAAAGTCTATTTAGAGGCTCCAGCCTTCCCGATACGGCGGGCAAACGAGGGCGTTGGCGGCGTCGGAGTTGGTGAACTTCAAGTTCGCCGCGTCCCAGTAGAGCTTCTCCTTCGTGCGCAGGGCGATGTTGCCCAACTGCACGATCTCGGCCAGATGCGCGGCATGATCGACGAAATTCGAACCGCCGGGCGCGCCGCCCTTGCAGGCGTTGATCCACTCCACGTAATGGCCCGGCGAGCGCGGCAACACCCGCGGCGGCTTGCCGAACTCCCGCATCCGCGCGTCGGGAATCAGCCGATGGCGAATCATCTTCCCCTTGTCGCCGACGAGCATCATAAAGTCGTCTTCGGCGAACACCCGCCCGGGCTCGAGCTCCTCCGGCCGCTTCGGCTTCAGGCCGCCGTCCCACCAGGTGATCAGCAACTCGCCGGCGTCGCCCTGGGCGGGGAAGTGCCAGCGAGTGATCGACGACACGGGCGCAGACTCGCGGCGGACTTCCGGCGGGCATTGGTGGTTCGACGAGCACGCCTCGATCGAGTCGGGATGGCGATCGTGCAGCTTCAACGCCTTGAACACCGGCGACAACTCGTGGCAGGCGATGTCGCCCAAAACGCCGGAGCCAAAATCCCACCAGCCGCGCCAGGAGAACGGATGGTAGGCGGGATTGTAGGGCCGCATCGGCGACGGCCCCACCCAAAGGTCCCAGTTCAAAGTCGCCGGCGTCGGCGGGGTGTCCTTGGGCCGCGGGATGCCGCGCGGCGAAATCGGCGGATAGCGGTTCGAGCCGGCGTGCACCTCGCGGACCGCGCCGATGGCCCCCGCCCAGACGAACTCGGCCATCAGCCGATGCTCTTCGCTCGCCTGGCCCTGGTTGCCCATCTGCGTCGCCACGTTCGCCTCTTTCGCCGCCTTGCCGATCGCGCGGGCTTCATAGACCGAGTGCGTCAACGGCTTCTGGCAATGCACGTGCTTGCCCAACTTCAGCGCCATCATCGAGACGACGGCGTGCAGGTGGTCCGGCGTGGCGATCACCACCGCGTCGATGTTTTTCTGGCTTTCCAGCATCTTGCGATAGTCGGCGTGCAGTTTCGCCTTGGGATACATCGCCGCGTTCCTGGCCAGGGCATTTTGGTCCACGTCGCACAAGGCGACGATGTTCTCGCCGGAGACGTTGTGAATGTCTCCCGTGCCCATGTTGCCGACGCCAATGCCGGCGATGTTCAGCTTTTCGCTGGGCGGCGTATGGCCGGCCCCCCCCAACACGTGGCGGGGCACAATGGTTATGGCGGCGGCGGCCGCGCCGGCGGCGAGCGCCTGGCGGCGATTGAACTGGTCGGCGGACTTCATCGGTGGGACTCCAGGAAGGGCGGGGTAGGGGTGGGCTGGACACACACTCTTGAGTCTATATCGCCCCGGACCGCCGCGTCAAGCTTCGCCGCGACGCAAGCGTTTGCACGGCAGCGGTCCATGGTTTCGGCTCGGGGGGCGAGGCAATCGCTTTTCTTGGCGAAAAACGCCGTCCCCGTCCGGGCGCGAACGCTCGCCGCTGGCCGCCCCGTGAGCCAATAGTATAATACTTTTATCCAATAGTATAATTGCCGGCGCTGGTATATTGGAAGCATATTGAGGTCTTCTTCCCGCCACCCCCCCCCGACAAAGAGCAAAGTCCGATGAGGAGAGGGAGTTTGCCGCCTCAGGGGAGCCGCATGCGCAAAGCGACGCGAACCCGCCATGTGGCCGTGATCGTCAACGCCGCCCGGCCGTACGACCGGAAGATTCTTGCCGGCGTGGCGGCGTTCGTCAAAGAGGTGGGCAACTGGAGCCTTTACGTCGAGGAGGACCCGCTGGAGAAATTGCCGGATCTTCTTTCCTGGCAAGGGCAAGGGATCATCGCCAACTTCGACGATCGCCGCGTGGCGGCGGCCCTGCGCGGCGCGGGCGCCGGTGGTCGGCATGGGCGGCGGCTATGGCTGGCACAATCCGGCGTCGGGGATCCCCTATTTCGCCACGGACAACGAGGCGATTGCCCGGCTGGCCGCCGAACATCTCCTCGAGCGCGGCTTTCGCCGCCTGGCGTTTTGCGGCTATCCGCGCACGCGGATCAATCGCTGGTCGGATGAACGAGGGCGGGCGTTCCGGCAGTTCGCCCGCCAGGCCGGCTGCCCCTGTGCGACGTACGCCGGGCGGCAGAGGACGGCGCGTCGCTGGCGGGAACTGCAAAGCGAACTGTTGGCCTGGCTCCGCGCGCTGGAGAAGCCCGTGGGAATGATGGCCTGCAACGATCTTCGCGCACGCCACGTCCTCGAGGCCTGCCGCAGGCTGTCTTTGCGCTTGCCGGAGGATGTCGCCCTGGTGGGCGTGGACAACGACGAAATGATCTGCGAATTGACCAATCCGCCGCTGAGCAGCGTCGAGCAGGGCGCACGCGGCGAGATGGGTTATCGCGCCGCGGCGCTGTTGGAGAAACTGATGCAGGGCAAGAGCCCGCCCCAACTCCGCTTTGTCATCGAGCCCGAAGGCGTCGTCGCCCGCGGCTCCAGCGACACGCTGGCCATCGACGACGCCGAGGTGGCCGCGGCGGCGCGGTTCATCCGCGACCATGCGACGGAGGGCATCGGCATCAACGACGCGGCGGCGGCGGCGGGGATGTCGCGGGCAACGGCGACACGGCGATTCAAGGCAGTCATGAGACGCTCCATCCGCACCGAAATCGAGCGCAGTCCCGGCTCGAGCGCGCCAAACAGCTTCTCGTCGGGACCGACCTGCCGATGAAGCGCATCGCGGTCCTCTCCGGTTTCCGTTGCCTCCCCTACCTGTCGCGGCGTTTCCGCTTGGCGTTGGGCCAGACGCCAGCCCAATTCCGCCGACGCGAGCGGCAACCATAAATTCCTCGTTGTTGCACGCGTCTTCGGCAAACGCCGCCCAGGCCACTCCTCGTCGCTTCGCCAATTTGCTAAAATAATCGTTTTGCACCCCGACCTCGGAAAAGCGGCGTTTTCACATGCCCGACAAGAAAATCCTCGTCACCAGTGCGTTGCCCTACGCCAACGGCCCGATCCACATCGGCCACCTGGTCGAATACCTTCAGACCGACATTTGGGTGCGGTTTCAGAAGCTGCGGGGGAACCGCTGCGTCTACGTATGTGCAGACGACACGCACGGCACGGCGATCATGATCCGCGCCCGGCAAGCGGGCCTCGGCGAGGAGGAGCTGATCGCCGCGATGCAAAAGGCCCATCTCGACGACTTCGCCCGCTTCCAGATCCACTTCGACAACTACGGCAGCACGAACAGCGCGGAGAACCGCGGGTATTGCAAAGAAATCTGGGCCGCCCTGCGCCGCGACGGACTGGTCAGCGAAAAGGAAGTGACGCAGCTTTACGATCCGACCGCGGGCACGTTCCTCGCCGACCGCTTCGTCAAGGGGACTTGTCCGAAGTGCAAGTCGCCCGATCAGTACGGCGACAGTTGCGACAAGTGCGCCGCGCACTACGATCCGGCCGACCTGATCGACCCGATCAGCACGCTTTCCGGGGCGAAGCCGGAGGTCCGCACTGCCCGGCACCTCTTCGTCAACATCGAAAAGCTTCGCGGCTTCCTCGATGCGTGGGTGGACGGCGGGGCGTTGCAGACCGAAGTGGCCAACTACCTGAAGGGCCACTTCCTCAACGAGCCGCTGCACGATTGGGACATCTCTCGGCCCGCGCCGTATTTCGGCTTCGAGATTCCGGACAGTCCGGGCAATTACTGGTACGTCTGGTTCGACGCCCCGATCGGCTATCTCGCCTCAACGCGGCAGTGGTGCGACGCAAACGGCGAGCGATTCGACGACTGGTGGCGAAGCCCGGCCACCGAGATCCACCACTTCATCGGCAAGGACATCACTTATTTCCACACGCTTTTTTGGCCGGCGATGTTGAAGACCGCCGGCTTCAATCTGCCGGCGAAGATTCACATCCACGGCTTCCTCACCGTCAACGGCCAGAAGATGTCGAAGACGAAAGGGACGTTCGTCCCCGCGGCGATCTACCTCGATCATCTCGACCCGGCGTATCTGCGGTATTACTACGCCTCGAAGCTCACCGGGCGGGTCAACGATCTCGATCTGAATCTCGACGAGTTCGTCGCCAGGGTCAACGCCGACATGGTGGGCAAGGTGGTCAATCTCGCCAGCCGCACGGCGCGCTTCGCCCATGCAACCGGGCTCTCGGAGACGTACCCCGACGACGGCGGGCTGTTTGCCCAGGCGGCCGCCGACGGCGAAGCGATCGCCGACGCCTACCAGTCCGGCGACTTCGCCCGCGCGATGCGGCTGGTGCTGACGGCCAGCGAGCGGGCGAACAAGTTCGTCGAGGACAACGCCCCTTGGACCTTCCACAAGATCGCCGGCCAGGAGCAGCGGCTCCAGGACATCTGCACTATCGGACTGAATCTTTTCTACCAGTTGGCGGTCTATTTGGCCCCCGTCCTGCCGAAGATGGCCGAGCAGGTCGGCGAACTCTTGCAGCACGAAATCAATAGCTGGCAACAGTCGCAAACGCCGCTCGCGGGCACGCCGGTCGGACGGTTCGAGCACCTGATGCAACGCGTCGAGCGGAAGCAGGTCGAGGCGATGATCGCCGCCAGCGCCGAGCCGGAAACGCCCGCCGCGGCCGAGATTCCCGCCGACAGCGATGCCCCGCTGTTGGCCGAGCCGCTGGCCGCGGAGATCAACTTCGACGAATTCGCGAAGGTCGATTTGCGCGTGGCGCGGGTGGTTGCGGCAGAGGACGTGCCGGGGGCGAAAAAGCTCCTGCGGCTGACGCTCAGCCTCGGCGGCGCGAATCGGCGAAACGTCTTCGCCGGCATCAAGAGCGTGTATCGGCCGGAGGAGCTGGTCGGGCGGCTGGTGATTTGCGCGGCCAATTTGGCCCCGCGGCAGATGAAGTTCGGCCTCAGCGAAGGGATGGTTGTGGCCGCCGGCGGCGAAAACGAAATCCACCTCCTCTTTCCCGACGGCGACGCGAAGCCGGGTCAGCGGGTGCATTGAAAGGAGGAAGGCGGAAGGATGAAGGATGAATGGCCAACCGCTTCACAGCGGTCCCCTCTCCCTCTGGGAGAGGGTTAGGGTGAGGGGAACTGCCGCAGGGCCATCCATTCCGCTTCGCCGGTCCTGGGAAGGAATCGGGATGTGAGACGATGGGGACGAGGCGCAGCAATCTCGCGAAGCCGGCGTTTGCCCCGCTTCCCCTCACCCTACCCTCTCCCGAAGGGAGAGGGGGATGCTGGCTGCCCGATCGCGCAACCCACGCCATAACTCCTTTTCCCCCATCACCTTACAACAACGGCCGCGAACCTCCTCCGGGGAGAAATCGCCGTTGACTTTCGAGCCCGTTGTGGGGATACTTCCTTTGGATTCCCTTCGATTTCGCCTGGGTGCCACTGCTGGCTTGTCCAGCAGTGCCGAACCGACACCGTGGGAAACACTGCTGGACAAGCCAGCAGTGGCGCCCGCCGTGTCTCTGCGCTCTTCTAATGGACGACTTGCAACAATACTGCCTCGACTTGGCCCGGCGGGCGAAAGCGGCCGCCGCCGAACTGGCCACGGCGAGCGGCGGACGAAAACAACAGTGGCTCCGCGGCTGCGCGGCGCTTGCTGGGCGAGCGCGCGGCGACCCTGGCCGAAGCCAATCGCCTCGACCTGGCGGCCGCGCCCGGCTACGGACTGGGCGACGCGCAAATCGACCGCCTGCGGCTCACCCCCGCGCGGATCGCCGCCATGGCCAAGGCGCTGGAGGAAGTGGCCGCCCTGCCGGAGCCGATCGGCGAGGTGATCTCCTCGTCGATCCGGCCCAACGGACTGGAGGTGCAAAAGGTCCGCGTGCCGCTGGGGGTGATCTTCTTCATCTACGAGTCGCGGCCGAACGTGACCACCGACGCGGCGGCCATTTGCGTCAAGAGCGGCAACGCCGTGATCCTTCGCGGCGGCAAGGAGGCCGCCCACTCCAACGCCGCGATCGCGAAGATCCTGGCGGAAGCGGCCGCCGAGACGGGCCTGCCGCCCGACGCCGTGCAGTTGGTGGCCACGCCCGACCGCGCCGCCGTCGGCCATCTGCTCCGCATGCCCGAGTACATCAACCTCGCCATTCCCCGCGGCGGCGAGGGCCTCATCCGCCGCGTGAGCGAAGAGGCGCAGATG
Organism: uncultured Planctomycetia bacterium; assembly: GCA_963791075.1. Lineage (GTDB taxonomy): Bacteria > Planctomycetota > Planctomycetia > Pirellulales > Thermoguttaceae > CAWBRF01. Next base: position 104,768 of record CAWBRF010000038.1, read on the forward strand.
CCGGTCATCAAGCACTTCGCCGGCAATTGCCACGTCTACCTCGACCGCTCGGCCGACGCCGACATGGCCGAGAACGCTGGTGATCAACGCGAAGTGCCAGCGGATGGGCGTTTGCAACGCCGCCGAGTCGCTGCTGGTGCACGCCGACGCGGCCGCGGCGCTGTTGCCGCGGCTGGGCGAGGCGCTGTTGCGCCGCGGCGTCGAGATCCGCGGCGACCAGCGCACCGCGGCACTCGCTGCCCGAGGCCAAGCCGGCCGCGGAGGAAGACTATCGCGCCGAGTATCTCGGCCCGGTGATTTCCTGCAAGGTGGTCGATTCGCTGGACGAGGCGATCCGGCACATCAACGATTACGGCTCGCAGCACACCGACGCGATCGTCACCCGCGACCTGGAGGCCGCCCGGCAGTTCGCCGCCCGCGTGGACATCTGCCGCGGTGATGATCAACGCCAGCACGCGGTTCAACGACGGGGGCGAGTTCGGCCTGGGGGCGGAGATCGGCATCAGCACCGACAAGTTCCACGCCCGCGGACCCTGCGGCATCGAGGAATTGACCAGCTACAAGTACGTGGTGTACGGAACGGGGCAGGTGAGAGGATAACGAAACGCTCCGCCAAACTTAGGATGACAGGTTGGCGCCATGCCCGCGCTTGCGTGGGCATGAGAAGTGTTGAGGACGTAGCAACATGCCCACGCTTGCGTGGGCATGGCGCCCGCTTGTGCCTTGCGTGGCACGGACATGGAGGTCGAAAAAATGACCGCGGAAGTGCTTTCTCAGGCGGAAGTGGAAAATCTCCTCTCGGCGATGTCGTCCGGCGGGGGCGAAGCCGCAATCGCCGCCGAGCGTCCCGAACACTCCGACCGCTCCGGTCCCGCGGCCCCCAGCCCGCGACTGCGGGAAAAAATCACCCCCTACGACTTCAAACGTCCGGAGCGCGTCGGCAAGGAGCAGATGCGGGCGCTGCAAACGCTGCACGAGGGTTTCGGGCGGAACTTCGGCGCCGCCCTGTCCGCCCTGCTCCGCTCGATCGTCGAAGTGAAGCTCACCAGCGTCGATCAACTCACCTACAGCGAATTCGTCTTCAGCCTGGAGAACCCCACCTGCTTCAACCTCCTGAAGGCGGAGCCGCTGGAGGGCAACCTCATCCTCGACATCAACCCCTCGATCCTCTATCCGATCATCGACCGCATGTTGGGCGGGGGCCGCGAGGGCGGACCGCTGGCCCGCCGGCCGTTGACCGAAATCGAGCTGCGGCTCGTCTCCCGCATCACGGGGCTCTTTCTCGAAGAACTCCGCCACGCCTGGGAAAACGTCCTCGAACTGAGGCTCGAAGTCGTCCAGGTGGAGAGCAATCCGCAACTCGTGCAGATCGTCCCGCCCAACGAAGTCGTCGTCGTCATCAGCTTCGAGCTGACCATCGGCGACCTGCGGGGAATGATGAACCTCTGCATTCCCTACAATTCGATCGAGCGGATCGGCGGGCAGTTGTCGGCGAACAGTTGGGTGGCCTACGGCCGGCGGCAGGCGACGCAGGAGACGATCCAGCAGATCAGCCGCGCCGTCTGCAGCTCGCTGGTGCAGTTGCACGTGCGGCTGGCGCAGACGCGGATCGGGGCCGGCGAGTTGATCGGCCTCCGCGTCGGCGACGTGATCACGACGCAGAAGGACGTACACAGTCCGTTGATCGTTTCCGTCGAGGGGATTCCGAAGTTTCGCGCCAAGCCTGGGGCGTTCAAAGGCCGCAAGGCGGTGCTGATCGAAGGGGCGATCGAGAACCCGGCGGAAGCCCTGGGGCAGTAAGGGCGGGCGACGATTGTTTTCTTGGGCCTTGCCTTCCGCGACGGCAGTAATACAATGTATTACATGCCCGCACCCAAGAAACAAGACATCATCACCTTCAAGGTCGATCCGGCCCTGCGGCGGGCCATGCGCGGCGTGGAAAACCGCTCCCAGTTCATCCGCGCCGCGATCCTCGCCGCCCTGGACAGCGCCTGCCCGCTGTGCAAGGGCTCCGGCATCCTCACCCCCGACCAACGCCGCCACTGGGAGCGATTCGCCCAAAATCATTCGCTCGCCGAATGCGGCGACTGCCACGCGGTGCATCTTGATCTGCGGGGCTGCCGACGCGAAACGAAGGCGAGGCGAGCCATGAGTGCGACCCGCGGGACGCCGCCGAAGGGGACAGTCCCGCCTGTGCCGAAGATGGCTCTCCGTCGCGATCCTCGCCGCCTGCTGCGGTTGCAGCGCGCCGCTACGGCAATGAGGCGGCCAACCCGGCGGCCCTGCGCGTCTTCGCCGGCGTGCCGCCGCTGGGGTGGCTCGTCCAACGCATCGGCGGCCAGCGCGTCGAGGTCGGCGTGCTCGTGCAGCCGGGCCAGAATCCACACCTCTTCCAACCCTCGCCGCGACAAGCGACGGCCGTCGAACGGCGGCGCTCTTCTTCAAGATCGGCATGCCCTTCGAGAGCGAACTGGCTGGGCGGATCGAGTCGCACGGCGGGCGGACCGTCGTCGTCGATGCGGCGCGGGGCGTCGTCCGGCGGCAGTTGGAAGAGGAAGAAGAGGGCGGGCCCGATCCGCACGTCTGGCTCTCGCCGCGGAATTTGAAGATCATGGCGGCCAACGTCGCCGCCGCCCTGGGCAAGGCGCTGCCCGGCCGGGCGGGCGAGTTCCGCGGCCGGCTGGCGGCCCTGGACGCGGACTTGGACCGGCTCGACGCCCGGCTCCGCCGCGAGTTGGCGCCCTATCGCGGGCAGACGTTCTACGTCTTCCATCCGGCCTTCGGCTACTTCGCCGACGCCTACGGCCTGGTGCAGAAGTCGGTGGAGAGCGAGGGGAAGCCGCCCACGCCGCGGCGGCTTCGCGCGCTGGTGAAGCAGGCCCGGGCGGAAGGCGTGAAGGTCATTTTCTTTCAGCCGCAGTTCGACGTCCGCGCCGCGGCGGTGGTCGCCAAGGCGATCGGCGGCGCGGCGGCGCCGATCGACTCGCTGGCGCCCGACGTGGAAAGAACCTCGACGAGATCGCGGCGAAGATCCGCAGAGTCGCTTCCCGGCGTGAGGTGACGCCATGACAGAGAACCGGTCGATCGAATTCCGCGACGTCTCTTTTTCCTACAACGGCGCGCCGGTGTTGGAGGACGTGAACTTGTCCATCGCCCGGCGGCAATCGGTCTGCATCGTCGGCCCCAACGGCGGCGGCAAGACGACCTTGTTGAAGCTGATTCTCGGCCTCCTGCAGCCGGACCGCGGCGAGGTGCGGGTGTTTGGCGGGCCGCCGCGGGCGGCGCGGCTCCGCATGGGCTACATGCCGCAGTACGTGCAGCACGATCCCCAGTTCCCCGCCACCGTGATGGACATCGTGCTCATGGGCCGGCTGGGCGCGCCGGGGCTGCGGGGATGGTTCGGCTGGTACAGCCGCGACGGACCGCCGCGCGGCCGCAGAGGCCCTGGCGCCAGGTCGGCATGGAAAACCTCGCCCGACGCCGCTTCGCCGCGCTCTCCGGCGGCCAGCGCCAGCGGGCGCTCATCGCCCGGGCGCTCTGCTGCCAGCCGGAACTGCTCCTCTTGGACGAGCCGACGGCCAACGTCGACACCCTGACCGAAGTCGCGGCTGTTTGAAATCCTGCGGGAGATCAACCGCCGGATGACCGTCGTCGTGGTCTCCCACGACCTGGGATTCGTCTCCAACCTCGTCGAGAGCGTGGTCTGCGTGAATCGCCGGGCGGTGGTCCATCCGACGAGCGAAGTCAGCGGGCGAATTGATCCACGAAATCTACGGCGGCGACGTCCGCATGGTCCGCCACAGCGACGTCGTCTGTCGCCGCGGGAGCACGTCGATGGTTGAATTCTTCGAGGCCCTGGCCGACCCGACATCCCGTTCCTCCGCTACGCCCTGCTGGCCGGGGCGCTGGCCAGCGTCTCGCTGGGCATCATCGGCTCCTACGTGGTGACGCGGCGGATCAGCTACCTCGGCGGGGCCATTTCCCATTGCGTCCTGAGCGGCATCGGCCTGGGGCTGTTCCTGCAAATCGTCTGCGGCTGGACCTGGTGTCATCCGATGTACGGCGCCGTCGCCTCGGCGCTGGCCGCCGCGGTGGTCATCGGCCTGGTCAGCCTCTACGCCCATCAGCGCGAAGACACGGTCATCGGGGCGCTTGTGGGCGGTGGGCATGGCGGTGGGAATCCTCTTGTTCGCCGAAGACGCCCGGCTACACCGATCCGATGAGCTACCTCTTCGGCGACATCCTCTTGATCTCGCCGCCGCGACCTCTGGGCGGTTGCGGCGCTGGACGCCCTGGTGGCCGGCGTGGGCCTGGCGTTCTACCACAAGTTCCAGGCCGTCTGCTTCGACCAGGAGTTCGCCGAACTCCGCGGCGTGCGCGTGAACGGCCTATTACCTGCTGCTGCTCTGCCTGACCGCCTTGACCGTGGTGCTGCTGGTCCGCGTGGTGGGCATCGTGATGGTCGTCGCGCTGCTGACGCTGCCGGCGGCCGTGGCCGGCTTCTTCGCCCGCCAACTCTGGCAGATGATGCTCCTGGCGACGCTCCTCTGCGCGGCGCTCGTGGCCGTGGGGCTGGGCGTGAGCTATCGCTTTGAGCTGCCCACCGGACCGGTCATCATCGTCCTTGCCGCGGCGGCGTACTTGGCGGCGATTTTGGCCGCGCCCCTGCGGCGGATCGGGGGGAAGGCGTAGCGGCCGTCCGCGATTCTGTTTCCGGCGGATGGGGAAATGCGTCCGCTGCTGGCGCGGCTCGTCGCTTGCGGTTTCGCGAGGCGCCGCGGAAGATCACGCCCCGCGGCGACGCGCGCGAAACCGCAAGCGGCGGCGTCAGCCGAGACGGCGGGGCGCTTCTCCCGTGTACGCCGTGCACCCACAACTCCACAGCGGCCCCAAGAAACCGAAGGGGACCGTCCCACTTCGCGGCGCGTCCCCGGCGCCGCGCGAATGGGACAGTCCCTATGAATCGCATCAGTCGTTCAGATCGACGAACACGTCGTCGGAAAGACTCCGCTGCGCCGCCACCCCCAACTCGTCCAGGCGACGGCGCTTGCCGATCGCGTGCCACGGGCTGACGCCTTGCAACTCCGGCATCATCTCGATCAACTGGTCGATCAGCGTCTGCGCCATCAAGTGAACCGGCTCCTGCTCCGCCTGTTCGAGAATCGCCAGCGCCGTCTTCATCAGGCGAACCAACTGGGCTCGCTTCAACAGCGGCTGCGAGAGCGAATCCTCGGAATCGACCAACAGTTCGCTGATTGGCACTTCGAGCGCGTCTTGCCACTGGTAGAGCCTGCTCAGCGGCAAGTCCGCAGTTTCAACCTCCTCGCGGCGAATGATGTCAACGTCGACGTTCATCCGCCGCGCGACCGTCCGCCGCGAGATGCCTTGCAAGCGGCGCACGGAGGCGAGCCGGTGCAGCGGCCGTTTCGCCGCCGGAGGTTTGAAATCTTGCGAACCGCCCGCCCCACTCGCACAATCCACAATGCTCATGGCACGTCCCTTCCACGGTCACACCCGGTCGATCATCTCGCACAGAGATGGAGCGAGAAAGGCGAACAAAGCGACAGAGATGTTCGATTTCTCTCGACCAGCCATGAGACCGGCGTTCCCCAATTGGCGACGACGGTTGTCCAGGTCACCGCGCCGCGTTGATTAAGCGACTCACTGGCGAAAAGTTCCTTCGGCAGGCCGTCCAGAAAAGCGCCCGAGTCGGACGGCCTCCATGCTCATCCTAACCTCGCGGCAAGCGCTTCGCAAGCAAAATCCGCGCGACCGGAAAAAAAGGCATTTCCGACATTGCCCGGCCGGGGGATGAAGGGGAACCCGGGATTAACAACCAGCCGACGCTCGCCTAGCGATCGAGGCTGAATTGCTTCACGCGGGCGAGATAATTGGGGCGTCCGGGGCGGGCCGCCTGATGGAGTTGTTTGATCGCCCCGCGGTCGGCGTCGCGAACGAAGACCATCTCGCCGCGGCTCTCCGCCAACCCCGAACGCAACGCCGCGTCGCGCCCCATCGGCCTGCTGTGCCGAATCGTCCGAATTTGGGGGTAATGGCACATCAATTCGTGGGCAATCTCGCCGGTGGCGTCGGCTGAGCCGTCGTCGATAATCAGCAACTCGAAGCGGTCCGTCAAGTCGGCGGCCGCCTCAAGGACCTCTTCCACGGTTTCCGCCAGCGTGGCTTGGGCGTCTTGAACGGGCAAGAGAACGGTTAGCGAGCGTTCCAAGGCTGCAAGTCCTTTCCGCGCGCGGGAGAGAATCAGGTGCGCTCGTAATCATACTCGTACCGTTTCCCAACAGGCTGTAACGAAGAAGAAAACGACGCTTTTACGCCGTTGGCAGCGATTTGCGCGGCATTGTCGCATTTTCCGCGGCAACGGGATAATTGGGCTTGTTATCGACCGAACGCGCCGCGAACTTCGATGTTCTTTGCGGACGCTTCCATTCCGTCAGGGGGAACGTGCAAGCAGTCCCCATCTCCCTGTGGGACAGGATCGGGGTTGGTCGGAACCGCCGCAAAATGCCGATTCGCAGCGCCTTCGCGCCTTCGCCGGGCATCTCACGCAAAGGCGCGGAGGCGCAAAGACGCGAAGGAAGCGGGAAAGGAGAAACAATGTTTTCCCCTGTTCCTCACCGATCGCCGGCATGATCGCGAATTCGCGAAAATCGGCGTTCCCCTTTCTTTTCTTCCTTTGCGTCTTTGCGCCTTCGCGTCTTTGCGTGAAACCCCTTTTCATCAATGCCTCATTGCCCCGCCGGCGCCAAGTTAAAATTCGCGTCGAACTCGAGGACCTTCAACTCCTTGCCGACGGGAAGTTCCCGCAGCCCCGCCTCGATCTTCGACCGGTCGCCGACCACGACAATCACTAACTCCCCAACCTTAAGATATTTCTTCGCCACGGCCGACACGTCGTCCACCGTGACCGCGTCGATCCCGGGCAGATACCTGTTGAAGTAGTCGTCGGGCAGGCGGTAGGTGAACAGCGTTTCCAATTGGCCGGCCACCTGCGTCGGCGTCTCGAACAAGCTCGGATAGCCGCGGGTGATGTTCCGGCGGCAGAACTCCACTTCCGCGGCGGTAATCGGCTCGCCGCCGACCATGCCGTCCAACTCCTTGAGGAATTCGGCCACGGCCGGCGCGGTCGCGGCGGTTTGCACGCTCGCCGTGGCCACCCAAAACCCATCCGCGCGCACCCGCCACTCGAACATCGACTTCGCCCCATACGTGTAGCCCTTCCGCTCGCGAAGGTTCAAGTTCAAGCGGCTGGAGAATTGCCCGCCGAAGACGTTGTTCATCACCAGCAGGCGGAAATAGTCGGGCGAGGTCCGCATCGTTCCCGGCAAGGCGACGGAGATGACCGACTGCGGGGCGCCCGGCTTGTCGATCAGATAGAGCGTCGTTCGCGTTGGCGCCGCCAACCCGGAAATATCAGACCTGCCGCGGACCTCGGCGGATCGCCAATCGCCCAACGCCTTCTCCAATTGCGCCGTCAACTCCGCCAACGTCACGTCGCCGACGGCGATCAGCCCGGCCTTTTCCGGACGCATCTTACCGCGATAAAACCCTTCGATGTCTTCGCGCGACATTCTCCGCAACGAGTAGGGGCTGCCGAAACCCGGATGACCATAGGGGGAGCCCGAATTGTAGATCTCTTCATTGACCGCCAGGCTTGCCAGGGCGAGCGGTTGGTCGCGGATCTGCGTCATCCGACCCAGGGCGGCGGCGCGTTGGCGTTCCCATTCCGCTTGCGGAAACGCCGGATTGCGGAGCACGTCGGCGTAGATTTCCAGCGCCGGGCCGAGTTGCCGCTTCAAAGTGAACAGCCGCGCGGAGGTCGTGTCCCAATCGGCGGAAATCGACAAGCTCGCGCCGATGCCGGCCAATCGGGCAGCGATCTCCTCCGAGGAAAGTGTCTTCGTCCCTTCGTCCCACATCGCGGCGGTCATCGCCGCCAGGCCCGGCTTGTCGTCCCGGTCGCCCGGGTCGTCCGCCCGCCCGGCGCGAAAGACGAGGTTCAGATTCACCAGCGGCAGGACGTGGTTCTCGACAACGAGGAGTTCCATGCCGTTGGAGAGTTGTCCGCGATGGATCGGCGGCAGATGGAATTTCGCCGCCGCCGCGGGCTGGGGCATGACGGAGCGGTCCAGTTCCTCCTTATTTCCCGCGGTCGCCCCGGCCGTTGGCAACTCCGTCGGCGGCGCCACCGCCTCGTGGAATTCTTTGGCCATTTCCTCCCGCGCGGCGGCCGCCTCGGCCAAAACGTCCGGCCGGATCGACAGTTCCGCCCCCGGCGTCACCTCCACCACCACGCGCCCCGGCCCCAGATATTTCTTCGCCGCGTCTTCGACCGCCTGCGGATCGACCTTCTGATAGCGCGCAAAATCCTTGCTCATGTAGCCCGGATCGCCGGTCATCACGTTGTAGCGGTTCAATTGGTCGGCGCGGCCGTTGAATTCGCCGATCGGCTCCAGCGACTTGACGAACTGCGCCTCGAAGGCGTTGACCGCGCGGGCGACCTCCTCGGCCGTCGGCGGCGCGCTCTTCAGCCGGTCGATCTCTTCGCCGACGGCCTTTTCCAACTCGGCCAGCGCATGTCCCTTTCGCGCGGTCGCCACGACGAGGAACATGCCCGCAATCTCTTCGCTCTGCTGCATCGCCTGCACGTCCTGGGCGATTTGCTTGTCGTGTACGAGGCTGCGATAGAGCCGCGAGGTTTTGTCGCCGGCCAACACGTGGGCCAGAACGTCCAGCGCGGCGTCGCCGGCGGCGAACTGCGCCACGGTCGGCCAGGCGATGTACAGCCGCGCGAGCCCCACGCGGTCGGTCATCGCAATCCGTTTTTCTTCCGTCAACCGCGGCGTCGGCGGATTGGGCCGCACGACTTTCGGTCCCGGCGGCAGGCCGCCGAAATACTTCGCCACCCACTGTTTCGCCTGCTCGGGATCAAAATCGCCGGCGATGCACAGGCTGGCGTTGCTGGGATGATAATAGCGGCGGAAGAAGTCGGCGATGTCCTCCTTCGACGCCTTGTTCAAGTCGGTCATCGCGCCGATGGTCGGCCAACTGTAGGGATAGTCCGGCGGATACATTGCCGCGAGGATCGTCTCGTAGACCAGGCCATAGGGGCGGTTCTCGTAGCTCTGCCGCCGCTCGTTCTTCACCACGGCGCGCTGGTTGTCGAGTTTCGGCTGCGTCATCGCCGGGAGGAGGAATCCCATGCGGTCCGCCTCCATCCACAAGGCGAGTTCGAGATAGTTCGGCGGCACGGTCTCCCAATAGTTCGTCCGGTCCATCGCCGTCGAGCCGTTCAGCTTGCCGCCGGCCGTCTGCAATGTCTGAAAATAGTTCTTCACGTGCAGCGAGCCTTGAAACATCATGTGCTCGAAGAGGTGGGCGAAGCCGGTGCGGCCGGGCCGCTCGTTCTTCGAGCCGGCGTGATACCACACGTTAACGCCGACGATTGGCGCCGAATGGTCAACGTACAGGATGACGTCCAACCCGTTGGGCAACGTGTACTTCTCGAAGGCCAGTTTTGGAATCGGGGACGCCGCTGCGGCGGCCGAAGCAAAACAACAGCAAGCGGCAAGGGACAACATGGAAACCTCCAGGGTTTGACAGCGGCCCGCACGGCGGGTATCTTGGGCAACGTCGGGATTTTTGCGGGGGGAGCCCCTTGTTCGCCCCACTCCGCGGCTGTTTTCTTCGCCGCCGATTATATACCGCCGGCCCCCCGCGGGCCAGTCGCTTGGGAGAACGGCAAATGATTCGCGTCGGCCTTGTCGGCATCGGTTTCATGGGCATGACCCATTACTTGGCCTACGAGAAAATCCGCGGCGTCAAGGTGGCGGCCATTTGCGAGACCGACCCGAAGCGCCGCGGCGGCGATTGGCGGACAATCCAAGGAAACTTCGGCCCCCGCGGCACAGCGATGGACCTTTCCGGAGTCGCCCAGTACGCCGAACTGGACGAGCTTCTCGCCGACGCCGACGTGGACATGGTCGATGTTTGTCTGCCCACGGCCCAGCACCCAGCCGCCGCCGTCGCCGCCCTCGCCGCCGGCAAGCACGTCTTTTGCGAAAAGCCGATCGCCTTGACCCCGGCGGACGCGAAGCGGATGGCGCAGACGGCCGCGGCGGCGGGAAGAATCCTGCAAATCGGCCACGTCTTGCCCTTCTTTCCCGAGTATCGCTTCGCCTATCAAACGATCGTCGGCGGCAAGTACGGGAAGCTGTTGGGCGGCCATTTCAAGCGGATCGTTTCCGAGCCCGCCTGGATGCCCGGCTATTTCGATCCCGCGAAGTTCGGCGGGCCGATGCTCGATCTGCACGTTCACGACGCCCATTTCATCCGTCTTGTCTGCGGCATGCCGCGGCAGGTGCAGACGGTGGGCAGCGTCCGCGGCGAAGTGCTCGAACGCTTTAGCACGCAGTTCGTCTTCGACGACACGGACCTGGTGGTCACCGCGGCCTGCGGAGTGATCGCCCAGCAGGGCCGGCCGTTTACGCACGCCTTTGAAATCTATCTCGAGCGGGCGACGTTGCTCTTCGATTTTGCGGCGATTGCCGGCGGCCTGGACGCGCACACGCCGTTGACCGTGTTGGGCGACAACGGCAAGGCATTGCGGCCGAAGCTGGGCCCGAGCGACCCATCTGCGGGCTTCGTCGCCGAGTTGAGCGAAGCGGTCCGCGCCGTCTGCGCCGGCGCGGCCTCGCCGATTTTGGATGCCCGGCTGGCCTGCGACGCCGTCTTGCTCTGCCGCAAAGAGACGGAATCGGCCCTGCGGCATCGGGCGGTGAAGGTGTGATTTCGTCCCTCCGGGACTAGCTGTCGTGTCGAGCGTCTCCTACATTCTGACTTTGTCGATGGCAATCTTCGCCGCGGCCGCCGACCCGGACCCGTTGGCGGAACAAGGCCGCGAGGTCTTTCGCATCGAGCGCGAGGCGGCCCAGGCCGCAGCGGCGCACGACGAAAAATCCAGCGCACCGGCGGCGCCGCGCGATCGGCCGGCAGAGACCTTCGACTCCGCCGCCGCCGAGGCCCTGCGCAATGACGCCTGGCTGCACAACGTCTCGTTCGTCGATCCGCGGCGGGGCTGGGCCGTCGGCGACCGCGGCGCCGTCTGGCAAACCGACGACGGCGGCCGCAACTGGCGGCCACAAGAGTCGGGCGTCGAGTGCCCGCTCCGCAGCGTCTGCTTCCTCAACGGCGAAATCGGCTGGGCCGCCGGCGGTTTCTCCATCCCTATCTGCACTCCAGCCTCCGGCGTCGTGCTGGCCACGCGCGACGGCGGGCGGCATTGGCATCGCGACCCGCGGCTGTTGCTCCCCGCCTTGCGGCAAGTCCGCTTCTTCGACGCCAAGCGCGGCTGGGCGGCGGGCAACTCCTCGCCGATGTTTCCCGCCGGCGCCTTTCTCACTCGCGACGGCGGACGGAGCTGGACGCCCTTGGGCGGCGGCCGCGGCGACGGCTGGCTCTGCGGCGATTTTCGCGACGAGCGGGCGGGCATGTTGGCCGGCCGCAACGGACAACTCGCCGTCCTCGATCGCGGCGATTTCCACTCCGCCCGCCCCGGCGACGTCGGACTGCAATCGATCCGCCAACTGCGACTGGCCGCTCCGGGATTTGCCTGGCTGGCGGGCGATGGCGGGCTGCTGCGGTTCACCGCGGACATGGGCGGACAATGGCGCGCACCGCCCGCCGCCTTCCCGCGCGAGACGGCCGCATTGCTCGACTTCGCCGCGTTGGCCGTGCGCGGGCCGAAGTGCTGGCTGGCCGGGACGCCGGGGAGCCGCATCCTGCACACGCCCGACGGCGGCCAGACTTGGACCGTTTCGCCCACGCCCACCCGACTGCCGCTGGACGCGATCAACTTCGCCGACGACGAGCACGGCTGGGCGGTCGGGGCGATGGGAATCATCCTCGCCACGGACGACGGCGGACGGACGTGGCGGATCCAGCGCACCGGCGGCGGTCGCGCGGCGATGCTCGGCCTCTTCTGCCGCGAAGGCGACGTCCCCTGGGAAGTGCTCGCCCGCGCGGCCGGCGACGAAGGATATCGCAGCGTCGTCGATCTGGTGGGCCGCGGCGACGTCGAGATCGCCCCGCGCGAAGAGGCCCACTGGGCCGATCGGCTGTACGAAGCCGCGTTGTCCGTGGGCGGGTGCGGGGCCGAGGCCGCCTGGCAATTCCCCCTGCGGCAGCCGGGGCTGTTCCTTTCCCGCGATCAGGTCGTCGAGGGTTGGAACCGCTTCCACAACGACCGCGGCCTGGAGGACTTGGCCGCTTATCTCGTGCGGCAAATCCGCCTTTGGCGGCCGGAGGTCGTCCTTGCCGCGACGGCCGACGCACACGGCGACGACGCCGCCGAAGCGGTCCTCTCCCAGGCCGTCGCCGAGGCCATCGGCAGCGCGGCCGATCCGCAAGCCTTCGCGGCGCAAATCGCGTTGGCCGGGCTGGCGCCTTGGCGAGTGAAGCGGGCGTATGGGTCGCTGCCGCGGGGACGCCGCGGCGAAATCGAGGTGCTCACGGCGCAGATTGGCGCCGCGCTGGGCAGTTCGCTCGCCGACGCCGCGGCCGCCGCCCGGGGATTGATCGACAACCGCTTTCGCCCCGCCCCGGCGGCGATCGCCTTGCGGCCGCTAGCCGGCGGAGAAAAAGGGGTCGGGAGTCTTTTACCGGAACGGGTCGAAGGGTGCTTCGCACAAAAGACTCCCGACCCCTTTTTCTTTGCCGGCGGCAGCGATCTCTTTGGCGGCATTGTCCTTCGCCCCGGCGACGAGGCGCGGCGGCTGCCCGGCAACGCCTCGATCGAAAGCCTCAACTTGCTCCCGCGGATCGCCCAGCGGCGGCGGCAGACGCAGGCGATTCTCGACCAGGCCGACCGCGACCCGCGGACCGCCGCGCGCTTGTTGGCGCAGACGGGCAATTTGATCCGCGGCCTGGACGCGGCCAGCGCCGCGGAGGTCGTTTTTCGCCTCGGCGACCGCTACGCCGCGAGCGGACAAGACGATCTCGCGGCGGAGACGTTCGAGTTGCTCGCCGGTGAATATCCCAACGATCCGTTGGCCCGGCCGGCGTTGGTTTGGCTCGTGCAGGATTACGCCGGCGGCGAGCAGGCCGAGCGGGCCGGCAACGCCGCCGGGAAAGGAAAACGCCTCGACCGCGCGGTCGCGTTGGCGGCCCTGCTTGAGCGGACTCGGCCGGAGTTGTTCGCCCAGCCCGCGGTGCGATTTCCCGCCGCCGCGGCCTATCGCAAGCAGGGCGCACCGCAGCAGGCCCAACGACTCTACGCCATGCAGAGCGGCGACGCCGGCGACCCGTGGTGGCTCTGCGCCCGCGGCGAACTCTGGCTCCTGGAGCCGAAAGGACCGTCGCCGAAGCCGATCTTGTCTTGCGCAAGGCGACAGAGCGGCCGCGATTGGATGGGCAGTTGGACGATTTGGTCTGGCGGCAGGCCAAGCCGGTCGCCCTGCACAGCGGCCTGCACGACGATTCGCAGTGGCCGGCCGCGGCGATGCTCGCCCACGACGCCGAGTTCCTCTATCTCGGCATTCGCTGCCGCCGGGCCCCTGGGGCGCGCTACGAGGCCGGCGCTGGCCCGCGAGTTCGCGACGCCGATCTTTCCGCGCACCGATCGGGTGGATGTGTTGATCGACCTGGATCGCGACTTCGCCACGTATTATCGTTTGACGATCGACCATCGCGGCTGGACGAACGATTCTTGTTGCGGCGACAGCACGTGGGACCCGAAGTGGTACGTCGCCGCCCGCAGCGAGGGCGGCTATTGGACCGTCGAGGCGGCCATCCCGCTGCGGGAATTGACCTCTCGCCCTCCCGCGGCGAACGAGGCTTGGGCGATCGGTCTTCAGCGGACTGTGCCCGGGGTGGGGTTTCAATCCTGGACGGTTCCCGCGTCCACCGACGTGCTGCCGGAGGGGTTTGGATATTTGGTTTTTTGACGGGGGGACGCCGAAGCGGGAGTAATTGTTTGCGGGCTTGGCGGGGCTGGGATTGCAGGAAGGATTCTGCTATAATCCGGGCCTGTAAATTTGATGATGGGATGGTGTTGGCCCGGGGCGGCTAAAAGACGCCGGGGCCTACGTTCGCGAGGCGAAAATCGCCACAGCCCCCCAGATTAGCAGGATGGTCCGACATGGCTGACGGCATCGTAGCGATCCCCCTGGCGGGACAGCCGCTGGCCGGCGAGGTTGGCCTCGATGGCGCTCGCCCGGCGCCAACTTCGATGTTCCCCTACCTCGCCGGACCGGAAAACCGCCTCCTGCCGCCAGCCGTGCACGGGGTGCTCCAATCCCGGGCCGCCACGCATAACCCCTTGGTCCTTCACGGCCCGACCGGGACAGGCAAATCGCACCTCGCCCGCGGCCTGGCCGCCGCCTGGCGGGAACGCTTTCACGACCAAATGGTCGCCTACACCAACGCGACGGATTTCGCCCGCGAACTGGCCGACGCCATCGAGACGCAGGCGATGGACGACCTTCGCGGGCGGTATCGCGGGGCCAACTTGTTGGTTTTCGAGGACGTTGGCCGGCTGGCGGAGAAGCCGGCGGCCCAGGTCGAGTTGATTCATACCTTGGACGCGGTGTTGCAAGAGGGCGGGCAGGTGGTGGTCACGGCGTCCATTCCGCCCGCCGAGTTGAAGGGGCTGATGCCGGGGCTGCAAAGCCGGCTCGTCGCCGGATTGGTCTTGCCGCTGTCGCCGCCGGGAGCGGGCGCTCGGCTGGCCATCCTGCGGCAGTTGGCCGCTCTGCGCGACGTCGCCTTGTCCGATTCGGCGGCGCAGTTGCTGGCCGATGGGCTCCGCGGCACGGTCCCGGAATTATTGGGGGCGTTGTTGACCCTGTACGTTCCCGCCGACATCAGTGGAAAGCCGATCGACGCCGCCGCAGTTCGCGCCTTTCTCGCCGGCCGCAATCGGAGCCATAAACCGCAAGTCGCCGCGGTCGCCGCCTTGACGGCGCGTCGTTTTTCACTCAAGCTTGCCGACTTGCGCGGTCCCTCGCGGCGGCGGCCGATGGTCGCCGCCCGGGATGTGGCCATGCACCTCGCGCGGACGCTTTGCGGCGCCACGCTTCAGCAGATCGGCGTCTATTTCGGCGGCCGCGACCACACGACCGTCATGCACAGTTGCCGCAAGGCGGAGATGCTCTTGAAGACCGATTTGGCGACACGGCAGGCGGTGGAGCAATTACAGCAGCAATTACAGGTTAAATTATGACTTTTGTCGTCCCCGTCGCTTCGTGGACAACTTGTCGCCGCCGCGTCGAGCGACTGTCGGTGGCGGCGGAGTTGTCGACAGCCGCCGGGTGAGGGGCGGAAACAAACCCCGATTATCGAAAGGCAACCGACACTCGTTCGACAGCCAGCGAACAGGTCTTCCACCGGGAAAGGAAAGCCGTTGGCGCGGCGTTAAGCGTTATGGGGCTTGCGATTCGGACTCTCGCTTCCTCGGCCATCGACACTTTTGCCGGACACATTAATACTGTTACTGTAAAGAGAAGAGACAAGAGAGACAGAAAGGCAGCAACGAATTATGAAGTTGACTTGTGAGCGGGAAAAACTCTTACACGCCTTTCAGACGGCCGCCAGCGCGGCGCCGACGCGCAGCCCGAAGCCGATCCTGCAGAACCTCAAGCTCGAGGCGACGGCGGATCAGGCGGTCTTGATGGGCACAGACCTCGAAATTGGCATCCGCATCGACGTGCCGGGCATGAGCATTGAATCGCCCGGCAGCGTCGTGTTGCCCATTGCCCGCTTCCTCTCCATCCTGCGGGAAAACAGCGACGAGAAGTTGGAGATTCAGAGCGACGGCCAGAAGATACTCGTCCGCGGGCAGCGGAGCGAGTTCCAGTTGCCCTCGGAGAATCCCGACGATTTTCCCCTGGTGACTGGTTTTGAGGAAGAGAAGTATCATGAGATGTCGGCCCGCTTCTTCCGCGAGTTGATCCGCCGCACGGTCTTTGCGACAGACAACGAGAGCAGCCGCTACGCGTTGGGGGGCGTTTTGCTCGAGTTGACCGGGGATGAGATCGTCGGCGTGGCGACCGACGGGCGGCGGCTGGCCCGGCAGCAGGGCCCGGCCAAGGCGGTCGGCGGGCACGAGTCGGGGGAGCGGATGACGATCGTCCCCAGCCGGGCGATGCAACTGCTCGAGCGGGCGCTGGCCGACAACGATGAGACCATCCAATTGGCCGCGCGCGACAACGACGTGCTGGTCAAAAGCGGCCGGACGGTTCTCTACACGCGGTTGGTCGAGGGGAGATTCCCCAAGTGGCGCGACGTTTTTCCGCGGCGGGAGAAGACCGTTCGCGTCGAGCTGGCCGTCGGGCCGTTCCACGCGGCGGTCCGCCAGGCGGCGATTGTCACCAGCCAGGAGCGGCGCGGCGTCGATTTCACCTTCGGCGAGGGGAAGCTGATCTTGGCCGCCCACGGCGCGGAATACGGCGAATCGCACGTGGAAATGCCGATCACTTACGACGGCGGCGAGATCATTATCACGCTCGACCCGCGTTACCTGAGCGATTTTCTCCGCGTCTTGGACCCGGAGACGACGGTGACGCTCGAATTGCACAGCGCCGACACGGCGGCGGTTCTTTCCACGCAGGACGGCTACGCGTACGTGATTATGCCGTTGGCCAGGGATCAGCGAGGATGACGGAAGGATGAAGGCGGAAGGATGAAGGATGAAAGAGGAAGGATGAAGGCGGAAGGCGGAAGGATGAAAAGCGGGAAGCGCAAGAATTCATCCATCAACCCTCATGCTGCATCCTTCTCTCGTCGCGGACCGCAAGCGATTGGCGACATCCTTCCGGAGTTGATGGCCCGCCGCGGCTACGCTGCGCGTGCAAGCGGCGCAGGAGTATGAGGCGGCGTGGCGCGAGGCGGTCGGTCCGCTGGCGGCCGAGTACACGCGCATCGGCGGCCTGCGCGGCGGCAAGCTGGAAGTCGTGACCGCCAACTCGACGCTCATTCAGGAGTTGACGTTTCAGAAGGCGGGCATTTTGGCGGCGCTGAACCGCCTTTTGCCCGACCAAGGGTTCAAGGACCTTCGCTTCCGCTTGGGGGCGATTTCGTGAAAGGAAGACAGAGGCTCACCACGGAGACACGGAGGGCACGGAGAACAAGACAAAGACAAGCCACGGATTAGCACGGATGAAACACCGATTAGAAGGGCGGCGACCTATCTGACGCACCGTGAAAGCGATCATTAAGAGGACCGGAGCCGACTTCGCGCCGTGCCGGACATGGCGATACGCGCTTTGGCGGCACTGGGATTGGAGAAGCCACGCAAATTGTGCGATGTTTATTGGCCTAAATCCGAGCACGGCCGACGAAGAAAAAGACGACATGACGATACGCAAGTGCGCCGGGTTCGCAAAGCGATGGGGTTCGGAGGGCTCTACATGCTGAACCTTTTCGGTTTCCGCGCCACGCAGCCAACAAACATGATTGCATCTTATGACCCTGTCGGCCCTGGAAATGATGAAGCGCTCCGGCGCTACGGGACGCGCGCGGGGCTGGTCGTGGCCGCGTGGGGAAGCATCCGGCCGCGGTACAAGCTGCGGCTGCAATGGGAAACCCGAATACAGCGTGTTCTTAGCTGCATCGCCAAACCAATCTACTGTCTGGGTACGACAAAGGACGGCAGCCTACGGCATCCCAGCAGGCTCGGATACAACACTGAACGTATGCTGTTTTGGAGCCCAGACGGTAGGTGAAGCACAATGGCGCCGATGTTAAAGGAGACAAGCTGCACATCCGTGTTCAATCTGTGTTTCATCCGTGGCTAATCTTGACGATTTGGCCTTCGCTCCGTGGTGAATTTTTCATTGCGATCATAAGCAGGATTCTCATGTCAAGCGACTCCAACGATGCAAATCCCGCCCCGCTGCCGCCGGAAACGCCGGCCCCGGCCGAAGGCGACCGTGCGCTCTACGACGTCGGCCAGATGCGCTACATGAGCGATCTGGAGCACGTCCGCGAGCGGACCGGCATGTACATCGGCAACCGCGACGTCCGCGGGCTGCACCACCTGGTGACCGAGGTGGTCGACAACTCGATCGACGAAGTGATGGCCGGCTTCGCCAAGGTGATCCAAGTGACGGTGAATCGCGACGGGTCGATCACCGTGGCCGACGACGGCCGCGGCATCCCCGTCGACACCGACCCGAGCATCGGACTGTCCGCCCTGGAAGGGGTGATGACGATGCTCAAGTACGGCGGCAAGTTCGGCAAGACGGCCTACAAGACCTCCGGCGGGCTGCACGGCATGGGCGTGAAGGCGGTGAACTTCCTCTCCGAGTGGTGCGAGGTGGAGGTTCGCCGCGGCGGGCACGTCTATCAGCAGGAGTACGAGCGGGGCAAGCCGACCGGCCCGGTCGTCCGCGTCGGCGTCGCCCATGGCGCGGGCACGAAGACGACGTTCAAGCCCGACTACCAGGTCTTCGGCGACTTGAAGTTCGACTACAACATCCTCTACAAGCGGCTGCAGGAGTTGGCCTTCCTCAATCGCGGCGTGAAGATCGTCTTTCGCGACGCGCGGAGCGGCGCCGGCGAGACGTTCCAGTACGAGGACGGCCTGATCGAGTTCGTCCGCCACCTCAACCGGGCGAGCGAACCCGTCCATCCGGACATCGTTTACGTCAACGACAAGAGCAACGAGGCCGGCGTGGAGATCGAGGTTGCCTTCCAGTACTGCGGCGAATACACGGAGAACGTCCACTGTTATGCGAACAACATCAACACGATCGACGGCGGCACGCACTTGACCGGCTTCCGCACGGCGCTGACAAGGACGCTCAACGCCTACGGCAAAAAGGAGAACATCTTCAAGGACATCGTGCCCGGCGGCGAGGACCTCCGCGAAGGGCTGACGGCGATCGTCTCCGTGCGGTTGCCCGAGCCGCAGTTCGAGGCGCAGACGAAGGGCAAGTTGAACAACCCGGAGGTCGAGGGCATCGTCAACTCGGTGGTGGGCGATTTCCTCGCGAAGTTTCTCGAAGAGCATCCGAAGACCGCGCGGTCGATCGTCTCCAAGGCGGTGTTGGCCGCCGAGGCGCGCGAGGCCGCGCGCAAGGCCAAGGCCCTGCTGCGGGAGCGGAAAGGGGCCTTGAGCGGCGGCGGCCTGCCCGGCAAACTCCGCGATTGCACCAGCCGCGACGTTGATCGCTGCGAACTTTACCTCGTCGAAGGCGATTCCGCCGGCGGCAGCGCCGAAGGGGGCGCATCCGCATGTATCAGGCGATCCTCCCCCTGCGCGGGAAAATCATCAACGCCTACAAGTCCCGCGACGACAAGGTGCTGGCCAACGAGGAAGTCCGCAGCATCATCGCCGCCGTCGGCTCCGGCATCGGCGACGAGGTCGACCTGAGCAAGCGCCGCTACGGCAAAATCATCATCATGACCGACGCCGACGTTGACGGCTCGCACATCCGCACCCTGCTGCTGACCTTCTTCTATCGGCAAATGTACGCCCTCGTGCGCGAGGGGCACGTCTACGTCGCCCAGCCGCCGCTGTTCCGCGTCCGCCGCCGCAAAGAAACCTATTACGTGCAGACGGAAGAGGAGATGAAGGAGCAGTTGTTGGAGGCGGGCTTGAACGACGCCGTGTTCGAGCCGGGCGACGGGCGGCGGATCGAAGGGGCGGAAATGTCCCGCCTCTGCCGCACGCTGGCCGCGCTGGAGGAGTCGCTGTTGGCCTTGGAGCGGCGGGGAATCAGCCTTCGCGCCCACGCCGCCCGCCGCGACCCCCTCAGCGGACGATTGCCGATCTATCACGTCTTCGTCGGCTCGCAGGAGCGGTGGTTTGCCGGCCGCGACGTTATGGACGCCTTCCTTGCCCAGCAGGAAAAGGAGTCCGGCGAGGAGTTGAATGTCGGCGAGGCGAACGGCGGCGGCGAAGGCGAAGCCGAGGCGGAATCGGCGGTGCGCGTCCGCATTGTCGAGTTCCACGAGGTCCGCTCCTTGAACAACCAGTTGGCGGAGTTGCGGAAGATGGGCTTCGAGATCGACAGCCTGATTCCGCAGGAGCGGACCGGGGTTGAGGAGCCGCGCTATCGGCTCTGCCGCGGCGAGACGGCCAGCGGGCTGGAGGACTTGCGGGGGCTGTTGGCGGCGGTCCGCGCGGCGGGCGAGAAGGGCCTGGCAATCACCCGCTTCAAAGGCCTCGGCGAAATGAACGCCGAGGAATTGCGGCAGACGACGCTCGATCCGGCGAACCGCACGCTGTTGCAAGTGAAGATGGACGACGCCAGCGCCGCGGACGATTTATTTCGCATTTTGATGGGCGACAAAGTGGAGCCGCGCCGCGAGTTCATCGAGAAGCACGCCCTGGACGTGCGGAATCTGGATGTGTGACGCAGCGGAAGGGAGCAGTTTCGCCCTCGCGCGAAGACAGGTGATCGCCGTCATGTCGCGAAGACGGAGCGTGAAGTCGGGCGCCGTCATTCCAAAACCAATTCTTCCGGCGCCGTTTGTCACCGCCAATTCCAAAACCAGAACCAGTAGTCCTCGATCAACTGGAAATTTAGGCTGTCTTCGGGCACTTGCAACTCGATCAGCGGCACGTTGATCTCGTACTTGCCCTTGCGGGTCTTGCAAAAAATGCCATCGAACTCGTCGCAGATGTCGTTGGCTGGGTCCAGCAACTCCATCACCGTGCAGCGGTGCTGCACTTCCTCAAGCGACGTTCTTGGCGCTGGGTAAGTCGCTCTGAAGGGCAATGACATTCTCGCCATCAGGTGCTTGTAGTAACGGGAGAGAGTCTCCTCGTCAACGCTGGGCAAGCGCCCATCCAACGGCCCGAGAGCCTCGATGATCCGATCCCTTTGGTCGCGCTCCGAGCATGGTTCGGCAACGACCGCCATGCCATTCCAGTGGGCGTCGGAAACTGTGACAAGCAGACTCATCGTGTTGCCTCCATGAGTAAGAGAAACGTCCGTGGGCGGCAGTGGTCCGAACTGCGGCAGAATAATAGGGCGGACATGCGTGTCCAGTCCACCCCCACCGGCAGTCTAGAGGCGATAGCATCTCTATCGCGGCCGTGTCGTTGCTGGCAGGCGCGCCAGAGCAGCGAGACACAAGGAACACGATAGAAAGAAGGATGCCGCTTTGCGACTCAACTGCGGAGAACTGAAGCCGAGTGAGGATCCGTTGCCTCATCCCGCACGATGGTAACGGGACGGCGAAGACGCAGCCCTCTCGACGGCGACCATCTTCAGCAGTTTCCCCGTGTCGTCGTAGAACTCGACCGAATTCCACCCCTCGCCCCAGACGGCGTAGCCTCCATTGAAACAAAACCTGTGGCCAATGAAGCAACCGTCCCTGATGATTAGGCTCTCGGACATATCGAACGGGGCGGGCATCCCCAGTTCGTAGGCCGTCGCTTCCACAAGACGGTAGATGTCGGCGGAGCGACCCATGCTGCACCTCTATGGCCGGCTTTGCAAGACGACAAACTCGATCCTACCACGAATGGCCATTATGTCAATTTCCTGGCAGACACCGGCTGAATTTATTTGATAGTCGCATTCTGAAGATGGGGACAATCAGGGGTTCATCAAGGAAATGTTGGGATAGGTTCCCCGTCCGGCGGTCAGGCAGCCGTCAAAGAGAATATCATGGTCCCAGCGGCATACTTCTCAATCAGCCGACATAATTGATCGGCCTTCATGCCGTCCAGGCTCGGCCGTATCACCTCGGCGAAGTCAGTCAAGTCCCTAATGATCCCTCGGCGATCTGGCAGTTCATACGCCGGGTCAACAGCGAACGGGCACACCTGTTGCCACATGTCGGCCAATCGTTCATCTCTTGACTCATCAAGCAGAGACTCGATCTTGGCACGATAGGCTCTCCTGGCCGCACTCCTCCTGGCGGCGCCGTTTCTGATCGCCGTGATATTGCAGGCCCGCACCATCCTTTCGAGTTTCGGCATGACGGCGGTCATGTTGTCGTTGTCCATTGGTCATCCATCAAATGCGCTGGGAGGCGGGGGAGCCGATCCCCAAAACAAATCGTGTGGGCCTCCATCGTCCATGAGTAATAGTTTCCGCCGATTCCGAAGTCTTGCACCGCAGAAACAAGAAAGCCGACGTACGGAACACCCGAAGGCATTCAACGCCCCCGACAGGGTTGATTTGTTCACCCGTCTTTACGTTGGGTCGGCATGGCCCCCACAATGGTGGTTTTCTCGAAAGTCTGGGCAATTTGGGGGCAGGGCGGCGTCAGAAGTCGAACCATGCTCCTGGGGATGGCCGATGCCAAAAAAGCCAAGCACCCCGAGGCGACAACATGACGATTCACGACGAATTAGCGGCCACCCGGGCAGAAATGGGCCATTGTTCGACCCCCGCCGCTCGACTACGGACGATGCTGATCCGTGACGGACACTTCGTCGGCCACAAACATCCCTTCGAGGGCGGCTGGGCAAGTTGGCTCGCCAAAACGAACGTCATCGAAGTCTACGACGACGGAACCATTTGCTGTCCCGGAATGCTATACGCACACCTCCCTTGGCGGCCACGGAAGCGAGACTGCACGTTGCCTTACTTCTTCGCGCGCTGAAACACACGCAGGCTGACGTAGCTGAGAATGACCAGCGTCAGAGCGATGATCGTGATGTGAGTTGCGTCCACTTGCTTTGGACTCCAAAAATCGGTTCGGGTTAATTGGCGGCACACGGGTCATATTGGCTCACCCGTCGGGCGATCCCAAGGACGATCCGTGCCGTTAGTCAACAATAGGTCACAAATCGCCATCGACGCCCGCCTTTGGTGGTGTAAACGGCCACAATGCCCGAATGCGGTGCATGATAAGGCCAATTCGTCCAAATCCCCGAAGTCGTATTTCATCGGCCGCCCCTCAACGTTGACCACCATGTCCCGGTCGATTCGGGTGGGGGCGTAAGGCAAATGCCACAACTGCCGATTCTGCCACTTATGATTGCAAACGATTTCTCGCTGGTTGCGGCGCAGTCGCCGCTTCTCCCGCTTGTCGTTCACCCAGAACGGATGACGCTCGCCCGCTTCGGGCGGCGTCTTGACGCGGTGGCCGCGCGCGAAGAGGACAGCACTCGTGAACGCAGTACGGGTTTGCCGCCGTAAACCACCGATATTTTACCGGTTGTTCCCATTCACGGGATCCCGACGATTGTCGCAGCCATCCGGACCCCACCACGGCGGCACGACGGCCTTCAGGCTAGTTGCGCTTTCCGGCGTTGTCAAACACCCCCTGTCCTTCCCGCAAAACTCGTCCGAAGGGTCCATTTCTTGCTTCATTTGGCCTGATTGCTTTACCTCGATTGCCTTCGCCGCCGGACGTAGGCCAACAGGCCGCCGACGGCGCCGCCGCTTCCGAACAAAGGCGAAATGGCCGCCATGGTGGCCGCCCTCGTCCGACTGGCTACAATGGAGATGAAATGCAGGCAAGATCCCGTGGCCGCCGCGATGATCGGTGAGCGAACTTCGCTGAAAAGGAGCCCGGCAATGAAGAACAAACTGTCGATCCTCCTGCTCCACATCACACTGGGGCTGGGCTTGCTTTGCGCGGGCCTCCCCGGCTGTGCCGGCAGTGGCCCTGAATCCAGCGCCTCCGGCGGCCGAACATGCCGCGGCGGCGACGAAAGTCACGCCTGCTCAGGCCGCGGCGCGGCTGGTCGAGGGCAATGCCCGTTTTGTCTCCGGCCGCGCCCAGCACCCGCGCCAGACTCCCGACCGGCGGAGGGAAGTCGCCAACGGCCAGCATCCCTTCGCGGTGATCTTGGGGTGCGCAGACTCGCGCACCAGCCCCGAGGTCCTCTTCGACCAGGGGCTGGGCGACCTCTTCGTCGTGCGCGAGGCCGGGAACGTCGTCGATGACCACGCCATCGGCAGCATCGAGTACGGCGTCGCGCATCTGCACGCGCCGCTGATCGTGGTGCTTGGGCACTCGCGGTGCGGCGCGGTGGCCGCGGCCCGGGATGTCCTGGCCGCCAAGGGCCGCGCCGAAGGCCACATCGAGTCGCTCGTCGTCGCGATCCGTCCCGCGGTCGAAGCCACTGTCGGCGAGGATGTTGACGCGACGTGCAAGGCGAACATCCGCAACATCGTCCACACGTTGCGGACCTCCGAGCCGGTGCTGCGACACATGGCCGAGAGCGGCGACATTAAGGTGGTTGGCGCGTATTACGACCTGGACACGGGCGAGGTCGCGTTCCTGCCGGATTGATGCGGGTGAAGTGCAGAGGGCCTGGAATTACGGCCAGCAGCGTCTGTTTGCCGGATTCGCCTTTCGATCGAGGAGCCTGTTGAAATGCCGATTCATTTGCCGCCGATTTCGCGGCGCCAGTTTTTGGCCGGCTCGGCGGCCGCCGGGGCCTCGCTGCTTTTGCCCGGGGCCAGCCTGGCCGCCCAGTTGCCGGTCGATCCGAACCGCTGGACGCTCTTCGCCGACACCCACGTCTGCGCGGATCGCAATCGCGTTCATCGCGACGTAAAGCCCTTCGACAATTTCATCCAGGCCCGCGGCGAAGCGCTCGCCCAGAACGCGCTGCCCGCGGGACTGTTCATCGCCGGCGACTGTGCATTTCTCCGCGGCACTCCGGGCGATTACGCCGTGCTGTTGGACTTGCTCAAGCCGATCCGCGCCGCGGGCGTGCCGCTGCACCTGATCCTGGGCAATCACGACCAGCGCGAGAATTTTTCCCAGGCGGTCGCGCCGACGCTGCGCGGCGCGGGGCCTTCGCCGGTGACGGGGAAGCTCGTTTCCGTGTTGGAAACGCCGCTGGCGAATTGGTTCTCGTTGGATTCGTTGGACAAGACGGCGGCGACCGCGGGAGAGCTTGGCAAGGCGCAGCTCGACTGGCTCGCCAAGGCCCTGGACGCCCGGCCGGGGAAGCCGGCGATCGTCGTGGCGCATCATTACTTGTTCTACCCCGGGGGGCTGGAGGACAGCGACGCGCTGCTGGCGGTCTTGACGCCGCGGCCGCAGGTGAAGGCGTACGTGTTCGGCCACAGCCACACGTGGCAGCGATGGAGTTGGCGGGGCATCCACTTGATCAACTTGCCCGCCGTCGCATGGGTTTTCGATTCCGTGCAGCCGCACGCCTGGGTGGACATGAAGTTGACGGCGTCCGGGGCGACGCTCGCGCCTGTGCTCGCTGGACAAAACGCACCCGAAGAACGGCGAGCGGTGGGAGTTGAAGTGGCGAACGGAGGCGGCGGTGGTCAGTTCGTTCGAGAAACGCCAGCCCGCTGCAAGTGTGTCTCCTCGCGGCTTCGCATGACTTTCCGATCGGCGGGCGCAGCGTCGTCGTAGCCGGCCAGGTGCAGCACGCCGTGAATCACGTAGAGGAGCAGTTCGTCCGCCGCGGACCAGCCATAGCGGGGCGCCGGCCGCAGGGCGGTCTCGGCGCTGACGATCACTTCCCCCTCGAGGACGCCGTCCGCGTCTTGCAGAAGGAAGCTGAGCACGTCGGTCGGGCCGCGGTGGTGCAGGAATTGTTCGTGGAGCTTGGCGATGGCCGCGTCGTCGACCACGGCGACGCCGATCGTTGCGCGGGCGGCGATTTCCGCGGCGGCGACGGCGCGGACGGCGCGGCGAATTCGCGCCCGATCCACGTGCAGAAGCGTTTGCTGATTGGCAATGGCGATCGTGGTCACGCTTTTCACGCGGGCGTTTTTCTTTCGAGTGCCGGCCTCGGCTCGGGATACTTCAGCCGTCCATGATAGATGGCCGTCAGCGACATCACCAGGGACCGCTCGATGGTGCGGAGTTCGCGGAGGGTCAGGCCGCTCTCGTCGAACTGCCCGCCGTGCAGCCGCCGCTCGGCGAGTCCGCGGACGAGGCTTTCGATGCGCGCGGGGGTGGGATCGACCAAGGTGCGGCTGGCGCTCTCCACGGCGTCGGCGAGCATGAGCACGGCCGCCTCCTTCGTTTGCGGTTTCGGACCGGGATAACGGAAAATGCTCTCATCGATCTCGTTGCCGTTGGAGTCTTCCCCCTTCTGCCCGTGGGCGCGGTCGTAGAAATACTCCACCAGCGTCGTCCCGTGGTGCTGCTGGATCAAGTTGACGATCGGCTGCGGAAGGTGATGCTGGCGGGCCAAGTCGGAGCCGTCCTTGATGTGGGCAATAATCACCAGGGTGCTCATCGCCGGCACGAGCGTCTCGTGGCGGCTGGTTTCGGAGCCTTGGTTCTCCACGAAATAGCCGGGCTTGAGCATCTTGCCGATGTCGTGGAAATAGGCGCCGACGCGAACCAGCAGGCCGCGGGCGCCGATCCCTTCGGCCGCCGCCTCGGCGATCGAGCCGACGGTGATCGAATGGTTGTAGGTGCTCGGCGCGCGGCGGACCAGCTCCTGCAAAAGCGGATGGGTGACGTCGCCCAACTCCAACAGGCTGAGGTCCGTGAGCACGCCGAAAACCTTCTCGATGAAGGGGAGCAGGCCGGTCATGATGAAGCCGGCGGCGACGGCCCACAGGCCGGTCACGGCCGCCCCTTTCAGCAAGGCCGAATCGAGGGGCTGGTTCTCGATCGCGCTGAGCACGAGGCTCAGGGCGAAGGCAACGCCGCCGGCGGCCAGGCCGACGTAAATCAGCTTGCTGCGATGGCGGAGAGTGCCCAGGTTGAGCACGGCCGTGGCCACGCCGCCGAGCAAGAGGACGAACTCCGGCAGGCCGTGCCCGACGGCCAAGGCGATGATCCACGCCAACACGCCGGAAAGCAGCAATGCCACCTCCTCGCGGTAGACGATGGCCATGGTCATGCCGAAGAGCATCAGCGGGGCCAACTCCGCCCGCCAGGGGTCTTCGGCGGCGCGGGCGGCCAAGCCGGCGGCGATCACCGCGAGCATGAGGATGACGCCGAGGCGGGGGAGGCTGCTCAAGGGGCCGCCCCGCCGCCGCCCCATGTGGACGCCGCAGAAGATCAAGAGGGAGAAGATCATGAAGCCGACGGCCCCGCCCCGGGCGAATCGCTGCGACAGCGAACGGTGTGCGATCGAGGCGGCATAATCCAACTTGAGGATTTCGATCTGCTTGCCGTCGATCGGCTTGTCCGCCGGCACCAGCGTTTGCCCCGCCTGGAAATCGATCCGCACCGGCTCGACCTCGGCCACGGCCTGGTCTTGGGCTTTCAGCGTCGCCGTCTCGTCGAGTTTGAGCGTCGCCGTCAGTCGGGGGCGAATCCAGGCGAAGACGCGATCGGCGACTTCTTTCGTTTCCAGCCGCCGCACCAGGGCGCGGTGCACCGCGCTGCCGTCGCCGATCAGGGCGTCGGCGATCTTGACCACCTCCGGCGGCTCGATCTGACCGCTGGAATAGACGAGAATCTCCTCTTGGTTCCCATGTCCCGGCTGATCCCCCTTGCTCGGCTGCTGCGGCAATTTTTCCAGGTCCAACAGGCCGTGACGCTCGAAGGGGGCAAAGGCGTCGGCCAGGGCGGCGTCGAAGCGGGTGAGTTTCTCATGTCCGGAAAACGCCGCGCGAAACGATTGATATTGCTGTTCCGGCGACAAGGTCGAAGGCGCCGTGCCGGGCGGGATCGGCGGCTGAAACTCCCGCCATAACTTCATGTCCGCCTTCGCCAACGTCGCCGCCGCCGTCAACTCGACCACCGTGTTGTGCAGCGACGCCCGCAACTGCTCCAGCGGCTTCGCATCCTGGACGAAAATGAAGCGGACTTGGCTGCGGGCTTGCCGTTGGGCAAGCAGCGTCGCCGCCGGGTCGTCCTGGCTGAAGGCCGCCCGGGCGTCAATGTCCCGCATCGGCACAAAACCCACGCGGTAGGCAAACGGCGGATCCCAGCCGCGAATCGCGATGCACAGGGCCGCCGAGCCCAAGAGCGTCAGGACGATGCGGGCGAGCACGTCGCCGCGGCGCAGGCCGATCCACGCCCGCTCCCATTGGCCCGGGGGCAATTCGATCGCCGCCACTCGCTCCGATCGCGTTCGCTTTTGTCCGCCTGTCGCCATATCTTCCTCAAAAGAAGAAAGGAGTTAGAAGTTAGAATGGCGGAGAGGCGGGAGTTCAGCAGGTGGAAATAAGCGAGGGCAGAGGCATTCTACCCGACGATCAACGCTGCGAACGGCATCACCGGTTCTCTCATGCCGAATTCTTTCTTCTGACCGTTCCCTTCTAGCTTTTAACTCCTAACTTCTTTCTTCTCTTCTTCGCGGTCCGGCTTCGTAGGCGTCAACGATCTGCTGCACCAGCCGATGCCGAACGATGTCCGAGTTCTTCAGCTTCACCGCCGCAATCCCCTTGATGCCGTGCAGCCGATCGAGCGCGTCGACCAGCCCGCTCTTCGAGTTCGCCGGCAGATCGATCTGCGTCGTGTCGCCGGAGACGACGATCTTCGCCCCCGTGCCCATGCGGGTGAGAAACATCTTCATCTGCGCGACGGTCGTGTTCTGCGCCTCGTCGAGAATGATAAACGCCTCGTTGAGCGTGCGGCCGCGCATGTAGGCCAGCGGAATCACCTCGATCAGGTCCTCCTCGGTGTATCGCTTGATCAGGTCGTAGTCGATCATTTCCCGCAAGGCGTCCATCAGCGGCCGCAGGTAGGGGTTCAGCTTCGCCTGGAGGTCGCCGGGCAGGTAGCCGAGGCTCTCGCCCGCCTCCACCGCCGGACGGACCAACACCATCTTGTGGACCTGCTGGGCCTTCAGGGCGGCCACGGCCATGGCCACCGCCAAATACGTCTTTCCCGTCCCCGCCGGTCCGTGACACAACACGATGTCGTGCTGGCGGATGGCTTCGAGGTAGCGGGCCTGTCCCGCGGTCCGCGGGCGGATTTGCCGCCCCGCCTTGAACACCTCCACCGGCGGCGAGGCCGGGGCCTGCTCGCCGTTGCGAACCCCTTCCAAAACCCGCGCAACGTCGTCGGCCGCCAGTTCGCCGTGCCGCTGGGCGTAGTCCTGGAGCTGTTCGAGGACATCCGTAGCGTGGGCGACCGCCTGCTCCTCGCCGCGGATGTGGATTCGGCCGTCGCTGGCGGAGATGCTTACGCCCAACGCCTCACGAATCTTCCGCACGTGCTGATCGCAGGCGCCGAAAAGGGTGAACAAGGCTTTCGAGGTGACAACCGAAATGGCGCTTTCACTCATCCCAGCGGCGCCGGCCGACAGGCCGCAGCCCTCGCTAAATCCACGGTGGCAACAACATCAGTATACTGAATTTTACGCCCGGCCGCCTAGCGAGCCGTTGGGTGTGTTCGCAACATCTTATGCAGCAACAGGTTGCGGCGACAACCGCGGCGACGCTCGCGGACCGCGAGTCCGCTCCGGAAAGGAAAACGGCGGCGAGGGGAAGTGGCACGCGTAACGACGCAAAAAAAGGGGGGCGGACGGAGCCAGCCTCGAGGTTTCTGCCGCTAGGCGTTTCGCCGCTCGCCGGCCCCGCCGACGTAGGTGTGGCAGTGGCGGCGGTGGGGAACAACGCGCTGATTGGGGCCATCGGCGCCAACGGCACCGGCGCCGTTTATTCTTTTGCTGTCCCCGAGCCGTCGACCGCGGCGCTCTTGGCCATCGCCGGTCTGGCGGCCGCTGCCGTTTCGGCGCGACGGAAACGCACTGGGAAGAATCGTCTCGGATGCTGAATCGCCGGCCGGCGCTCGTTGTTGCACGCAAGTCGCGGCCCGCGCCGTGTTCGAGCCCCGCAGGGGCGTTTGATAATAGCCCAGCAGTTTACTGCTGGGCTAGATGGAAAACCGAGGGGCACGTTAGTCCCGTAGGGACGACTGAACCGCGCGGCGTTCAGCCGTCCCTCCGGGACTGCGTGGCCGGAATCATGCTTCCCCGTTAGCCCAGCAGTAAACTGCTGGGCTATTTTCAACCGTCCCTCCGGGACGAACAGAATGCACGCCGACCTTGGCATAACGGGGGGTGCGTGCAATAATCGCTTTGCCGCCGATCCGATGACGTTTCGCTAGGCGTTTCGCCGCTCGCCGGCCCCGCCGACGTAGGTGTGGCAGTGGGGGCAAATCCGCACGCTCACGTCCATCTCGCGATTGCACTTGATGCAGGCCTTCATCGGCGGCCGCCCCACCGACGACGCCTTCTTCATCGCGTCGCCAACCGAGGAATCGCGGGTGAGCGAAGAAGGCGAGTCGCTCGGCGACTTCGTTCCGAGGAGGTCCATCAGCGCGTCCTCGGACATCGTCGGGGCGGGCTCGGGCAGAGGAATCTCCACGAGCACTTTGCACACCGGACAAGGGCCCGACTTGCCGGCGGAACTGTCGCTCACCTTCAGGGCATGGCCATTGCGGCAGACTACTCGAATCGTCATAAGAGTCTCCTTGCCCGCCTCTATCTTACTCGAAACCCCCCACCGATTGCTAGCCTTTGTCGGAAAACCGCATACCAGCCCGAAGCGCCAGCGAGGGAAGCGCGGCCCAAGCGTCCCTCGCTCGCGCTTCGGGCTGGTACTGGACCCGATAATCCCGGTTTTCCGACAAAGCCTAGCATCTGGCCCCTTATTTTTGGAAAAGGATGAGGCGGAAGGCTGAAGGGGGATTGGGGATTGGGGATTGGCGAGGAGGGCGGCCGCAAGGACGGGGCCATTCTGCCGCGAGAAACGCCCTTTGGACATGCCCTCGGCGACCGCTTCCCCTCCTGCCGGCTCCAATCCCCAATCCCTAATCCCCAATCCCTTCTTCTACCCCACCAAGCCCGCCGACCAGCAAAACCAGGCCAGCGGGACGGTCAGGAGGAGGGAATCGAGGATGTCGAGGAGGCCGCCGAGGCCGGGGAGCCAGCGGCTGGAATCCTTGCTGCCGGCGTCCCGTTTCAAGAGCGATTCGGCGAGGTCGCCGATCATGCCCACCCCGCCCATGAGCAGCCCAAAGGGCAGCCAACCCCAGCTCGGGCTGTGCGGCGGAAGAAAATGGAAGTGGGCGCGCGCATCTGCCCCCACCGTCACACCTATATGGAAAACCGCCCAGGCGCCGAGGGCGGAGAAGAGGAGGGCCCCGGCGGCCCCTTCCCAGGTTTTGCTCGGGCTGAGCACGGGGGCGAATTTGTGCCGCCCCACCAACCGGCCGACGCTGTAGGCCCCGATGTCGCCCAGCTTGACGACAATGATCCAGGAGGCCAGTGCGGCGAGTCCGAAATTCAAGCGGAGTTGGACGGCGAACTGAGCATCGCGCCGACGTAGACGATGGCGAAGACGGCGGCGGCGATGTTCGCCAGCACGCCGCCGGGCTTCCGATATCGCCCCATCTCGCCCAAAAAGACGAGCAGGACGGCCAAGGCCAGCAGCGTCGCCGGCGCGGCCCCGGCGGCGGCAAGGGCCTTCTTCATCGGGCATTGGCCGCCGTGGCAGACCGCTCCCGCCCAGGGAGCGAGCACCAGGGCCAGGTTGGCCGCATGAACGATCCCCGGCCGCGGATCCATGCCGCACTGCCGGGCCAAGGCCAGCATCTCGGCCGTTGCCCCGACGGTGAAGAAAACGGCCGCCGGCAGCAGCCAAAGCCCCGGCTGTGCGGAGCGGGCGTCCAGCCAACACAATCCGATCAGGGCCGCAATGATCGCCGCGGCCACGGCGAAACGCCAGCGAAGCATCGTGCCATTCGTCCTCGTTGCGGCGTGGGGTCAGGAGGGCTATCATACTACAAAATGGAACTTTGCAAAGTGCCGGGCGAGAGAGAAGGGATTGGGGAGTAGGGATTCGGGATTAGAGAAGACATGTCCCCTCTCCCTCTGGGAGAGGGTTAGGGTGAGGGGAAGCGCCGCCGCCGCTCGACTTCCGGTTCCCTCTCCTTCTGGGAGTCGGCCGGGGTGAGGAGAAACCGGCGGAGAGGTTTCGTTTCGGTTCTCGCCGCAAGCCGGCGGGCCGCCAGCGGTTGTCAGGCCATTGATTTGGAGACGCTGTCTTATGGACCTCTTTGAAGCGATTGCCGCGCGGCACAGTTACCGCGGGAGTTTCACCGCCGCCCCCGTTCCCCGCGAGGACTTGCAAAAGATCGTTCAGGCCGGCGTCCAGGCCCCCTCCGCGAAGAACGAGCAAACAACCTCGTTCGCGATCGTCAACGATCCGCAACTCTTGCAGGAGATCGCCGCCTTGTTCGACCGGCCGGTTTGCACGACCGCCCGGGCGATGATCGTCTGCGCGATCGATCCGCGGCCGGTGCTTGGGCCGTGGTCGTTCGCCGTGGAAGACTGCGCCGCGGCGGTGGAGAATATGCTGTTGGCGATAACCGCCCTGGGCTATGCGACCGTCTGGCTCGACGGGGTGTTGCGGCGCGAGGGGATTGCCGAGCGGATCGGCCGTTTGTTGGGCGTTCCCGCCGGTCTTGCGGTTCGCGTCTTGCTCCCGCTCGGCGTGCCGGCCGAGCCGGGGCGGCAGAAGGAGAAGCTTTCGCTTGCCCAGCGGGCGTGGTTCAATCGACGCGGATAAACGCCGACAGCGGCGCCGATTGACGCACCACCCGCCGAGTCCAACCATACAACCCCTTCTGGTGATTGCCGCCTCGCCCGACGCCGCAATGATGGAAATAGTCAGCCGCGACATTCGCAAAGGAAGAAATTGCAGGAGCGAAGTCATGTCCGAAAAATCGGTGAATACGGTGCGGAATATCTACGCGGCGTTTGCCCGCGGCGCGTTTCCGCGGGCGGCCCTCGATCCGAACGTCGAGTGGATCGAGCCCGACGCGCCGGACCTTTGGTTCAGCGGCGCGCACCACGGCGTCGATGCGGTGATCAGCGACGTGATGCAGCCGACGGCGGAGAGGTTCGATGATTTCCGCTTGCAGTGCGATGAGTTCCTCGACGCCGGCGAGCGCGTCGTCGTCACCGGCCGTTTCCTCGGCCGGGGAAAAGACACCGGGATCGAACTGGACGCGGCCTTCGCCCACATTTGGACGTTGCGCGACGACAAGGTGGTGCGATTCCAGGGCTACGCGGACACGGCGAACTTTCTCTACGCGCTGTATCGCATTCAGGTTGAGCACCCGACGGGCGTGTAAAGGGGTCCTCTTCTCGCACGGCACTGGCTTTGTCAGTGGTTTCGCCGAGTTGAAGCGCCCGCGAAGCACTGGCAAAGCCGGCGCCGCCCCGAACCATCACTCTCCCTCGGGAAACCGCAGCGTCATCACCCACGCCTCCCACTCCCGCTGAAAGGCCGCCATGTCGTCGCGGCGCAACACCGACTTCAGCGTGTTGTAGCCGCTGGGGTCTTTGCGGTGGTCGGCGAGGAAGCGATGATAATACTTCCGCAACAGGTCGTGCTGCTGGAGATAATAGCAGAGGTAGCGGGCTTGGGAATAATTCGTGCCGCGGTCCTCGTTGTAAAACTGCTCGTCGGTCGTCGCCGAGAGCGTCGCAAACGAAGGGACCCGCTTGCCGCGAATCGCCTGCTGCAAGCCGGCCAGCCGCCAATTCGTGTATCCGTGGATCCGCCCATCCTCTTCCCCGGACTGCTCGTAGAGCGAGCCGAGGCCCTCGTTGAACCAGGCCGGGCAATGGGGGAAATTGGCGGCGACGAAGGGATGCACGATCTCGTGGATCAGCGTGCCGCCGCCGGTGGCGATGTTCATAATCAGCGCCCCGTCCGCCGCGGAAAAATACCCATACGGCGTGTCCGGCGTCGTGTGGAAGACGCGGCGGCAATTCTCGCGATAACTCGCCGAGTCCTTGAAAAGCCAGATGTCGAGGATTTCCTTCGGGTCCTTCGTGAAGTACATCGCCTTGAGCTTGCGGACCGCCCAGCGGACGTTCTCCACGGCGCGGCGGCGGACGTCGTCGGGCGAGTTGTCGCCGAGAACGACAAACGGCGGCTCGACGATCAGTGTAAAGTCCCGGCCGGGAATCTTCTTCTTCAATCGCATCACGTGCTGGGCGAAATCGGCGGGCGTGAACGTCGCCGTCGGCGGCGGCTCGGGGGCCAATTCGCCCGGGGCCAGCCGCAGGCGGATCAGCGTCGCCTTGCCGCCGCCCAAGAGCGGCCAAAGCGAGAGGAACTTCGCCCGCGGCAGCCGCCGATAGGCCCCGTCGGCCACGGCCGGATCGTGAAAGACAACCGCGTCGGCCGTCGCGTCGTAGCCGAGCACGAGGCGAAAGTGCTCGCTCGCCTGCGGCGAGTCGTCGTAGTGCATGCAGACGATCGAAGGGACGCCGGCGTGCAAGTCGGCGGCCAGGGCTTCCCACTGGCTCTGCGCCTGCGCGATCGGCCTGCTCGGCGGGGACGCCGCGCCAGACGCCGCCGGTGCGGAAGCCGATCTTCCGCAGGGCCGCGGCGAGTTCCTTCGTATAGCAACCGCGCCCTTCGGCCGGGTCCAGCCCGGACTGGTTGAAAACGTAATCCTGATCCACCCGCCGGCCGAGTTTTCGCAGCCACATGGCCGCACAGGCCTCGCCGCAGAAGTCGGGCTTTTGGACGATGAAGGGGACGTCCTCGATAAGGACGCTTTGGGATTGTCGCGGCTCGTCGGCCGCGGCGAGGGCGAAAATCGCCAAGGCGAAGACGAGCATGCCGCCGCCGAAGACCCTTGCCATGGCCTGCTCCTGTTCCGATTCGAGGGGAGGAAGGGATTGGCGCGCTCATTCTAACGCGCGGAGGAAGCGCTGGCAAAGCCGGCGACGAGGCGAAAAGGCGACGGGAATGGGGGACGTCAGTGGCCGAAGACGACGTTCGTCAGGCTGGTGAAGATGCCCGACCACAAGCCGGCGGCTTGCGTGCCGACGGTGCCGACGGCGCCGATGATCACCAGCAGGATCATGCCCAGCATGATGCAATACTCGACGGCGGTGGCGGCGTCATCGCGCCAAACAAGCCGTTTCAGCGATCGCATACCACGTCCTTGGAGCAAGACAATTCTGTAGAAGGGTGCACGTCGGCTCTGGCGTTCCCCGGCAAGGTTAGATTACCTGCGAAGATTGTCAAATATAGAATTTCTCCTCTCAGGGAGGCAGGCGGGGAAGCGACTGCGGATCGCTTCCCGCGGGCGTTGGACGATGGGAGTTGGGCGAAGCCAGCGGGCGGCGCGGGCGGCGGAAACATTGCGACCGGCATTTCCGGCAAATTCGACCGCGCCGCGGACCAGCCCGGAGATCGAGGGGCGCGTTGCTGAAGGTCGCTTGTCGTCCGTCTTCGCGGCGGCGCGGCAAGCGAGATCGGGGCTCATTTTGCCGGCGCCATCTCCGGCAGGCGATGGGCGCGAACCATTTCCAAAAACTGCTGATAGGCGGGCTGCTGGGGACTGATGCGAACGACGCTGGCCGCCGCCGTCTCAGCCTTCGTCCATTCTCCCAACTTTCCGTAAACTACGGCCAACTGGATCCATCCCGACACATGGCCCGGCTGAAGCTGCACCTCCTTCTCCAGGCAGACGGCCGCGCCCTTGAAATCATTCGCTTGGATCAAACTGCGGGCCAATTGAAAGTAGGCCATGAAGTTGTTCGGGCCGTAAGGGTCGAGCTGGACGGCGATTTGGTACTGCGTCTGCGCCTCTTGCCGCCGGTGGAGCCCTTCATAGGCCAGGCCGAGATTGACGTGATCCCCGGCGCGGTCGGGGCGAATCTTTACGGCTTGTTCGCCGCTGTAGGCCGCCCGCGCATACTGACCGTGCTTTACCAGCAAACTGCACAAGTTGCTGTAGGCGTCGGCGTAGCTCTGGTTGAATCGCAGCGCCGCCTCAAATTGCGGCATCGCCAGGTCGTCTTGGCCTCGCCGGGCGTAGCAGACGCCGAGGTTGTTGTGGCCGAAATCGTAGGTCGGATTGATCTCGATTGTTTTCTTGAAATTCCAGATCGCGTTGTCGCGGCACTGTTCCATCTCGACGTTCAGCTTGGCCGCCTCGTCTTTCTTCCCGCCAACCAAGGCCGCCTCCAGGGCGCGTTGCAACTCCAAGCCCTTGCGGTCCCATTCCTTGCCGAGATGGTTGTAGCCGAAGTAGCTGTCGGGAACGGCGACGACGGACTGAGCAAAGAGGGTGAGGCTGTCCTTCCAATAGGATGTCTGGACCGCGGTCAGAACGAGGTAGGCGGCGATCACGGTTGCGCCGACGCCGCGGAGCGTCCAGGCGACGATCCGACCATGCCGGGCGGCCAGGTCGCACAGGCCCCACACGACCAACCAGGAGATGCCGATCGAGGGGATGTACGTGTAGCGGTCGGCCATCGCCTGGATTCCCACCTGGACCAGGCCGATCGTGGGCAGCGCCGTGCCGAGGCACCAGAACCAGCCGACGATGAGGTAGGGACGCCGTCGCCCATAGTCGATCGCCAGCGCCGTGATCGCCAGCAAGATGCAGGCCGCGGCGACGCCCCAGAAGTAAAATCCCAGGACCTGCGTTGGGTCGGTGAAGAGGTGAGAGAGCCGGTCCCATTTGATGAAAAAGATTCGATCCTTGTGGATCATGCCCGTGTGCGGATAGAAAATGGCCAGATTCACCGGCAAGAACATCTTCCACAGGTAGAGCACGTAGGAAATCGCGGCGTTGGGCAGGCGGTAGGCAAACGGCAGCCCGTCGGGCGAATTCAGCGCGCAGGCCGCCTGCTGGCTCATCATCGTCACCAGCGATGTGACGAGGGAGATGGCCAGCAGGGGAATCTTCTCGACCCAGAGCAGGTCGAGTCCGCACTGGGGAAATCGGGCGTCGGGCGGGCCGGCGGCCGTCGGCCGCGGACGCATCCTCCGCCATCGCTGCAACGGCCAGTAGTCCAAGAGAATCAAGGCGAAAGGCAGGCCGACGGCCATCGACTTCGACATGATCGCCAACATCACGCACGCCAACACCGCCAGATAACGAACGATCTGCGGCCGCTTCGCGTACCAAGCGTAAACCAACATGCTGAGAATCCAGAACAGTGCGCAGAGCGTGTCCTTGCGCTCGGCCGCCCAGGCCACCGACTCCACGCGCAAGGGGTGAAGGGCAAACAGCGCCGCGGCCATCGCGCTGGGCCAAAACGCCCCGGTCATGTAGCGAATGGCCAAGAAAAGGAGCACCGCGCTGGCGGCGTGGATGAGCACGTTGACCAGGTGATGGCCGCCCGCCCAGGGACCGTATTTCGGCTTGAACGGGGCAACGAGCAGGCCCGTCTGATGTTCGTTGCCCAGCCACGGGCCAAACATCTCGCAGTCGGCCATGTGCGAGAGCCACGTCAATGGATGCCAATTGCCCAAGTGATAGGACCAAGCCCATTGGAACCCGTCGACCGTCAGCCCTTGCACAATCTTCGGGTTTTCGAAGATGTAATCGTTGTCGTCGCAGATGGTGAAATCATGCGTCGCCACCTGGGCCAGCGGGATCAACACGAGGACGAACAGGCCGGCGCAGACGCAGAGCGTAAGCCACCGCGGGACAATGGCTTCCGCAGGCCGAGGCGCGGCGGGCTGAGGAGTCGTGGGGCGATTGGTGTTCTTCTTGCGCCATCGATTGCCGACTATGCGGTACACGAGACCGCCGCAAATTTCCGCTAAATGTCCCCCTCTCCCTTCGGGAGCGACCAACCTATCGGTCGGTGCCCGGGGCTAAGGGGAATCGCCGAAGACGCCGCTCCCGGGGGATAGCCGGTGTGCGTACGCACACGTCGTACACTCTGACCACATCCAGGGGGAAGCGATTCTTCCATTCTATTTGGCCGAAGATCGGTCGTCAACGAAGGGCGTCCGCCCCGCCTACGCTCCCGCCAGGATTGCCGTCGGACCAATAATTTTGCATAATTCTAACACCCCTCCTGTTGACAGTGCGATCCTGGCTGGTAAACTAAGGGCGCTTCTGGGATATCCTACGGCTCTTTGGACGGGCTACATCGCGGTGGTCAATCGGGATTGTGGCCGCCGCTTTTCCGGCAGGGCAGCAATGACTCCGGCTCACAATCGGTGGCGGGTTGGCCTGATTCTCGTCGCGGCGATGCTGGCGATTGCGGCCAGCGCCGGGCAGAAATTCCGCCCAGTCCGCCGATCGGCTCTGGCGATTCGAGCCTCCATGTCGGCGCCGGCACGGCGTCGGCCACTGCCCACGCTGCGGCCGCGGTCGGCGGCGTCGCGACGTGCAAAACTTCCTCAACTTCCACGAAAACCATCGCGGTCCCGCCGGTCTCCGCGACCGCGAAAGCGACCGCTCCCGCGACGAGAGGGCCTGTCGCCGTCCCGCTCCCGCCGACGAAGGCCTCGGGCGGATCGGTCTCTCTGACGGTTCCGACCGTTTCGCCCAGCAAGGGCGCGGCCCTTGGTCGTTCCGCCACCATTTACATTTACCCCGCTGCCCGCGGCAGTGCCAATCACTGCCCTGCCGATCTTGGGGCCGCCGACCGCGACCAACGGCATTACGATCGACAATGGCGGGAGCGTTTGCGTCCAAGCCACGATGCTGAGCCAGCCGCCGGCCATCCTGGCTGGCGTTACCAGCAGCATCGTGCAGATTAACAACGGCGGCTGCGAGAACATGCCGCTCGACAGCGGCACCCTTCAGGTCAGCGATCCGTCATACTGGGCCGCGGTCAATCCCGGCGGGTCGGCTGCTCTTACTCTTTCCCCCGCCGGCAGCAACACCTCTTGCGGCGCGCCGACCCTTGCCAACGCCACGCCGATCGCGTTGACCGGCAACGGTTCCGGCGGCTCGGGCGCGACAACCATCAGCGGCCCGGTCATCGGCAGCGGGTTGGTGGCGATCAGCGGCGGCGGGGGCATCGTGCAGATTAACAACGGCGGCTGCGAGAACATGCCGCTCGACAGCGGCACGCTTCAGGTCTGTAATTCGAGCAGCGGCACGGCCTTCGGCGGTGGACCTGTCGCCCTTGCCGGCAGCGACTTGGCGTTCAATCCTCCGGCCGGCAGCAGCGGCACGCTCAGCCCGGCCGGCGGGAGCATCTTGTGCATCGAAGGGCCGGCAAGCCCCACACTCGCCACGTCGTTCAGCGGCGGCACGCTTGTCAACACCGGCGCCGGGATGCTTACGCCTGGCGGAAGCGTCCTGGCCACCAGCGGGTCGATCGGCGGCG
Source organism: uncultured Planctomycetia bacterium (assembly GCA_963791075.1). Classification (GTDB taxonomy): domain Bacteria; phylum Planctomycetota; class Planctomycetia; order Pirellulales; family Thermoguttaceae; genus CAWBRF01. The sequence goes on from CAWBRF010000038.1 coordinate 143,703, forward strand.
GACAATTCATCCTTTCGGGCAACACCGCTTGCGGCGGCGCAACACTCGGCGGCGGCACATTCGCCACGCTCGTAGGACCCAGTTTAACGCCGACTGGAAGCGACACCCCTTCCTTCGCGTTGACCGTCGAGTCTGGCGTGCAGCAGCTTCCCGACGGCTTTTGCGGCGCCATCAATATCAACGGGGGAACCGTCGATGCGGCCGGCGCCGCCGCGGAGGCCAGCATCGGGTTGGTGTCGCTTAACGGGGGCGGACAATTGGTGTTCGGCAGCGGCGCGGGCATCGGGGCGTTGCTGGCGGCCTCGTCGCCGGTCGGCGCCAGCGAGATTGCACTGAGTGCGGCCGCGCCGGCTCCGGCGGCGATCGAAAACAACTTTGCGGCAGTGACGGCGCTCGGCGGCGCTCCTCCACGCGAAAACGCCGCCGGAATCGCCATCGAAGGCCCGCCGCTCGGCGGCATCGCGCCTCGTCAAGCCGTGCCGGAACCGGCAACCATTGTCCTGCTGGCGGCGGCCGCGCTTTGCGCCGCGGCGATCAGGCGGCGTCGCGGCCGTTGAGAACCACGCGGAACGCGCTTCGCTCGTTGCGCCGGCTTTCAACGCCGACTGCGCCGCCGTAGGCCAGGGCGAGTGTCTTCACGCGATTGCCTGCTTTACGGCGCATGCGGCAGACGTCAAAGCAAGTGCCGCAGCCGACGCATTTTTCCGGAAGGATCCAATGGGCGGCCTTCGCCGTCCCGAGGATCGCGTTGGCGGGACACTTCTTCGCGCAGAGCGTACAGCCTTTGCACTTCTTCGCGTCGATCCGATAGACCGCCACCTCAAGACATTCGCCGGCCGGGCAGGCGAGTCGCGCTGGCCGGCGGTTGTCAGGCGACTTGCTTGCAGTCATCGTTGGCCGGCCTTCTTCGCAGCGATCACAAGGACACCTCGAACGGTCATTTGGTCCGCGGCTGTCAGGCAGCAAGATTCGTGCCAGAAGACGGGGAAATTCGCAAACCGTCCCGCCGGCGCTCCAAATTAGCGAGAATCTCGCTCCCGGCAGCGCAGTTGCGGAGGTGAAAAAAGCTGGCCGACCCTTGTTCCCGGCCCTTTCAGTGTATGATGCAGCTATACACTGTATAGCCTAAACCCGGTCGAGCCAGCGAGATAGGGGCGGCTGTTCGGTCCTGCGAATCGACCTAATGCAAGACCGGGCATGTGTCGAACCACGTCCGCCCTTGCCGGGCCATCCACTCCGCCGATTCGCTTGGCCCCCAGCCGCCCGGTTCGTAGATCAACAAGGGCGGCTGCGACGCCGCGTCCCAGGTCGATTGAATCGGATCGACGATGCCCCAAGCGGCTTCCACCTCGTCGGCGCGGGCGAACAAGCTGGCGTCGCCGTTAGCGACGTCCAGCAGCAGCCGTTGGTAGGCATCCGGCATCGGGCCGACGAATTTCTCCCGGAACCGGAAGCTCAGGTCCGTCATGCGAAGCTGCATGCCCGCGTCGGGCACTTTCGACTGGAAATGGAACTGGATGCCCTCGGACGGCTGAATCTGGATGACGAGGCGATTCGCCTCGCGGGAATCGCGCGGCCCGTCGCCGAAGAGCATGTAGGGCGGTTGACGAAATTGGACGACCAACTGCGTCGTCGCGCAGGACATGGCCTTGCCGCTGCGAAGATAGAAGGGCACGCCCTGCCAGCGCCAATTGTCGACCAGCAGCTTGACGGCGGCGAAGGTGGCCGTTTGGCTCGCCGGCCGCACGCCGGGCTCCTCGCGGTATCCGCGATATTGGCCGCGGAGGGTGTCGCGGGCAACGTCTTCCTCGCGCATCGGCCTTGCCGCGCGGAAAACCTTGAGCTTCTCGTCGCGCACGGCGTCGGCCTCGAAGCGGACGGGAGTCTCCATGGCCATAAGCGCGAGGAGCTGGAGCAGGTGGGCCTGGAGCATGTCGCGGAGCACCCCCGCCTTGTCGTAGTAGCCGGCGCGATGGCCGACGCGCAGCGATTCGGCGGCGGTGATCTCGACGTGGTCAACGTAGTTGCGGTTCCACACCGGCTCGAAGATCGTGTTCGCGAACCGCAACACCAAGACGTTTTGCACCGTCTCTTTGCCCAAGTAGTGGTCGATGCGATAGACCTGGCTCTCGGCGAAGACTTTGTGGATGCTCTGATTGAGCCGCCGGGCGGTGGCCAGGTCCGTTCCGAAGGGCTTTTCCACAACGACGCGGCGCGGCCCGCGATCCTCGCCGGCCATCTTCGCGGCGCCCAGGTTCGCCACGGCCGTTTCGTAGGACTGCGGCGCCATGGACAAATAGTAAACGCGCGTCGCCGGCTGGCCGCCCTCGACATGGTCGAGAAACTTGGCGAGCGTCAAGAAGTCCTCGTGGCGATCGACGCTCCCGGGGACGTAAAAGATGCGCGGGGCCAGGTTGTTCCAGACGGCGGCGTCGAACTGCGGCCCGGCAAATTGGGCTGTGGACTCCGCCAGCCGCTGTCGCCAGGCGTCGTGCGAGAACTGCGTCCGGGAAAACCCGACGATGCTCGTGTCTGCGGGCAACCGCTTCTTCTGGTGCAGCGAGTAGATTGCGGGGATCAGTTTTCGACTCGTCAGGTCCCCGGACGCGCCAAAGATGACGATGGTTTGCGGCATGGAGACGCTCCTTCCTTTGAAATCGTATCGCCCCGGGGAACACGGTCAAAGCCAGTGCGATGTCGCTAGGGTTGATCACGGGGCGTTTCGCCGCCTGCGTCGGCCCGCTGGTGCGCGTGTGCAATTCTTGTCCAACATGGATAAGTTGCGGGACCGACAGGTTTTACCGAAAGCGGATAAACGTCCCGGCCGATACAGTCGTTATCGCCCTGCCCGGAATTCACCGTGGTTTGGCAGGCTGGGGAATTTTAGCCCGAGGACGGCGCGGTGGCAAAGTTTGCCGCCAGAGGGTTCTTGGCATGACACAACGCAATCGCCTCGCGATTGTTGCAATACTACTCGTGGCGGGATGTGCTTACAACTCCCGCGAGCGAGTGGATCAGTACGTGGGCGAGATGACTTGTCATCCTTACGATCAACAACCGCCGGCGGCGACGGTGGTTCCCCCGGCTGCGTCCACGGCCGACCCCGTCCTGCCGCCGATGCCGCCGACGAACGAAGGGGCCTTCGCACTGCCGCGTCCGCCAATGGACGTGCAGACCGTGGCTTGGCTGGATTCGGGAGCGTCGCTGGCCGAGCCGTCTTCGTTCGTCCAACCGGCGACGGGGGAAAAGCGTCTGGACCTGAACATCCCCGCGGAGATTCCCGGATCGGAAGCGCGGCGGCTGGAACTTCCCAAGGACCCTGCGGAAAAGCAGCGTGAGATCGAGCGGCTGTTTCCCGCCTTGCCGCCGCTGCCCGCGGCGCCCATTCCGGTTCCGGGTCCGAATGGTCAGCCTTACACCTTGGCCGATTTGCAGCAGATCGCCGCGGTAAACAGCCCTCAACTTCGACAAGCCGCCAGCGACGTGGAAGCGGCCCGCGGCAACATGATGCAGGCCAATGCCTACCCCAACCCGACGGTCAGCTATCAGATGTCGCCGTCGAGCAACGGCAACACGCCGGGGTTCGACGGCTTTGGCGTGGACCAGACGATCAAGACCGGCGGAAAGCTTGGTTTGCAAAAAGCCGCAGCGGAGATGGCTTTGCACAATGCGGAACTTGCCTTGCGGCGGGCGCGAAGCGATCTGGCCACCCAGGTGCGCAACGCCTACTTCGCCGTGCTGGTGGGCAAGGAGACGGTCCGGGTGAACCAGGCATTGGCCCACTTCACGGACGAAGTCTATCGACTCCAGGCCGACTTGTTGGCGGGCGGGTTTGCCGCGCCTTACGAACCGGCGGCCCTGCGCGCGCAAGCCTACACGGCGCGACTGGCGTACAAGCAGGCGATTCAGACCTATATCTATTCCTGGAAACAACTCGTGACCGCGATCAACGTGCAGCAACTGCCGCTCGCGGAGGTTGCCGGCCGTGTGGACTTGGCGATTCCGTATTATGACTTCGACGCGATTCTCGCCTACGTCCTTCGCAATCACACCGACGTGCTGACGGCCTGCAACGGAATCGACATGGCCCGCTACAACCTAAAATTGGCCCAAGTGACGCCCCTTCCCGACGTGGATGTGAACGTCGCTGTGGCGAAAGACTTCAGCGACGCTCCGCACCAGGTGTGCCCGACCTTGACGGTCGGCGTGCCGATCCCGATTTGGGACCGCAACAAAGGGGCGATCCTCGCCGCCGAGAGCGCCCTGGTCCGGGCGGAGGAGGAGCCGCATCGCGTCCAACTGAATTTGACGAATACCCTGGCCGCCGCCTACATGAATTACAAGAACAACCTGGACGCGCTGGAGTATTATCGCCGCTATATCTTGCCGGACCAGGTCCGCGCGTATCGCGGGGCCTACGATCGCCGTCATATCGATCCGAATGCGTCGTTCGGCGACGTGGTCAGCGCGCAGCAAACGCTGGCCGCGAACGTGACGACCTACTTGCAGACGCTCGGCCAGGTCTGGAGTTCGGTGACGAGCGTGGCGGACGTGATTCAGACGGACGATCTGTTCGAGTTCGCCAGACCCGAGGCCGTGCCGCCGTTGCCCGACCTGGGACAGTTGACGCCGCCGCTGCCGTGTTGTCATCCCTGCGCGGGGCCGTTTGGCGCGGGAGGCATCGCTCCTGCCAATCCTGGCGGCGCGGCTCCGCCGCTGGCGCCTGTCCCGGCGATTGAGCCCGTCCCGCGGCCAATTCCGAGTGCCCCGGCGGCCCCGACCGGCAATCAGGGAGGATGAGGAAACCATCATGGTCCGTTTTCCACCGTGCGCGGGCAGCAGCGATTCGCCGCTGAAGGCGAAACGACTCATTTCAGCCGGCGTAGGCTGTCCATATATTCCGCTCGTGCTGGCCGCTTTGATCGCGTCGCTTCCGTTGGAGGCAACGGCGAGCGCCGCTGGCGACGCCGGCCCCGTTGGTTGTGGATTCGGCCGGATCGACGGAGCCGAATCCGTTGCCGGGATTGCCTCGGCCGCCGGACGCGCCCGCCTCGCTTTTGCAGCCGGCCCCTGCGGGCCGGCCATACGCTTGTTGTGACTCGGAATGCCCCTATTTCCAGTGCGACCCACGGCTCGACCTCGTGGACATGTCGCATCCGGGCTGGCTTTTCGACGTGGAGTTGGGCATCATTGGGAGCAACGTTGTCGAACCAGGTGGGAAACACCGCTCCGCCCATTCCCGGCGTGGCAAACGTGCCGATGGCCGCGCTCGATTGGACCATTTCTCCCCGCTTTGAACTGGGCTATCGGCTTCCGTCGGGATTTGGGGAATTCGACGTTAGCTATCGGTTTCTGCGGACGGAAGGGACCGGCACAACGCCGCAAGGCTCGACGGCAAGCCCCGACTCGGACGCCGCGTTGACAAGTCATCTCCGCATCAACGTCGGCGACATCGACTACGCCAGCAACGAGACCTCGCTGGGGCCGGATTGGCGGATGAAGTGGCGCATCGGCCTGCGGGCCGCCGATGTGTTTTTTGATTCCCAGGCCAACGAACTGCTCGCGGCGGCGGAGGCCGGCAGCGGAATCTTCCAGCGGAGCATTGCCAACGACTTCTGGGGCGTCGGCCCGCACGCAGGCGTGGAGCTGAACACGCGGCGCTGCCCGTGGGGCCTGGGCTGGGTTGGCCGGTTGGACGCCGCGCTGCTCTTCGGCAAGACCCGGCAAACGTTTGTGCGAACATCGACGGCCGGCTCCAGCGCGGAGATCGACTTCGAGGATTTCGAGCAATCGCCGCTGCTCAGCGGCTTTCTCGGACTGGACTGGCGGCCGCCCTGTTGTGCGAACCTGGACATCGTTCTCGGATTCACGGCGGAATACTGGTGGAACGTGGGACGGATCGACGATCCGACCATCTACAATTATCAGTCGGCCGGCGAAGTGGGCGACTACGGCGGAGTGCTGCGACTGGAATACAACTACTGATCGCCGAGGTCGCGGCGCCGCGACCGATCTTCCCTCGGCGCCTGGCTGGTCCGGCAGTGTTGTTTTTCACCCGCCATCCTGCCGCAAACCGACGCTGCTGGACGAACCAGCAGCGGGCGGCCGCCTGCCCTGCCGCAGCGGGATTCGACGTTTTCTGTTAGAAATCCATTTGGTCAGGCTGAATAGAAACTGTACAGCAAGCCGAGGCGTTTGGCGTTCTTCATCAGCCAGCTTTTCCAATCTGGTTCCCCGAAAAGATTTCTGCAAACGCCTGCCAGACACGCTCTTTCTTCCATAAGCGGCGGGCGGGGGCCACTGGCAGGGCGGGAAACTTCGTTCGGCACGCGGTTTGCTCCTTCGTTGGCTTGACGCCCGCCCGCTAGAATCGCAATGCCGCGACAAGCGGCAAGTGAATCGCGACGCCGCCCACGCCGGTTGTTGATGCCCGGCCGCGAATGAAAACGACATGGCCCCGCCGGTCCTGCAAGTGAATAAGGAAAGTGATATGCGTGTCCTGTTGACGCGATTGCGAAAAACGGGTGGAATCTTTCTGCCCATCGTTGCGATCCTGGCGGTTTTCGCCGTGGCCTTTGGCGCGGTGAAACTGCCTTGGACGACTCCCGCCGCGGACAAGGCGGAGCCGCCGGCGAAAGATGCGCCGGCCGTCGAACTGGCGGCAGGCAAAGCGAACAGCCTCGTCGTCCCGGAAGAGGTGCGAAAGTCGCTGGGCATCCGCATTGGCAACGTCGATCAGATCGCCGTCGCGGAGAGGCCGACGCGGACGCGGCCGCTGCTGATGCCGGGCTCGACGGCCCTGGATCCGGCGCGATTGGTTCGCGTCCGCGTCCGCTTCGCGCCGGCGGACGTTGTCGAGATTGGCAAGATCGACGATCCGCACGGTTCGCCGGGAAACGTTCCCCCCTTGCGCCGCGAGTTGCAGGCGGGCGACCCGGTGAAGAAGGGAACCCTGTTGGCCGTGCTCTTCAGCGTCGACGTGGGCAACAAGAAGAACGACCTGTTCGACGCCCTCTCGCAGTTGCGGCTCGATGAGGAGGTCCTCAAGCGCGCCGAGGCCCGCTCCGCGGCCGTGCCGGAAGTTTTTCTCCTCAATGCGCGTCGCAACGTGCAAGCGGACCGGAACGCCGTCAACCGCGCCGAGAACACGTTGAAAACCTGGGAACTCCCCGAGGAGGACATTCAGGCCGTCCGCGACGAGGTGAAGAGACTTGTTGATGGCCAAGGGAAACGACCCGGGGAAAAGGACAGGCTGAAACAGTGGGCGCGCGTGGAATTGAAGGCCCCGGACGACGGCTTCATCATCGAGCAGAACGTCGCCCTGCACGAAACCGTTGTGGACAACACCACGAATCTGTTTCAGATCGCCAAGGTCGATCCGCTGATCGTGTTGGCCGCCGTTCCCGAGGACGACTTGCCCGCCCTTCAGGACTTGAAAAGCCAATCGCAGAACCACATCGGCTGGAGCGTGCGCACGGCGGGAAGCGCGCCGATTGCGGGTTTCGTCGACGACATCGGCTATCTGATCGACCCCAACCAGCACACGGCCGTGGTTCGCGGCCACATCCCGAATCCGCACGGATTGCTGCGGGCGGGGCAGTTTGTCACGGCGGCGGTGGAACTGCTGCCGCCGAAGAACGTCGTCGAGGCGCCGATCAGCGCCATCGTCGAAGACGGCAAGGATTCGATCGTCTTCGTGCAAACCGATCCGGCAAAACCCGTCTTCACGCTGCGCCGCGTGCAAGTGACCAACCGCTTCGAGCGCACGGCGTATGTCCGCAGCGCACCTTTGGCCAAAGGCGAGGAGCTTGCCCCGGGAGAGGATGTGCAAGCGTCGTTGCCGACGGAGCCGTTGCGCGAGGGGGAGCGAGTCCTTACCGCCGGAGCGCTGGAGTTGAAGACCGCGCTGGCGAACAAGCTGTCGGAGGAAGGAGGGATTCGGAATTAGGGATTGGGGATTAGAAGTTTGAAATCTGCGATTCCAATCCTCCAAATCCTGAACCTGTCCGCCCGTCCCCAGCCCTCCGCGCCCCCGCCTCCAATCCCTAATCCCCAATCCCTAATTTCTTTCCCATGGTTCGCAAGCTCATCCAATGGTCGCTCGACAACCCGCTTGTCGTCCTCTTGCTGGCGGCAGGATTGGCGGTAGTCGGGGTTTACTCTTTCCTGCACATCAATGTGGAGGCTTACCCCGACCCGGCCCCGCCCACGGTGGAGGTCGTCGCGCAGTTTCCCGGCGCTTCCGCCGAGGAGGTGGAGCGTCAGGTGACGATTCCGCTCGAAGTGACCCTGGCGGGGATGCCGGGGTTGCGCGCGATGAACACGAAGACGGTGTTCGGGCTGAGCGACGTGAAGATGCTCTTCGATTACGACTTCGAGTACAAAGAGGCGCGTCAAGAAACGATCAATCGCCTGCAATCCACGCAGCCGCTGCCGCCGGGCGTGACGCCGCAGATCTCGCCGGAGTCGCCGACGGGAGAGATTTATCGCTACTGGCTGCGCGCCCCCAAAGACGCCGCCGGACGGAACATCTACAGCCTCAACGACCTCAAGGCGTTGCAGGATTGGGTGCTGGAGCGGGAGTTTCGCACGGTTCCGCGGGTGGTGGACATTACCAGTTGGGGCGGGACCGTCCGCCGCTACGAGGTGCAGCCCGATCCGGACCGGATGCGGCGCTACGGGATCACTTTGGCCCAATTGCAGAACGTGCTGACCAACAGCAACGCCACCGTGGGCGGCGATTATGTCACGCAAGGCGACGTGGCGCTGACCGTGCGCAGCGTCGGCTTGTTCGGCGGCGGGGAAGACCCGGTTCGCAAGGTGCTGGGGATGACCGATCCGACGAAGGCCGCCGAGTCCTTCGCCGCGCAGAGGAACGCCGCATTCGCGACATCCGCGCCCTGGTGATTACTTCCGTCAACAACCAGCCGGTGCGCGTCGAAGACGTCGTCGAAGGCGGTCGGCTGGCGCCGGGCGAGCGGGCGGGCGAGAAAGGAGTCGTCGTTCGCAATCAAACCCGCTTGGGGACGATGGCGCACTTCAAGCTGGACGACCGCTATGAAGGCCGTTTCCAGGCGAAGCATTCCCTCAGCCTCCGCGAGGTCGGCCACGACGATCCGGACCAGGTGGGGTGCATTGTGTTGCTGCGCAAGGGGGAAGACACCCTGCCCGCGCTGAAAGACATCGAAGCGAAGGTCAAGGAACTCAACGACCCGGCGTCGGGGCGGATGCTGCCGGGGGTGCAGATCGTTCCCTACTACGACCGCAGGGAGTTGACCAGCGCGACGACCGACACGGTCACTGAGAACTTGCTGGTCGGCGTCGGCCTGGTCGTGCTGATCTTGTTGATGTTCTTGAGCAACGTGCGCACGGCGTTGATCGTCGCGATCAACATTCCCCTGGCGCTGTTGTTCGCCTTCGCGATGCTCTTCTTTCGCGGCAAGTCGGCGAATCTCCTCTCCATCGGCGCCGTGGACTTCGGCATCATCGTCAATTCCCCGGTCATCGTCGCGGAAAACATCTACCGCCATCTGTCCGGCGGCGAGAACGCCGACTCTGCCGCTGAAAACCCGCATTCTTCGCTCCGCGGGGGAGATCGACCGTGCGTTGTTGTTTTCGACGCTCATCATGGTGTGCGCGTTCATTCCGCTGTTTGGGATGCAGGGTCCGGAGGGGGCCTTGTTCGGCCCGATGGCGCAGACCTACGCCTCGGCGTTGGGCGGGGCCCTGGTCTTGTCGGTGACGTTGACGCCGGTGCTGTGCCTCTTGCTGTTCAAAAATCTCCAGCCGGTTCCGGACAATTTCTTCGTCCGCCTCATCAAAAAGAGCTACCTGGGGCAACTGAACCGCTGCTTGAAGCATCGTTGGCTTACGGTGCTTTTCTTCGGATCGCTGATCGCCTGCACCGCCTGCCTGCTGCCGAGCCTGGGACGCGAATTCATGCCGCAATTGGAGGAGGGCAACCTGTGGATCCGGGACACGGCCCCGCTGAACATCAGCCTCGCCCGCCAGGCCGCGATCTCCAAAGAAGCGCGCCTGATCATGGCCTCGTTCCCCGAGGTGGTCGACGTCGTCAACCAGATCGGGCGGACCGACGACGGGACCGACACCGACGGCTATTACAATTCCGAATTCTTCGTGCCGCTGCGGCCCGAAAAGCAATGGCCGGCGGTCGTCGAACAGCAGGGTTGGCGGCGCTGGCTTTCCGGCGCGAAGCGGCCGCGCAGCAAGGACGAATTGATCGCGGACATGGACGCCGAGTTGGAGCGAAAGCTCCCCGGCATCACCTGGAATTTCTCGCAGAACATCCGCGACAACGTGATGGAGGCGCTGTCCGGAATCAAGGGCGACAACTCGCTGAAGATCGTCGGCCCCGACTTCAACAAGCTCCAGGACCTCGGCACGCAGGCGAAGAACATCATGCAGACCGTGCCGGGGCTCGAGGACGTGGGGGTCTTCGACGTCCTCGGGCAATCGCACCTGGCGTTCCGCGTCGACCCGGAAAAATGCCAGCGCTGGGGCGTGCAAGTGGCCGACGTGAACAATGTCGTCGGCAGCGCCCTGGGGGCGAAGGCGATGACCGAGATGATCGAAGGGGAGAAGATTTTCGACGTGTCGATCCGCTGGCCGGCGTGGCGGCGGAGCAACGAAACGTCGATCCTCGACATTCCCGTGGACGTGGGCAACAACCAGGTGGTCCAGCCCCAGGGGCCGGGGTTTTCCCCGTCGGCGACCGGGACCGGGCAGGCCCCGCCCGCGCTGGGCGGCAGCCTGGCCAACACCGCAAATCCGCTGAGCAACACGCCGCGGCTGCTGTTGCGCGATCTCGTGAGTCCCGTCGGCGAGGACGGGGCTGTTGACCCGAAGGGCCAGTTCGAGAAGCCGGGCGCCGCGGTGATTTACCGCGAACAGGGGAAACGCCTGATCCCGGTGAAGTTCAGCGTGCATGGCCGCGATCTGGCCGGCGCCGTCGAGGAGGCGAGGAAGAAGACGGAGCATTTGTTCCAACCCCCGTATCACGCCGTCTGGTCCGGCGAGTTCGAGGAAATGCAAGGCGCCGAATCGCGGCTGCTGTGGATCGTTCCCCTGTCGCTGGGCCTGATTTTTATCCTCTTGTATTCGGCCTTGCGGTCCTGGTTGGACGCCGTGGTGGTCATCAGCAACGTCTTCGCGCTGGCGATCGGCGGCGTCTGGGCCTTGTACTTGACCGGCGCCAACTTCAGCATCTCCGCCGCCGTCGGTTTCATCTCGCTCTTCGGCGTGGCGATTATGGACGGCCTGCTGATGATCTCCTATTTCAACACCCTCCGCGCCCAGGGACATTCCTTGGATCGGGCGATTCTCGAAGGGGCCGCCAAGCGAGTCCGTCCCGTGATGATGACCGCGCTGACGGCCTTGTTTGGGCTGTTGCCGGCGGCCCTGTCCACGCAAATCGGTTCGCAGACCCAGCGGCCGTTGGCGATCGTCGTCGTCGGCGGCATGACGACGACGATCTTGCTCACTCGCTATCTCATGCCGGTGCTGTACAGCTTCTACGGCCAACGCGAGCCGCCCGCGCAGGCCGGCAATCTGGCGCATTGAAAAAGAAGGGATTGGGGATTAGGGATTGGGGATTCGCGGGGCGTCGCAAGCGCCGGAACTGCGGGGCCTCACAGTTGCGCTCGCGGAGGATATAATAAAAAGAAAACCGTATTCCTCGCCTCGCTCTCCAATCCCGAATCCCCAATCCCTTCCCATGAGTCACCGCCTCACGCTTCGCATGGCTGCTCCGAGCATCGTCATCAGCCTGCTGCTGTTCAGCTTGGGCAGCCTGGGAGCGCTGTACGTGCGGAATTTGCAGAAGAGCACGGAGGCAACGCTCAAATTGGACAGGGAAACGATCCAAGCCGCGGGACAGTTGCTTCTCAGTGTGACGGAAGTGCGCGCGGAATTGGCCGAGTTCCTTGCGACGGGAAGCCGCGTCCATCTGCAAGCCGTTCCGGCCAAGCTTGCGGAAATGGATCGCTGTCTCCGCGAAACAGAAACGTTGGTGGATGACGACAACGAAAAGGCGTTGACCCGGCATATCCGCGAGGGATACAAGCGATTGCTCGAAGCGTTCCAGCGGATATCCGATTCCCAAAGGCCTGCGGACGCCCAGAGCAGGCAGGCCGTCGAGCGTCTGAACAATGAATTGGCGGTGCGCGGCGTGCTCGCGCCGGCAAAGGACTTGCTCGCCTGGGAGGAGAAGCTGAATCGGGAAAGCGGGGCGAAGAACCAACGCATGGCGTCGGGGATGGCGCAAGTCCTTTGGCTGTTTGGCGTCTTTGGAGCGGCGGCGGGAGTGATTGCCGGTTTCGGCATCGCCCGCGGCGTCACCCGTTCGATTGTCGAACTTTACGTGCCCGTCCGCGCCGCCAGCGGCAAACTGGAGGAAGTGGTCGGGCCGGTCGACGTGACGCCTGCGGCGGGAATCGAACACCTGGACGTGATCTTGCACAAAATGGCCGACCAGATCGGCACCGTCGTGGACCGCTTGCAAAAGAGCCAGGTCGAGGTGCTCCGCGGCGAACAAATGGCCGCCCTGGGACAGCTTTCCGCCGGCATGGCGCATGAACTGCGCAACCCGCTGACGGCGATGAAAATGCTCATCCAGAACGCCGTGAAGGCGCGGCCGGGCAACGGCCTGACCGACCGCGACCTGGGCGTTTTGGAGGCGGAGACGGCGCGGCTGGAACGCTCGCTGCAGACGTTTCTCGATTTTGCCCGCCCGCCCGCGCTGGAAAAGCGGCGGGGAGACCTTTGCCAGGCCATTGGGCAAACGCTGGCGTTGATTCGCGCCTGCGCCGAGCGGCAGGGCGTGCAAATCCATTGCGAATTGCCCGGTCGGCCGCTGATGATCGAGGCCGATCACGAACAACTCCGCCAACTCTTCCTGAATCTGCTGCTGAACGCCCTGGACGCGCTGCCGCAGGGCGGAAGCATTCGCGTCGCCGCCGCCGAATCCGGTTCTTCCGCGCCCGACCCGGAAAAAGGGGACAGTCCCCATTTGCCGGAACGGCCCGAACTCGCACAAATGGGGACTGTCCCCTTTTTCCGGCCCGAGGGGGCCGCGTCCGCGATCGTCATCACCGTGGCGGACAACGGCCCAGGCATTCCCGAAAATCTCGGCGAGCAAGTTTTTGTTCCCTACGTGAGCACGAAGGACACCGGCGTTGGCCTCGGACTGGCTATTTGCCGGCAGATCGTCCAGTCGCACGGCGGCCAAATCACCGCCGGCAACGCGGCGGGCGGCGGCGCCGTCTTCACCGTCCGACTTCCAGAATCGAATTCGGCCACAGATGAAACACAGATGGAACACAGATGAAAACATTTTGAATGTGGATAAAGGCAATTCATGGAATTTCAACATAAGAACATCACCGAGCAGGCGATCGGGGCGGCCTTTGAGGTCTATCGGGTGCTGGGGTATGGGTTTTTGGAGCGCGTCTTATCAGCGAGCCATGCAGATTGAATTATGTCAACGCGGCCTCAAGGCCGAAACCGAATCTTCCATCAATGTCCACTACAAGGGCGTTGTCGTCGGAGAATATCGGGCAGATTTGTTCGTCAATGACGCCGTGATCGTCGAATTGAAAGTCGCCAAGAGTTACATGACCGAGGACGAACCGCAGTTGCTCAACGAACTCAAGGCGACCGGGATCAAGGTCGGCCTTCTGATCAATTTCGGCCTGCGCCAAGGTCGAGTTCAAACGAATGGTCTTTTAATTTCTTCTTTATCTGTGTTCAATCTGTGTTCCATCCGTGGCTAAATTCCTGTAGAGGGGACATGTCGTGCCTACCCTGTTGATCGTTGACGATGAGCCGAACGTTTGCTATTCGCTCGTCCGGGCGTTGGAATCCACCACGCTGAAGGTGTTCACCGTCGGCACGGCGCGCGAGGGACTGGAGCGCGTCCGCCGCGACCCGCCCGACGCCGTGATTCTCGATGTCCGCTTGCCCGACATGTCGGGCTTGGACGCCTATGCGCGGATTCGCGAGATCGACGCGCGGCTCCCGGTCATCGTGATCACCGCGCACGGGAGCACGGAAACCGCCATCGAAGCGATGAAGCTCGGCGCATTCGAGTACCTGCTCAAGCCCTTGGACCTCGATGAACTGAGCAACGTCGTCGGCCGCGCCATCCATCTCAGCCGCATCAGCCGCATCCCGGCGATGTTCGACGAGAAGCAGCAGCCGCAAGTGGAAGGCGACCAGTTGGTCGGCTCCTCGCCGCCGATGTAGGAACTCTACAAGTCGATCGGCAGGATCGCGCCGCAGGACGTGACGGTGCTGATCCTGGGAGAGAGCGGCACCGGCAAGGAACTCGTCGCGCGGGCGATCTATCAGCACAGCCGCCGCAGCCAGGCCCCTTTTCTCGCGATCAACTGCGCGGCCATCCCGGAGGCGCTGCTGGAAAGCGAACTCTTCGGCCACGAGCGGGGCGCGTTCACCGGCGCCGACCGGCGGCGCATCGGCAAATTCGAGCAGGCCCACGGCGGCACCGTGTTCATGGACGAGGTGGGCGACATGGCCGCGGGCACGCAGGCGAAGCTGTTGCGGCTGTTGCAGGAAAAGCAATTCGAGCGCGTCGGCGGCAACGCCACGCTGCAGAGCGACATCCGCATCATCGCCGCGACGAATCAAGACCTGGAGTCCTTGGCCGCCGTCGGCCGGTTCCGCCAAGACCTCTTCTACCGCCTGAACGTGTTGACGATTTGCATCCCGCCTTTGCGCGAGCGGATCGAGGACATCCCCTTGCTGCTGGAATACTTTTTGGAGCGGATGAACCGAGAGATGGACCGGCATGTCCGCAGCGCGTCGCCGGAGGCGATGCAGCTTCTCCTGCAACACTCCTGGCCCGGCAACGTGCGCGAGTTGCAAAGCGCCGTCCAATACGCGTTGGTGCACACCGCGGGCGATACGCTCACCGCCGACTGTCTGCCGCCGCATCTTCAGGAGAAGTCCGCGCGGGTGGAAGTGCAGGCCGCGGAAGAGTCTGTCGATCGCGCCGTCGCCCGACTTGTGCAGGAGACGCTGGCGCAGCAATGCGGAAACATCTACTACCAGGTTCAAGCGGCCGTGGATCGGGTCGTGCTCCGCGAAGTGCTCGACCACGCCAAGGGCAACCAGGTGGAAGCGGCGGACATTTTGGGCATTTCCCGCACCACCCTGCGCTCGAAGCTCCGCTGCCTCGGCCTCGTTGTCGAGAAGCAGGTCAACGAGGCCGCCGATTAGGTCGCATCGCGGATAAGTGCGGCGTCTTGGGCGCCATGCCCACGCTCGTCGTGGGCATGTTTTCCGCGAAATGGGCCTCATGGCCACGCAAGCGTCGAAACGAGGCCCGCCGCGTCCCCCCGACAGACGCATTTTCGCCGGCTTGGCGGCCGAAAGCTTGACGCACCCCCCCGGGGCATAGTAAATTGGGACTATTCGATTTCCGCCGCTGGCGGTCTCCCGGTCGGCGCCGCTTGGCTTGTGCCATCCCATGAAAGCGAAGCCCATGTTGACTTCCCGCTCTGCCGGCCGGATGGCTTCGCTCTTCGCTTCTCTCTGCGGCTTCGTCGCGGCCGTGTCGCTGCTTAATTTTGCCGCCCCCGCCCGGGCGCAAACCTACTGGCAGTCTCTTAGTTCAACCGACGACTGGTCCACGTCAGCGGACTGGAGCAACGGCCTGCCGACCTCCAGCGCCACTGCCTATATCACCGACGGCGGGACCGCAAACATCACGACGGCCGGGGACGCCTGCAACACCCTTTCGCTTGGCGGCACGGCGGGGAGCGGGGCGATCAACATGACCGGCGGCGCCCTCAGCGCCAACAATACGTATGTTGGCTTTTCGGGGACGGGCGCCTTCGCCCAATCCGGCGGAACGAACGAGATTAGCAATAATGGCTCGCTGTACGTGGGCTACAACTCCGGCAGCAGCGGGACCTACAACCTCAGCGGCGGCTCTGCCAGCGCCGCAAACGAGTTCGTTGGCTGGTCGGGAACGGGCGCGTTCACGCAATCGGGCGGGACAAACGCCGCCGGCTATCTCTATTTGGCCGGCGCTGCGGGCGGCGGAAATGGCACGTACAGCCTCAACGCCGGCTATCTCACCGCTGGCTCCGTCTCCGTCGGCTTCACCGGGACGGGCGTTTTCAACCAATCGGCCGGGACGAACGCCATCGCCGGCCCTCTCATTTTGGGCTGGAACGGCTGGTGCAACGGCACGTACAGTCTCAGTGGCGGTTCTCTCAACGCCAATTCCACGGACGTGGGCTTCAACGGGACGGGCGTCTTCACGCAGTCCGGCGGGACCAGCAAAACCGGCGGCACACTGTACGTCGGCGACGACACGGGCTCCAGCGGCGTCTACACGCAATCGGGCGGGGTGAGCGCGACTGGCGGCACACTGCAAATCGGCTACTACAGCGGTTCGACCGGCCTATACACGCTCAGCGGAACCGGCGCCCTCAGCGCCGGCGGCGGGGTCTCCGTCGGCTACGGCTACGGCGGAGTCGGACGGCTGGAATGGTTGTCCAGCGCCTCGACATTGACCACCCCGAGCCTGACGCTGAGCCCGAATGGAACCCTCGTCATGGGATTCAACTTCGATATGGCCGCCCTCGCCAGCGGCGCGCTGTTTAACGGGACCACGTTCAATGCCGCCTCGGGATCGCTGGAGATCGCCTATGGCGCAACGGCGACCCAGACTAGCGGCGCGGCGACGGTGGGAACGTTGCGGTTGGGCACAACCGAGGGCAGCGGGACGTACAGCCTCAGCGGCACGGGCGAGTTGTCCGCCGCCTGCGTTTCCATCGGCAGCGGCGGCTGCTGCCTGTTCAGCGGCGGCACGCTCCAGACCATCGGCCTCGCCAGCCAGGGGGTTTTCAACGGCGGCAACAGCCCAGCCCTGCTGGCCGACAATGGCATCCTCAACCTCAGCAGCGGCACGTGGACGAACCTTGGGGCCACTTCGCTGGGCATGGGCGCAAACTCGCTGTTGATCGTTCCCGCCGTATCCAGTCCCTTGGCCGAATTCGCCAGCGTGAACTGCCGTGGTTTAACGCATACGGCGGGGACCACGCTTTCCCTGTCGGCGGGGCAGGGCTTTGGCGGCTGCGGCTCGATCAGTGATTCGGTGAGCTGCCAAGGAACGATTACCGCCGCATCGAGCGGCTTCATCAACCTTAGCAACGGGCTGGTGCTCGCAGGCGCCGGCGTGGTCAACCTCGGCAACGGCGCCCTGACGGTGAATGATCCCGCATCCGCGATCACGGGCGGATCGCTCGCCGCATCTTACCAATATGTGGGCTGCTCCGGAACAGGAACGTTCACGCAATCCGGCGGGACGAATACGAGCATCAACAGCCTCTATTTGGGCTACCGGGCCGGCGACAACGGGACCTACAACCTCAGCGGCGTTGGGCTCCTGAACGGAAATTCAGAGTACGTAGGCTACTGCGGCGCGGGCGGCTTTATGCAATCCGGCGGAACGAACGAGATTAGCAACAACGCGTTGTACGTGGGCTACAACCCCGGCAGCAGCGGGGCCTACAGCCTCAGCGGCACGGCGGGGTTGTCCGTGTTCTTGTATTATGGGCCCGCCGCCGGCGAGTACATCGGCTACTCCGGGTCGGGCGCCTTTACGCAATCCGGCGGGTGGAACGCAGATCAAGGT
Organism: uncultured Planctomycetia bacterium; assembly: GCA_963791075.1. Classification (GTDB taxonomy): domain Bacteria; phylum Planctomycetota; class Planctomycetia; order Pirellulales; family Thermoguttaceae; genus CAWBRF01. Next base: position 161,386 of record CAWBRF010000038.1, read on the forward strand.
CCGCTTTCCGTTGGCTACAACTCGGGCAGCAGCGGGACCTACAGCCTCAGCGGCACGGGGCTCTTGATCACATTCTGGGACCCCGAATACGTCGGATACTCCGGGACAGGCGCCTTCACGCAATCCGGCGGGACGAACGCCGCCGGCTATCCCTGCTTGGGTTACAACTTCGGCTCCAGCGGCACGTACAACCTCAGCGGCGGCTCTCTCAACGCCAGTTCCACAGACGTTGGCTACTCCGGAACGGGCGTCTTCACGCAGTCCGGCGGGACCGACGCGATCTCCGGCAATCTCTGCTTGGGCTACAACTCCGGCGCCAGCGGCACGTACAACCTCAACGGCGGAATACTGAGCGTCGGATCATTGAGCCAGGGCAGTGGCGCCGCCGCGTTCAACTTCGGCGGCGGAACGCTCCAGGCGGCCGGTCCGCTCACCACTGCGGTGTCGATGACCCTGACCGGCAGCGGCGGCAACGCCACGGTCAACACCAATGGTTATGCCATGACCCTTGCCGGCAATCTCTCCGGTCCGGGCGGACTGACCAAGACCGGCAGCGGCACGCTGACCCTGGCCGCCACGGGCACCTACAGCGGCGGGACCGTCGTCAACCAGGGCAATCTCGTCTTCAGTTCCACATCCGCCATCCCAAGCAGCGGCTCGGTCCAGATCAACGCCGCCGGGGCGGTGAACATCAGCGGCGCATACACGACCGCTTCGAGTTGGCTCGCCAGCGGGAAGATCAACGCGAATTCCACGGGGGCCTTGGCCCTGACTCGTTCCAGCAACGAAAACATCAACTTCGCCGGCTACAACACCCTTTCCCTCGGGGCCACGGGCACGCAGACCTACACGGGCACGATTACACCGGCCAGCAGCGGCTATAACCTTGGCGGCGGCGGCGGCACGCTCCTGTACAACGGCCCCGCCCTGACCGGGAGCAACAGCCTGACGATCAACGGCAACGTGACCTTCAGCGCCGCGCAGTCTTACAGCGGTCCGACAACGATCTCCGCCGGGACGCTGGAAACGACCGGGGGCAACAACCGATTGCCGACAACGACGACGTTGACCATCGGCCCCAGCGGCGTGCTCGACCTGGAGGGGAACGACCAAACGGTGGGCGGCCTGAGCGGCTCGGCCGGCGCGATCGTCGCGAACAATTCGTCCGCAACCAACACCTCAACATTGACGGTGAGCGAGTCCCCCGGCTCGACGACATTCGCCGGGAACATCATCGGCAATAACGCGTTGGCGCTTTCCGGCAGCGGCGAGTTGACGCTCAGCGGCACGGACACGTACAGCGGCGGGACGACGATCAGCGGCGGCACGCTCGACATCGCCGCCGCCAGCGCACTGCCCAGCACGGGCTTGGTGACGATCAGCGGCGGCGGACGACTCGTATTGGGGAGCGGCGCGGGCATCGGGGCCCTGCTTGCGGCCTCGTCGCCGATCGCCGCGGCCCATGTCGCATTGAGCGCGGCCGCGACGCCGGGGGCGATGCTCGGGGCAACGCCAGCCGCGGTTGAAGACAACGCGCCGCCGCAATGCGGCGCGGAAAACGCCGTCGGGGCCGCCGCGGCCGTGCCCGAGCCGCAGACGATCGCGCTCCTGATCGCCGCAGCGGTCTGCGGGCTGGCGATGCGGCGCGCCGATCGACTTTGTAGGGTGGGTCGAGCGCAGCGAGCCCCACCGAAATCATAAAGAGGGCTCGGGGTGGGGCTCGCTGCGCTCGACCCACCCTACAATCCCCGACCTCCGCGAGGGAAACGAATTAAGAGAACTCAATCTCCCTCGTTCCGCCGGGCACAATCGGCAGGACGAAGATTTTCCCGTCGCCCATCCGGCCGGTCCGGGCGATCTCGACGATCGTCCGCACGACCTCTTCCACCCGCATGTCCTCCACCCATAGGGTGATCTCGACCTTGGGCAAATAGGCGAGCGAATACTCGCTGCCGCGGTACTCGTCGAGATAGCTCTTTTGGCGGCCGTACCCCTTGACCTCGCGAACTTCGCAGGCCTCCAGGGGCGCGTGCTTCAAGGCGTCGAGCACCTTCTCGACCAAATACGGCTTGATGACGGCGACAACCTGTTTCACGCGGTCTAGTGTACAAAACCCGCGCGGCAAAAGGAAGGGATTAGGGATTGGAAAGAAGGGGCAGCCACGGATGGACACGGATGAAACACAGATGAAAAAGGAGAATAATCGCCTTGCTTTCTATCTGTGTTTCATCTGTGTTTGATCCGTGGCCTCCTTTCCGCCGTTTCCCCGTCCCCTTCCCTCCCGCCGCGAAAACGCCGATAATGGACGCGAAAGGGGACGTTCCCCGAAGGCAAACCATCTTTTCAACGCGGCGCGGGTCCGATGGCCAAACATTCCTCCTACCAACAGCGGGCGATCCGCAACTATTACGAAAACCAGGGAAACATCCTCCTCCAACGCCTCGGCGACCTGGTGACGGACCTGTATCTGGCCGAGGGGCAGGCCCGGGTCCGACTGTGGAAGCGCGTCGCGGAAACGTTGGCGAAACTCAAAGTTCCCCCCAAGCGCGTGCAACACCTCGTCGCCGGCGACAACCCCGCCCTGCTGGTCGATCTGCTCAAGGAATTGCTGGAAAAGCAGCCATGATCGAGGCCCTTCGCTGGAAGAAATTTCCCCTGTTGAACGAGGGGTTCGTCTGCCTCGTCGATGCGATGGGCGACGATCGGTCGATCGTCCAGGCGGCGCGGGTGAGCTACGGCGAGGGGACGCGAAAGACTTCCGACAACCGCGCGCTGATCCGCTATCTGATGCGGCATCGGCACACGACGCCCTTCGAGATGGTCGAGATCAAACTCTTGGTCCGCGCGCCGATGGACTGCTGGCGGCAGTGGATTCGGCATCGCACGGCGTCGGTGAACGAGACGAGCACGCGGTACTCGATCGCCATCGACACGGCCGCGGCGACGCCCCCGCAAGGCTGGCGGAAGCAGGCCGTCGCGAATCGGCAGGGGAGCGAGGGTTTTTTATCGCCCGCGGTTGGCGCGGAGCTCAGCGGCGAAGAGGCCGCGTTCCTCGACCGGGCGAGGCAGTTGTACGAGAAGCGGCTCGCGCTGGGGGTGGCCCGGGAGCAGGCCCGCAAGGACCTCCCCCTTTCCACCTACACGGAGGCGTATTGGAAGATCGATCTGCACAATCTGTTCCACTTCCTTGAGCTTGCGGATGGCCGCCGACGCGCAATGGGAGATTCGCCAATATGCGGAGACGATCGGCCGCGAGATTGTGCGTCTGCTCGTGCCGCTGGCGTGGGAGGCGTTTGCGGATTACCGCCTCGCGGCGATTTCGCTCTCGCGGCCGGAGCAGGAGGTGGTCGCGAGGCTGGCGGCAAGCGGCCGAGTGCCGGCCGGGGAGGACGAGTTCCGCGCCGCCGGCGATGCGAGTTGGGCGGGGCGGAAGCGCTGCGCGAGCGGGACGAGTGCCGCGCCAAGCTCGTGCGGCTGGGGATCGTCGCCGCGGCGGCGGAAGGCGAGTCCGACGCCTCCATTCTGAAGCATTCATCCTTTGAACCATGAGGCAAAACCCATGATCGAAGACGCATCCACCGCGGAAGTTGTCGTCGAATTGACTCGCCGTCTGCTGCGGAGCATCGCCGAGGGCGACTGGAAGACGTACACAGAGTTGTGCGACCCGACGATCTCGGCGTTCGAGCCGGAGTCGCGCGGGCAATTGGTCGAAGGGATGGACTTCCACCGCTTCTATTTCGAACGCGGCGGCATCCGCGGCGGCTACAACATCAGCTTGTGCGCGCCGCACGTCCGCGTCCTCGGCGACGCCGCCGTGGTCTGCTACGTGCGGCTCTTGCAGATGCAGGACGATGCCGGCAAGGCGGTCGTCCATCGCTTCGAGGAGACGCGGGTGTGGCAGCGGCAGTCGTCGGGTTGGCGGCACGTCCACTTTCACCGCTCGAACTGCGGCTGACGCGCCCCCGGCGGCGGCGGTCCGGTTCAGACGCCGTGGAACGGCGCGAACCAGTGAAGAACGCTGTACGCAGCCACGACGCATTCGATCCCTGTCGCCGCCAGCAGCGCCCATCGCGACGTTTGCGTGGGTGCGAGGAACGCGGCGATGAGGAAGGTTCCTGCCACGAGCGGCGAGCCGAGCATTCGCAGGACCGAAAGAGCCGCCACGTCCATCAGCACCCGCCCAGGATGCGGCTGCGCGGCAGCCAAGACATAGAACGATGCCGCGAAGGCGCCCGAAACGGCAATCGCCAAGGCGGCGAGCGAGAGCAGGGTCCAGAACCAGCGGTAGGGCCGCAGAAAGTAGAATGCCAGGCCAGTCGGGAATAGCGCTACGCCGCCAAACGCGGCGACGAAGAGGAGCAAGTCGCCAAACGCGTACATTCCCGCGGACGCCTGCGCGGCCGGGCCCTGCGTGTTCAGCAGGCGGACGTAGACCGCCGCAGAGGCGACAAGCACCGCCGCGGCATAACCGGCGAGAACGACGCTGCACTTGACGAGACCTTTCATCCGTCCCCCCATTCTTATTGGGAAGGCAACGGCCGGACAAGCCGGTTGGATTGCTTCCCGGCACGATCGCCCCCTATTGCCAGCATAGCACGCCAATACTCCACAATGGGGGGAAGTTGACATGACCGTATCGTGAAGCAGCCGAAATGGATGCGGCGACGCGACTTGGCGGATTGGGCAAAGTTTGTCGGTGGTTCGGCCGATACCAAAGACAAGAGACGTTGCGATATTGCCTTCTTTGAGGGTGTCTTCCCATGGCCGAACTGACCCCGGAAATCGTCGATGTCGTTGTGGCGGCGTGCCGGGCCGGCGCCACCGATGCGGCGCAGGCCATCGGCCGGGCGCTGGACGAAGAGGTTCGCCTTTCGGTCGGCTCGCCCGAGACGCTCCGCCTCGACGCCTTGCCGGCCGCGTGGCGGGGACCGGGGTTGGCCGTGGCGCTGAAAATTGGCACGGCGGCCATGATCTTGGTGATTCCGGAAAGCGGCGGACTCGTGCCTGCCTGGTGCGCCCAGCCCGATGCCGCCGGCCAGAGCAAACTCGCCGCGCTGGCCGAAGAATTGGCCGCGACGCTCGTGCCGGAGACCCTGTCGGTCGAGGATTTCCGGGCGGTCCGCGTGGTGAATTTAGCGGTGGCCCTGCGGCGCGGCGGCGCAGCGGACGGGGCGGCGGTCGTTCCTTTGGAACTGTCGTCGGCCAAGGCCGCGGCGAAACCCACGGCCGCCGGCCTGATTTGGCCCATTCCGCGGCCGACCTTGGCGGTGGGCAGCGGCACGGTCCAACCTGCGGCCGAGGCCACGCCTCCTGCTCCGCCCAGGCCCAAGCTGGCCGCTCCGGCGATCCGGCCGACGGGAAAGCCCGCCGTCCGCGTCCGCGACTTGCCCCCCTACACCCGCAGCCTGCTGCAAATCTCCGTGCCCGTGGTCGTCACCCTGGCGGAGAAGCGGCAAACGTTGGGGCGGATCACCGAGCTTGGGCCGGGTTCGATCATTCAGTTCGACAAGTCGTGCGAGGAGATGCTCGACCTGTCGGTGGGCAATCACCGCATTGCCTGCGGCGAGGCGGTGAAGGTCGGCGACAAGTTCGGCCTCCGCATCACGGCGATCACGCTCCCCCAGGAACGCTTCTACAGCGTTGGCAAGGGAAAAGCGAAGGGGTAGATTCTTCAAGGCCCTCTCTGGCCCGGCGCACGCCCGACCGGGTACACTGGTGGCGGCATCTCGACCCACGGACGCCGCGAAACCATGATTCTGTTAATCGACAATTACGACTCCTTTACCTACAACCTCGTCCAACGGCTGGGCGAGATCGACCCCTCCTTGGACCTGGAAGTCCATCGCAACGACCAGATCACGCCGGAGGAGATCGAGCGGCGGGGTCCGTCGCACCTGATCATTTCGCCCGGCCCATGCACCCCGGACGAGGCGGGCATTTCGCTGGAGTGCGTGAAGCGATTTGCGGGGCGGATTCCGCTGTTGGGCGTCTGCCTGGGACATCAGGCGATCGGGCAGGCCTTCGGCGGGCGGATCGTTCGCGCCGGACGGCTGATGCACGGCAAGACCGACATGATCCATCACGACGGCCGCGGGCTGTACGAGGGGTTGCCCAATCCCTTCGAGGCCACCCGCTACCACAGCCTGGTCATCCAGCCGGACACGCTCAGCGAGGAGTTCGAGGTCTCCGCGTGGAGCAACGCCCCGGACGGCGCGCGGGAGATCATGGGGATTCGCCATAAGCGATTGCCGGTGTTTGGGGTGCAGTTTCATCCGGAGAGTTTTTTGACCGGCTGCGGGACGATCCTCCTGGAGCGGTTTCTGGCGGCAAGGAAAGATTGAGACGCAAGGTTCACCACGAAGACACGGAGGGAGCAAGATTTCAAAGTGCAAAATGCAAATTGCAAAATGGGAATCGCAAAGGCGCGGACTGGCAAACGACGCCTTGCGATCTCCGTGTCCGTCATTTTTCATTTTGCACTTTGCATTTTTCATTTTGCACTCCTTCGATCGTCGTTCGCCCCGTGATCTCCGTGTCTGTGGTGAACCGCTCGAGCAACGACATGCCTCATTCCGCACGGGTGCAAGTTTGGCGCAGCTCGACTTTCGCGCAGGCCGCGCTGGGCGCCGCCTTGTTGTGGGCGGCGCTGCCGCCGCTTGGCTGGTGGCCGCTGGCCTGGTTCGCGCCGATCCCCTGGGTGCTGCTGGTCCGCCGCAAGGAGCTGCCCTCGCTGGAGGTCGCCCCGCGGCTTGGCGGCGCGTGGCTGCTCTTGCTGACGGCCGTCCTGCTCGCGGCGTTCATCGGAGTTGCCGGCGCCCTGAACGCTTGGGAGTATCGCAGGCTCTGGTTTGCCGACGCGGTCATGTGGCCGGCGGCGATCTTTTGGCCTTCCAGGTCGCGCGGCGCTGGCGGCGGCGGCCGTACTGCACGCTCTGGCTCGTCGGCTTCGTCTTCTGGCTGGCGACGCTCCATTGGCTGCGGTTTCCCCATTGGGCCACCGGCTTCGGCTGGATCGCCATGTCCTTTTATTTCGCCTTTTACTTGCCGGCGTTCATCGCCCTGGGCCGCACGGCGGTCCATCGGCTCGACATGCCGGTCATCGCTGCGGCGCCGCTGGTTTGGACCGGCCTGGAATTGGCCCGCGCCGATCTGTTGACCGGCATGACCATGGCCAGCCTGGGACATACGCAATATCGCTGGGTCGCGATCATCCAGATCGGCGACCTGGCCGGGGCGTTCGGCGTCGGCTTTCTGCTGATGTTCGTCGCCGCGTGCCTGGCGCGGATGGCGCGGTGCGACGGCGCGCGGCGGGCGCTCTGGCCGCTCATCCCCGCGGGAATCGCCCTGGCCGCCGCGCTGGCCTACGGACACGTCCGCATGTCCGTCCCGCCGGGCGAACCGCTGGCGGCGCGTCGCGCTCGTCCAAGGCTCGATCGACACGCGGATGAAGAGCGATCCGACAAAGAGCGCGAATATCCTCGCCCACTACCTCAACTTGTCGAAACAGGCCGTCGTCGGCCGCGACAAGGTCGATCTGATCGTCTGGCCGGAAACGATGTTCCGCACGCCGCTGATCACCTACGCCGCGAACTGTTCGCCGCCGGAGGCCTACGCCGACATGCCGCCGCGCGAGTTCCGCGAAGCCCTCGTGCGCGTGCGCCGAAGAAAACCTCCGCGCGATGGGCGACACGGCGCGGGGACTCGGCGCGGCCCTGATTCTCGGCGTCGAACACGAGCGATTCTTCGCCGCCCAGATGCAATTCTTCAACTCCGCCGTCTGCATCGACCGCGCAGGGCAGGCTCCTGGGCGATTACGACAAAATGCACCCGGTCATGTTCGGCGAGTATGTGCCGCTGGCCGACCGCTTCCCTTGGCTGCATCGCCTCACGCCGCTGGCGGTCAGTCTCACGCCGGGCGAGCAGCCGGCGATGTTCACCGTCGGCAAGCTCCGCATCGCCCCGAACATTTGTTTTGAAAACGTCCTCTCCCATTTCATCCGCGGCCAGGTCAACGAACTGCGGGCGCAAGGCCGCAGCCCGAACGTGCTGGTGAGCCTGACCAACGACGGCTGGTTCTGGGGATCGAGCGAACTGGACATGCACCTGGCCTGCGCCGCATTTCGCGCCGTCGAATGCCGCATGCCCTTGCTGATCGCCGCGAACACGGGTTTTTCGGCGTGGATCGACGGCGACGGGCGGATCCGGGCCCAAGGGCCGCGCCGCGCCGCCGACCTCGTGATTGCCGAGGTCCGCGGCGACGGTCGGGACAGTCTCTACCTGGATTTTGGCGACTGGTTCGCCGCGGGCTGTCTTGCGGCGTGCATCGGACTTGTCGCTGTCGGAGTAGTGCCACGGAGGGGGTATGTTCCCTCAGCGGGAGCGAAGTCGGGCAAGGCGTGATTCTGGTTGACATGGTAAAATAGGCGAAGTTATACTAACTTAACAGCCCCAGCGTCTTGCCGCGGCTTGAGGAACTCGCTTTCTTCCGGTCAGAGAGGAGAGGCCGTACATGAACCTCGTCGGTAAAATCTTTACCGTTCTCATCTTCGTGATGAGCCTGATCTTCATGGCGTTCGCCATCATGGTGTACGCCACGCAGAAGAACTGGAAGAGCGTCGTCGACAACAACCAGGACACGGTCGAGCATCCCTTGGGGCTGTCGCAAAAACTGATCGAGGCGCGGAAGCGCAATCAGGAGCTTACCGAGGCGAACGATCGCGTGAATCGCGACCTGGAGGCGTTGAAGAAAGAGCAGGCCCAGGTCCTCGCCAAGTTGGAGACGGAGAAGAACCGGCTGGAAAAAGCCGAACGGGACAACGGCCAGACGATTGCCGAGTTGAACACGAAGATGCGCGAGGCGGTCAAGGCGATGCAGGCCACGCAAGAGACGCTCGACGGCCTGCACAAAGAGGTTGTCGAACTGCGGGACGGCGTTCAGAAGGCCCATGCCGATCGCGATGCCGCCTTCAAGGAGGTGGTCCGGCTGACCGACGAGCTGCACAACGCCGTCAACGAGCGGACGCTGTTGAACGAGCGGAACGTGCAGCTTTCCGCCGAATACGCCAAGGCGAAGGAGGCCCTGCGGTACTTTGGCATCAACGAGAACGCCGATTACCGCTCGAAGCAGCCGCCGCATCCGCTGGACGGCGTGATCCTCGCCGTCACCGAGCCGAACGTGGTCGAGATTTCCCTCGGCGAAGACGACGGACTCCGCAAGGGGCACAACATGGAGGTCGTCCGCGGCGGCGCCTACGTCGGCCGCATCCAGGTCATGCGGCTGGAGCCCAATCGGGCCGTTTGCCGCGTCATGCCGGAAATGCTCAAAAGCCCCATGCAGCGAGGCGATCGTGTCTACGACAAACTCGACTGAAGACGAACCCGTCGCCGTCTATCGCAAGCCGCGGGTGAACGTCTACACGGTGATGCTGGTGATCTCGCTGCTGGCGATCTTGACGGCCATCGTGTTCCTCTGGTTGTACTTGGACGAGTACCAGTGGAAGCACAATGGCGGCCCCAACGCCGCCTTGTCGTCGTCGGCGGGCGGCGTTTTTGCCTGCATTTCTCCGCAGGGGGGCGCTTACAGGCCAGCAGGGACGCTCCGGCCAGTCCCCTCGTGCTTTCGCTCTGAGTTGGCGCTCGGCTTAACTCCGAACTTCTTCTCTTGAAATTGGGCCAGCGAATCTGGTAATGTCTGTTTCGCACGCGGGTATCCGCAGAGCCTGATTTTTCCAGGTGTCCCGAAGAGCCCGCCGCGGGAGAGTTTTCTCCTTCGGCGGGCTTTTCCTTTCTTGACCATGGAGGAGCGCGATGCTGGCGCCGTCGGTTGTCAACGAGATTCGCCGCCTGCTGGTCGGCCAAGAACTAAGCTATCGCAAAATCTCCCGCATCACCGGCGTCAGCCGCGGGACGATCGGCTCGATTGCCGCGGGGACGCGGCCGGACTACGAGGCGATGCGCCCGCCGCGGAGCGACGATCCCTTGGAGCCGACCGGTCCGCCGCAGCGCTGTCCGGGATGCGGCGGACTGGTCTATCTTCCCTGCCGCCTATGCGACGCGCGGAAGCTGATCGACGCGCGGCAAGAAACGAAGCCGGCGAAAAACCCCCGCGGCGGCGGCGCGACGGAAGAGGCCGTCGGATTTCAACTCAAGGACGAGCATCAGCGGCGGTACGAAGAGGTCCGCGCCCGGCGGCAACGCGCCGAAATGGAGGCGGCGCCCGAGCCCAGCGAATCCTTGCCGTTTGCGATCGATCCCTTCTTTTCCCTCGGAGAATAGAACCATGATGTGCCGAAGAGCGTTGTGGCGTTGGCGAGACATTGTCGCGGCGGCGGCCGCGAGCCTGGTGATGCTGTCCGCCTCTCGTTGCGGGGCGTCGCTGCCGGACTGCGCCGACGCGGTCTGCCGCATCTCCGCCGCGGACGGGAGCTGCGGCAGCGGCTGCGTTTTCGAGATCGACGCGCAATGGGTGTACGTGTTGACCGCCGCGCACGTGGTGGGCAACGAGACGGCGGTGCGGTGCGAATTCTGGCGCGACGGCCATAAATCGGAATGCCTCGCCGGGCAGGTGTGTCGCCGCAACGCCGCCGTGGACGCCGCCGTCGTCGCCGTGCCCGCAGCGTCGCTGGGCGGCGTCTTGCCCGCCGCCATCCCCTTGGCCCCGCGGGGAACGGTTGTGCAAGCCGGGCAGACGCTCGTCTCGATCGGTTGTGCAAACGGCGGCTGGGCAACCGGCTGGAAAGGCCATGCGGTCCCCGCCGACGCGGAGGAGCTGCTTTCTGCCGCGCCCGCGAATGGCCGCAGCGGCTCGCCGATCCTCAACGCCGAAGGCGCGCAGATCGTCGGCGTGCTCGTCGCGCGGACGGCGGACGACGCCGAAGGGATCGGAGTGCCGATTTCCCAAGTTTACGCGGCCCTTTCCGTTCGCGCTTCTGGCTCTCAACTCTCAACTCTCAACGCTCGACTCCTGACGCAGTGCGGGCCGAATGGCTGTCCCAACGGCAATTGCCCGAACTGTCCCAACTGTCCGCAGCGAAAGTACGTCGTGCCGCACCTGTTTGGCAATTCATCGCCGAACCAAGCGGGCCCGTGGCCGAGCTTGACGCCCGCGGCCCCGCCGGTCAACTTGACCCCGCTGGATGAAAAACTGGGGCGAATCGCCGGCTTGTTGGAGGAGATGAAGCCGCCGTTGGCCGCCGCCGCGCCGCCCGGCCCCGATCCGACGACCGCCGACATCTTGCAAAGGCACGGCCAGGCGATCGAGCAATTGCGGAGCGACATGCCGAAACAGATCAACGCCGCCGTCGAGCCCGTGGCCGAGGCGGTGAAGAAATTCGGCAAGAGCGTCGAAGAGACGAACGAGAACATCGCCAAGCACGGCACGCTCTTGGAGCGGCTTGCCGCCGACAAGGCGACGGTTGCCGCGGAGGAGCCCGGCGCGGGCAAGCTGAAACAGGACTTCGACGCCGTGAAGATGGACTTGAGCAACCACAAGGTTATTTTCTTCACGATTCTTGGCGTCGTTGTGCTGGTGCTCTTGGGCATTCACACGTATCTGCAAAAGAGCGGTTCGGCGGACCCGATCCAGACGGCGATCAACGCCTTGACGACGAAGGTGGACGCGGCTGCGGCGGCGAATCCGGCCCTGGCCCCGTTGGCCGCCGGCCAGAACGCGGTCAACGGCCTGGTCAATCATCTCGCCGGCCAAGTCGCCGGGCTGCAGCAACAGGTTGCCGCGGTGCAGCAGCAGACCGTCGCGCAGAGCGGCCAGATCGCCGCGGTGGCCACGGCCGTGCCGGCTCCCGCCGCCGCCGCGCCGGCGACGCCCGGGCCGTGAGCAAAGGAGGAAGGCGGAACGATGAAGGGCACATGGAGGCGCGCCGGCGCCGCGACGCGTGGCACACCCGGGAGGCAAGACCTGCTGTCGCTGTTGATGCCCCGCTTGCGGTTTAACGCGCGTCGCCGCCGATCGAGATCTTCTGTGGCGCATCGCGAAACCGCAAGCGACGAGCCGCCCGAACCGCAGACGCCTTTCATTGTCCACGTGAAACAGAATCGCGGCCGCAAGCGACGGGCAGCGGCAAATTGCAACCGTCCACGGAGAATGCCGAACATGCAGATTCGCGACCGGGTGAAGGAACTGCGGCGGGTCAAGGCGGGCGAGCTGCGGCCGAACGCGAAGAATTGGCGCACGCATCCGCAAGCCCAACGCGACGCCATCCGCGGCGTGTTGGCCGAAGTGGGCTACGCCGACGCCCTGCTCGCGCGAGAACTCCCCGACGGCGCGCTCGAACTGATCGACGGCCACCTCCGCGCGGAGACCACGCCGGACATGGAAGTGCCCGTCTTGATCCTCGATCTCGACGACGCCGAGGCGGCGAAGCTGCTGGCCCTGCTCGATCCCTTGGCCGGCATGGCCGAGGCGAACGAGCAGATGTTGGCCGAGTTGCTCGCCGAAGTCGAGACGAGCAACGAGTCGGTGCAGGAGCTGCTCGATTCGCTGCTCGCCGGAGATGAGTCGGCGACGGATGGCCCGGCCGCCGACACCCCGCCGCCGGAAGTCGATGTGGACGATTGCTATCAAGTCGTCATCGAGTGCGACGACGAGGAGCATCAGCAGGAAGTGTACGAGCGGCTCCGCGGCGAAGGATTCAAGTGTCGCCTGCTGACGCTGTGAGGAGTTAAGAAGAGACGAAAGAAGAAAGGAGTTAGGAGTTAGAATGTCCGGCTTCTAACTTCTAACTCCTTTCTTCTTTCTTCTCTTTCCACTATCAACCTTCAATTTCCCATGCCAACCATTGACGTCGCCGTCGAATGCCCCGTGTTCGATTCCTTCCGCGTGCAGCAAGTGGCGGGGATGTTCGACGTCCCCCTGTCGCAACGGGCGACGCAGCGATTCCGCGTCGAGACGCCCGGCGATCTGCTCGCAGAGGACTGGCGCGTGGGATTGATCGTCGGGCCGTCCGGCAGCGGCAAGACGACCATCGCCCGGCGAATGTTCGCCGCGGGCGTCTATTGCCCCAAGGAATGGCCGCAGGATCGGGCGGTGATCGACGGGTTGGGCGAGTTGCCGATCAAGGAAATCACCGGGCTGTTCACCGCCGTGGGCTTCAGTTCGCCGCCGAGTTGGGTCAAGCCGTATCAGGTCCTCAGCAATGGGGAGCAGTTTCGCTGCGATTTGGCCCGGGCGCTGGCCCGCTTGCAGTTGAGAGTTGAGAGTCGAGAGTTGAGAGTGGAAAGCTCAGGTCCGTCTCTCGACTCTCAACTCTCGGCCCTCGCCTGTGCAGAAACACCGGCAGAGCCAGCGCCACGCGAGCGGCCAATCGTCGCCTTCGACGAATTCACCAGCGTCGTCGATCGCAACGTGGCGCGGATCGTGTCCGCGGCGACGTCGAAGGCCCTGCGGAGCGGGCGGATCGCGGGGCGGTTCGTCGCCGTCACCTGCCATTACGACGTGACCGAGTGGCTCCAGCCAGATTGGGTCATCGACATGGCCACGGCGACTTTCTCTCGGAGGTGTCTTCCACGACCGCCGATCGAGTTGGAAGTCTTTCGTTGCCGCCGCAGTGCGTGGCCGCTGTTTGCGCGTCATCACTATCTGAGCGGCAGTCTGAGCACCGCCGCCCGCTGCTTCCTGGCCGTCTGGAACGATCGCCCCGTGGCGTTTTGCGCGATGGTGTCGCTGATCGGGCGGAAGAACCGCTGGCGCGTGAGCCGCATCGTCACCTTGCCCGACTATCAGGGCGTCGGCGTGGGCATGGCCGTCATGGAGGCGGTCGCCGAGCTGCACGTTCGCGACGGCTGCCGCGTGAACGTCACCGCCAGCCATCCCGCGCTCTTGGCGCATTGCCGGCGGTCGCCGCGTTGGCGGGCGGTCCAGGTGCGAAAGACCGGCTCCGCGACGGCGAAAAACTTCATCAAGACCTACCGCGGGTCGGCGGGCCGGGCGGTGGTTTCGTTTGAGTACTTGTGAGAGTGGAAAGTTGAGAGTTGAGAGTTGAGAGTGGAGAGTGGAGAGTGGAGAGTGGAGCGTAGGCGGTCCCTGCCCGTCTCTCAACTCTCGACTCTCAACTCTCAACTCCAGGAGGTAAAGCGTGAACAGACGCGGCAGGCCGCCGGTGTTGGACGAAGCAAAGAAGCGGGAAATCCTCGCGATCGTCGCCGTGGGGTGCAGCCGCAGCACCGCCGCGACCTACGTCGGCTGCCACTACACCACGATCCAAAACACCGCCGACCGCGATCCCGCCTTTGCCGAGAAGCTCCGCCAGGCTGCCTACAACACCGAGGTTGGGCTGCTGAAAAACATCCGCAACGCGGCGAAGAAGGAGCAGTATTGGCGGGCGGCCGCCTGGGCCCTGGAGCGGCGATTCCCCGAACGCTACGCCCAGCGCGGGCCCGACGCGATCACGCTCGACCAGCTCACGCGGCTGTTGGGGCAATTCGGCGACATCGTCGCCGAAGAGGTCCCCGACCGTTGCCGCAAGCGGGTGCTGAAGCGGCTGGAGGAGTTGACCAAGAGCGTCGGCCAAACGGCGACGAAGAGGGTGGCGCATGAACGGCAGTGAAGTATTTTGCGAATTGCCCGACGTTGATCGGCGGTCCCCCTCTCCCCCTGGGAGAGGGGCGGGGTGAGGGGAACCGCCCCCAGGGCCGGAATTTTGGAAGACAGCATCGCCGCGGACGCTGCCGGTCGCGGTCGCCCGTGGAGGAAGATGGATGACCTATGAGTAATTCCCCTCACCCCAACCCTCTCCCGAAGGGAGAGGGGGACTCCCAGGGCTGACGCATTTGGAATTGCATTAACATGGGAACATTGTGGAAACCTGAGAGATGCTGATTTACCCCAGTCTATCTTGACGAGCCTTGGCCAACCCGTTCCTCCCTGCTGAAAAGCGGGCGTAATGCGTTTGCCATACAGTTCTGACACAAGTTCGTCAACTGAGGTTGGGTAAGTTGTCGCCTTCTCACGATTCCGCAGTTTTCCCAGTTAAATGCGTCAGCCCTGGGGGGACTCCGAGAGGTGATCTATGACCCGCAATGAGGCTTTCCTGGCCGCCTGTCCCGTGGCCCGCGAGTTCCTTCGCCCGGCGCTGCGGTTCTTTTGCGACGACCTGGCCCGGAAGCACGGCCGGCGCGGCGGGCGGCGCGGGCCGACGGCCGAGGAGTGGACCTGCTGGCCTGGGGCCGGAAGTATCTGCCGGCCCATTTCACCCGCCCGCCCTCGAACCTGCACCGCTGGCTGGCCGAAGAACTGGAAGCCATGCGCCGCGAGCGCGGCTCGCGACTGAACGTGCTCGGCCCGCGCGGCTCGGCCAAATCGACCGTCGGCACGCTGGCCTTCGCCTTGCGCGCGCGCTGGAGGGCTGGGAGCCGTACATCTGGATCGTCTCCGACACCCGGCACCAGGCCTGCGCCCACCTGGACAACATCAAGGCCGAATTGCTCGACAACCGGCTCCTGGCCGAGGATTATCCGCAGGCGGCCGGGCGGGGACCGGTGTGGCGGGCCGGCGCGATCGTGCTTCGCAACGGCGTGGCCATCGAGGCCTTCGGCAGCGGGCAGCGGATCCGCGGCCGCCGCCGCGGCGCCCATCGCCCCACGCTCATCGTCTGCGACGACTTGCAGAACGACGGCCACATCCAGTCGGCCCTGCAGCGCGACCACTCGCGGAGCTGGTTTCACGGCACGCTCATGAAGGCGGGCACCGCGCGGACCAACGTCGTCAACCTGGCCACCGCCTTGCACCGCGAGGCCCTGGCGATGGAACTGCACCGCCGGCCGGGATGGAAATCGCGGCTCTTCAAGGCGATCCAACGCTGGCCGGAAAACATGTCCCTCTGGCAGCAGTGGGAGGCCCTGTTCACCGACGTGGAGAACCCCCGCTATCGCCGCACCGCCCGGACCTTCTACGAGCAACACCGCCAGCGGCCATGGACGCCGGGGCCATCGTCCTCTGGCCGGAGGAGGAAGACCTCTACACGCTGATGTGCATGCGGGCCGAGGGCGGCCGGGCGGCGTTCGAGCGGGAAAAACAAAACTCGCCCGTCAACCCCGAACTCTGCGAATGGCCCGAGTCGTACTTCGACGAGAAGCATCTGGTTCGACGACTGGCCGGCGGAGTTGCAGGTGAAGACGCTGGCCCTGGACCCGAGCAAGGGGAGCGACTCGCGGCGCGGCGACTACTCGGCGCTGGTGATGCTGGGGGTGGATCGGCAGGGCATGCTTGTACCTCGAGGCGGACATGGCGCGGCGGCCGACGCCGCAGATCGTGGCCGAAGGCGTCGAGCTTTGTCGCCGCTTTCCGCCCCGACGTGTTCGGCATCGAGGCGAACCAGTTTCAGGACCTGCTCGGCGGCGAGTTCGAGGCCGAGTTTCGCCGCCAAGGGGTGCTTGGGCGCGCGGCCCTGGCCGCTGGAGAACCGCGCCAACAAGCTGGTCCGCATCCGCCGGCTGGGGCCCTACCTTTCCGCCCGGCGGCTGCGCTTCAAGAGCGGCAGTCCGGGCACGCGGCTGCTGGTCGAGCAACTGCGGCAGTTTCCCGTCGGCGACCACGACGACGGCCCCGACGCCGCGGAAATGGCCATTCGCCTGGCGCGCCGAGTTGCTCGAAGGCCGCCGGCCGCGCGACGGCCTGGCGAACCGCATTCCCGTGGATGAATGAGAAGAGTCCGCCTCTGCCTCGAAGGGAAGACGTGCGAGACGCAATTGGAATCGCATCCGATTCGTCAACGCACCTTCATGTCCAAACACGAACACTAACCGCAAAGGAGCCCAATCATGGAACGCGATCCAAGGCACAGCCCGCGGGCGGCCTGCTCGGGCGACAGATTGTCCGAGGCCTTCGACGAACTTTGGGACAGCTTCGTCGATCGCGACGACGACTTCTACGACGCCGACGGCACGCGATGGCTGGCCTCGACGGCGACCTCGGCGCCGAGCCGGAACGCCGGCGTGATCTTCGACCAGACGCAGTTGGCGGAGATTCGCTGCCAGTGCCGCGCCCTGGCCGCCGGCAACGCCTTCGCCATCAACGGCCACGAAAACCGCATCAGTTACATCGTCGGCAGCGGCCACGCGTACCGCGTGCTGGCCAAGCCGGCGCCGCCCCGCCGGCGACGCGCCTGCGGCCGAAGTGCAGGCCGTGCTGGACGAATTCGTCCGCGCGAACAAGTGGCACAAGCGGCAGCAGGAGATCGTCCGCCGCAAGGACCGCGACGGCGAGTGCTTTCTGCGGCTCTTTCACGGCCCCGACGGCACGACGCTGCGTGCGGTTCGTCGAGCCGGGCCAGGTGGCCACGCCCCCGCAACGCAGCGGCGATCCGGCGGCGGCCCTGGGCATGCAGACCGATCCGGACGACGTGGAGACGGTCCGCGGCTACTGGATCGACGGCCAATTGGTCGCCGCCGACGAGATCCAGCATCGCAAGGCGCAACGTCGACGCCAACGTGCGGCGCGGGCTGCCGCTGTTTTTCCCCGTGCGGAAGAACCTCCGCCGCGCGGACAAGCTGCTGCGGAACATGAGCGCCGTGGCCGAAATCCAGTCGGCCATCGCCCTGATCCGCAAGCATCAGCGCCACCAGCGGCGCGGCCTTGGACCAATTCGTCGCCGCGCCAGGCCGACGGCGCGGCGGTCAATCCGGCCACGGGCCGGAGCACGCAACTTCCGCCGCTACGCGCCGGGCACGATCCTCGACGCGATGGCGGGGACGGAGTACGAGTTTCCCGCCGCCGCCCTCGACGCCGGCCGCTACGTCGCCGTGCTCCAGGCCGAGCTGCGCGCGATCGCCGCCCGATTGGTCATGCCCGAGTTCATGTTCACCAGCGACGCCAGCAACGCGAACTACACCTCGACGATGGTGGCCGAGGGGCCGGCGGTGAAGATGTTCGACCGCTTGCAGCACGACATGATCGAGGACGACCTCGAACTGCTCTTCCGCGTGGTGGGCCACGCGGTGGAGGCCGGCCGCTTGCCGGTCGGGGCCGATGCGGCGGTCGACATTCGCGCGATTGCGCCGACGCTGGCGGTCCGCGATCGTTTGCGCGACGCGCAGGCGGACCAGATTCTCGTGCGCTACGGGGCGATGTCGCCGGCGACGATGGCGATGCGTCACGGCCTCGACCCGAGCGACGTCGAGCGGGCCAGCGGGACGGAAGAGGCGTGAGGGACGAATCGCGCGAGCCGAATGTGGGTGTAGTGGGGCAGTTTGACGAATTTACCTTTTCGCGACGTGGCAAAGTGTCCTTAGTTTCTGGTTCTCGCGATTCGCGGAACCCCCGAGAGGGGTAATTTTGCGGATTTTACGTGCAAAGTCCTATTGACAAACGTCGAGTAATGGTACTATAGAGGGCGTCCCTCGGCTATGGCGTTCCTTTGGTCAGGACGATGACGTATCATTCTGATGGGTGGAGGCTGTCCGCTGGATAGCTCCTTGAACGACGAAAAGGCAAATCGCTATGGGTGTCGCCGTGCTTGAACAGGAATTGGCAAAATACGAGGCAGAAAGGCCGAACCTACTCAGCAGCACCGAAGGTAAGTTTGTTCTGATCCGAGAAGGCGAGATAGTCGACTTCTTCGATTCCTTCGTTGACGGTGTGAAGGCCGGGTACGCGAAATTTGGAAACGTACCGTTTCTCGTCAAACAGGTGGTGGCTGTGGATAGCCCGGCCAATTTTGTCAGCAATCTACTGGCAATCTGAAAATGCCCGTCGTAGCCGTTCAGGTATCCAACCTTCAGGCAATTGGGCCAATTATCGACGTTCAGATTGGCCCGAGTGCAATGGCTATCCAGGTCATGAAAAAGGGCAGGGGCGCCCATACCCTCCCTAATCGCAATCTCGGCGATGATCGACACAGGGGCATCCTCCTGCGTTGTTCAATCCGGGCTGCCGCAAATGCTTGGAGTGTTTCCCGTCGGTTCTCAATTGATAAACACGCCGTCACACGAAAACGTCCCGTGTATGCAGTACTTGTTGCAGCTTAGATTTTTTCCGACTGGCGGCCTTTTGGTGCCGGTGCATATCGAGTCCATTTTCACAGAGGCTCCACTGAAGGGGCAAAATATCCAGTGTCTTTTAGGCCGTGACTTTCTCGCCCTGGCAGTGCTCACATATCTAGGCCCGACGAATAGCTTTGTGCTCAGTCTCTAAATCAGACGGGCCGCCTCCCTTTTCTCCACCCGCCATTCCGGTCGTCGAGGGACGGCTGGATATTCTCCTTTTCCTCACGCTTCAATCGTCCCTCCGGGACTCCCGACCCTGATTTCCCTGTCCCTTTTCCCAGCACTGCCATGCTGCGCATGGCGACGTGCTGGGCTATTCTCGGCCGTCCCTCCGGGACGAAAACATGCACACAACTCGTACGCCGCGGCGAAACGCAAAATGGCCCAAAAAGAAACCTTGAAAACTCGACCGCGACGCGATATCCTTGCACACCATGACGACGACGCACGCAACGCCGCCGGCCAACGCGAAGAAGACGGCCCAGCTTCACGAGGCGATCCTCGAATTGCTGAAGCAGTCGCTCGAGCGCGGTTTCTTCGGCGCTGCCGGCGTTGAATGGACCGTCCAGGACGGAACGATCCAGCACATCCGCCGCAAGGTGGATCGGATCGAGAAGTAGGAAAGAGGAAAGAAGAGAGAAGAAAGGAGTTAGAAGTTAGAAGTGAGAAGACGGATCGCCAGCGCGATTCCAACTCCTAACTCCTTTCTTCTCGCACCACAATTTGCAGGCATCCGCGCGAGCCCGTTCCAAGCGACGGGTATCCCGCTGGGGCCCGCCGCGAGCCGCACGAGGCTCTTGGCGGGCTTTTTTCTTTGAACAACGCAAAAGGAGCAAGCGATGACGCAAACGCTTGAGGCGACGACGGAAACGCTCCAGGAATTCTGCGACTGGCGGCGTGCGAATGCGCGTAGACCGGGCGGCGGGCGTGATCCGGGGAGTGAAGATCCTCGGACTCCAGTCGCGCAACGGACGCACGTACCTGCCCGACGCCCTCCGCCAGGCGGCGCCGCTCTACGAAGGCGCGAAGGTGAACGTGAACCATCCGAAGCACGCCGCCGGGGCGCCGCGAGATTATCGCGACCGCATCGGCGTGATTCGCGGCGCGACGGCCACGGACGACGGACTGCTGGCCGACTTCCATTTCAATCCCAAGCACAGCCTGGCGGAGCAGCTTCTCTGGGACGCGGAGCACTCGCCGGAGAACGTCGGCTTTTCGCACAACGTCGAAGCCCGCACCGTCCGCCGCGGCGACCAACTGGTCGTCGAGGCGATCACCCGCGTGCAGAGCGTCGATCTCGTGGCCGATCCGGCGACGACGCGGGGGCTGTTCGAGGCCCGCGGCGAAGGCCGCGCGGCGATGACCCTGGACGAATTGAAGCGGGACCATCCCGAGTTGGTCGAGGCGCTGGCGGAAGATCGGGCCGGCGAAATCCGCCGGCTGAAAGAGGAAGTGGTCCGGCTGACCGCGGCGGATGCGCTGCAGCGGAAGCGGGAAACGGCGCGGCAATTGCTCCGCCGCTTCCAGTTGCCGGACGGCGAGGGGGGCGATTCCCAGGCGGCGGCGATCGTCGGCCCGCGATTCCTCGAATCGCTGTTGGCGGCCGCGGACGCGGAGGCGATGCGGGAAATGGTTGAGGAGCGCGCCCGGCTGGTGCGAACGCTCCGCGGCGACGCGACCGCCGGCGGACTTGGAATCCCGCTCTCGCGCGATCAGCATCTCGCCGAGGACGCCGCGCCGATGGACGCCAAGGCGTTCGCCAGGGCGATCACTTGGTAGTGCAGAACGAATGAAACCCTTGGGCCGCAAGCGAAACGCGGATGAGAGATGAGGGATGAGCGATGAGAGATGAAGAACACGAGATGCGAGGTCCTGGGCGCGAAATCCCTTATCCCTCATCTCTCATCCCCCATCTCTCATCCTTCTGTCCATGCGTGGCTGCTTTTTACCTTTTACCCCTTTTTTGAAAGAAGAGACCATGAGCGACAAGATGCGTTGGCGTTATGGAGACACGAATCCCGTGATTGCGGCCGTGGCCGCGGCGACCGTCATCGAGATCGGCGACCTTCTCTGGCAAGACGCGGACAACGCGAAGCCGGCGTCGCTGTTTGCCGTTGTCAACAACAAGCCCGTCGACCAGGCGGCGTTCACGGCGAAGTTTCTCGGCGTGGCGATGGCCCGCAGCCGGCAGGGCGACACGGCCCCGATCCGCGTGGCGACCACCGGCGTGTTCGAGTTGGAGTGCGCCGCGGCGACGTTCGAGCTGGGCGACATGATGGGCGTGGACGCCGGCGCCGGCGCAGCGCTCTTGAACCAGCAGGTGGTCAAGGTGGCCGCCAGCCGCGATGGCGATCGGGCGGGTCGCCAAGCGGCAGCCGACCGCCGCGGCCTGCGTGCTGGTCGATGTCCGTTCGACCGTGATGACCGGCGGCGTCGCTCGGCGGCCATTCCGAGCGGCGCGTGAGTCTCCGCAATCCGCGGCGACTGCCCCAAAACCATTCGATCAAGGAGAATTTCATCGTGAACGCGATCCGAGTACCGCGAACTGAAGCGGATGTACCAGAGTCTAGGCCCCGAGCGGACGGTGAAGCAGCCTTCGCGACTCGCTCCGCGAGGGGCAACTGAAGGCCAAGGATTTCAGCCTTCGCGAGTTGGCCGAGGCGACCGTGGGGCCGGAGTGGGTGAAGCGGATGGACCCGCGCCGACGACGGCGGCGTCCGCCTGCTGGAGGCCGGCGACGCCGTGGACGTGACCGCCTTTTCCAACATCGCCGGGCAGATCGTCTACACGACGATCCTCGAAGCGTACACGCAGGAGGCGTTCGTCGTCTCGAAGCTGGTGAGCACGATCCCCACCCGCTTCGACGGCGAGAAGATTCCCGGCATCGGCCGCGTCCGCGACGAGACGGCGGAGGTGCGGCCGGGGATGCCCTATCCCAACGTCGGCCTCGAGCGAAGACTACATCGAGACCCCCTCGACGACCAAGCACGGGTTCATCGTCCCGGTCACCCGCGAGGCGATCTTCTTCGACCGCACGCACCTGATCTTGCAGCGGGCGGCGGAAGTGGGCGAGGTCCTCGGGCTGAACAAGGAAAAGCGGCTGATCGACCTGGTGATCGGCGCGGTGAACAACTACAAGTGGAAGGGGACGGCCTACAACACCTACTACGGACCGGCGGACAACGGCCCCTGGGTCAACTTGGCCGACGAGGAACTCGTCGATTGGACGGACATCGACGCCGCGGAGCAACTCTTCGCCGACATCCTCGACCCGAACACCGGCGAGCCGGTGCTCGTCCAGCCGAACACGGTGCTGGTGATGCCGGCCTATCGCCACGCGGCCGACCGCGTGCTGCACGCGAGCGGAGATCATCTTCAGCAGCACCGCCTCGTCGGACGGGCACACGTTGACCACGGCGGCCAACCCGCTGAGGCCGTACCAGGTGGTGGAAAGCCGGCTGGCCTACCGCCGCGTCATCGCCGCGGGGCAGGAGCCGGCGGCGGCGAAGCGGTGGTGGTTCCTCGGCGATTTCGCCAAGGCCTTCGCCTACATGGAGAACTGGCCGATCACCGTCACCCAGGCCCCGGCGAACAGCGAAGCCGAGTTCAGCCAGGACATCGTCCTGCGCTTCAAGGCGAGCGAGCGGGGCGCCGCGGCGGTTCTCGATCCCCGTTACGTCGTCAAGAGCACCGGCGTCGTCGGCGTCGGCGGCGGCAGCGGGCAATGAGAGAAGAAGGGATTGGGGATTGGGGATTGGCGAAAAGTGCGCCGCCGGCCTCGCCGGCGGCTTCTTTCCACCGTTCTCCTGTTCTTTCCAATCCCTAATCCCCAATCCCCAATCCCCTTCTGTTTTCACCACCTCGCGGGAGATCAAAAAATGCCGATTCAGAACCAAAATAGTGCGAGCGTCACGGTCAACGCGGTCCTCGTGCCGCAGATCGTCGTTTCCACGCAGATCAACGCGGCGGGAAAGCTCGTCACCTCCGCCCGCGCCCTCCTCCAGGGCGCGCAGGTGACCAACGCCGGACAAGCCAACGAATCGTGGGCCGTCGCCGGTCAGCCGGCCGCGGTGCAAATCCCCGACGTTGCCAACCTCGCGGGAAACGCGAGCACGGCCGATCTCGCCGCGGTGCAGGCGGCATTGAACGCGGCAATGACCGACGTTGAGACGGCGATCAACGCGATCAACGCGATCCGCAAGCTGGCGTGAGGAAAAGTTGAAAGTTTAGAGTTGAGAGTGTGCAGCCGGACGGGCTGCCGCGGCTCTCAACTACACACTCTCAACTCTCGACTCGGAGCGAAGCGACTATGATCCTCTATTGGTACAACGCCTGCGCGGACGCCAATTGGACGACGCTGGCGGGCAATTGGTGGACGGATTCGGCCCACAGCGTTCAGGCCGGTGCGCTGCCCGCCAACGGCGACGGCGTCTATCTGACCGGCCCCACGGGCCCGAACACGGCCCCCGCCGCCGCGCTTGCGCTGGCCCTGTTCGACACCTCGGCGCTGACGCAAACCAACTGGCACGTCTCGGGGACGACGAACCTCAGCATCCAGGCCGGCGGCACGTTGACGATCGGCAGCAGCAGCAATCCGTCGTGTCTCCACTTCTGGTTAGGGACGGCCGCGGCGACGGCCACGGCGACGTTCAACGGGAATGGCAGAAACAACGGCACGGTCGGCAATCACGCGACGTTCAACGACACCTCTGCGATGCCGGAAGCAGCACGGTCGGCGACTACGCTACCTTCAACGACTATAGCAAGGCCACCTCCAACGTCACGATCGGCGACTACGCGACCTTCAACGACTACAGCTACACCATGGGCACGGTTGGCGACTACGCGACCTTCAACGGCAGCAGCAGCAACGGCGGCCTTGAAGGCGTTGGCACGGTCGGCGACTATGCGACCTTCAACGACAGCAGCAACAACGGCGGCCAGGTCGGCGCGATGGGCGCCGTCGTCGGCGACTATGCGACCTTTGCCGGGTCGAGCGTCAATTACTGCACCGTCGGGAGCTACGTCGTCATCGGCAGCACGGCGCAACAGTCCGGCGCGTTCGGCAACGGAACGGATCCGGTCACGGCCCCGCTGCCCGCGGCGGCGCAGGTGGAAAGCGGCGTCGGCTTCGGCCAGGCGCAAACCGGGACTTTCGACCCGGTGACGGGCAACTACACCGATCCGGGCGCGGCAACGTCGTCGCGGGGACGAATTACAAATTCGCCGGGGCGACGGAGGACGGCAGCTATCCGACGACGGCGACCAGTCAGGCGGCGCAATTGGCCGCGGACGAGGCGGCGGTTGCGGCGGCCGCGGCCTCGATCGTGAGCGCGACGACCATCCTCGGCGTGACCGGCACGCTCAACATGGGCCTGTATGGCCTGTTGACGAACTACACCGATCCGGGCGTCGCCCACGTGCAATCAGGAACGACGTACAAGTTCGCCGGGAGCACGCAGACCGGGACATTGGCCTTGGCCACGCAGAGCAGCGTGGACGCGCTGGCGACGGCGGTGGCGGCGATCCCCGCCGGCGTCTTCCTCGTCGATCTCGCCAACGTGCAGGACGCCGCGCCGGCCGATTCGCTGGCGACCGTCTGCCTGGCCGGACTCCACAGCGGCGTCTCCGGGACGACGTGGACGATCCGCAAGACCGATGGAACGACCAAGCTTGCCAAGTCGGTGACGGCCTCGCCGGGGGCCGCGCCGATCGTGAACGTGAACTGATAGGAAAACAACCTATGGCCGGATTTTTCGACGCGATAAGAAAGCTGTTCGCCTGGCCGTGCCAGCCCATGCCGCCGGTTGGCGGCCCGTATCGGATTGCCGCGGGATGGGCGGCCGTTGCGGGCGGCGTTGCCGGCGAAGTTTTCACCGCCGGCGGCGTTGCCGGAGTCATTTTAGGAGACGTGGTCTGATGCAAACGCACGACATCTCCGGAACGGTTTTTCAGAACGGCACGGCCACCCTCCTGGCGCGCGTGGTGGGAAACGACGGCGCACCGATCGTCCAGGCCGACGCGGCGACGATCGACTGCTCGATCTGCCTTTTGGACGACGACGATCCGGATTTCCGCCAGCCGTTGGAAGGCCACGAAAACGTGGAGTTGGACCCGGCGGCCGTCGTCTCGAACCAGCTTGTCGTCGATTCGCTCTGGACCATCGACGCGGTTGGCTACAACTTCCGCCACGAGCCCGACGTTTCGCTCAGTCCAGCCTTCCCCTGGGCGGGGAAAAAGTATCTCGTCGAGTATCGCCTGACTCCGCCCGCCGGACAGATCGTCCTCGTGCGGTTCCGGCTGTACGCCATTTAGAAGAAAAGGCGCGAACCATGCCCAGCGACTGCGAACAAATCGCCGTCATCAAGCGACAAACGTTGGCCTTGATCGCCGCAATCACCGCCGATCCGAAGCCGACGTACCAGATCGACGGCCAAAAGGTTTCCTGGGGCGACTACCTGGGGCAGTTGCAGGCCACGGTGCAGTGGTGCGACGCGCAGGCGGCGAGCCTGGCGCCGGTGGAAGTGCGAACGCAAGGATACACCTGATTTTCAACCGATCATGACGCTGGCGTTTGATCCATCCGACGATCTTCTCCGGGTTGCGGACGGCCTGGAGACGGTGACGCTGCGGCGGCGCGGGAGTTCGCCCGGCGGCCCGGGGGAGCGCATCGCCCGCGCGCTTTGCCGGAGCGTAACCACGCGCGAGGCGGCGGCGTCGGACGGCCGCTACACGACCAGCGACGTCGTCTGGCGTCTGCCCGCGGCCGATTTGCCCCAGCCGCCCCGGCCCGGCGACGTCATCGCCGGCGGCGACCGGCGGCAGTGGACGGTGTTGGAGACGCAGCGCGCGGGGCTG
Organism: uncultured Planctomycetia bacterium; assembly: GCA_963791075.1. Taxonomy (GTDB): domain Bacteria; phylum Planctomycetota; class Planctomycetia; order Pirellulales; family Thermoguttaceae; genus CAWBRF01. The sequence continues at coordinate 187,240 of CAWBRF010000038.1, forward strand.
AACGCCAATTGGCGGTGTGCGTCGCGGAGCCTGGCCTTGGTCTACGGCCTGGACGACGCCGTCTCGATCCTACAAGCCACCTACGCCAAGGGCCCCGGGGCGCAGCCGAACCGACCTGGATTCCCTGGCGAACCGGCGTTCGCGCGCGTATCCAGCCGGTGCAGTCGCAGCCGGAAAACCGCCACGAGTCGCGGCAAACGACGGCCAAGTTTCTCATCTTCGTCGAGGAAGAGTTGGCCTTGGACCCGACGCATCGCATTGAGGGCCCGCACGGCGAGATTTACAAGGTCCTTGCCGTCCGCGGCGCCGAGCGGCTCGGCGAGTTGCCGACCATCGAGGTGGAATTGACGCCCTGGCCATGAATAAGTTGAAAGCTGAGTGCTGAGAGTTGAGAGCCGGGCAGGTTGCGTGGCTCTCAACTCTCGACTCTCAACTCTCAACTTGGAGCGAAGCGACGATGAACCTGGTGCAAGCGATCAACGAGCGTTGGGCCGCCGCGGCGGCGCTCGAGGCGGTCCTCCCCGCCGCGCGGCTCTACACCGGCGTCTGCCCCGACGCGGCGCTGCCCTGGGCCACCGTCGCGAAGGAGAGCCAACGCCCGGTCGCTTGTTGCAACGACGGCTCGGCCACGGTGGCCGTCGGCTTGAAAATCGACGTCTTTCACGGCGACCACGACGCCGGCGAGGCCGTGGTCGAACAGATCATCGCCGCCTTCGACCGCAGCGATTTTGCCCTGGCCGGCAGCGACCGGGTGGTCGACATGCGGCGGGTCAACGACTTCGAGCAAGAGAGCGACGACGGCGTGTGGCAATTCACTTGCGAATTCCAATGTATCGTTTTTTTAGCGGCGGTTTCCAACCCCAGTTAGGAGCAAATTCATGACCTTTTCAGCGGAAATCAAGGCGTCGGTCGGTTGGGATTGGGAGGACGGCGCGGTTGACAACGACCGCACGGACTACTTGCAGCAACTCCCCCAGGGCAACGGCGACGGCGAGGCCGAGGCCGTCTGGCACATCGAAGAGCAGACCCTGCCGGCCGGCGCGACCGCGACCCTCGACATGACCGCCCTGGTGCGGCAGATCCTCGGCGACGCCAACGCCGTGACGATGACCAGCGTCAAGGCCCTGCTGTTGACCAGCGACGCAGAAAGCGCGGGAACGCTGGTCGTGGGCGGGGCCGTCGGCGCGGCCTGGTCCGAACCCTTCGCCGCCGACGCCGATCAAGCGATCGTCGCTCCCGACGGCTTGCTGTTGTTGTGCAATCCGGGCGCGGGCTGGCCGGTCGACGCCGACCATCGCCTCCTCCTGTTGTCCGCCAGCGGCGGCGACGTGATCTATTCGGCGGTTGTCGTGGGGACGTTGACCGCCGCCGGCTCGGGCTCGGGCTCGGGAGCGTAGAAACAAGAAAACAAGGCATTGGGGATGGGAAGCCGCCACGGAACTGTGGATGCATGGCGCAGATGGGAGGATCGCGCCGCTGTCTTGGCGAGTGCCCCGCTTGCGGTTGAACGCGCGGCGCCGCGGATCGCGATCTTCCGCGGCGCCGCGCGAAACCGCAAGCGATGAGCCGCCCGAACAGCAGACGCCTTTCCCCGTCCACTGGAGACAGAATCGTGGAGTGTGCGAAACGACACGCGTCGTTTTCCAATCCCTGATCCCCGATCCCTAATCCCTTCTCAAGGAGAATCACGGCATGGCCGTACTGAGCGGAAAAAACGGCACTCTGAACCTCGGCGGCGCCCAGGTCGCCCCCGTGTCGAACTGGCGACTGATCGTCACGAGCAACAACCCCAACTACGCCGCCAACGACACCGGCGGCTGGAAGCAGCGGGCGGCGGGCGTCCGCGACTCGTCCGGATCGTTCGAGGTCAAGGTCAACGACAGCGGGCATTGCCCCGTCGCCGAGGGCGACTCGGTCGCGCTGGAACTGCAACTCGACGGTTCGGGGAACAACTACTACGCCGTCGCGGCGATCGTCGACAAGATCGAAGTCAACGTGGACATCAGCGCCGGCCAGATCATCGCCTACCTCATCGATTTCTCCGGCAACGGTCCGGTGACGCCCTACGGCGTCGCCGCCCCGGCGAGTTGAAAGAGGAGCCTGCGATGGATGCCCTTTTCGATCGAGGCGGAGTCGCCGGGCGATTGCGAAGCCTGACGGAAGCCGTGCGCCGCGAGGACGAAAACGCCGCTTCCCCGGCGGAGCCGCCGTCCGCCGCCCGGCCGGTTGCCGACGGAGAAGCGACGGACGCCGCAGGCCGGCGCCGCGTCACCGAAAGCGGGTCCGGCGGGGCGGTTGCCGCGGAGGCCGGCGTCGCCGGGTCAAACTCCCCGCCGTCCGCTTCCAGTTGGCCGCGGCAAGGTCGCGGAGGCGGTTCCTCCGCGGCGCCCGCGTCGTCCGGCTCGCCGTCGCTGCCGGCAGCCCATCTACGGCTACTCCAGGGCCATTTCGAGGCCATGGCGACGCGGCGCGATCAGCAGGAACACCTCCGCATCGCCCGGCAACTGTTGGCCGAGCAGCGAAGCCTTCGCGAGACGCTGGCCAACCGCGGCCAGAGCGAGTTCACCTGGGGAGCGTGATGGACGACTTGAGCCAACTGACGGCGGCCCCCTGCACGGCGATTGTCGATGGCCGCGTCTTTCGCCTCCGCCCGCTGACGTTGGAAGATTACGGAGAAATCGTCAATTGCATCCGCGGCGGGCGGCCCGATCCGTCGGCCGAACTCCCGCCGCGGCTTGCCGAACTGAGCCGCGAAGAACAAGCGGCCGCGTGGGGCCGCGTCTTCGACCGCCTGGCCGCCCAGCGGCGAGTGACGCTCGACGAATTGGACCGCTGGTGGCAAAGCCCGGAAGGTTTTTGCGGCCGCTTCTGGTTGATGATTCGCAAGGATCGGCCGGAGGCGGAGTTGAACGAGGCGGCGGCCCTGTTTCGTCGCATGTCGGCCGAGGGCCGCGGCGCGCTGATTCGCCGGATGGAAGATTGCGACGGCCTGCCGGTTTTCGATCCAACTGCGCAGACGTATGCCCCGGCCGAGGGCGGCGTTGAGGCCGCAGCCGCGCCGCCGTGGTGGGAGTGGGCGCGGCGGTTGAGCCGGCTCTACGGCTGGACCCCCGCCGAGATCGCGCGGATGACCGTGGCGCAGATTTGGATTTACTTGAGCGATGGCGCGGCGGCGGGGCGCGGCGGCGGATGCCGCTGGCCGACGCCCTGGCCTATTGCGCCGCGCGGCGCCGCCGCCGCGAAGCGTGGATTCGCCGGAAAATGGAGGATGCGCGATGACGATCTTGTTCAAGGAGCTTGCCGGTTCGCCCACGGAAAGCTTCTCGCCGGAGGGTTTCCAGGCGGAGCGGCGGTTGTTGTGCGCCTATGAGGACCGGTACAACGTGGTTGCCGCGCTGCTGGGCGCCGGCGCGGCGTTTGGCGGACAGCCCCCGGCAAACTATCCCGGCCAGTCGTCGGTCTTCGCCGCGCGGATGCGCGTGGAGCCGTTCGAGAAATCGCCGGACGACCAGGGCGCCTTCGACGACCTCACCGCGGACATCAACAACTACAGCAACCAGTTCGCGCAGATCATTGTCGGCTACGAGTTGATCGAGCCGGGCAACGCGAAGCTGCCGAAGGCCAAGCCGGGGACGATCCTCGCCTACCGGATGAATTTCGGCGGCGAATACATCCGCCTTCCCGGCCAAAGCCTCTATTGGCAAGCCGACCCGACGTGCCCCGTGCCCGCGGACGTTCTTGCCGACGCTGCGGATCCCGGTGATCGAGCATCAGGTGACGTGGCGGCGGGTCCCCGATCCGCCCTGGGACGCCATCCGCAACTGCGCCGGCGCGGTGAACAACGATTCTTTCCTCGGCGCCGCCGCGGAGACGCTCCTCTTCGACGGCGCGAAGGCCGATTGCGAGTTCACCGGCCTGGGCGATTTCCTCGAACCCCAGTTCGGCTGGCGACTGACCTATGTCTTCCGCGAGAAGCTGATCAAGGTCGTCGAGGGGGTCGGCGGACCGCAGACCTACGGTTGGAACCACACCTATCGCGACGTGCCGTTCCCCTATTCGGAATGGGATCGCCTCGTGGACCAGAACGGATCTCCCTTGTACGCGACGGCGGACTTCAGCGCGCTGTTCGAGTTCGGAGCGACGTAGCCGCGGCGGCAGGAACGAAACGCAGAGGAGCGAAGGATGAGCATCGATCGCGTGCGGCGCGGCGGCCGAGCGAGCGCCGCGGGGCAAAACCAATTGATCGACCGGCTAAACGCCTTGAGTTCGCCCGGCGCCGGCGACGAGGCGCAGTACGGGGCGTCGGGCATCACCTTCCGCGGCGTCGCGGCGACGCACCTCGGCATTTTCGAGTTGCAGGCGGGCCTGCAATACCCCGACCTGAACAGCCCCGCGGCCGCGCCGACCGATCATTTCGACCGCGACCCCTGCGCCTTCGCCCAGGCGAACATGATCTGGTGCAGCCACATGCAGGCGGCCGACGAGGACAGCAGCGGCAATCCGATCCGCAGTTACGGCGGGGCGGATTTTTCCAAAACGGTTTTGGTCTATCATCCGACGGCGCGGACCAACCCCGCCGGCTACGCCTACGGCACGCCGAGTCTTTCTCCCGGGCAGCGGGTCTATTGCATTTGGAATCCGCAAAGCGGCCGCTGGGAGATCATCGCCCCGGCGCTGAACATTTGGCGGATCATGTTCAACCAGACCTACGCCCCCGGCTTCGACCATGCGACGGCGTACCTCGTCGACGACCAGAATTACGACGCGGCAAACATGGCCAACAGCCAGCAGATCACCGTCTACTTCCCCGACACTTTTTGGGCCGGCGTGGCGAAGGGGGCCAGTCTTTCCGGCGAAAACCTGGCCGCAGCGGGCACGCTGGCCTACGCCATCTGGAGCCCCTTGCGCCAGCGTTGGGAAGTGTTGAACGGCCATTTCAAGCTCGTCTTCGAGGCGGAAGCCTACCAGACCATCCCCACCGGTGGAAAGGGCCTCGTCACGCTCTATTGGCTCGATCCGGCGGGCAGCGGGACGCTTGTCAACAGCGGCCTGCAAGTCGCGGCGTGGAACTGGCTCTTGCCGGAGATCGTCAGCGGCGAGAAGTGCACCGTCGCCTACGACCGCACGGAGAACCGCTGGATCATTTTGGCCTCGGACCAGACCACCAGGCAACAGACGCTCGACGTGGTGAACGTCCGTTACGGGAACTTGGAGCGGTTCGGAGTGGAACGTCCACTACACGACGCAGAGCATCCAATTGCCGCCGTGGACGACGATCGGCGCGCCGGTGAGCCATTAGTTGAGAGTTGAGAGCCGAGAGTTGGGAGCCAGGGCTGCCCCTTAGCACCCTTCACACCCTTTGCACCTTCGCACCCATTGCACCATGTTCGGCCGTCTCTTTGTCATCGGCTATCCTTCCGCGGTGGGCGGGGCGAACACCGAACTGTGGCACACGCTGAAGCTGTGGCGACGGTTCGGATTGGACGTCGCGGCGCTGCCCACCTGGGAGGCTGATCCGTTCTGGCAGTCGCGGCTGGAAGGCATCGGCTGCCGCACGATCCTTTGCGGTCCGGGCGAATTGGCAGACGTTCCCGGACTGGCCGGCGGGGTGGTCGTCGCCTTCTGCAACACGAAGTTTCTCGCCGTCGCCGAGCGATTGGTCCGCCTCAACTGCCGCACGATCTGGGTCGGCTGCATGAACTGGCTCTTTCCGCAAGAGCGATTGCACTATCGCCGCTTTGGCCCTTTTACCCGCCATGTCTTTCAAAGCCGTTTCCAGCGGGAGGAGCTTGTCGGGCAGTTGCGCCGCTTTGGATTCGCCCAGGGGCAGGGGCGGATCATTCGCGGGGCGATCGACGCCGACGAATTTCCCTTCGCGCCGCGGCCGCACGCGCCGGGCGAGGCCTTTGTCGTCGGCCGCATCAGCCGCGCCGACGCGGAGAAGTTTTCGCCGTCGCTCTGGAATGCGTATGCGCGGATTGGGCGTCCGCTTCGCGCGCGGGTGCTCGGCTGGAAACGGGAGTTGGAGGCCCGGCTCGGACGCCCGCCCGACTGGGCCGAATGCCTTCCCGCCGGATCGCAATCGGCCGGGGATTTTTTGCCCACGTTGCACGCCCTGGTGCAAGCCGGAGCGGCGGCGGAGAACTGGCCCCGCGTCGGCCTGGAAGCCATGGCCGCCGGCGTCCCCCTGGTCGTCGATGCGAAGGGAGGCTGGAAAGAAATGGTGCGGCACGGCCAGACCGGCTATCTCTGTCGCAACGAGAACGAACAGGCCGAGTGCGCCGCGGTTGGCCGGCGACGAGGACCATCGCCTCAACATCGCCCGCCGCGCGCGTCGCGTCTTGACCACGGAGTTGGCCGAGCCGCGCGCGATTTGGTCGCAATGGCGGGAATTGTTCGAGGGGCTGCCATGAAGATCGCCGCCGTCTGCGTCACCTATCTCCGCCCCCGCCGCCTTGGCTGGATGATCCATTGCTTCCTCCGCCAGGATTATCCGGCCGACGCGTGCGAACTCGTCGTCCTCGACGACGCCGGGCAATACGAAAGCCAGTCGGGGACGAATTGGCGGCTGGCGTCCACGCCCTTGCGGTTCCGCACCCTCGGCGAGAAGCGCAACGCCGCCGCGGCGATGGTCGGCGACGACGTCAACGCCCTGGCCGTCTGGGACGACGACGACCTCTACTTGCCCTGGGCCCTCTCCGCCGCCGCGGCCGCCTTGCAAAAGGCCCCCTGGTCGCGGCCCTCGCTGGTGCTGCATCCGCAGGACGACGGCCAACTGCGGCAGCACGCCACGGGCGGACTCTTCCACGGCGGCTGGGCCTATCGCCGCGAACTCTTCGCGCCGCCGGCGGATATCCGCCCATGGACAACGGCGAAGACCAGGCGTTGGCCGGGCGGTTCCGCCGACTCGCCGCCACATCGGCCGATCCCTGCGCCTTGGGATTCCCGCCGGCCTACGTCTATTGTTGGGGCGGCGCGTGGCATCTGTCGGGCATGGGCGGCGACGGCTATCGCCGCCTGGGCGTAATGCGGGCCGAGAAGACGCCGCTGCGGATCGAACCGCCGCCGCGGCTCGACCTCCAGCGCCCGGCGATCCTCCCGGGGGTCCACCCGCGGGCGTTTTGATTTGAGGTCCACGGTGATAAAAGTCCGCTTGATTCGCCCCGTTCGCTCGCCCACCGGCCGCGGCCCGGGAAACGGCCAATTCGCCCTGCAAGCGGCGCTGCGGCGCATTGGAACGCCGTGGTTGGCGATCGGCGGGGCGTTGCGGCCGGGCGAAATCCCCTGGTTCTGGAGTTGGGAAGACCGCGAGACCGCCGCCCTCTGTGCGCGGACCCAGCAGCCGTTCGTCGCCGGGCCGAACGTCCTCTTCGCCCAAAGCCGCGATCCTTGCCGCCTGGAAGCCGAGCGGGAAATCTGCCGCGCCGCCAGTTGCCGCATGTTGTTCACCGAGTCGGAGTGGTATCGCCGGCTGATTGCCGAGCATCTTGGACCGGCCAACCGCGCCCCGATCGTCGTCTGGCCGTATCCGATCGATCCGCATCCCGGCGGGCCGTTGAAGGCCGCCTACGACCTGCTGATCTACGAAAAGTCGGGCGTCGGCCGGGAGACGGTCGAGCGATTGCAGGCGGCATGGCCGCGGCACGTGCGGATTCGCTACGGCCGCTATCGCCGCGAGGAGTTGGCCGTTGCCGCGCGGCGTTCGCGGGTTTGCGCGTATTTGTCCGACGACGACCGCGGTCCGTTGGCGCTTGCGGAAATTCTCTTGGCCGGCTGTGCGGCGGTGGGAATTCCGCGGGGCGCCGTTTATCGAGCCCGGCCGCAGCGGCGCGTTGGTCGATCGGCTGGACGCGTCGTTGCTGTCGGCCGCGGCCGCGCGGTGTTTGCGACTCGATCGCCTTGCGGTCGCCGCCGCGGCCGCGGAGCGATTCGACGCGGGGCGAATCGTAGCGGCAATCGCCGCGCGCTGGAAACGGTTTAGAAACGGCCGCGTTCAAGCTGCCCGGGAGGCGTCCGCAGCTCCCCTAACCGTCCAGGCGGCATCCGCGGCGAGGGATCGAGCGACCCGCGGAATCCAAGGGCAGAAGCGTTGGGTCCTGTTCGGTTTTGCCGAAAAAATAAGTCGCGGCAAAGCGGGACAAAATGTCAAAATGTAATACTAACAGGGGGTTGACTCGTACCACGATAACCTGATATATTCGGCACCGGCGGCTGCATATTGCACGCCCCGAGGTTGGAATCTGCAAAATGTCCAAGCGGAAATCGCGGGCAGAACTTGAAGCCGAGATAAGCCTTCATAGGCGGTTGCGCGGTTCGGGAGCGATCGCGTCAGTGCTTAACAATCTAATCCGATGGGCCGGGGCGGTGTGCATCGCGTACTGGATATACCGGTCCATTGCCTGTCTTGCGGGAAGTACGACCACAGCCAACATTGGCCTCAGCGTAATTGGCGACGTAAAATTGAGCGACGTGTTCGGCATGGTGTTTGGTGGTAGCGGCGTTGCTTATGGACTCGCCCAGCGGCGGCTGCGCCGCAAGGCGATCAAAAACACGGAAGAAAGGATTAAGGAATTGGAGTCCAGAATCGATCCTGGGCGAACTTCTAGCGGCCTAACGTCAATGGGTGATACCGACCCGAGGGATGTTTAATCATGACCACAATGGGATGGTTCTTTGTCGGCGGGCTCTGGATTTTATTCTTTTGGCTTTATCGAGACTACCGCCTCGATGCCTTTCGCCAGGAGCTGTTTTTGCTGCGCAGCGAGTTGTTTGGGCTTGCAATGGGCGGCAAGCTTTTCTTTCGATGGCAAAGCCTACGGAATGCTGCGGAGTTCACTTAACGGAACCATCCAGTTCGGTCACCGCTGGGGATTTATCGATCTGTTATGCTTTTTTTTGCTCACTAGAGGAAATCCGGCGCTCGACCGGGGCGCGGAGGATTACCGGGCGCGGTGGCGGGAGGCGATCGCGGATCTGGATCCCAGCACCCGTCAGACCGTCGAAGAAATCAGGATGAGGATGCACCTAAGGATTGCAGAGCAAATCATCTTCACATCCGCAACACTGATGTTCACTCTCGTGACGTTTGTGATATGGATTCTGCTTATATCGGTCAAGAAGGGTGTTATTCGGTTTCTCTCGCAACTCTTTTCTGGCCCAAAAATGGGCAGATACTTGGACTTGGTTGACTGCGCTGCCGCGACCAGGGCCTTGTAAAGGTCTAGGGTTGGTCTTCAATCCCGCCGGGCGTTGACCGCTTCGTTCTTCTTCTGCGCGTTGAACCAGGCGTGCCAGGCAAGGCGATTGAAGCCGAAGTTCTGCCCGGTCAGGACGGCCAGGGCGTCCAAGACCGACTGGTTCATGAATTGCGTTTGAATCATCTTCGGCTGGTTGCCGCCCGTGCCGAAGCCCATGCCTCCCATGCCGCCGACCGCGCCGGAGCCGCTGGGAGTATTCTTATTGAAGGTCGTCGACATGCTCCCCGGATTGCCGGTGTTCACCTGGAACTTGTGCGTCGTGATCAAGGCGTTGATCAGCGGTCCGACCGCCGAGGGGTCTTTCATCCGCCCCAGGGCCACGCCCGCCCGATTCACATGGACATTGTCCGATTTCTTCGGATCCAACCTGCTGACGAAGTAGCCGACGACCTCCGCGTTTTTCGTCTTCTCCAGATGATCGAGGCTGGTCAGGCGGACTTCCTCGACCGGGTCGTCGATGGCGTCGATGGCCAGGGCGCGGGGAGCGGCGGGGTCCTCGATCTTCGCTAACGCCTCGACGTACAGCAAGCGGTCGGCCGGCTCCTTGTCGTCGCGCAAATCCGTCGCCAACGCCTTCACCGCCGCCGGGTCGGCGATCCCCGCGATGTTCTCCCGCGCCTGCTGGTCCGCGCTGCCGCCGAGCCAGCTCCGCCAGCGCTTGATCTTCTGATACCAATCCTTTTCCGCCAGTTCCGTCTTCCGCTTTTTCTCCAGGATCTCGATCTCTTGCGCGGTCCGCCAGCGGCCCTTGTACTTGCGATAACCCTGCTTGGTCATCGACTCTTCCTGGGTCGTCCATTGGCCGTCGATCTGGCTATAGCCCAGGGCGTGGCGGGCGTCGGCGTGGTTCGGATCGAGTTGGATCACCCGTTTCAAGTGCGCCTTCTGTTGCGAGGAAAGCTTGTGCTCCTCGCACCATTTGGCCAGGTCCCATTGACCTTGGGGCGTGTCGGGATACTGCGGACGAATCTTCTCGTACTCCGCCTCCTCCGGCCGTTGGGCGACAATCTCCTTCACGCGGCTGGCCTCCAGCGTGATCTTTCCGCCCGAAGGCAGGCCGACGATGTACTTCTCCGGCTTCGCCTCGTCGCGATTGAGCCACTCGCCTTCGATTTGACCGCCGTTGGCCAGTCGAAAGACCTCGGCGGCCGCGGGCGAAACAACCGTCGCCAGGCCGACGCAAGCGGCCAGCGCGGCCAGAAGCAAACGAGATGGACGTTTCATGGCCTGTGCTCTCTTCCCCCGCCTGTCAACCACCAAGACGCTCCTTCTAGTATATGCAGGGCTCGGGGCGGGAGGCAATCGAAACGCTCCCCAGCCGCCCCCGCAAATCCCATCCAGCCGGCAAAAACCGCAGGAATCCACGCCGTCCCCCTCGTTTGTCTCACCCGGCGAACAAAAAGGCCGGGGGAAAGCTGGCCCGGAATTGACCGGCACACGAAAAAGATAAGGGGACGTTGCGCCGTGCGCCCCTGCCGGAGATCGACCCGCGGGGAATTATCTCATGTCGAGGCAAGTGCTGGTCATCCTGTTGGCTGCCCTGGGAGCGGGCGGGTATTTTGCCTGGAAGAACTACTCCCTGGAAATTCGCTCGGGCGGCCAGGGCAAGCTCTTCGAGTACGTCAAGCTGGTCCCCCGCGCGAAGGCGGCGGCGGCGATTCGTCCGACGACGCGGCCGCCGCGCCCCCGGCCGCGGGACGCCCCTTCATTCGCATCGCCAGCTTCAACGTCGACGGCCTGGACGAGACCAAGTTGGCCAACCGCCGCGTCAGCGACGCGCTGGTCCGCGTGCTGCCCCACTTCGACGTGATCGCGATGCAGGGCGTGCGGGCGAAGAACCGCGGCCTGCTCGTGCGGCTGGTCGAGCAACTCAATGCGACAGGGCGGTCCTACGACTTCGCCGCCGCGCCGACCGCCGAGGGCGACGGGGTCGAGCCCATCGCCGCGATCGTCTTCGACCGCGCCGGCGTGGAAATCGATCGGGGAACGGTCCATCTCGTGGGCGATCCGGCGGGACGCTTTCACCACAAGCCGTTGGTTGCCGCGTTTCGCGCCGCGGACCCGCCGAGGCGGAGGCCTTTACCTTCACGCTGATCGACGTGCAGGTTGATCCGGCGCGCACGGCGGCGGAACTGGACCTGCTGGCCGCCGTCTATCGCGCCGTCCGCGACGACGGCCGCAATGAGGACGACATCATCCTCCTCGGCGATCTGGAGGCCGATCCGGAGCACTTGGGCCAGTTGGGCCGGGTGCCCGACCTCGTGGCCGCCGTCTCCAACATCCCCACCACCACCCGCGGCGGACGACTCGCCGACAACATCCTCTTCGATCGTCGCGCGACGGTCGAGTTCACCGGCCGCGCGGGGGTGTTCGACTTGATGCGGGAGTGCGACGTTTCGCTGCCCGCGGCGCTGGAAATCTCCGAGCACTTGCCCGTCTGGGCTGAGTTCAGCGTCTACGAGGGCGGCCAGCCGGGACACGTGGCGATGCATAGCCGCACTGGCCGGCGATAGCGGCGGGGCGGTGCCTGCGGTTCTGAAGCCGCCACGGAGTTGTGGATACATGGCACACGCGGGAGGAACGCCCCGCTGTGTCGGCTGCTGCCCCCGCTTGCGGTTTAACGCGCGTCGCCGCGGATCGTGATCTTCTCTGACGCCTCGCGAAACCGCTTGTCGACGAGCCGCCCGAACGGCAGACGCCTTTCCCTGTCCGCCCTGTTATTTTTTACCGTTTGCAACAGACATAAATTAACTTGTCCATCTTGCCCGGACTTGCTACGATAAAAGACGTGCCGATCGCGGTCCCGGGGCAGGCAAATGCCGCACAACCCATCTCTCGACGGTTCGTATTCGCCGGATGCGCTGCGCGCAGCGCGCCGAACAGCGGTTGCTGGCCAGCCAGGCGGAAGCGGCGGGCATGTCGGCGGACGAGCTGCGGGAGATGGTTCGCCAACTGCAAATCGCCCAACTTGAGACGCAAATCCAGAACGAGGAACTGCGCGCCTCGCAACTGGCCGTGGCCGAAGTCCGCGACCACTACCGCGAGCTTTTCGACTACGCCCCCGTCGGCTACCTGACGCTCGACGGCCGCGAGACGATCCGCGACGCCAACCACACGGCGGCGGCGATGCTCGGCGCGCCGCGGGAGGAATTGATCGGCAAGGAGCTGCCGCTGCTGGTCGCGGAGGAAGACCGCGAGCTTTGCCGGCGGCACATTTTTCGCGTCGTCGCTTCCGCCGGCAAGCAAAGCTGCGAGTTGACGCTCCCCGGCGCCGCGGACGCGCCGCTGGCCGCGAGCCTCGAAATCGTCCCCATCGAAACGCTCTATCCCGGCGGCGGCGAACTCTGGGTGACGATGACCGACGTCACGCGGCGAAAACAGGCCGAAGACCGCCTCGCCTACCTCGCCACCTTCCCCGAGCAGAATCCCAATCCGATCCTCGAACTCGATCTGGACGGGAAGATCCGTTACCTCAATCCAACGGCCCAGCGGCTGTTTCCCGACCTGCGGGAGCAAGGGACTTCGCATCCCTACCTGGCCGACTGGAAGGCGACGGCGCGGCGGCTTGCCGATGGCGGCGGCCAGGCCGGCGTTCGCGAAATCGTCGTCGGCCAGCGCACGTACCTCCAGGATTTTTCCTTCCTCCCGGAGCGGAAGTACATTCGCATTTACGGGATGGACATCACCCACCACGCGGATGTCGAGGAGCGGATTCGGCTCCTCTCGGAAATCACCGCGAAGTTGCTCGCCAGCGACAGCCCGCAAGAACTCATCCATGCGCTGTGCCGCCGGGTGATGGAGCGCCTCGACTGCTGCTTGTTCTTCAACTTCCTCTGGGACGAGTCCTCCGTCCGGCTGCGGCTGAACGCCTCCGCCGGCGTGTCGGAGGAGATCGCGAGGGAGATCGAACGGCGCGGCAGCGCGACCGTGTGCGGATGCGTGGCGACGGAGGGGCGCCCGATCGTCGTCGCCGACGTGCAGCGATCCGCCGATCCACAGACGGAGTTGTTCCGCGCTCGGCGTCCAGGCCTACGCCTGCCATCCGCTCTTGAGCGGGGATCGCGTCCTCGGCACGCTTTCCTTCGGCTCGCGGTCGAAGGCGGCCTTCAGCGAGGACGAGTTGGCGTTGATGCGGGCGGTGGCCGGCCACGTGGCCCTGGCCATGGAACGGGTGCGATTGGTGAAGTCGCTGGAGCGGCACGCGGCGGAAGCCCAGGCGGCCAGCCTCGCGAAGAGCCAGTTCGTCGCGAGCATGAGCCACGAGTTGCGGACGCCGATGAACGCCATCCTCGGCATGGTCGGCCTGGCGCTGGCCGCCGAACTGCCGCCCAGCGTCCGCGATTACGTGCAGACGGCCAAAGAGTCGGCGGAACTGCTGCTGGAGCTGCTCAACGAGATCCTCGATTTCTCCCGCATCGAGGCGGGCCGCTTCGAGCTGGAGCGGATCTCGTTCTCCCTCCGCGGCGCCGTCGAGCAGGTCGTCAAGACCCTGGGCGTCCAGGCGGACGAGAAGGGCCTCGAACTGGTCTGCCGCCTCGACGACGACCTGCCGGAGCACGTCGTCGGCGATCCGCTGCGGCTGCGGCAAGTAGTGATGAACCTCGTGGGCAACGCCGTCAAGTTCACCCCCGCCGGGGAAATCGTCGTCGAAGCGGCGCTGGCGGCGGCGGAAAACGGCGAAGCGGGGCCGCCGCCCGGGACCGCCGTAGTGCATTTCTCCGTTGCGGACACCGGCATCGGCATCTCTGCGGAAGACCAGGAAAGAATTTTCGCCCCCTTCACCCAGGCGGACGCCTCGACGACGCGATGCTACGGCGGCACCGGCTTGGGCCTGGCCATTGCGCGGCGCTTGGTGGCGATGATGGGGGGGCGGATTTGGCTGGAAAGCCGCCCCGGCCAGGGGAGCAAGTTCCACTTCACCGATCGCGCTGCCGATCGGCCAGGCCCCGGCGGACCGCGCTCCGACCGGCGGCCCGGCGGCGGGCGATGCGGCGATTGCCCCGCCCGCCGCTCCCGCCCGGCCGCTCCGCGTGCTGGTGGTCGAGGACACGCCGGCGAACCAGAAGCTGGTCGTTCACCTCCTCGGCCGGCGCGGGCATTGGATCGAAATCGCCGCCAACGGAGAGGAAGCCCTCGAACTCGTCCGGCGAGAGGACTTCGACGTCGTCGTCATGGACGTGCAGATGCCGGTCATGGACGGCTACCAAGCGACCGCCGCGATCCGCAAACTGGACGACCTGACCAAGGCTCGCGTCCCCATCGTCGCCATGACCGCCCACGCCCTGAAGGGCGACGACGCCCTTTGCCTGGCCGCCGGCATGGACGCCTATCTGAGCAAGCCGGTGGCCGCGCGGGAGTTGGTCGAACTGGTCGAGCGGTTGGGGGGCGGTTGCCCGGCGGGCGATCCTCCCATCCGCCAATCCGCAACGCAGCCGGCCGAGAACGAGGCCGCCGCGACGCCCGCCGGCCCGCCGCTGGACCTCAACGACGCCCTGCGCCGCTGCGCCGATCCGCAGATGTTCTTGGAAATGGCGAATTTTTTCCTTGTCAACGCGGCAAGTCTGCTCAAGGGGATGGGCCAATCGCTGCGCTCGGGCAACGTCGCGGCGATCGGACGCGCCGCGCATCGCCTGCGCGGGTCCACCGTCTATCTCGGCGCCCAGCCGGCCACGCTCGCGGCGATGAGCGTCGAGCGGCTGGCCGCCGCCGGCGATCGGGAAACGCTTGCCCAGGCGGTCGGCCGCTTGGAGGCCGAGGTCTCGCGGTTGTCCGAAGCCCTCGCCCCGTACCGACGGGAAAAGGCGTGAGCGACGCCGGGGACGGATCCGATCTCAGGGGGATGGGGAAACGCGCCTACTGCTGGGGCAGCTCGTCGCTTGCGGTCTCGCGAGGCGCCGTCAAAGATCACGATCCGCGGCGACGCGCGTTAAACCGCAAGCGGGGCGCGAACCGGGGCGGCGGGTCTTGCCTCCCGCGTGTGCCATGTGTCGCGGCGCGCCGCAGCGGCGGCATGCGCCCTTCACCTTACGCGTTTTCCAGCATCCACTGCACGGCGCTGGTTCAATTCCGCGCCGTTGCGAAGATTCAACTTCGCCTTGACCTTCTCGCGGTGCGTCTCGACCGTCTTCGCCTTGATGCCCAGCTTGCCGGCGATCTGTTGCGTCGTCATGCCGCGGCCGATCATGCGAAAGACCTCCATCTCGCGATCGGAGAGGCCGGCCACGGGGTCTTGATCGACGCCGACGCCGCCGACGCGCTGAAGGAGGTGGTTGGTCATCTTCGGGCTGAGGTGGATTTCGCCGTGGAGCACGCGGCGAATCGCGGCGACCATTTCGTGGATCGGCTCCTGCTTGTTCACGTACCCCTGGGCGCCTGCCCGCAACGCTCGCTCCGCATAGGTCTTTTCGTCGTAAACGGACCAAACGAGCGTCTTCACGTCCGGATCGAGGTCCCGCAGACGGGAAATCACCTCGATCCCGGAGCTGTCCTTCAGGAGATGTCCACGACCACCAGGTCCGGCCGGAGCGTCTTCGCTTGTTCGAGTGCTTCGGCGACGCTCTCCGCCCCGCCGCAGACCTCGATGTCCGCCTCGCTGTCGATCAGCCGCGAGCCCCTGACGGATGATCGGATGATCATCGACGATCAAAATTTTTTGTTTTCGGGTTTTTGGAACGGTCGCGGCAAACATGAAAACGGCAGCGCCAAAGGGGGAGCGGGGTGCCGAGGGGACGCAACTCATGCTACCACGTCTTCATGGTTTTCACAAGAGAGGGGATGATTTTCGCTCTAGTTTTATGGGAGTTATGACAAAACAGAGGGTTTTCGCCGGACCCTATGCCACAAGGAGGGGGTAGGAAGAACACATAGAGCCAGCCAGGCGACTCCCCTAGAGGCAAGCCGGAACGCGCCCTACTGGCCGGTCATGATTTTCTTGATTCGCGCAGTTTGAGAAAGCGGGCATGATAATCGCACTTGTGCGATCGAGTGCGAAGACCCAGAGTAAAACGGAGGTTCAATCATGTTGGTTCTTTCAAGGAAGAGTCGCGAATCGGTGGTCGTCGGCGGAGCGGACGGGCTTCATCGCCTGTTGAAGGTCACGGTGTTGGACATCCGCGGCGGGAAGGTGAAGCTGGGGTTCGAGGTGGACGAGGACGTCCCCGTCCATCGTTGGGAGATTTGGCAGCGAATCGGCGGCGGCGCCCGATCGCGGGAAGAAGCGGCCGAGTTGGTCGAAAGCGTCTGATGGAAGGAGCGCGAGCAATGTGCGACAATCATGGGGAGATGCCGTTTTGCCGCCTGGATGAACCGTCCGCCGCGCAGCGGCAGGCGATCTTTCGGCAGCACCAGCGCGGCTGGTCGGTCGTCGCCCTGGCGGAGCGATTCGCCCGCCCCCCGGCGTGCATTTGCCGGATTGTCCGCCAGGCGTGGGCGGAGCGGGTGATGGGGATTCCTTTGGACCATGTTCCCAACGAGCAGTATTCCCGCATCTGCACCCACGAGGCGGAGCAGGAGATTCTCGGCTCCCCGCCTTCCACGGCGGAGTCGCCGCGGCGGCCTGCCGTCCCGCCCGGGCTGCCCGTCTATCTGCACGCCCTCTACGAGGCGGCGCTGCCGACGGCGGCCGAGGAGCGACACTGGTTCCGGAAGATGAACTATATGAAGTACAAGGCGCATGCGACTTCGCGGCGGACTGGATCATCGTTGCCCCAGCCGCGCCCTGCTGGGCGCCATCGAGCGGTGCTGCGCGGAGGCGGCGGCGGTGAGAAACAACGTCCTCCGCGTCTATCGCTGGCTGGTGGTCTCCGTCGCGCGGCAGTTTTGCGGCGGCCGCGAGGACTTCTTCGCCCTGGTCGCCGAAGGGAACGCGGCCTTGGCCCAGGCCGTGGAAACGTATGACTTCTCCCAGCCGTTCCGTTTCCGCGCCTATGCGGCGCGGGCGATCGGAGAGGCCCTGTCCCAACTCCCCCGGGGCGGAGCAAGCCGCGGCGGACCGTTGCGGCGGAAAGAATGCCGGCGGGCGCGGATTCGCAAATGTCGCAACGCCGGCAAACGGGAGCGGCTTGCGGGACGATTTGCCCTGCGACACGGCGAAGAGCCGGGCTGGTTTGAACCCCGCCGTCCGCTGGCGACGGCGTTGGTCATGGTCGGCGAGGCGGCGGCGCGTTGATTGGGCGGCGGCGTGGACACATGGCGCGGCACGCGAGAAATGCGCCGCTCTTTCGGCTGGGGCGCCCCCGCTTGCGGTTTAACGCGCGTCGCCGCAGACCGTGATCTTCCGCGGCGCCTCGCTAAACCGCTTGTTGACGAGCCACCCGAACGGCAGACGTTGTTCCCGAGTCAGCGGAAGCGGAACCGCTCCTCGCGCGCGCGGCGCCACCCCGCCGCGCCGATTCATCCCCCCCGCCGCGGACCTCCCCCGCCGTTGACACCCGCGGCAGGCAGGTTAAAATGAGGGGTTTCCCCGGTTGAGGTTTGTCGCCCCGGCCAGCGCGTTGCCGCGTTGGTCATCTCCGCGGGAAGGTCATTTTGCTCCGGAGTGCCAAGCGTTGGAAGAAGCAATGCAGAAGGCCGACGTGCTCATCGAGGCGCTCACCTGGATCCGGCGCTTCCGCGGCAAGACGACCGTCATCAAGCTCGGCGGCAGCGTCATGGAAGACGAGCGGGCGATGGTCCACCTCGCGCTGGACATCATCTTCATGGAGACCGTGGGGATGCGCCCGGTGATCGTCCACGGCGGCGGTGCGCGGATCAGCCGCGCCATGGCCGAGGCCGGTCTTGAGCCCCGCTTCGTCCAGGGCCGCCGCTACACCGACGACGCCACGCTGGCGATCGTCGAGCGGGTGTTGGCCGGCGAAATCAACACGCAACTGGCCAAACAGATCGTTGACCTCGGCGGCGAGGCTTGGCCGCTGAATTTCAACACCACCAACGTCCTCTTCGGCCAGCGCGGGGACCTCGACCTCGGACACGTCGGCCGCGTCACCGACGTCGATCGGGCGACGATCGAGGGGCTCTGCATTGACGGCATTGTGCCCATCATCCCCTCAATGTGCATCACTCCCCAGGGCGAAAAGCTGAATGTCAACGCCGACGACGCCGCCGAGGCCGTCGCCAAGGCCCTGCGCGGAAAAGCTCGTCTACCTCAGCGACGTCAACGGCATTCGCGGCGACAAGAACGACCCCCTGTCGCTGCTCCATTCCCTCACCGCCGAGCAGGCCCGCGAGTTGATCGCCAGCGGCGTGATCGAGGCGGGGATGATCCCCAAGGTGCAGGCCTGCCTGGCGGCGCTGGAGCGCGGCGTGGGGAAGATTCACATCATCGACGGGCGGCTGCGGCATTCCTTGCTGCTCGAGGTGTACACGAGCAAGGGCGTGGGCACGGAAATCCTTTCCAACGGCAAAGCTTGACGCAAGGAGAACCTTCCGGTGGCGTCCCCAGGCACGATGAGTTCCGCGGAAACCCTGAAGCTCTTTCAGCAATACGTCATTCCCAACTACGGCCGCTTCCCCGTCGCCTTGGTTCGCGGCGAGGATTCCTGGGTGTGGGACAGCGAGGGGAACCGCTACCTCGATTTCTTTCCCGGCTGGGGGTGCAACCTGTTGGGCCATTGCCCGGCGAAGGTCGTCGCCGCCGTGCGCGACCAGTTGGGCCTGCTGATCCACGTCCCCAACACCTGGCATACGGAGTTGCAGGGCCTTTGGGCGAAGGCGCTCTCCGAGCGAAGCTTCGGCGGACAGGCGTTTTTCTGCAATTCGGGCACGGAGGCGAACGAGGCGGCGATCAAGCTGGTCCGCCTGCACAGCACGCCGAAGCGCCGCTACAAGATCATCACCTTCGAGGGCGGCTTCCACGGCCGCACCCTCGGCTCGACCACCGCGACCGCCCAGCCGAAGTATCACCAGGGCCTGGGGCCGCTGATGGCCGGCTTCGTCTACGCCCCCTTCGGCGATCTCGAAGCGACCGCTCGGCTCGTGGACGACGAGACCGCCGCGATCATGATCGAGCCGATCCAGGGGGAGGGCGGCGTCCGCATCCCGCCCGAGGGCTTCTTGGCCGGACTGCGCAAGCTGGCCGACGAGCGCGACTTGCTCTTGGTATTCGACGAGGTGCAGACGGGCTGCGGCCGCACCGGCGACTGGTTCGCCTACCAGGGGGTCGGCGCGACGCCGGACATCATGACCCTGTCGAAGTCGATCTGCGGCGGACTGCCCGGCGCGGCGATGTTGGCCAAGGCGGAGATTGCCGCGAGCCTGCGGCCGGGCATGCACGCGGCCACTTTCGGCGGAAATCCCATCGCCGCCCGCGCCGGCCTGGCCGCCATCGAAATGATCGAAGAACAAAACCTGCTCGCGGCGGCGAAGCGGATCGGCGAACTCTTCCGCCGCCGCTTCGCGCGATTGCAAGAGGAGTGCGACCTCGTGCGCGACGTCCGCGTCCGCGGCGCGATGATCGGCGTCGAGCTGGCCGTCGATGGGGCCCCGGTCGTCAAGGAGTGCCTGGAGCAAAAACTGCTCGTCAACTGCACCCACGCGACGGTGATTCGCCTGCTGCCGGCGCTGACCCTCTCCGCGGAGCAGGTCGAACAGGGGTGCGACATCCTCGCCGCCGCCATCCAACGTCAGGGGGCGGCGTGATGCGAAACCTGCTGACGTTGGCCGACCTGACCGCGGCGGAAATCGAACGCATCTTCTCGATCACCGAGGACCTGAAGACCCGCTTCGCCCGCGGCATCCGCGAGCCGCTGCTCCCCGGGCGGGTGATGGCGCTGTTGTTCGAGAAGCAGTCGCTGCGGACGCGGGTGAGCTTTGAGGCGGCCATGGCCCACCTCGGCGGCGGGTCGGTCTTCCTCGGCACGGAAGTCGGCTTCGGCCGGCGGGAAAGCGTCGCCGATTTCGGCCGCATGTTGGGCGAGTACGTCGACGTCGTCGTCCTCCGCGCCAACGAGCACAAGACCGCCGTCGAACTCGCCGAGCATTGCTCCGCCGCGGTCATCAACGGCCTGACCGATTTCGGCCACCCCTGCCAGGCCTTGTCCGACCTCTACACCATCCGCGAGTTGGTCGGCCGACTGCAAGGGCGGACCCTGGCCTGGGTGGGCGACGCCAACAACGTCGCCCGCAGTCTCGCCATCGGCTGCGGCAAGCTCGGCATGCGCCTGGTCATGGCGACGCCGGAAAAATACCAGTTCGACCGCGCGTCGTTGGAGTGGATTCGCGCCGAGGCGCCCGAGCTGGACCTCGTCGTGACGACCGATCCGGCCGAGGCGGTCTGCGACGCGGTGGCCATCTATACGGACGTTTGGGCGAGCATGGGGCAAGAGGGCCAGCGCGAAGAGCGTCGCGCGGACTTCGCCGCCTACCAGGTCAACGCCGCCTTGATGGCCCGGGCGCAGAAGGGCGCCATCTTCATGCACTGCCTCCCCGCCCGCCGCGGCGAAGAAGTGACCGACGACGTGCTCGACGGCCCGCAAAGCGTCGTCGTGCAGCAGGCGGGCAACCGCATGCACGTGCAGAAGGGCATCCTCGCCTGGCTGCTGGGAACGAAAGGCTGAAGCGTCGCAAACGCGTGAAGCGAAGATTTGGGTGCCATGCCCGCGCTTGCGTGGGCATGTTAGGCGGGGTAGACTTCCGGCATGGCGAAGCCGCACCGAAAAAGTTCGCGCGGCACGATGTTCCGGGCGACGCGCATTGCCTCACGTTCTCGTGCTTTCATCGGATTGCGCTGTTCGCGCGCGAGCGCTCCTGCCAGTGGATGCTGGACGCGCTCGCCCTTGGGCGCAGCAGGCGGGAGTATGACCTTTGGGCGTACGTCATCATGCCCGAGCACGTGCATCTCGTAATTCGTCCCTTATCCAACGTGAAGATTTCAGCCATTCTGACCACCTTGAAACAGTCGGTGTCAAAACGCGCGCTGCTGTGGTTGCGCGGAAATGCACCCAACGTCCTTTCGCGCCTGGAGGATCGCCAGCCGAACGGGATGAGCGCCTATCGCTTCTGGCAACGCGGCGGCGGGTACGACCGAAACCTGCGGACGGCCGCCGACGCCTATGAGAAAATCGAGTACGTACACAACAATCCCGTGCGCCGCGAACTGGCCGCCTCGGCGGAAGAGTGGCCTTGGTCGAGCTGTCGGGCGTGGCAAACGGGTGGCGATGTTCCGATCCCCATCGATCGGGAGTCGTTGCCGCCGCTGCTGCCCGCCGACGAGTGGCGGCGACGTTGACATGCCCACGCAAGCGTGGGCATGGCGCCCATCTTGCGGGGCGATTGCAAGGGAGGAAAGCAACCCATGCGACACGACCAGCGCCAGCCCGGCGAACTCCGCCCGCTGAATATCCAACGCGGCTTCCGCGGCGCGGCCCCGGGGAGCGTGCTCGTCCAGGCGGGCCGCACCTCCGTCCTCTGCGCCGCGAGCGTCGAGCCGGGCGTGCCGGCGTGGCTGGCCGGCCAGGGCCGCGGCTGGCTCACCGCCGAATACAGCATGTTGCCCGGCAGCACCTCCCCCCGCAAACGCCGCGAACGCGGCCCGGGGCTCGACGGCCGCACCACGGAAATCCAACGCTTCGTCGGCCGCAGTCTCCGCGCCGTGACCGATCTGGCCGCGTTGGGCGAACGGACCATCACCGTCGATTGCGACGTGATCGAGGCCGACGGCGGCACGCGCACCCTGAGCGTCACCGGCGGCTTCATCGCCTTGGTCGACGCCCTGCGGACCGTCCTGCCGACGATTCCCCTGGCGGAGAGCGTCGCCGCGGTGAGCGTCGGCATCGTCGCCGGCCGGGCGGCGTTGGACCTCGACTACGAGGAAGACTTTGCCGCCGCCGTGGACATGAACGTGGTGATGACCGGCTCGGGGAGGTTTGTCGAGGTACAGGGGACCGGCGAAGAGGCCACCTTCAGCGAGGAGGAGTTGCAGGCGATGTTGGCGCTGGCCCGCGACGGCATTGTCGCCTTGACCGCCGCGCAGCGGGAGGCGTTGGGCGCGGACTGGCCGCAGTTTCCGGCGGCGGAAAAGGAGTAGTCTCGGGGGCCAGTGTTCCTGCCGCAACATGGCGGCAAGGGCGGGCGAAACCGCAAGCGTCGCGCAACGCTTGCGGTTTCGCCCCTCAGCCGCAAAGAGACACTGTCGGCGCCGGCGGCGCCCGGCCCTACGGTTCGAGCACGATCTTGCCGATCAGGCTGCCCTTTCTGCGGATCGTGCTCTCCTCCTGGAGGCGATGGGCTTCGGCGGCCTCGGAGAGCTTCATCACCCGGCCGATCAGCGGCTTCAGCTTTCCCTTCGCGAGCCAGCGGTTGATCTCCGCGGCGCTTTTGCGCTGTTCGTCGGCGGGGGCGTGGAACATGGCCAGGCCGTGAATCGACGCGTCCTTCATGTAGAAGGGGCCGACCGGCAACTGCGCGCGGGCGTCGCGGCCGGCCATGAGAATGATGCGGCCGCGCGGGGCGAGGTGCTCCACGGCCCGCTCCAGGTTCGGCTCGCGGAGATTCTCCCACCAGAACGTCGATGGCGCCGAACTTCGTAATCGCCGCGTCGAGGTCGCCGCCCTTGTAGCTGACCGCAACGGCCGCGCCCAAGCGGCGACAGATCGCCGTCTTCTCGTCGCTGCCGGAAGTGGTCATCACCCGGGCGCCGATCGCCTTGGCCATTTGCACGACGCAGGAGGCCACCCCGCCGCAGCCGCCGTGAACGAAGACGTTCTCGCCGACTTTCAACTGGGCGTCGCGAAACAAGCCGAGGTGCGCGGTCAGTCCGACCAACGCGCCGGCGGCGGCGTCGCGTTCAGAAACGTCTTCGGGGAGCGAATAGAGCCAGCACTCTTCCACGGCAACGAACTCGGCGAAGGTTCCCTGGCGGCCCAACAGGCCCTGGTTGCTGCCCCAGACGCGATCGCCCGGCTTCAGCTTCTTCGCCTCCGGACCAACGGCCTCAACCACCCCGGCCAAGTCGCAGCCAACAATGAAGGGACTGGGCAGCTCCATCGGATACGCTCCCGAGCGAATGTACGTGTCGATCGGATTGACGGAGACCGCCTTCACGCGCACCAGCGCTTGGCTGCCCGTGGGCTTGGGCTTGGGAAGGTCGCCGAAGCGGATGTTCTCCGGCGGTCCCACTTTTTCGATGTAAGCGGCTTTCATAGGAATTCTTCACGCGCGACGGCGTTGCGGCGGGTTGCACTCGGCTGCCAACGGCAATCGGGCGTCTCGAAGGCGGGTGTCGCGGTTTAGGCGGGTGCGGGCCGAACTGGCGATGTGCGAGAGCCGGCAGAGCCCGAGTCTCCAACTCCGTGACGCATTCCACTCGCGATGATCGAACCGTTCGGCAACCAAGTTGGGATTCAACAAAATAGAATATACAACTTCAGGCCGATGTTGCAAGGTGGGGTGACAATATGTTGTCACGAACCGACGGCCATATTCGCACCATCAGTCATGTGTAGTATTATAGAGTTTTTATAAGTACCATAAATGTGGGATGGCGAAGTCGATCGGCGGTCTGCAGGAGGTCCTTCCCGCCGCCATCGAATTATAGGGCTCGGCTAGACGCCGGACGAGGCCAAACGAGGTACGGACGCCTTGGAAGAAAGCGTCCCGTCGAAGCGGGTCGCCTTAGGATTGGGGGGAGCCGAAACGGGCAAGGAGTCCGCAGACGATCAGACCGAGGCCGACGGCCCCCGCCCCCGCCAAAATGCCACACCAGAGGCGATACATCGCGATCGAACGCGCGTACGCTTCGCCCTCGCGGGTGAGGCCGTGATCCAGCCCGCGGCGCTTCACGTTCAAAAGCTCGGAATAAGCCCTGTTTACGGGGAGCGAGCGGGCGTATTCATGGAACACGCTGGCGGTCCCGCTCACCTCCGAAACCGGATGCGCGCTGGCAAAACGTTTGAACTCCTCGAAGGTCTGGAGGCTGTTCGGATCGACCGGCGCGGCCGTCCTCCAAACGGTCCAGTAGTACGTCAGCGCCGCCAGCGCGAGCATGACGATCCCCACCACGGTCAGCCGCTGCGGCAGTCCCCAAGCAACCCCACCCGGGGCGGCCCGCGGCGGGCTTTCCACCGGCTCCAGTTTCGCCATCGCCATGAGACTCGGGGCCGTCAGCGAACGTCCACACGCGCAGGGGATGATCTGCCCTGCCTGCGCGGCATCGACGGGGATTTTCATCCCACACGAACAGGGGAGCAAGTAGGTGGTCTTCACGGCGCGGTTTCCAGGGACAAACACTACTACGGCGGGGCGAAGCTGTGGTTCACTCGATTCCGCCGATTTGTGGACTGGGACTTGGCCGACCAACTGGACACTAACGAAAAATTGACAAACCCTTGGGCTAGCAAAATGGACACCCGCCGTAAGAATGGTTTTTGGCGAGGGGGGGAATAATTCTCTGGTTTTCCCTGTCGATCCAAATTAACTCGAATCGTGGAAAGTCCTCCACTTTCCTGCCCGGAAACATCGCAGTCGGCCAAAAAATACTGGACGAGCCGAGCCAAGCGGCTACAATGGATAGTTCCCGGGTGTCGGGGGTGGTGAGGCTTCTGAGGAGGCGACCGGATCGTGGTTTGGGGACATTCTTTACCCCGGTCGCCAGGCAGATTTGTTTCTGGCCGCGGCGCTGCTAGTGTCGCCGCAGACGGAACCGTCGGCCAAACGGCCGGCCGTTGCGGCGGCGGCGGAAAAGCCGCGGTGGAATTTCGTGGCTTTCCGCGATCGCTTGTGGCATAATGATAAAGTGGCCGTTTCTTGATTGCTAGGAGGAGGACTGTTTTGTACGACGCTTTGCTCGATGAATTGGACGACGATTCGACCTCGCGCGTCGAGGAAGCCATTGAGGATTTGGCAGACGAGGTGGTCCTCGATTTCGACGAGGCGGACACCGACGTCCTCGGACGCGACGTGCCGGAGATCGCCGCCGACCTCGAATTGGACCTGGACGTCAATGTGGACGGCCTTCTGGAGGGCGTCGAGGAGGACGAGTCGTGGTCGGACGATCCGGTCCGCATGTACTTGACCCAAATGGGGGAGATTCCGCTGTTGAGCCGGCAGCAGGAAGTCGCCTTGGCGCGGCAGATTGAAATCACCCGCGCCAAGTTCCGCCGCAAGGTGCTCGAGTGCGACTATGTGATGCAGACGGCGGTGAAGGTGTTGCGGCGGGTGCACGACGGAGAATTGCCCTTCGACCGCACCGTGCAGGTGTCGGTGACGGATCAATTGGAAAAGTACCAGATTCTCGGGCGGCTGCCGACGAACCTGCGGACGCTGGAGACGCTGCTGAAGCGGAATCAGCGCGATTACAACGTGGCGACGGGCAAGTCGCGTTCCGCGGGGCAGCGCCGCGCCGCTTGGCGGCGGCTTGGCCGCCGTCGCCGCCGCGCCGTGCACCTCGTCGAGGAACTCGGTCTGCGGACCCAGCGGATCGAGCCGATGATCAAGACGCTTGACGAGTTCAGCCGCCGCGTCGACGAGTTGAAGAGCCGCATCGACGAGCACCGCAGGGCGAGGGGCCGCCCCCAGCAGCGCGAGCCCTGGATCGCCGAGTACCGCAACATCCTCCGCATGACGCAGGAATCGCCGACGAGCCTCCGCGGCCGCATCGGCTTCCTCAAGGAAATCTACGCCCAATACCAGGAGGCGAAGCGCGGCCTCTCCGAAGGCAACCTCCGCCTGGTTGTCTCGATCGCGAAGAAGTACCGCAACCGCGGCCTGAGCTTCCTCGACCTGATCCAGGAGGGGAACGCGGGATTGATGCGCGCGGTGGACAAGTTCGAGTATCGCCGCGGCTTCAAGTTCTGCACCTACGCCACCTGGTGGATCCGCCAGGCGATCACCCGCGCCGTGGCCGATCAGAGCCGCACGATCCGCATCCCCGTGCACATGGTCGAGACGATGTCTCGCGTGCGGAGCGTTTCGCGGAAGCTCTTGCAGCGGCTCGGCCGCGAGCCGACCATCGAAGAGACCGCCCGCGAAAGCGAGACCTGCGTCGACGAGGCCCGGCGGGTGCTGGCGATGAGCCGCTATCCGATCAGTCTCGACCGTCCCGTGGGGAACAGCGAGGACAGCCATTTCGGCGATCTTCTCCCCGACGGCGCGGTGCGGAGTCCGGCGGTCGGGGCCACCCAGGGCATGTTGCGGCACCGCATCGCCAAGGTGCTGAAGACCCTCAGCTACCGCGAGCGGGAGATCATCAAGCTCCGCTACGGCCTCGGCGACGGCTACAGCTACACGCTCGAAGAGGTGGGGCACATCTTCAAGGTGACCCGCGAACGCATCCGCCAGATCGAGGCGAAGGCCGTCCGCAAGCTCCAGCAGCCCAGCCGCAGCCAGGAGTTGGTCGGATTCCTCGATTGAGAGAAAAGCCCAGACATCGCGAAACCGCAAGCGGAGCGCGACGATTGCGGTTTCGCGTTTCTTGCACTCTTATCGCGTCAACTCCAGCGTCGCCCAGAGGCTCGGGTCCTCCTCGTACGCCAGCGGCGCGCCGACGGCGAAGGTGCGCACCCCCAACTCCCGGTCGAGCACCGCATAGTTGAACCCCAAGCGCGGGTGCTCCTGCGGATCGAAGCCGGTCAGCGCCTCCGCCGGCAGAAACGCCTCCAAGAGATAGCCGTCTTTGCCGATCTCGCTGCGGACCGACAAGGTTTCCGCCGCGACCGGCTGGGGCATTTGCCTGGCGCGGTGAATCGGCAGCCATTGGGCCAGCGGCCGATCGAGCCGCGGCCCGCCGCCGCGGGGGAGGAAGAGAAAGCGATGGCAGAACCGCCCCGCGCGATGGACGTTGTGTACGTCGCGGGTGTCGATCCAGAGGTGCAGGCCGTCGCTGTCCTCGGGGCGGGAATCGCGGTCCCAGACCGGCTGCCGCTTGCCTTCGACGCGGCAGGCGACGGCCAGCCCCGCTTCGCTCCAGCCGGCGCGGACTTCGATCGCGCCGCTTTGCCCTTCCAACTGGCTGAAATTGGCCAGGCGGTGCTGCCGCCCCAGGCCGGCGCCTTCCTTTGTCCACAGCGGGCTCTTGTAGCGGCACGGGGCCGCAAAGCGAAAGAGAAACCGCTTCGGAAGCAACGATTCCGACATGCTCACAACTCCCATTTCTCCCGTCATCGTTTCTTCAACGTCGCCAAATGCTCCTTGAAGAACGCCGCCATCTCGTCGCGGCGGACGTCCTCGACGGCGGCGAACTTCATCCGCAGCGCGTCGCAGCCCGGCCGTTGCCCGTCCCACTGCGCGTCGCAGCCCAAGCCGGCGATGCGGCCTTGCGTGACGCCGCCTTTCGGCCCGAAAAGCGTCACGTGGACGCCGTCGAGCTTCTTCGTCTGCACCGCCGCCCAGGGCTCCTTTTGCTCGGGCACGTACAGCGGCACGACCTGCTTGTTGTTCCAGAGGAACTGCCCGTGCGGCGCGGCCGCGGCGAGCAATTCGATCAATTCCTCCAAGACTTCGCCCTCCCATTCGACCCGTTTGCCGGCGGGAAATCCGCGGCGGGCGAAATGCCACTTCCGCCCCAGTTGCTTCCACGGCTGGAGGATGTTCGCTCCCTGCTCGACGCGCTGCGAGAAGCGGGCGAAGCCGGCCACGGCCTCGTCGATGAACTTCCAGAACTCCGGCCGATCGATCTCCTCGTAGCCGTGCACGCGCAACTCGATCTCCTGCCACGGCCCGCGCATGTTCCGCACCCGCGTCCGCGGCTGCGTCCCATACAGCGGCAGGCTCGGGCATGTCGTTGAGCGGCCTGAGGTTGAGCCGGGCGATCAGTTCGTCGCGTTGGAAGACGTTCCGCGCGGTGCGGAACTTCATCTTCAGCAGCCACTCCTCGCCGGTGATCGCGTGGAAGAACCACCCCTCGGACTTCTTCGCCGCGGAAATTTCGACGACGCTGCGGGAGTTCCAGTCCGTCTCGCTGAACAAGTCCGACGATTGCTGGATGCGATCGACAACGTCGTCGAGGATGCGGCCGTCCCAGCGGCAGGGATCGCCGGCGCGGCCGACGCGCTCGCGGGTGTGCCAGCGGCGGCCGTTGATTTCCCAGGGCATTTTTGCCGCGCCGCCGACGTCGATGATTTCGCGGTCGCCTTCGCGGACGGCCGCCGCGGCGGCGAAATCGTAGACCGCCCGCTTCACGAGCGGTCCCGCCGCCAGCACGGCGGCGAGCATCTCGCCGGTGTAGGATCGCATGAGATTCCCCTCTCCCTCCGGGAGCGGGTTAGGGTGAGGGGAGGCGGGATCAGGGTTTCCGTTTCGAGGTCTGGGTCGAGGACGGGTTCCCCTCACCCCGACCCTCTCCCGACGGGAGAGGGGGACCGTTTCGCTATCCATTTCTCCAGCGCTATTCCCCTCTCCGCTCGCCTCTTTCCAACGTTCCGCCTGGGCGACAATGTCCTCGGGAGTTCCCGCGGCGACGACGCAGCCGCCCTCCTGGCCCGCCTCCGGGCCGAGGTCGATCACCCAGTCGGCCGTCTTCACGACATCGAGGTTGTGTTCGACGACGACGACGGTGTTGCCCAGATCGACGAGCCGGTTGAGCACTTCGAGCAGCTTTTCCAGGTCGGTGAAGTGCAGTCCGGTGGTCGGCTCGTCGAGGATGTAGAGCGTTCGACCGGTGTCGGGGCGAGACAGTTCCGCGGCGAGTTTCACCCGCTGGGCCTCGCCGCCGGAGAGCGTCGGCGCGCTCTGGCCGAGGGTGAGATAGTCCAGCCCCACGTCGCAGAGCGTGTCCAGCACGCGGCGAATCTTCGGGATGTGTTCGAACAGCCGCACCGCTTCGCCGCAGGACATGTCCAACACGTCGGCGATCGAGCGGCCGTGGAACTGCACGGCCAACGTCTCCTCGTTGTAGCGGCGGCCGCGGCAGGCTTCGCACTCGACCCAAACGTCGGGAAGGAAGTGCATTTCGATCCGCCGCTGCCCGTTCCCTTCGCACTGCTCGCAACGCCCGCCGGGGACGTTGAAGCTGAACCGCCGCGGCGTGTAGCCCCGCAGCTTCGCCTCGGGAAGCTGGGCGAAGAGCGCGCGAATCAGGTCGAAGGCCCCGGTGAAGGTGGCCGGGTTCGAGGTCGGCGTCTGTCCCAGCGACTGCTGATCGACGCGGATCACCTTGTTCACCAGATCGACGCCGCGGATCGCGTCGTGGGCGCCGGGGGTCGTCTTGCGCGGTGGAGCGTCCGCGCCAGGGCGTTGTAGAGGACGTCTTCGACCAACGAACTCTTGCCGCTGCCGCTCACTCCCGTGACCGCCGTGAATGCGCCCAGGGGAATGGAGACATTGAGGTTTTTCAGGTTGTTTTGTCGCGCGCCGCGGATTTCCAGCCAGCCGCCCCCGGGGGCTTCGGGGACGCGGGAGACCTGGGCGTCACGGTCCCTCTCTCCCCTCGGGCCGCGGACGGCGCGAGCGCCATAGTCCCCCTCTCCCTTCGGGAGAGGGTTGGGGTGAGGGGAACCCTTCTTAGATGCAGCCTTCGGAATGGCGGCCCTGGTCCCGCTTCCCCTCACCCTAACCCTCTCCCGAAGGGAGAGGGGACCATGCGATTGAATCCGCCGGTTGGTGGGCACGGGGATCGCCTTCTTGCCCGATAGGTACGGACCGGTCACCGACCCGCGGCGGGCGGGCAATTGGGCGGGGGTTCCTTGGGCGACGATCTGTCCGCCGAATCGCCCGGCGCCGGGGCCGAAATCGAGTAATTGATCCGCCGCGGACGCCACCTCGCGATCGTGCTCGACAACCAGCAGCGTGTTGCCCAGGTCGCGGAGTTTTCGCAGCGCGTCCAACAGGCGGCGGTTGTCGCGGGGATGCAGTCCGATGGTCGGCTCGTCGAGCACGTAGAGCACGCCGCACAGCCCGCTGCCCACCTGGGCGGCCAGCCGAATCCGCTGCATCTCGCCGCCGGAGAGTGTGGGGGCCGGCCGAGCGAGGGTCAAGTATTCCAGCCCCACGTCGACGAGGAATTGCAGCCGATTGACAATCTCGCGGAGCAATTCGCCGGCGATCTTTCGCTCCGCGGCGTTGGGCTTCCAGGCGGCGAACTCCGCCGCCAACTTGCCCAGGGGAAGCCGGCACAACTCGTCCATCGTGCGGCCGCGGAGCCGCACGCTCGCCGCGTCGTCGCGGAGCCGGCTGCCGTTGCAGACGCTGCACTCGACCTCGTCGACCAGGTGCTCCAGCCGGGCGCGGAAGCCGGGGGAAACGCGGCTGGCCTCGTCCAACGCCGGATACAGCCCCTTGTATTGAAAGCGGAAGCCGGAGTCCGCCGCCGACGCCGCGGCCGCGAACCACTGCTCGCCGGTCCCGTGCATCACCAACCGCCGATGCTTGCCGCCAAGCTGCTCGAAGGGGACGTCCAGCGGCAGGCCGGTCGCGCGCGCAAGGCTCGCCAACATGGCGCGGAACATCGGCGCTTCCGCGGCCGGCCAAAGCTCGACGGCGCCCTCGGCCAGGGTGAGCTTCGGATCGCGCACCAGCGCCGCCGGGTTCGTCCCCGTCTGCACCCCCAGCCCTTCGCAGGCCGGGCACCAGCCCAAGGGACTGTTGAAGGAAAAATGGTGTGGCGAGAGCGGCTCGAAGCTCCGCCCGCAGCGCTCGCACGCCAGGTGCTGGCTGTAGACGCGGGTGTTCCAGGCGGGCTCGGGCAGATCGTCGCGGGGATAAGCGACGGCCAGCACGCCGCGGCCCAAGGCCAACGCGTTCTCGATGCTCCCGGCGATCCGCCCGCGGGCGTCCGGCCGCACCGTCACGCGATCGATCACCGCCTCGAACCAAATGCTTGCGGCGGCGGTCGATCTCCGGCGGCTGCTCGACCGAATAGGTCTGTCCATCGACGCGGATGCGGACGTATCCGGCGGCCCGGGCGTGTTCCCAGAGCGTCTCATACCGCTCGCCGACGTGGATTTCCAGCGGAGCCATCAGGTGCAACATCGTCCCCGCCGGATGCGCCATGATCTTCTCGATCACCTCGTCGGCCGACTGCTGGCCGACGGGCACGTCGCACCCCGGGCAATGCGGCTGCCCCAGCCGCGCGAGGAGAATCCGCAGGTAGTCGTAGATTTCCGTCACCGTGCCCACGGTGCTCCGCGGCGACTGCCCGCTGTGCTTCTGCTCGATGGCGATTGCCGGCGAGAGGCCCTCGATGTGGTCGAGCTTGGGCTTTTGCATCTGGCCGATGAACTGGCGGGCGTAGGCGCTGAGGCTTTCGACGTAGCGCCGTTGGCCTTCGGCGTAGATCGTGTCCATCGCCAGCGAGCTTTTTCCGGAGCCGCTGGGTCCGCAAAGGACGGTGATGCGGTCGCGGGGGATGTCCACGTCAACGCTCTTGAGATTGTGCTGTCTTGCCCCGCGGACCTTGAGGAACTTGGCCGATTGTACGCCCGGTCCCCCTCTCCCTTTGGGAGAGGGTTGGGGTGAGGGGAACCCTTCCGAGACCCGGATCTCGGAAGGGACGCGTCTAGGGAGCTTCCCCTCACCCCGCGGGCACCGACCGAAGGTTGGTCGTCCCAGAGGGAGAGGGGGACCTGAAACGCCGCCGTCCGCGATTCCGGCCAATGCTCCATTCAACGCCGCGCGCAAGACGTTGCCCGTGTGCGAGTCTTCACACGCGGCGACTTGCTCGGGCGTGCCCGCGGCGACGATCCATCCGCCCAGCTCGCCCCCCTCCGGCCCGAGATCGATGATCCAATCGGCCGTCTTGACGACTTCGAGATTGTGCTCGACCACCAACACGGTGTTGCCCGCCTCGACGAAATTGTGCAACACCTCGAGCAGCAGCTCGATGTCGGCGAAGTGCAAGCCGGTGGTCGGCTCGTCGAGGAGATAAAGGGCGCGGCCGGAGCTTTTTTTCACCAGTTCGCGGGCGAGCTTCACCCGCTGCGCCTCGCCGCCGGAAAGGGTCGGCGACGGCTGTCCGAGCTTCATGTAGTCCAACCCCACGTCGTGCAGCGTTTGCAGCTTCTGCGCGATCGGCGTGACGTTCTCGAAGTGTCGCAGGGCCTCTTGAATGTCCATTTCGAGGACTTCGGCGATCGACTTCCCCTTGAAGCGGACCTGCAGCGTCTCGCGGCTGAAGCGATGGCCTTCGCACACCGGGCAGGCGACCCGAACGTCGGCGAGGAAGTCCATTTCCAGCTTGTTCGCGCCGTTGCCCTCGCACGCCTCGCACCGCCCGCCGGCGACGTTGAAGCTGAAACGGCCGGGGGCATAGCCGCGGGCCTTCGACTCGGGCAGCATCGCGTAGAGCTTGCGGATCTCGTCGAAGACCTTCACGTACGTCGCCGGGTTCGAGCGCGGCGTGCGGCCGATCGGCGATTGGTCGATGGCGATCAGCCGGTCGAGATGATCGCCGCCGTCGATGCCGTCGTGAAGGCCGGGGTTGCCCAGACCGGCGTTCAGGTCGCGGTTGAGGGCCTCGGCGAGGATGTCGTTGACCAGGGAACTCTTGCCCGAGCCCGACACGCCGGTGACGCAGACGAACGCCCCCAGGGGGATTTCCACGTCGAGGTTCTTCAGGTTGTTGTGTCGCGCGCCGCGGACGACGAGGCGATGGCCGTTGCCCTTGCGGCGAATGGCGGGAATCGCGATCCGCCGCGCCGGAAAGGTACTGCCCGGTGACGCTCTCCGGCTGGGCGATGACCGCGGCGGCCGGCCCGGCGGCGACGACGCGCCCGCCGCGAACGCCCGGCCCGGGGCCAAAATCGACGATGTGGTCGGCCGCCCGCATCGTGTCCTCGTCGTGCTCGACGACGATCACCGTGTTGCCTTGGTCGCGGAGCCGCGCGAGCGAATCGAGCAGCTTTTGGTTGTCCCGCTGGTGCAGTCCGATCGACGGCTCATCAAGGATGTAGAGGACGCCGACCAGGCCGCAGCCGATCTGTCCGGCCAGGCGGATGCGCTGCATTTCGCCGCCGGAAAGCGTCGGCGCGGAGCGGGCCAGGGTGAGGTAGTCCAGGCCGACGTTCTTGAGAAACTGGAAGCGGCCGATGATTTCCTTCAGCGCCTCGGCGGCGATCGTCCGCCCGGCGGCGTCCAATTCCAAGGCGGCGAAGAAGTCCTCGGCGTCGCAAATCGGCAGCGCGCAGACCTCCGGCAGAGTCAGTTCCTTTTTCTCCGCGAACTTCGCCGCGGCGCTCGCCAGGGCGACGGCCGACGCCTGGGCGTTGAGCCGCTTTCCGCCGCATTCCGGGCAGCGGAGGATCCGCATGTACTTTTCCAATTGCCGGCGTTGGATGCGGCTGCGCGTGCTGCGATACTGGGCCAGAAGCTTGGGGATGACGCCCTCGAACGCGCCGCCCCACTTGTAGCCGCTCGCCCCGCTCCGCCAGGTGAAGGTGATGTGCTCCTGTCCCGTGCCCCAGAGCAAGGCCCGCCGCGCCTTCGGATCGAGTTCCTCCCAGGCGGTTTCCAGCACCGTGCCCGGCTCGAATCCATGCTTTCGCTCCAGCCATTCGGCGGCGCCGCGATAAATGTGCCTTCGCCAGCGGCCCATCTCCTTCCACGCCCCGAGCAACTCGAAGCAGCCCTGCTGAAACGACCGCGTCGGGTCGGGCACGAGCCGCTCGGGATCGAAGCTGTAAATCTGCCCCAGGCCGCCGCACTCGGGGCACATCCCTTGCGGGCTGTTGAAGCTGAACAGTTGCGGGCTGGGCGGCTCGAAGCTGACGTTGCAGTGCGTACAGGCGTAGTGCGAGGAAAGGCGGAGGTCTTCGCGAAGAGGGGAGGCGTCTTCACGAAACCGCAAGCGATGGTCCTTCCCCTCGCGGACTTCCTCGCCCTTCTCGCCCTTCTCACTCTTCACACCCTTCTCACTCTTCTCCCCCTCCTCCTTTTCCTCGGCGACGATCAACTCGCCGTTTCCCAGCCGCAAGGCCGCCTCGACGGCCTCGGCCAGCCGCGGCCGCGCCTTCGCCCCGGCGGCGAGGCGATCGATCACCACTTCAATGTCGTGCCGCATTTGCCGGTCCAGCCGCAGGTCGTCCGTCAGGCGGACGACGCGGCCGTCGAACGCGCGCGGACGAACCCTTGCTTCAGCAGGTCCTCGAAGAGGTCGCGATACTCGCCCTTCTGCCGGCGAACCAACGGCGCGAGGATCAGCACCCGTCGCCAGAGGGCATCGCCGCGATCCGCTCGATGATCTGCTCGCGGCTCTGCGCCGTGATCGGACGGCCACAGTGCGGACAATAGCCCTTGCCCACCCGCGCGTACAACACCCGCAGGTAGTCGTAAATCTCCGTGATCGTGCCCACCGTCGAGCGCGGGTTTTGGCCCGCGGATTTTTGCGCGATCGAGATCGACGGGCTCAGTCCGGAGATCAGATCGACGTCCGGCTTGGGCATCTGGCCGAGAAATTGGCGGGCGAAACTCGACAGGCTCTCGACGTAGCGCCGCTGCCCCTCGGCATAGAGGGTGTCGAAGGCCAGCGAACTCTTCCCCGATCCGCTCACGCCGGTGAAGCAGATCAGTTGATTTCGCGGCAGGATCAGATCGACGTCCCGCAAGTTGTGTTCGCGGGCGCCTCGAATGACAATATCGGAATCGGCCATCGGCGGGCGTGGTTATTTTGGGGTTCGGGGCGAACCCTGTATTTTACGGCAAATTGGGGAGAAGAGGAAGCCGCTTATGCGTCGCGATCGTCTTGCAGATTGCCGGGACTTTTTGCGCATAAGGGATGAAGCCTGGCAAGCACCCCATTTGGCTGGGTATTGTGTTCAGTTCGCCAGGGTATCACAATCAAAGGTGCTACAAATAGGCGATGGAGCCCCACAATGTCCGTTCGGTTCTTCTATGTGGACGAGTCGTACGATCGCGAGAAATTCACTCTTTCGGCCATCGTGATCCCCCACTCTCATTGGAAAGAGGCGTTTGACGCGATAATCGCGCACAGGGCTAGGCTCAAAGCAGACTACGGGATATTCCGAAGAACCGAACTTCACGCCACAGATTTCATTTCCGGCCGCGGGAGGATCGGTAGCCGGGCCGTGACGAAATGGGAGCGGGGGAGAATATTCCTTGACACGCTACGACTGGTTGCTCGTCTCCCAGGGGTCATGCTATTCAACGTTTGTTTGCCAAACAAAGGCATCGGCGACACGCAAATGGTCGCGTGGAACAGGATGATTAACCGGATAGAAAGGACTATGCGCACGTTGGATGAAAGGGAGTTGCCGCTACGGGACCAGTTGGGGACGATGGTCGCCAACAGCATTACGAGCGAGGAGTTGCCGACCCCAATTTCACCGACGGCAGCGGAGCAGATCGAAACCAGACTGAAGGCGTATCGAGCGCGAGCCTTCATCATCGCCGACGAAGGGCGGGAGCGAGAAATCACGACGGCGGTCAGGAAAATGCACGTCTTCAATCCTGTACCATCCCGCTACGGAGAGTGGGCATCTGGAAGCCGTACACAAAACATCCCAACAGTTCGAATTATCGAGGACCCAGTCTTTAAGCCCTCCCACAGGTCACATTTTCTTCAGTTGGCCGACTTCGTGGCGTTCGCCCTGCTGAAGCGTGAGGTTGCGCCGACGCCGACGGTGAAGAAGCACAAGATTGACAAGATGTTTGATGAGGCGCTCGCGGTAAAATGTTTTCGCCACGCCTCACCGCGCGACCCTCTGGGAATTGTGCGGAAATGAAAAAGGGCCGCCCAACGGGCAGCCCAAGCAAAACAGGTTCTCCGCCGCTAAAGACGGGCCCGTTCTGCGCTACTATCCTAGCCTTTTTGGCGCTCTGGGTCAATCCATCCTCAGCGGGGAGTCGCCGCGGGTTGTTCAAGGCCGCCGGCATCCGTACCTCGGCAAGCGATCTGCCGCAATTCCGTCAATTCCGCCGCGTGTTCCGCGGC
Source organism: uncultured Planctomycetia bacterium (assembly GCA_963791075.1). Classification (GTDB taxonomy): domain Bacteria; phylum Planctomycetota; class Planctomycetia; order Pirellulales; family Thermoguttaceae; genus CAWBRF01. The sequence continues at coordinate 223,309 of CAWBRF010000038.1, forward strand.
AAAGGGCACGGCGGCGCCGGGGGGCGGGGGATGCGGAACCAGTCGCGCGGCAATCTCCCGCAACAGCAAGTCCAACCCGTCGCCGCAAAGAGCGCTTGCCCGCAGCCCCGCCGGCCGCGCCGGATCGGCGGCGACGGCCGCGTCGATCTTGTTGTGAACGACCAGGGCGGCCGGCAGCGCGGCCAACAATGCGGCGTCCGGGGCCGACCAGGCGACGCTGGCGTCGAAAACCAACAACACCAAATCGGCCTCCGCGATGCGCTCGGCGGCCAAGGCGATCCCCGCGCACTCGACGGCGTCGCCGCCGCCGTGCAGCCCCGCCGTGTCGCAGAGCGTCGCCGGCCAGCCGTCGATCGCCGTGGAGACGGCGACCACGTCGCGCGTGGTCCCGGGAGACGGATGCACGATCGAGCGGTTGTAGCCCACCAGGGCGTTGATCAGACTGCTCTTGCCCACGTTGGGCCGACCGGCGATCACGACTTGCCACGGGGCGACCGAATGTCGGCCCAACGGGGCGAAGGCCAGCAGGGCGTCGATCTTCTCCCGCGCCGCGTTTTTTGACATCGCGATGGTTTGGCGAATCTCCTCGATTGCGCGGCGAAGGGCGCCGTGAAATTGGTCCAAGAGGATTGCGGCGGTCCGTTCCGTGGGCGCCTGGGCCAGCGCAATCCGCGCGGCGGCGGCGATTGTGTCGGCGTGCTGGCCGCGCACCCACTCGCGCAGAAACCGGCCGACAGCCCGCGCACTCCAAAAGTTCCGCAATCGCGGCGACCGCGGCGTGTCCGCCGTGGCAGTGGACTTCGACCGATTGCTCCCCGCGGCAGCGGACGACAACCTCCTCGCCGGGCTCCTCGCCGAACCGCCCAAAAGCGAGTCTTCCATATCGCGTGGGGGTGAGGGCGTGTTCCTTTCGCGAGTGAAAGAAATGTTTCACCGCGGCCAGCGCGCCGGGCCTTCGACGAGGAGGGTAGCCACGGCTCCGCGGCCGGGGGGCGTTAAGAGGACGATGTTGGGGGAGGATTGGTCGGGCATTTGGGCTCTGCGAAGATATCTTACCGCGGAATGACGGCGGATTGAAGATTCGGAATGTCTGCCCGTCCTTTGGGAGAAGGGGCGGGGGTGAGGGCTGGGTTTTTGGCGCCGCCGGCCCTCACCCTAACCCTCTCCCGGAGGGAGAGGGGACCGGACGGCGCAGTAATAGCTTGTGGTCAAGATAGGCGGTTTCTTATGCCGAGGGTGGCCCCGATAGCTCGGCTATCGGGGTGCCGAAGGCACAAGAGGGCTGCCGCGACGGGTGAGAAGCCTCCTGCGGCTTCGCCGCCCCGATAGGCAAGCTATCGGGGCCACCCATGAGCGCCAATAATCCGTTACTGCACCCGGACCAGACGGCCCCTGGCGGAGAAAGTTCCCCGCGGATACGCTGAGGGCGTCATGGGATACTTGATCGGCACGGACGAAGCTGGGTACGGCCCGAACCTCGGACCCCTGGTCATCTCGGCGACGCTCTGGGAAACGCCGGACGGGGTGGGGGGCGAGGAACTCTACCGCCTCCTGGAGACGGCGATCTCGCCCCGCCCGCAACGGGCCGACGGCGACGGCCCTGCGCCGTTGTGCATCGGCGACTCGAAGCTGCTCTATCAATCGGGCAAGGGGCTGCGGCTGTTGGAGCGAGGGCTCTGGGCGGCCTTCGCCCTGCTCCAGCGCTCGCCGCGAAGCGAGGCGGAAGTTTGGCGCCTGCTCGCCCCCGGCGACCTTGCGGACCGCTCGGCCGGGGCGGGCTACGCGGACGACGAAACGCCGCTGCCGCTGGAGGCCGATGTCGAGGAAGTGCAATCGCGAGTTCCCTCGCTCCGGGCGGCGCTGGCCGCGGCGGGCGTGCGGCTGCTGGCCGTGCAAAGCCGCGCAATCTTTCCCGGCCGCTTCAATGAACTGGTCCAACAGGCCGGCTCGAAGGGGACCGTGCTTTCCCGCGCGACGCTCGACCTCGCCGGCGCGCTCGCCGATGCCTTGCCCGACGGCCCGCGCAATCCTTTGCGACAAGCACGGCGGGCGCGACCGCTATGGGCCGCTGTTGGCGGAGAGCTTCGGCGCGCCGCTCGTCGAGGCGCTGGCCGAGGGTCGGCGGGAAAGCGCGTATCGCTTTGGCCCGGCGCGGCGGCGGGTGGAAATTCGCTTTGTCGCCAAAGGCGAATCGCACTTGCCGGCGGCGTTGGCCTCGATGGCCTCGAAGTATCTCCGCGAGTTGGCGATGCGGGCGTGGAACGCGTTTTGGCGCGGCCACGCCCCGCACGCCGCCCCCACGGCCGGCTATCCCCAGGACGCCGTCCGCTTCAAGCGAGAAATTGCCGACGCCCAGGCCCGCTTGGGCATCGACAACCACTGGATTTGGAGGACGAAGTGATGGAGTTGTTCCTTGTTCGCCACGCATGGGCGGGACATTTCGGCGATCCGGAGTGGCCCGACGACTCGCTGCGGCCGTTGGACGCCGCGGGCCGGAAGCGTTTTGGCCGCATGGCCGCCAAACTCGCCCGCGGCGGCCTCGCGCCGACGCTGATCGCGGCCAGCCCGATGGCCCGCTGCCTCCAGACGGCGGAAATTCTCGCGGCGAAGATCGGCGTCGCGGCGGAAGTGGTTGTCCACGACGAGTTGCTCTCCGGCGGCAATCTCGACAACCTGTTGGCGTGGACGGCCGAGCAGGCGGCGCGTCACGCGCAGATCGCCTGGGTGGGCCACGAGCCGGACGCCTCGAATCATGCGGCGGCGTTGTTGGGCTGCCGCGGAGGCGATGCGTTTCCGCAAGGGGGCGGTCTGCGCGATTCGCTTCGCCGACTTCCCGCGGCGCACCGCCGGCCAATTGCGCTGGCTGGCGACGGCGAAGATGTTGAACTGCTGAAGGTCGAGAAGCGATCCTCTTCCGGTGGACGGGGAAAAGCGTCCGCCGTTCAGACGGCTCGTCGCTTGCGGTTTCGCGAGGCGAACGCGATCAGCGCACGAATCGGGAAATCCACCCCAAATCCAGCCCAATCGCCCAGACCATCAGCGTCAGAATCAGCGCGAGGCCGATGAGCGTCAATACGACTTGGACGCGTTCGTCGGCGGGCTTGCCGCGGACGGCTTCCCAAGTCAAAAAGACGAAGTGTCCGCCGTCGAGGATGGGGATGGGGAGGAAGTTGAGCACGGCGAGGTTGGCGCTCAGGAGGGTGAGGAACATGAGGAGATTGCCCGGCCCTTCCTTCGCCGATTGGTAGCCGGCGGAGAAGATCGTTCCCGGCCCGCCGACATTGCGCATCGACACCCGTCCGGAGCTCATCGCGCGGATGATCTTGAAGACGGCGAGGGTCGAATCGAGGGTTTTGGCGGCCCCGAGGCGGACCGCCTCGTCCAAAGAAGCGGCGGTCTGCAAGAAGTCGTCCGGCTTGAGGACGAAGCCGCGCTCGGGATCGAAACAACCTGGGGCGAGCGTCGGCGCGAGCGTCGCCTTCATCGTCTCCTTCCCTCGCAGCCACTCCAATTCGAGCGTGGTTTCCGGCAGGGCGCACTGCACGAACCACATGAGGTGGGGCCAGTTGCGATCGTTCGCGTCTTTCTTGTCGAAAGAGATGGGGTACTTCAACTGGTAGAGGTCCGGTTCGTGAAAGGCCTTGGCGAGCCGCTTGATGGCGGCGTCGTCGGGGGGCAGGATGGTCGCGCTGACGAGTTCGTCGCCGCCCTGGAGGCCGGCTTTCGCCGCCGGCGATCCGGGGACCGCCTCCCGCACGCGATTCAGTGCGCGATAGGCGATTCCCAGCGCGGGGATCGTCATCGGATTGGTCTCGAACAGCGGCTGCGTGAATCCTCCGTCGCCGCCGACCTTCAGGCGAAACTCTTTTATGCCCTTGCGGGGATACTCGATGCCGAGGACGACGTCGCGGCCGCGGAGGGCCCGGAACGCCTGGGGCAGGGTCAGCGGATCGGCTGCCGGCTTGCCGTCGAGCGTGCGGATGGTTCCGCCCGGCGCGACGCCAGCGGCGGCGGCCGGCGAGTTGGCCTGGATGGCGGAAATCGGGCCCATCTCCATCACGAGGCCGAACCACTTCATCGGATTCGGGGCGACCTCGATGGTCAGGGCTTCGCTCTTCCCGCCGGTCTTCGCCGCGCCTTCCTCCCGCTTCGCCTTCCGCTCGACCACAACCCGCAGGGGTTTGTCGGCGTGATTGCCCAGGTAGGCGCGCAATTCGGCGTAGCTGTGGATCGGCTGATCGTCGAGTTGGACGATCGTGTCGCCGGGTTGGAAAGGGGGCTTGGCTTCGGCGGCGGGCGAGGCGGGCAGCGCGGCGATGCGTTCTCGGCCGAGAGTCGTCATCGACGCGGAGAGGACGCCGATGTGCGGCCTGCCGCCGGAGGGATCGGCCTGGACTTTGAAGTCGAGCAGTTTCTCTTCTCCGGGGCGGCGGACGACAAGCGTCATGCCGTTCTGCACGTCGCCGATGACGGCCTGGAGAAGGTCGCCGAAGACGACAACGCGGCGGCCGTTGACTTCAAGGATCTCGTCGCCCGGCCTCAGGTCGGCCTGCCAGGCGCCCTCGCCGGGAACCACTCGCCGACGCGGCAATGCACCTCGCGCACGCCGAGTTGATAGGCGACGATCGCCGCGAGCAGCGCGAAGATCATGTTCATCACCACGCCCGCGGAGATGATCGCCATCCGCCGCGGCACGCTCTGCGCAAGTAGCTGCGGGGATCGTAGAGCGCCCGCCGCGCGGACTCCAATTCCTCGGCGGAGACCGGCGGCTGGCCGTCTTTGTCCGGCGGGAGCTTCGCGCGGTCGATCTCCGCGCGGAGCCGCGCGGGGTTGTCCTCCTGGCCGAGCATCTTCACGTATCCGCCCAGCGGCAGGATGCCAATGCCGTATTCCGTCTCGCCGCGGCGAAACTTCAGCAGTTTCCAGCCGCCGATGTCAAAGCCGAGATAGAACTTCTCGCACTTCACGCCGCAGAGCTTCGCCACGGCGAAGTGCCCCAACTCGTGGACGAAGATCACCAGCCCCAAGCCGACGGCGACTTCGAGGATGGCCAGCCAAGCGCTCGTTTCCAGATACCAGACGGCGATCATGTGCAAACCCAACGGGACACCTCCTGGCGGGCCCAGCGGTCCAAGTCCAAGGCTTGCGACAGGGTGGGCGCGGGATCGAAGTTGTGATGACGAAGGATGCTGCGGCAGGCGGGGACGATTTCGTGGAAGCCGAGGCGTCCGGCGAGGAAGGCGGCGACGGCGGCCTCGTTCGCCCCGTTCAGCACCGCCCCGGCCGTGCCGCCGCTCTCCGCGGCCTCCAAGCCGAGCTTCAAGGCGGCGAAGCGTTCGAAGTCGGGCGGCTCGAACTGCAAGTGCATCGCCCGGTCCCAAGCGAGCCGCGCCGCCACGCCCGCCCGCCGCTCCGGCCAATACAGTGCATACTGGATCGGCAGCCGCATGTCCGGCGGACTCAACTGCGCAATCACCGCTCCGTCGATGAATTCCACCATCGAATGCACGATCGACTGGGGATGAATCATCACCCCAATCTGCGAACTGTCCAGGTCGAACAGCCAGCGGGCCTCGACGATCTCCAGGGCCTTGTTCATCAAGGTGGCCGAGTCGATCGTGATTTTCGGCCCCATTTCCCAGGTGGGATGGGCCAGCGCCTCGGCGACGGACACTTGCGCGAGTTGTTCCGTCGTATACGTGCGGAACGGCCCGCCGCTGGCCGTCAACACCACGCGGGCGACCTCCTCCCGCCGCCCGGACTGCATCGCCTGAAAAATCGCGCTGTGCTCGCTGTCCACGGGGAGGATGCGGCCGCCGTTCTCCGCGGTCAGGCGAGTGACCAGCGGGCCGGCGACGACGAGACTCTCCTTATTCGCCAAGGCAACCGTCTTCCCGGCCTCCAAAGCCGCCCAAGTGCCTTGCAAACCGGCGCTGCCCACAATCGCCGAAACCACCGTGTCCACGTCCGCGTCGCTCGCCACGCGGTGGACGCCGTCGGGACCGACCAACAGTTCGGTTTCCGCGGGCAGACCGGACCAGTCGTGCCGCTTGGCGGCAGTCGGGTCTGTGGCCACGATCCAGCGGGGTTTCAAAATTCGCGCTTGCTGTTCCAGCAGGGCGAGGTTGCCGTGGGCCGTCAGGGCCACCGCCCGCAGCGCCCCGTGGGAGGACGAGATGACGTCGATCGTGCTGCGACCGATGCTGCCGGTCGAGCCGAGGATAGCGACATTCTTGGCAGTGCCGGACATGCGTCGGTCTTCAACGAACGGCGGTATAGGGACGCCGCCATTGTATGTCCCGGTCCCCCCTGCTGCAACCCGATCCCTGCCGTCCGCCAAAGCGGGGGTTTTTCCTTCTCGGCCGCGGCGATCGTTTGCAGGCGGCGGGGGGCGGGGATAGGATAGAGGGAGTCGCGAAAGGCCGGCGAGCCGATCCACTGTTTCCTTTGCGAGAAATGGTAGGGTGGGTCGAGCGCAGCGAGCCCCACCATGAATCATCGAGGCGCCTTCTGGTGGGGCTCGCATCGCTCGACCCACCCTACGCCCGCCGGCCCCTCGCCACCGAAACCCCGGCCGCAGAGGAGCGTGCATGGAGCGAAAGATGCCGAAACCGCCGCTGAAGCGCCCTGATCCCGAGCGCAAATCGCCGAACAACCTGATCCTCTACGCGGCGATCTTTGGCATGGCGACGCTGTTGGTGGTCGGCGTCCTGGGAATGGAATCGCCCGCCGAAATCCACTACGGCGAACTTGTCGCCTTGATCGAGCAAGGCCGCGGCCCCGGCGCAGCGATCGAGGTCGAGGAGGGGCACAAGGGGAAGGAGACGGCGGTCCGCTATTCGAACCTGGCGGACGTGATGGTCGGCCCCCACGAGGTCAGCGGCAAGGTGAGCCGGCAGGAAATCCGCCCCGTCCTTGGCCAGCGCAAGGACAACGTGTCCTTCTACACGGCGCTCGGGCCTGGAGGACGACAAGAATTACCTCTTCGAGTTGTTGAAGAAACACGGCTTCAACGTCCGCGGCGAGGCGGCGCCCAGCGCGTGGCATTATTACATGCCGACGGTCGTCATGGCGGGGCTCCTCGGCCTGGTGATGTACCTCGTCCTCCGCAAGATGGGCGGGGCGGGCTCGGCGATGGCCTTCGGCCGCAGCAAGGGCAAGCTCTACGCGCAGGAGGAAATGGGCGTCACCTTCCGCAACGTCGCCGGCGTCAACGAGGCGGTCGATGAGCTCCGCGAGGTCGTCGATTTCCTCAAGACCCCGGAAAAATACCGCTGCCTCGGCGGGCGAATCCCCAAGGGCGTCCTCCTCGTCGGTCCGCCGGGAACGGGAAAAACCCTGCTGGCCAAGGCGGTCGCCGGCGAGGCCAACGTCCCCTTCTTCAGCCTCTCCGGATCCGACTTCGTCGAGATGTTCGTCGGCGTCGGCGCCGCCCGCGTACGCGACATGTTCCAGCAGGCCCAGGCCAAGGCCCCCTGCATCGTCTTCATCGACGAATTGGACGCCTTGGGCAAGACCCGCGGCACGAGCATCGTCGGCGGCCACGACGAACGCGAACAAACGCTCAACGCCCTGTTGGTGGAAATGGACGGCTTCACCTCGAACAACGGCGTGATCATCATGGCGGCCACCAACCGCCCGGAAACGCTCGATCCCGCCTTGCTCCGCCCGGGACGCTTCGATCGGCACGTGTTGGTCGATCGTCCCAACGTCCGCGGCCGCGAAGACATCCTCAACGTCCACGCGGACAAAGTGCTGCTCGACGGCAACGTCGAATTGAAGGAAGTCGCGCCATCACCCCGGGATTCGTCGGCGCCGACCTGGCGAACCTGGTCAACGAGGCGGCCCTGCTGGCCGCCCGCGCCGGCAAGTCCACCGTCACCATGCAGGAGTTCAACGAGGGGGTCGAGCGGGTGACGGCCGGGTTGGAAAAGCGGCAGCGCGTGATGCACGCCGACGAAAAACAGCGCGTGGCCTATCACGAAAGCGCCCATGCCCTGGTCGCCGCCAGCCTGCCGAACACCGATCCGGTGCACAAGGTTTCCATCATTCCCCGCGGCCTCGCCGCCCTGGGCTACACGATGCAGCGGCCCGAGGGAGACCGCTACCTGCTGACGCAGAGCGAATTGGAGAGCCGCATCCAAGTCCTCCTGGCCGGCACGGTGGCCGAGGAAATCACCTACGGCAACGTCTCGACCGGGGCGCAGAACGACCTTGAGCGGGCCACCGAGATCGCCCGCAGCATGGTCATGGACTACGGCATGAGCCGCTTGGGGCGAGTGACGTACCGGGAGAGCCGCCGGCCGATGTTCCTCGGCGAGGGGGACGATTTCTCCGCCGCGCGAACGCACAGCGAGCAGACCGCCCGGGAGATCGACGAGGAAATCCGCCGCATCGTCTCGCAGGCGTTGGAGCGGGTGCGGCATGTCTTGGAGACCCGCGGCAAGGCGTTGACCGCGTTGGCCGAGCGGTTGATCGAAAAGGAGACGATCGACAACAGCGAGTTGAAGGAGATCATTGAGGCCGCCCTGCCCAGCTTGAAGATCGTGCCCGGCGCCGACGAGCCGGCGGGGCGCCGGAGTGCCGCTGCGCCCGCGGTCCGCGATGCGCCGGCGGAAGAAGTCGGCTGAAGAGGGGGAATTGCAAATTGCAAAATGAAGGCTGAGGACGGGCGCACGGCAGGGCGGTCCCGCGTTTTCCATTTTGCAATTTTCATTTTACTTTTTTCATTTTGCAATCTGCATTCGCCATTTCGGCCGTGGTCCGCGAAAGATTATTGTCTACCCCGCCGGCCTTATCCTCTCGGCCATCCTGTTGTATAATGGCCGCTTCAATGCCCAGCCCTCGCAACAGGAGAATCGCCAAATGTCCGATCCCCACGCCGTCCAGGTCCATTGGCACGAGCACGCCGTCTCCCGCCAGGAACGCGAGACGCGCCACGGCCACGCCGGTTGCGTGGTCTGGTTCACCGGCCTGAGCGCCTGCGGCAAGAGCACGGTCGCTAATTTATTGGATCACAAACTCCATACGCGGAAGATCCATAGTTTCGTCCTCAACGGCGACAACATCCGCCACGGACTGAACGCCGCGCCGGGAATGCTCAAGGAGCGGCACGGAGCGGAATTTGCCCAGCGTTTCGGCCTGGGATTTTCCGCACAAGACCGTGAGGAAAACATCCGCCGCATCGGCGCCGTGGCAAAGCTGTTTTGCGAGGCGGGCGTGATCGCGATTACGGCGTTCATCAGCCCCTATCGGGTGGATCGCGATCGGGTCCGCGCGACGTTGCCGGCGGGCGATTTCATCGAGATCTTCGTCGATGCCCCGATCGAAGTCTGCGAAGCCCGCGATCCGAAGGGCCTCTATAAGAAGGCCCGCGCCGGCGAACTCAAAGGCTTCACCGGCATCGACGATCCCTACGAGGCCCCATTGAAGGCGGAACTGGTCCTCAACGCGGCGACAAAGTCCGCCGACGTGCTGGCCGACGAAGTCATTGCCCATCTGAGGGCACTTGGGAAGATACGCTAGCATCTCCCCCCCGGAAGCAATAGCGAAGGGCGGATTCTTTTGTTTCCCGCTTTTTCCGAGCCAAAGTGGGATTGACGCGTTGCCGTGGCGCGCTAAACTAATAGGCGAGGGAAAATCGGCTCTTATGGGAGCAAGCGGTTCCGGGGCCACAGGGAGGTTCCCATGAACAATGGCTCGAAAGCCGAGTTGCCGTTCTTCGCCAACGACTTCCCCTTGCCGGAAACGTTGGAAGAGGCCGAGCGGTTGGTCGCCTCGATCGAACATGCCGTTCAGCACGAAACCAACGGCGGAGTGCAAGACCTCGTGGTGGAAATGGACGGCGCGGGGGTCGTGTTGACCGGGCGATGCGGCAGCTTCTATTGCAAGCAGCTCGCCCAACATGCCGCCATGGCCATCCCCGGCGGCGACCGGTTGGTCAATCGCATCGAAGTGTCTTAACGGGACACTTTGCAAATTGTCGGGAGGCGCGCATGCGGTCCCCGGCTCCCTTTGGGAGCGACCCGCCTTCGGTCGGCCCCCGGAGGCGAGGGGAGCCCGGAAACACGCCGGCATTCAGAATTCGGAACCTGGTTCAGCATCCCCTCACCCCAACCCTCTCCCAAAGGGAGAGGGGGACCTCGAATCAGCAGTCTGCCAAGGTCCAGTTCCCTCTCAGCCCTTCTCCGCCGCATGACGATTCCCCCCTCGACCCGCTGCCGCCTGGCGATCGTCGTCCGCGGCGTCGTCCAGGGCGTCGGCTTTCGGCCGTTCGTCTATAACGCCGCCGTCGCCCGCCGATTGGACGGCTGGGTGCAAAACCAGTCGGGGGCCGTGCTGATCGAAGTGGAAGGCGACCGGACGTCAGTGGACGAGTTCGTAAGCGTCCTTCGCAGCGGCCATCCGCCCCAAGCCCGCGTCGATGCAATCGAAGTCGGCCAAATTGACTGCCAGTGGGACGACTCGGCCGGCGCGACGCCGCGCGAATTCAAGATTCTTCCCAGCGACGACACGGCCGCGCCGCAGCCGACGCTCCCCGCCGATCTGGCCGCCTGTCCGCTGTGCCTGGCGGAAATCCACGATCCGCTCCAGCGGCGGCATCGTTACCCGTTCACGAATTGCACCAACTGCGGCCCGCGATGGTCGATCATTCGCCAATTGCCCTACGATCGTCCGCGGACGTCGATGGCCGCGTTCGCGATGTGTCCGCAATGCCTGGCGGAATACGGCGATCCAGCCGATCGGCGGTTCCACGCGCAGCCGATCGCCTGTCCGCAGTGCGGCCCCCGCTTGGAACTGCTCGACGCCGGCGGACGCCGACTGGCCGAGCGCCGCGAGGCGCTGGAGTTGTCCGCGCGGCTTGTGTTGGACGGCAAAGCGGTGGCAATGAAGGGATTGGGTGGATTTCAATTGATCGTCGATGCGACCAGCGAGGCCGCCGTCGAGTTGCTGCGCGGCGGAAGCGTCGCCCCACGCGCCCCTTCGCCGTGATGCTCGCCAACATGGACGAGGTCCGCCGCTTCTGCGACGTGTCTGACGACGAGGCCCGCGCGCTCGCTTCGCCGGAAGCCCCCATCCTGCTCTTGCGGCGGCGAGGCGGCCGCCTGGCCGAGTCCGTGGCGCCGGGCAATCCGCGATTGGGCGTCATGCTCCCCTACACGCCGCTGCACCACTTGCTTCATGGAGGCGGTCGGCCGGCCGCTCGTCTGCACCAGCGGAAACCTCGTCGGAAGAGCCGATGGCGATTGCGATCGACGACGCCCTGGCCGCTTGGGCGATGTCGGCGGCGCGGCGGATTGCCGACGTGCTTGCTCGTCGCACGATCGCCCCATCGTCCGCCCGGTCGACGATTCCGTGGCGCGGTTCGACGCCGAGGGCTTGCAGGTGCTTCGCCGTGCGCGGGGCTATGCCCCGCTGCCGATCGACCTGGACATCTGCCGGCCCGACGATCCTGGCCGTCGGCGGGCATCTGAAAAACACCGTGGCCTTGGGCGTCGGCTCGCGAGCCGATGCAGGTGGTGCTGAGCCCGCACGTGGGCGACCTGGACAGCCTGCTGGCCGTCGAGGTCTTTCGCCGCGACGATCGACGACCTGGTGGATTTTTTCAGGTCGCGCCGGAGGTGGTGGCCTGCGACCTGCACCCGGACTACGCCTCGACGCGTGCATGCCGAGGAGTTGGCCGGCCGATGGAGCGCGCCGCTGCGTGCGCGTGCAGCACCATCACGCCCACGTCGCCGCCTGCATGGCCGAACATCGGCTCGGCGGGCCCGGTGTTGGGGCTCGCCTGGGACGGCACCGGCTACGGCGGCGACGGCACGATTTGGGGCGGCGAGGCGCTGCGTGTGCCAAGGCGACGAGTTCGTCCGCATCGCCCATCTGCGGACCTTCCCCTTGCCCGGCGGCGATCTGGCCATGCGCCAACCGCGGCGCTCGGCCTTGGGCCTGCTCTACGAAATCTTCGGCGGTGCTGCCGCCGAGCACATGCCGACGACCGGCGGCGCCCAGGACTCCTTCAGCCCCGCCGAGATGAACACGCTGCTTCGCGGCGATGGGCCGATCGGTCAATTCTCCCCGCGCCAGCAGCATGGGCCGGCTCTTCGACGGCGTGGCGGCGTTGTGCGGGCTGCCGCAGATCATCAGCTTCGAGGGGCAAGCGGCGATGGCGTTGGAGTTCGCCGCCGATGGAATCGGTCAGCGACGCCTATCCCTTGCCGCTGGCGCCCGGGCACGCCCGCCGTGGCCGACTGGGAGCCGCTTGTCCGCGGCCGTGTTGGCCGATCGGACGGCGGGCGTGCGCCGTCGGACGCATCGGCGCCCGCTTCCACAACGCCCTGGCCGAACTGGCCCTGGCCGTCGCCCGGCGGGTCGGGCCTGCCGCAGGTGGCCCTCAGCGGCGGCTGTTTTCAAAACGCCCTGTTAAGCGATCGCGCCGGCCGGCGACTGGCGGCGGCGGGCTTTTCCGTGTACACTCAACGGCGGGTCCCGCCCGGCGACGGCGGCATCGCCTTGGGACAGATTTACGTCGCCGCAAATCGGTCCCCTCTCCCGAAGGGAGAAGGGACCGGATAAACAACAGAAGCTTATCGCCATGTGCCTTGGCATTCCCGGAAAAGTGATGGAAATTCGGCAAGAGAACGACCTGCCCATGGGCAAGGTCGATTTCGGCGGCATCGTCAAGGACATCTGCCTGGCCTATACGCCCGAGGCCCAGGTGGGCGATTACGTCATCGTCCACGTCGGATTCGCCATCAGCCGCGTCGACGAGGCGGAAGCCGCGGAAATCTTCTCCTATATCGAGCAGATCGAACAGATCGAGCGGGGGCCATGAAGTACGTCGACGAATATCGCGACGCCGACGCCGCCCGACGCCTGGCCGCGGCCATCGCGCGGGCGACCACCCGGCCGTGGAACATCATGGAGGTCTGCGGCGGGCAGACGCACGCGATCGTCCGCTTCGCGCTGGATGAGATGCTGCCACCGCAGATTACGTTGATCCACGGACCGGGCTGCCCGGTCTGCGTCACGCCGCTGGAAATGATCGACAAGGCCGTGGCCATCGCCGCGCGGCGGGAAACGATCTTTTGCTCGTTCGGCGACATGCTCCGCGTGCCCGGCTCGACGAAGGACCTCTTCACGGTGAAGTCGGAAGGGGGCGACGTGCGCATCGTCTACTCGCCGATGGAGGCCGTGGCCTTGGCCCAGCGGCATCCGGATCGCCAGGTGGTCTTCTTCGCCGTCGGCTTCGAGACCACTGCGCCGGCCAACGCGATGGCGGTGGCCCAGGCGGCGCGGCTGGGGCTGAAAAACTTCTCTGCCCTGGTCTCCCACGTCCTCGTGCCGCCGGCGATCGCCGCCGTGCTCGAATCGCCGTCGAACCGGGTGCAAGGATTTCTGGCGGCGGGGCACGTCTGCGCGATCACCGGCATGGACGAATATCGCCCCATCGCCGCGGCAGTTCCACGTCCCCATCGTCGTCACCGGCTTCGAGCCGCTGGACATCTTGCAGGGCGTGCTCTTGTGCGTCGAGCAACTCGAGCGCGGCTCGCGCGGAGGTTGTCAATCAATACGCCCGCTGCGTTCGCCCCGAAGGGAACCAGGCGGCGATGCGGATGGTTCGCGAGGTCTTCGAGCCGGCGGCGCGGAAGTGGCGCGGCATCGGCGAGATCCCCGCCAGCGGCCTGGCCTTGCGGGCGGCGTATCGCGAGTTCGACGCCGAGCGGCGGTTTGGCGTCGAGGGGATCCACGCCGAGGAGCCGGAGGAGTGCATTGCCGGCCTGGTGTTGCAGGGGCATCGCAAGCCGCACGACTGCCCGGCCTTCGGTCTTTCCTGCACGCCGGAGCGGCCGCTGGGCGCGCCGATGGTCTCGGCCGAAGGGGCCTGCGCCGCGTATTACCGCTATCGACGCGCATCGGTCCCCTCTCCCTCTGGGAGAGGGTTAGGGTGAGGGCATGAACTGTCGAGCAGCGCGGCCCTCACCCTAGCCCTCTCCCAGAGGGAGAGGGGACCTCGAATCACCAATTGTGACAATTCCACCTTGAGGCGCCTCCCATGCACAACGCTCGTCCCGACATGTCGAAGCTGACTTGCCCCGTCCCCGCGAGCGATTACGCCGCGGTGCAACTCGCCCACGGCGGCGGCGGGCGGTTGATGAGGCGATTGATCGAGGAGGAATTCTTGCCGGCGTTTGCGGGCTCCAACCGCGGGCCGGCCCACGACAGCGCCGTGGTCGAGATCGCCGGCGCCCGGCTCGCCTTCACCACCGACACCTTCGTCGTGCGGCCGCTCTTCTTTCCCGGCGGCGACATCGGCAAGCTGGCGGTCTATGGAACCGTCAACGACCTGGCCATGGCGGGGGCGAAGCCGCGGTGGCTCAGCGCGGGCTTCGTCCTCGAGGAAGGGCTGCCGATGGAAACTCTCCGCCGCGTGGTCGCCTCGATGCGCGACGCCGCCGCGGAGGCGAAGGTGGAAATCGTCACCGGCGACACGAAAGTGGTCGACCGCGGCAAGGGGGACGGCATCTTCATCAACACCGCGGGCATCGGCCTGGTGCCGCCGGGGATCGAGATTTCGCCGCGGCGCGTGGCCCCGGGCGACGTCGTGCTGGTCAACGGCGACCTGGGACGACACGGCATGGCCGTCATGTCGGTCCGCGAGGGCCTGGGCTACGAGACGGCCCTGGAAAGCGATTGCGCCTCGCTGGCCGAATTGGTCGAAGCGATGCTCGCGGCCGTCCGCGGCGATCTGCACTGCCTCCGCGATCTGACCCGCGGCGGCCTGGCCGCGGCCGCGAACGAAATCGCCCTGGACGCCCGCGTGGGCGTCGAGTTGGACGAGGCGGCCATCGCCGTCGCCGCGCCCGTCGCCGCGGCGTGCGAACTGCTCGGGCTCGATCCCCTCTACGTCGCCAATGAGGGCCGGCTGGCGGCCTTTGTCGCGCCCGACGCGGCCGATCGCCTCTTGGACGCGATGCAACGCCATGAAGCGGGAAAACAACCGCAGAGCCAGTGCCGCCCGGCCGTCATTGGGCGAGTGACCGGCGAGCATCCGGGCACGGTGACGATTCGCGGCCTGCTGGGCGGCCGGCGGATCGTCGATCTCCTCTCCGGCGAGCAGATGCCGCGAATTTGTTAGGGCCCCTCGCTGCTCAACGGGAAGACCCCCAGGGCCAACCGCTTCTCCCGCGGCAGGTCGTCGGCGATTTCCCGGGCCAGTTCCGTCGCCGTGTTGTAGCGGGCGGGAATCGTCTCCTGGCCGTTGACCTGCTTCGAAATGCGCACGCGGTACAGACCGGGGTGCAGCCCGGGAAATTGCCGGTCGTCGCCCGGGGGCAGGCAGGTCCCCGCCTTGTCGGTCACGGCGCTGGTCGGCTTGTAGGCGGGGCCCATGAAGGCTTCCGGCTCGAAGGTCACGGTGGCGCCCTCCAGCGGCTGGCCGTCGAGAGTGACCAAGACCATCGGTTTGAAGACGACCGTCTCGCCATTGAGCCACTTCCGCACCCGCTCGGCGATCTTCGCCTCGTTGAGCGAGCCCGCGCGGTTGACGTCCATGGTCGCCATCGCTTCCAGGAGCGGCGGGCTGGCCTTGAGTTCTTCGGCGTCGATCGTGCCGTCGTGATTTTTGTCGTACTGCTGCGTCGCCCGCCGGGCGACGTCGTTGGGGACCAACTCCGGCAATTTCGGGCCGGAAGGTCCGGAGCAGCCGGCGACCAGCGCGGCGGCCAGCAGCGGGAGGAGCAAGCGGTGAAATCTACGCATCAGGCGTTCCCTTTTAGAAAGTATCGCCGAAGGCGACGTGATCGTTGCGAATGCCCATGCCGGCCCACACCTTCAGGTCGATCGTGTAGGATATGGTTTTCACCGCGCCGTCGCAAAAGACGGCGTTGAGGCCGGAGGCATGGGCGCTGCCGAAGCATAAGTCGGGGTTGCCGTCAACGCCGGGAGTGTCCAGCATTGGCTGCGTGGCGGCCGTATTCGAAAGCGTGACGTTCGCGGGCGTCGGCGGTGCGCCGGCCGGCACGCTGATCCCCGGCACCAGGCGGTTGACGTTCGAATCGCAGCCCACATACGCGGCGAGGCCGTCGGAGCAGCCCGCGCCCGTGTTATACTGCTTCGGATCCATGTACTTCTCCGCGGCGAAGAGCGTATTTGCGGCCCCGTCGGTGATGCTTGCCGGCTTGACTTCGCTGCGGTGGTTGGAGACGCCGTTGTCGGCGGCGGAAACGTTCCAGTTCGAGTCGAGCGATCCGCAACTAGGATACGAAGTGAGGCAGGCAGTGCTGCTTGGCCCCTGGTCCGCGGTCCCGGGAGGGGTCAAAATATTTGATCCCGCGTTGGCCGCGTAGTCGGTCTTTGCGAATGTCGCGCCGTTGGCGGCGTTAATAGGCGATGAGCCCACCGGGTAGCCCATCACCTTGCGGCGGGTCGGGCAGATGATCGTCGGCAGAGCCGCGGACGTTTGCGCGCTGCCGCGCTGATTTTGTTGCCCAAAGTCATGCCCGCGCCAATGTCGTGAATGGCGTCGAAGCCCAAATAGGGCAAGAGGTTGTAAATCCAGCCGCCGGGCTGCTTGGCCCCGAAGCCCATGTCCGCATCGCCAACCCACCCAGAACCCCAACCGCTGGAAGGATAGCAGCCGTGCTTATCGACGTGCGCTGGGCCGCCAGGCCGAGCTGTTTGAGGTTGTTCTTGCACTGGGCTCGCCGGCCGACTTCCCTGGCGGCCTGCACCGCGGGCAACAGCAGGCCGACCAACACGCCGATAATCGAGATGACCACCAGTAGTTCCACGAGTGTGAATCCCCGCCGCCTGCAAATCGACGAAACCATAATCGGTGCTCCGCGAGAAGGCATTCTGTTGCGAGCGGTCACGAACGCCGCCGACCTTCCGATTTCGCGGTGGTGGGCGCCGCTTCAAACCGCGCAGATTTATAGACCCTGCTCCTAATCGGCAGTATACTGTATTCTCCGCGCGACGGTCAAACCACCTTTGGGGATTCACATGATGATTTCCCGCCCTGCCGCCGTCTTTTTCTGCGCTCTCCTCCTGCTCCAAGCGGAACCATCCTCAGCCGCCGCAGCGGACGGGACGGGACAAATCCTCGATGCGTTCCCCTATGCCGACGCGGCCCAGGCCGGCGAGGCTTGGAAAGCCAGCGAGGGGACCCCGCCGGTTGACGTTTCCGCGGAGAATGGCGGTCCGGCCTTCCTGCTGACCGCGCCGTTCGCAACCCAGCCGAAACTGGCCCGGACGGTGATCGACCGCCGTGTCCGCCTGGACCTCCGCGGGGCGGGAGGATTCGCCCTGGAAGTCGAGATTGCCCCCGCGGAGGCGGTAAAACACCTGTCTTTGTATTTTCACAGCCGCGGTGGATGGTATTCGGGCGGGGGCGTGGCGGGCCAAAAAGGCTGGCAGAGCGTGCGTTTCCCCAAGGCGGAATTCGGCATCGAGGAAAAGCCGGGCGGTTGGGGAGAAATTGACGGCATTCGCATTGCCGCCTGGCGCGGCGAGGCGATCGACGCGGTCATCCGCCTCCGCCGGCTCGTCGCCCTGGAAAGCGAGATTTCGCTTATCGCGCGGGATGGGGCGGTTGGCAAGACCGGCGAGGTCGGAGTGCTTTGCGACCTGCTCGCCGAACTTGGCCTCGGCCCGGACGTGGTCAGCGACGCCGAAGTGCTCGACGGCGGCCTGGGCCGGCGGCGGATCGCCGTGCTCTCCGATCGCGGGGATTTGAACGACAAGGCGGTCGCCGCGCTCGTGCGATTTGTCGAGTCCGGCGGCAAGTTGTTTGTCTGCTACGCGATGCCGCCGCGGCTCGGTCCGGTCCTCGGCTTCAAGAACGCCGAGTATGTGCGGGAATCGCGGCCAGGCGAGTTCGCCGAAATCCGCTTTCCGCAAACGGGGCTCATCCTGGGCGGATCTCCGCCCTCAGTCCGGCAACATTCCTGGAACATCACCACCATGCAGCCCGACGGCGGCAACGCCCGCGTCGACGCCCAATGGTATGACGACGCCGGCAGGTCAACGGGCCGGCCGGCATTGTTGCTTAGCGGCCGCGGGGCCTTTTTCAGCCATATCGTGCTGGGCGACGACCGGGAGAACATGAAGCAGATGTTGGCGGCAATTTTCGGCCACCTTGTCCCGGAGCTTAAGGAAACAGTGGCCGCGGCCGCGGTCAATCGCGCCGGGCAGGTCGGCCATTGCGGCAACGAGCGGGAACTGGCCGAGTATTTGAAATCCGCGGGCGACGCGGCGGCGAAAAGGTCGCTTGCCGCGGCCGAGGAGACGCTGTCGGCGGCCCGCGCACAGTTGTCCGCCGGAAATGCACGCCCGCAGTTCAGCATGGGCGAGGTCGATCTCGCCATCGAGTTGGGCCTGCGCGGCCATCGACAATTCCTTGCCGCCTATCTCAACTCCCAGCCCTCTCCCGGCCGCGAGGGCCGGGCGATGTGGGACCACGCAGGCACCGGGCCTTTTCCGGGCGATTGGGACCGCACGGCGGAAATCTTGCACGAAAACGGCTTCAACATGATCGTACCGAATATGCTCTGGGCGGGCGAGGCCCGCTATGCCAGCGACGTGCTGCCCCGCGGCGAGACGTTCCGCCGCTGGGGCGATCAGATCGAGCAGTGCGTGAAGGCGACGAAAAAATACGGCCTCGAAGTCCACGTCTGGAAAGTCAACTTCAATCTCGGCACGGCGTCGAAGGAGTTCATCGGCGCAGATGCGCCGCGAAGGCCGCACGCAAGTGAGCGTCGATGGCAAGCCGATCGATTGGCTCTGTCCGTCGCATCCGGAGAATCGGCGATTGGAGCGGGAGAGCATGTTGGAAGTGGCCAAGAAGTACGCGATCGACGGCCTGCACTTCGACTACATTCGCTATCCCGACGAGCGGTCGTGTTTCTGCGATGGTTGCCGGCGGCGGTTCGAGGCGGAGTCCGGCCATGCGGTGAAAAATTGGCCGGCGGACTGCTTTCATGGCCCGCGTCAGGAGGAATACAACGACTGGCGCTGCCGGCAGATCACCACGCTGGTCGCGGATGTCCATCGCGAGTTGAAAAGAATTCGCCCGGAGGCGAAGCTCTCGGCGGCCGTTTTTGGCGATTATCCCGAGTGCCGCGGCTCGGTCGCCCAGGATTGGCCGCTGTGGATTCGCCAGGGCTTTTTGGATTTCGTCTGCCCGATGGACTACACGAAGGACGACGAGCAATTCGCCCGCCTGGTGCGAAAGCAGATGAAATTGGTCGCGGGGCGCGTGCCGGTCTACGCGGGGATCGGCATCGCCGGCGAGTATCTCTCTCCGGACCGGGTGGTGGGGCAAATCCACATCGCCCGCTCGCTCGGGACCGGCGGTTTCTGCATCTTCGCCCTGGATGCGAGCACGGCCGCATCGGTTGTTCCCGCGATCGGCGTGGGCGCGGGAAAAACGCCGGCCAGACCGCCGCACTTGCCATGAAGCGATTGTCGCGGCTACAATTCGGACGCTTCGCCCGAGTCCCCCTCTCCCTCCGGGAGAACGGACAGGGTGAGGGGACGTTCCGCCGGGATCAGAATGGAAGGGGCGGAACCTTCGCTGGGTTCCCCTCACCCTAACCCTCTCCCGGAGGGAGAGGGGACCTCCAGTCCACACAGAGCGCAAGTCGCATTCAAAGGAGTTTTTTATGAAAATGATTGCATCCATGTTCGTGTGCGTGGCGATGGCTGCCGCCGCGGCGGCCGACGACGCCGCCCCGATTCGCGAAAACGCGATCTTCAAGGAATTGACGGAAACGGGATTGAAAATGCCCGAGGGGACGATGGTCAAGCTCCCGCCGCCGATCCTCGCCGACGGCCTGGACGCGGCGGCCCAGCAGGAGGCGATCATGAAGTTCAACGTGCCGCTGGATTGCACCTGGGATGATTTCGTCGCCGACGACAGCCACGCGCCGGTACGGACGAAGATCATCACCCTGAAGAAGGGCAAGCCGGGTTACGCCCTCCGGGTGATGAACGCCGGCTTCGTCGCCCGCGGAAAATGGGACGTGCTGGTCTCGAAGAAATTCAGCGACACCCTGACGGAGAAAAAAGGGGAGAAGGCAAACGCCAAGGGGGGCGGCGGGATGCTGCGGCGCTCGGGCTTCCTGACCAAGGAGGAGGCGGCCAAGCGGGGGCTGAAGATTGTCTCCGGCAAAGAAGGCGGCGATAGTTGGTTCTACACCACTTTCGCCCTGATGGACATGGTCGAGGTCAGCGCCACCCGCTACGCCCTGTTGACGAAAACCGCCGACGGGATCATCTTGGCCGGCCGCATCGATCCGAAATTCGACACCGACCCGGACTATCCGAACGTCTGGCAGGCGATCGCCAAAGACGCCTTGGGCAACCCCGTTCTGGGACCGAAGCACCCTTACTCCGGCTCGGGTTTCTACCTCAAGGCGACGCGATTGAAGGCCCCGAAGAATGCGATCTACTTCGAGTTCCACTCGGCCTACAACGAGCCGGCGGGGTGGTTCGACGGCGGCACGGACCTGAAGGGGAAGCTCGGCAGCATCATCAAGTTTCGGGCCGAGGACTTTCGCGGCAAGTTTGGCCGGGCGAGCCAGTAGGGGGGGTGGAAGGATGAAGGCGGAAGGATGAAGGAACGAAGAATCCGGAAAAGCAGCCCTGCTTCCTTTTCATCCTTCATCCTTCCGCCTTCATCCTTCCATGAGTTGACCGGCGAAGGTCCGGCAGGTTAAAGTAGGGGTTTGGCTGCCCGCAGGGGCTACGGATATTTGAATTGAAAGCGGATCAGGGCGACCAACGGGAGCCTGGGTTGATCGGCCTTCCGGTGGCCGGCCGGCTTCCGTGTTCCTACAGACATCAATAGCTTTCTTGCCCAGCTTCGGGACAGCGACGAACGCAAACAATCCGGCTTGTGGCGATGTTGGCCAAACGGGTGATCCCCTGCCTCGATGTCGATCGGGGCCGGGTCGTCAAGGGAACGAATTTTCTCAACCTCCGGGACGCGGGCGATCCCGTCGAGGTCGCTGCGCGCTACGAGAAGGAAGGGGCGGATGAGTTGGTCTTCCTCGACATCACCGCCAGCCACGAGGGCCGCGGCACGATGCTCGACATCGTGCGGCGGACGGCGGAGGTCGTCTTCATGCCCCTGACGGTGGGCGGAGGCATCCGCACGATCGAGGACATCCGCGCGCTGTTGAACGCCGGCTGCGACAAGGTGTCGATCAACTCCGCCGCCTGCTGCGATCCCGACTTCGTCCGCCAGGCCGCGCGGCGCTTCGGCAGCCAGTGCATCGTCGTGAACATCGACCCGAAGCGGGTGCAGCAGGAGGGGCGGGAAGTGTGGGAAGTCCACATCCACGGCGGCCGCATCGGGACCGGACTGGAAGCCGTCGCCTGGGCCCGCCGCGTCGAGGAACTCGGCGCCGGCGAAATCGTCCTCACCTCGATGGACGCGGACGGGGCCCTGACGGGCTACGACTTGCCGATCATCCGCGCCGTGGCCGACGCCGTCTCCATCCCCGTGGTCGCCAGCGGCGGCGCCGGCTGCCCCGAGCACCTCGCCGACGCGATCCTCCTGGGCGGGGCCGACGCCGCCTTGGCCGCGAGCATCTTCCATTACGGCCAGTACACGATCCGGCAAACGAAACAACTGATGCGCACGCGGGGAATCCCCGTTCGCCTGGACAGTGAAAGAAGAAAGGAGTTAGAAGTTAGGAGTTAGAAGGTAGAAGCATTCAGCGCCGACTGCTCCGCCATTCTGGCTCTCAACTCTCAACTGAATGGCACTGATATTTGCTTAACGTGTTTTAGCTTCTTGCTTTCGGGCTTGATTACGAGGTTTGGTCATCAGCTTGTAAGGCTTGGGCCTTCGTTTGCGTTGACGTGGTTCGAGGCGGTGGGGTCGGTTGCCGATTTCATGAGAAGCAATTGCCGTGAGCATGTGGTTGTAAAGCGCGACGAGCTGCTCCCGTGGGATGTGGGCAAGCACGGGACGGAACGCCTCCAACGTCCGCATCGTTCGCTTGAAGCTGATCTGACGTGGATTTTTGCCATGCCTGGCCGCCGCCTGCGCAATCACCGTTCGGATCAAGTTGTACGCCAACAGATGGGCCCAGATCTCCTTGCGCACCATGTCGGGAGTTTGGCAGCGAAGCACATCCATATTCATCATCGTCTTCAGGGAACGCAGATTGATTTCCGCATCCCAGCGAAGTCGATACAAATCCGCGATCTCGTCTTGCGGATACCGCTCGGCATCGAGCAGCGTCGTGGCGACGATGATCGTTCGTGTGCGATAGCCTCTGCGGACGATCCGGCGGCGAAACTCGCGGATCAAGAGGGTCTGGGGAATCGCCGCGTAGTCTTGCGGAGACATCCAGTCGGGGCATCCGGGCTTGCTCCACTCGACCACGTGATCGCACGGGCCCAGCCGCCTGCCACGGCGAAAATCCACGTTCCGGTGGGCGTGCATCTGGCCCACATAGTCGGCGCCTTGCCTCCGCACCAGGGCGATTTCCATGTAGGAGCAGAGAAAGCAATCTGTCAACAACACGTCGTTCGCCTGAAGCGACGGAATCATATCGCGGAGCATGGCCAGTTCGCTCTGAAACTTGCCCGCCCAGCGGCGAATGCCCAGGTCCAACACCGTCCCCACCGCCAAGGAAAACAGCACCCCAATGCGGGCCAGCGGAAAGCCCACCCCGCGCGCTTGGGTGCGGCTCTGGGGAAATGCCTCCTGATTCGCGGGCGTATCGGGCATCGAAACCGTCGAGCCGTCGAACAATTTCACCACCCGGCCGAGCCATCGCCATTCGCTCGGCGCGGCGTGTTCGGCCGCGCGGCCGGTGTGCCTGGTGAGCACGGCCAGCAAGGTTTCGGGAAGGCGTTGTCGCGCCGCGCATAGGCGCCCGTGTCGGCCGAACACGGCGACATCCCCTGGGCCAACCGCCAAGCGAGAAAGCACTCGACCGTCACGGCCAACGTCGGATTGGCATGCATCACCTGGCTGAGAAACAGCCACAAGACCGTGACTGGGTTGTACAACGAATCGTAGAATCGCACGCCCAGCGACTGCAATGCAGTCACCACCAGTTGAGCCGGCAGGACCTGCGAAAACGGAAGCCCTGTCTGCTGGGCAAACTGGCGGCGGAACCAATCGATCTGTTGCCGAAACAACCATCGGGTATAATCACTCACGGCGGCCTCCTTGCTGCTTGGGGTGTCTGGTTAACACCTTTGTAGCGAGGCAGGCCGTTTTTACTTAGATCACTTCTGCATAACGAGTTACGAAAATATCAGTGCCATTCAACTCTCAACTCTCAACTCTCAACTCTCAACTCCTGCCCCATGTCCACCGCCGCCGACAACCAGGCCGACAAGCAGTGGCAGCGAACCCTCGCCGCCGAAAAGGAAATCGAGATCGACAAGCTTTTCCGCGCGCTGGTGAAGCTGGAAGGGAGCGATCTCCATTTGAAGGTGGGCTGTCCGCCGATCGTCCGCGTACACGGCACGCTGCGGCCGCTGGCCCGCGGCCCGATCGAGGCGGAGGAGATGGCCCGGCTGATCTTCCCGATGATCGACCGCGATCCGCGCCGGCAGCGGATCTTCGCCGAGGACGGCGGCGTCGATTTCGCCCACACCCTGGTCGTCGACGAGAAACTGTGGCGATTCCGCGTCAACGTGCTGCAACAGTTGGGAAACGTGGGCATGGTGGCGCGGCGGGTGAACAACGTCATCCCCGACTTCCGCACGCTCTACCTCCCGCCGGGGCTGGAGGAACTCTGCCGCTTCAGCCAGGGAATGGTGCTCTTGGCCGGGGTGACCGGCTCGGGAAAGACGACGACGATCGCCTCGATGCTCGACTGGATCAACCACAACTACCGCAAACACATCCTCACCCTGGAGGACCCGGTCGAATTCACCTTCACGGAAGACAAATGCCTGATCAACCAGCGGGAGATCGGCATGGACGTGAAGGACTTCGCGATTGGCATGAAGCACGCCGTGCGCGAAGACCCGGACGTGATGCTCGTGGGGGAAATGCGCGACCGGGAGACGTTCGAGACGGCGATCCACGCGGCGGAGACGGGGCACCTGGTCTTCGGCACGATCCACGCCTCAACCGCCGCGAGCACGATCGGCCGCATCCTCAACCTCTTCCCCCAGGAAATGCACGCCTCGCTCCGCAGCGCCTTGGCGATGAACATGAAGGCGATCGTCGCCCAAAAGCTGCTCCCCTCGATCAAGCAGGGGGTGGGCCGCGTGCCGACCTGCGAGATCATGATCTTCGGTCCCGTGGTCCGCAAACTCGTGCTCGAAGGCCAGGACGAGAAGCTCCCCGACGCCATCCGCATCGGCAAGGAGGAGGGAATGCAGGATTTCACGATGAGCCTGCGGGACCTGGTGGAGAGCGACATGATCGATCGGCCGACGGCGTTCGAGGCGGCCCCCAACCCGGAGGCATTGAAGATGGCGCTGAAGGGGATCGAGGTCCGCTCCTCGGCCATGTTGTAAGGTTGAGAGTCGAGGAGCTGAGAGTTGAGAGTCAGAAGGCGGGAGTTACGCGGAAAAGCAACTTCCGGATCGAGTCGCAGAATGAATCACAGTTCGGGAATTAGCCACGGATTGAACGCGGATGAAACACAGATCGAAGGGAGTTATCTCTCTTCATCTGTGTTTGATCCGTGTTTCATCCGTGGCTTTTTCTGTTCGCTGTTTTCTCCACGAATGATTCGCCTGCGTCCCCTCCGCCTGGTCCTGCTGGCCGCAGCCCTGTGGACCATCAGCGCGGCGCCGCTGCTGGCCGCCGACGCCGCCGCGGACGCCGACTGGCGCGGACCGGGCGGCTATTGCAGTTGGGTCAAGCTGTTGGCCTTCTGGCTCGTCTTTCTCGCCTGGGTCCGCAGCGCCGACTGGATCAACCGCGACGGCCAGGCGATGAAACTCGACCTGCTCCGCTGGAACCCGATCGTGTTCGGCTCGTTTCTCGGCGGAGCGATGCTGTTCTTCTTGATCCCCTTTTTCTGGCTCGGCTATCCGCTGCTGTTGATCGTCTACGCGGCGCCGTTGGTCTCCTACGTGCTCTATCGCAATGCCCGCGTCCACGACAGCGACAAGGCGTTCACGCCGGACCACTTGCGTTGGCTGGCGGCGCATTGGCTGGGGATGGTGGGAATCAAGATCGCCGTGGAGCGGCGGGACGCGCGGGACGCCGGCGCCCCGGTGAAGCTCGTCGCCCGCGGCGGCGGCGACGACCGCGTCGACCGCGCCCGGCTGCTCTCCGCGCGGCAGTCGCCGGGACTGCCAACGGCGAAGGACATTCTCGGCGACGCGATCGCCCGCCGCGCCTCCGCCGTCCTCTTGGATTATTCCCCGCAGGGCGTCGCCGTCCGCTGCATGATCGACGGCGTGTGGCTGCCCCAGGCCAACCGCGAGCGCGAAGCCGCCGATCCGGCGCTGGAATCGCTCAAGCTGCTCTGCGGGCTCAATCCGCAGGACCGCCAAAGCCGCCAGGAAGGCGTCTTCGGCCTGGAATACTCGGTCCTGCGACAGTCGGTCTTCGACAAAGTGGAGAAGAGCAAGGCCAAGTTCCGCGAAAAACTCGCCGTCGAACTGACGAAGAAGCTCCGCGGCGAAGAGGGCATGACCGAGGCCGCCTTGCAGCAGCGGGTTCAGGCGGAAGTCGAGCGGCGGACGCGGGAGAAGTTCGTCCCTCGCGTCGGCGTGTGGACCCCCGTCGCCAAGGACAGGCTGCCGAAAATCCAAGGCGTCGACCAGATCAATCCGAACAGCGAGTTGGAAAAGCTGAATCGCCCGGCGACGCTGGTTTCGCAAGCGGTGGGGACGGGCGAGCGGGCGATCGTCCAGTTCGAGACGATCTCCGCGCATTTGAAGACCTTGGCCGACCTGGGGATGCGGGAGAAGATGCAGGAGCAGTTCACCGAGCTGCTCAATCGTCCCAAGGGCTTTGTGCTCTTGTCCGCCCTGCCCGCCAACGGGCTGCGCACGACCATGGACGTCATGCTGCGGGGAGTGGACCGCTTCCTGCGGGAGTTCGTCGCCGTTGAGGACGAGGCCAACCCCCGCACGGCGATCGAGAACATTCCCGTGACCACCTACAAGGCTTCGGCGGGCGAAAGCCCGGCCACGATCCTCGTCAAGCTGTTCCGCAAGGAGCCGAACGTCGTCGTCGTCCGCGACCTGGTCGATGGCCAGACCGTCAGCCTCCTCTGCCGCGAGACCGTGCAGAACGACCGGGTGATGATCGGTTCGATCCTGCGCCAAGGACGCCGCCGAGGCGATGTTGCGGACGCTGATGCTGAAGGTCCCGCCGCAGGAATTCGCCGCGGGGATTTCCGGCGTGTTGTGCCAGCGGCTGGTGCGGAAGCTCTGCGAGACGTGCAAGGAGCCCTACGCCCCCGCCGCCGACGTGCTGCAACAATTGGGCATTCCCCCGGGACGCATCCGCGCCTTCTACCGTCCCCGCCAACCGAAGCCGGCCGACGAGAAGGAGGAGCTGTGTCCCGAGTGCGGCGGCATCGGCTACCGGGGGCAAACGGCCGTGTTCGAGCTGATCGTCGTCGACGACCTCATGCGGAGGACGCTGGCCAACTCGCCGAAGCTCGATCTGCTCCGCCAGGCCGCGCGAAAGGCCGGCATGCGGAATCTTCAAGAGGAAGGCATTCTGCTCGTCGCCCGCGGCGTCACCTCGCTCGCGGAGTTGATGCGGGTGTTGAAACAGTGAGAGAAGAAGAAAGAAGTTAGGCGTTAGGAGTTGGAAGTTAGAAGTCCCAGCCTTCGCACCACAATGTTCGACAAAGACCCAAGACCCAAGACCCAAGACCTTATCCCATGTCCTTCCTGCTGACGCTGATTTTGATCCTCATCTTCCTCGCTTGCCTCGGCTTCCTCTATCCGGAAGGGATGTGGAGCAACGCCATCCGGTTGATCAACGTGATCCTGGCGGCCCTGCTGGCGATCGACTACTTCGAACCGTTGGCGCGGCAACTCGAGGAGTGGCAGCCGAGCTACACCTATTGTTGGGATTTCCTCGCGATGTGGGTGGTGTTTGCGGCCGCTTTCGTCGCTCTCCGCGCGGCGACGGACCAACTCTCGCGGGTGAAAGTCCGCTTCCTGAAAATCGCCGACCAGATCGGCAGCGGCGCGTTTGCCGCCGTCATTGGCTGGGCGCTGGTCGCCTTCACCCTGACGACGCTGCACACGGCGCCGTTGGCGGAGAATTTCTTCTTCGGCGCGTTTCGAGCGGGCGAGCCGATGTTCCTCGCAACCGCCCCGGACCTCCAGTTCCTGAACTTCGCGCAGAGCGAGTCGCGCGGGGCCTTGTGCTGCACAAACGAGAACGTATTCTCTCCGAGGAACGACTTCGTGAGCAACTACGCCGAACGTCGCCGGGGGCTGGAAAAGCACGTGGCCGCGGACGGCTCCGTGCGCCTGCTGGAGACTCAGCGGCCCGCGATCCCCGGCCGCGAGGCCGCGCCGCCGCAAGCAAAAGCAGAACGGCAGCCGGCGAAGAACCCGCAAAATCCGCGAGGAGGAAAATGACGCCGCGAGAAGAACACGCCCTGCCGTTCCACCTCTCCGTCGATCCGGACGCCGACATCGTCGAATATCGCGCGCTGTGCGTGCTCGCGGTCGCGGCGCTGATCCTCGGACTCGCCTCGCCGTTGGCCGTCGTCGATCCGCTGCTTTGGACCGTGCCGATTTGCGGCACGATCGTCTCCGCGGCGGCCTTGTGGAGGATCGCGCGAAATTCGTCCCTGACCGGCCGCCGCCTGGCCCTGGCGGGACTGTGGCTGTCGGTCGTTTTCGCCGTCGCCGGGCCGGTCGATTGGCGCCTCTATCGGCGGTTCTGTGCGGGGAAGCCCGCCAGTTCGCCGCCGTCTGGTTTCACGATCTTCAGCAAGGCCAGCCGCAGAAGGCGCACCAATTGGCCCTCCCCTCGGCGAAGCGATTGCCGCGGAACGAAAAACTCTGGGACTTCTACCGCGACAGCCCGAAAAAATGGAGGAAGGAACTGGAGTTGTACGTGAAAACGCCGCTCCAGCGGACGCTGCTTGCGCTGGGCCCGAAGGCGAAGGTGCGATACTACGGCTGCGGCGGCCAGGGCGCGACGGAAGGCGGCGAGAGCGTGGACCTGGTCTACGCCATCAGCTACGACGATCCGCAGGGCGAAAAGACCTTTTTCGCCAACTTGGGGCTGGAGCGCGCCGCTTGGACAACGGCCAGGCCGATTGGCAACTCATCCACGCCGAGGCCGGCAACATCCCGCTGCCGCGCTGGTGAGTCGCGGGCAAGGAAAGGATGAAGGCGGAAGGATGAAGGACGAAAAGAGAAGAAAGGAGAAAGAAATTAGGAGGTACAAGTCCGGCATTCTAACTTCTAACTCCTCTCTACTTTCTTCCTTCGCGGTCTGGTTTTCATCCTTCATCCTTCCGCCTTCATCCTTTACTTGTGGCTCTGCTGGTAGATCGCCTGCAACAGGGTTTGCACGTCGGCGTATTTTTTCTTCACGGAAAGGGCCGCGTCGAGGAGCTTCCGCGCATCGGCCTCCGAGTGGCCCAATCGCCGCAGCACCTCGAAGGTTTCCACGACCACGTCGGGCTCGACTTCCGCCTCGCGAATCTCCTGCCGGGCGACCATCAGGGCGAACTTGGGGACCTTGCGGCGGAGCTTGGCGATGATCCGCTCCGCCATCGCCGGCCCGATCCCCGGCAGCGACGCCAGCCCGGCGGCGTCCTGCTCCTCGATCGCCGTGGCCACTTCCTTCACCGGGCGGACCATCGCCCGCAGGGCCTTCTTTGCCCCCACGCCGTCGACGGAGCAGAACAACTCGAAGAATTCCCGCTCGATCTCGTCGAGGAAGCCGACCAATCGCGGCGTCATGCGGCCCTGCATCGGGTTGCCTTCGAGGTATTCGATCGTGTGCAGGCGGATTTCCTCGTTCAGTTGGTTTTGCAACTGGCGGCGGGTGAACTCGGGGATGAGGACCTCGTACCGAAAGGCCCCGACTTGCAGCACGAGCGAGTTTTCTTCCAGGGCGATCAGTTGGCCGGCGACGTGGGTGATCAAAGGGTACTCTCCGAATGGCGAATGGGACCGCCGGAATTATTGCCCCGAAGGGGCGCCGCAATTTGCAACGCCTTACGGTCTTAACTGTCGTGGACGATCCTTAAGATAGCAATGACACAGGGCGATGGCCAGGGCGTCGGCGACGTCGGGGGGCTCGGGGGCCTGGGCCAATCCGAGTTCCCGCTGAATTGCCCGCTGCACCTGCGCCTTGCCCGCCCGCCCCGCCCCGGTGAGAATCTTCTTCACTTGCGTCGCGGAGTAGTGCACGACGGGCACGCCGGCCTCGGCGGCGGCCAGACAGATCACGCCGCGGGCGTGGCCCATGAGGATCGCCGTCCGCGGCCGCTTGTAGTGCGAATAAAGCTGTTCCAGGGCCATCGTCGCCGGGCGGAACGCGGCGACAACCTCGGCCACGCCCTGATGGATTTCCTTCAACCGCTCGGTGAGCGAGCCGCGCGACTTGCCGCGGATCACCCCCGCCTCGCACACCCGCGGACGGTTGCCGTCCCATTCCAGCACGCCGTAGCCGGTGATGTTCAAGCCGGGATCGATGCCGAGAATGCGGGAGGACATGGTTTTGTGGGGAAAAGGAGAGAGAAGAAAGGAGAAAGGAGTTAGGAGTTAGAAGCTGGAATGGCGCGGGCCTGCCGCATTCTAACTTCTAACTCCTTTCTTCTTTCTTCTCTTCATCCTTCATCCTTCCGCCTTCATCCTTTCTTCGCCGCGGTCCATTCCGTGCCGCCGGCGCGATCCTCCAGCGTCACGCCGATCTCCGTCAAGCCGTTGCGGATGCGGTCGGCCGTGGCGAAGTCCTTCTTCTTCCGCGCTTCGGCGCGAAGGTCGATCAAGAGCTTCATCAAATCGCCCGCCAGGCCGTCGTCCGCCGCCGCTTTTTCCGCGGGCGGCCTGCGGAACAACCCCAGCGTGGCCGCCAACTCCCGCAAGACGGCCGCCCCGCGGCGAAGCGAAGCCGTCTTCGCGGGCGTCCGCTGCTGCGGATCGTCCAGTTTTTCATCATCGACGAACTTGTTCAGCCGGCGCACGAGGTCGAACAAATCGCCGATCGCCCCGCCGGTGTTGAAATCGTCGTCCATCGCTTCGAGGAAGCGGGTGCGCCGCTCGGCGACGTCGATCAACAGCGGATCGCCGCCGGCGTTGAAATCGCCCTCTTCCCGCCGCGCCGCCGCGGGAATCTCGTAATAACTCTCGCCCATGGCCCGTTGGTAACGCTTGAAAAAGCGATAGAACGTCTCCAGGCCCGTCTCCACCTCGCGAAGCCGCACCGGGCCGTAGTCGATCGGCCGGCGATATTGCGTTGCCAGGAGGAAGAAGCGGATCGTCTCCGGCGAGAACTGTTGCAAAAGCTCGCGGAAGGGGCTGGAGCCCTTCGACTTGCTGATTTTGCCGGCCTGCTGGGCGTCGAGGTCGCCTTCGTTGGGGCGCGTGTTCCGCCCGCCCACCTTGCCCACTTCGTCGGAAGCCTGCATCAACCCGTTGTGCAGCCAATACTTGGCCATCGGCTGGCCGTGGCAGCATTCGCTCTGGGCGATTTCGTTTTCGTGATGGGGAAAGACGAGGTCCAGCCCGCCGCCGTGGATGTCGAACGTCCGGCCCAAAAGCCGCCGGCTCATCGCCGAGCATTCGATGTGCCATCCGGGCCGGCCTTTTCCCCAAGGGCTGGGCCAGGAGGGTTCGCCCGGCTTGGCCCCTTTCCAGAGGGCGAAATCGGCCGTGTTCCGCTTCCGGTCGGCCATGCCGCCGCCTTCGCCCTGCATCGCCTCGGCGCGGCGATGGCTCAGCTTGCCGTACTCCGGGTCCTTGCTCACGTCGAAGTACACGTCGCCGTCGGAGCAGTAGGCGACGCCCTTCTCGACCAACGTCTGGGCGAAGTCGATGATCTCGTCGATGTTCTCCGTACACCGCGGGAAGTGGTCGATCGTGTCCACGCCCAGGGCCGCGATGTTCCGCATGTAGTCGGCGGTCATCTCCGCGGCCAGGTCGGCCATCGACATCTTTCGCACACTCGACTCGGCGATCAGCTTGTCGTCAACGTCGGTGATGTTGACCACGAGGGTGACGTCGTAGCCGTTGTAGGCGAGATAGCGTTTGATCGTGTCGAAGATGACCGGCCCGACCATGTGGCCGATGTGGCTCGGCTTATAGACGGTCGGTCCGCAGAGGTAGATGCCGACCTTGCCGGGCTGGACGGGTGCGAAGGGCTCTTTGGTTTTCGACAGGGTGTTGTAGACGCGGATCATGACGAAGGGATTAGGGATTGGGGATTGGGGATTGGGAAAAGGATGAAGGCCGAAGGATGAAGGATGAAAAGAGAAGAAAGGAGAAAGAAGTTAGGAGGTGGAAGTCCGGCATTCTAACTTCGAACTCCTCTCTACTTTCTTCCTTCGCCGCGGGGGTTTTCATCCTTCCGCCTTCATCCTTTCTTTTTTGGTCCCCCTCTCCCTCCGGGAGAGGGTAGGGTGAGGGGAAGCACCGCGGACTTTCCTCTCACCATCGCGGCGGAATTATACCAGAATCAGCAACCCGCCATCCAGAGAAGAATGCCGCGGCGGGCAGACGGGGTACAAGTTGTGCTTTGCGGCGTTGTGGACGGTTCCAGGGCCGTTCACGGCCCTTTTCCGCCGTCAGGCGGTCCTAGGCCCGGCGTTTACGCCGGGTTTCAGGGACCATGCTGGCCGGTGCTCGGTCAGCCGCGTTTTACGCGGCTCCTTCCCGCCCGCGCGCAGGAGCCCGGTGAACCGGGCTGACTCGCCGCAACGGATGAAAGACATGGCTCCGCGCGCCGGACCCGGCATAAACGCCGGGCCTAGACCGCCTGCGGCGGCGAAGGGTTGTAAACGACCCTACAAGGCACAACTTGCGCCCGAGGGCCAAGTCGGGGGGCGTTAATTTGTCGGCACTTCCCGACAGTAAGGGCGCCAGCTGCGCGGGATGCTGGAAAAACAAGCCGACGGCCTGCCACTGCCCTCCTCGGCTGCGATTTCCGGCTTTCCGCCAATCCCTAATCCCCAATCCCCAATCCCTAATCCCTCTCCACCAGCGCCACGCACTCCGCGGCGATCGCCTCTTCCTTGCCGATCGGCCCGACGTGCTCGCCGGTCTTGCCCTTCAGGCCGATCCGCTCGGGCTCGATGCGGAGAATGTCGGCCAGCCGCTGGCGAATCGCCTGGCGGTGCGGCAGGAGTTTCGGCCGCTGGGCGAAGACGATGCAGTCGATGTTGACGATCCGCCAGCCGACCGCCGCGACCGCCTCCCGCGCGGCGGACAGCATCTCGCCGGAGTCGCGGCCGCGGTTGACCGGATCGGTGTCGGGAAACATCTGCCCAATGTCGCCCAAGGCGGCGGCCCCGAGCAGGGCGTCGACCACGGCGTGCAACAGGGCGTCGGCGTCGCTGTGGCCCACCGCCTCGTGATCGTGGGGAATGTCGATGCCGCCAAGCCGCAGCGGTCCGCCCGGCTTCAGGCGATGGGTGTCGTGTCCGAGTCCGACGCGAAGTTCGTGCATGACCCCTTCCTTTCGTCCGGGAAATTATAGGTCATTCGACGCGGAGAAGGGAGGGAACCGCAGGCGAACGGGAAGAGCCACGGATGAAACACAGATGAAACACAGATAGAAAGCAGTTATTTTCTTTATCTGTGTTTCATCTGTGTTAATCTGTGGCTGCCTTCCTTGCTTGGCGTCCCGTTGCTTTTCCCGGCGAATCGCGTACCCTTAAGGCGACCGAACTGCACAGCCCCCCACAAGGACAACCATGGCGATCACGGAAAGCGCGGTCCGGGCCGCATTGGCCAAGTTCCCAGACCCCGAAACCGGGCGAAGCGTCGCCCAACTCAACCAAATCGAGCGTCTGGAAGTCAACGGCGAGCGGTATTCCGTCACGCTCGGGCTGAGCACGTGGTCGGCCCCGATCTGGGACGATGTCCGCGGCGAACTGGAGAATCTGCTGCGGCGAGAGTTTCCCCAGGCCGCCGGCAAGGTCGAAATTGTGCCGCACAACCGACCGCCGGAAATGACCGCCCACGAGGGACTGGCGGCCAAGAGCGTGATTGCCGTCGGCTCGGGGAAAGGGGGGGTGGGAAAGAGTTCCGTCGCCGTTTTTCTCGCCGCCGCGCTGGCCCGCGCCGGTTGTCAGGTCGGCCTGATGGACGCCAACGTCTATGGTCCCAGTATCCCACATCTGTTGGGGGCCAACCAGCGGCCGGAGTTGGTGGATGGAAAGATCGAGCCGATCCTGGCGGCGGGGATGAAGATGCTCTCCGTGGGGCTGTTGGTCCCGGCGGACGAGGCGGTCATCTGGCGCGGCCCGATGCTGCACAGCGTCGTCACCCAGTTCCTGCAAGACACCGCCTGGGGCGAGTTGGATTACCTCGTCGTGGACATGCCGCCGGGGACGGGCGACGTGGCCTTGTCGCTTTCGCAATTGTTGCCCTCGGCCGGGGCCGTGGTTGTGTGCACGCCGCAGGACGTGGCCCTGCTGGACGCCACCAAGGCCATCGCTATGTTCCGCAAGGTGAACCTCGATTTGTTGGGGATGGTCGAAAACATGAGTTCCTTTGTCTGCCCCCATTGCGGCGCCCGGGAGGACATTTTTGGGGCCGGCGGGGCGAAAATTCGCGCCGCCGAGTTGAACGTCCCCTTCCTCGGCGAGATCCCGCTGTTTAAGGACCTTCGCGTCTTGGCCGACGAGGGCCGCCTGGCCGAGGCCATAGACCATCCGGCGGCGAAGCCCTATCTGGCGGGCATTTGTCATGTCTTGGTTGCCGGATTGGCGGAAAAGAGTCGCCGCCGTCCACGATTGCCCACCCTCCCGGTGATTGGATAGGTCTGAAGTCCCCTCTCCCGGAGGGAGATGGGGGCCGAGCCCTCTTCACCCCCTGGAATTGGCGGGGGCGGGAAGTATCATAAGATGTAGAGTTTCGCTGTTTTCCCCAAGGCGGGCTTTCATGGGTGTTCCCCAAGTCGTCATTGTCGGGCGGCCCAACGTCGGTAAGTCGAGCCTCTTCAATTGGCTCGTCGGCAAGCGAATTGCCATCGTCGATCCCACCGCCGGCGTCACCCGCGACCGCGTCACCTACCTGCTCCCCCTGGGCGAGCGCTACGTCGAACTGGTCGACACCGGCGGCATCGGCGTGGTGGACGCCGACAACCTCTCCGAACACATCGAGAACCAAATCCAAACGGCCATCGATTCCGCCAACATCGTCCTGTTTGTGGTCGATACGCGCGCGGGCTTGACGCCCCTGGACCAGGAAGTGGCCAAGCGGCTGCGCTACCTCGACGTTCCCGTGCTCTGCGTCGCCAATAAGACCGACAGCCCGACGCTGGACTCCCAGGCCGACGAATTCTATAAGATGGGGCGGCGGGTCATTCGCGCCAGCACGTTGCAGAACCGCGGCAAGGCGGAACTGGAAAGCGCGATCCTCGAAAAGCTGCCTCTGGGCGAAGTCGGCGAAAACGCCCCGGAAGAGGCGGTGATGAAGTTGGCCATCGTCGGCCGCCGCAATGTGGGCAAGAGCACGCTGGTCAACACTCTGGTCCAGGCCGAGCGGATGATCACCAGCGAGACGCCGGGCACGACCCGCGACAGCGTCGACGTCCGCTTCGATCTGGACGGCAAGGTGTTTATGGCCATCGACACGCCCGGCTTCCGCCGCGGCAAGAGCGTGACGACGGACGTTGATTTTTACAGCACGCACCGGGCGGAGCGGAGCATCCGCCGCGCCGACGTCGTGCTGTTGTTCTTCGACGCCTCGCAGCGGATCAGCAAGGTCGACAAACAGCTTTGCGACTACATCGCCCAGCAGTACAAGCCCTGTATGTTCGTCGTCAACAAGTGGGACCTTGTGGCCAGCAGCATGCCCACGGAGAAATGGGTCGCCTATCTCCGCGACACCTTCCGCACGATGTTGTACGCGCCGATCGCCTTCATCACGGGACAGACGGGGCGGAACGTGAAGGCGATGCTCAACCACGCGCAGATGCTCTTCAAGCAATCGCGGCTGCGGATCAGCACGTCGCACTTGAACAAGCTGGTCCGCGCGGCCGTGGAGCGGAACTCGCCGCCGACAACCGTCAGCCGCCGCCCGCGAATCTTTTACGCCA
This sequence comes from uncultured Planctomycetia bacterium, assembly GCA_963791075.1. Taxonomy (GTDB): domain Bacteria; phylum Planctomycetota; class Planctomycetia; order Pirellulales; family Thermoguttaceae; genus CAWBRF01. Next base: position 258,500 of record CAWBRF010000038.1, read on the forward strand.
CCCAGGTCGCGGAGCAGCCGCCGACGATCGTCTTGTTTTGCAACGACGTGAAGGCGATTTCGCAGCCGTATCAGCGCTATCTTTTGGGGGTGTTTCGCGAGAAGTTGGGCTTCGGCGAAGTGCCGATCAAGTTGTATCTTCGCCGTCGCGAGAAGAGCGACCGCCGCGACGAGATCGACGCGAAGATCGCCAAGCGCGAGGAGAAGGCGGCGCACGAAGGGGAAGACGCCCAGGACGAGGACGCCGAGCGGCCGGAGGAGGCCGTGGAGGAGTAGTGGGGCGTTTTGAGGTCACAATTTGTGACCTCAAGTTTAAGGTCACAATTTGTGACCTTAAAGAGCGGCCGCAGGCAATCCCGCAGGTCGCATTCAGCCGCGAAACGGCGTCTCGGACGCTTCCCCTCACCCCAACCCTCTCCCGGAGGGAGAGGGGGACCTTGTCAAACGCCCTGTACGCCCTTCGCAAACCGTTTCCCGTCGGCGCGCTCTTCGACGATCATCTTCGCGACGCGCTGGGCGGCCCCGTCGAGTTCGATCATCTCCGACTGCTTCTCCCAACGCCACTTGATTTCCAACTTCCCTTCCTTCAGGCCGCGGTCGCCGAGGACCACGCGGAGCGGAACGCCTACAAGATCGGCGTCCTTGAACTTCACCCCGGCGCGAACGTCGCGATCGTCCAGCAGCACGTCGATTCCCGCGGCGGAAAGCGCGGCGTACAGGGCGTCGGCGGCCTGCTTCGTCGCCGCATCGGTCGCTTTCACCGGGATGAGCAGGACTTCGTAAGGGGCCAGCGAGACCGGCCAGACGACGCCGTTCTCGTCGTGCGTCGTCTCGATCAGCGCGGCGAGAATGCGATTCACGCCGATGCCGTAGCAGCCCATGATGATCGGCAGCAGCCGCTCGTTCTGGTCGAGGAAGCGGGCGTTGAGGGCCTCGGAGTATTTCGTGCCCAGCTTGAAGACGTGGCCCACCTCGATGCAGTGCCGCAAGGCGAGCTTTCCGCTGCACCGCGGGCAGGGGTCGCCGTCGCCGGCGTTGCGGAGGTCGGCGAAGCGGTCGGGCTGGAAGTCGCGGCCGAGGTTGACGCCCGTCAGGTGCGCGTCCGCGGCGTTGGCCCCGGTCACGCCGTTGACGATCCGCCGCAGGTCGCAATCGGCAAACAGGGGAATCTTCTCCTTCATGCCGACTGGCCCGGCGAACCCCACCGGCGCCCCAGTCACGCGCTCGATTGTCGCCGCGTCGGCCAGTTCGACCTTCGCGGCGGCGGCCACGCGGCGGATCTTTCCCTCGTTGGCGTCGTGGTCGCCGCGGAGGAGCACCGCGATCGGCTTGCCGTCGGCCAGATAGATGAGCGTCTTAATCATCTGCGCACATGGGCAGCCGAGAAACTTGCTCACTTGCTCGATCGTGCTGACGCCCGGGGTGGGAACCTTCACCAACGGCTGCGGCGGAATGGCCGGGGAAACCAGGTCGCGCGCGCCGATCTCCGCCTTCTCCTGGTTGGCGGCGTAGCCGCACTGGCGGCAGTGCAACACCGCGTCCTCGCCGTTTTCCGCCGCGACCATGAACTCGTGGCTGGCGTCGCCGCCGATCGGGCCGCTTTCCGCCTCAACGGGCAAGTAGCTCAGTCCGCAACGCGCGAAAATGCGGCAATACGCGGCGTACATCTTCTCGTAGCTGTGGTTGAGCGCCTCGAGCGAAACGTCGAAGCTGTAGGCGTCCTTCATGAGGAACTCGCTCGTGCGGAGCACCCCGAACCGCGGCCGCTCCTCGTTGCGAAACTTCGTCTGAATCTGGTAGAGCGTGATCGGCATCTGCCGATAGCTCGACACGCAGCGGGAGACCAGGTCGGTGACAACCTCCTCGTGCGTCGGGCCCAGGGCCATCTGCACCTTGCGGTTCTGCCGCTTCACGGCGAACTGGATGAGCACGTCGCCGAACGCCTGCACCCGGCCGGTCTGTTCCCAGAGGGCGATGGGCGTCAGCGCGGGCATGAGGAGTTCGACGGCCCCGGCGCGGTCCATTTCCTCGCGGACGATCCCCGCCGCCTTTCTCAGCGCCCGCAGGCCCAGGGGCAGATAGGTATACGCCCCGGCCATGACTTGCGACACCAGGCCGGCGCGGAGCATGAGGACGTGGCTGGGGATTTCCGCCCCTTCGGGCGTTTCTTTCATCGTCGGGATCAGCGAGTGGGACCAGAGCATGGGATGCGTGGGTTAGGGGACCCGGGGAGCGGCGCGGCTGACTTGGATTGTCAAAGCCTGCATTCTAACCGGAGTTCGGCAAATTGTCAGGTGGCGCCATGGTCCCCCTCTCCCTTCGGGAGAGGGTTGGGGTGAGGGGAACTGCCGCAGGACGGTCCACTCCGCGCGGATGAGGAATATGCAAGGCTCTGCGTTCACCGGCACAGCAGGCGCTGTAAGCAGAACTGCATAATGAATTCCATTATCGCTATGCCGATGAGCCCGTAAATCAACGAGTAATAAGGCGACCAGGCGGTCGGCGGCTTTGTCCCTGCGGAGAAATAGGCTCCGAGCGCCGCTCCAGAGCCGAAGCCAAGCAGGCTAAGGGCAATGACAAATGGACCATAACCGGCAGGCTCTGCGGTTCCGAAGCAGACCCCGAATGAGTCAATTACGATAAGGCCGAGCACGAATAGGAAGTAAACACCCAGGGAAACCGGGTTCCTTTGCTTGCCTTTGCCGTCTGCCATCTTTGCGCCCATCCGCCGCCATCAGCGTAGCGCGCCGATGACTAGTGCTTAGTCACATCTTGATCTTGGGATAAACCGACTTCAGCTTGCAGCGGGCGTCGTCGATCTTCATTTGCCAATCAACACCGCGCTGAGTTTTGTTGACATCGTTGGACCATGCACGAATCTGCTCACGAAGTGATTTCAAGTCACCTATTCGGCGTCTCCCCATGCACTGGCGTGTCATCGAGCTCGAGTTCATTCTCGGCAATGTTCAGCCAGCTTCCGTGCTTGGGCGTGTGGCGGAATTCAATGCGGCGGACGCACTTGCGCGCTTGGGCTGCTGGGAACGCTTCGTAAAACGCCCCCTTGGTGTGCGTATTCAGGTTGTCGCAGACGAGAATCACTTTTTCACACCCCTTGTAACGGCCATCGAGCAGCCTCGCCATTTCCACCGCCCAGTCCACTTTCGTTTTCGACTGCCGCGCCGTTGCCATCCGCCATCCCGAGAGCGGTTCCGTGAACATGAAAATATCCGCCGTGCCCGCCCGCTCGTACTCGTAATCGACGCGCCGGGGATGTCGCGCCGTGGCCGCGATTGACTTTCTGGTCTCCTTGACCAATTGCACGGGCTGCTCGTCCATGCAGAGCACCGGGTTTGTTGGATCATACGGTTTGGCATAGGTTTCCAGCACTTCTTCCATGTTCGCCACGAATTCGGCATCGGCCTCTGGTGGAATGACCCAGTACTCGATCTTGCGATTGGTCATTCCATTTTTTTTAGCGTGCGTCGCACCGTCTCGTAACTCACCGCATCGACGATCTCCAACTCGACAACCTTGCGAGCCAGCAGTCGGAGCGTCCAGTTGGCGTAGCCTTTCGGCGGCGGCCCAAGGCGCATGGCAATAAGCTTCGCCTCTTGTTCTCCGTCAAGCAACTTTGGGGTGGGCGGATCGGCGCGTTTCTTTCCCTCCAGCGTCTCTTGAAAGCCGGTTTCGACAAATCGTTGACGAATCCCCTCGAACCGTCTGGCGCCGACAGCCGAAGGCTTCCGCGATCCGGCTGTCGCTCCAAGCAGGACCGTCCGCATCGGCCTTCAACAAAATCTGGGCGCGTCGGACCTTCTGGCCGCTGCCTTTGAGCTTCTTGACCACCTCTCGCAACGTATTGCGTTCTTCCTTGGATAAGCGGACAATAAACTTCTTCTGCATGGGACACCTCCTTGTTCCACGCAGTTTCCCACAAAACCGCCCTACGAACAATCCCAGTTTCTAGGCGTGACCAAGCACTAGCACGCAAGATGGGATGCCCGCTGAAGCAGTGGGGCGGAGTGGAAGGCCGTTCGGCGATTCCCCTCACCCCCACCCTCTCCCAGAGGGAGAGGGGGACCGGAAATCCGCAATCCGCGCAACCCCGGTATCGCTACTTCTCGCCGGGCAGCTTCACCGCGGCGATCTTCTCGTCCGGCATGCCCAACGCCCGCAACACCCCGATCGCCATGATCGCGTCGCCCAGCGGCTGCATGTGCACGCCGTCGGCGGTGAGCCAGTTCCCCTTCTTGTCGGCCGGCTTCTGCTTCAATGCCGCGAGGAACATGCCGTGCAGATCGACCAATTGACAATGCTTTTCCTGGGCGATTTGCTTCTCCGCCTCGACGTAGGCGGCCAGCCGCTTGTTGCCTTCGGCGCTGGCGTCCTCCATGATGAGGGTCGGCGTCAGCAGGATGACCTTGATGCCGGCGGCCTGCGCCATGTCGACCATCTTGGCGACGTTCGCCTTGTAGGCGGCCAGTACGGCGGCGTCGTGGGGCTTGCCCAGACGATGCCAAACGTCGTTGATGCCGATGCTCAACGTGACGAAGGCCGGCTTGCGCCGGACCACGTCCTTGTCGAACCGCCGCACGAGGTCCTCGGCCTTCTGCCCGCCGATGCCGGCGTTGACCACCGGCGGGAATTTCTTTTTCGGATACACCGCAGCCAGCGCGGCGTCGATGTCGCGGAGATAGCCGCCGGCCGCCGTGATCGAATCGCCGATGGCGACGATCTGGTCGCCGGGCTTCAATTGCAGATGCCGCGGCGAATCCGCCGGCGCGGGGCCGATCAACCACAGGGCGATGGCGAACAGGCGAGTGACTGAAATCATGACAGCGGGCTCCTGGGAAGGGGTGAGGCGGGGAGGGTCGTCAACGCCGACCATTCTAACAAACCGCTCCCCCGCCCGTCCAATAAAAAGCGAAAGGATTGCCAACGACCGCTTTTCCTCCCTCCCCATTCATCCTTCCGCCTTCCTCCCCTCCCCCTTGTAGAGGAGCGGCAGTGGACGTAGAATGGAGCAATTCAGCCGCGGACTCGATCGCGCGCCCTTCCCATCGCCCCCCTCGGAAAACCCCTCCGATGACGCGTCGTTATGTGAATCAGTTCGGCCATCAAGAGACGATCGACCAGGTCTTTCTCGCCTCGGACAAGCAGCTTCGACCGAATCGGAACGGCAACCTCTATCTCCAGGTCGATCTCTCCGACCGCAGCGGCTCGATCGGCGCGCGGATGTGGAACGCCTCGGAGGCGGTTTATAAGGCGTTCGAGAACGGCGACTACGTCCGCGTCGAAGGGACGACGCAGCTCTTCCAAGGATCGATCCAGTTGATCGCCACGCGGCTCTGCCGCGTCGATCCCGGCGAAGTCAACGGCGACGATTTTCAGCCGCTCCGCGCCGTCAACGTCGACAAGCTCGTCCTGCGGCTGGGCGAAATCCTCCGCGGCCTGTCCGACACGGCCCTGCGGACGCTCGGCGAGTGCTTCTTCATCGACGAGCCCTTCATGGCGAAGTTCGTCAAGGCCCCGGCCGGCGTGAAGAACCATCACGCCTATCAGGGCGGCCTGCTGGAGCACGTCGTCAACCTCATGGAAGTCGTCCTGCGGATCGGCCCCTGCTATCCGCAGATTGACCGCGATCTGCTCCTCTTCGGCGCGTTTCTCCACGACCTCGGCAAGGTCGAAGAACTCCGCTACGATCGCGACTTGTCCTACTCGGACGAAGGGCAACTGATCGGACATCTCGTCATGGGCGTGGCCATGCTGGACAAGAAAATCGCCGAGGCGGAAAAACTCTCCGGCGAGCCCGTGCCCGCGGAGACCGTCCTGCGGTTGAAGCACATGATCGTCAGCCATCACGGCGAGTACGCTTACGGGAGTCCGAAGCTGCCGATGACCGTGGAGGCGGTGGCCCTGTATTGCCTCGACAATCTCGACGCGAAGGTGAACTCCTTCCAGCAGCTTCTTCGCGACGACGCGAACATCGACAGCGCGTGGACGGCCTTCCATCCGAACATCGAGCGGAAGTTGTTCAAAGGGAAGCCCGCCGGGGGCAAAGAGGAAGAAGGGTGAGAAGGGCGTACAGCCGCGACAGCGGCCAACGGAGAGGTTTGCGAGGTCCCCTCTCCCTTTGGGAGAGGGTCAGGGTGAGGGGAAGCGCCGCGGGCGCTCCACTCCGCGGGGTTCCGCTGGCTTCGCCATTGGTTTCTCCGGGGTGCGCCGCGACGCCGACGGAAGCACGACCGGCGATCAACACTGGCAGAACCAGTGCCACACGTTTGCAATGCCGGCGTCGCGCAACTGCGAAGCGACGCCACGCGGCGCTTCCCCTCACCCTAACCCTCTCCCGAAGGGAGAGGGGACCGCCAATCGCAAATTACAAGACAATACTGTTAACAACTGAAAGTACAAATCTCATTCATGTCCAATCAAACTCTTGAGGACGCGATCCTCAATTTCGTCGCCCAGTCCGGCTATCGCCCGATGAAGCCGCGGATGATCGCCCAACGCCTGCACTTGTCCAAGGATCAAATGGACGAGGTGAAGCGGTTGGTCAAACGGCTGGTACGCACGGGCAGGCTGGCGTACGGGGCCAATCACCTCGTCCGCGCCGGCGGCGACGCGGCGGTCAAAGAAATCGGCGGCCCGTCCGCGGCCCGTTCCGCCGCGACGTCGAAAAGCCGCATCCTCGGCGTCTTCCATCGCACGCAAAAAGGCTTCGGATTCGTCCGCCCACAGGCCGCGTCGCCGGCCGCCGACGCGATCGGCGCCGCCGCGACAAGAAAGCCCGCGGCGAAAAAGCCCGGCATCGGCGCCGCCCGTGCGCCCGCCGGCGTCCAGGACGTTTACATCCCGAGAAAATACACCGCCGACGCCGCCAGCGGCGACCTCGTGCTCGTGCAACTGCAACGCGGCGACGGCGCAAGCCGGTCTTCGCGCGGAGCGGGGGCGTCCAAGGAACATGTCCCCCTCGGCCCGCGGGGAAAGATCGTCGAAGTGGTCGATCGGCAGACGCGGCGGTTCGTCGGCCTGTATCTCGAATCCGCCGGATCGGGCTACGTCCAGGTCGATGGGACGCTGTTTGCGCAGCCGATTTGCGTCGGCGATCCCGGCGCGAAGGCGCGTGCGCGGACGACAAGGTGGTCTTCGAAATGGTCCGCTTCCCCTCGCCCGCCCAAGACGGCGAAGGCGTGATCGTCGAGGTGCTCGGTCCGCGGGGCAAGCCGGGGGTCGATACCCTCTCGATCCTTCGCGAGTTCAACCTGCCCGAACATTTCGCCGAGGACGCTTTGGAAGAGGCGCGGCAAGAGGCGGAGAAGTTCGACGAGTCGATTCCGCCGGAGCGGCTCGATTTGACCGGCTTGACGATCGTCACGATCGATCCGGTCAACGCCCGCGACTTTGACGACGCGATTTCGCTCGAGCGGCTCGACGGCGGGCATTGGCGGCTGGGGGTGCATATCGCCGACGTGACGCATTTCGTCCGTCCCCGCAGCGCGTTGGATCGCGAGGCGCGGCGCGGGCCACCAGCGTCTATCTCCCCGACCGCGTCATCCCCATGCTCCCGGAGGTCATTTCCAACAGCCTCGCGAGCCTGCAGCCGGGCAAGGTGCGCTACACGAAGACGGCGTTTCTCGAATTCACCGCCGAAGGGCTGTTGCTGGACGCGCAGTTCCACTCCGCTGCCATCCGCAGCAGCAAGCGGCTGACCTACGAGCAGGTCGACCTGTTCTTGGCCGATAGGGACGCCTGGCGGCGAAAGCTCGCGGGCAAGGTCCACGCCCTCTTGGGCGACATGCACTCGTTGGCCATGACCCTGCGGAAGCGGCGGATGGGCAACGGCTGCTTGGAGTCTGAGCCTGCCGGAAGTGAAGGTCGATCTGGACGACTCCGGCCGGGTGGTCGGCGCGCGGGTGGTCGAGAACACCGAGAGCCACCAGATCATCGAGGAGTTCATGCTCGCGGCCAACGAGGCGACGGCGCGGATGCTCTTCGCGAAGGAGATTCCTTTCCTCCGCCGCATCCACCAGCCGCCCAGCGAAGCGAAGATCCGCGCCCTGGGCGACTTCATTCGCGAACTCGGCTTTCCCGCCGCAAACCTGCAAAGCCGCTTCGAGTTGCAAAAGCTCCTGGCCGGGGCGTCGGGCCGGCCGGAACAGCGGGCGGTCCACTTCGCCGTGCTGCGGTCGCTGCAACGCGCCGTCTATGGACCTTATGAAGACGGCCACTACGCCCTGGCCAGCGATTGCTATTGCCACTTCACCTCCCCGATCCGCCGTTATCCCGACCTGACCGTCCACCGCCTCCTGGACGATGTTCTCGCCGGCCGCGCGCCGCGAACCCATTTCGACGACCTCGTCGTGCTCGGGCAACATTGCTCGGACTGCGAGCAGCGCGGAAGCCGCCGAGCGCGACCTCTTGAAGCTCAAGTTGCTCGCCTATCTGAGCGGGCGGATCGGCGAGGAAATGGACGGCGTCGTCACCGGCGTGGAGAGCTTCGGCCTGTTCGTCGAGGGCCTCGAACTGCCCGCCCAAGGGCTGATTCACGCCGACGGCTTGAGCGACGACTATTACGACTTCGACCGCGCGACGCACTCGCTCACCGGCCGCCGCGGCGGCAAGGCGCATCGCCTCGGCGACGTGGTGCGCGTGGCGGTCGCCCGGGTCGATCTGGAGCGGCGGGAGTTGGACTTCCGTCTCGTTCCGCGGAAGCCCGCCGCGGAAGGGCAAGGAAGCGAAAGATCGCAAACGCACAGGCGCACGTTAACCGTGGGCGCGATCCCCGCGCTTGCGGTTTCGCGATCCCTACGCCGGCTTGTCGCGCAACGGCGGCTTCCGCTGATCGATCATCGGCAGGTTTGGCGACTGCTGCGCGTTCTCCTCGATGTACGCGCGCCACTTCTCCGGGACGTTCTCGTGGTAGAAGATCGCCTGTACGGGGCAAACCGCCACGCAGGCCTCGCAGTCGATGCACGCCCCCGGGTCGATGTAGAGAATCTGCTCCGCCTCGCGAAACGCCTGGACGGGACAGACCGCGGCGCATTCGGTGCACTTGTATCCAAAACACGGCTCGCAGACGACGTGCGTCATGGGATTGCCAGAAGATGATGTTCAGCGCGGCGCACACGGCGAGCATCATCATGCCCAGCGCGGCGGGCTGAGTGAAACTTCCCTTGCCCCGGATGCTATCAGCCGGCGGCGATTCTGTCAATCGGACGAAAAGCGGCCGGGTGCAGTAACGGATTACTGGCGCTCATGGGTGGCCCCGATAGCTTGCCTATCGGGGCGGCGAAGCCGCAGGAGGCTTCTCGCCCGTCGCGGCAGCCCTCTTGTGCCTTCGGCGCCCCGATAGCCGAGCTATCGGGGCCACCCCCGGCATAAGAAACCGCCTATCTTGACCACAAGCTATTACTGCGCCCAAGCGGCCTTCCCGGCCAAAGGGGCCGCCCGACGGACGCCCCGTCCGCCTACGCCGGAATCCCCGCCAACAACTCCCCGCCGCGCGCGTCGATCAGCCGCCGCGCCGCGGGCAACAGTTCGCAAAACTCGTCCGGCAACGGGGCAAGCTTCACGCGGCGCATCACCTGGTTCAACCGCGCGAGCAAGCGGGCGTCGTCGAGATAGTCGCAAAGAATCCGCTCGCGGCGAAAAGCGACGATCATCGGCGCCAGGCGGTCGGTCGGCCGCGGGGCCATGGCGTTGACCGCCTGCTGGACCGCGGCCGGATCGATCGCCGCCAACGCCCGATAATACCCCTCGACCTGCCGCTCATGCCGGGCCGCCAGCGCGGCGTCCAGGAGGACCTCGACGAGCAGATGGCCAAGGATGCTCGGGCGAAAGCCGGGGTCGTCGCCCAGCGCCCGCCGGGCCGCCAAGGTCAATTCCAGCGATGTCTCCGCAAACGCCCGCGTCGCGTGGAACTGGGCGTCGTCGCGGAAGTGCTGCACGACGCCCCGGGCGACGGCCGTCGCGTTGGCACTGGCCGCGTCGGCGGCGGCGTGCATGGGCGAAAAGGCCTCCGCCTGCCGCCGCCTCACCCGCAACTTCCGATCGACGACGGCCAGCCAGTCGGGCACGGCCGTCCCGGCGGCGACGTAGGGGGCGTCGAGGAACGGCAGGGCATGTGCGAAATAATTCATCGAAAACGGCTCGCGGATTCCTCTCCGCAGACTCCGACAAAAAAACAGTAGAATGAGTATACCATGAGTCTGCCGATTCGCATTCCGCCGGTTGTCGAGCGATGGGACTGCCACAGTTGCGGCCGCTGTTGCCGGGCGGTCTTGGTTTCGCTCAGCGCGGAGGACGTTGCCCGGCTCCGCAGCCAGCAGTGGGAGCAACACCCCGAGTTCCGCGGCGCGGCGGTCATGGTCCGGCAAAGTTGGTGGAAGCAGGGCTATCGGCTGGCGACGACGCGGCAGAAGCAGTGCGTTTTTCTCACCCCCGAGAAGCGATGCCGCATCCATGAACTTTACGGCGAGGCGGCCAAGCCGCTCCTCTGCCGGCTGTTTCCGTTTCAGTTGACGCCGCTGGACGGCTACGCGAACGCGACCTTGCGGCGGCACTGCCCCTCGGCGGCCGCAGACTTGGGCCGCACGCTGGCGGAGCACCTGCCGGCGATTCGGGAATTGGCGGAAAAGCGGCCCAGCGAGCGGCAATCGCCGCTGCCGCCGCCGCTTGTGCCCGGCTATCGCGGCTCGTGGGCCGATTTCCTCCGCGCGACCGACGCGATCCAACGGCTGTTGCTCGATCGGCGATATCCATTGGTCCGACGGATCGTCCACGGATTGCAGTTTTGCAGCCTCTTGCAGCGATGCCGCGTGGACCGCCTCGGTTCGCAGGAGCTCGACGAACTGTTGGCCATGTTGGAGACGTCGGCGGTCGAGGAAGCCGACGATTTCTTCGACCGCCGCCGCCCGGCGAGCGGGACCGGCGCCGTCCTGTTCCGCCAGACCGTGCTCGAATACGTCCGTCTGCATCCGCGCTTTGTCATCGAGCAGTCGTGGCGCGAGCGTTGGCGGATGATCGTGTTGGCGATGGCCTTTCGCGCGGGCGGGGCAAAGTGCCGACGATCCACGCCTCGTTTCCGGAAAACACGTTCGCGGCCCTCGACGCGCCGCTCGGGCAGGTCAATCCGGCGGTCCTGCGTCCGCTGGAGGCGTATTTTGAAGCCGCCGCCGCCTCGCGGCAGTACGCCGTCTTGACGCATCGCGACTGGTCGCTGGTCGAGAGTTTCCGCGCCTTGGCCCTGTGCCATGCGGTGGCCAACTGGCTCGTGCGCCTCAGCAGCGGTTCGCGGCAGGCGGAGCCGGAAGACATGCTCGGGGCGATCGCGGCGATCGATCGCGGGCAGAATTACCCCCTCTTATGCGGCGGGCGGCATCGGCGGCGGGTGAATTCCCTCCGTCGAATCGGCCAACTCCCGCGCCTGGTGGCCTGGTACGCAAGGTGACGTGCCCGTCCCCTCTCCCTCCCGGAAAGGGTTAGCGGTGATACCCGCCGCAGCCGCCCCCGTGCCAATAACCGCCGTAACCGCCGCCGATGTAGATTCCGCCCCCATAGTACGGATAGGGGTAATCATATCCGTAAGGGTACGGGACATAGTATGGCTGCGGAGCCACGTTGTAGTATTGGTATGGGTAGACGGGGACGCCGGCTTGCACGGGCGTGCCGGCCTGCGCGGGCGCGGCGGGGTTTACCCATTGCCCGTTGATGTAGCACAGCCAACGATTGTCCGGCATCCAGTACCACCAAGAGCCGTTGTAAAACCGGTAGCGCCACGACTCGCCGCCGGCGGCAGAGTTGGGGGCCGCCGCGCCCGCAGTGGTCGGGGCAGGGGCGGCAACCGCTTCCTGAGGGTCCGCCGCATTGGTTGCGCCGACTGGGAAAGCCGCGGCAAGCAAGGCCGCCGCAAGAACAACAAGAAAAGGTTTCATGGTTCGAGCATCCTCCTAATGATCGCGACGAACTATCCCCACATCTGCCATTTGGGTCAAGGCCAATGTTGCAGAAGGACTGCGATGAGCCACGGGCATCCTCATGGGGAGAACGTCCTTCGCTGAATGGCTTGCGAACGGCCCGGAAGAAGTCGCCGCCGCGACCGCCAGCCTTCATGCTGTTCGCCGCCGTCGATCGTGGTCCGCGGCTTGCGGAACGTGAGCGCCGCGGCTTTGGGCTATGCGTTGGCCCAAAAACAAGACCGCCTTGATCGCCGATGCGAAGGCTTTTTTCCGCGCCAATTCCTCCTGCAAAAGTGGATCGCTCCCCCTGCCAGAGAGTGGCGGCCATCCCCGCGGGTGAGCGAATTTCGTCCCCTGCCTATTGTTGTTGTAATTTCGTTGGTATTATGCACTGTGAGCGAAAATCGCGCGTGCCAATGAAGGGATGCGCGAATCGGATCCTGCGAGTCGAGCGAGTAAACTACCCAAGGGGCTGTCGATTTTGTAAACTGTCCAAGACCTCGATCGCAACCACCGCAGGAATGCCACACCATCCTGACAAATGCTTCAGGTCGATCGCGAGTTCCACCAAAACGGTCAAGGAGCCTAATTGTGGATCGTCGAATTTCCAGTCGTCGGGCATCGCTCTTCGCGACGGCGCTCGCCTGCGGAATTGCCGCGGCTGCCGACGCCGAAGAGATCGTCGTGGCATTGCCGGACGCAGCGGCCGCTGCCCATGAAGCGCCGCCGAAGACGCTTACCCTGCGCATCGAGGACGTCCAGGGGAGTTACACAATCCCTTTCATTCAGTCGAGCCGATCGCTTCGCGTGCGGATCGGTTTTACAGACCCGGCGGTTGCGGCGGCCGAGTTGCAGCTCATGCGCGGCGACGAGGCCGCTTCCCGGCGACTGGTCGCGCGCGACAAGCCGTCGGTCAGCTTTGCCAATCTGGCTCCGGGCGAATACACTCTGTTGTGTCGCGGACTGGACGGCGGCCGGCGGGAGCGATGCCGCATGGCCTACAATCGCATCGGCGTCGGCGCGGTGATTGCCGCCTTGGGCGACAGCATCACGGAGGGCTATTTTAGCCGCGGGTTCAAGCGAGACGACCTGAACTTGACGGCCGACCGTTTTCCCGCGGAGTCGGTCTCGAAAGACGGCCGCAACTTTCCCCAGTTCTCGCCCACCGCCGCACACCATCTTCCCAGCGTGAACTGCTTTGAAAGTTGGCTGACGCGGCTGAACGACAAGCTTGCCGGCGTCTGGCGCGAGCCGGTGTTCATCGCCAACGAGGGCTGGGGCGGAATCACCACCGGCGGATATCTCAACATGATGCGCAACGACGCCGGCTGGAAGACACGGATGCGCCGCCTGGAGCCGCAGATATGGCTGATTCACCTGGGCGTCAATGACGAACGGGCGCACGTCTCCGCGGCGCAGGTCCGCGGCAACCTGGCGGCAATGCTCGACATCCTCAGCAGGGACTATCAAGCCCAACCGGCGCATGTCTTTCTTTGCCGTCCATCCTACGACTATGCCGCGGGAGCGGCGGCGATCCTGCGCAGCTATGCGGCGGAGATGGACGCCCTGATCGCAGAACGCGGCCTGAGTCGGGGACCGGATTTTTTTGCCGCCTTTGCACGAGACCGCAAGCGTTGGTACGGCGGCGATCCTGTGCATCCCAACCTGGAAGGCATGGCGCGGATGGCCGATCTGTGGCAGGAGGCGATTGTCAAACAACTGCCCTCAGGACTGTGACGCGGACAATGAGTGAACTCATGAAGAACGCAAGCGAAGCCGACGTGCAGTTTCTCGCCGGCCTGACGAAGGCCGCGATCGAATCGGCCCGCGTCCGGCCGGATCAAGAGATCGTCGGCGTGCACGAGGGAAAACCCGTCCCGGTAAAAAACCGTTTGGGCTTTACGGCGATTCGCCCCGCCGGGCTCAGCGGCTACCCCGCCATTTGGATCCAAGATTTCACCATGGCGTATTCCAGCGGATTCATCTCCGTGGACGAGGGAATGGCGCATCTGCGTTTGATCGCCTCGCGGCAGAATTGCCAAGAAGAGCGGCGATTGCCCAGCGGCGCGATCATCCCCGCGCATGCGATCCCCGACCACATCAACCTCGACGGCACACCGGTCTTTTATCCCGGCACGTACTCTTCCGTGCCGGATCAGGGCGGCGAGCCGTGGGGCGTCTGTCCGCCGCTGAACAACTACTTCGACTTCATCTGGCTCGCCTATCTGCTTTGGCGGGACGTTTCGGACTTGGCGATGTTCGCGGAAATCATCGCCGGCCGCACGCTGTTGGAGCGGTTGACGTTGGCCTACGACGGGCCCCCGGCCGATCCGGAGACGGGCATCGTCTTCACCACCGTCCAGCGCCGCGCCGTGGGCTTCATCTTCATCGACCAGATCTACATGACCGGCCAGATGCTCATGCCCAGCCTCGAGCGCCATCGCGCCGCGCGACAACTCGCCGAGATTCACGCCGCCTTCGGCGACGCGGAATCGGCGCGGCGATTCGACCGCGACGCCGAGTTGATCCGCGCAAATGTCGAGCGGGTCTTCGCCAGCGATCAAGAGGATTGCGGCTGGCTGCGCGCCGCCACGGGCGTCTCCGGCCAAGCCGACGTTTGGGGCACGCTCTACGCGCTGCACCTCGAACGTCTTATCGCCGCCAGTGCGAAAACGGGCCGTCGATCAAGCCCTTCAAGACCTGGAAACCGGACAGATTCTCTGCAAAGGCGACTTTGCGGCACGTGCCGATCAATCGCGACGCCTCGCCGACGACGGCCTGGGAAAAAACCATCGCCCCCCACAACCGATATCAAAACGGCGCATTTTGGCACACGCCCATCGGCTGGCTGATCGCCGTTTTGGATCGCGAGCGTCCGCGTCGGGCGGCGGCCGTGTTCGACGAGTACATCGGGCAATTGCGCAGCGGCGATTTCCGCAAAGGCGCGCCGCACGGCGCACCTTGGGAATGTCTTGGCTGGGACGGCAAGGCCGAGCAAAATCCGGTTTTCGTTCCCTCCGCCGCGTTGCCCTACGGCGTGCTGTTCAAACAGCGATGAGCGAACCCTGCAATCCACGGAAAGTCGTCATTTTCTATTTGGAGAACCCATTGTGAAACGATCGGAAGTCAACCGGATTATCGAAGAATCGTTGGAGTTCGTCGAAAAGCGGCATAAGTTTCTCCTCCCCCCTTCGCCCACTGGACCTGGAAGGATTGGCAAACCAAGGGGGAGGAGTGTCGCGAGATCGTCGGCGCAGCAGCTCGGCTGGGACATTACCGATTTCGGATCGGGGGACTACAAGAAGATCGGCCTGGCGATCATCACGATTCGCAACGGGACGTTTGCGGAAGCGAAGCAGGGGCTTGGCAAGAGCTATGCGGAAAAAATCCTCCTCGTCGATGAAGAGCAAGTGACGCCCACCCATTTTCATCATCAGAAGATGGAGGACATCATCAATCGCGGCGGCGGGGAGCTGGTCATCCAACTCTGGAACTCGACCCCCGACGAACAGTTGGACGCCGCGACCCCGGTGGTCGCCAGCATGGACGGCGTGCGCGCGACGGTCAGCGCGGGCGGCGCGGTGGTGCTGAAGCCGGGCGATTCGATCACCCTGCCGACGCGGCTGTATCACAAGTTCTGGGGAAAAAAAGGAAGCGGAAAAATTCTCGTCGGCGAGGTCAGCCGCGTCAACGACGACTATGTCGACAACCGTTTTTATGAAAAGGTGGGGAGATTCGCGGCGATTGAAGAAGACGTCGAGCCGCGCTTTCTCCTCTACGACGATTACAAGAAGCATTGCCCCTTCGTCCGCGCCTCGCAAGCGTGAATCGTTGCAAGATGACCGGCAAACAACGCATGCTCAACGCCTATCGCGGGCTGGCCAGCGACCGGCCGGCCGTGGCGCCGGAGTTCTGGTATTATTACGCGGCGAAAACGCTCGGCGTGGACATGATCCAGTTCGAGCGGGAAGTTCCCTTTCACCAGGCGCTGAAGGCCACATTCGCGCGGTTCGGCTGCGAGGGTTGGGGGATAACCTTTTTCAACGCGCCCGTCCCCGATGTGACGCGCGCGGCGAAGGAAAGCTGGGTGGACGACGACGCGCTCGAAGTTCGCACGACGACGAACACCCCCTACGGCGCGCTGAGCGAGTCGTCGCGCTTCCACCGCAAGGAGCCCAGTTGGGTCGTGGAGCGGCCGCTGAAGGATTTGGCGCGCGACTTGCCGGCGTGGGAGTGCGCCGCGCTGGGCGGCATTCCCGAGGAGGCCGACTTGAGCGGCGTCTGCAAGGCGTGGAGCGAGGTCGGCGACGCCTATCTTCTCGAGGCATGGCTGGGCGTGCCGTTCTTCGATTTCTACGCCGGCGCCCGGGCGGGCGGCTTGCAGACCGCCGTGTTCGACTTCGCCGAGCCCGAGCTGCTCCCCAAGCTGCTCGAACTGCAAAAGCGGCATTGCGACTATATGGTCCGCATGGCGCGGGTGATTTGTGAAAAGACGCCGTTGGAAAGCCTCTGCATCGGTTGCTCGTGGAGCTGCAATTCGCTCCTCGGCCCCGCAATGTGGCGGCGCTGGGACAAACCCGGCATCCGCGCCGTGGCGGAGGAAGTGCATCGCCACGGGCGGCTGCTGCACATCCACTTCCACGGCAAGTGCATGGACACCGTGGCCGATTTCGCCGAGATCGGCGTCGATTGCGTCTGTCCCTTCGAGCGTCCGCCCGGCGGCGACGTTGTCGGCCTTGACGGGCTGCGACAGGTCGCCCGGCTGCTCGGCGGCCGAACGACGATGAACGGCAACGTCCACACGGTGGAAACATTGATCCGCGGCAAACCGGCCGACGTGCGCCGCGAAGTCCGCGAAATTCTCGCGGCCTTTGCCGGCAACCCGCGGGTGATCGTCGGCACCGGCGATCAGGTGGGCGGCGAAACGCCCGAAGAGAACCTTTACGCGATGATCGACGAAGCCGCCCGCGCGCGTTGAACGGCGGAGAGTTTTTTTAGGAAGCAGCCTTGAGTTACCTGGGACTCGACATCGGCACGAGCGGCTGCAAAGCGGCGCTGTTCGACGCCGAGGGGACGTTGTTGGCGCAGGCCCAGCGCGAATACCCGCTCTTGACTCCCCAACCAGGTTGGGCGGAAATCGACTCCCAGCGCGTCTGCGACGGCTGCCTGGCGGTGATTCGCGAAGCGGCGGCCGCCCGTCCGGACGATCCCGCGATCGGCTTGGGAATCTCCTCTCAAGGCGAGGCGTTCACGCCGCTGGCCGCCGACGGCCGCATCCTCGCCAACGGCATGGTTTCCTGCGACGCGCGCGCGGAGCCGTTGGTCGCCGCGTTCAGCGGCTCCTTCGGGGCCCAGCGGCTGTACGAATTCACCGGGCACACGCCGCATCCCATGTTCACTCTGTACAAACTGCTCTGGCTCCGCGAAAATCGGCCGGACATCTGGCGGGCGGCGGCGAAGTTTTACTGCTTCGAGGAGTTGATCCAGCGGCGCCTCGGCGTCGAACCGGCGATCAGTTGGCCCCTGGCCGGACGAACCATGCTCTTCGACGTGCGCACGCACGCCTGGCGGCCGGAGATCCTTTCCGCCGTCGGCCTGGAGGCTTCGCGGCTGGCGCCGCCGGTCGCCTCGGGCACGGTCGTCGGCTCGATCGCTCCCAGCGTCGCCAGGCAATTGGGCTTGCCCGGCAATGTACAAGTCGTCGCCGGCGGACACGATCAACCTTGCGGGGCCCTCGGCGCGGGGATCGTCGAGCCGGGCCGGGCGATGTACGCCACCGGCAGCGTCGAGTGCATCTGTCCCGCCTTCGAGCGGCCGATCTTCAACGAATCGCTCTTCCGCGCCAACCTCTGCACCTACGACTATGCCGTCCCCGGCATGTACACCACCGTGGCGTTCAGTTTGACCGGCGGAAACCTGCTCCGCTGGTTCCGCGACCAGTGGGCGCAAATGGAAATCGCCGAAGCCGCCAGGACCGGCGGCGATCCCTACGATCTGATTCTCCGCGGCATGGCGGCCGAACCGACCGATCTCTTGGCGCTGCCGTACTTCACCCCCTCCGGCACTCCCTACTTCGACGCGAAGACGCCCGCGGCCATCGTCGGCCTGCGGCTGACGACGACGCGCGGCCAGGTGTTGCGGGCGCTGTTGGAAGGCGTGTGTCTGGAGATGCGGTTGAACGTCGATGTTTTGGATCGCGCGGGGCTGCGAATCGGCAAGTTTCGCGCCATTGGCGGCGGCGCGAAGAGCCGGGCCCTGACCCAACTGAAGGCGGATGTGCTCAACCGTCCGATCACGACGCTGGCGGTGACCGAGGCCGGTTGTTTGGGCGCGGCGATGCTTGCTTGCATCGCGCACACCGGGGCCGAGCCGCGCGCGTTGGCCGGCGCTTGGGTGAAGCCCTGCCAGGTGATCGAGCCCGATCCGCGCCGGGCGGCGATGTACGACGAGCGTTTCGCCGCCTATCGAGAGCTTTACCCCGCGATCCGCGCGATGACTGGCCGGCCTGCCGGCGAATGATTTTTCGCCGCGCCGGCCAGACTGAGCCGAAAAACGGCGAAAATGCTCAAGAAAACTCGCAAAAACCCGCAACTATCTTCCGCCTGCGGCGGCGTCCGGCCGCTTGACTTTTGCGGTTAAGGAACGCACACTTGTGAAGTAGAGGAGCCCCTGATGGAAAAATCACTCGATCGCAAGCTCGCCCGTATTTTGGCCGATCCCTCCTGTCGCGACTTTGTTCTTGCCGACGCGAAGGACGCGGACATGGCGTTCGGGCTGGCCGCGCCGGGCCGCAGTCCGGAACATTACGCCGACGAAGCCCGCTTCCGCACCTTGGCCGAGTACCGCCAACTGATGCGCGAGATTACCGCCCAAGGGCTGGTGGACATCATGTTGATGAGCGCCAGCTCGAACGAGGTGTTGACAATCAATGAGCGATTGTTCGAAAACAGCCGCGTGACGCCGGCGGTCCGCGCCAACGACACGACGGACATCTGGCTGGCCAGCGGCAGCGGACGCTATTCGCAACAGCCGTCGCAGCCCTTCCGCACGGCGACGATCGACCAAATCCAGTGCGGCAAGGCGGAGTGCGCGGCCAGCGAGCGTCGCTTGGGGGCCGACTTGGGGCTCTATTCCGTCACCTTCAACAACGACGTCGATCTCGACCACCGCAGCCTGGAAGCCTATCGGACGTTCCGCATCGAAGCCGAGGGCAAGGGTTTCCGGCATTTTTTGGAGGTCTTCGATCCGAACGCGAGCAAGCATCCGCCGGCGGATCTCGCCCGGTTCATCAACGACAACATCGCGCGCGCCTGGCCGGCGTGACCCGCCGCGGACGGCCGGTGTTCTTGAAGATCGTTTACCATGGACCGGCGGCGATGGAGGCGTTGGCCCGGTACGACGCTTCGCTGATCGTCGGCATTCTCGGCGGCGGGGCGGGGACGACGTTCGACGCCTTCGACATGCTGTGGGAGGCGAAGAAATACGGCGCGCGGGTCGCCCTTTACGGCCGGAAGATCAACAACGCCGAGCACCAGTTGAGCTTCGTCGAATGCCTCCGCGCCGTGGCCGACGATCAGTTGGGGCCCGCCGAGGCGGTCAAGGCGTATCACGGCGCGCTGCAGAAGCTGGGAATTCGCCCGCAACGCGCCTTGGCCGACGACCTGCAACGCACCGATACGGCGACGAGCTACAGCGGCGGCGCGGCGGCGAAAGCGCCTGCGCGGCGGAATGCGCCGCGGAATGCGTCGGCCGCGACGCCCGACTTCGCGAAGATGAGTCCGGCGGAAAAGGTGCAGTGGAACCTCGACCGCTGGAAGCGGATCATCGGCTGATCGCGATCGGGTCGATTCGTTCTCCGCTTCGGCGGCCCAATTCGGCCGGCCGAAATCCGCTTTGCCCAGCGAGCGCGATCACTCTTGGCCGACCGAATCGCGGATGTCGCGGCAGATCTCGCGAAGTTCCCCGATCGACACGTCTTCCAGACGCTTGCCCCGCTGGTCGAGCCGCTCGTTGATCTTCACCGCCGTCTCCTGCATCGCCGCGTGCGTCTGGCGACTGCCGCCGCAGAGGAGGAAATTCTTTCCGCGCGTGATGCGGGTCTGCTCGTCCTCGTTGTCGAAAGCCAGTCCGAGCAGGGCGGCCGATTTCTTCGTTGGACGAGCCTTCATAGTTTCACGTGATGCGACGCCGCGGGGAACTCGGCCGGGAGTTTGGCGATGGTTCGATCGGCGGACCGTTTACGGCCGGCGATGGAAAAACTGCTTGAGCATGTCGGCGGCCGCATCGCGACTGCTTCCGCCGGTTTTCTTCTTCTCCGGCTCGTTGTTGAGGAACGACCGCTTTTTCTTCGTCTCGTCGTCCCACTTCGCCGCGGCGGGATTGGCCGCCTTCTGCGGCGGCTTTTCCGCCGCGGGAGCGGGCGTGGGCGCGGAAGGAACCGAATGCGTCTCCATCAGCTCGTCCGCTTCTTCGTCTTCGTCCTCGAGCCAATTGCTGACGTCCAACTCGTCGCCGGGGGCCGACTCGACCGTCCGCGCCGCCGCCTCCTGCACGTTGTGAACCTTCGGCTTCTTCTTCCCGCTGACGCTCACGGACAACTGGATCTCGAATTCCAGCGGGCCGACCTTGAGGTGATCGCCGTTTTTCAGTTCGCGTTCGCCCTGCAACCGCTCGTCGTTGACGAACGTCCCGTTCTTACTGCCGAAATCGCGAACCCCCGCCCGCCCCTGGTCGAGAAAAATTCTCGCAATGGCGGCGGCTGACGCGGTCGCTCCGCGGGCGCATCTGGCACTCCTCCGCGCGGCCGATCACAAAGCTCGGCCCGGACACGGGGATTTCTTTCCCCGCCTGCTTGCCGCCGACGACAATAAGCTTCGCCTCCATCCTTACAATGTAATCGCTTTAAGAGCCAAGGTCAATGGCTTTCGCGCCGTCCGGCGTCGCCTACCGCCCCCTCCTTTGCGTCCATTCGGGGCAGGCGTAGCGGCACTGGGCTAGTTCGGCGGCGCGACGCTCCTCTTCCGGCGATCGCCCACCCGGGGCCCAGGCCACGGCGAGCCGCGGGGCCAGCCGCGGGAGCCACGCAGCCGCCAAGGCGGCGGCGGCGAACGCTTTCTGGGCGACGTCCTCCAGGGCGGCGAGTTCCGGGGCGGCAGGCGAACGACCCAACAGGACGCTTCCGTGCTGGAGCACGGCGCCCCGGCGGCGACGCTGGGCGCTGCCGGCCACTTTCGTCGTCCCCGCCAATACGTCGCCGGCGGCCCGCCGCTGGAAGCAGAGCAGCGGTTCCTCGCCCGGTCTCCCGCCGCTCGGCCGGCAGAGCGCCGCAACGACGCCGAAGTCGGCGAGCGTCTCGATGAGGCTTTCGTGGACCGCCTCGTAGAGCGACTCTCGCCGCCGGGTAAGCGGATGGCCCGCGGGCAGGACGAGGCTGTAGGTCAGTTCGGCGTCGTGCAGGATTGCCCCGCCGCCGGTCAGCCGCCGCACGACGGGACAGCCGCGGCTGGCCGGATGCTCGAACCGGCCTGCATACTCTTGAAAATATCCCAGCGACAGCGTCGGCTCTTTCCACTGGTAGAATCGCCAGCAGCAGGCATTTTCCCGCGCGGCCCATTCCAACAGCGTTTCATCGACGGCCATGTTCCACGCGCCGTCGCCCGGCGGGTCGATCAGCAGGCGGCAGGGGGTGAGATTCCGCGTCATTTCCCCTTCCACCTCAGCAGCGGCTGCCGCGCCGCATGCACCTCGTCCGGACGGCTGATCGGCGTGGTGTGCGGGGCGTCGTGCAGCGTCTCTGGGTTCTCCTCCGTGATGCGGAACAGCGCCTCGGCGAAGGCGTCCAACGTCGCTTTGCTCTCCGTCTCCGTCGGCTCGATCATCACTGCTTCCTTGACGATCAGGGGAAAATAGACCGTCGGCGCGTGAAAGCCGTAGTCCAGCAGCCGCTTGGCGACGTCCATCGCCGCCACGCCCCGCTGGGCCTTCAGCCGCGCCGCGGAAAGGACGAACTCGTGCATGCAGCGGTCGCCCTGCGGCGCGGGCAGGATGTGCTTCAGCCGGGCCAGGAGATAGTTGGCGTTGAGCACGGCGTTTTCGGCAACGCGGCGAAGGCCCTCCGGCCCGTGGGTCATCAGGTAGCAGTACATCCGCACGAGTACGCCGACGTTGCCCAAAAAGCTCCGCACGCGGCCGATCGACTTCGGCCGATCGTAGTCGAGGCGATAGCCGTCCTTCGTGCGGACGACGATCGGCGCGGGGAGATAGGGGGCCAACTTGGCGGCGACGGCGATGGGCCCCGCCCCGGGGCCGCCGCCGCCGTGCGGACCACTGAAGGTCTTGTGCGGGTTGAAGTGCATCAGGTCGGCGCCGAAATCGCCGGGGCGGGCGATGCCCAAAATGGCGTTCATGTTCGCCCCGTCGAGGTAGACCAGCCCGCCGGCGTCGTGTACCCGCCGGGCGATCTCGACGATCCGCGGCTCGAACATCCCCAGGGTGTTCGGATTCGTGATCATCACCGCGGCCGTGCGCTGATCGAGATGGGCGGCCAGGTCGTCGAACGTCAACGAATCCTTCCGGCGTGCTCTTCACCGGCGCCGCGCGGAAACCGGCCGTGACGGCGCTGGCCGGATTCGTGCCGTGGGCGCCGTCGGGAATGAGGACGACGGAGCGATCTTCGCCGAGGTCGCGGAAATAGGCCGCCGCGACCAAGAGCGCGGCCAGCTCGCCGTGGGCGCCGGCGGCGGGCTGCAGCGAGACGCCTTCCAGGCCGGCGATTTCCGCGAGCATTTGTTGCCCCGCGTAGAGCAATTCGAAAATGCCTTGCAGCGTCTCCTGCGGCTGATAGGGGTGCAGCGCCGCCATCCCCGGCAGAGCGGCCAACCGCTCGTTCCGTTTCGGATTGTACTTCATCGTGCAGGAGCCGAGCGGATAGAAGTTCGCGTCCACCGACATGTTCAGCGCCGCGAGGTTGACGTAATGGCGGACGATTTCCGGCTCGGGCAATTCCGGCAGCGGCGGCGGCGCCGCGGCCAACGCCGCCGCAGGCAGCAGCTTTTCTATCGCCTGGCGCGGCACATCCAGTGCGGGCAAGTGCAGCGAGCGGCAGCCCGGCTTGGAGAGTTCAAAGAGCAGTTTCGTCGCTTGAGTATATGGCATAATCAAGTCGGTCGGTAAGCATTCACGCCGGGGACGAAGAAAAGAACAAAGGGAGGAAGCCACGGATGGAACACAGATGAAACACAGAGAAGAAGCAGATATTTGTCCTCATCCGTGTTTCATCCGTGTTCATCTGTGGCCGCCTTCCTGTCTTCTTCGCCGATCTGCGGTTGTATTTTTTCCATCGCGTCATCCAAAAAGCTCCGCCAGGCGGTCGATCTCCGCCCGCGTGCGTTTCTCGGTCACGGCCACTAAAAGGCAATCGGCCAATTCCGGATGCCATGTTTTCAGCGGCACGCCGGCGAAGATGTTTTGCCGCAATCCGGCGGCGATCAACTCCTCGAACGCGGCCGCCGGGAACGCGAACGACAAATTCCTTCAGCGTCGGCCGGGCAAACCGCGGGGCCAACCCGGATCGCGCGGCGATCCGCGCGGCGGCGTAGCGGGCCTTGTGCAGACACGCCTCCGCCACCGCCCGCAAACCCGCCGCCCCCAGCGACGCCAAATAGACCGCCGCCCGCAGGGCCAACAGCCCCTGGTTGGTGCAAATGTTGCTTGTCGCCTTGTCGCGGCGGATGTGCTGTTCGCGGGTTTGCAGGGTCAAGACCCAGCAGCGCTTGCCGCGGCGATCGACGGTTTGGCCGACGAGCCGGCCGGGCATGCGGCGGACAAACTCCTGCCGGCAGGCCATCATCCCCAGGTACGGCCCGCCCAGCGACATCGCGTTGCCGAGGCATTGCCCCTCGGCCACGGCGATGTCCGCGGCGTAATCGCCCGGCCGGGCCAGCAGCCCCAGGCTGATCGGGTCGAAGATCGCCGCGAGCATCGCCCCGCGGCGGTGCGCGATCGCGGCAATCGCCGGCATGTCTTCCAGGCAGCCGAAGAAGTTCGGATGCTGCGCCAGCACGCAGGCCGTCTGCTCGTCAACCGCCGCTTCCATGTCCGCGGGCGCGACGCCGCCGTCGGCCGCGGCGACCGTGACCAATTCGACGCCGAGGTTGCCGAGGTAGGTGGCGAGAATCTGCCGGTATTCGGGATGCACGCTGCCGGCGACGACCACCCGGCCGCTCCGCTGCGTCGCGTGGACGGCCATCAGCACCGCCTCGGCCGCGGCGCTGCCGCCGTCGTAAAGGCTCGAATTCGCCACGTCCATGCCGGTCAATTGCGCGACCAGCGTCTGGTATTCGAACAGCGCCTGGAGGTTGCCCTGGCTGACCTCGGCCTGATAGGGCGTGTAGGAGGTGTAGAATTCGCTGCGCGAGGCGACGAAATCGACCACCGCGGGAATGAAGTGGTCGTAGGCCCCGCCGCCGAGGAAGCAGGCGGCCTGTTCCGCGGAAACGTTGCGGCCGGCGAGCGCACCGACATGCGCGGTCAATTCCAATTCGCCCATCGCCGCCGGCACATCGAGCACCTGCCCAGCCGCACTTCGGCGGGGATCATTGCGAACAGTTCGTCGATCGAGTCCGCCCCGATCGCTGCGAGCATCGCGCAGTTGTTCGTCGTCGGTGTTGAGGAAATAGGGCATCGGGGAGAGGGATTGGGGATTGGGGATTGGAAAAAGGATAAAGGATGGTTTTATTTCTGCCCTGGGGCAGCTTCCTTCTTCAACACCACTTTGACGAAACGCATCTCACCCGGCTTCAGCGTTAATTCGGGGCCGACGTAGTTTTCGTATCCCGGCTCGCCCGCCTCGATATGTAAACGGTCGTTGGGGTTCAGGTATGACATCCCGAATCGACTCCCGTCGCCCCAGCCGTAGCGGCCCTGCCCGGATCGGTCAAGAAAGGCGGCCCCCCCGAGGCCTCGCAAGGGCTTGCCGGACTCATCAACGATCGCAACCCGCAGGGCGGCGGGTTGCGATTCGGTCAACACGATTCCCTTCACGATTTCCCCCGGTTTAAGGGTCATGGGCAAGGAAACCGGACAACGGGAGGCGTCTATCGTGAACGGCTGCCCGGGCATGATTCCATCAATCGTGAACGTGCCGTCCGGCGCGGTGAGGGTGTCGGTCCCGGCAAGCGCACCCAGCCGCCGACGAAGCGAAGGTAAACGCCCCCGGAACAGTTTGGGTTCCCGTTCCAGTCAACCAACCGTCCATGGATCGTCGCGCCCTCCTCCACCGTAATCACGTTCACCGCCCCCTTCTTTAGATTTGGCGAAACGGGACCCGCGGCGCAGCCCGCGGCGCTAACCGAAAGGTACCTATCGATCGCGTCATAATACGCTTTTTTCTCACGGGCCAGAAGCTGCTCAAGCAGCGTGCATTCGCCGTTCTTGTCTGTGAACACTGTCTGGGCGTTGTCGATCCACATGCGATCGCAAGCCGTGTACTGAACGGCAGCGCCAGGGATTGCGTTGCCCTTTTGCGAAACCAGCCGGACCTTATACTTTTCGACTTTGCCGTACAAATCGCGAACGTTATTGGCGTACGACCCATGCCAGGCCTGCGGCGCAGGCGCGCGACATGCCGGCCGCGGCTTCCACGCGGCCCGCTGCTTTTCGACAAACGTGCGGAACTCGCCCTCATTGAAAGTGCTCTGCCGCGGGCAGGTGAGGATGAAGAATTGGCGTTCATCCGAAACGGTGATTGCCTGGGCACGGCATTCCTTGAACTTTTGGTTTTCGTGCCCGAATCGCAGTGCTAGCGGGGAGAACGGGCAACCCGGCGCGGCGTAGAAGACGGGCCCGCGATCATCCTCGTCGGGGGGGACTTCGCCCGTTTTGTTTTGTGGCGGCACCGGTGGCGGCGGCGAGTAGATTATGAACAACCCGTCCTTGTCCGTCCTGAGATCGGCAAATAGAGGTTCACCACTATCCCATGTAGCGTACTCGTAGGCGATTTCCAAGGGGCAATTCGCAATCGGTTTCCCAGCCTCGTCCCGGAGCACGCCGGCGAAGACATACCAGCCTTCGTCCAAGTACAGCGCAGCTTCGGTCGTGCTCAGGCGCCGCCAAGCGTCGAAGATTGCGTAGGGATTCTTCGGGTCAGGCTTGAACCAGTTGGGGACGTCCGGCGCCGCTGCGAAGCAGGGCGCAGAGGCCGGCGAAGAGGACCAGAAAGCAGAATGTCGCACGCATGGATTTTGCCTCTTCTCGAATTATACGGCGTTCAACGTTCCCGCGCACGCGGTTCCAAAACAGTGCCGCCACAACCGGCTGTCAATCGCGCAGCGTCGTTCCCTTGCAGGAGTTCGCAACGACGATATCGCCGGGGAGGCTCGGGATCGCGCTGGAAACTAATCCCTAATCCCCAATCCCTAATCCCCGCCGCCCTCCTCCGCGCACTGCTTCTGATACGCCGCATAATCCATCAGCGCGGCCAGGCCGGCCGCGTCGCCGACGCGAATCTTCACCAGCCAGCCGTCGCCGAAAGGGTCCTCGGACATCCGCGCAAGGTCCTGGGCGATCGCCGAATTCGCGGCCGTCACCTCGCCGTTGACGGGACTGTAAATGTCGCTGACCGCCTTGACCGATTCGATCTCGCCCAGCGGCTCGCCGGCGACAACCCGGCGGCCGACCGGCGGCAGATCGACGAACACCAGATCGGTCAGCGCCTTGACGGCGAAATCGGAAAGGCCGACGGTGGCGAGTTGGCTGCCGTCGGCGGCGGTTTCCAAGCAGACCCATTCGTGAGTCTTCGCATAGCGCAGCGTTTCCGGGGTCACTTCTTCGCTCCTTTGTGATTGCGGCGATAAAAGGGAAGTTCGACGACGTGCGCTTCCTCCATGCGGCCGCGAACATCGACGGCAACCGCCGTGCCGGGCGCGGCCAGGTCGGGGCGGATGTAGCCCATGGCGATCGGCTTTTTCAGGCTCGGCGAGAAAGTGCCGCTGGTGATGCGGCCCACCGGCTGGCCGTCCTTGCAGATGGGATGTCCTTCGCGCGGCGCAGGGGGCCGCGCAGTTCCAGGCCGACGCGGACCGCGGCGGGCGGCGCATGCGCGATCCGCCGCAAGGCCTCGCGGCCGGGAAAATCGTAGCCCGCCAGGTGACAGGCGAAGCCCAAGCCCGCCTGATACGGATCGATCTGTTCGCTCAGTTCGTGGCCGTACAGGGGCATGCCGGCCTCGAGGCGGAGGGTGTCGCGGGCGCCCAGCCCGGTCGGCGCGAGTCCCAGCGGTTCGCCTTGTTCGAGGACCGCTTTCCACACGCCCAGGGCGATGTCGCTGCCGACGCTCAGCTCGAAACCGTCTTCGCCGGTGTAGCCGGTGCGGCTGATGATGCCGCCCTGCCGCTCGGCCGCGGGATGGAGAATCTGCACCAGCCCGCCGCGATAATACCGCATCGCGCCGAGGTCCACGTCGATCAGCGGCTGGAGGATCGCGACGCTCTGCGGCCCTTGGATGGCCAGCATCGCCCAAAGGCTGCTGACGTCGCTGAAGACGACCTCGCGCCCCGGGGCCTCTGCCCTCTGCGGAGGCAAGTGCGACGCGACCCAATCGACGATCTTCCGCCGGTTCGCGGCGTTGACCACGACGACATAGAACGGCTGGCCGTGGGCGTTGCGATAGTAGCCGACGAGCACGTCGTCGAGAATCCCCCCGGCGTCGTTGGTCACGAGCGAATAGCGGATTTGGCCGAGTTCCATGTCGGCGACGCGGCGGGTGAGCAGTTCGGCGAGGAAGACGGCGGCCCCGGGCCCCTCGAACCGCAGGCGTCCCATGTGAGAGATGTCGATGATCCCGGCCCGCGCCCGGGTGGCCAGGTGTTCATTGATGATCGACGTATATTGGACGGGCATCGCCCAGCCGGCGTAGCCCACCATGCGGCCGCCGTTGGCCACATGCCAGTCGTGCAACGGGGTGTGAAGAAACGAGGCCTCCATGGCGATGATTCTCTGCTGCTCGGCCGATGGCACAACTTGGTATTCTAGAGGAAACCCGCCGCTTGCAAAGTGGCGTGCGTGTGTAAACGATCCCCCTCTCCCTCCGGGAGAGGGTAGGGGTGAGGGGAATCGCCGAGAAACGTTCCATTCCCCGCCGCCGCGAACGTCGGAAATCGGCCTTGCCTTGATCTGGCGGAATGGCTATCCTCCGCCTGCCCATCCGTCCTTCTCGGGGGCCTTGCCTTGCGGAAGGGGCGGAAACGGGAACATCCCTACTTCCCTTTGCCAAAACATGTCCCTCCGCCCTGGCCTGAATCACGAGCCTTTTGGATTCGCGCGAGATCGCCGAGTTCTTGGATTCGCGCGGAATGACGGAGTTTGGGCAGCGTGGGGGATTCTCGTGCTCGCCGGCTTGGCTGCGGCGGGCGGTTGTAGCACGTGGGCGGCCACGGCGCAAAATGCCGAGGGCGTGCAACTCTTCCAGATGTGCCGCTTCCACGAGGCGTTGGAGCAGTTCCAGGAGGCCGCTTACGAAGACCCCGGCAACGCCGACGCCTATTACAACCTCGCCGCCACGCACCATAGGCTGGCCCGGCTGGAAAACCGCCCGGGCGAATTGACCCAGGCCGAATCCGCCTACAACCAATGCCTTGACCGCGACCCGAACCACACGGAATGCTATCGCGGCCTGGCCGTCTTGCTGATGGAACAGGGCCGCACGAAAGAGGCGTTCCACCTCGTCGAAGGCTGGGCGGACCATCAGCCGGGTCTGGCCGACCCGAAGATCGAACTCGCCCGCCTGCAGGAGGAGCTGGGCAATCGCGAGGCCGCCAAGAATCACCTACTGGAGGCTTTGACCGTCGAGCCGGACAATCCGCGGGCGTTGGCGGCCATGGGGAAGATTCGCGAGGAGTCGGGCGACTGCTGCCAGGCCTTGGCGAATTATCAGCGTTCGCTCTATCACGACCCCAATCAGCCGGCGGTGGCCAGTCGCGTGGCCGCCTTGCAGGGCGCCCCGGTCGTCAACAACAACATCTGGACCCCGCCGGCCGGCCCGGTGGAGACGGCCAGCGGCCCGGCGAATCCGCTGCGGTGAGGCCTACTCGCTCGTTCGCGTTGCGAGTTTTGGGACGGCCATTCTGGGTGGCTTCGGCAGCAGAGGCAGTGGCAGGCAATGGCACAGCCAGTGCCGCGCAACGCCCCCCACGTTCTTAATTTTCAGTCCTTTTTCTCGCCCCCCTGGCCACTTGCCGAAATCCGCCGCCTTGCTAAGCTAAAAGGGTCCAAAAACCCCCACAGGCGGCACTATGTCCACAATCATCGTTCTCGACGACCTCTCCCAAGACGGCCTCGATCTGCTCCAATCGGCCGGAAACATCGAAGTCATCGTCCGCACCGGACTGAAGGGCGAAGACCTGCGAAAGGCCCTGCTCGAAGCCGACGGCGCCATCTGCCGCAGCGGCGTGAAGATCACCGCCGACGCCTTGAAGGGAAACCATCGCCTGCGGGCGATCGCGCGGGCGGGCGTCGGCGTTAACAACATCGACACCCAGGCGGCGACGCGACAAGGCGTCGTCGTGATGAACACCCCCGGCGGAAACACCAATTCCACCGCGGAACACACGTTGGCCTTGATGCTCGGCCTGTCGCGAAACCTCGCCGCCGCCCATCAAAGCCTCGTCGAACACCGCTGGGACCGAAAGAAATTCATGGGATCCCAACTGGCGGGAAAGACCCTGGGAATCATCGGCCTGGGACGCATCGGCCACGCCGTGGCGGTCCGGGCGCTGGCGCTGGAAATGCGGGTCATCGCCTACGACCCCTTCCTTTCCGCCGTCCGGGCGAAGGAAATGGGCATTCAGACCGTCGCCGAACCGCGCGAGTTGCTCCCCCTGGTCGATTACCTCACCGTCCACACCCCGCTGAACGACCAGACGCGGAACTTGATCGGGCCGAAAGAAGTGCCCATGCTGAAGAAGGGCGCAGCGGCTGATCAACTGCGCCCGCGGCGGCATCTACGACGAAGCCGCCCTGGCCGAAGGGCTGCGCAGCGGCCATCTCGGCGGCGTCGCCCTGGACGTCTACGCCACGGAGCCCTGCACGGACAGCCCGCTGTTCGGCATGAACAACGTCCTCTGTACGCCCCATCTCGGCGCCAGCACCGAAGAGGCGCAGACCAACGTGGCCATCGAGGCCGCCGAACTCTTGATCGACTACTTCACCAACGGCACGGTGAAACAATCGGTGAACATGTCGCCGCTGGACCCGAAAACGCTGGAGACCCTTCGCGGCCATTTGAACGTCGCCTATCGCCTCGGCCTGCTGCTGGCCCAGGTCGATCACTGCCCGCCGAACGCGTGCCGATTGAGCTACAAGGGCGAGGTGGCGAAGAAGGACACGCGGCTGCTCTCGGCGGCGTTTGCCGCCGGGCTGTTGGAGCACGCCATGGCCCACGGCGTGAACATCGTCAACTCCGAGGTCCTGCTCCGCGAGCGGGGAATCGAGCTGGTCGAGGAGCGAACGGTCGAGACCGGCGACTTCAGTTCGATGATTACCGCGGAAGTGATCAGCGAGGTGAAGACCTCGAGCGCCGCCGGGGCCCTGTTCGGCAACAACATGCCGCGCTTGGTGCAGAAGGGCGGCTGCCGCCTGGAAAGCTATCTCGACGGGACGTTGATGATTTTCTACCATCGCGACATGCCGGGCGTGATCGGCCAGGTGGGCAGCATTTTCGGCCGGCATCAGGTGAACATCGCGCAGATGTCGGTGGGGCGTCCGACGAATCGGCCCGGCGGCGAGGCGGTGGGCGTTTTGGCCCTCGATACGGTCCCGCCGGCGGAGGCGTTGGCGGAGATCGTCGCCTTGCCGCACGTCACTCGGGCGTGCGTGGTGAAGTTGCCCCCGGCCGGCGAGATGCCGTCGTGGATGGGGGGGTGATGGGGGGCGACTCCTTGCTCCAACGCATTTAAGATCGGTACAATAGTCTTAGATGATGTGAGATTGGCGAGCGTCCGTGTTCCGTCAACCCATTTTGCTAGCAAGGTGCTCCATGGCCCAAGATCAGTTGCAGAAGTTTTTCCGGGAAAAAAAGCAAAAAGCCAAGCCTGCGGACACCGACTGGGGCGCCAAGCGCGACGCCTGGATTGCGGCGGTCAACGACTTGTTCCGAATTATTGAGAACGACTATCTTCAGGGCGCCAAGGCCGACGTGGAAATTAAACGTCGGGACAAGGGCGTGACGGAAAATGACGTCGGTGAGTATCGCATCAAGGAGCTTGTCCTCCGCGTCGGCGACGAAGACGTCGTCTTCTCGCCCAGGGGTGTGAATATCCTTGGCGCGATGGGACGCATCGACGTTCAGGGTGACCGCGGAGAGGCTACGATCGTCTGGCAAGGGGAAAACCGCTGGAGCATTGTGATCTCGCGGACACCGACCGTCCGCCTCGTGCCGCTGGCGGTTGACTCGCTGGCGGAGATGCTAAGAGGCATTATGCGGCCATGACCCGGCCCCCGCTGTCAGACATCCTTTCCGGCGAGCAGCAGAGCCTACAAGAAGTATGGGAGTGGCATGAATTCCAACGCACCCTGATCGGCGAGGAGAGGAGCCGCGTACTGACGGCGCCTGTCGGCGCCGTCAGCGCGACCACATCCCGCTACGTGGGCAAGACGCGCGAAGAACTGGAAGAGGACTTTGCGCACCAAGTCGCCGAACTGGCTCGAGTGACCATGCTGGGGTTGCTCGCCAGCACCGAAGCGGCGCTGCGGGTTGATTTCGTCGAACGGGTTTGGAACAAAATGAAGGATCCTGTATCGCGTAGGTTCCTGGTTATTAATGGCGGGCGATTCTGGAAGCCATTCGGTGGACGCGGAATTCGCGACATCCGGCTCGAAGAGGACATCCTCAACACCTGGCGAGAGCACGGCGTCAATCCTGCGATAAAGCGGGCAGTGGCCGAGTTCAAAGGCGCCCTCAACCTCCGACATTGGTTGGCTCACGGCCGCTACTGGAAGCCCAGTCTCGGCCGTCCTGCCGGGTACGATCCGGCCGACGTGTTCGACATTTGCCGAGAACTGCTGCAAGCAACAGGGCAAATGCCCTGAGATGCCGCCTTTTGGGCCGGCTTCCCGTTGGAAATTCGCCCTCACTCCCTTGGCTCGCCGATCGAGCGCAAGTAGCCGGCCAGTCGGCCGTAGAGATCGAGGAGATTCTGCCACTGCCGCTGCTCCAAACTCACCCGCTCCCCCTTGCTCTTCTTTACCGAATCGACCAACCCCCGCATCCGCAATTGAATGTATTGCAGCAGTTCCGCCAGTTGGGCGGCCTGGCCGGGGCTCAACGGGCCGGGCAGGTCGGGCGGGGCCAAGGTGTGCAAGAGGGTCTGCGCGTCGGGCTGGGCGCCAAAGTTCAACTCGAACTCCAACGCGATCGACCCCGAGCCCTCGCCCACCTCCTCCGCCTCCAGGGTGATCCCCTCGGAAAGGTCCGCGCCGCGGAGCAAGGCCAACCGCTGGGCGATCTCTTCCCGCGATCCGAAGAGCAACACCGTCCGCCCCAGGGCGATCACATCCCCCGGCCGGAGCACCCAAAGCTGCACCGGCTCGCCGTTGACCCGGGTGCCGTTGGTGCTTTCCAGATCGGTCAGCACCAGCTTCCCTTCGTCCTCCTGGATCTTCAGATGAAAGCGGCTGATCCGCTCGTCGTTGAGCTGGATGGGGTTGCCCTCTTCGCGGCCGATGGTCAGGGGGGTGGGAATGTTGTCGAAAACGCGCCCCCGGTCCGCCCCGTCGAGAACCCGCAAGGTAAGTAGCGTCATAGCCCCTCCGCCCATCCTGCAGCCCTTTTTACACAGTCGCCAGCGGCCGGTCAAGGAGAAGGGATTGGGGATTAGGGATTGGGGATTAGAGAAGGGGAGGAGCGCATCCTCCAATCCCTAATCCCTAATCCCTAATCCCTCTTCTTCTATCCCGCCCGCAGCCGCAACTCCGGCTCCTCGGCCGGTCGCAACTTGATCGTCGCGCCGGGGGGCATGCGGCGTTCGGGAAGGATGCCGCGGGTGGTGGCGGCGAGGAAAGGGTAGAACTCGGCGGCCAGCCCGGAGGCAAATTCTTCCTGGAGGCGGCGGAGGATGTCTCGCCACATCAGGCCGCTGCGGTAGATCAGCCGATAGGCCTCTTTCAATTGCACCAGGGTTTGTTGATCGCATCCGGCCCGCCGCAGGCCGACCTGGTTCAGCCCGACCACATAGCTGCTCTGGCCGTCGATGGTCACGAAGGGGGGGACGTCCTTGACGATGTGGGCCTGTCCGCCGACCATGGCCAGCGCGCCGATGCGGCAGAATTGGTGTACGCCGACGCCGCCGGAGAGATACGCCCGATCGCCGACGACGACGTGGCCGGCCAACATGGCGTTGTTCGTCGCGATCACGTGGTTGCCGATTTGGCAATCGTGGGCGACGTGGGTGTTGACCATCAGCAGGCAATGGTCGCCGACGGTCGTTTGCGCGTCGGCGGCCAGGGCGCGATGGATGGTGACGTTTTCGCGGATCGTGTTGTGGCTGCCGATGACGACCTTGCCGGGGTTTTCCGGCATGTGGACGTGCTGCGGCATGCCGCCCAAGACGGCGCCGTCGCCGACGCGGCAGTTTTCGCCGAGCACGAGGCCGGACTTGATCGTCACGCGGCTTTCGAGGACGCAGCCGGCCCCGATCACCGCATCCGCTTCGACGACGCAGAAGGGGCCGATCTCCACATCGGCGCCAAGTGCCGCTTTCGGACTAACCGCCGCCAACGCGTGGATGCGCATGAAAGAAACCTCGTGGTAGGGGGTCAGGGATCGGGGCGAGGCGCCCAAACGCTACCTCGGTCTGAAAATTGTTATCGGTTAGCGAAGCCCTTCCACTTGGTTCTAACGCAACGGTTGTGCGAGTTTTGCCGGAAACACCCCGCTGAAAGAGGGTGCGACGATTCGGGAACGACAAAAACGTTGTTTTCACGAAACAGGGGGGGGCTGTTTCCGCCTGGCCGCATCCTTGCCCCCCCGTCCCTCAACTGCTATGATGCTAGGAACGTCTTGCGGAAAGCGCTCCCCTGTTGGCGATACTCGCGAAACCGCAAGCGAGCGACGATTCCGTCCGCGCTCAACTACGATCTCGCGAGTTTTCCAATCCCTAATCCCTAATCCCTAATCCCTAATCCCTAATCCCTAATCCCTAATCCCTAATCCCTCTCTCTTCCCATGCCGACTGCAAGCCAACGGTACGACGAAGCGATCGAACTGAAAGAAGCGGGCAAGCTGGACGAGGCGGTCGCACGGCTGGAGTCGTTGGCCGCCGACCAGCCCGACTTCGCCCTGGCCCACGCCGCCTTGAGCGCCTTCTACAGCAAAACAGAGCGGCATGAAGAGGCGATCGCCCAGGCGCAGCGGGTCTGCGAGCTGGAGCCGAGCGATCCGTTCAGCTTCATGGCGAAGAGTCTGACCTGTCAGCGGGCGGGCAAATTGGGCGAGGCCGAAGAGGCCCTGGCGCAGGCGATGGAGCTGCAATGGGCCGTCCGCGGCGCGTAAGGCGGGATGGCAGAAGCGGGATTGGGGTTGGGGATTCGCTACTGCGGCGGCGGAGCGAAGGGCGATTGCACCTCCGCCGTCGGCTCGCCGCTGAGCGTCAGGTAAATGACGGCCATTCCCAAGGCGTAGCACGGTCCAACGACGAAGATGCCCAGGCCGCAGGTGAGCAACGTCAACGCAATGCTGAGCAACCCGGCCAACAAATGGACCACGAATAGGTTCGCTTTGTTTCCGGCCATCATTTGCTTCGAGGCGGAGAATGCGTCGAACACGGCAATCCGCCGGTCGAGGACCAGGTATTGGACCTGCGAGAACATCAGGGCGAGGATGACGCCGGGAACAATCAAGAGGATGAAGCCTGCCGCGACGGCCAAAGCGAAGACGATCGTCGCGCCGAAAAACGGCAGGACTTGCGGACCGGCGTAGAACACGTCGCCGAACCTGAACGGCTCGCCTCGGGCGACCTTCAACATGAACTGCATCAGTCCCATCTGAAGATACCACTGGAGGAGGTTGACGACGATGGTTCCGATGACGATTACGACGGCCCCGGGCGCGGGATTGTCCCGCGTTGCCGCTTTCACGGCGCCCTGGACGAAGCCGTTCCCGAAGCTGGCGACCCACGTGATCGCCATTACAGTGAGCCACGCGCCGATGCACATCCCCGCCTGGCTCTTGAAAATCGTCCAGCTGCGGTGGAAGATGTCGCCGAAGGCAAGCTCTCTTGGGACGGTAAGCGGCGGGCGGGGGATCGGCGGCGGAGTGGACGCTGCCGCGGCCTGTGGCGATTGATAGGGATTCGCGGAATCGAAGTCCGCCGCCGGCGACGGGACGGACAAAATTGTCCCGCATCCGGGGCACTTCGCTTGCTTTCCGGCCGCGTTGTCGCCCACGCGGAGCAGCTTCTGACAGTTTGGACAGCGGAAATCAATCGGCATGGGAACCTCCGCAAGATCGAGGACCGAGGGGCCTTATTTCTGCGACTAGCGTAGCACGAAGCCGGTCTCTCCTACAAGATAGGGGGCGTCAGCGGCGAAATGCGCCCGGACGAACGGATCGTTCAACACGACCAAGGCCCAGACGCCGAAGGGGGCCTCGATCGGCCAGCAGCCGAAACACGGAATGACGGCGAGGATGGCGGCGGTCAGGGCCAAGCCGTAGCTGTCCA
Organism: uncultured Planctomycetia bacterium; assembly: GCA_963791075.1. Taxonomy (GTDB): domain Bacteria; phylum Planctomycetota; class Planctomycetia; order Pirellulales; family Thermoguttaceae; genus CAWBRF01. Next base: position 294,170 of record CAWBRF010000038.1, read on the forward strand.
AGTTCTTCATCTTCACCGCGCCAACGATCAACAAGCCGCCGCGGAGGATGCCGAGAACGCCGACGACAATGAAGATGGCCGACCCCATCGCAAAGTTCGGCGGGGGCGGCGCGTTTCCGAAGCCGCGCCCGGAAAGCGTCAAAATGAACAGGACCGCATAGAGGGCGGCGAGGCATACGAAGAGGGTCGTGGAAAACGAGCAGGCAATGATCAGTCCGATGGCCGGCGCGGCGAGACGGCGAGCCGCCTCGCGGCTGGGGGCGTCGGCGTTCGGCGGCGGCTCGCCGGAGTGCGTCGGCGATTGGAAGGGGTTTGGCGGCGGCTGCGGCCCGGCCTGATCCAGCGGCGCGAAAGGGTTCTGTTCCGCTCCCGCGCCGGCAGCGGCGACAGGGACCGTGCCGATGTGTTTGCACGCGGGGCATTGCACCTGCCGCCCCGCCGCGTCGTCGCCCACGCGAAGCAGCTTCCCACAGCTTGAACAGCGAAATTCAATCGGCATAGGGGCAGCGGAAGATTGGAAAAAGATGTCGTTGGGCGCGGACGGAAGCGTCCCTCGCTTGCGGTTTCGCGATCGCGGCGATTTCGCCGCCGTCGGGGACGGTCCCCGCTCGACAGAACAGCATACCAAGGCCGCCGGAAGAAAGAAAGGATGAAAAAAGACAGGACGGCGTCGCCCGGCGCGAGGAAACACTGGAAAGGCCATCCCCCCGTTCATCCTGCCTCCATGCATCCTTCATCCTTCCGTCTTCAGCCGTGGAGTGTTACCCTGTGTTTATGGGCCAGGCGACCGACATCTTGGGACCGGGGGGGCGAATCGCCGCCCGACTGAAAAACTACGAACACCGCAGCCAACAACTCGAAATGGCCGCGGCCGCGGAGGCCGCCTTGGAAGCGGGGCGGCACTTGGTGGTCGAGGCGGGCACGGGCGTGGGCAAGAGCTTCGCCTACTTGGTCCCGGCGATCCTCGCTTCTGCGCCCGCCGCAGAGAATGAGCCCGGCCGCCGCGTCGTCATTTCCACGCACACGATCAGCCTCCAGGAGCAGTTGATCCAAAAGGACCTGCCGCTGCTGCGGAGCGTCATGCCGCAGGAGTTTTCCGCCGTTTTGGTGAAGGGGCGACGGAATTACGTCAGTCTGCGGCGGCTGGACAACGCCCTGGCCCGCGCGACGAGCCTCTTCAGCGATGACGCGGAATTCGACGATCTGCGGCGGATCGGCCAATGGGCCAAAGAGAGCGGCGACGGCTCGTTGTCGGACCTCGACTTCCGCCCGCAGCCCGTCGTCTGGGAGGAAGTGGCCAGCGATCACGGCAACTGCATGGGCAAGGCCTGCCCTCGCTATAAGGATTGCTTCTACTACCGCGCCCGGCGGCGGATGCGCAACGCCCAAATCCTCGTCGTCAACCACGCCCTGTTCTTCACCGACCTGGCCCTGCGGCGGGAGAAGGTGAATCTTTTGCCCAAATACGACGCCGTGGTCTTCGACGAGGCCCACACCATCGAGGCCGTCGCCGGCGAGCACCTCGGACTGTCGATCACCAGCGGTCAGGTCGAGTTCACTTTGCGGCGGTTGTACAACGAGCGATCCAACCGCGGGCTGCTGGTGCACCATCGCATGAAGGAGGCGCAAAAGCTGGCCTGGGAATGCCGCAATCGCGCCGGCGAGTTCTTCGCCGCCGTCGCCCGCTGGCACGACGAACAGACGCCGGGCAACGGCCGCGTCCGCCGGCCGAGAATTGTCGAAAACGCCCTGAGCGAGGGCCTGGCCGCCTTGGCCGCGCAAATCCGCCGCGGCGCCGCCGAGGTGAAAAAGCCCGAGGAAAAGATGGACCTGACCTCGGCTGCCGACCGGCTCGACGGGCTGGCGGCGGGAATCGAAACGTGGCGCTGTCAGCGGCTGGAGGATTCGGTCTATTGGGTCGAAATTTCCGCCGGGCGGAAGCGGCAGCGGATCGAGTTGCACGCCGCGCCGCTGGACGTCGGCCCAATCCTCGCCGCGGAACTCTTCGAAAAAGTCCCTACGGCGATCCTCACCAGCGCGACGCTCGCCGTGGCCGGCCGATTCGATTTCTTCAAGTCCCGCATCGGGCTGTTGCAAACCGACTCGCTGTGTACGGGCAGCCCCTTCGACTACCGCCGCCAGGCGCAGATCGTCTTGCCCAAGGAGATGCCCGATCCGAGCGCGGAGCCGGCCCGCTACGAGCGGCAGGTGGTCGAGATGGTTCGCCGCTATGTGGGCCGCAGCGACGGGCACGCCTTCGTGCTGTTTACCAGTTACGAGATGATGCGTCGCGTGGCGGCGGCGGTGGCCCCTTGGCTGGCGGAGCAGGACCTCGCCTTATACAACCAGGCCGACGGCGTGCAGCGGAGCCGCATGTTGGAGCAGTTCAAAGCGAATCCCCGCGGCGTGCTCTTCGGGGTCGATAGTTTCTGGCAGGGCGTCGATGTGCCGGGCAGCGCCTTGCAGACGGTCGTCATCACGCGATTGCCTTTCAGCGTCCCCGACCGGCCGCTGTTGGAAGCCCGCTTGGAGGCGATCCTGCGCCGTCGGCGGCAATCCCTTCCGCGATTATCAATTGCCCGAGGCGATCTTGAAGTTGAAGCAAGGCTTTGGGCGTTTGATCCGCACGAAGGACGATGTGGGGATGGTGGTGATTCTCGATCCGCGGATACGCACGAAGCCCTACGGCCGGCTTTTTTTGGCGTCGCTCCCGCCGTGCGCGCAGGTCGTGGAGTGAGAGGGATTGGGGATTAGGGATTGGAGATCAGGGACAAGAGAGGGCGGGCGGCCGCGGCCCTGGCGGCGTTGGACATTGTCGCCCGCGAGCCCGAGCGGCGGCGGGACCTTTTGAATCGCTCCGCGGCGATTTATCGGCCGCCGGCTGGAACATCGGCCGCTCGACGAGTCAGATCATTCCGATCGTTGTCGGCCAGCCTGCGCGTGCGGCCGAGCTTGCCGCGCGTCTTCGTGCGGCCGGGCTTTTTGTCCCCGCGATCCGTCCGCCGACGGTCCCCGAGGGCGAGGCGTGTCTCCGCGTCAGTCTGACCCGCGGCCACGCCGCGGAGATGATTGCCCGGCTGCGGGAGGCGATGGGAAAGGCGTAGGCGGGCAGCCCCCAATAGCGAAGCGATCGCGGCCGCGGATATGCTATCCGGGTGGTCCTATTCACCTCACAATATGGACGCGCTTTGCAGCCAGCGAAGGGTCGCGAAACGCGACCATTCTCCTTTCTGGCAGCCATTTCTGGCATAATTTTTGTCGCACGGAAGTTACATCTTGGAAACAACTTCCGTCTGTATTTGTCATTATTTGCGAGCATGGCGCAAAACTTGCTCCTGTTGGGGAGTCAGTATTCCCGCGCGCCCGATAGCCGCCGAGGTGGATCAAGGCGTGGCGATTCCTGCACGAGGCATGGCTATGACCCGATTGGAGCGCCGGCGGAAGCTATTCTGCGCGATCGCCACGGCCTGCGGTGCGGTTAGTCGTGTTGGGATGCGACCGGTCGTGTGGCAATGGAGCCTTGCCGCCGTAATTATGCTTTTGTCGCCGCCGCTCGCTTGGGCTCAGACGACCGGCTGGCAATCCCTTAGTTCAACGGACGACTGGTCCAATTCGGCGGATTGGAGCAACGGCCTGCCCACCTCCATCGCCGATGCCGATGTTTGCAACGGCGGGACCGCGAACGTCACGACGATTGGTCCCACTTGTGGCACCCTCTCCCTTGGCAGCACCGCGGGAAGCGGAGCTATCCAGATGACCGGCGGCTCTCTCAGCACCAACACCACGTACGTTGGCTCCTCCGGGACAGGCGCCTTCGCCCAGTCGGGCGGAACCAACGCGTTCTTTGGCTATAGCGCGCTCTATTTAGGCTACAACTCCGGCGCAATGGGGACGTATCGCCTCAGTGACGGCTTGCTCAGCGCCTGGTCCGCGTACGTTGGCTACTCCGGGACGGGGGCGTTTTTGCAGTCGGGTGGGACAAACGCGATTGGCGATTTTCTCTCCTTGGGCGGCAACCCAATCTATTCGGGGTCCGGCGGCAACGGGACGTACACGTTGAGCGGGGGCTCCCTAAGCACCTACGGAACGGACGTAGGGGGCGCCGGGCCAGGTGCCTTTACACAAACAGGCGGTACTCACGCGATAACAACGTCTCTCTTCGTGGGCAGCACTCCCGGCAGCGGGTTGTACAGCCTCAGTGGCGGCTCTCTCGGCGCCAACGACACGTACGTCGGCGGCTCTGGGACGGGAACCTTCACGCAATCCGGAGGAACCAATACGATTGGCGGCACACTGTACGTCGGCTCCGTGGGGAACGGCCTTTACACGCTCAGTGGGACCGGCATGCTTAGCGCCGGGAGCGAGGTTTGTGTCGGCGCAAACCCGGGAGTCGGGCGGTTCGAATGGTTCTCCAACACGTCCACGCTGAGTACTCCGACCCTGGCACTGGGCACGTACGGAACCCTGGCCATGGGATTTAACTTCGACATGGCTACCCTGACCAGCGGCACGCTATTTAACGGAACCACGCTCAATGGCTTGAGTTCGGGAACGCTGGAGATTACCAATGGCGCGACGGCGACGCAGCCCGGCGGGGCTCCTGTGGTGGGAACATTGCGACTGGGCGGCGCCGCCGGTAGCGGGACCTACAGCCTCATCGGCGGCTCTTTTGGCGCCACCGTCGAGTACGTTGGCTATTCCGGGACGGGAACCTTCACGCAATCCGGCGGGATCAATGCGATGAAGTATGGCTTTCTCCTGCTTGGCGAGAACCCAGGTGGCAACGGGACGTACACGCTGAGCGGAGGTTCCCTTAGCACCTACGGAATATCTGTTGGCGTCGCCGGAACGGGTACATTCACCCAGTCCGGCGGGACCAACTCGATAACCTACTATCAATCCCTTGATTTGGGCAGCACCTCAAGTGGCAATGGAACCTACTGTCTGAGCGGAGGCTCTCTCCGCGTCTACGAACCGGTTGTGGGCGACTCCGGAACGGGAACCTTCGTGCAATCTGGCGGGACGTTCGCCATATCCTATCTCGAATTGGGCGTCCAACCCGGCGCCAAGGGAGCGTACACCCTGAGCGGCACAGGACTTTTGAGCGGAGCGTCCCAGGAATTCATCGGCTGTTCCGGGACGGGAGCGTTCACGCAGTCTGGCGGGACAAATGCCATCTCCAGCGATCTCTATCTCGGCGGCAACCCCGACGGCGCAGTTGGCGGCAGCGGGACGTACAGCCTCGGCGGCGGTTCTCATAGCACCAACACCACGTACGTTGGCTACGCCGGCACGGGAACCTTTACGCAGTCCGGCGGGACCAACGCCATCTCCAGCGTCCTCTATTTGGCCTATAGCTCCACAAGCGTCGGAGCATACAGCCTGAGCGCCGGCTTTCTAGGCACCGGCGGCCTGTACGGCGAGTACGTGGGCTACTCCGGGACGGGTACCTTCACTCAATCTGGCGGGACTAACGTCGTCTCGGGCTATCTCTATTTGGGCTCCAACACCTCCCCTGGCGGCCTTCCCGCAAGCGGGACGTACATTCTCAGTGCCGGTTCTCTTAGCACCCAAGACACGGAGATTGGCGATATCGGGACGGGTGCCTTCACGCAATCCGGTGGGACGAACACCTGCAACGAGTCTCTTCTTGGCCAACGGAAGCTACAGCCTCAAGGGCGGTTCGCTGACCGCCAACGATAACTATATGTTCGTGGGCGACGCGGGGACAGGCACCTTCACACAATCCGGAGGGACCAATTCGGCTGGCTCGCTCAATCTTGGCGCCGGCACCCGCTCCGTCGGGACCTACAATCTCAATGGAGGAGAGTTGATTGTCGATTCAATACCCAAACTAAGCGGAACCGCTGCCTTCAACTTCGGCGGCGGAACGCTTCAGGCAAGTGCGGCATTTTCCACCGCGTTGCCTATGACCCTAACCGGCAGCGGTGGCAATGCAAATGTCGATACCACCAGCGGCGCGGTCACATTTGCCGGCCAATTGTCCGGGTCGGGCGGGCTGAACAAGATCGGCGGGGGCGCGCTGACCCTCACCGGCAATAATTCGTACACCGGCACAACCACCGTCAGTTGCGGGACGTTCAAGGCCGACAACTCCGCCGGCTCGGCCACGGGCTCCGGCCCGGTGATGGTCAACGCGGGGGCGACGCTCTCCGGCTCCGGCATCATCGGCGGGCCGTTGGAAATCGCCGGCGAACTGGGGCCGGGCGACAGTCCGGAAATCCTCACCGTCAACAACCAGGTGACTTTTCAACCGGGGTCCGCGTTGAACGCTGTGGTGTCCGGCACAGCGGCCGGCAGCGGGTACGACCAATTGACGACCACCGGGCCCGTTTCGCTGGCCGGTTCGCTGAATGTGACCTTTGGGGCCTTCACGCCCAACGACAACGACATCCTGATCCTCATCAACAACAGCGGGGCCCTCAGCGGCACGTTCCAATACGCCGACAAAGCCGAAATCGGCACGTTCGACGGCTTCAATTGGTACATCACCTACGAGGCCAGCGACAGCGGTGCGCCAAGTCTCAGCGGGGGCAACGACGTGGCGATTTACACCCAGGCCGTGCCCGAGCCGGCGACGCTGACGCTGCTTGCCGCCGGGGCGATCGGGCTGGCCGCCGGCATGTGGCGGCGGAAGAAGTGCGGCGCGAGAGCGAGCCGAACGGGGGAGCCCGCACCACTCCAGCCCTCACCCTAACCCTCTCCCGGGGGGAGAGGGGACCGGGCGGCGGGCATGTGGCGGCGGAAGAAGTGCGGCGCGAGAGCGAGCCGAACGGGGGAGCCCGCACCACTCCAGCCCTCACCCTAACCCTCTCCCGGAGGGAGAGGGGACCGGGCGGCGGGCGTGTGGCGGCGGAAGAAGCGCGGCGCGAGAGCGAGCCGAACGGGGGAGCCCGCACCACTCCAGCCCTCACCCTAATCCTCTCCCGGAGGGAGAGGGGACCGGGCGCAAAATCACCCCTCGGAGATCGCGCGAACCTGACGCCGCAACTCGTCCCGCGTGAGGCGAATTTGCGGAATCGGCAGCTCCGGATCGGGCAATTCGCCGTCGTCGGAGGCCTGGGCCTCGACGCGATCGACCTCCCGCTGCAAGGCCTCGAGCCAGCCGGGCAGATCGAAGCCGGCCCCGACGGCGTCCTTGGTGAATTCGGCGATTCCCTCCTCCAGCCGCTGGAAAGCCGTCGCCGCCCCGGGCACGTCGCCGCCGTCGTGCAACTCCTTCATCGCCGGCCGAACCAGGGCGCACAGGCGATCGACCTGCAAAGGGCGAATAAATCGCTCCTCCAGCCGCTCGGCAATGCTCGGCAGCCGCATCCCATAGCGGCGATTGAGGCGGGCGAACCGCTTCAAATGCTCCTCGGCGATCTCCACCGTCCGCTCCGCCACGGCGCTGCCACAGATTTCCGCGGCGCGGTCGCGGCCGGCGCGAACCAGGGCCTCGTGCGCCAAGAGCACCGGCTGCAAGTTCCACGCGACGCGATCGTAGCTCGACCGCAGCCGCAGATAGTCCAACAGCGTGTAGAGCATCTCGCCGCGGTCGGACTGGGTCGTGGTGCTGTTGTAATCGACGTATTCGGCGTAGTTTTCCACCACGGCGTCGACCACCAGCGTGAGCCAGCGGACGGCTTCCTCGCGCGAGAGCGGCCCATCCAACTCGGCCAACAGGCGGAAAGATTCCTCGGCATCGGGGTCGTCCAAGAGCGACTCCAAATAGGCGTCAACGCCCTGGTGCTGGATCGCGCGGATGTTCCCCAGGTTCATAAACCGTTGCGTGAACAAATCGCCGCCGTAGGACTCGATAAAGAGCTTCAGTTGCCGCCAATGGTTCTTGTCGGCGACGGTTTCGAGGACGGAGAGGCGGACGCCGCGGCTGTGGGCCAGCCAGGAGCGGAGCAGCGCTTCCGTCGTTTTTTCCAGGCAGGCGATCAGTTCCGCGTCGCGGCGGTCCACGCTGCCGGCCTTAGGCGCCCGCCAACGCTCGGCCAACGTCGACCAGGCTGCGGACGATCGCCTTGCAGCCGATTTTGAACATCTGGTCGAACTCGGTGATCGCCCCGGGGCCGACCGGATGGCCGGATTCCATCTGTTGGACCGTCTGGATCAACTGCGCGGTTTCCTGCAACAGCCCCAGCCGCGGCAAGTAGCCCAGCAAGCGGCGAAGCGTGCACTGGAGGCTCGCGAGGCGACGATCCGCAAGGGATTGCCGCCGCGGGCCAGGGCGACGTACAACAGCGGCTGCCGGGAGAGCGAAACGAGCAGCTTCGGCCACCCCTTGCGCACGGCCGCCGCGTCGCCGCGGACCAGCGCCGAAAGGTCTCTTCCGCGGGCCGCTCCCACGGCTCCAACTCCTCCAGCGGCGGCGGCTGGGACATGACCGCGCGCATCAGCCGGCTGGCGTCGCCCGTCTCCACCGCCGCGGCGATGATCTGCTCCAGGAGCGTCTCCTTGACGCCGCGGCGGCGGTCGAATTCGACCAGCGACTCCTGCGTGCTCCGCGGCGGCGGAATGCGGTAGCGATGAACCGCGGCGAGCAATTCCAGCAGTTGGCGGCGGTTCGCCGCGGCCTGGGCCAGCCAGGCGGTCAACGTCTGGTCGCGGTCGGGGAAAGCGTCTTCCGAAGCCCCCGCCGCCGCGGCGGACGCCGAGGAGGCCACAGCGGCGATCTTCCACAACTGCGCCAGTGTGCTCAGGAACATCAACCGGTGGAAAATCCGCTCCGCCTCGCCGACCAACTCGAAGTCGCTGGGGTCTTGGCCGGTTTCCAGCGTCTCGCCCTCGAAGCCGTCGTCGGTGCTGTCGCGATAGGTCATCCCCTCGTAGGCCGCCCCGAAGAGATCGTCCCCCGCGTCGCCGGGCTCCTCGCCCTCGTCCATTTCCTTCTCGCCGGGACCGGCGGCGGCAGCCTCCGCGGAAATCTCCTCCGGGCCGATCTCGAACCGCGGCACGCGCCAATGCTCCTCCGCATTCGCCTCGATGCAGTCGAGAAACTTCCGCGAAAGCGTCCAGCGGTCGCCCGCGCCGCGGGCCTTTTTCTCGCCGCCTTCCACCGGGCTCCACAACTCCTCCATCCAATCCAGGGCCAGGTCGTGGAACGAATAGTTCTCCTCGACCAGGGGGATCTCCGCCGATTGGCTGAGCCACTGCACCAACAGGGCCATGGCCGCCACCGGGTCGCGCTGCTCCAACAGCGCGTCGACGACCAGGGCATACGCCTTCGGCGAGCGGAACTCCTCCGCCCGGCCGCGCCAAAACGCCAGGTCGCCGGCGTCGGCGCCGGCGCGATGCCACGCCTCCAGGGCGGCGGCGACGTAATCCGCCGACTCCCGCGTCTCCCGCCCGGAAATGCCCTCGATCGAGCCGACCTCGGTGCTGGCGAATTGATCCCACCAGACCGCCAAGCGTTGCAAACGCTGCGACATGGCCTTCTGCAGGGCGGCGTCGCCGGCGGCGGCGGCCTCCTTCTCCACGCGGACATAGGCCCCGAAAATGTCGCTCACCATGCCGATCAAGTCGTCGATGCGGTGATCGTAGACGCTGTTTTCCGGCGAGGGAAAGAGGCCGTACTGGCCGCCGAAGCCCAAGATGTTCCAGGGATCGACCAGCGCCCCGCATGCGATCGCGCGGTGCAGCAGGTCCTCGACTTCTTCGAGCACGGCGGGCGATCGCCGCCACTGGCCCGCCTCGACCTGCCGCTCCACGGTCGTCAGCCGGCAGTAGATGTCGCACTTCATCCGCGCCGAGGCGACGGGGACGGCGCGGACCTCTCGGGCGGCGGCGTCGGTGTATCCCATGCGGGCGAAGAGCAAGGCGAGGTTGACGTATTGCAGTTGCTCGGCGCGGCGCCGCGCGAGGCACTGATTGAAGTTCTGCCGCGCGCCGCCCAACGGCTGCCGCAACGCCACCGCCTCCGCCCGCAACCGCTCCGCACGCTCTCCCGACAGCCCCGCCAAAAGCTTCTCGTAAAACTCGTCGCGAAACTGGGCGATCTGCTGCACGACCGTCGCCAAGGTGACGGTCGAGTCGTGGGCCTCGGGGCGATTGCCGCTGACCCCCGAGCCCATCAACATCGTCCCCGCCAACACGGCCGCCTCCTCGAAGACGGCCTCCTCGTAAGACACGTCCTTGCGTTGGGCAATCCGCTGGAGCATCGCGTCCAAGGAAATCTGCTGCAAGACGAACCGCCGGCAGCGGCCCGAATTGTCCAGCTTGCCAAGGTCCCATTGCCCGAAGAGATAGTTGGGACGCTTGTTGACCGGATGATCGAAATCGTACGCCCGCGGATCGACGGCCAGCTCGTCCAACATCGCCGGATCGAACATCGCCTCGCGCAAGAGTCCGGCATCGGTCGCATCGAGGATCGCCAGGGCGCGCTCGATCAGATCGTGGTAGGGTCCGACGGCCGCGCCCGCGCCGCGGATGTAGAGCGGGACGGGACGCACCCACTCGTGGGCGTAAGGCTGCATCTTCTGCCGCGAGCGGAGCACGGCGATCGGTCGATGGCCGATGTAGTCGTTCAATTGGAAGATCGCATCGGCGACGATCCGCTCGCCCTGATCCCACGGTCCGCCCTGCTCGAGCACGGCTTCGCACGCGCGGGCGAGGAAGAAGGGGGTCAGCAGGGCGGCGTCGGTCTGATGAAACAGCAGGTCGCTGTGCCAGCGGCGATATTCCCGGGGCAGGCGGTCGAAGGCCAGCGAGAGGACGGCCTCGGCCTGATCGACCTGGCGGAAGGCGTCGGAGCGGCCCGTCAGTTCGGCGAGCGTTTGCCGCAAAGCGGCCAGCAGCAGCGGCGCGGCGGGGGCGTCGGCCGCGGCGCTGCCGCCGATCTCGGCGAAGAGGCGATTGATGTTGGCGAGAAAACGGGGGTCGGCCGCTCCGGAGGAGAAATTGAGATAGCCGAGGATTTCCTGGGCGGTCTTCTCTCCGTCGGGTCCTAATTCGAGGCGTTCCACGAGTGTTCCGCTCCCCGGTCGCATGGCTGATCTTCAATAACAGTAACACCTTGCGCCGCTTCTTGCAACTTGCATGCTTTTTTCCTGCGTTTGGATTATGATAGAGTAATCCCCCATTGTGGTGAATCGCAGAGGAGACTGTCGATGTGGCGATTTTCTTGCCTCGTGGCCCTGGCGGCGACGTTGATTCCCGGCGGACGCTTGTTTGCGGCGGCGGCCGACGCCATCATCCCCCAGCCCGTCGCCGCGCAGCACGGCCTGACCCGCTCCTGGCTCGCCCAGGTCGAGATGGACCACGGCCGCCAGCGCGTCAACGACATGCTCCTCTACGAGGGCGTGCTCTACGTGCAAACCGACGCGGCGTCGGTCTGTGCGCTCGACGCGGAGACCGGGCATCAACTCTGGAGCCAACAGATCGGACTGCCCGAGCATCCGAGCATGCCGCTGTCGGCCTGCGAGGACCTGCTGGCCGTGGTCAACGGGTCGCGGCTTTACGTCTGCAACCGCTTCAACGGCCAGGTGGTCTATCAAGCCCAAGTGAACGGCTCGCCCAGCAACGGCGCCGCGCTGAGCGAAAAGTTCGTCTACGTCCCCACCGCCAGTGGAACGATCATTGCCTATCGCTTGGACGCGTTGGCCGATCCGGCGAAAGAGTTGGGGAAGGTGAAAAAGGACATGACCGCGGAAGAAAAGGCGGCGGCCGAGGCCCAGCGCCGCGAAAACATTCGCCTCAACCAGGAATACATTCCGCCGCTGGCCTGCCAGTCGGGGGGAAAGACCTTGATCCAACCGACGATCGCCGCGCAGAACCACGACGAGGAATTCGTCGCCTGGCCGACCGACCGCGGCTGCGTGACCATCGGCCGCATCGATCGCCGCGATTCGGTTGCGTTTACCGTCAAGTTGGAATTGCAGGCCACCGCGCCGATCGAGGCGCGACTGGCGTATCTGCCGCCGGACCCGAAGGTGCGCAACGCCCCGGGCGTGATTTTTGCCGCGCCGATCGACGGCAATGTTTTTGCGATGTCGGAGCAGGGGGCGGTCCTGTGGCGGTTTCCCGCCGCGGAGCCGGTCATCGAGCCGCCCGCCGTGCTCGACGGCCGCGTCTTCGTCTCCACTCAGATCGGCGGCCTGTTCTGCCTCGACGCGAAGAGCGGCAAGCAGCTATGGTGGGCCCCGGAGATCGTCCATTTCGTCGCCGCCAGCCGTCAGCGGGTGTATGCCGCCGACCGCATCGGCAACACGCAAATCCTCGACCTGAAGACCGGTCGCGGCTGGATGAATTGGCCACCGTGCGGCTGCCGTTGAAGTTGTTCAATACCCGGACCGATCGCCTCTATCTGGCCACGGACAGCGGCATGGTGCAGTGTCTCCATGAAATCGAGCAGACCACGCCGCTGCTGCACGACGAAGACCGCAAGGTGAAGAAGGAGGAGGTTGTGGAGAAGAAGCCGCCGCCGCTGCCGAAGAAGGTTGCCAAACCGGCGGGCGACGAGACGCCGAAGCCGAAGCCGACGCCGAAGAAGCCGGCGGAAAAGAAGCCGCCCAAGGAAAAGCCCGTGAAGAAGGCCCTCAAGGCGAAGCAGGCCGACGATCAAGCCGCCGGCAATTGACCTCTCTCGCGGACGGCGAAAAATGGCAGGGTCGGGTTCGTGGCGTGGCTTCGCCCGGCGCTCGCAAACCGCCCTCTACGGGCCTCCGCGGCAAAAAAGGAATCAAGAGCGATGGCAACGACTCGTTTGATGTTGGTGGGCGGATTTCTCGGCGCCGGCAAGACCACGCTCCTGGCCCAGGCGGCCGAGCGCCTCACCCGACAGGGCAAACGCGTCGGACTGGTGGCCAACGACCAGGCCGCCGACCTGGTCGACTCCGAGTTGCTCCGCCGGTCCGGCTCGCGCGTCGAGGAGGTGGCCGGCGGCTGCTTCTGCTGCCGCTTTCCCGACATGATCGCCGCCATGGAACGGCTCGTGCGCGAGGCGAGCGTCGATGTGCTCATCGGCGAGCCGGTGGGCAGTTGCACCGATCTCTCCGCCACCGTGCTGCAACCGCTGAAGCGGCTCCACTCCGCCCAATTCGAACTCGCCCCGTTCTCCGTGCTCGTCGATGGGCGTCAGGTGCGGGCCCTAGCCCGGCTGCGCAAGGCGATGGAGCGGCAAGAGCCGGACCGCTTTCCCGACAACGTCCTCTATATTTATGAGAAGCAGCTCGAAGAGGCCGACCTGATCGTGCTGAACAAGACGGACCTGCTTTCCGCGGCGGAATTGGCGGATTTGCAGGGCTCGCTCGGCGCGCGGTTCCCCGACGCGCCGCTGTTGTGCATGTCCGCGCAGAGCGGCGAAGGCGTCAACGCCTGGCTCGATTTCATCGCCCAGCCGCGCGCCGCCGGCGGAAAGATCGTCGCCGTCGATTACGACGTTTACGCCGCGGGCGAGGCGGCCCTGGGCTGGATGAACGCCTCCGCAAAGCTGCACGCCCGCGAGGACCTCGATTGGCAAGCATTCGCCGGCGAGTTGTTGGAGTCGATTCGCAATGCGCTCTGCGCCGCCGCGGCGGAGATCGCCCATCTGAAGCTCTACGCGACCGCGCCGGGCGGGCACGTGGCGGGCAACGTGACCGGCAACGACGCCCCCATCTCGCTCCGCGGTCAGCTTCCCGCGACGCAGCGGAAAGCCTCCCTGTTGATCAACGCCCGGGCGCACGTCGCTCCCGACGCGCTTTGCGCCGCGGTGGAGAGTTCCTTGGCGGCGGTCGCCGGCGATCGCGTTGAACGTCAAGATCGCGAACTTGCGGAGTTTCTTCCCCGGCCGCCCGCAGCCGACGCATCGGTGGAAAAGTCTAGAGTCGAGAGTTGAGAGTTGAGAGCCGGGCAAAGACGCGAGAAGCGATCAGCACTCAGCGTTCAGAAGGACAGGCTGACCGCTGTCGCTTTCTCTCAACTCTCAACCCTCAACTCATCGCTCTCAACTCTCAGCTTCTCCCGACCAGCGCGGCTGGCCGGTCGCCTCCAAAACGCTCAGCCAAAGATCGCTCATCGGCGTCACCCGCCGCGTCATCGACGCGACCACCGCGATCGGCACGTGCAGAAACATCTCGTGCCAAAAGCCGATCATCACGTCGGTCTTGCCGGCCATCGCCGCGTGCACCGCCTGCCGGGCCATCCCATTGCACAACAAGGCGTCGTCGCCGTTGGCGGGAATGCCGCGAACGACGTAGCTGGGATCGATGTAGCGGAGGTTCGCGGGAATCCCCGCGGCGGCAAAGGACGCGGCGATCTGCTCCTTCAAATACACGCCCACGTCCAGCAGCTTCACGTTCCCCGAGGCGTCGCGGTCCACGCGGTCGCGCTGCATCGAGATGCTGTCCGGCCCCTTCGGCCACCACGACCACGGCGTGCTGGCGGTCGAGAATCCGCTGCTTGAGCGATTCCAAAAATCCACCGGGCCCAACCAACGGAAAGGGGATTTCGGGAATGAGCGTGAAATTGACCTGCTGGCTGGCCAACGTGGCGGCCGAGGCGATGAAGCCCGCCTCCCGGCCCATCAACTTCACCAGGCCGATGCCGTTGGGCGCCCCCTTCGCCTCAACGTGGGCGATGTCGATCACCTCGCGAGCCTTCTCCATCGCCGTCGAGAAGCCGAAGGAGCGGCTTACCAGCGGCAAGTCGTTGTCGATCGTCTTCGGGATGCCGACCACGGCGATGGCCAACCCGCGGCGGCCGATCTCGGCGACGATCTGGCGGGCGCCCCGCTGCGTGCCGTCGCCGCCGACGCAGAAGAGAAGCTGAATGTTCGCCCGCTGGAGGAAATCGACGACCACCGCCGGGTCTTCCGGCCCGCGGCTGGAGCCGAGCATCGTGCCGCCCTGCTGGTTGATGTGGTCAACCATGTCGAGGGTCAATTGGACCGGCGGCGGGCCCTTGGCGGGATTAAATCCCTGGTAGCCGTTGCGGATGCCCCAGACTTCGCGGACGCCGTAATTGAAGTGCAATTCGACGCAGACGGAGCGAATGACGTTGTTCAGACCCGGACAGAGGCCGCCGCAGGTGACGATTGCCGCCTTCGTCGCGCGGGGTCGAAGAAGATATGCTGTCGCGGCCCGGCCTTTTCGGCCAAGAGGTCCTCGCGTGCGGCGCGGTTGGGAATCGCTCGATGTCCAAGAGGACCCGGGCGGCGTCAAGGACGAAGCGGCCTTCGTCGGCCAGGGCGTTCGTGTCCAGCGGCAGCGGCGAACGGATTTTTCTTGGGCCCAAGTTGGGGACGATGAGTTCGTCGGGCGAGATGTTCGGGATCATGGGCGCGGCCCTCCGGAGTTTGTCTGAGCATAGCGGATCGTGCGGGAGAAGTTAAGCGTGGGATTGCGTTTGGTGGCTGTGAAATGGACGGCGAGGAGAAATTCGCCATTCGCGGGGGAATGTGAAGCTGGTGTGATCCGGTGGTCTGGGAAAAGCAGGCTAACATAAGATATGGTGGAAAATGGGAGTTGGCGGGCCAGTCCTCATAAGTGCGGCTAATGGTGCGATCCCCATGACTGATACCCCCCGGGAATGCCACCCTTTCCACTTCATCGAAGAGTGTCTGCCTAGTTTCTGTACGTCTCGTGCCCAGTTCGTATGCAAACAAAATTGTCGTGCCAAATCTGTAAAACGAGGAAATAATTCTTCAGTACTTGACTGGCCAAGAGTTTGTGTCATTCTATTGCAATTGGTGCAGCCGGAGATGGCGCCCGCTTTGCAATTAGCGGCTCGCCTTGTGCGTTGCACACGTAGGATCATGCCAAGAAGCAGCGGCGATGCGACATGTGCAGTGCGTTCCCACCTAATTTGGTCCCCATTGGAAAGGACAGACTTGTGACTCCCAAAGAAGTCTTGGCGTTGTGCCGGGAAAAGAATGTCAAAGCCGTCGATCTGCGGTTTATGGACTTCCCCGGCCTGTGGCAGCACTTCACCATTCCGGTCAACAAGCTCGACGAGGACGTTTTTGAAGACGGCCTCGGCTTCGACGGTTCGAGCATTCGCGGCTGGCAGGCGATCAACGAGAGCGACATGTTGGTGGTTCCGCAGCCGGAGACGGCGACGATGGACCCCTTCTGCACGATCCCCACGCTCTCGATGATCTGCAACATTCAGGACCCGATCACCCGCGAGGACTACTCGCGCGACCCGCGCAACGTCGCCCGCAAGGCGGTGAATTATTTGAAGAGCACGGGCATTGGCGACACCTGCTACATGGGTCCGGAGATCGAGTTCTTTATTTTCGACGACGTTCGTTTCGACCAGACCGCCAACGCCGGCTACTACCACATCGACAGCGTCGAGGGGCAGTGGAACCGCGGCCGCGAGGAGAAGCCGAACCTCGGCTACAAGCTCCGCTACAAGGAAGGCTACTTCCCCGTCCCCCCCGCCGACCAAATGATGAACATCCGCAACGAGATGATGCAGACGCTGATCGACGCGGGCATCGAGCTCGAGGCGCAGCACCACGAGGTGGGCACCGCCGGCCAGTCGGAAATCGACATGAAGTTCGATAATCTGGTCGCCATGGCCGACAAGGTGATGTTGTACAAGTACATCATCAAGAACGTGGCGACGAAGTACAACAAGACGGTCACCTGCATGCCGAAGCCGCTGTTTGGCGACAACGGCTCGGGCATGCACACGCACATTTCCATCTGGAAGCGAGGAGCCGCTGTTCGCCGGCAACGGCTACGCGGGGCTGAGCGACATGGCCTTGTACGCGATTGGCGGGTTGTTGAAGCACGCCCCGGCGTGCCCCAATGTAACATCGCGGGAACGAGGGGGCCACGCAATGCCGGAGATACCACTGCGAATCGACACGCCCAAGGGCGGCAGCGGCGGCGCGACGATCATCCTCGCCCATGGTGCGGGCACCGGGATGGATTCGCCTTTCATGAAAGAGATGGCCGAAGCCCTTGCGGCGGGCTCTCTTCGTGTGGTTCGATTCGAGTTCCCCTACATGCAGGGGTCGGGACAAAACCGATCCTGGTCCCGGCCGGATCCCACGAAGGTTCTCGAAGAGACCTGGGTCAGGGTGATCGAGCAGGTCGGCGCGGCGGAAGATCTCGTGATCGGGGGCAAGTCCATGGGAGGCCGGATTGCCAGCATGGTGGCGGACAAGGTCCATGCCCGCGGCCTGGTCTGCCTGGGCTACCCGTTCCACCCTCCCGGAAAACCCGATTCCCTTCGGGTCGCGCACTTGGAGAAGCTCACGACGAGGACGCTCATCCTCCAGGGGACACGGGACACTCTTGGAAGCCGGGAGGATATTGCCGCGTACGTGCTTTCTCCGGCCATCAAGGTGGTGTTTCTCGAAGACGGAGACCACTCATTCAAGCCGCGAAAGAGCTCAGGGCGCACGTACGCACAGAACTTCCAGGAGGCAGTCGCGGAGATCGCGGCTTTCTGCGCGTCGCTGTACGAAGACGGGTCGAGAGAGTCGCCCAGCACGGAACGAACCATGGTGAGCAGGGTGGCCTTGTCGAAGGGCTTGCGCAGAAGGCGCGCGCCGCTGGGCAGCATTCCGCTGGATTCGAGCATGTGCGGGGCGTAACCGGAAATGAAAAGCGTGCGGACGGAGGGCAGCAATGTCGCAACCCGTGAGGAAAGCTCGGGGCCTCCCATCCCCGGCATCACCACGTCGGCGATCATCAGATGGATCTTCCTTCTCTCCTGGGCGATGAGCTCGAGGGCTTTCTCGCCGCCGTGGGCTTCCAGGACCGTGTAGCCACGGTCCTCCAGCACCCTTCGCGCGTACCCGCGGACCGCCTCTTCATCTTCCACCAGCAGGATCCTCTCGCTTCCCCCCGGCGCATCGGGCGCGGCAACGGCGGCCGCAACTTGCGCGGCCTCACCCTTGAGGAGCCGCGGAAACAGGATCGTGAACGCGGCCCCCGCGCCAGGAGAGCTCGTGCAGGAGATCCGCCCGCCGCTCTGAGTCACGATTCCGTATACGGTGGACAGCCCCATCCCGGTGCCTCTTCCCAGCTCCTTTGTGGTAAAAAACGGCTCGAAGATGTGCGCGAGGGTGTTCTTGTCCATGCCATGCCCGGTGTCGCTGACGAAAAGCCGGACGTACTCCCCCTGCTCCAGGTCCGGGAACTCTGCGTCCGGCGCGCCCGAGGCCGGTCAGGTTGCTGGTAGCGATGAGGAGGGTCCCGCCTTTCGGCATGGCGTCCCGCGCATTCACCGCGAGGTTCATGAGGACCTGCTCGATCTGCCCGGGATCGGCCATGATCCTGCCGGTGTCGGCCGCAAGGTCGGTGATCACCGCGACGTCCTCCCCGATGACCCGCTTGAGCATCGACTCGACTCCGCGGATCAGCGCGGCCGGATCCACCACGCGCGGCTCCAGGACCTGTTTCCTGCTGAAGGCGAGCAGCCGCGAGGTGAGGTCCGCCGCGCGATCAGCGGCGCCTTTCACCTGGGCGATGTCTTCCGCCACCCGGCTGCTTTTCGGCACTCCGCCCAGGACAAGGTCGCTGAAACCCTTGATGACGGTGATCAGGTTGTTGAAATCGTGCGCTATGCCGCCGGCGAGCCTCCCCACGGCCTCCATCTTCTGGGCCTGTCTGAGCTGCTCCTCCGTCTGCCGGGATGCCGTCACATCCCTGACGAAGAAGGCCAGCCGGAGGACCTTCCCCGACTCGTCGACTATCGGGAAGATCCCCAGGTCGACAATCGTCGATTCATGGGCGATCTCTGCTCGGACCGCTGCGGCGGACCCGATCACTTTCTCGGCATGCTCGCGCACCCGCATATCCAGGGGAAGCCCTTTCATTTCCCAGATGGGGCGTCCCGTGAGCTCTCCCGCTTCACGCGCGCCCGCGGCCTTTGCGAACGCTTCGTTGGAGGCCCGCAGCGTGCCGTCCGCCTCCACCAGGAAGGCCATGTCGGTCGTCGCGTTCAGCAGCGCGTGGAGCGTTTCCTCGTGTTCGCGGACTGCCCGCTCCGCGTTTTTCCGCTCGCTGATGTCCCTGATCGTGGCGAGGATCAGGGGCTTTCCATCCATCTCGAAAAGCCGGTTGTTGATCTCCACGGGTATCTTCCTGCCGTCCCGTGCGACGTGCATTCCCTCCCATTCCGCGTGGCCCTCGGCCTTCAGCCTCTTCATTGCGTCAGGTATGGGCCTGAGCCCCTCCGGCGCGTCGATGTCGAAGGTGCTCATCGTCAGGAGCTCTTCGCGTGTGTAGCCCAAGCGCTCGCATGCCACGTCGTTGACCTCGACGAAAACTTCCGGAGTCATATCTTCGTGGAAGGGATGGACGAGAATCACGTCGCTGATGCTGCTGAAGAGGAGCCGGTAGCGTTCTTCGCTTCTCCGCAACGCATGCTCGGCGCGCGTATGCTCCGTGATGTCCAGCGCGACGAACGAGACTTCGCTGAGCGCATCGCCGGGCCGAAGAGGCGATGAGCCAATGATCACGTCGATGACCGTCCCGTCCTTCCTCCGCCACCGGGTTTGCCCCGTCGTGGCTCCCGTCTGCCGCATCTCGAGAGAGTTGCGGGCGCCTACCGAGGCGAACTCGTCCTCCGTGAGGTAGAGCATCCGCGCGCTGCGGCCCACGAGCTCCGCGGCGGAGTAACCGGTCATCGTGCAGAACTTTTCATTGACTTCGAGAAACACCCTCTGCGCGACGATCCCCATCCCGGCAGGACTTGCCCGGTAGATGCTCTGGATCCGGGTCTGCAGGAGCTCCTCGTCAGGAGTCGCGGACATGACCAAATTGTACCACGGCGCGCCAGCCCGATAGTATATTCGTTTCATGCGCGACTTGCGGATTGCTTTTCTCCTGGTCTTCGTGCTTGCGGGCGTCTCCGGCGCCTTTTCCCTTGGCGCGTTCGAGAAACCCGTGAGCCTGTCGGGAACGGTTATTCCCCATCCCGCTGCTGCTCCTGATTTTACGCTGACCGATCAGCAAGGCCAGTCCTTTCATATGGCTGACACGAAGGGCAGGGTGGTGGTGATGACCTTCATCTACACGCATTGCACGGACATCTGCCCGTTCATCACGCTGAAGGTGAAGGACACGCGGGATCAGCTCGGGAAGGACGCGGACAAGGCCGTGTTCGTCGCTGTCACCACGGATCCCCAGCGGGACACGGAAAAGGTGATCGCTGACTACAGCCGCGCGGCAGGGCTCTACGACGCATGGCATTTTGTCACCGGGCCGGCCGCCTCAGTGAAGGGCGTCTGGTACAATTACGGCGTGGGTGTCGACATCGAGAAGCCGGTGCCCAAGGAGGATGCCTCGGCGCAGTCGGGAAATGCGATGGACATGCCCGAGCCGACACAGGGCCTTTCTCCGGAAGAAGTGGACCTGGCTCACCAGATCGTGGACAAGTTCGGGGGAGGCTACGATGTCTCCCATTCCGCCCCGTTCTGGATCATCGACCGGCAGGGCAGAATACGGGCCTCAATGGACGCCGACGCGCTTCCCTCGGCGATCGCGGGCAACGTCCGCGCTCTCATGGGGAGCTGAAAGCAGACGCCGCATGTCGGCCATCGCCGAGGCCGCGAAACAAACACTGGTTTGAGCATCTGACTTCGAGTATCTTTGCACCAGCGACGGGGGCAAAGTGAATATGGCAAAGTCGGGAACGATGCGAGCGGCTCTCCTCCTTCTGTGGGGCGTCCTGGCGCAGCCTCTCCTGCATGCGCAGGCCTCTCCGCTTCTGGAGCTTGTTGGATCGGGGACAGCCGAACAGATTCAGCAGGTAATTGCGGGCGGAGCCGACGTGAACGCGCGAGACGCGGCGGACCGGACTGTCCTCATGCTTGCAGCGGCCTCGAATCCGGAAACGGCGGTCATCTCGACGCTGCTGAAGGCGGGCGCCAAGGTGAACGCGCGGGGGCCCAACGGATGGACGGCCTTGATGATGGCCGCGTACAACAATCCGAATCCCGCGGTGGTGGAAACTCTGCTGAAAGCCGGCGCGGATGGCAGGATCCGCAGTGGGGCGGGCGAAACCGCCTATGACTACTCACGGGAGAACGAGAAAGTGGTGGCAAGCCCGGCGTATCTGGATCTGAGAAAGGCCCAGCGCTGAACCGTCTTTCAGCCGGCGTGCTCCAGCACCTCGAGCGCCTTCTTCAACTGCAGGTCGCCTCCTGCTTCCAGGGCTCCGCGCGACATGCTTTTCAATGAGGCGGGCGTCACCAGCTCCGCGGCAGCCGGCAGGGCGACGGCGATGTCAGGGACGATCCCCTTGTGCCAGATGCTTCTGCCGGCAGG
This sequence comes from uncultured Planctomycetia bacterium, assembly GCA_963791075.1. GTDB lineage: Bacteria > Planctomycetota > Planctomycetia > Pirellulales > Thermoguttaceae > CAWBRF01. Next base: position 315,391 of record CAWBRF010000038.1, read on the forward strand.
AGTCAACCATTCCCTTACCGCGAGCTGAAGGGCGGATCCGTCGGAGAGGCGGAAATCACTGAGAACGGTCCCGGTGCCGAACGTCGTCTCCCCGATGACGGATGCGCGCTTGGGATCCTGGAGTGCTCCCGCGATGATTTCCGCGCCGCTGGCGGTTCCGCCGTCCACGAGCACCACCACCGGAAGCTCGAGCGCCGTTCCCCCGGAGCGAATGCCGTCGTGGGTGATTGCTCCGTGGGAGTCCTTCTCCAGCAGCACGTCTCCGCCGCGCAGAAACTCGCTGGCAACGGCGATCGCTTCGTCCAGCTCGCCGCCCGGATCGTTTCGCAAGTCCAGGATCGTTCCCTGCATGCCCTGTTTCTCGATGTCCCTCAGGGCCGCCTTTACTTCCTTCCCCACGCCTGAGTTGAGCTCCGCGATTCGAAGGTCGGCAAATCTGGAGTCCGGGACCGGGCTCCACGAGACGTTGTCCACCCGGATGCGGGTGCGCTTCAATGTCACGTCGAAGATCTTTTGCGCCAGGGGGTCGTTGATGGTCAGGGTCACCGATGTGCCGACCGGACCGATGATCAGGCCGACAACCTCGGAGACATCCAGCCCGGAAATGCTGTCCCCGTCGACTTTCAGGATCTGCTCTCCGACACGCAGCCCGGCGCCGTGCGCCGGTGAGTTGTCAAAGGAGGCCACGATCTGCACGCCCCCGTTTTTGGGTTCGATTTCCAGACCGACGCCGAAGTACTCCCCCCGCATGCGCGAGCGCTCCTCACGGACCATCTGCGGCGTGAGGTAGACGCTGTGACCCGTATCACCCAGGGCGTCGACCAAGCCGGAAATGGCTCCGTCGGTCAGAGAATCGGTCTGAAGGGCCGGCCGATCCACGTACTCCCTGTCGATGATGTCCCAGGCCTGGTGGATCAGCGTGAAATCGGGCGGTGAGGCCTCAGGCGGCGGATCCGGGTCCGGGCGATGCGTGAGGACGACCCTGTCGATCACCCCGCCTGCGCAAAATGCCACCACCGCGGCCGCTGCGGGAATCAGGAATCGAAGAACTGTTTTCTGCATGTCTTTTGTCCACTCCACCGATAAGATACCGGGAGGGCGTGGTGAAGAAAAGCATGCGGGGCTGGGAAGGTATGCAGATCGCGGGAATTGGGGTAACTTCGAAGCCTCCGGTGAACACCAAAGCATTCAGACTTGCCGTCATTCTGTGCTTCCTGGCGGCCCAGGCCGTTCTGCCGGGACTCGCGGCGGGGGACTCCCGCATCAGCCGCGAGTTTGCCCTCTCCACCACGGAGTTGGAAGCCATGACGCATTCCCTGCCGCAAGGGATACGGGCCGGCATCCTGGCCGCGCCGCAGGAGTTCCTTCACCTTGTTGCGAAAGCGCTGGACGAGCCTGTCGACCTCTTCCTTCTGGTCGACAAGAGCCACATGCTGGCTTCTGACTACGAGCCCGGAGATCTCGTCAACATCAAGGCCTACCCACTCACCGTGTCCTGGGGCGACCTCCTCCTTCGCAAGGCCATCATGCCCGCGGTGCTCGAGATGGCCAATGCCGCCAGAAAAAGCGGGATCACGCTCGTGTTCTCATCGGGCTACAGATCCTTTGAGTACCAGAAGTACGTCTTCGCGCGGGAGGTGAAGATGTACGGGGAGGCGACAGCCGACCGGGAATCAGCCCGCCCGGGCGCTTCCCAGCATCAGCTCGGCACTGCGATTGATTTCGGGTCCATCACGGACGACTTTGCGCAAACGCGTGCGGGCAGATGGCTTTCCGCGCACGCAGGAGAGTACGGCTTTTCCCTCTCGTATCCCCGGGGGTACGAACAGGTCACAGGCTACCGGTACGAGAGCTGGCATTACCGCTTTATTACGAAGCAGGGGGTGTTGCTGCAGAAGGCATTTTTCGGCGATATCCAGCAGTACATGCTCGAGTTTCTCAACGAAAACAGGTCTGCGCTGGAATCGCGCCGCTGAGGTCACGGAGCCCTGCACGCGCGGGACCGCATCCATGGCGCGCGGAGCCGCCTTTCAGCGGACGACGCGGAACCCGTAGACGTCATACCGGAGACCCGGACCGCTGGCGAAGCTTCGAAAAGCCGATCGCAGGCCAGTGGGAAAATCGATGACCCAGGACCCTCCCCGGAGAATAAAACGCTGACCCGGGGAATCGTCCTGGAAATAGTAGCGATCCGACGAGACGGAGCCAGCGATGGTCGCGTCCCCTTCTTCATTGTCGCTGCACCACTCCCAGACATTGCCCGCCATGTCGGCCAGCCCTTGCGGGGTATCTCCTCCCGGGCTCTTGCTCCCCACATTCGCCGTCTTCAAGGCGCCGGGAGGCTTGACCTGGCATACGGCAAACGCCGAGTCCCATTTGTCGCCCCAGGGATAGATGCGCCTGCTCTCCCCCGGCGCGCCCTTGGCCGCCGCATACTCCCATTGGACTTCCGTGGGAAGCCGATATCCGGACGCAGTGGGGTCCGCGCGGCCTGAGCTGTCGTACGCGGGGGTCAGGCCTTCCTTGGCTGAACGCCAGTTGCAGAACGCCACCGCCTCGTACCAGCTCACCCCGACAACGGGTTGATCGGGTCCATTGAACTTTGCGTTCGTCCAGTAGGCCGGCTGGGCGATCCTGCCCTTCCATGCCCAGCCATTCGTCGTCCAGTAATTCCGCTCGGCGTAGCCGCCGTCAGAGATGAACTGGCCGAACTGGCCGTTGGTGATGAGAAACTTCGACATGGAGAAATCTGAAGACAGGGACTCAGTCGCGCCGGGACCGAAGCTGCCGTCTCCCATGGTGAAAGAATCCCCTGCCGCGTGTATGAGGACGAGGGGGATCGTGCTTTCATTCTGCTGCTCGTCCTGCGAATACGCAAGAAGAGGGGAGAGAATGAGCATCAGGAGGGAAGGCAGAAACCTGGACCGGTGCTTCAACTCGTGACCTCTCTTTCGCGATGGCGGGGATGTTCTTCGGGCAGGGGCCGTCTTCTGAGCTGGTTCCACAAGAGCGCTCCTCCATAGAGTATCGCCGAAAGTGAGGCAATGTAGAACCCCACGGGGATTCTTTTTAAAGGACCGAAAAAGGCCAGGAACAGGCTGACCCAGGTGACTCCCAGACCCAGGAGCACGGCCGCCAGGAGGGCGAGCCCCGGGTTGCGCGTCAACTTGTGCGCGGCCCCTGCCGGAGCGGAAAGAAGCGCGAAGGCAAGGAGGAATCCCATGGACTGGATGCTGACGGCGGTCGTGGCGGCCAGGAGGAGGAGGTAGACGAAGTCCAGCAGACGGGTAGGCACCCCTTTTGCCTGGGCGGATCCCTGATCGATGGAAGCGAAGAGCAGGGGCCGGAAGATCAGTGCCAGAATGACGAGGACCGCGGCCGCCACGATGAGGAGGAGCGTGAGGACCTGGCTGGAAATGCTCAGGAGAGAACCGAAAAGAAGCCCAATCCCGGAATTGGCGTGAGTGGCGCTGGACCGGGAATACAGGCTGAGGAATAGGACACCGAGGCCAAGGGCAAAGGACAGGACCATCCCGACCTGCACGTCCCTCCCTTTCAACCGGTCCCCCAGGGCGACGAGGGAAAAGACGGCCAGGAGGCCGAGACCCAGCATTCCCAGGAAAGGATTCCACCCCATCAGGACGCTTCCCGTTGCGCCGGCGAAACCGATATCGGTCAAGGCTTCGCTTGCAAACGCAAGGGCTCGCAAGACCATGAAGTATCCCACGGCCGCGCAGAGGACGGCGGTAAGGCTTCCGCCCAGCAGGGCCCTCTGGAAGATTTCGGTGCGGATTATCTCTCCCATGATCGTCCCTTCTCGAGGATGCGGGCGATGAGAAAGCCTCCGAAGGAAAGGCTGGCGACGAAGAAACTGACCGGCAGGGTCTTCGTGGCCGCGGCGAGCAGTATTCCGGCAACGACGTAGCACTCGCCAAGGAGAATCGCGAGCCCGATAGCGGCCAGGGGACGCCGCATGACGGTTCTGGCCGCCGCCGCCGGACCCACCAGCAGGGTGAAAACGAGGAGTGAGCCGGTGACCTGGACCGCCAGTGAAACCGTCACTGCCGTGAGGACGAGGAAGACCGCTGCCAGGGCACGGATCGGGACGCCCCGGGCCAGGGCCGACTCGGAGGTTGCCGTGGAAAACAAAAGCGGGCGAAATATTCCCGCAAAGCAGAGGAGGATGAGAAGGCTGCTGACCTGCGTCAGGCGAACCTCCTCGGTGCTGATGCCGAGGATTGTCCCGAAGAGGATTCCATAGACCCGTTCGGCGTAACCGGAGTACAGAGCCAGGAAGAAGAGCCCCAGGCCGAGACAGAATGTCATGACGACGCCTATCCCCAGGTCTCTTTCCCGGACCTCCTTTCCGAGGAAGGAGAAAATCAGGGCGGCCCCGATGGTGAAGACAAAAAGTCCTAGTGCCGGTGCGACGCCGAGAAGCACGGCGCCTGCCGCCCCCGCGAAACCGATGTTGGGAAACGCGTGCCCGGCGAAGGTGAAGCCTCTTCCGATGAGGAAATATCCCACGACGGCCGCGCAGATCGCCACCGTGCACGAGGCGGCAAGGGCATTCTGAAGGAAGGGATATCTGAGGAGCCGCAGGAACTCCACCTAAGTTTCTTCCCCGACGACAAAGCGCCTGTTGAAGGCGCTCACCACTTCGACCCGGGAACCGTACAGACGGCTGAGGACTTCGCTGGTGATCACTTCATCGGGCCGCCCGAGGGCGCTCTGGCCTTTGGCAAGGTACAGGACCTGGTCGATGTGGGGCAGCAGGGGATTCACGTCATGGGTCACGAGGAGGACCGTAATCTTTCTCGACGCGGCAGACTCGTGCCACCAGCGCGATGACTTCCTGGGCATGAGTGATGTCGAGACTTGCAAGTGGTTCGTCCAGGAGAAGGAGCTGGGGATCGGAGATCAGGGCCTGGGCCAGGAGAAGCCGCTGGCGTTCCCCTCCGGAAAGCTCGTCGAAGGCGGCGCGGGAAAAGGGGAGGGCGTCGACCTCCTCGAGTATCTGATCGAGCTTCCTTTCGCGCTTCCGGCTGGGCAGGCCGAAGCCCCAATGATGGCCGTCGAGACCGAAACCGACGATGTCCCGCGCCCTGATGGTGTTCATGCCATCCAGGTTCAGGAACTGGGGGAGGTAGCCGATCTGCGGATTGCCGGTCCGGGGGACCTTTCCCAGTACACGGATTTCCCCTTCCGAAGGACGCAGCAATCCAAGAAGGAGCTTCAGGAGCGTGCTTTTCCCGGCTCCGTTGGGGCCGAGCAGGGCGACGAAATCCCCCTGTGCCAGGGAGAAATCCATGCCGCGCTGGATCGTCTTTTCTCCGAGCTGGATCGAAACCTTGTCGAGGCTGACGCTCGCGTCCGTGCGAACTTTCATTTCACTCATCTTTGCTAATGATACAAAGTCTTATTGACTTTGGAAAGGGGGAGGCGCTATATTCTCACTTAGCGATACGCAGTATCAATACAAGGAGGGGTTATGCTTCCATCATGTCCCAGTCTTCTTTTCATGAAGCGATTTCTTCCCGTCTTGTTTTTGCTGGCCTTTCTCGCCGCCGGTTTTGCCGATGATGCTCCGAAGCTCAAGTTCACCATGACGGGAGAATTGGACCTGGGGGTGACCTACGACAGTGTCGCCAATACGACCACGGACAAGCCGACGGAACTGAAGCTTTCTCCCACCCTGGCGGATGGGAATGTCGGATTCAACTCGAGGATCTTTTTCCTGCCCCCGTCAGATACCAACACTTCCGTGGCGCCGGCTCCCATCAGCCTGGATTACGCCTATGGAACTTACCTGCTCTACGGTTCTCTTTTCGATCACTTCATGACGGCAAAGATCTCCATGGGAGATTTCGCCGACCTGACCGATTACGTCCTGTCCTACAACTCGAACGGCTTTGCCAGCCTGATCCAGGGCAACCCGATCGGCGGCTACATGGAAGGGCTGACGGGCGCGGAGCTGGCCTTCTCCCCTATCAAGACCCTTATACTCGCGGTTTTCGTTCCCTGGGACAATACGGGAAGCGGTCAGCCGGCCACTCTCAATCGGACCGATGCCAACATCTCCTACACGTATCCCAAGGTGATCAAGATCAACACCGGCTATGGCAACTCGTATAACGGCGACATCAGCGGCGTACTGGTTCAGCCATCCGGGGCGAATCTCTACTACGTGAATGTTTCTCTTCTCGCGGTGCAGAATCTGAACCTTGGTGCGGAGTACGGGAATTACTACAACGTCGGCAGCTCCACCGCGGTGGAGAACTACGCCACCGGGACCGTGAGTTACACGTCCACGGATGAGAAAACGGGAAACTCCGTCACTTTCAGCGACGACCTGTTCTACTTCATTCCCGCTTCGGGAACCAGCGTGATCCAGGAGTACTTCTCGACGAACTATACTTTTTCCCAGGTCTTTTCAGCGGCCGATGTGATTCTCGACATGGACGTCAACTATGCCAACAACTATCCGGGGGTCGACAGCACCAGCCCGGGGACGCTGACCGACAGTCACGGAATGTGACGCTCAACCCCTGGATCAAGCTGTCACTGGGGGCCAAGTCCCATATCCTGGCCCTGGGATACGCCTACAACTACGATCTGGACGCTTCCAAAACGGCGTACAGCAAGGTGATCCTGAACGGAACGATCTACTTCTAGGCTCGAGGAGGAGAAACCAATGCGATTCGCGAAACCTTTTCATTTGCGGCCCCTGGCCGCGCTGTTCATGTTCTTTGCCGTTGCGGCTTTTCTTTCGGCCGAGGGAGCCTCCGAGAAGCCCTCGGGTGTCCAGGTCGTGGCAGCGGAGAACACCTATGGAGATCTCTTTCAGCAGATCGGCAGCCTTCACGCCCACGTGCTGAGCATCATCTCGGACCCCAACGTCGATCCCCACGAGTACGAGTCCAATGTCGACGATGCACGCCAGATCGCCGATGCGGACGTCGTGATCGAAAATGGCGGCGGCTACGACGACTGGATGGACAAGCTCATGGCCACGACCAGGAACAGCAAGCGCACGGTGATCAAGACCTTCGACATCGCGCCCAATCACCTGAAAGAAAACGAGCACGTCTGGTACAACCCGGACAATGTGATCGTGATCTCGCAGAAAATCCTGGATACCCTCAAGCAGAAAGACCCGACGGACAGCGCGGAATTCGAGGCCAATTTCGCCGCCCTGAAGGCGGATATCCAGAAACTCGACGTCCGCCTGGCCGATCTCAAGACGAAGTTCCAGAATACCCCCATCGCGCTGACGGAGACGATTTTCCTCTACCAGTCGGAGCTGATCGGGCTGAACGTCCTGACTCCCTGGGCCTTCGAAAAGGCCATTGCGGAGGGAAACGACCCGTCGCCCTCGGATGCGATCCTGGCAGAGCAGCAGCTCACCAGCCGCCAGGCGAAGATCCTCGTGTACAATGTGCAGACGGTAACGCCCATCACGACGAAGCTCCAGGAGGAGGCGCATGTCCTCAATATCCCGGTGATCCCCGTTTCCGAGACCATGCCCCCCGGGGAGCACTACCAGTCCTGGATGACGAAACAGCTGGACGCCCTGGAAGCTGCCCTGGCACCAAAATGAGACCCGGCGCGGAGGAGGACCGCCGCCGTGACGGTCCTCCTTCGCCTTTTCCCTGCGACGCGCCACGGTCCCGTATTGATACATTGTGTCATTGACATCTGCGCCGCACCTGGATACTATTCTTTATAGATAGCCTGTCTCATTTTCAGCAGGATTTTCGAGGAGGGACGCGATGAAGCTTCGAATTTCATCGTTCTCATGGCGCGGCGCGGTTCTCTCCGCCCTGCTTTGCTTCTGCGTCTCCTTCCTGTCCGCGGCCGGCATTCCCATGGGAGGGATCAACGTTGTAGCCGCCGAGAACTTTTACGGGAATATCGCGGCGCAGCTCGGGGGCGAGAAAGTGAACGTGACGAGCATCCTGTCGGACCCGACGGTGGACTGGCACGAATACGAGTCCAGCGTGGAAGACGCACGAGCCATCGCCGCGGCGGATCTGGTCATAGAAAACGGCGGCGGCTACGACAACTGGATGGACAACCTGCTTTCGGCGTCGCCGAGAGCCGCGCGGGTCCTCCTCAAAGGCTTCGACATCGCGCCGACGAAACTTCCCGGCAATGACCGGGTGTGGTATGACGTCGACGACATTCAGGCAATCGCGCAGGCGGTGACGGAAACATTGAAGGAGCTGGACCCGTCCGATGCCGAGTTCTATTCCAAAAGGCTCCAGACCTTCGAGGGATCACTCTTTCGCGTCCGTCGGAAGATACTGCAGATGAATGAAAAGTGGCGGGGCACTCCTGTCGGCGTGACGGAAACGATCTTCATGTGCATGGCGAAACCCATCGGGCTTGTTGTCCTCACGCCGTTCGATTTTCAGAAGGCCATTTCTGATGGCAGCGACCCGACCGCCGAGAATGTGACGGCCGCGGAGAACCAGGTGAAGGAGAAGAAGATCAGGGTGCTGATTTACAATGGGCAGAAGGCCTCGGCCGTCACTGCCAGGCTCCAGGACGAGGCGAAGGAGGCGGGCATTCAGGTCGTCCCCATCATGGAGACCCTGCCGTCCGTGGCCAACTATCAAAACTGGATGATCAGCGAGCTCGCGGCTCTCGAGCGGGCCCTGGGGAAGTGAAACATCATGGAACGAGAGGTTGGCAATCGCGTGCAATCAGGCTATCATGAGGGTCTTCGCGGACGCAGGCACATGGACATCGAACAGAAGGTCAAGATCGCATTCCGGGAGTTCAGCGAGCGCAGCACCCAGCCGCGCCAGGAGATTGCGCGCAGCCTCATACGCCTGGGGAAATCAGGCGACGTGTTCTCCGCGGAGGATCTCATCAAGCGGCTGCACAAGTCCAACCCGGGAATCGGACGCGCCACCGTCTACCGATCCATGGAGAAGCTCGTGGGGTTGAAAGTGCTGGACAGGATCGACTTTTCGGACGGGACGCACTACTTCCGTCTGTGCAAGAGTGACGGGCATCATCACCACCTGGCCTGCACGAGCTGTCATCGCGTTCTGGACCTGGACTTCTGCCTCAACAAAGACCAGATTGCGGCGATCGAGCGGCAGCAGAGCTTTTCGGTCAAGGATCATGCCATTACGCTTTTCGGGCTGTGCAAGGACTGTCAGTCGGAGTGACTGCCCGGCCGCCGAAGGGAAGCTCGCCGCGCTAGAGCTGCGCCAGGAAAAACGTGAGCCCGAACAGGAAGAGGATCCCCGCGCCGGCGATCTCGACGATCCTGCGCAGCGTCGAATCCCGCTCTTCGTGACCGCCGGCCAGTGCCAGGACCGCCCCGCGTTTGGCCAGTATCACCAGGGCACCGGTCAGGCTGATCGTGATTCCCATCCCCACGGAGATCGAAACCACGGAAAGCACGCTGACGCCCAGCATGTGCAATGAGAGCGCGAAGAGGATCACCGCGACCGCGCCCGGACAAGGAATGACGCCGGCGGGCAGCGCGATCCCGAGGAGGCTCCTCATGGTCAGGCCGCCGTTCTTGTCTTCCGCGTGCACGTGGTGGTGATGAGCGGTTCCACGGATTCTTCCCACGAGCATGAAGGCCCCCAGGACCGTGAGGATCCCGAAGGTGACGAGCTGGATGTAGTGGTCGGCCTGCTCGACGCCGGTCGAGAAGAGACCCCGGATCAGGTAGTACAGGATGAGCACGACGGCAAGCGCGGCCACCGAGTGGACGACCGCGATGAGGTAGCCGACCACGATGCTGTGCCGGAGCTTCGCGTCGTTCGCGAGAAAGAACGACGAGACGATCGTCTTGCCGTGGCCCGGGCCTGCCGCGTGGAACATACCGTAGACCAGGGAAATGAGCATGACAAAGAGCAGCCCCGCCAGCGACCGGGATCCCTGAAGGGAACGGGTGATGGCGGCAAGACTTTCATTGAGGGATTTCTGGATCGGGGCCATCGCATTGACGAAGAAAGCCATGGCGCCGGAGGTCATTGCTTGCAGTGGTCCCTCGGAGTGCGGCCGGGATTCTTTCGCGGTAAAAGGGTTCGACCCCACCTGGCCGAAACAGGCCACGGCGAGCAGGAGGAGGAACAGGACGACAACGAATCGCTTCATGAGCTCCCCTTGAATCTGATCACGAGTTGGTCGGGCATATATTGACCGGGCCAGAGCGGCTTCACCTTCGTCTTTTCGACGGTAAGATCGCAAGTGATGTCGTCACCGGCCTGGACGCTCACATCGTCGAGATGCAGCAGATCGAATGCGACGTAGTAGCTGTCGTCGTATACCGTGACGCGCACGGCCTGGCTTGTGGGCGTCACGGGGACCATCAACGGCACGAAAAAGCTGTACACGAGCTTACTCTTGTCCACCACGCTTGGCGTGAATTTCTCGATTTTGAAATGGCTGATCGGCTTGTTCCCGGCCGCCAGGGCGATGAAGTAATGGTAGTTCTCCAGGTTGTCGAATGCCCCTTCCTTCACGGCTTTGACCTGTGCCGCGGTGAACTGCCCGGTATGCCTCGGATCGAAGTCTTCCAGGATCATGCTGGAGAACATGTCGTCGAAGGTCCACGTGAAGCTGATGCCCTGCAGCATGCTGGCGTCGAACGACACGATCATCTTGTTGTTGACGAAGACGTGGGGATGGGCGTAGACGGGCATCACGCTCAAGACACAAAAAAGAACTGCGCTGGGAAAGAATCGTCTCATTTCAGGAAGCAGCCCCTCCCCCCGTTCCAGATATCGGCCGAATCGCGGCCGTGCGTGACCTAAGCCGTCGATCCCGTCTTCGGCCCAGGATCACCAGCCACGCCGCCAGGCATCCCGCGAGAGCCAGTGTGATCGTGGCGACCACACGGGTCGTCATGAACACCAGCGTGTGGCTTTTCGGATCCACCCGAAAACAGATCCGGGCCAGCCTCGCGATGGTCGGACCTATCCTGCCCGCCTGGGCTTCCATGAGCGAGAGCTTCAGATCCGAGGCGAGGAAATCCGCGCCCAGCATGTACCGTACGATCTTGCCGTACGGGGAGAGGATCACGAGGGCGACAGGGTGGTCGAACCCGTCGCCGTTGCGCACATAGTGGAATCCGACGGATTCCGCCACCGCGTGAATCTGCTCTTCGTCTCCGGTGAGGAATCTCCACGAAGCGGGCGGGAAAGGCTTCTGGATCGACTCCAGGCTCCTCTTCTTCGACTGCCGCGCATCCGCGGGAGTTTCTCTCGGATCGATGCTGATCGTCACGACGTTGTATTCCGTTCCCGGCGCGGCCGAAAGCGGGCCCAGCACGCCCGCCAGTCCCGTCAGGAGGTAGTCACACACGTTCGGGCACCTGTAGTAGACCAGCGCAAGGATCGTCGGCGCCGTGACGAGCTGGCGCAGGGTGACCTGCTCGCCCTGCTCGCCTCTGAATGCCGTGTCCAGCGGAACGGCGGCCCCCAGCTTCTGGCCGATGCCGATATCGTTGAACCCGGTCGCAGCCGGTTGTGCTTTCATGCTGGCGGGGACCAGGAGGCAGAGTGCGATGAGAGCAAGCACAGGGGCCCGAGAAGCGGAAATGAATGGCATCGATCAAATTATAGGGTTGCTCGCGGGGAAAGACAATCGGGCTCGTTTTCTGTAAGATGGGCGCGCATGAATGGCGTTCTTTCGCCCATTCTCCTGTCCCTGAGGGTCGCCGCTTTGGCCACGGTCGTCACCTTTGTCGTCGGTCTCGGGCTGGCGAGGCTTTTCACGACGCGCCGTGTTCCGCTCCGCCGGCTCTGGGAGGCCCTGCTTCTCCTGCCACTGGTGTTTCCCCCGACGATCACCGGCTACCTCCTCCTCGTGCTGCTGGGAAAGAGAGGGATCCTGGGCGGGCTCCTCGCGCAGGTGGGGCTCTCCGTCGTGTTCACATGGACCGCTGCCGTCATCGCCTCATTCGTGGTGTCGATCCCGCTGATGTACCAGAACTGCAAAGCGGCCCTCCGGGGAGTGGAGCCCCAGTACGCGCAGGCGGCGCGAACCCTCGGGGTTCCGGAGGGGAGGATTTTCCGGCGGATCATCCTGCCCGTCGCCGCGCCGGGAATCCTCAGCGGGACCGCGCTTTCCTTCGCCCGGGCGCTCGGGGAGTTCGGGGCCACGCTGATGATCGCGGGCAACATCCCCGGCAGGACGCAGACGATTCCTCTCGCGCTGTACAGCGCCGTGGAGGGCGGACACAACGCCGAGGCAAACACCCTCCTGCTGGTGACCGTGGTTCTTTCATTCGGGCTCGTGGCAGTGGTGGGGTGGTGCGAACGGCGCGTGTTTTTTCCTTCCAGGAGCGACCGAGGGTGATTCTCGTCAACTTCGAGAAGCGGCTTCCCTCGTTTCTCCTGAAGGCCGCGGTGATGGTCGAGAGTCGCGAAACGGCGATCCTCTGGGGCCCTTCCGGCGCCGGGCAAGACCACGGTCCTGAACTGCATCGCAGGAGTCATGGATCCGGATCGGGGCGAGATCCACGTCGAGGGCAGGACCGTGTTCTCGCTGGAGAAAGGAGTCAGGCTGCCTCCGCAACAACGGAAAGTCGGATACGTCTTCCAGAACTTCGCGCTGTTTCCTCACATGACCGCGGAGGAGAACGTGGCTTTTGCCATGCCCCGAGAGGAGCGGGGGGCGGCGGCGGCTTTCCTGGAGCGATTCCGGCTCGCGCCGCTTGCGCACAGGAGGCCGGCGCAGCTCTCCGGAGGGGAGCGACAGAGGCTGGCGCTGGCGCGCGCCCTGGCAATCCGCCCGAAGGTGCTCCTCCTGGACGAGCCATTCAACGCGCTGGACCGGCGGACGAGGGACGAGACCTACCGGGAGTTCCACGCGCTGCGCGCGACGATCGACATGAGCGTCATCCTGGTGACCCACGATCGATCCGAGGCGGAGATGCTGGGGACCAGTATCTACGAGCTACGCGACGGCGAGGTGACGGAATAGACATGAGGAAGAGGAGGAAAGGCATGGGGCTGACATCGTATTCCCGGTTTGCCGGATGCGGCGCGAAGCTGGGGCCCGGCGTTCTGGACCAGGCGCTGTGCGGCCTGTCACAGCGCAAGTTCCCCGGGCTGATCGCCGACTTTCAGCCGCAGCGAGGATGCGGGGGTGCTGCGCCTGGACGACGAGCGCGCGCTGGTGCACACGGTGGATTTCTTTCCCCCGATCGTCGATGACCCTTTCACTTTCGGCAGGATCGCCGCCGCGAACGCCGTTTCCGACGTCTACGCCATGGGCGGCAGCCCCAGCACGGCGGTCTGCCTTGTCGGTTTTCCCGTCGAGAAACTGGACATGGGCATATTGGTGAGGATGATGGAAGGCGGCCTTTCCGCGCTGGACGATGCCGACTGCCCCCTCGTCGGAGGACACAGTATCGACGACGCCGAGCCCAAGCTGGGCTACGCGGTCACGGGGATCGTCGCACCCGAAAAGCGTCTGGCTGAACAACACCATCAAGGGCGATGAGAGAATCATCCTCACCAAGCCGATCGGCACGGGCCTGATCACGACGGCCGCAAAAGTCGGCGCGGCTTCTTCAGAGGCGCTGGCCGCGGCCTGCCAGAGCATGAGCGCCCTCAACCGGCGGGGCGCAGCGAAGTGCTGCGCGGCTTTTCGCCGTCAGCGCGTGCACCGACGTCACGGGCTTCGGCCTTCTGGGGCACGCCTGCGAGATGGCATCCGGCTCCCCCTGCAATATCAGGATCGATTCGCGCGCCGTGCCTCTCCTGCCTTCGGTCCGCGACTACGCGGTCATGAAGAAGGTTCCCGGGCGGCACGCAGCGGAACAAGAGCTTCCGGCTGAAGTTCATCACGGGTGAGAAGACCGCGGACGAGCACCTCGTGAACATCCTCTTCGACCCGCAGACGTCGGGCGGGCTGCTTGCCGCGGTGAAAGCCGCGGAGGCGGACGGCGCCCTGTCGGCTCTCCGGCAGGCCGGAGTTCCCGCCGCGATCATCGGGGAGACGGTGCCGGGCTCCGGTCTGATCGAACTCCTCTGATCCTTACCTGAGCACCCGAAAGATGCCGCGCTCACGCCCGAGGAAGAGCGCCGCTTCCAGCGCGGCCCTGCCCACCGCCCGAGCCTTGTCGGAGACGGTGTGCACAAATCGCGCATCCCCCCGCGGATCCACGTCCCCGATCTTCATCCCGCGCGAACCCACACCTCGTCATGGATTCTTCCGCGAAGGCACCCTGCGAAGGGTGCGATCACCGGCTGGTCCTCGACACGAATCACCACCTCGCCTTCGGCCACGACGTCCCCGATGTGCGCGCGGTGAGTCACCCGCCCGTCCCGGGGGGCGCGCAGCACGCGCTCGGCCGTTTTTCCGCCGATTTCCCCCGGGGTCCCGGTGTTCGGACTGGCACAACCCGCAAGTATAATCCGGCCCAGCTCGTGTCCCCTCATCGTCTCTATCACTGCATCGACGTCCCGACCCGCCGTGAACCCCGGGCCGAGGGCGATGACGGCAGCGCCGTCCTTCCGGGAAGTTCCCGTGTTGGTCTTGGCCATGACCGCGTCCACGATGACTACCGGGTCGGTGCGCGCCAGGATGGCGGCCCCCGGGTCGACGATCACCGCCACGTTCCCCGCTTCCAGTGCCGTTTGCCAGTCGTCCATCGTCACAAGCTCGGCGCGCACGCGCTCAACGGTATGGCTGCCGGCATAGACCGCTTCCGCGAAGGAAACGGTGAGCCGGATCGCGGTGGGCTGGGCGAGCTCGGTCATGATCACGCGAAAGCCTGCCGCCCTGAGGGAGAGGGCCACACCGGTGGCAAGGTCACCGGCGCCTTTCACCAGTGCCAGGAGCCCGGCGTCAGTCTTCGGTGGAGTCGTACAGCTCCCCCTTCTGCAGGGACACCAACGCGCCCCGGATCCCGTACCTGTCCCGGGCCAGCTTCAGCGCTGAAACGGCCGTCTCATGTTTCTGTTCCAGGTCCGCCTGGTTGATGAGGAGCCGGAAGGCCATCCCCGGGAGGACGCCCTTGCAGCATCCGTCGGGGTCCGCGGCGAGTGCCGCGATCTCCCGCGGTTCGAAGAAACTGCCGGTTCTTCCCACCAGAGCCAGCGCCTTCCGATGATTGTAGCAGTGCGCCTCATCGATCGGCTCGTCGAAGGCGCCCGCGCCCATGAGCGCGAAAACGGCGGCGGAATTGGCGGGTATGACGGGCTCCCAGCTTTCGGGCGCCTTCACTGGCCGCTTCCGGGAGCCGTCCGCTTCCACGAGGAGAACCGTGTCCGCATTGACACTCGCGCATTCAATCACGCGATGCTCCAGGCCCTGGTACTTTCCCTGTTCGGGCAGGGTGCCCCCGACGAGCAGCCGGATCGGGGCTTCGTCTCCGAGGGCGCGCGCCAGTTCCTGGGGCCCGTGAACCACGGAAACGGAAAAGCCTTCGAACTCGGCGATGCCCACTCGCGTTGTCGTCGTCAACCGCGCCTTCACGCCGCACTCGGTCAGAAAACCCGCGACGCGCTTCAAGGCGGTGGTTTTGCCGCCTGCGCCGACGAACGTGTAGACCGCGCCCGGAAGGAACCACCGGGACAGCGCGTCACGGAACCGCTGGGCAGGCGTCGACATGGGCCGAGTATAGCCGCATAATCCGCGTCGAAGAAGGCCGAACGATGCTTTTCGCGGAGTGCGTCCTGATCGCCGCCGTCTCCGGGGCCGCCTGGTTCGGAATCATCCTGCTGATCGACCCGCACCGCAGGGAGAAGGGCAGCGCGGCAAGCCTTTTCATTTCTCTCGTCTTCGGATTTGCCAGCATTCCGCTCGTCATCCTCCTGTACTCGATCGCTCCGGATCTCGGCTCCGAAGTCCGAAACCCCGGGGGACGGGTATTCGTTTCCAACATGCTGGTCGTCGGGCCCGCGGAGGAGTTCGCGAAGTTCTTCATCTTCTTTCTCGTCATGCTGAGGCGGAAACCCGTCCAGGAGCCGCTGGACGGGATGCTCCATGCCGCGGCGGTGGCGCTTGCATTCTCCCTCGCGTGCCCCCTGGTAAGAGTTGCCCCCTGGTAATGCGTGCCCTCGCCGCAGCGGCAGCGCGTTCGGAAATCGTGGCAATTTGCCCCTAAGAGATCCGATTAGTATGTTTACTTCGCCAATTGGCAGAATGGAGGAGATAATCGATGGCTCTTCAGATAGGCAGCATCGTACCGGATTTCGAGGCAGACACGACGGAAGGCCGGATTCGCTTTCACGAATGGATCGGGGACTCATGGGCAGTCCTCTTCTCTCATCCCAAGGACTTCACGCCCGTGTGCACGACCGAGCTCGGATACATGGCAAAGCTCAAGCCGGAGTTCGACAAGCGGCACACAAAGATCATCGGGTTGAGCGTCGATCCAGTCGACAGCCATTCCAAATGGTCCAAGGACATCAAGGAGACGCAGGGATATGCGCCGAACTTCCCGATGATCGGGGACACGAAGCTGGAAGTCGCCAAGGCCTTCGGCATGCTTCCGGCTGAACTGGCGGGGAGCTCCGAAGGGCGGACCGCGGCGGACAACCAGACCGTCCGCAATGTCTTCGTCATCGGGCCGGACAAGAAGGTCAAGCTCATCATCGTCTATCCGATGACCACGGGCCGCAACTTCGATGAAGTGCTGCGCGTGATCGACTCCCTGCAGCTCACCGCGAAGTTCAAGGTGGCGACACCGGTCAACTGGAAGGCCGGGGATGACGTCATCATCGCGGGGTCGGTCTCGGACGAAGAGGCGAAGAAGACATACCCGCAGGGGTGGAAAGCGCCCCGGCCTTACCTCCGGATCGTTTCCTCGCCCGTGAAATAGGAGCCTGACCAGCTCATCGCTGATCCCCCTGGAGGTGCGCTCCCGGGCCTGCATTGCCGCGTGCCAAGGTTCACCGCGAAGGCGGAAAGCGTTGATACCGACGTTCTTGAGTCGCACAACCTTGCCACCCCGGTGAGCCGCCTCGTCATGGCAGGGGCTTTCCGGATCATCGCCTCTGACCATCTGGGCTACTGAGACGCGCGTGAGATACCATGGCATAAGCTTCGCGAAGATTGCGGGCGTCGCTGATGTGAGGGGGCCCAAAACATGATGCGGGAGAAAAGAGGGAAAGCGACTCGCCAGGGTTGGGAGACCGACAGGCCTGGGCTCCCGGGACCAGAGGCGGCCCGCGCGCTGCGCGCTGAGTATCGACACGCGGAGACCACGGGTGCCATGCCGGCCAGCAGCTTGATGTTTTGCACCGATTCGTTGCTCCAGGTATCGCACGTGGCCGCAGCCACATTTCCCACAGGACTGAAATGAGCGCACGCCGCGCTCTTTCCTTCCACCACCACCCCGGGAACATGCAGCTCGGAAGCGCGCACGAGGGATGCGGTGACAATTTCGTCATATTGCCTGCGCACCTCCGGCATGGTCTGCTCGGTCACAAGCATTGGGGGCAAAGTGAAATTGAGCTCGGGGTACACGGTGCCGCCGCCAATATGCATGCCCTGGCGCGTTCGAAGTGGATGCGGCGCCGTTCCGAAGATCAACTGTGATTGATCCGTAATGGCAAGGCGATCGTAGGTTTTCATCAGTCTGTCGAAAGTACAGACGAATCCGACGAGAGTCTTTCACTCCTGTGCCGATCTTTTTCACTTTCATGTAAAGTCCGGTGACGGGATGCTTCCGGATCATTCGTTCGATTATTCACGTCATGCAATTCTGCTCTTCGCAAATACACACGTTTCCGCGGTGAAAACATGCATTTCTGGTTGAATTGGCTCTATTTCCGGGGCAGCGAGTTGACTTCTTGTTGTTCCTGATGGATGGATGGTGCGTCGGGAGGCGGGAAAACCTTGTTCGGCATATGGAAATAGATAAGATCACCGTGCTCGGTGGAAATGGCAAGGACCGTGTTCGGGAGCCCGTCGAGGAAGTAGTCTTCCGAATGGGCGATGTGGTGAGCGTCGTGGGCCCTACCGGATGCGGGAAGACGACTCTCATCAACGACATAGAGCTTTTCGCGGACAGAAACACACCTTCCATGCGGCGGGTGCTGATCAATGACGCGGCGGTGGATGAGTCCGACTTCCCGCCATCCAGAACACCCATTGCCCTCATCTCCCAGCACACGAACTTTCTTTCCGACCTGCCTGTCAATGAGTTCCTGAGCACACACGCTCGCATCAGGCAGGACGAAAATGTCGATGAGCTCGTGCAGGAGACACTCGGATTCGCCAATCAACTGACCGGGGAGCCGCTCATCCTGGACAGTGCCATGACCGAGCTCTCCGGAGGACAGACGAGAGCCCTGCTGATTGCCGACGCGGTCATCATTGGCAACTCCCCGATCGTTCTGCTGGACGAGATTGAGAACGCCGGCATCCACCGCACGAAGGCGCTGGAGTTGTTGCGCAGGTACAGAAAGATTTTCATTTTCGTGACTCATGATCCCCGGATTGCGTTGCTGTCCAATTGCAGAATCGTGATGAGCAACGGAGCCATGCAGAAGGTTTTCGCGACATCGACTGATGAGCGGCAGGTCGTGGAGGAGATCAAGAAGCTGGACGACCTGCTTCTTGATTTCAGGGGCCTCATTCGAACGGGAAATCAGATCTCCCGGAGCGATCTGGACAACAGGCTGAGGGCGTTGGGCTACATCGCGTAGCCGGCAGAGGGGAAACATGAGAGCAATACTGTGTGCAGGACCCCCCACGAGCGGCAAGACCACGGTTCTGAGGCACGTGATACGGAAGCTGAAAAACGAAGGCTGCGGCGTGGCCTACTTGAAAGTGGACGTACAGTACGCGGACGAGGATGTGCTGATCAGCAAGGAGTTCGGAGTCCCCACCAAAAAGGTATACTCCGGCGAGCTCTGTCCCGACCACTGCAACGTCATGGTCCTGGGGGACGCGATCGAGTGGGCGGCAGGTGAAGGCATGGATTATCTGATCGTTGAGACCGCCGGGCTCTGCTTCCGATGCTCTCCGTATATCGAGGGCTCGCTGGGGATCGTCGTTCTGGAAGCGACCAGCGGCATGAACCTTCCAAGGAAAATCGGGCCGATGTTGTCCCTGGCGGACCTGGCGGTGGTGACCAAGATCGATCTGGTGTCCCAGGCGGAACGGGAGGTGTTTCGGG
This sequence comes from uncultured Planctomycetia bacterium, assembly GCA_963791075.1. Classification (GTDB taxonomy): domain Bacteria; phylum Planctomycetota; class Planctomycetia; order Pirellulales; family Thermoguttaceae; genus CAWBRF01. The sequence goes on from CAWBRF010000038.1 coordinate 334,502, forward strand.
CGCGAATAGTCCAGACGGCACGGAACATGCCCGTGGTTGAGACCAACGCTTTGTACGGCATTGGGATCGATCGGATAGTGAAAAGAATCAAAGTTGCTCCTCACGTGGCGTATCCCCTGTTTCTACGGGGTAATCCGCCCATTGGCACCTGTACGATATGCGTGGGCAAGAAGGAGATCGGTTGGAAGCAGCACTTTGGCGTGTTGCGGCCGCTTGATGGCGAGATGTTCTACCGCGGCGAGTGAGACGTGGCCCCCATCTACATGGATAATGCAGCCACCACGATGGTGGCCCCCCTGGTGGTCGAGGAAATGCTTCCCTTCCTGACTCAGCAATATGGGAATGCCTCCAGTCTTCATGCGCTGGGCCAAGAGGCACGAGAGGCCATCCAGAATGCGCGGGCAAAGATCGCTTCGCTCATCGGAGCGTCGCCCGCCGAGATCGTCTTCACTGCCAGTGGGACTGAAGCGAACAACCTTGCCGTGAAAGGCGTTGCATTCGCCAATCGCAGTCGGGGCAATCACCTTATCGTTTCTTCCATCGAGCGATCGGGCTGGACCAATTGCAGGCACGCGGTTCCATGCGGATTTCGCTGGGACGATTCAATACGGACCGGGATATCCACGGTCTCATCAGCATTCTTCCCGAGGCGGTAGCCTCGCTCCGTGCGATATCCCCAATGACAGATCGGAGGTCTTCAGTATGAGCAGCCCAATCAGCACAGACGAGATCATGAAAACCCTGCCCGGCATGGACTGCGGGCTTTGTGGGGCCAGGACCTGTGAAGATTTCGCTCTGATCGTCAGTGAAACACCGGGAGAGAGGAAGAGGTGCGTGCAAGGGGCCGGCAGCACACTAAAGGCTCGCACCGCGCCCCGGAGGAGCGAGTCGCCGCAGCAATCTCATGATGCCCGCGGCGCGGGCCCCACGGAAGGTGCTGATTCGTTGGGACGGGAATACGATTTTATCCTCGAAACTTTTCCTGAAGACCCGGGCCCGAGGGAGACGATCATCCCGCATAATCCGGTCCTGACGAGGGAGATGGCAGTAGAAAAAGGCGACATTCTGATCGGTCGGCCCCTCGGCATGTCATGCGGCTGCCCGATCACGCACTGCGGGATCGTCCGTGACGTCGATCCGAGGACCGGGGTCATCGTGTGGTGCGTGACCGGTCCGCTCACAAGCCGGGGAAAGCCGACCAAGGACCTCGGTTACTATTCGGCGCAGGCCTACGAAGGAATCGTCAAGTCAACTAAGAAAGAGCTGAGGATCGGCATGCGGTACTGGTACTTGCCCCATCGCTGCATGCTGCAGTGGCGGCACAGCGGAATGGTCATCTTCATAAACAACACGAAAGAAGGAGTGCGGGTCCGCATCGAAGGGATCATGATCGGCTGATCCGCGAAGCGTACCTCGGACAGTAAGGAAGAAAATCGTTGCGCCGGGCCCTCTGCGGGGGTATTATCGCCCGTGGCGAGCCGCCGTCATCGCGCGCTCGCTTCCAATCACTGACTTCATTCAATCCGGAAGGAGTCGCCATGCACTTCGACACAGGGAACACGGGTTTCATGCTCATCGCGGCGAGCCTCGTCATGCTGATGACCCCGGGGCTTGCATTCTTCTACGGCGGCCTGGTGGGCCGGAAGAACGTCCTCACGATCATGATACAAAGCTTCCTCTCCCTGGCCGTGGTGGACGTCATCTGGTTCGCCGTCGGCTATTCGCTGTGCTTCTCGGGAGGAGCAGGCGCCGTCATCGGCGACCTCAGGATGGCCTTCCTCAACGGGGTCGATCTCAACACGCCATTCGCCAACGGCCAGATTCCCCTTTTCGTTTTCATCGTCTACCAGATGATGTTCGCCATCATCACCCCGGCGCTCATCACGGGCGCGTTCGCCAACAGGGTCCGGTTTACCGCGTATTTCATCTTCCTCATCGTATGGCTGATCTTCGTGTATTTCCCCCTCGTGCACATGGTGTGGGGCGGCGGACTCCTGGCGCAGTGGGGCGTCCGGGATTTTGCGGGAGGGATCGTCGTGCACGCCTCGGCAGGCTTCGCCGCGCTTGCTTCCGTGTTCTTCGTCGGGCCACGGCACGTCAAGGACCGCGGCCCTCACAGTATTCCGCTGGTCGCGCTGGGAACGGGCCTGCTGTGGTTCGGGTGGTACGGGTTCAACGCGGGCAGCGAGCTCCGCGTGGACCAGATCACCGGGGCTTGCGTTCCTGAACACGGACCTCGCCGCCTCATTTGCCGCGGTGACCTGGCTGATTCTCGCCTGGATCTTCGAAAAGAAGCCCAAGTTCCTCGGGCTGCTCACCGGGTCAATTGCCGGACTGGCGTGCATCACGCCCGCCGCCGGCTTCATCACGCCCGGCGCGGCCATCCTGATCGGCATTCTTTCCGGCTGCGTCTGCTACCTGGCCATCACATTCAAGAACAGGGTGCACTTTGATGATGCCCTGGACGTGTGGGGTGTGCACGGCGTCGGCGGACTGCTCGGCATTCTCCTCCTCGGCGTGTTCGGGAGCGCCGCGGTGAACGCCTCCGGCTTCGATGGCGCCATTCGCGGCGGCTGGTCATTCCTGGGGAAGCAGGCCGCGGCGGGCTTCGGCGCAGCAGCCTATGCCTTCCTGTTCACGTATGTCGCCCTGTGGGTGATCAACAAGATCACGCGTGTCCACGTGGCGGAAAACGAGGAAGAAGTGGGACTCGATTCGGCCCAGCTGGGAGAGAACGCCTACCTGTAAGGCGATGACTCCAGGTTCGGTCTCCAGAGTGGCTGCCGCGTCGATGCCGCGCGGCAGCGCGTCCCCGCAACGCGGCGGCGGTTCTCCATCCCGCTTGCACCGTTCACCGTGCATCTGTATGTTTTTTGTGCCGTGGCGGAACTTCAGGAGATAGAGCAATCAGGGAAGATCCTTCGACAGGGCGAGGCCGTGGGGGGTGACTATGCCATCACGGGGACGCTGCCGACGCTCGACGACGTCATTGCGTTCAAAGAGGGCACCGGGGAGTTCGACCACGGGTACTATCGCTTCGTGTCGCATCCCCGGGTTCGACGGCTGGAAGAAGCGCTGAAACAAAGATTCGGGTGCCGTCACTGCAAGCTCACGGAGTCCCTCCAGACGGCCCTGCTCGAGCTGATACTCTGCCTTCGAAAACCAGGTGCTCCGTGCAGGATCGTCGTGCGGGAAACGGCGGGAGGCCGCTGGCCTTTTGCTGACGCCGGCTTCCTGCCCGCGTGCGACAGGGCAGGAGTCTCCGTTTCATCCCGGATCCCTCCCGATCTCGGCCGCGACGATCTCCTGGTCATCAGCGGCAGCCCAGGCAACTCTGCCAGTGACGCAGAGATCGCGCGGGCCGCGGAGGCAGCCCAGGCACGAGGGGTGACTGTGATCGCCCTGCAGGACTCCATCAGCGGCGAATTGCCCGCGCCGTCGTCGCTCCCCGGCGTGCGGTTCTTTGTCGTGGGACTCGGAACCCCTCAGAATGGCGTGCACGCGGGGGCAGTGCTCGGGAACCCTGACCGGGTAATGGATCGGCTTGCCCAGCAGACAAAGCGGCGCGGTCCCGTCCTGTCCAGCAGGGCGGCGGACAGGCTCCAGGGAGGCAAGGCGGCAGGGGACGCGGGTGACCCCGCGGCCGGCAGCAGGGTCGCCGAGGCCCTTTGCCGTCTCGAGGGCGGGAGTCACGCATTTCTCTACTGCTCGGGGATGAGCGCCGTCACGCGAGTGCTCGACATCCTGCGCCAACCGGGAAGATCGCAGATCGTGGCCGTGGGCCATCTTTACAACGACACCTACCAGACCCTGCGGCTCGGGCCGAACCGGTTTCTCGGTGTCGACGAGCTGGACGAGCTCGACGGACTTGTCGACGACCACACCGCGGCGATCCTCACGGAAACGATCACCAACCCCCTGAGCGATGTTCCGGATCTGGATCTGCTCTCCCGGGCCGCGCGCGCTCACGGAGTGCCCCTGGTGGTGGACAATACAATCGCGACCCCGGCGAATTGCCGTCCCTTCGATTTCGGCGCGGACTTCGTCATCCACAGCACGACAAAGTACCTCAACGGCAGGAACGATCACGGGGGAGGAGCGGTGATCGTCCGCGACGCGTCACGAGCCGAAGTGCTTGCCGACTGCCAGGCTATCCTGGATGACCGGATGTGCTGTCTGGAAGCCGCGGCGCTGGAAAAGAATCTGGACAGCTTCCCGTCGCGCATGGTTCGATTCAACGAGAACGCGCAGCAGGTCGCCTCTTTCCTGGCGGGGCATTCCGGCGTGGAGCGCGTGTTCTTCAATGGTCTCCCCACCCACCGCAGCTTCTCCACTGCCCGGCGCCTCCTGCGGGGGCCTGGCAGCGTCATCAGCTTCACCCTGGCACGCAACACATGGGAAGGGCTGCGCGCCCTTTATGATTCAGAGCTCCCGGGCGTCCTGAAAGCGCCGAGCCTGGGCTCCGACGTGACGCTGCTCTGTCCCTACACGCTCCTCACGCACTACGACGATACCGATGAGCAGCTTGCCGAGATCGGGCTCCCGAGATTCCTGGTGCGCGTAGCGGTCGGCTGCGAGAGAGACGTCACTCCCGTCCTCGCTTCCCTGGACGCGGCTCTCTGGACTTCGTGGAAGGCCTGAGACGCCCATGACCACGGCCGGCCATCCCGGGACCCTGCGCGACGATCTGTCGGAGCTCTTCGACGATCTTCTCTTCGTCCTTGCTCCCGAAAATGAAAAACTCCAGAACCATCACCGTCAAAGCTAATTCAGCGATTTTAGGAACCGATTGCAGGCGGGTTAAATATTCTTAACATGCAAGGAGAGACAAATGTACAACCTGAGGATCATCGCCACTTCGACCCGGCCCGGGCGGAAGAGCCTGGTGTTCTCCACCTGGATAATGGAGATCGCGAAGGAATTTCCGGACTTCGATCCCGGCATCCTGGACCTGGCGGAAATCAACCTCCCATTCCTGGACGAGCCGAATCACCCGATGCTGCGCCAGTACGTCCACCAGCACACCAAGGACTGGAGCGCGAAAATCGACGAGGCTGACGCCTTTGTCATTGTGACGCCGGAGTACAACTACGGATTCACCGGGGTGTTCAAGAACGCGATCGACTATCTCCACCATGAGTGGAAATACAAGCCCGCGGGGCTGGTGAGCTATGGAGGTGTCGCCGGGGGAACCCGCTCGGTGCAGCTGATGAAGCCTGTGTTGACCGCCCTCAGCATCATGCCGCTCATGGAAGCGGTGCACATCCCGTTCTTCGTGAAGTCCCTGGACCCGGATGGGAGGTTCCTGCCATCCGAGGACAACATCAAGGCGGCCCGGACCATGCTTGCGTCCCTGGTGAAATGGACCGGGGCTCTCAAGACTATTCGTCAGCAGCGGAGTTGACTATGCGGCGCGGCTCATTGCGCGATTTCGAATATGAACTCTATCTCTACTGGAATGTCGCCCGGGAGCTCATTCGTGCCTATTGCGGAGCGGGCGTGCTTCCCCGCTTCCCCGAAGACGTCGATGAGTAGCTGAGAAGCGCCGTTGATCACCATGGGCTGGCTCGTGAAGCCGGGAGCGCTCGCGACGAAGCCGAGCAGCTTCACGACGTTTTTCACTTTTTCCAGTGAGCCGAGCGCGTCATGCAGGACGGCAAGCGCGTTGAGGACGCACATCCGGGCGGCTTCCTGGCCCTCCTCGACTGTCACCTCAGCGCCCACCTTGCCCTTGTGCGTGGACATGCCCTTCACCGTGGGCCCTTGACCGGAAACGTATGCCATTGTGCCGATCTTCTTCATCCTGACGTACAGGCCGCCGAGTGGCGGCAGTTCAGGAAGCGAATAGCCAAGCTTGGCAAGATTCTCATATGCGTTCATGACCACCTCTAGCGCCTCTCAAACCTTGTCGATGACCGAGCGAAGGAAAACCCTCGTTCGTGCTTCCTTCGGGGCGGTGAAGATAACGTCCGGAGGCCCCTCCTCAATGATTATCCCGTCGGCCATGACCACGACCCGGTCGGAGATCTCCCGCGCGAAGTTCATCTCATGGGTCACGATGACCATCGTCATTCCCTCTTCGGCAAGTGTCTTGATGACGGCGAGGACTTCGCCGATCAACTCCGGATCCAGCGCCGACGTCGGCTCGTCGAAAAGCATCGCCTTGGGCTGCATGGCCAGGGCTCGCGCGATGGCGATTCTCTGCTGCTGTCCGCCGGAAAGCTGATGCGGGTAGCTCTGCCTCTTTTCGGAAAGCCCGACCTTCGCGAGCAGCGAGTCGACGATGTCATCTATTTGCTGCTTCGGCATGCCCAGCGCCTTGCGCGGTCCGAGCGCGATATTCTCGTACACGGTGAGATGCGGGAAGAGATTGAAGGACTGGAAAACCATTCCTATGGCCTGCCGCATCATCCTGATGTCATGCCTGTTGTCCAGGAGGAGAGTGCCGTCGATATAGACGTCCCCGTGGTTGACCTTTTCCAGCTTGTTTATGCATCGCAAAAAGGTGCTCTTGCCAGATCCCGAGGGTCCAATGATAACGACGACTTCGCCCTTTTCAATGTTGAGCGTGACTCCCTTGAGGACCTCCAGGTGGCCGAAGGACTTGTGAATGTCTTTCATGAAGATCATAAGGTTTGAGTTTTCCTCTCTATCCAGGTGACGAAAAGCGACAATGGATAGCAAATGATAAAGTACAAGATGGAGATGACAATATAGACGTCAAAAGGCCGCGAGGTGACGTTGATGACCGCCTGGCCTTCCTTGACAACCTCCATATAGCCGATGACAGATGCGATCGACGTATCCTTGACGAGGCCGATATAGAAGCCGATCAGCGGGGCCAGCGACACCCTCATCGCCTGCGGGAGTATAACCGCGACCATTGTCTGGGGATAGGTGAGTCCAATGCTCGCCGCCGCGTCAAACTGGCCCTTGGGAATCGACTCGATCCCCGAACGTACGATTTCCGCGATATACGCCCCGCCATACAAGGTGAAAACGAAAATGGCGGTTTGAAAGAGCGTGATGGGGATTCCAAGATACGGGAATCCGAAGAAAATCATGAAGAGTTGAAGGAGAAGGGGGGACCCGCGGAATATTTCCACGTAGACTCTGAAGGGATAGCGGAGAATTCTGGACGGGCCGCTGAGAAAAAAACCGCTCAAGAAACCAAAGAGCGTGCTGCATATGATGGCAAGACTCGAAAGCTGGAGGGTGACGAGGAATCCCTGTATGATGACGATCCTGTAGTCCCATACGGCGCTGAGATTCACGGCGACTCCCTACGTTGCATTGGCTTGCGGGAAGTACCTGCGGTTGATCCATCTCAGGACGAAGGAACACAGGACCGTGATCCCATAATACATCAACAACACAAAGACAAATATTTCCATGGTTCGAAAGGTTTCCGAATTGAGGATCGACGCCCGCTGCGTCAGCTCGCGGACATCCAGCGTGGACAGCAGGGTCGTGCCGAAAATTATCATGATGAACTGGTTGGTCATTGCAGGGAAGATGTTCCGCAAAGCCTGGGGATAGATGACGGAAAGGAAAATGTTGAACCCGCTCAGCCCGATCGACTGCGCGGCCTCTGTCTGCCCCTTGTTGATGGCCTGGATGCCGGCCCGGACGATCTCTGAAATGTAGGCGGAATTGTTGATCGTCAGGGCAATCACGCCGGCCACAACCGGGGAGAGCAGGATACCGAACTGGGGCAGCCCGAAATAGATGAGGAAAATCTGGACGAGGGCCGGCGTATTTCGTATCACTTCAACGAAAGCCGAAGCGAGCACATAGAGAACGATGCGTTTCTTGTTGTGTCGGATCACGCCGAGAATGGTCCCGAAAAAGAACGACGCGAAGAATATGACCAGCGTCAGCCCCAGGGTGATGAACGCCCCGAGCATCAGATAGGACAGGCTCCTGACGGGCGTTCCCCAGTCGAAAAACATGCTCTCTCCCTTGCCACGATGACGCGCCTCCCTGCAATGGAAGACGCGTCGAAACTGAAGATCCCGCTCGGCTTAGAACTGTGGATTCAGCTTGAAGGGCAGAGAAACCCCGAACCATTTCTTGTAGAGATTGGAGTTCTCGCCGCTCACGTTCAGATCGAAAATGAAGAGGTTCAGGTAATTCAACCAATCCTGGTCCCCCTTCTTCACGCCAAAGCTGTTGTATTCGAGGGTCACCAGGGTATCACCGACGACCTCGAGTTCGGGATTGAGCTTGGCCTGGTACTGCAGGAAATTGGAGTCCTCGATGAAGGTGGCGGCCTGTCCGTTCTTGACCGCCGTGAGAGCATCGGCCGAGGTCGTATAGTACGCGATCTCCGCATCGGGGACGAGGTTCTTGACGATATCGGCGTCGGTCGAGCCTTTCGTGACGCCGACTTTCTTTCCCTTGAGGTCATACACGGATTTGATCGAGCTGCCTTTCTTCACGATCATGCGCTCGCCGGCCACGACGTAGGGATCGGTGAAGTCGATTTTCTGAGCGCGCTCCAGGGTTCGGGTGAAGTTGCCGATCACCAGGTCAACCTTGCCCGTTTCGAGGCTCGGGATTCGCGCATCAGAGGTGACATCGATGATGTCAATGTCCACATTGAGGGACTTGGCGACGGCACGCGCAATGTCCACATCGTAGCCCTGCGCCACGCCGCTGGTGTCCTTGAACCCGAAAGGCGGGAATGAGAGGATACATCCGACAGTGAGCTTTTTGCTCTGGATCACCTTTTGCAGCGCTGACACGTTTGCGGCGTTTTTCTGCCCCCCGCTTGGAGAGCAGCTCCAGAAAAGACCGGCCGAGACAACAATTGCCGCAGCCATGAGGGCGAGGCGTTTCAGCTTCATTCAATGACCTCCTTGGAACTCTTTATGAGGGAAAGTATTAGCTCTCCCTTGCCGAATTGTTCACGCATCATGCTATCACGACCCCTTGTCGCGGTCAATACTTTTTTTAGATCAAACAAAAAATTGTGTTGTGCATTTCATCATTTTTCGCATACAATCATGGCATGAATACCATCCTAGAAGAGGAACGATTCCTTAAGGCAATTGTAAAAGGAATCGCAGCGCAGTTCGGTTCCAGGTGCGAAGTCGTACTTCATGATCTCAAGAACCAGCCCTATGACCATACTATCGTCGCCATCGAAAATGGTTCCGTAACCGGAAGGACCGTGGGAGATTGCGGGACGAATCTGGGCCTTGAAGTCCTCCGTGGAACGGACAAAGAGGGCGACAAGCACAATTACATCACCCATTGGAATGGCAAGGTCCTTCGCTCCACCTCCATGTATGTTCGAGACCCGGACGGCAAAGTGATCGGAGCGTTGTGCATCAATTTCGACATCACCGATTTCATGATGGCGGAGAAGATAATCGGCAGCATGATCGGCAGCGTGGAGAAATCGGACGCCGTGCAGGAAGTTTTTTCAAATGACGTGGACAATCTTCTCGACACGCTCATCCAGGAATCGATTCAGCACGTGGGGAAGCCGGTGAGTCACATGTCCAAAGATGAGAAGGTCGAGGGGATCCGCTATCTCGACAAGAAGGGTGCGCTCCTCGTCAAGAAAGCCGGCCCGCGAATCTCCAAGCACTACGGCATATCCAAATACACCCTGTATTCATATCTAGAAGATTCCCGCTCGTAAGACGGCGACCGCGAAGCAGGAAGGGGCATTGCGTCATGGAAGAATACTATCGGGTACGGAATTGCGAAAACTTGTTCTCCCCCACGCTCCTTTTTTACGAGGAGAAAATCCGACGGAATATCGCGAAGGCGCGGGAAATCGCGGGCGGACCGCAGCGGCTCTGGCCCCACGTGAAGACGCACAAGACGCGGGAGATAGTCCTGATGGCCATGGAAAACGGAATCCGCCAATTCAAGTGTGCCACGATTGCGGAGGCGGAAATGGTCGCGATGTGCGCCGCCGCCGATGTTCTGCTCGCGTACCCGCTCGTCGGACCGAATGTCGCGAGATTCCTTCGTCTGGTCGATCGATATCCTGCGACGCGCTTCAGCTCGATCGCGGACGATCCGGGAGCCATTCGAGCGCTCTCGCAGGCGGCAGTGGAGCACGGAGCGCGCATCGATGTGATGCTCGATCTGGACACGGGGCTTCACCGGACCGGGGTCGAGGCGGGCGATGAGGCAGTCCAACTGTACCGCACTATCGCCGGCTCAGAGGGGCTGCGTGCGCGGGGAATACACTGCTATGATGGCCAGAACCATCAGCGCGATCCTGCCGAACGAGCCGCCGCGGCAGAGGCCTGCTATCGGACGACCATGGACCTTCGAGATACGCTGGTCGCGAAGAAACTGCCGGTGGAGACCATCGTCATGGGAGGGACACCCACCTTGCCCTGCTATGCGCGGCATCACGATGTCGATCTGTCTCCCGGCACCTGCTTCCTTCAGGATTGGGGCTATATATCCGCCTTCCCCGACCTCCCCTTCGAACCGGCAGCTCTCTTGTTTGCCCGGGTTGTGAGCGTGAACGCCAAGGCTTCGGTCTTCTGCCTGGATCTCGGCTACAAAGCCATCGCGTCTGATCCGCAAGGGACCCGGGGCGTCATATGGAATGTCGAAGGATGCACTCCCGTTCTGCAGAACGAGGAGCACTGGGTCTTCCGCGTCGATTCCGAGAGGTTGCCGAAGGTCGGCCAGGAGGTCTATGTGCTTCCGACCCATGTCTGCCCGACGTGTGCCCTGCATGCAAAAGCATGCGTCGTCAACGCCGAGAACCGCTGGTATGCCGAATGGGCGGTCCTGGCCCGCGACAGGACGTTGGGTATCTAGCCATGCTGATGCCCGACATAGTGAAACGACTGGAGCAAGAGCGACTGATTGCCGTGATTGTCCTGGACGACCTGGAGAAGGCCGTACCGCTCGCCGCGTGCCTGCTCGAGGCAGGGCTCCGCGCGATCGAGCTTGCATTGCGGACGCCGGCGGCCGTCGCGATCATCGGCAAGATCAAGAAAGAATTGCCGGATATGCTGATCGGCGCGGGTACAGTTGTCTTTGCAGACCAGGTGCCGCAGGTGCGCGATGCCGGGGCGGACTTTTGCCTTGCGCCCGGCACGTCACCGCGCGTGATTGAGACAGCATTGAAAGAGGGACTGCCGATGATACCTGGTGTTGCCACGCCTTCGGACATCGAGATTGCACTTGGGTACAAGCTGAGAACTCTCAAGTTCTTTCCCGCCGAGCCTCTGGGAGGACTTGTCTACCTGAAATCCATGTGCAACCCGTACTCGTATCTTGACCTGCGGTTCATTCCGCTCGGCGGAATAAGCGCCGCCAGCCTCCGTGCGTATGCACGCGAGCCTTCGGTTCTGGCAGTCGGAGGATCGTGGATCGCCCCTGGAGAGCTCATAAGAAACGCGGATTGGGAGACCATCAGCCGCAACGCCCGGGAAGCAGTGGGCAGTCTGAGAAAGGGAGACAATTGAAAACCGTCGTGACGCTCGGTGAAATCATGGTTCGATTCAATCCCTCTGGATTTCTTCGTTTGTCGCAATCCCAGCCAGGAACCCTCGAGGCCAGCTTTGGGGGAGCAGAGGCGAATGTCGCCGTGGCGATTGCCCTGCTGGGAGGCCCTTCGAGATTCGTTGCCGCGCCTGGAGTCTCACTCGCATTCGCTACGGCCGCCTCGTGTCTGGCCCATTCGATTGTCGGCGATGCATGTTTCTTGCAGCTTTCGGAGGTAGAGGCCCTGATGACCGGAAGAAGTTCAGGTCGCGTCCAGCGGTAGAGTGGGCTAGTATTTCGCCAGCGTTGTGTCCACCTGCTCAGCCCAGGCATTGATCCCGCCCACCAGGTTCTTGACCTTGCGGAACCCCACGGAGCGCAGGAACTCCACTGCCTTGGAGCTGCGCCCGCCCATCTTGCAGTGCACCACGATCTGGTCCGCAGTGTTCAGCTCCGCCACCCGCTCGGGCAGCTCGCCGAGGGGGATGAGGATGCTCCCCTCGATCCGCGAGATCTGCGTCTCCTCGGGGTTTCGGACATCGAGGATCACCAGGTCATCCCCGGAGCGCAGCCTCTTGTCAAGGGCGAGGGGACTGATTTCCCACTCGCTGCCGAGGTCCTTCTGCTCCATCTCCTCGCCGCGGATGCCGCAGAACTGCTCATAGTCGATGAGCCTGGTGATGGTCGGGTGCTCCCCGCAGACGGGGCACGCCGGGTCCTTCCGCAGCTTCAAGCTCGCGGAAGTGCATCTTCATCGCGTCCAGCACGAGCAGCCGCCCTGCCAGGGAAGTGCCTTTGCCGAGGATGAGCTTGATGGCACTCCGTGGCCTGGATCGTCCCGATGATGCCGGGAAGCACCCCGAGGACCCCGCCCTCGGCGCAGCTTGGCACCAGTCCGGGGGGCGGCGGCTCGGGGTACAGGCAGCGGTAGCAGGGGCCGTCCTCCTGGCAAAAGACCGATGCCTGGCCGTCGAAGCGGAAGATGCTGCCGTAGACGTTCGGAATGCCCAGCATCACGCAGGCGTCGTTGACGAGGTAGCGGGTAGGGTAGTTGTCGGTCCCGTCCACCACCACGTCGTACTCCCCCAATATGGCCAGCGCATTCTTCGAGGTCAGGCGTGTTTCGTGCACCTTCACCTGCACATCGGGGTTCATGCTCCGTATTCTCTCTGCCGCGGCCGACAGCTTTGACTTCCCCACGTCCGCGGTGGAGTAGATGATCTGGCGCTGGAGGTTGGAGAAATCCACGGTGTCAAAATCCACGATCCCGAGGGTCCCGACACCCGCGGCCGCGAGGTAGGACAGGACCGGGGAGCCGAGCCCGCCCGCGCCGACCACGAGCACCCGGGCGTGGCGCAGCTTCTGCTGGCCCTCCATGGCAACCTCCGGCATGATGAGGTGCCGGCTGTACCGCTGGACCTGCTGCTGGCTGAGCGCCCCGTTTCCCGCAGGCCCGCCCGCCGCCGCGCCCGCCGCCCCGCCCGCCACGGACGGCATGATGCTGATGACGTCCTTCGCGCTCACGCGCGTGGCCTCCTTGTCGAGGTGCTTGATGTCGTCATCGTTCACGTACACATTCACGAAGTTGCGAAGCTTGCCGTTCTCGTCGAAGAGGTGCTTCTTCAACTGCGGGAACGTCGTGCCGAGCGCCAGAAGCAGCTCGCCCACGGTCACGCCTTCCAGCTCGACCGCGTCCTTGTTTCCCGCAAAGGCGCGCAGCGCAGTCGGGATTTCAACCTTCGTCATCGCCTGTCTCCTTTCTCTGCTGGCATGGCGGCCTCCAGTATCAGGGCATCGAAGCCCGAACGGTCATCACGGAGCTGCCACGCTTTGGCTTCCGCCGCCTTGCCGGCCTTCACCGATACGATGATGTAGCTGAACCACGGCCACGCGTGGTCCCGGTCGTATTCGGAAGGCCGGGCCGGGCTGTCGGGGTGCGAATGGTAGATGCCGACAAGCTGCAGCCCCGTTTTCCTCGCGTAAGTTTCGGCGGCCTTGAACTGCTCCGGGGAAATGACGAACCGATTCTCCCGTGAATCGGTTCGCTCGTTCGGCTGACTGCGGATCTCGGTGATTCTCTGAAGCCCGTCCTCCGCGCTTCCCAGCATGAAGCCGCAGCATTCGTGGGGGTAGGTCTCTTCCCCGTGACGGCGCATCCGTTCCAGGATCTCGCCCGGGACAACTACTTTCATGCGTCCTCCCAGAACGCGTCATGGAGGAACCTGCGGCCTCCCTCGGGAAGCACCGTCACCACCACGCCGCGCTCCAGCCGTGAGGCGACCTGCAGTGCCGCGACCACCGCGGCGCCCGCGGACACGCCGACGAAGACGCCTTCCTCACGGGCCAGGCGCACCACCATTGCCTGCGCGGACTCGGTCTCCAACGGCCACGGTTTCATCGACGAGCCCCGGATCGTAGATGCGCGGGACGATGGCAGTCGGGAGGTGGCGCAGCCCCTCGAGGCCATGCAGGGGCGATGACGGCTGGACGCATACTATTCGCCACGTCCCTGTTCAGCTCCCGCAGCCTGCGGCCCGTGCCCATCAAGGTGCCGCCCGTTCCCACGCCCGCCACGAAGTGTGTCACTTTCCCGCCGGTCTGCTGCCAGATCTCGTTCGCGGTCCCTTCGTAGTGGGCCTTCCAGTTCGCGTCGTTGTTCAACTGGTCCGGGAAAAAATACTCTTCTGGCGATGCCGCCAGGATGCGCTGCGTCTCCCGGGTAGCTCCGTCCATCCCCTGCGCGGCGTCGGTGAGGATCAGCTCCGCGCCGTACGCGCGCAGGGTCGCCAGGGTACCGTCTTCGGTGTTCGCCGGCACGCAGAGCTTCACCCGGTACCCTCGCGCCGCACCGATCATCGCGTAGGCAACACCCGTGTTTCCGGAGGTCGCATCGATGATCGTGCGCCCCGGCGCGAGCAACCCGCGGCGCTCGCCGTCTTGGATCATGCGAGCGGCCGGCCTGTCCTTCACCGAACCGCCGGGATTCATCCACTCCGCCTTGGCCAGGAGCTGGACCTGTTCGGGAAGATCACGGCCGATCCTGACCAGCCGCAAAAGCGGAGTGTTGCCGATACCTTCCAGCGGGGTTTGGCCGCCCCCGGCGGATGAGCTATGCGCGATTCGAGCAGCCATTCGTCGACTCATTTCCGTGGAGAATATACTACTGAACTGGTAGGTTAGGAAGTCTTTCGGCGAACAACTGATGCCGCCTTTTCCCCGGATCGGCTTTTCGAGCGAATGTCAGGGCAAGCATGCCGAGCAGCAGCTTCTTCTGACGGACCCGTAGAAATCCAGTGACTGCCATCATCCGGGGCAGCTCGACGGAATCGGGATAGTAGGAAAGGCTCTTTGCAATGTAGCTGTACACTTCCGGGTTGCGATGGAATATCCATCCCCAGAAGCCGCCCCAGGCGCCCAGCAGCCTCAGTTGCACGGCGCGCAGCCGGGGCACATGCGACGTGGAAAACTCCAGGAAGGCGGCGGTACCGCCCGGTTTCAGCACGCGATGGATCTCACGAAACGTGGTGGCGAGGTGGGGCGAGTTGCGAAGCGCATACCCGCCGGTGACGACATCGTACGAGGCATCCTCGAATGGGAGCTCGTTCATGTTCGCCTGGTGAAACCTGATGTTCGGAAAATTCGTCCGCGCCCTGGCGCGACGAAGCATCTCGGGGTTCAGATCTACCGCGTCCACCGTGCCGCGCGGATATCGAGCCGCAAGAAGCCGGCTGATGTCTCCGGTGCCGCAGGCGAGATCAAGACAGGCCAATGATTTCGCGGGGTCTTTCGGAAGCAGTGACAACATGATCTGCTTCCATCGCCCGTCCCGTCCAAAGGACAGCAGGCGCGTAATCACGTCGTAACGGACGGCGACGACCGTGAACACTTTCTTCGTGTAGTCAAGCTTGCTGCCCGGCGCCGAGAGGTCGAAATCTTTCAAGTAATAATGAAACTTACGCGTGGAATGTCTTGGTGGATCGTTTGCTTTTTGCATCCCGATAACCTACTTTTGGGACATCGTGTCGTCAACAACGCTCTCTCCCGTCGCGGCGCAGAAACACACCACATCGGTTGCAATTCACGGAATTGCAACCAGTGTTCCAGAGACCTCCTACACTCAGAAGTTTGCCGCGAGTTTTCTGCAGAAGCTTGCGGTTTTCACCGACAAGCAGCGACGTTTTCTCGCGCGCCTGTACCAGAACACGGGAATCGACAAGCGGCATTCCGTGATAGAGGATTACGGAAAGGATCCGTCCGCGTATCTCTTCTATCCGAAGAACGATCAGCTTCTGCCCGAGCCGGGGCTGGAAGCCCGCAACGACGTGTTCATCCGCGAATCCGATCGCCTGTCAGAGCAGGCGGCGCGCTCGCTTCTTTCCGGCATGCCGAGGTTCGACCGACGCGCCATCACCGACCTCATCACGGTCACGTGCACCGGGTTTTCGGCTCCCGGATTCGACCTTCACCTGGTGAATGCGCTGGGGCTTCGTCAGGACATCCGCCGTTCCCATATCTCCTTCATGGGCTGCTATGCCGGGTTTCCCGCGATGAGGACGGCCCGCGATATCTGCGTGGCGAACCCCGGCGCGCACGTGCTGATCGTGGCCGTCGAGCTGTGTTCTCTGCACTTCCAGCAGAAGACGGACCTCGACTTCATCATTGCCAATTCTCTTTTCGCGGACGGCGCGGCGGCCGCTCTGGTCGGGCCGAAGGGCGGCTCTCTCGGGCAGGGAAGGCAGCTTCTGCTTGACGGGTTCACGTCGCGAATAATCCCGGGGAGTGAGAACGACATGGCCTGGAAAATCGGGGAGAACGCATTCGACATGCGCCTTTCCGCGTATGTGCCGCGGCTCATCGAGCAGAATATTCGATCGATAATCGATGACCTCCTCAGCACCTCCGATGCGGCATTCGAGGATATCGACATATGGGCCGTCCACCCGGGCGGCCGCGCGATACTCGACCGCACCGCGGCCGCGCTGGGCATCCCCGAATCCGCGTTGCTGCATTCGTACGAGGTCCTGCGTGAATACGGGAACATGAGCTCGGCAACAATTTTCTTCGTGCTGCGGCGCATTCTTGAAGGCAGGGAATCCGGCACGGTGTTCGCCACCGCGTTCGGCCCCGGGCTCACCGTGGAATCAGGGCTCTTTCGAAAGCTCAATTGACCGGCGCGCCCTTCCCTTCAACGCGCCGGAGAAGCAGGCTGCCCGAGCTGATGGACGATCCTCACAGCGACCGTTTCCGCCTCATTGCGACGCACGACCAGTTCCGACTGACAAACCGCCTGTTCTCCCGCTATCGAAAGCTCCTCACCCGGTACGTGATAGGCGACATGGAATGGGCGCGCCGACGCAGCCGATCGGTACGGTCCTTCACGGTGCTGGAAATCGGCGCCGGTGGCTGCGACGTCGCCATCTGGCTGGGGAAGGCCTGCCGTACGCGCGGGATAGAGGCGCACATTACGTGCATCGATAATGACGCGAGGATCGCCCGCCATGCCCGCCGCCGCATCGGCGCTTCCGGCGTTTCCGATCGACTCACGTTTCAGCAACTCTCCGCATTCGACGTCGGCCAGCTCCCGGATTACGACTACATCATCTGCGGAAATACGCTCCATCATTTCACCGAGGAGCAGGCCCGCACACTGCTGAGCCAGATGAACAGGAAGGCCGGCCGGAAGTTCCTGGTGAGCGATCTGGAGAGGTCACCGCTGGGATGGATCGCGTTCTGGGCTTTCTCGACGATATTTCTGCACGGGAGCTTCGTGCGTCACGACGGCCTGGTTTCCTTCGCGCGCGCCTTTGTCGCACGCGAGCTTCACGCGCTGACGCCGCGCACAGGCAATCGTCGCAACCCCCGTGTCCTCCGCCTGTTCCCTGCCCGGCTCTGCGTCGTTGGTGACGGAGCGGCCTCGCCCCGCTGACGGTCCCTAGAAGGAACTCTTCCGCAGGTTGATGGCGTACTCCAGGAACGCTTTCAGACAGCAGCTCATGTTCATCCAGCCCTGGCAGTTTCCGTAGGAGCCCTGCAAACCGCCCTCCGTGGGCCCACTGCCCCTCGATGATTTTCAAAAGGGTTTCTTTTTCACCCGCAGCACCTCGGGGTCCTGGAAAGGGCCGATCTCATCATCGTCAAACGGGAGGGGCGCCTCCGCTGGAACTATCTCAACCCCCTCCCGATCAGAGAGCTGCACGATCGCTGGATCAGCCGGTATGCCGCGACGGCGGTGGACCTTCTGGCCCGCATGAAGCGGGAGATGGAGAAGTGAGGGCCCCGGAGGCCGGCTTTCATGGATTTCCTCGTCGTTTGCCGCCGCCGGGAGGCGTCCGCTTCTCATTGAAGTATTTCTCGCTCCTGTAGCGGAGCCAGACGCGAAGGACCTGGGGGACCTTCTCTTTTTCAGCTTTCGAAAGGGTAGTCGTAGAGCCGGAGCGCACGCTCTCGTTCCGCGCGACACGCGGAGTTCCTGTGGGCGTCCCAGTAGCTGCGCGCCAGGCGAATGCGGCGGCAGACTTCCTTGAGCAGGGCCTCGCCGCTGAGACTTTCCGATCCGTCGCGCTTTTTCACCGCCAGGAGTGTACATGACTTTGCGGGATCTTGCCCGCGCGGAAGCTGTGCTCGGGGCGCATTGACAAAGCGGACGGGCGTGCCGAAATTTTGCCATAGAGGGAAAGATGGCGGACTATACGTTTGATGGGAAGCGGCTGAAAAAGAAAAGCTCGGGTCAGAAGCTCGCGGAAGTCGACAGAGACACCATTCGGTCCACCAACGGAGCGGTATTCGGCCAGATGGAGAGCAAGAACCTTCGGGACTCGCACGGCAAGAAAGTCGCGGAGTTCGACGGCAAGGACGTCAAGGACGACAGGGGCAAGAAGGTCATCAGCATCAAGGACATACAGAACGTCATAGAAGGCGAGCCCGGGATCAGCCTGGCCGCGATGTGGTTCTTCTTTGTGAAAGACCGCAAGGACCACGCCGGCGTGCTCTGAGGAGGCGCCCCGCTGAAGAGCGTGATCGTCCACCTTGTCGATGGCACCTACGAGCTGTTTCGCTGCTACTACGGCAACAAGCATTCCGCGCGGCCGGACGATGGCAGGGGAGCGGTACGCCTGGTCCTGCACACCCTGCTGGGGATGGTGGAGGAAGGGGCCACTCACATCGGCGTTGCCACTGACCATGTCATCGAGTCATTTCGAAACGACCTGTGGCCGGGGTACAAGACCGGGGAAGGCATCGAGCCGGCCCTGCTCGCCCAGTTCCACCCGCTCGAAGAGGCGCTCGCGGCATTCGGATTCGTCGTGTGGCCGATGGTCGAGCTGGAAGCAGACGACGCCCTGGCGTCCGCGGCCGCCGCTGCCCGCATCGCCCCGGAAGTGCAGAAAGTCTGCATCTGGACGCCGGACAAGGACCTGGCCCAGTGCGTGGTGGGTGAACGGGTGGTGCAGGTGGACAGGCGCGGCGGCCACGTCAGGGACGAGGCCGCGGTGCAGGCGAAGTTCGGTGTGTTGCCGGGATCCATTCCCGATTACCTGGCCCTGGTGGGAGACAGCGCTGACGGGTATCCAGGGATCCCCGGCTGGGGAGCGAAGTCAGCGGCGGCCGTGCTCTCACGCTACGGCCACATTGCGGATATCCCCCTCGATGACGTCCATGAGCCGGAGGGACGCCCGCCGGGAGCCGTCTCTGCCGTCTCCGCGCGGCTTGCCCAGAGCCTGCGGTCCAACTGGGAGCACGCGCTTGTGTTCCTCAAGCTGGCAACGCTCAGGACCGACGCCGGCCTGTTCGACACTGTGGATGCACTTCACTGGGTGGGACCGCGCCAGGAGGCCGGCAGGCTTTCGCAGCGCGAATCGGGGCCAAGGCGCTCCTGCATTTCGACTTTGAGATATTGCGGAATTACTTCTCCTTCGCGCAATTTGAAATTCGTTGTGACCGCGCCGATGCAAAACTGTGTCTTCAGCAACTGCTGATTCTTGCTGTTGCCGTGTGCGTCTTTCGGATCCAACCCTTGATTCATCTTGTGCAGCATCGATATCAGGCCGACGGAATCGATGTCGAAGACCGGCTTGGCGAGACCTTCGCTTCCCGTTGGACGGGATAATCGCCGGTCATGGCGAGGATGTTGTAAAAGCCCTCGCTGTTGAGCAACCACGCTTCGCTTTCGAGTCTGTTCCGATTCAGATCTTTGCAGGTGAAATGGATTACGACTTCTTTGCCCGCGTAAAGGATCGGCCTGCCGAGGGCAAGCGGCGCGAGTGCTGCGGATTGCCGCCGGCATTATCGGTTACGGAGATCCAGTCAATCTCGGAACTCGCGATGAGTTCGTCGGCAAAGGTGCGGGCCTTTATGGCGCTGTCTTCGGCCATTGAGCCGCGCACGGAAACCAGTTCAGCCCCGACGAGAAAACGGGAAGAATCGTATAATTTTTCCTGTAACGTCTGCATGGGTCTTTGGGGAGCATAGCGGTATTGCCCAATCAGGGAAACTTTGTTTCGAATCCGGTTTTGACCGCTTGGGCGGCTTCGTCGGGCGCGACTGGGCGTTCGGCATCTTCGCTTCAGCGCAGTTGCGACATCGATACCGGGGAAGCGCAAGAACGCACCAAGGATATGCAAGGAATAGCGGGTGTTGCGAAAACATGGCGGAGAGGGGGGGATTCGAACCCCCGGTAGGGTTTTAGCCCCTACAACGGTTTAGCAAACCGCCGCCTTCAGCCGCTCGGCCACCTCTCCGTGAACTTCAGCAACAGCGAGCGGTCCGGCTTCGGCGCAAGTATAACACTGGGCTTCGCGCGGAGGCCATCCTCCTTTGCGGGCCTGTAGTGCAGGCTGGTCAACTGCCTGTAGCGTGGCCAACTTTGGCGGCTAGCGCAGCGGAGGATCGGAAGCGGTGGCGGCGCGATCCTCGCGTGTTGCGCGCACGACGCCCGATTCATCGGAATAGAAGCTCCGGTAGCCGTAGTTGCCGGCCCGCGCCTGTAAGGAAAAGCTGCGAATCGCGCCGTCCGTGGCCGCGGCTCCGGGCGAATACGAAGCTGATATCCCTGGCCTTGCGCGAGTTGCGCCGCCGCGCGCACCGGTTCGCCCAACGGCTCAAGAGTTGGTGGATACGCGCCCCCTTGCGCCTAGCAATACGTAACTGAACGGCGCCAAAAAAA
>CAWBRF010000039.1:0-127388 GCA_963791075.1 uncultured Planctomycetia bacterium
GAGAAACTCGGCCGCTTGGCCGAGGCCGCCGCCGAATTGCAGACGGCCATCGAGTTGGGCTCGAAGGATCTCGACGGTTTGCTCGACCTCGCCTGCCTGCGGGCGGCCGGCGCGGACGACAAGGTGCGAGACGGCGCCGAAGCGGTCGCCTTGGCCACGCGCCTGTGCGCGGCCACGGGAGGCAAGAACCCTGCGGCGCTGCGCGTCCTCGCGGCTGCCTACGCCGAAGCGGGCAAGTTCCCTCAGGCCATAGAAACGGCGGAAAAGGCCCTCGCGCCGCTCCCGCCCGAGTCGCCGCTGGCGCAAGAGATCCGCGCCGAATTGCAGTTCTATCGCCAGGGAAAGCCGCTGCGCCTGCCTGCGCCGCGGGCGCGATGACCGCGGCCGCTCAATCCTTCAACTGAAACAGCTTCGCCAACGCCTCCAGCAGCACGTGCGGAATGCCGTGCCGCGATTCGTCGCGGAGCGACTCCAACGGCGGGTGCAGCAGCTTGTTCAGCAAGCGATCGAACGCGCGGCGGACCTCCTCGCGGCCGTGCGGGCTCAGCTCCGACAGCTTGTTCAACAGCCGCTGCAACTCCTCCTCCTTCGGCTTCTGCCAGCCCTCGCGGAGTTGCTGGATCACCGGCCCGGTGGCGCGATGGTAAAGGTCGCCCATGAACCGCGACGACTCCTGCTCGATGATCCGCATGGCGGCGGGCAGCTCCTTGTCGCGCTTGGCAAGGTTCTCCTTGCAGGCCGCTTGCAAGTCGTCGATCGAATAGAGATAGACGTCGGGCCGCTTGCCGATGGCGGGATCGAAGTCGCGCGGCACGGCCAGATCGAGCACCAAGAGCGGCCGCTCCGCCCGCCGGGCTTCGATCCGTCGATACATTTCCAAGCTGACGATGGGCGCCGTGGCGCCGGTGGTGCTGATGACGAGGTCGGCGGCGGCGATCGCTTCGGACAATTCTTCCCAAGGCCGCGCGGCGCCGCCCCACTGCTTCGCCAGTTGATCGGCGCGTTCGAACTGCCGGTTGACCACGGTGATGTCCTTGGCGCCCTCGTCGGTGAGATAGCGGAGGGTTTCCCCGGCCATTTCGCCGGCGCCGACGACGAGCGTCTTCTTGTCGTCGAAGCGCTCGAAGATTTGCCGGGCGAAATCGGCCACGGCGACGCTGGGAACGCTCACGCGCCGCTGGTGAATGGCCGTCTCCGTGGAGACGCGGCGGGCGACGCGGATCGCCGCCTGGAAGGCCGAGTGCAGCAGCGGCCCGGCGTTGTCGTGCGCAACGGCCGCCTGATACGCCTGCTTCACTTGGGCGAGAATTTGCGGCTCGCCGACCACCATGCTGTCGAGGCTGGCCGCCACGGTGAAGAGATGCCGCACGGCCGATTCGCCCACGTAATGGAACAGGTGCGGCGACACTTCCGCCGGCTCGATGCGGTGGAAGCGGGCGAGGAATCCGACCACTTGTTCGCGGCTGGGGGCGACGGCCGCCTCTCCCGCCGCGTAGATCTCCACGCGGTTGCAGGTCGACAGCAGCACGGCCTCGGTGTTCTTGAACACCCGCCGCCAATGGTCCAGGGCCTCCCCCGCCTGCTCCGGGCGAAAGGACAATCGCTCGCGCAGGGCGATCGAAGTGTCGTGATGGCTGCACCCGACAACCTGCACGTTCATGGCGAAGCCCCCTCGCGGTCCCCCTCTCCCTCTGGGAGAGGGTTGGGGTGAGGGGAAACTGGACCAGGCGCCCAATTCTGGAGGGCGGCGTTTCGCAAACTTCCCCTCACCCCGGCCCTCTCCCAGAGGGAGAGGGGACTCCTTCGCTCCGCTTCCGTCCGTGCTGCGTGTTCGACAACAGGACCATCGCCAAGGCGATCAGCAGGACCACGAAGCTGGCGATCGTCAGGTAAGCGACCCTGCGGCCGTGCGCGCGAAAATTCCCCAAGATCACGGCGATCACCAGCCAGGCGAACATTGCCATCGTGCTGAGCACGACCGGGTCGTTCCAGGGGAGCCGCTCGAACGCCGCGCCGCGGTTCGCGTTGAGGATCATTCCCGAGACGATGCCGACGCCGAGGAGGAATACGGCCGCGAGGACGGCGTGGCTGTTGGCGCGTTGGAGCCATTCGAGGCTGGGCAAGCGGAAGACGCGGGCGGCGGCATGACGATGCTTCAGCCGGTATCGCTGGCCGAGATAGCCCAAGCCGGCGCCGAACCCCAGCAGCAAGGCCGCGGTGGCCAGCACGAGCGACGCGCCGTGAACGACGCCCCAGATTTTCAACGCCGGATCGCGGGCGTAAGGCTGAGGCGAGGCAAGCAGCGACGCCGCAGCGATCAGGCCGAGGATCAGCGGCAAAATCGCCAATCCGAAGGGCGTCCGCCGCTGAAAATAAAGGCCGTACAGATACACGGCCGCCAGGACCCAGGCGGTCAGCAGGCACCAGTCTTGATTGCTCGACAGGGGGACGCCGCTGTGGTGCACTGCGCGGTAGTAAAGATAGATGGTGTGGGCCAGCAGCCCGGCCGCGGCGAACCCGGCCAGGGCGAGGCCCCGCCAGCGGCTGCGAAAGAGCAGCCGCGTGAACTCCAAGAGCAACGCGATCGCGTAACAAGAGGCGAAGCAGAAGATGTGCACGCCGGACATCATCGAAACAACCTTCCCGGATTAAGGACGGGGGATGAATGGAAGGATGAAGGCGGAAGGATGAAGGATGAAAACAGAGACGGGAAAAAAGTTTGAAGGGTGCGAAGGCTAAGGAGCGCCGTCTGGGCTCCGTCCTTCATCCTTCATCCCTCATCCCTCATCCCTCATCCTTCATCCCTCATCCCTCCCTTATCTCTCCAATCCGTATTCTTCGAGCTTCTTGTGCAGCGTGTTGCGGTTGATCCCCAGCCGGTCGGCGGCCTTGGTCTGCACGCCGTCGCAGGAGGCCAAAACCTGGGCGATCAATTCCCGCTCGACGCGGTTGACGATGGCCGCGTGCAGATTGACGGCCTGCGCGCCGGCGGCGTTGATCCCTTCCTGGACCAACTCGGCGGCGAGCGTGCTGACGTCGACGTTGCGCGGCCGGCCGATCCGCCGCGGCTTCCGCCCGCGAACCGCCTCGGGCAGGAGGTCGCAGGTCAACTCGTCGCCGGGGGCCAAAACGACCGCCCGCTCCACGTAATTCTGCAACTCGCGGACGTTCCCCGGCCAATCGTAGGCGCAGAGCATCTGCATCGCCTCGGGATGGACGTGGGGGACGTGGCGGTAGTTCTGTTCGTTGTAGATGCGGAGAAAATAGCCGACCAGTTGCGGGATGTCCTCGCGCCGCTCGCGCAGCGGCGGGAGGTAGATCGTCACCACGTTGAGGCGATAGTAGAGGTCTTCGCGGAAGCGCGCGGCCTCGACCTCCTCCATCAGGTCGCGGTTGCTGGCGGCGATCACCCGCGTGTCCACGCGGATCGTCTGCGTGTCGCCCACCCGCTCGAACTCGTGCTCCTGGAGGACGCGGAGGAGCTTGACTTGCAGCTTCGGAGTGGTGGAGTTGATTTCATCGAGGAAGACGGTGCCGGTGTGGGCGGCCTCGAAACGGCCGGTGCGGTTGTCGATCGCCCCGGTGAACGCCCCGCGGACGTGGCCGAAGAGTTCGCTTTCCAAGAGGTTCTCCGCCAGCGCGCCGCAGTTGACGCGAATAAACGGGCCGCTCCCGCGCGGACTCAGCCGATGCGTCGCCTTGGCGATCAGCTCCTTGCCCGTGCCCGTCTCGCCCAGGAGCAGCACCGAGGCGTTCGACTTCGCCACCTGCCGCGTCAGACGGTAGATGTGCTGCATCGCCGGGCCGGAGCCGATCAGACCAGGGATCGGGGGGCCGGTGTCGGGAATAGCGACCGTGGGCGGTGTTCTTGTCATGAACAGCGACTAATGTCCTTGATCCTTCAACGGCTGGCTGGACTCGGCGCGCTGGGCGGAGGCTTCCACAGCGTCCAGGATCGCACTGTACACCCGCTGCGCCGCCGGGTCCTCGCTTCCGCTGCGATCGTAGCGATCGTATTGCCGGCGAATTTCCTGCTTCGTCAGCAGCAGGCCGAATCGCTTTGCGTTGGCGGCAAACGCGGCCGCCGCCGCCCGCCGCGCGTCGATCGGCCGACCGGGGCGACTGGCCGCGTCCACCAGCGCCCGCTGCGCCTCCGGCGAAGCGACGTGCGCCAGGGCCTTGGTCGCCGGGGCGGCAAACTCCTGCGAATTCAAGGCCGCCAGAAGCGCGTCCTTCGCGCGGCCGACATCATACACCTTTCCCGACGACGACGCCATTGCCGCCAAGGCGGCCAGCGCGCCGGCGGCCTGCGCGCGCCGCTCCGCCAGAGGGACGAAGTCGCGCGGCGCCAGAGCGGCCAGTTGCCGCAACTGCCACTCGACGGCCTCGCGGGTGTGCGGGCGGGAAAACGCCAGGCAGAGCGAATTGTCGCGGGCGAGATGCTCCGCCTGCTCGAGCCGGCCGGAGCGAGCCAACAACCCGATCCGCAAACCCGCCGTGCGGCAGTCGTTGCGAAGCTGTTGCAGCAAGAGCACGATCGGCGGATCGCCGATCGTCGTGTCGATAAAAGCGACTTCGTAGTCGGCCGAAGCAATCGCCAGGCGGATTGCCTTGTTCCCGCTGGAGGCGAAGTCGGCTTGATAGCCCAAGGAACTGAGCATCTCGGCCAATTCCCGCAGGGCGTCGACGTTGGGGCCGGCGACCAGCGCGGCGTCCCGTGCCGCCGGCGGCGAAAAAACAAAGCGACCTCGAGCGCGCGGCTCGACCCGGCATAGCCCGCCGCCGGCTGAAGCCGCACGATCGCCGCGACGGCCGCCATGCGCACGCGGCGGTCGGGGTCGCGGACCGCCTGCACCAGCGGCGTCGGCTCCTGGCCGCGGAGCACTTCGTCCGCTTTACCGATCTCTCCCAGGATTTCCGCCGCCGCCATCGCCGCGCCCATGCATCGCTCGCCCCGGGCGAACTTCAACACGTCGGCCGCTTCCGCGGCGCCGAAACGAGCGACTTCCTTCGCCGCCGGAGTCGCGAACGTCGATCCCCTTATCCAGCCCGCGCAGGCAAACGGCCTCCTCCAAAATCGCGGTCAAAAAGAGCGTCTTCGCCTGGCGGCTCTCCGGCGAAACAGCGAAGGCGTCTTGCGCCAATCGGGCGGCGAAGATGCGGCAAGCGTAGTCAACGGGCATTGCCCGCGCCGCGCAATTCTTGTTCGCCGCGTCCCAGAACCAGACCGTCGTCCAACCGTCCAACTCGCCGCGGATCGCGATCCGCCGCCGGAGATAGTCGTTGGCCTGTTCAAGCAGCGTCCGCAACGCTTCCTCCCGGCTGGGCGCGTGGCCGAGCATCCGCCGCAGCGCCGTTTCCGCCGCGGCGCGAACGCGCGGATCGCCGCCGGGCGCCGCGGCGGAGGCGAGCATGAAATACGCTGTCTCCGGGACGCGCAACGCGGCAAGGACATTCAGGGCGCGCGGACCTTGAACTCCGGGCCGGCGCCGGCGAGGATTCCCAACATCGGACCAGCCGCGTCGGGGCCCATCTCGGATCAAGGCCGCCGCAACGGCGTCGTGTTCCGCTTTGCGGCCGGAATCGGCCAGCACGCCGATCAACGCCTCGATGCCGGAGATTCGCGCGTCCCTAAGCCCGGCGATTGCTGCGCCGCGGGCCTCAGGCGAACGATCGCGAAGATTCCGGATCAACTCGGCCAGCCGCTTCGGATCCTGAATCGCCTTTGCGTTGGCCGTCAAGACCGCGCCGGCCAGTTGACTGCGCCGCGGGATTCAACTCCGGGACTGTCGCGAAGTCGAGAAACGTCTTCAGGCGGAACTGCCGCGCCAGGTCGGCCAGTTGAGCGTCCGTGGGATTGGCGTCGAGGACTTTTTGCAGGAGTTTTTCGGCCAACTCGGGTCGCTGTAGATCGAAGAGGATCTTCGCGCCGCGGACGAATTCGGCAGGAGTGCTGGGCTTGCTCTCCAAGATCGCCTGCACGGCGGGGTTTTCCGCTGCGGCCTGTTCGGCGGCCGGCGCCGCCTGGACTGCCGCCGCCTTGGCCGCTCCTGCCTTCGCCGGCGCGGCCTTTTTCGCCTCGTCCTGTCCCCAGGCCGGCGTTGCCGCGGCCAACATCGCCGCGCAGGCAACGACGAAGCACTGCAACCCAAGCTTCCTTCGCCGCCGTGTCATGGTGATGCTCATCGTCTCACGAGGCCCGCTTGTGCTTCGCCGCGGTCAAATCTTCAGCGCCGCCTTCCAACGAGCGATCTGCTGCTTGACCTGGTCCGGCGCCGTCGAGCCGTAGCTGCTCATGGCCGCGACCGCCCGCTCCACGCCAAGCACTTCAAACACGCCCTGATCCAGTCCGGCGTCGGCCTCTTGAAATTCGGCCAGCGGCAAGTCCGCCAGCCGCACGCCGCGATCCATCGCCTTGCGCACCAATCGGCCGACCAATCCGTGGGCCGTCCGCTGGGGGATTCCGCGGCGAATCAAGTGCTCCATCAGCGCCGTGGCGTCGAGGTGTCCGCGGTCCAGCCGCTCGGCGATCGCCTGGCGATTCAACTCGGTCCCGGCCACAACCGCGGCGGCCAACTCCAACGAGGCCGAGACCGTGTCCAACGAGTCGAACAGCGGCGGCTTGTCTTCCTGCAAATCGCGGTTGTAGGCCAGCGGCAATCCTTTGACCAGCACCAGCAGCGTCTGCAAATTGCCGATCGTCCGGGCAGTCTTGCCGCGAATCAATTCCAGCACGTCCGGATTGATCTTCTGCGGCATGATCGAGGAGCCGGTGCAGAATGCCTGGGGGAGCTTGAGGAAGTTGAACTCGACCGTGGACCAGAGGATCCACTCTTCCGCCCAGCCGCCGAGGTGCTCGGCGATCATCGTCAGCGCGAAGGCGAACTCGAGGACGAAATCGCGGTCGCTCAGGCGTCGATGCTGTTGGCCGCCGGGGCGTCGAAGCCCAATCGCCGGGCGACGTCCTCGCGATCGATCGGCAGGCTCGTTCCGGCCAGGGCCGCGGCGCCCAGACTGAGGATGTTGACCCTGCGGCGGCAATCGGCCAGGCGGAGCCGGTCGCGCTCGAATTTTTCGCAATAGGCCAGCCAGTAGTGCGGCGCCAAGCACCGGCTGCGCCCGCTGAAGGTGGGTGTAGCCGGGCAGGATCACGTCGAAGTCGCCGTCGCAGCGGCCGACAAACGCCCGCTGGAGTTCCACCAATTGAACCTGCACCCGATCGATCGCCTGGCGGACCCAAAGACGAAGGTCGGTCGCGACCTGATCGTTGCGGCTGCGGGCGGTATGGAGTTTGCGGCCGGTATCCCCCAACCGGTCGATCAGCGCCCGCTCGATGTGCATGTGGATGTCTTCGAGTTCCACACGGAAGCGGAACTGTCCCTGCTCAATTTCTCGGCGAATGTCCGTCAGGGCTTGCTCAATCTGAAGGCATTCGTCGGCGGTAAGCAGCCCTTGGCCGGCGAGCATCTGGGCGTGAGCGATCGAGGCTTCGATATCTTGAGCGTACAGCCGCCGATCAAAGCTCACACTTTCCGTGAACTGCTCGACGCGGCGGTCTGTGGACTGATCGAAGACCCCACCCCATGCCTTTTCAGTCACGGGATTCCTTTAGCAAGGTGACAGAAGCGGAGGAAATCGCCAACCCATTTAGCATAAATGAGTTACGGCATGGTGTCAATGTGGGTAGCGGTCAATATTCACCGGTTCGATGGGTGCCATGCCCACGCTCGCCGTGGGCATGTTGGCAGGCTGCGGAGCGTCGCGCCATGCCCACGGCGAGCGTGGGCATGGCGCCCCAGTCGCGCGAATCCCCTCATATTAGCCGGGACGCACCTCGGGCTTCCCGCACCGCCTCATACAGTGCGACAAGATTGTCGCTCGGCGTCCCTGCTTGCACGTTGTGCACCGTATTGAAGACAAACCCTCCTCCGCGGCCGAAAATCTCGATCCGTTGGCGAACCTCCTGGCGAACTTGATCGGGCGTGCCGAAGGGCAGGGTCTTTTGCGTGTCGATCCCCCCGCCCCAGAAGGTCGTTTTCGCTCCAAACCGCTCTTTCAGCAGCCGCGGATCCATCCCTGCCGCGGAACATTGCACTGGATTCAGGGCGTCAAAACCCGCCTCCAAAATGTCCGGCAGCAGGGCCATGATCGATCCGCACGAGTGGATGAACGTCTTCCAAGGGGTGTGCTCGTGAACCCAGTCGTTCACGCGGCGATGAAACGGGGCGTACAGTGTGCGATAGCTCTTTGGGCTGACGAATGGTCCGTTCTGGGTCCCGAAATCCGTCCCGGTCAGCATGACCACGCTGACGCGGTCGCCGACAGCCGCGTAAATCTTGCCCAGATTCGCCAGAGCAACCTCGCACTGTCGCTCGAAGACGGTCGCAGACATAGTCGAATCGCGCCGCAGTGCTGACGTACCATTCTTCGATATCGCGAATCCCCTTGGGATGCTTCAAACCGGGTCCCGGCACACGGGCGATATCGCCGAAGCCCGTGCCGCCGAAGTTCGCGACGATCGCCCGATCGCTTGCCCGCCGCAGTCGCTCGGATTCGACGGCGTAGTATTCCAGATCGGCGTCCGCGATCGGCTTGAACTCCTCGGTGTTGTCCTTCGGGTCGAGCCGGCTTTCGTCGATCGGTTCCTGGCGGATGATGTTGTCGAAATAGAATCCCCCCTTGGGCATCCGCACGCTGGCCGGGACGGAGCGGTCGCCCTCGGGATACTGGAGAATGTCGCCGTTGGGCGCGGGGTCAGTGTTGAAAAGCGCGGGGACGAGCACGGGCGTGCTGTCGAAGGTGGTCCACGGCTTCCAGCCGCTGTTGGCGAAGCCGAAATTGTTTCGCGGGGCGGACAGCGGCACGCAGTCTACGCCGAGGGCGTTCTGAAGGTCGGGGGCGATTTCGCCGAGCATTTGGCCCGGCTCGACCACTTTGACCGCCGCGCCCGGTTTGTCCAGCCCCAACGCCTGCCGCAGCCGATAGACGCTGCTAACGTGCATTCCCGTCACTGGCGTGCCGCCGAGGTCCAGCGGCACGCAGTCGGGCTGGCGATGGGACAGCGCGGCTTCGACGCGTTGGCGAGAGTTCACGGCTGGCTGCTTTCGCGGACTGCGTTGTACAGGGCCAACAAGTTTTCCGTCGGCGTCAACGCCTGCACGTTGTGCACCGTGTTGAACACAAAGCCGCCGCCCCGGCCGAAAATTGCGATCCGCTGGCGAACCTCCTCGCGGATCTGCTCGGGCGTGCCGAAGGGCAACGTTTTTTGCGTGTCAACGCCTCCGCCCCAAAAACTCGCCTTCTTCCCAAACCGGTCCTTGAGCGTCTGCGGATCCATGTCCACGGCGGAACATTGCACCGGGTTCAAGACGTCAAAGCCCGCATCCAAAATGTCCGGCAGCAGCGCCATGATCGAGCCGCAGGAGTGGATGAACGTCTTCCACGGCGTGTGCTCGTGAATCCAGTCGTTCACGCGGCGATGGAAGGGCATGTACAGCTTGCGATAGCTCGCCGGACTGATGAACGGCCCGCCCTGGGCGCCGAAGTCCGTGCCGGTGACCATGACAACCGTCACGCGATCGCCCACGGCGTCGTAGATTTTCGCCAAGTTTGCCAAGGCGATCTCGCATTGCCGCTGAAAAACCTCGTAGACGTAATCGAAGCGCACCGCCGTGCTGATGTACCATTCGGCGATGTCGCGGATTCCCTTGGGCCGCTTCAGCCACGGGGCGGGCACCTGGGCGATGTCGCCAAAGCCCGTGCCGCCGAAGAAGGCAAAAATCGCCCGATCGCTCTCCTTCCACAAACGTTCCGATTCGACGGAGTAGTATTCCAGGTCGGCGTCCGAGATGGGGCCGAATTCTTCGAGGTTGTCCGCCGGATCGAGATTGTCCTCGTCGATCGGCTCTTGGCGAACGATGCTGTCGCAGTAGAACCCGCCCTTGGGAATCCGCCCGCTGGCGGGAGCGGACTTGTCGCCCTCGGGATACATGAGGATGTCGCCGTTGGGCTCGGGGTCCGTGTTGAACGCCGCCGGGACCAGGACCGGCGTGCCGTCGAAGGTGGTCCACGGCTTCCAGCCGCTGTTCTCGAAGCCGAACATCGTCCGCGGATTCCCCAGCGGCACGATGTCCACGCCCAAGGCGTCCTGCAGGTCCGGGGCGATCTCGCCGAGCAACTGGTATGGCTCGACGACGCGCACCGGCGTGCCCGGCTTGTCCAGTCCCAACGCCTGGCGGAGCCGGGCAACGCTGCTGACGTGCATTCCCGACACCGGGCTGGCCCCGAGGTCCAGCGGCACGCGATCCGGTGTTTGGTGATTCAGCGCCGCCTCGAACGCGCTGGCGAGAATTCATGATGCGTTTCCAGGTCCGTGGGTTGAAGCCTATCGATCCCCTCTCCCTTCGGGAGGGTTAGGACGAGGGCCGTCGTCATTGCGCCAAGGGGCCTTGTCGCCTTCGGCCAACTCTCGGCTTATTGGATTGTCCCGCGGGCCGTTTGTCAAGAGCCGGGGGGGGAAGGAAGGATGAAGGCGGAAGGGTGAAGGATGAATGCGGGGGGCGGCAAACCGGGCGGGCGTCACGCGCATTGGGGCGCTTCCGCGGAACTATCAAGCGACGGGCAACCTCTCCGCCCCCTTGGGCCTGGCCTTCCGCCTTCATTTCAATAAACCGCCGCAGGAGCAGGCCCTTGTCGATGTTCAAGTCCTGCCCGCGCTGGAAACCGCTGGGGATGGCGCCCTTGCCAGTCCCGTGGAACCGGCAAGAGGTCCGAAGCCTACTTATTCTGGTTATTCTGGGGCGTCACGTTCTTCTTTGGCTCCGGCTTCTTTTGAACCGCTGTGCCCTTCGTTGCTGCCGCTTTCGGGGCAACGGCCTTTTGCTTCGCCGCTTTTTTCGCGGCAGCGGCCTTTTGCTCGGCGGCCGCTTTTTGGGCAGCAACCTTTTGCTTCGCCGCCTTTTTCGCCGCCGGACCGGCCTTCTTCACCGGCGGCGCCGCCTTCTTCGCTGCCGCTGTGGTCTTCCGCGCCGCGGCGGTCAGGGCGGCGGCCTTCTTTGCCGCGGCGGCGGCCTTCTTTGCCGCGGCGGCAGCCTTTCGCCGCGCCCGTTCGGCCTTCCGCGCCGCCCGGGCCTGTTTCAAAGCCCGCCTGGCCGCGGCCACTTTGGCTTTGGCCTGGGCCAATTCGGCCTTCGCCTTGGCGACTTGCCGTTTCGCCCGGGCCATCATCTGGTCGGCCGTCAGCTCCTTCTTCCCTGCCCGCGCGGCCTTCTTCGCCGCCGGAGCCGCTTTCTTCTTTGCCGTCACCTTCTTCACGACGGCGGGCTTCGTCGGCGCAGCCTCTTTTGCTTGATCCGGGGCGGCATAGGCCGCGCTCACACAGAGACCCAGGACCAGAGACAACAAACCTTTAAGCATGACAACACTCCTTGAAAAGAACAGAATCGGTGGGAACCAATGACTTCTCGGCGGGCAAGAACACGCGCAAATCCCGGTGGATCGGGGGGGACGATCTGCAGCGCCGAGATTTGCCTGTTTAACCCCGCGCCGGGGAAGAAGTTCCGCTTGGATTTCGGAATTTCAGACCGGTCCTTGTTTCCGGGGCGCCGCCGCATCGGGCAAACGACGGCCATCGAGGCAAACTGGCACGACTATCCCCAGGATTACGACATCGCCTTCCGCGGCGAGCCGCGGCCGGAGGCCGACATTATCGAAGCGGCCTGCCGCATGTATTGCCCGATCTCGGTTCGACGACTCGTGGAACACGGCCTGCACGTCCAACGACCGCGAGAAGCGAGGTTCTCCAATTCCCGGCAAAACAAGACGCCGCGCCGACCTACTTCAGGTTAACCTCCACCCGCCACATTTTGCCGTCCTTGTCGAAGTTCGCAAAAAAATCGGCGTTGGGGTCTTTCAACTCATAACCGTAGGCAGTGACGACGCCATTCTTGTCCTTGGCGGTTGTGGGCGCATTGCCTAACACTTTCACAACGTCTTCGCGGCTATCGCCGATCTTGATTCCTCGGATCGGCCCTTTCCAGTCTGAAAAGAAAAAGCAAGTTCGGATCGCCTTGTTGCGGACGCGGAAGCCGTAGGCCCCATAGTCGCAAAACACGTCGTCCTTGGCGGGCGTGTCTCCGCGCAAGACCTGGAGGTCTCCCGGCGCCGCACTGAGCAAACATCTTCGACAAGGGGGCGCCGCGACTGTCGATGATCATTGTGTCGGTCACGGCGGCCTTGGCCGGGGCGGCGCCGTTTTGGGCTTCGGCGCCTGCGGCAACCAAGGCCATCAGCAACGCGCATGCCATGAGCATTCGCATATCGAATCTCCTTCGGAACATGGGGTTGGTCGAGATCCAACGACGATTTTCTCGGGTTCTGGGCAACGGCGCTTCATCATACCCCGCTTGCCACCGGCATACAACGTTCGGCCGAGGGGGCTTGCGCCGCAATGTTTCGCCGCCACAGGGGACAACCCGCGTGTGAACCGCTAAGAATTCACGCCCACCTTCCCGGGATCGCCGTATCGCAGAACTTGCACTTGCCGCCGTCGAGATTCCATGTCCGCACGGCGAACACGTCGCGCTCGATCACCGGCTTCTTGCACCCCGGACAGAACGTCGTCTCCCCATCCGCCACTTCGCGGCAGTTGCCCACGTAGACGTAGCGCAGGCCGGCGTCCCGGGCAATCTGGCGGGCTTCGATGAGGATTTCGACCGGCGTCGGCGGCAAGTGGGTCAGCTTGTGCGCCGGCTGGAAACGAGAGAAGTGCAAGGGGCAGTCGGGACCGACGTTGTCCACCAGCCAGCGGCACATGGCGCGGATGGTCTCCGGGCGGTCGGTGTAGGTTGGCACGACGAGGTTGATCGCCTCGAACCACACCTCCTGCCGCCGGAGCGTCTTGATCGTCGCCAGAATGGGCGCCAGTTTGCCCGCGTTGAGCCGCGCGTACGTTTCGTCGCTGAAGCCCTTCAGATCGACGTGGGCGGCGTCGAGGAACCGGCACAACTCGACGAGCGGCTCCTCCTGGATGTAGCCGCAGGTGACGACGACATTCTTGATCTTCGCCGCCCGCGCCGCCTTGGCCGTGTCGAGCATGTATTCAAACCAGACCGCTGGCTCGGAGTAGGTGTAGGCGATCGAAGGGCACTCGAAGTCCCGGGTCAGGGCGACGACGTCCTCGGGAAAAAGGCTTCGCCGCTCCATGTCCTGGCGGTTGAGGAGGGACAGGTTGCGCGGCGCGATGCGCAGCGACTCGCCGCGGGGGTCCTTCATCTCCTCCGGCTTGCGCTGGGAAATGTCCCAGTTCTGACAGTTCAAGCAGCGGAAGCCGCAGCCCGTGGCGGCGAAGGAGAAGGCGGTCGTGCCGGGAAGGAAATGGAACAGCGGCTTTTTCTCGATCGGATCCATGTGAAATGCGCAGGCGTTGCCGTAGGCCAGCGTGTACAATTTGCCTTCCTTGTGAACGCGATTGCGGCAGCGGCCGCGGTCTTCCGGGGCCAGCAGGCACTCGTTCGGGCAGAGCTTGCACTGGATGTTCTCGCCCAAGGCGAGCCAGTGCATGGCCTCCTTGACCCAGCCGCGCTCCTGCCACTGGCGCCAGAGGCGTCCGCGGGGGGCGTCGCCTGGGAAGATTTCCGCGGCCGTGGCGGCCGCGACGCGGCTGCGGAAATAGCAGTAGGCGGCGCCGCCGCACGAAGCCGCGGCCAGTCCGCCGACGCCCAGCCGCAGCATCGCCCGCCGGCTGATCCGCTCCGGAAAGGCGGGCCCGCCGCTTTCCGCGCCGACTGTCTCTAGCGGCATTTTCTTTTTTTGATCCATCCCCACCTCCGCATGGCGAAGTACGTGGCGACCGAAGCATGGACCGTGAAAACGGCCACCAGCGGCCAATCGAAGACGCGGTGAATAACCAGCGCCGTCTGCAAGTTGAGGAGATGGCCGAAGCCCAGCTTGCCGCACAGCGCAAAGCCCGTCCCTATATAAATTATCATAATCGGCAGCAGCAACCAACCGCTGAGCCGGACGGTCTTGAGCAGCCAGTAATTCAAGGATTTTTTCTTCGTCATGGTCGAATTATCGGTTTCCGGCGGGCGCGCCAACCTACGAGCGGACCGCCAAGACGACAGCGCTGCAAACGCTCATCCCGGCGACAAGCCAACAGACCGCCGTCACCCCGATCAGGGGTATGAGCCATGTGCTTGCCAGCAAGGCTCCGAGAGCGGCGCCCACATAGTCGGCGGTGTATAGTTTCGCGGCCGTGACCGCCGCGCCGCGAAAATCGCGATGGGCGGCCAAGGGAAAGGACATGCCCACCACGGTCGCAATCGGCAGCGTCAACAGGGGGACGACGACTTGGGCGGCGGCCGCCGCCGCCGTTCCGCCGAGCCGTCCCAATCCCAGCAAGGTCGCCGGCAGGCACACGGCGCAGGCGGCGAGCATTCCTTGCAGCCAGGCAAGGCGGCGGCGGGCAAATCGGGGCGACATTCGCGCCGCCGCGAACGCCCCGAGGCCCAAACCCACCATGAACATCGTGACGATCAGGCCGATCTGTTGGTAGACGTTGCCGCAAAGGGCCTGGAAGCCCAGCAACAGCACGACCTCCAGCGTCGATGCGGCGAACCCCGCGGTAAAAATCGCCAGCGACGTCGGTCGGAGTCGCGCGACATAGAGCAGGAGCATGGCCAGCAGCGTCCCTTCCAAGAGGCCGAAACGGACTTTGAACTGGCTCATCCAGTGCCGCAGGTGGAGGTAATAGAGCAAAGGGTTGAAATCTTCGTTGATCGGCGCGTCTTCGGCCAGCGCCCGACGAATCTCCGCCAGCCGGTCGGGCGCGAGGATCGACGCCAGGTAGGAGCCTCGGACCAGGCGCGCGGCGATGCCGGCCTTTTCCATCCGCGAGGCGATCTCCGCGGTCAACTCGCCGTCGGAGCCGAGAAAGAAGACCTTTCCGCCGGGCACGATCAAGACGTGCGAAAAAACCTCCTTGAGCGTGCGGTGGGCGACGGCCAGCAGCCGGCCCATCGGCTCGCCGAGATAGCCCTCGTATTCCCCCAGGGAAAACGAGAAGACGCCCCCGGGGACCAAGATGCGGCGGACCTCGGCGAAGAACTCCCGCGTGTAGAAGCGATTCAGTTGCGACGTGGACGGGTCCTCCGCGCCGAGGATCACCACATCGTACCGCGACGGCGTTTCCTTGACGAACCGCCGCCCGTCCGCGCAAATGACGTGGATTCGCGGGTCGTTAAGGTTCTCCGGCAGAAACTTCGCCGCCGCCCGGAGAACCTCGGGGTCCAACTCGACGTAGTCCACCGCTTCGACGGGGTACTTGAGAATTTCGCGCGGCCCCGGAAACGCCGCCGGAAACCAGCAGCGCCCGACGGGCCGCGGGGCGTTGCGCCATCGCGTAATGGACCATCTCCTCCACCCGCTCAAGGTCGTCGCTGGAAAACAGCAGCGCGCCGTTCTCGAAGAAGTTGCACTGACCGGCCGACTCGGTCGCGACCAGCCGCCCATAGGGCGAGCTGGCGCGGAGCGCCACCCGTTGCGGGGCAAACTCCGCGGCGGTCGAGCGGGCGTCCAGGTCGACGACTCCAGTCAGAGCGACGAGGAAGACGGTTGCCGCCGCGATGGCAACCGCGGGAGTGCGACCGAGATGCCGCCAGGCCGCCGCGCCCGCCGCCAGCAGGTTCGCCAGCGCCGCGACGTAGAGGATTTGGAAATGATCGAACCACCAGACGAGTGCGAAGGTGAACAGCAGCCCGCCGATTACCATGCCGACGTTGTCGAGGAAGTAGACGCGTCCGATGCCGACGGCGTCTCGTTCCTTGGCAAGGATTTGC
Source organism: uncultured Planctomycetia bacterium (assembly GCA_963791075.1). Classification (GTDB taxonomy): domain Bacteria; phylum Planctomycetota; class Planctomycetia; order Pirellulales; family Thermoguttaceae; genus CAWBRF01. Next base: position 15,837 of record CAWBRF010000039.1, read on the forward strand.
GAAGCGAGCGTCAAGGCGCAGCCCACGACGAGGCAATAAGGCGCCAGGACGATGAAGCAGCTTATCGTCGCGTCGGTCGCGCCGACCTCGGCGCCGCGGACGAAGACGACGTTGCGCAGGCTCCGCAGCCAGAAAACGTCGGCGATCGGCAGCACGGCGGCGAGCAGTTGGAGGACGACCAGTGCGGCCACGGGCCGACGAAGCCGCGCCGCCCCAGCGCCCAAGGCCGCCCCAATTCCCGTCAACAGCATCCAGTTGCCCAGCGCCACGCCAAAAATCAGTTCGTTGCCCGAAAAGGCGCCGGTCAGCTCGCGCATGAGCGTCAACTGTCCCAGCATCGCCGAAGCGCCGAGGCAGACGACGGCCGAAGACAGAAACGTCGCGGGGCGGCGGGGCCGCCGGCCAGTGCGCGCTGCCGCTCGGTTGACCTCGGCCCGCTCCCGTTGGTCGCTGGTCTTTGCGAAGAAATTCACGATCTTTGACATTAGTAGTGCGGCTTGGACTCCTTGAACGCCTCGACCTGGTAAATGAGAAACACCGCCTGGTCGCTCTTCCAGGCGTTGGCCTCCAAGCCGGCCTTTTCGCAAAGGCGGCTCAAGAATTCCTTTTTCTCAGGCAGTTGTTCCCAGACTTGGGGCAAATAGGTCGCCTGGCTGCCGCCGACGCGGAGCACCACGCCGTCGACGCCCGGCCGCAACTTCGCCAGCAACTCCTCCGGCGACTTGCACGGCAAACGCCGCGGCACGCTCAGAACGCTCACCTCGATTTCGATGTCCTTCATCTCCGCGGGCGTCACGGCGGAAAACCGCGGGTCTTCGATCGCGGCGCCGTGCGCGGCGTGAATCACCGCGCTGACGAGCGGCTCGCGGGGAAAAATCGAGCCGATGCAGCCGCGGAGCCGCCCCTTTTTCGTCAAGGTGACAAAGCACGCCCGAGACTCCGCCAGTTCCGTCGCATCGCCTCCGGCCGCTTCGCTTGGCCGGTCGCCGGCGGCGGCCGCGGCGGCGGACTTGCGGGCCAAATCCAAGAGGAACTTCCGCTGCGCGGCGGACAACTCCCGCTTCGCGACCGCGGCGGGCTTCTCGCCCGCCGCCGCCGGCGAAGGCGCATAGAAGGCGATCGCCGCATAGCCAACCACACGCGACTTGTCGCCGGTAACGTCGCCGCTGTTGCGATAGTCCAGCCGCATCGCCTTCCAACCCTTCCGCTCGGCGACGCGCATGAGCGTCAGGATGGGCAGTTTCCCGCAAGCCAACGGCACGCCGGCCGCAAGCTCCGCCTGCTCGAACCAATCGGGATTGATCGCGCAAATCGTGCGGACGGTCGCGACGTCGAGTTTCGCAGCGACATCGTAGGGAAGATAGTGCGTCAAGTCGGAACTGGCAATGAGAATGGTCTCGTCGTCCAAAAACGGCAACAAGGCGTCGGCCGCCGCTTGCGGGTCCACGTTGCCCAGAACGGCCGGCACGACGCGGAACTCTGCGAGCGCCCGTTGCAGGAAGGGCAGTTGAACTTCCACGGAATGTTCCCACGTGTGCGGCGTGTCTTCGCCAAAGGGCGGCAGACACGCCTGGGGCGATTGGGACCACCAGTCGGGCCGTTCGACGCGGGCGGGCGGATCGACGGCGAAAGGGCTTTTCTTCGCCAGCGCGGCGGTCTTGGGAGAGAGGAGGACCAATCCCAGCGGCGTTTCCATGGCGTCGGCCGAGGGCAGTGCGGCCCCGTCGAACAAGGCGTGATGGCTCGGCCCGAGGATGATCGCCGTGTGAATGTTGCGGCCGAGAAGCTGTTTGTACGCCGCCGCCGCCGTCTTCCCGGAGTACGCGTAGCCGGCGTGAGGACAGACCAGGCCGCGGAGGTTCTTGATGTTCGCCGACTTGGCCTCGGCGAGCAGTTTGTCGACGAGTTCCCTGAGATCCTTCTCGTGCCGCGGATAGAACATCCCAGCGACCGCCGGTCCAATGACCTTCCGCGGCGACGCGACTGCCGCCGGGGATGTTGGGGTCGTCGTCGCCGCGGCGGGCGCCGAGGTCGGCTTCGCACAACCGCCGAAGATCAACAGCGCGATCAGGGCAAAGGCCAGTCGGCGGGGAAGTTTCAGCATCGGACCCTCCGAGGAACGGCGCCGTTAAGGCTGGGCGGCAGCGGCGCAAAGTGCATTGTAACACACTTTTGCAAAATTGTCCGATGGTTGTCCTCGGCAACCGCCGATTTTTGCAACGTCTGCGGCGACACGACGTTGCCGGACTGCTGCGGGCTGGCTTGGCGGCGACATGGCCCGCCGCGGGAGCATGTGCCGATGCGGCGGCAAAGGCTGGCGTCAGACGAATCAGCCGGTGCATCGTCTGCTTGGCCGTCAAAGAGATGACAAAATCGGAACACACAGTGTGCCGCGCCGCGGGCGATTCCTCCGTACCCGTCGCGCGAAGGGGCCTCGGTCGGCGGTCGTCAAACGCGCCTAATTTGACACGGCGTTTGGCACTGCTACAATAAGGGGTTGATGAACCCGCCGGCTTTCAAGAGCCACACGATTACCCGCCTAGTCCGAAGGAGCCCCCCGATGAACCGAACAACACGACACACTCTCGCGGCCTTCGCCGCCGCCCTGCTGCTGGCGCCGCTGGCCACGCTGCACGCCGCCCCCGCCGTCACGCTCGAACAAATCATCTCGCGGGAGGACCCGAAGTTCGACTGCGCCGGCGCGGTGCTCACCGTCGGGCGCGACGGCAACGTGTATCTGAGCAGCAGCGTCCAGGGCGGCTATATCCTGCGCGTCAGCCGGGACGGGGGGCAGAAGCTCGGCGGCGACGCGGTCTATGCCATGTTCAACGCCACTGCCAACACCGCCGGCGTCATCGCCAGCGCCAATGCGCACTTCAATCACTCGGTCAACCTCTACGACCGGAACGTGAAGCAGTTCGCCGCCTGCAATGAATTTCTCGTCAGCGACACGGTGGGTTGGGACGCGCCGATCCACGTTGAGGCGGGGGCGAGCGGCGATTTCTATGGTCTCGACCAACACCGGCTCCGCATCTTGCGCATCAGTCCCGCCGGCAAGGTGGTTCAGGTGTACACGGTTCCGAAAGAACCGCAGCCGCGGGAGTTCCGCGTCTGCGAGGCCGACAAGGCGCTCTATCTCCACGCCCAAGACGGCACACTGCAGTGTGTCGGATTCAACGGCGCCGTGCGGTGGACGCAGAAGGCGCCGGGAGTCTTCGCCGTGGACGAGGCGGGCGCCGTGTACACCCTGAACGGCGCGACGCTGCAACGATTCGCCCCTACCGGCCAGCCGCGGGGCGCGATCGCTTTGCCGGCAACCTCCGTGACCGCCATCGGGGTCTTCGGCGATGAACTCATCCTCAAGCGCGCCGACGCCGCCGAGTTGTTTCAAGTCCATGACCTCGCCACCGGCCGACTGAAACGGGTCGTTCACTCCGATCATGAGCGGGTGACGGCGGAGTTTCCCGGCCTGGCGTGGACGGCCGGCCAGCCGGTTCCCTTCAAGATCCAATCCGGCAATGCGGCGGCGCGATGGCGCGTCTGGGCGGCCGCGCTGGGCGATTCCGACTGGCGGGAGTTGAAACGGACGGGCGAGGAACTCGATGTGCCGGCCGACTTTGCCGGGTTGTATCAGCTTCGCATCGCGCCGACGCTCAACCCACAAGCGGACAGCGAGTACACGCTGCGCGCGGTGATCGAGGCGCGTGCGCCGGCCAGCCGGGGCACGGTGAGCGCGTGGACGCCGCACAACCGCATCTGGTGGGGCCGCGGCGAAACAATTCCGCTGCGCGTGACGGTGCGGCCGGCGCACGCGCCGCCGCCGATTTCGGTTTCATTCCGGCGCTGTCAGCCGAAGCGGAACGAAGGGGCTCCTCCGGAAACGACGGAGATGCTTCGCTTCGCTCCGCAGGACATCGTGTGGAGCAATGCGGTGGGCGCGGTCGCCCTTCCCGCGGCGCTGACGGCGCAGCTCGCCCCCGGCCGCTACGAATTCCGCGCCGAGGCGCCCGGCTTCACTTGCGTGGCGCAGCCGATTCGCATCGGGACGGGGGCGGCGGCGCGATCGCCGTTCCGTGTCACGCTGCATGGCGACTATAACAACTTGTTCTCCACGGCCAGCGTCTGGGAGTTCGCCGATGTCGCCGACGCCATGCTCGACCGCTCGCAGGCGCTCGGTGTGAACCAGTACGTCAATCGCATCGCGAGCTATCCCCTCGCCTTCGCGAACAACGCCGACGGCGGCGTGTTGTTGCACGATCTGGAAAGCCGACTCGCGGCCAATCCGACCGGCGTGGCGACCCAGAAGGTGGATTTCGGCTTCGCGGACGAGCATGCGCTGGGCGCGTTCGGCGCACACGGCCTCCGCGAGTGGCTGCTGCTGGTAGGCATGGACGTGGCATTGCCCATCGGCACGTCCACGGGTTACGCCGCCGGGATGAGCCCCGAACAGTATATGGCCATAATCACCCGTTACACGCAAGCGTTGAAAGACTTGCCGGCCTTTGCCGGTTGGGACTGGACGGCGAATTGGTGGGTGACGGATGCGAACCTGCGGTTCACATCGCCCGCTCAGAAGACGGCGTACGAGGCCGCGCTGAAGCGCGCCAACGACACCGGCGCGTGGGACCCGGTGCTCGACGCCGTCGGCGACCGCACGATCGGCTGGCAGCCGGACGCGCAGCGGATGTTCAAGGACGATTTGTCGAAAACCGCCGCCAATCTCGCCACGGCTTCCGCGGGGCCATACCGCCGACCGGAAGTCTATCCGCCGGTGAGTTTCGCCAATGTGGATGAAGTGGATCTCCACTTCCAAGCCGAGCAGATTTCCTGTCCGGACTGGACGGCGCAGGCGACGGATTACTACAAGCGGCCCGGCAAGCCCGCGTGGATGCACCCGGAATTGTGGAGCGACAACGGCGACGGCGAGCAGATCTTGCCGACAAGCTGGTTGGCGGTGATGCGGGGCGTGGACGGCATTGGCGCCTCGGGCAGCATCCCCAACTGGGGCGCACTGCCGACGGATTCGCGCTCCGGCTATCCCGGCGTCCCCTCGGTCTTCCGCGCTGAACGCGTTTGCTAGGCAATACGGCCCGTGGCTGACGACGCTGGAGAACAACGACCGGGTCGCGATCGTGGTTTCCCGCCGGCAGGTCAAACTCGACGCGTGGCGCGGCATCGGCGGCCAGTACTTCACGCAGTTGTGGGAGGCGTTCATGAGTCTGTCTGTATGTGCGCCAGCCGGCAACGTTCATTTTTCCAGAGGACAAACCGGAGCTGGGCCGTTTCAAAGCTTTGCTGGTGGTTGACCAACGCTACGAGATGGAGCCGGCCCTGACGGCGTTGCTCTCGCAAGCGCGGAAACAGGGCATCTCAATTCTTGCCGATGCCACCTGCCGAGAATCGCTGGTGAAGGACTGCGCGCCGCTGGGCATGGCCTTCGACCATATCGAGAAACTCAGCGGTTTCAATCAGGACGTCGCCTTCTGGGAGTTTCCCGCGGCGCTGCTGGCCAACGCGCCGCTCGTGGCGGCGAAGCTGGCCGCCCTCACGCCGCCGGTCGCCGCCGTGGATCAGCCGGGAGTGCTCGTTAGCCAGCGCCGCAACGGCGACGGACGCTTCATCTGGGTGGTGAACGACACGCCTTCCTCGCTCGATCCCGGATTGCTCTGGCGAGTCAACAACGCCATCGCCACCCGTCAACCGGTCGTCGCGCAGGTGAAACTGCCGTTGACGAAGGGCGAAGCACTGTACGACGTGTTCGCCAAAAAGGAGATTCCATGCGCCGGGGTCCAGGGATTGGTGGGGATTACGGCCGACCTGCGTTTCAGCCACGCCCGGCTTTACGCGGCGCTGCCGCGCGCGATCGGCAACGTCGAACTGCAGGCGGCGCGCGACGCGAAACCCGGCCAGCCGCTAAGCTGGACGGCAACCGTGCCCGGCATCCAAGCCAAACTGCCCTTACGCGCGGAATTGCGCGACGCGAATGGCGCATTGGTCGAGGAACGATTCACCACGACCGGCACGGGAACATTCACGCCGCCGCTGAATGCGGTTAGGCCGGTGACGCTGACCGTGGTGGAGTTGGTCAGCGGGACGAGGGCCTCCGCCGTGGTCGTGTCCGCCGCCGCCGCGCCGGCCAAGGAACCGCGCCCGCCCAGCGCGGCGGCAACCGCCGCGGACCAGTGGTTCGGGCCGCGTCTGCGCGACCTGGCGGTTTCGCCCGACGGCGCGGTGGCGCTGGTGAATGCCTTTGATTGGGGACAGAACCTCTACGCGCTCGACCTCGCGACCGGCAAACTGCGTTGGAGCGCCGCCATCGGCGATCACTTCGCCTATGCGCCCGTCGCCACGCGCGACGGGTTCGCGGCGCAGGGATACGATTTGCACAGCGGCGAAGGGTATCATCTGTACCTGTTCGACAGCGCGGGTCGGGTGCAACGCCGCTTTGCGCTGCCCGGACTGGTCTCACGGCTGACGCACTGGGCGTTTGCACCGCACCTGAACGACCGGATCAACAACTTCGCCGTTGCGCCCGACGGTTCGTGGGTCGCGGCCGCCGGCAATCTGGGGCTGGCCGTGTGGGCGGCGGACGGGAAGTTGCTCTGGTCGCGCAATTGGTCGGCGACGAAGCGGGAAACGATGCCGCTGCTGGCGGTGGACAACGGGACGCTGGTGATGGGACAAGGGATGACGCTGGCGGCGGTCGACGCCCGCGCCGGCAAAACGCGCTGGGAATTGGAGTTGGCGACGACCGGCGCGGTGCAAGGTTTGGCCGCCAGCGCCGATGGTCGGACGATCGCAGCGCGGGCCACGACGCAGAGCGGCCGCGTGTTTGTGGTTCGCGACGGCAAACTGGTCGGCACGTTGCCGACGGCGGCGGACGCGGCGGCGCCGTCGCCCGATGGTGCGCAGGTCGCCGTGACAACCGGGCGTCAACTGAAGTGGTACGCGGCGGACGGACGGTTGCAGTGGGTGTTTTGCGGCGATGACACGTTGCGATATCCGCGCGTTTCTCCCGATGGAAAGCGGCTGGCGGTCGGCAGCGAACTGGGGACGCTGTACGTGCTCGATATCGCCTCGGGCGGCGTCCGCACGCGCGACCTCGGCGCATTGGCCGTGCCGGCCTGGCTGCCTGACGGCGATCTTGTTGCGGCGACCTGGATGGGAATGGTGTGCCGACTTCGGCCGGACGGGCAAGAGAAGTGGCGGACGCGGCTTGCGGCGGAGTCGCCGCTGGAGCCCGCTCCCACGGGGACCATCGCCACGACGCGCGCGACGTTCTGGTCCAACGCGGAGGCCACGCCCCTGCCGCTCACCCCGAATCTCCTTGCCCCCAACGCCGTCATTGTGCGGGCGTTTCTCGGGAATCGCGGGGTTGAAATACAGAACCCGGCGGCGATGTTGTTCGACGGGCGGACCAAGGCGCCGGCGAAACCGTGGTTGGCGTGGAGCGATGTCGGCGCGATTGATTCGGGTTGGGTGGGATCGTTCAGTCTGCAGATTGACGCGTTTCGCACGCAGTTGCGGGTGACGGCGATCACCTTGGTCGAGGACCCGGCGCATCCCGAGTCGTGGCTCCGCGACGCGCGCTGGAATACTGGGACCCGGCCAAAGAACAGTGGGTGTTCGCGCAATACCTCACTTCGGATGCGCCGGTCCACACGCACAAACTCGTAAAACCGATCGAGGCGGCGAAATTCCGCTTGGCGCGTCCTGATGCGGCGGGCTGGCCGGCGAGCAACCTGCGGCTGGCCGAGATCGTGTTCCACGGGGAAACGCTGGGCGCATCGCATCCCGATGTGCTCCAAAACAATCCGGTCGCGGTCTTGTTCGACGAGCGCGAGAGCGATCTCGACACGGTCGTCTCGCCGGCTTACGGCGGCAGTTTCCAACGCGGGGGCGCATTCAGCGGCGGCACATTCATTCGCGTTGAGGCCGACAAGATGCTCGGGCCGACTTTCCAACTGCCCTTCGGTCACGCCGTGCCGAACTGGGATTTCAAGATTGTCGAGAAACCGGAGAAACCCGGCGAGTATCGTTGGCTGCAGTTCGCCTACAAGGCGCCTGCGCCGCAAACGCGCGGCGTGAGCCTGCGGATTGGCGGCGAATGGCCCGGCTACGCGGTGGTCGCCGACCTCGGCGAGCCGTTCCCGCTCAGGGAAGGGTTCTGGGTGCGGACACAACTCGCCGAAAAGCCCGCCGCGGACTGGACGGTGGTGCGCTTGGATTTATGGAATACGGTGCGGTATGGGCGGAAGGACAAAGCCTCGTGGAAGGGCGGGTTTCCTGTCCGTTGCATCAACTTCGGCGCCGTCGGCGGCCCGGCAGGGTTCGACCGGATTCTGTTGGCGCGGACGCAATCCGCCCTCTCCGCAGCCAAGTAGGTTCCGGACAATCTCGACCGGGGGGCGGAAGGAGGAAGGATGAATGAGGAGGGCGGCAAGCCGGACGGGCTGCACCGGTTCTGCGAGTATTCCGTGGAATTGCCAAGCGGCGGGCCGCCTCTGGCCGACCGCGCGCCCGGCTTTCATCCTTCATCCTTCCGCCTTCCTTCTATTCAATAAACCGCCGCAGGAGCAAGCCCTTTTCGATGTTCAGGTCCTGCCCGCGCTGGAAACCGACGGGAATGGTGCGGTCGAAGATGTAGAACGCCCGATGCCGTTCGACTTCGCCGGTGTCGCTGCCGATTTCCGGGCCCAGTTGATATCCGTCGGGATGCCCGGCGTCCGGGCCGGTCTGGCCGCTCACGGGGTTCGTCCATGGGGTGACTTCAAAATAACCGACGGTGATCCAGAAGGCGTAGACATTGGACCGCGTCGTCACCAGGTTCCCCAGCCGCGTCAGCGCCTGATAGCGGAAGTACGGATTGCGGCTCGGGTCGTTGTACGGGGGCGGGATGGTCGCCGTGATGCTCCTATCGTACTGGAACAAGGGCCTGTTCGGGTAATTTGGGTTGGTGGTATCGGGATCATGCCGCAGTATTGTGGCGTCGATTTCGGAGTTCAGCGCCGGCCAAGACACGCCGGTAGACAAAGGGGGAACCATGCCGCCGCCGGCGAACGACCGGAAGGGATTGGCGAACCGCGTCGGGTAGGAAGAGCTGATGCTGAACTGAGAATCGTTTATGCCGCCGTAGCCGCGGCGACTCAAGGCAAACTTATTGGAGAAGTTCTGGACGCCGGTGAGGGTCCCACCGCTCAGCATGCTGGGAAGGTAGTTCATCAATCCGTTCAGCACGTCTGCGCTGTAGATTGTGTTGAGATTGATCTTTCCCGGCTCGCGATACTTCGAGATTCGATTAAAGGGTGGATGGAAGTTGTGCAATCCGGCCGCCCCCGTGCTCGATGTGGCCGGATTAACAAAGGTCTCCGTCTGCACGAACGGCGAGGGGACGGTTACATATTCGAGGATTCGGTAAAGCTGCGGCCCGAGCTCGGTGGCCCCCGTCGAATTGGTGCCCGTCGACTGGAAGAAGTTGAGCAGGTACGGGTACGGAACGGTGCTCCCCGTTCCGGAAACGCTATAGGTCACGCCTCCGTTTGGCGGCGCCGTTGGGTCCGGAACGTACGTTTTTGGGAACAACTTGGGATTAGCGGAGTTCGTCGGCACCACTTGAAATTCCCATAGCAGCCGCGCCGGATGGCACGATGGGACCAAGAGCAACTCCATTGCGTTGGCGTAGGGCCGATTGTTCCAGGCAATCCACGGGAACGGACTTGCTTTGGGGGCGCCGATGTACGGGGCGCTTGAAATAACCGCCGCGCCGCTTTGTGAAAACGCGACGTTGAGATAGCCGAGCGTGTGGTTGAGGCCGTAAGGGAAGTTCGATGAGCCGGCAGGCGTCGATGCGACGAGGCTGTTTGGGTCCGTGGGATCGGCTCCCCCCAAGGCTGCCACCGGGACCGCCTGGGCCCAGGGATTGATGTAGCCGGGCGAGTTGTTTCCCAGCGACGCGATCGCCAGCGCCGTCTGTCGATTGCCGCCGCGCTGCCGGGTGGCGAAATAGATTTTCCTAGTGGGGTCGTAACCCGGGTCCGGCACTGCTTCAATAAGCCCCGCCGCGACCGGGTTGTCCGGGTCCCACGGCTGGTAGGGGCACTGGTTGATGCCCGGCGCCGCGCCGGAAGTGGCCATATAGCTTGGCGGCCATAGCGGCCGCCTGTCGTCGCCGTTGAACACCGTTAGATCGACCGGCAGCCAATCGACGGTCAAATATGGGTTAATCACCGGGTCATACGCCGCCGACGGATTGGCGAGCCGTTGCAGGAACAGGGTCTTGTAGTTGACGGTCGTGCCCGTTTGCAACATTTTGTCTATAACAACGGGCCGGCTGGCCGCCTTGCCGTCGGATCCGCTGGTCGCCAGTGTCTCCAGCGGGCCCCCGGTCGGCCCCGGCATATCCTGTGCGACACCAGCCCAAAAGAACGGGCCGGTCGCACTGCCTTCCTTCGGGTCGGCGTACCATTCCGTCACGCTGTCGGTCCCCGCGAACGTCGGCTCCGGGTAGTAATAGTTTGTGCCGTTGCTGCTGGTAGAGAACAGCGGCTCGGAGACGTTGATCCCGAAGCCGCTTGGCGCTGCGGGCGAGTTCGGCGAGTTTGGCCAGGGCCAACAGCCGCTCACACCGGAAACGCCGCCACCGACGACGATTCCGACCGGAGCCGTGGCCGGCACGGATGGCCAGTTCCCCCCGGGCGGAGTCACGTTCCCGCCGGTGTCTGTGAGCGATACGTTCCCGGTCGCCGCGTACGGCGGAAGATCGATCTCCTGCTTCGAGTTCGTGACCGTCAGAGGGTTGCTGCAAAGCCCGCCTCCGTCACCCGTTTTGTCGAGCCCGACCACCGTCCTTGGCCGCGGGCCAAGAACGGAATATTGCCCGCCGCTCAGCCTAACGGGCCCGGTACGGTTGTAGTAAATCCGTTTGTTGTCGAGTGTGTTTGCCGTCAACATGTTCGACGAGGTGATCGTCGCCTGGGAGGTCAGCCGAATGATCCGGTCGATCTTGACGTTTAGCGCATCGGTCCCGGAGATCGACCGCGCAACAGGGAGAACGCGCCCGTCGCCGCCAGGGTCGGCAAGGGGTTCGTGCTGCCGTCGGCGCTGTACTGTTCCGGCTCGATCGCCGAACTGTCTGGGATTGTCGCCAGCCGTTGGCGGACGTTGTTCAACGCGGCGCTCGCGTTGGCCGGCGCCGCGCTCTGCCCGACAACGATTCGCCAAACGGGATACGACTGGCCGCCGGGCGGCGCAGGCGCCACGGCGTCCAGATTAAGCCTCCACCCGTTGACCGAATCGAACGAATAAAGGTCCGGCGCCAACGCCTGGTTTCCCGGCGGCCGCGGACAATAAAGCTCGACGAACAACGAGCCCTGCGGGATGCGTGTTTGTTGGAGGCAGGGGACTGCGGGCCCGTTCTTGTCGCCCTGAGTGCGGTTCTTCGCCTGAGAGACATTGTTCCACACCGTGTCGGCGACGCGGCGGTTGTGGAAGGCGACCGCCTCGGTCAGCAGCAACTCCGGCGGTTTGCAACCCCAAACCACGCCAAAAGGGGTCCCGTTCGTCGCGTCCGAACTGCTTGTCGTGATGTTGTCATCGATCAAATGCCAGCCGGGCGAGGCCACAGGGAGGCCGCTGGCGTTTGTGAACATATACGGGTCGTACTTGAACGGGACCATGATCGAATCGTTGGTGGCGAAGGTCACTGCGTTGATCGCCCATTGCGCGATCCGCCGTGTGTCCAACTCCAAGCACTGAGTGCCGGTTAAGGCGGGCGCTCCCGTTGCGAGCCCTTGGGTATACGGATACGGAAACGGCGTGGGGGGGTAGCCCGTAGCGGGTACGGTGTTGCGGAGCATCATCATCAGCGCGTAGAGATACCGCGCATCCGCTGCCGCGCCTGGATCGCCGGCGGCCATGACGAGTAGGGCGATGTCGTCAAGGTCAACGATGGTACCGGCGACACTGGCCAAACCGACCAGAGCGTCGCGGCCTGCGTGACGCCGGCCGTCCTGCCCGCGGGATCGAAGCTGAAACTGCCGTCCGCCGGGCTGTATTGGGCGCTCGTCCCGCCGCTCGCGGCGACGGGCCAATTCGGACCGTTGCTGGCCGGCTGGCAAAAACCGGTCGAGGAGGCAACCGGCGGCGCCGGCGCCGTGTAGTACTGTGCGAATCCGTTCGGAGTGCTCGCAGCGAAGGCGGCGCTGGCCCATAGTCCCAACGGCTGGTTCAAATTCAACTTCAATCCGGCCATCATCTCCGGGGCGATCAATTGCGGCGCCAGAAGTTGGACCGTCGGCCCGGCGTTCGCGGCGTTCAGGGTACCGCTGTTGGCGTTGCTGCAAAAAACCAGGCACGCCTTTAATAAGTCCAGAACGTGTTGTGGCGGCACGCATGCCGTCCCGCCGCTGACTGTTGTCGTCATCGATTGCCGCAGCGAATAGGGCAGGGCGATCGCCGGGCAAGGCACGTCCCACGAGTCCGTCGTCGCCTCGTAACGCTTCTGCATCAGAAGCGATGTCGTAAGGTCGGCGCTATTGGTCGCGGTGAGCATCGCCAGCCGATTGGGCAACCCCGGCGCGTCGCGATCGAACGGCCGCAGCAGCCGCTCCAACTCCGCCGCGCCGAAGGGATCGTCGCCGGCGGGATTCGGAATCGGGAGATAGTTTCCGTTGAACGGCAGCCCCCGGCCCGCGCCCCGCGAAAGGTCGATGTCGTAAGGGGTGTTCGCCAGCCACGTGCCCGCCGAGGCGTAAAGCGGTTGGCCCGCCGGGTCCAGCCCGACCGCCCCGAAGCCGAACAGGTCGGGCGGCGAGCCGAAGGCGTCGGCCAGCGTCCCGCCGTTGGTAGTCGCGCAATAGGCCCAGTAGTCGCCGGAGTAGTTCCACCACTTGTTATACGTCAGCGGCGAAATGGTGTAGTTGTAATTTGCGGCGGGCGTCCCGGTGTAGCAGACGCCGGGCAGCGGTGTGCCGCCGCCGCTGAATTCCCCGTAACGGCCTGGAGTCGGTCCGGGCAGGCCATTGGCGGTGCCCCCGCCGACGAGCAACTGGTTGTATAGGGTTGAGGAGCCCAACAATGGCAGGAGATTGATTTCCGCCGGACCGTAGCCCAAGCCTCGGGGGAGCGTCGCCGACTGCGTCAGCCCGGCAAATTGGACGCCGGACAGGATCGCCGGCCGAGTAAGGGAATTCTGTGCTTCCACCGCCGACCGTCACGCTGGGCAGCGTCCCAGCCGACACTTGCAGCGAGTTGCCGTGGGCGTTGAGATTCAAGCGACCGTCGAGGTCGATGCAGAGGATGGCGAACAGCGGCTTATATAGCTTGCCGTCGGCGTTGGCCCGCACCGGCATGCCCAAATCCACCCAAACGCTGTCCGCAATTCCGTCGCCGTCGTTGTCCACGTCCCAGGCCGCCCCCGTGTTGCTGACGCCATCCCACGTGGGATTGAAGTTCAGGTTGCTGCCCGTGAAATTGGGGTGGTCGATCGGGTTCGGCCGCAGCATGATCATCCGCAGCAAGCCCGGGTCGAGTGTCATCCAGTTCGTCCCGCTCACCGTGATGCCGGCCTTCGTCATCCAGTACTGGATCAATTCCGGGCGGTGCAACGAGGGGATGGGCGTGAGCATCGGCGGCACGAGGCCGGTCCCTGCCGCCGTCTGCGGCGTTTGTGCGGCCAAGAGCATGTGCTGAAAATCGGCCGCCGTGTAGTCGCTATTGGCCCCGCCCGGCGGATTGCCGCTGGTGTACGCCGAAAGTGGATAGCCGGGCAAAAGGGCAACTGGGAGATTGCTGCTCGCGATCGCGAACGTGGACGAGTCGCTCAGCGCGGGCACCCCCGGCGTTGCCGCCGCCGTCGCCGAATAGCCAAAACCTGCGCCGCTGAAGGGCACGCCGTTGATCGTAAATCCGTCGCCGGCGTTGGGCACGATGCCGTTGTCGAACGCCATCACCTGATACGTCAGCATGCCGGCGTTCGGAGGATTCACGCCGACGATCAGGCTGCTCTGGCCGGACGCCGAGCCGCTGAGCATCGTGATCACCCGGCCCGCCAGCGGCGTGCTGCTGGTTGTGCTGAGCGTCCAAAGCTGACTCCCGCAGACCGTCGCGGGCGTGCCTGGGGTGACGCTCCCCGTAATGTACGTGTTTCCGTACATCGTTTCCAGCAGGCTGTGCGGGCCGATCGCCGAGCCGGTGCAGGCGGCGCCGGAAACAACGGGCGAGATGTTGTCGCCGCGAACGATCTGCCGCATCGCGTCGTCGAGGAGTTGCTGCGGCGGATCGCTGCTCCGCTCCAGCGTGGACAGCGCGTTGGCGCTTCGCCGGGCGTTCTGCGTCAGCACGACCAACGCCACGGCCACCAGGCCGAACATCGTCAACAACGCCAAAATCACCAGCAGCAAGGCGCCGCGGGGATGGGAGAAACGTCGCATGGTCCTATTTCCTTTTGTCCAAATTGCCGCTTGCCCAGGCCCGCGCGAAAGTCGAGGGTTGAGAGTTGAGAGTTGAATGGCACTGATATTTGCTTAACGTGTTTTAGCTTCTTGCTTTCGGGCTTGATTACGAGGTTTGGTCATCAGCTTGTAAGGCTTGGGCCTTCGTTTGCGTTGACGTGGTTCGAGGCGGTGGGGTCGGTTGCCGATTTCATGAGAAGCAATTGCCGTGAGCATGTGGTTGTAAAGCGCAACGAGCTGCTCCCGTGGGATGTGGGCAAGCACGGGACGGAACGCCTCCAACGTCCGCATCGTTCGCTTGAAGCTGATCTGACGTGGATTTTTGCCATGCCTGGCCGCCGCCTGCGCAATCACCGTTCGGATCAAGTTGTACGCCAACAGATGGGCCCAGATCTCCTTGCGCACCATGTCGGGAGTTTGGCAGCGAAGCACATCCATATTCATCATCGTCTTCAGGGAACGCAGATTGATTTCCGCATCCCAGCGAAGTCGATACAAATCCGCGATCTCGTCTTGCGGATACCGCTCGGCATCGAGCAGCGTCGTGGCGACGATGATCGTTCGTGTGCGATAGCCTCTGCGGACGATCCGGCGGCGAAACTCGCGGATCAAGAGGGTCTGGGGAATCGCCGCGTAGTCTTGCGGAGACATCCAGTCGGGGCATCCGGGCTTGCTCCACTCGACCACGTGATCGCACGGGCCCAGCCGCCTGCCACGGCGAAAATCCACGTTCCGGTGGGCGTGCATCTGGCCCACATAGTCGGCGCCTTGCCTCCGCACCAGGGCGATTTCCATGTAGGAGCAGAGAAAGCAATCTGTCAACAACACGTCGTTCGCCTGAAGCGACGGAATCATATCGCGGAGCATGGCCAGTTCGCTCTGAAACTTGCCCGCCCAGCGGCGAATGCCCAGGTCCAACACCGTCCCCACCGCCAAGGAAAACAGCACCCCAATGCGGGCCAGCGGAAAGCCCACCCCGCGCGCTTGGGTGCGGCTCTGGGGAAATGCCTCCTGATTCGCGGGCGTATCGGGCATCGAAACCGTCGAGCCGTCGAACAATTTCACCACCCGGCCGAGCCATCGCCATTCGCTCGGCGCGGCGTGTTCGGCCGCGCGGCCGGTGTGCCTGGTGAGCACGGCCAGCAAGGTTTCGGGAAGGCGTTGTCGCGCCCGCGCATAGGCGCCCGTGTCGGCCGAACACGGCGACATCCCCTGGGCCAACCGCCAAGCGAGAAAGCACTCGACCGTCACGGCCAACGTCGGATTGGCATGCATCACCTGGCTGAGAAACAGCCACAAGACCGTGACTGGGTTGTACAACGAATCGTAGAATCGCACGCCCAGCGACTGCAATGCAGTCACCACCAGTTGAGCCGGCAGGACCTGCGAAAACGGAAGCCCTGTCTGCTGGGCAAACTGGCGGCGGAACCAATCGATCTGTTGCCGAAACGACCATCGGGTATAATCACTCACGGCGGCCTCCTTGCTGCTTGGGGTGTCTGGTTAACACCTTTGTAGCGAGGCAGGCCGTTTTTACTTAGATCACTTCTGCATAACGAGTTACGAAAATATCAGTGCCATTCAGTTGAGAGTTGAGAGTTGAAGAACCGAGCGAGCCACGGATTGAACACAGATGAAACACAGATGGAACGGGAGTGTTTTTATTTATCTGTGTCTTATCTGTGTTCATCCGTGGCCGCCATTTCGACCGCTGCTGTTTTCCTTCATCCGCCTTCAACTCTCGACTCTCAACTCTCAACTCTCGACTCTCGACTCTCAACTCTCGACTCTCAACTCTTGCCTCACCACGTCAAGTCCGGATACGAGCCGGAGCCGGACTCGATTGTCGTCGTATACACGCCGACGATGCTCTTTTCGTAGGCCAGTGCCCAGCAGGAGGCCGTGCTGTCGGCGCTTGCTGGCCAGTCGGGGCCGCTGAGCGTGACGTAATAGTATGTCGATCCATCCGCGGGGTTGAGGGTGTTGTCTCCCACGGCGATGATTCGATACCAGTTGCAGAACCACGGGTTTCCGGGGGCGGTTGATCGCCCGCTAAGCGCGATCCACTCGTTCTCCCGCAGGTTCAGCGTCGGCGATCCCGCGCCGGTGCGCAGCCAGATGTCGCTGATCGGCGTCGCCGCGGGGATGTACGTCGGGGCCCCTCCAAAAGTTGCGCAAACGGCGGCCGTCTTCAGCCCGTTGTTCAGCGTGCCGCCGGATACCGAGAAGTCGCGCTGGTAACAGACGACGACCGAGACGTTGTAGTGTCTCGGATCGTAGCCCGACGTGGGATACGCCACTTCGGACGTGGACGGCGTGGCCGTGAAGAACCAGGAGTAATTGCCGCTGTTTTGGACAACGCCTGTTGTGCTCGTCGAGAGGGGCCGGGTGCTGAGCCCGGCCGCGGCCGTGCTCGGCAGCTTCAAGTCTTCCGGATTCGTGAAGATC
Organism: uncultured Planctomycetia bacterium; assembly: GCA_963791075.1. Classification (GTDB taxonomy): domain Bacteria; phylum Planctomycetota; class Planctomycetia; order Pirellulales; family Thermoguttaceae; genus CAWBRF01. Next base: position 32,735 of record CAWBRF010000039.1, read on the forward strand.
AGGTCGTCGTGCCAGTTGAATATCTGGCCCGCGTTCGCCGCCGCCTGCACCGCGGTCCCCCCGGAGGGCGTCATGCCCGGGTACGTGACGAGCGGCAGAAGCGGGGCGGTACTGTTGATTGTGGGTCCGGCGGTCCCGCCGCTGATGGACCAATTTGCGATGCCCAGCGGGTCAACGACGACTGTGCTGCCGGCGGTGCTCGAGAGGACGACGAAGCCGCCCCCGCTCGGCTGCAACGGCTGCCAATAGGCGGGATCAAGCAAATGGCGGATTTTGATTTCCCGCATCGCGGCGCGGCCGCAGGCCCCGGCGCGGTCGGCCTTGCCCGTCTCGTTGATCGCGTAACGCCCCAACGGCAACAACGCCGCCATGCCGATCAAGCCCAGCGAAAGTACGAAGACCGAAATCAGCACCTCCATCAGACTGACGCCGCGACGGGCGGGGGAGTGGAGAGTTGAGAGTTGAGAGTTGAGAGTCGGCAGTTGAGAGTTGAGAGTTGAGAGTTGAGAGACGAATGGGCCGAGCGTTGGGAGAGACGGGCGGAGGGCCGGGCGCGGCGCTCCCGCCGCCCGGCTCTCGCCTGCGCTCGTTCGGCTCTCAACTCTCAACTCTCGACTCTCAACTCCCATCACTTGCCTCCCAGGGCCTGGCCCTGTTGGGCCAACCCGCACGAAGAAAGGATGCAATTCCCCCGCCACCCCGACCCCGGCGTGTTGATGACCGATGGATCGACCGCGGCGACGGGGGCAGTAGTGACGACGCCGGTTTGTGGATTGAGGACAACCCAGACATTGCTCGGGTCAAACCAGTTCTGCATGGTGGCCGCGGTGGCAGCGGTCAGATTCACCTGTGGCCCGAGATTTCGCGCATAGTCCGGCCGCCCGACAAGCAGGTACATTGGCTGGCTAATTCGTAGCGACTGCGAGCAATAACACGTCAGTGGCGTGGTCGCGTTCGCGGCGTAAGAGCGCAGTAGAGCGAATCAACCGCGCCGAAGGGCTGAAGACTATGTATAAGCCCGCGTAGACGGTCAGCGGGGGACTGGGCGCGGGGCTGATCGCGGGCGTCGGATTGTTTGGGTCGACGATCGTCCCGCTCGGAAAGGCCGGCGACCCGGTGGTGACGAGGAAGCTCGGGGCGTCGCCGAACCATGAGCCGCCGAGATCGATGACCGCCCCGGCTGGGAGTTGCATCGGGGCAACGTCCGAGCCGACAACCGTGGACGACGCTGTGCCCGTACTGGTCAAATTGGGCATGCACTTGATTTGAAAGGACGCGGACGCCCCCGGTGCCGCGGTCGGCCACGGCATAAGCTGCCCCGGGACCTGAGCGGCGGGATCAACGATCAGGTTGAATGGGGTGGTCCCGTTTGAGCCTGTGAACGTTATGTAGCACCAAGGACCCTGGCTGTTGAATTGGATCTTGTCCCCCAAGTGGACGAGTCCCGGGCTGATTGGCGTGCCCGACGACGAATTGAAGAACACCGCCAGTCCCCGCGCTTTGGTTCCATGTCACGCTGGCCGTGGTTGAGGAATCGTCGCCGGAGTACGGCGCGGGGACTTCGATCTGCTGCAGCGTCGTCACACAGGGGGCGACCGTCGTCGTATTCGTCGAGGCCTGGCGACGATGCCCAACATCGGCATCAGCGCGACGCCGCAGGGCCGCCGCGTGGCAATCGCCTGGTTCCGCGCCGAACTGGAATAAATGTTGATCGCCCGGGCCGCCTCCCGCGCCGCCGCGATTCCAGCGAAACCCGCATTTGATGGGCGGCCAAGGCCATCATCATGAGGATGATCGTCACCACGAGGAGGAGTTCGATCAGGGTGACGCCGCGGCGGGGCGCGGAGGAACGCAGGTCGTCGCGGAACGAACGGGGGAAGCCACGGATGGAACACCGATGGAACACAAATGGAAAGCGGTTCTTTTCCTTTATCCGTGTCTTATCTGTGTTCATCTGTGGCCGCCTTTCCGGCTGCTCGGCCCGCGTGTTCTCGTGCTGATCCGCGTTCATCTGCGGCGCCTCCCGCACTGCTGCCTTCATCCTTCCGCCTTCCTTCCACTCATCCTTCATCCTTCCGCCTTCATCCTTCCGCCTTCATCCTTCCGCCGGTCACTTCGCCTCAATGTGGTGGTTGTGGATGGGAAGCGCCGAATAGACGGTCGTTCCGCCGATTTGCGTGGAGAGAACCGCCGCGCCGAGATCGCGGTTATTATCGTCGAACGGGTTCACGGTTGGCGAGGCGGTGTATGCGAAGTTTACCGGGCCAAGGACGCCGTAATCGTCTGCGGCAGCGCCCGTCGTCGGGTTCGTTGCCGTATGGCCGGCCGCGGAAAGGACCAATGGAATCAGACGAAACGCTTGGTTTTGCACATGGTTTGGGTCGGCCTGGAAATTGCGCGGGTCGAACGGATCGTGGTCGGTCTGGAAATTGCCCGACTGAATGTCGGAGAAGCCACCAGACAGGCTGATTGTTGGGAGCACGATCGCGGTGTTATAGAAGGTGCTAGGGAGGTTGCTGCAACCCGGGGCCCAGCGGATCCAGACGATTGGCCGGCCCCAGCCGTCGATGAAGTAGGGCCAGCCGTAGGCGTCGGTCTTGATCTCCGTCGATTGGAACTGCTCCCGCGCCTCCGCGCTGCCGTTGGTAACGGTCAAATAGAGCAACGTTGCCTGCATGTTGATGGGCGCGCCGCCGTGACCGCCGTAGTTGTCGCTATTGGCGTTTGTCATCATCGCGCCATATCGTTGGCGGAAAAGCGAGTCCGGCACGTGCAAGCCGGCTGTCCCCGGCACGCCGCCAGCCTGCGAAAGCAACATTGGCGGCGTGGTCGCGTCGGCCAGCCGGTCGGGCATCTCCATCCGCATCAAGTCGCGAATGCCCCACAGGCGGAGGTACGCGCCAACCTGCCAAGCCGCGACCGAGGACGGAAATGCGCTCTGCACCGACGACGGCCACGACGACGATGACGGCGACAAGGAGGAAAGGGAGATAATATTGTTATTGTTGTTGCCGTCAAGGATCGTTATTCGCCGGGTTTTGTACGACTCCAGCTTCCGCATGAGGGCCTGATGGATTTTGGCGATGGTCGCCTTGGTGCGTTGTTCGCGGGCGAGTTGACTCGCCTTCTGCAAACCGCCCATCATTGCGCCCGCCAAGATGGCGATGATGACCATGACAACCAAGAGTTCGACGAGGGTGAAGCCGTCGCGGGGCGCGGAGGAACGCAGATCGTCGCGGAGCGAACGGAGGAAGCCACGGATGAAACACAGATGGAACACGGATGGAAAGCCGTTCTTTTTCTTTATCCGTGTTTCATTCTGTGTTCATCTGTGGCTCCTCTCGCACCGCAGCTTTCATCCTTCCGCCTTCATCCTGCCTACGGCGCCATGTCGTCCTGCAAGGTCGCGCCGATGGTGAAATTCGTGATGTCGTCCGGAGTGTTTTGAGGGTAGTTGACGCCGGATGGGTAAAACCCGCACGAGACATTCTGGACTGCCGTCGTGCCAACGGTAATGCTGACGTAGGTTGCCGTGGCACCCGTCGTCGCGCCGGAATAGTCTCCGTAATTTCCATCCAGGCCGGGGCAGAGAATCTGGAACGTCTTTGCATTTATCCAGACGGGGGTATATGGTCCGCCACCGGAGGAGTAGGCCGGGGTTGTCTGCCGGGAATCGACGAACGGCGCGACCGCGACTGTGCCGCCCGTGGGAGGGCTGAGTACGCATGTCGAAACCGCAACGCCGCTTGCGGTCAAGGGCGTTAGGTAGCCATAGCCGCCGTTCCGCGAGACGAAATAGACAAACGGTGAACTCGCCGGAGGCGACCCATTGCTAAGGTTGAATATTCCACCGATTGGCGCGAGCGGCGAGCCGTTGTCGGGGATGTATTGGGTAGGCTTGTACATCGTCATCGTGCCCGTCGAAAGAGTGACGACGGGGGAAAGCGGCGGCGGCGCGGATGCCGCCCGATCAACGGCAAATTCGAAGAACGGGCCGATTCGGCTGGGCTGTGGCGGCAGCGCATTGGAGGCGCCCAGATAAAATTGCGCTCCCAATGTCTTGATATCAAACGGGTCTGTGGGATCGGCGCTAAAGCCGTTGCCGTTTGGCCCGGCCAGCCAGAAATACAACGCTGTGCTCGGATTGAACGAGTTCGTGCCCGCCGCCGTCGTCAGGCTGCCGACAGTCAAGTAGGGCGGGTAATACGTGCTACACTGGGGAAAGACGCGGGCGATGTGGGCCTGCACCGCGTTCGGATCGCTGAAGTCCGGCGGATACTCGCCCATCCTCTCCTTGTATGCCTCCATCGCCTGCGCGAGCGAGGTGACCTCCATCTTCATCCGCGTATTTATCACCTTTTGCCACACCTTCATTGCCGCGGCGGTGATCAGGCCGGCCAACATCGCGATGATGACGATGACGACGAGGAGTTCGACGAGGGTGAAGCCGGGACGGGCGAGCGACATTGGCCGGGCGTCTTCACGCGCAGCCGACGCCCGAACAGCCCTCACCCTAACCCTCTCCCAAAGGGAGAGGGGACCGAGGTGGATTGTCGTGAGGTTTCGCCGAAGTCCGTTCATGTTTTGCCTCCTTCCGGCGGCCGCGGCGCGGCCGCGTTCCATGGGTCAACTGAGCTTCTGGATCAGGGCGATCAGCGGCAGGAACAGGGCGATGACGATGAATCCCACCATCACGCCCAAGACAATAATCAACAACGGCTCCATCAGGCTCATCAGGCTCTCGGTCAACACGGCCACCTCCTCGTCGAAATTGTCGGCGACCTTGTAGAGCATGGTGTCCAATTCGCCCGTCTCTTCGCCAACGTCGACCATGTTGACGACCATGTCGTCGAGGATGCGTTGGTTCATGCGGGTGACGTAGATCAGGGCCCCGATCGGGCCGACGATGAAGAACGACCAGAAGAACAGGGCCATCGGATGGAACCAGAGCTTCGCGTTCTCCTTCAACGGCTTGGCGATCGCTTCGCCTTCGCGGATCGCCTCGTAGACTTTTTGGTAAAGCCGCTCGAAGACGGCGTTTCCGGCGGTGTCGCGGGTGATGTGCAGGGCCTCGAGGATGGGCACGCCGCTGGCCACGAGGGTGCCGAGGGTGCGGACGCTGCGGGCGGTGCAGTCCTTCTCGACCAATTGGCCGAAGATGGGCATTTTCAGCTTGAACATGTCCCAGCCCATTCGCCCCCAGGAAAACTTCCGCAGCAGCTTGATGAACAGCCAAATGCCCATGGGGATGCCGGGGATGAGGTACCAATAGTTTCCCACCCACTTCGAGATGGCGATGAGCATATTCGTCATCGCGGGCAGTTCGGTGCCGAAGTCCTTGAAGATCTTGATGAACTGCGGCACGATCTTCAACATGATGAAGACGAGGATGCCGACGGCGAAGACGACCACGGTGATCGGGTAGACCAAGGCGCCTTTGACCTTGCGGCGGAGGGCCTGATCGCGCTCTTGGAACTCGGCGAGCCGCTTGAGGATGACTTCCAAGGCGCCGCCCGCCTCGCCGGCCTTGATCATGTTCACGTACAGGCGGTTGAACGCCTTCGGCGACTTGCCCATCGCCTCGGAAAGGGTGGCGCCGCTCTCGATCTCGTCGCAGACGTCGATGAGGCAGTTTTTCAGCGCCCCGGCTTTTGCTGCTGTTCGAGAATTTTCAAGCTGCGGAGGATGGGCAGGCCGGCGTCTTGAAGGATGGAGAGCTGGCGGGTGAAGGTGGTCAGGACCTTCATCTTCACGCCGCCGATGGCGAAGCTTTTTCCCTTTTTTTTGACCGCCTTTTTCTCCGCCGCGCTCTTCCGTCCCTTCTTCACGCTGATCTTTGTGACGAAGTAGCCCATCTGCCGGATCGTCGCTTGCGCTTCGTCCTGGCTGGGCGCCTCGATGACGTCCTTGATCTCCTGACCGGACTGGTCCATCGCCTCGAACTGATACGTCGGCATGGATGAACTCCCTAGTTCAGCTTTCAGCGGTCAGCAGGCAGCAGTCAACAAGTGAACACAGGCGGCTGACATCTGATTGCTGATCGCTGTAAGCCAATCGCTTCCTTAATCGTGAACGGTTTCGCGGATGACTTCTTCCAGCGTCGTGACGCCGCTGTAGACTTTTTCCATTCCCGCCACGCGCAGCGGCCTCATGCCCGTCTGCAAGGCCACGTCGCGGAGCTGCTCGGTCGACGCCCCGTGGTTGATCTGTTCGCGGAGGCGGTCGTTGATGAGCATCAATTCGTACAGCCCCGTGCGCCCCTTGAAGCCGGTGTTGTTGCAGGCGGCGCAGCCGCGGCCGTGATAGAATTTCTTGTCCAGCACGTCCTCGGGCGTGAGGTCGAGTTGGGCGAGGATGTCCGTGCCCGGGGAGGTCAACTCGCGGCATTCCTTGCAGATTCTCCGCACCAGCCGCTGCGCGAGCACCGCCTCGAGCGTCGCCGTGATGAGAAACGGCGGCACGCCCATGTCCCGCAGGCGCGTGACCGTGCTCGGCGCGTCGTTGGTGTGCAGCGTGCTGAACACCATGTGCCCGGTCAACGACGCCTGCACGGCGATTTCCGCCGTCTCCAAGTCGCGGATTTCGCCGACGAGGATCTTGTCCGGGTCCTGCCGCAGGATCGAGCGGAGGCACTGGGCGAAGGTGTTGCCGATGGCCGCGTCGATGGGAATCTGGATGATGCCGTCGATCTCGTACTCGACCGGGTCCTCGGCGGTGATCAGCTTGTCGCTGATCTCGTTCAGTTCGTTCAGCGCGCCGTAGAGGGTCGTCGTCTTCCCCGAGCCGGTCGGACCGGTCACGAGCACGATGCCGTTGGGCTTGCGAATGACCTCGCGGAAGGCGACCAGGGTGACGGCGTCCATGCCGACGGCGTTCAGGTCGAGCATGACCACGGAGCGGTCCAACACCCGCATGACGACGCTCTCGCCGAACATCGTCGGCAAGACGCTGACGCGGAGATCGACGGGGTGTCCGCCGACGGTCAGGCGGATGCGCCCGTCCTGGGGCAGCCGCCGCTCGGCGATGTCCAGGTTGGCCATCACCTTGATCCGCGTGGTGATCGCGAAGGCCAAATGGCGCGGCGGAGGCACCATCTCGTAGAGCACGCCGTCGGCGCGAATGCGGATCTTGAACTCGTTCTCGAACGGCTCGAAGTGCAAGTCGCTGGCGTGGTCCTTGATCGCCAGGAGGAGGACCATGTTCAACAGCTTCCGCACCGGGGCGCTGTCCGCCAAGGCCTCGACGCTGGTGAGGTCCATCGTGCCGTCTTTTTCCAACGCCTGGACCGCCGCCGCCAAGGCCGCGTCCTGCTCCATGTCCGCGATCAGCGTCTCGACGCTCTCTCCCCCCACGGCGTAGTAGCGGTCCAACGCCCGCGAGACTTCCTTCTCCGTCGCCACCACGGCGCGGATGTCGTAGCCCAAGAAGCTCCGCAACTCGTCCAAAATCGACAGCTTCTGCGGATCGCACATCGCGATCGTCAACGTGTCGTCGCGGAAGCTGATCGGCACGATGCGGTAAAGCTGGGCCATCGGCTCGGTGATGTGGGCCAGCACCTCCGGCGACAACGCCATGTCGCTGAGGCTGACCACTTGCATCCCCATCTGCTCGGCCAAACCGTGGGCCAACTGCTCGTCGGTGATCAGCCCCATGCTCATGGCGATCTGGCCGAACATCTCGCCGGGCCGCTGCTGCTGCTCCTCCAACAACGTCTCCAACTGCTCGTCGGTGAGGAAACCCAAGTCCACGAGGATTTGTCCGATGCGCCGAATCGCCATGGTTGTCTCTCGCTGGTCGCTATTTCGCTTTGTTGCTGTTGCCGCCGCTGTCGTCGTCGTCAAAAACGCCGCGTTCCGCCTTGGCGATTCGGGCCATCATGTCTTCCTGCTGGTTCGCCCGGAAGAGGATTTCCTTCTTCTCCACAATCCCCGCCGCCAGAGCTTGAACATGTGGTCGTCGAGCAACTGCATCCCCTGCTTCTGGCCGGTCTGAATCGAGGAAGTGATGCGGAAGGTCTTGTTCTCGCGAATCAGGTTGGCGATGCCGGGCGTCACCACGAGCATCTCGTAGGCCGCCACGCGGCCGCCGCCGATCTTCGGCAAAAGGGCCTGCGAAAGAATGCCGATGATCGAAGTCAACAATTGGGTGCGAATCTGCTCCTGCTGATTCGTCGGAAAGACGTCGATGATGCGGTTGACCGTTCCCTGGGCCCCGGTCGTGTGCAGGGTGCCGAAAACGATGTGCCCCGTCTCCGCCGCCGTGATCGCCGCCTCGATCGTCTCCAAATCGCGCATTTCGCCGACGAGAATGACGTCCGGGTCCTGCCGCAACCCGCGGCGAATCGCCTCGGCAAAACTGGGCACGTCAACGCCGATCTCCCGCTGGTTGATCGTCGATTTCTTGTGCGGATGGTAGAACTCGATCGGGTCCTCGATCGTGATGATGTGGTGGTCGCAAGTGTCGTTGAGGTAGTCGATTGCCGCGGCCAGCGTGGTCGTCTTCCCGCTGCCCGTCGGCCCGGTGATCAGGACCAGCCCGCGCGGCCGCAAACAAAGGTCTTTCAACACCTTCGGCGTTCCCAGATCGTCGAAGTTGAGCAACTTCGCCGGGATCTGCCGCAGGACCATGGCGACGTGCCCGCGCTGCTTGAATATGGAGACGCGGAAGCGGGCCAGATCGCCGAAAGCGAAGCCGAAGTCGGCCCCCCCCACCTCCTGGAGCTCCTGTTGGCACCGCTCCGGGGCAATGCTCTTCATCAACGCGACAGTGTCTTCCGGCTCCAGACTCTTGGTTTCGAGCTTCTTCATTCGCCCGTCGATGCGGAGCACGGGAGGCTGGCCGACGGTGATGTGGAGGTCGCTCGCCTTGCGGCTGACCACCGTTTGCAGCAGTTTGTCGATAAGAAACGTGCCCATTGTCGCCCCTCTGCGCAGGGCAGGGCGGCTACCGGAGAACCGGTCAGGAAAGCCCCTTCCGCTGTCCGTTCCGCACTTGCGAGTCCATCTTCTTGCCGTCCACGGCTGGGAGCGACACAAACCGCTCCATCAGTCTTCCGGTCCGATTCCGCTAAAGCCGTGCCGAAGCGACTCCCGCCTTGCCCCAAATGATTATTTGCCAGTGCCTGGAAATCTCAAAGGAAAATATTAATTGGCCGTGTGGCCGTTGAAAAAAAGCAACTTACAGCCTGCGCGAGGGAAGACGTCATTCCGCCTCGCTCCGCTTGGCTACGCGGAAGATTTCCTCCAAGGTTGTCACGCCGCGAAGCACCTTGTCGATGCCGTCCCAATACAGAGTCTTCATGCCCTCGCCGATCGCTGCGCGGCGGATTTGCTCGGTTGGGGCCTCGTTGAAGGTCAGCTCGCGAACCTTCGAGGACATCAGCATTAATTCGAAGATTCCCAGCCGCCCGCGGAAGCCGGTCCCCTGACAATTGCCGCAACCGCGTCCCTTCGAGAAGGTGGCCGTCGCCGCCATTTCTGGGGTAATTCCTGCCGCCTCAATGAGTGTTTCTGGCGGGTTATACGGTTGCTTACATTTTTGGCAGACGACGCGAACGAGGCGCTGGGCCATGATGGCGACGACGCTGCTGGCGACGAGGTAGGCTGGGACTCCCATGTCGATCAGGCGTGTAACGGCGCGAGGCGCATCGTTCGTATGTAGTGTACTGAAAACCAAGTGTCCTGTCAACGATGCTTGAATTCCCATCTGGGCCGTTTCGAGATCGCGCATTTCTCCCACCAAGATGATATTCGGCGCCTGACGCAACATCGCCCGAATCACCCGCGCGAAATCCAGCCCAATCTCGTGCCGCACCTCCACCTGGTTCACCCCCGGCAAATAGTACTCCACCGGGTCCTCGGCCGTAATAATCTTCCGATCCGGAGTATTCAGATCGTTCAACGCCGCATACAGCGATGTCGTCTTTCCCGAACCCGTCGGACCGGTCACCAAAATAATCCCGTTTGGCCGGGCAATCAAATTTTTCAGTCGATGGAAATCCTCGTCCGAAAACCCCAACTGCCTCAGGCCGACCTTAATGCTGTCTTTGTCCAAAATCCGCATCACCACCGACTGGCCGTGGTTGCTGGGGATAACACTCACGCGAAGGTCCAGCTCTTTCTCGCCGATGGTGACCTTGATGCGGCCGTCCTGGGTCCGACGACGCTCGGCAATGTCCAGCTTGGAGAGAATCTTGATGCGGGATAAGATTGCCCCAAGCAACCGTCGGGGGGGGCTGTCGCGCTCGACCAAAATGCCGTCGATCCGGTAGCGCACGCGAATCCGGTCCTCGAACGGCTCAATGTGAATATCCGACGCCCGCAACTGCACCGCCTCCGTAATGATGAGTTGCACCAAACGCACGATCGGTGCGCTGCTCTCATCGACCTCTTCGTCGCCGGTGGGACCCTCGTCGAGCGTCTCGGTGAAGTCGATCGCCGTGTCCGTGAACTCTTGCAGCATCGAGTCGGCGCTTTCGCCAACCGTCTGCCCGTAGTAGCGGTTGATCGCCTCGAGGATGCTTTCGCGGGGGGCCAGGGCAATGTCGATCTGACGATTGAGAATAAACCGAAGTTTGTCCAGCGTATCGATTTCCAGCGGATCGCTGACGATGACGGTCAAGCGGCCATCCCCTTCGGCAAGGGGGATCACCGCGTTTTCGCGGGCGACCGACTCGGGGACCAATTCAATGACCGCCGGGGGAATCACCACTTCGCTGAGATTGACGTAATCCAGGCCGTTCTCTTCGGCCACCGCCCGCATCACCTCTTCCCCCGTCGCATATCCCAGGCGCACCAGGGCGTCAGGGAGCTTCATCCCCGACTCTTTGGCCATCTGCTTGCCTTCGGCCAACTGTTCGGGACTGATGACCTTCTGGCGAAGGAGGATTTCGGTATAGTCGCCCTTTCGTCTGGCCATGGACGGCTCCAGGGTGGCGCACAACGGTTGTCGGGAGCGGGGGATTTGTAGCCCCGCCCTACGCCACTAACTTCTTAGGCTAACGACGATTAGAGCGGTTGTCAACTGAACGGGGCGAAAGACGGCTCGGCGGACGCGGTCGGTGGCCGCCAATGGGAGGGGGCGTCTCCATTTCAGCTCCGCGGAGACGCTTCCCGGACTTCTGCCCAGATTGCCGCGTCGCCCGTATCGCCGACGGGTGGTTGGCATGTTATGATTACCGGGTTGGCGCATTACTACACTCAGGGCATCGATTAGGGGAGGCGTCTTTATGTTCGCTCCATCGGCAAGGCGTTTTCAACAGGGGCTTGGGGTCGCGGCGTTGGTTGCCGCAGCGGCGGCGATGGTTTTCGGCGCGACGGCCAGGTCCGCGGCCGCGGAGGCGGCCAAGACGCCCGTCTCGCTCGAAGTCGTCCCGGACGAACGTCTCCATCTACAGCGCGATGCTGCGCAACCGCGAGGTGTTCACGGCAATTGGCGGGAGCCGGGCGTGGGCGAAGTTCAAGGCGATGCCCGTCGTGCAACAGGCATGGGCGATGTACACGATGTACGCCGCTATGCCGGGCCCGCTCGGAACAGTGGAAACCGCCTTGGCCGATCCGAAGATGCAAGAGGCGCTGGCGTTTCTGAAGGAGATCTCGGCGGACGAAGTCTTTTCACCGCCGATCGAAGCGCGCTCGATTTCGTCGACTTGTATCAGCGGGTGGCTGGGGTTCTTCGCTACGGCCCGCTGACGTTGCAACTCAGCGGCCGCTCCAGCGAAATTCCGCCCGACAAAATTCAAGCGGCCCTGGTGTTGTCCGCGCTGGCCGAGAACGCCGACGCGCTGAGGGTCCCCAACCTGATCGTCGGTTTTAAGGTCAAAGACGCGAAGGCGGCGAAGAAAGAACTGGGCGAACTGGAGAAACAGGTCCGCGCCTCCTCGAAGCGCAAGGGCAATCGCAATGGAAATCGCGTCTGAAGAAGACCGACGTGGGCGGCGTCGAATACCTCGCGTTTTCGCTGGACGGCGAGATGTTCAATTGGGAAGATGAGGCGATCGATCGCGTCCGCGGCGCGGAGATCCACAAGGGCGACCTCAACAAGGTGATCGCCCGGCTGAAGAAGGCGACGCTGGTGATCGCCGTCGGCTTGCGCGACGATCTGCTCTTGGTTTCCGTGGGGGCGTCAACCGACGCTTTGGCGCGGCTGGGCAAGGGAAAATCGCTCGCCCAGCGGCCGGAAATGGCGCCCCTGGCGAAATTTGCCGACAAGCGGCTGACCTCCGTGGGCTATGTCAGTGCGGAATTCAGCCGGCGGCTGCTTGGCGGGGCGGCGGACTTGGAGCAGGGGCTGAAGGCCGCCGACGCCGCGCTGCGGCTGTCCAAGCTGTCGAAGAGCGAGCAGGAGCAAATCCGCAAGGATGCGGCCGCCTTGATCGCCGATTTGAAGTCGGTGTTGCCGCAGCCCGGCGCCACGGCGGGGTTCAATTTCCTCAGCGAGCGCGGCCTGGAGGGATACCAGTATTCCTGGGGCGGCCACAACCGGCTGGACGGCTCGAAGCCGCTGACGCTCCTGGAGCATATCGGCGGGAACCCGCTCGTGGCCGCGATGAACCGCGGCAAGGTCTCCGTGACGGATTACGATCTGCTGGTCAAATGGGCGAAGGTGGGCTACGGCTACGTCGAGAAATACGCCGTGCCGAAAATGTCGTCGGATGATCGGGAGGGACTCGAGAAGTTCGTCGGGCTCGCCTTCGCCCCTGGTGAAACGATTGGATCAGACCACGCGCGACATGCTCCTGCCGGCGCTGGCCGACGGTCAGATCGGCGTGGTCATCGACGCGAGGCTGAAGAGCAAGCAGTTCCTCGATTCGCTGCCGCCGACGGAGGATTCGATGCCCATGGCCGAGCCGGCCCTGGTTTTCGGCGTTAGCGACGCGGAGCTGCTCGTAAAGGCCTGCGTGCAGTACAGGGAAATCTTCAACGGCTTGGTCAACGCCCTGCGAAAGAGCAGCCCGGACGCGAACAACCACCTGGAAAACGTCCGCATCCCCGAGCCGCGAGTCCTGAATCGGAAAGCCGGCACGCTCTACGCCTTTGACCTGCCGAAGGATTGGGGACTCGACAAGCGCATCCTTCCCAACGCCGGACTTGCCGCCAACGTGGCGGTCGTGTCGATGACCTCGAAGCACAGCCAGCGGCTATTGACCGCCACGCCGCCGTCCGTCAACGAGCAGTCGATTCCGATCGAGCAACCCCTGGCTGGGGCGGGCTTCGTCAACGTCGCCGGGTTGATTGACTCCTTGACGCCCTGGGTGGACCTGGGGATTCACGCCGGCTTCCAGCAAAGCGGCGATCCGAACAATCCGATGATGACCGGCGTCCTCGATCAGGCGCATACGCTCCTGGACATTGTGAAGGTCGTTCGCAGCGTCGTCATTCGCACTTCGATCGAAGGCAGTTCGGGCGAAGGCGGGCCGTTGGTGCAGCGCGTGGAGATCGAAATTCACGACGTCGCCGAGTAGGCGGCCCTGCCGCCCTTGCATCAGGAGGAAAACATGTCTCCATCCGGGCCCATGTTGGCGCACACGGTGCTCTTCAGCCTTCACGACCCGTCTCCCCAGGTCAAAGAGAGGCTGGCGGCGGCGTGCAAAAAACTCCTTTCACGGCACGAGGGGACGCTGTTTTTCGCCGTGGGAACGCGGGCGGAAGACATCGAGTGGTCGATCAGCGACCGCGAGTTCGACTTCGTGTTGCACCTGGTCTTTCGCGCCAAGGCCGACCACGACCGCTACCAGGACTCGCCGGAACACGCGCGGTTTCTCGACGAGAACGGCGACGCCTGGAAGGAAGTTCGCGTGATCGACGCCTACGTCGAGTCGTAACGCGCTTTGGCGCATGGCAAAGAAGTCTCGCGCGAAAGGGCGCCGACAACCGCGCCGGCGCGATTCGGCTGCAACGGGCGCGAGGGCGCCGAAAGCCTATGCCCCAATCAGATCACCCAGTCGGCGCGGCCGCGGACACCACGACCTCTTCAATCCAACTGGCAAGCACCCACAACGAGACCTCGCGACACGGGTACTCCGCCAGACTTCGACGTGAATGCCGTCGATGGAAAGAACCCTGCAGGGAACAGACTGCTTGCTCCGCATCACGGAACCAATAAACGGAGCCAAATTCACACGGACATGGTCGCCTTCACGAATCTCCATCTCGCTCCTCCTGCCCATCGCGCCGCTGTGCGCTTTGGGCCGCTCGGGGCAAAGTGCGGGGAAAAAAGCCGCCCATCCTTATCACTTCGATCGAAAGGAAATGGCATCCGCTGCCGCGACACGATCCATCACTGGAAATCAATCGTATCCAGATTCTATCGGTGTACCAGTTTCGCGAACAACATACAATCCCCCCGCGCGGCGACAATGTGAACCGGCGGGCGATTGGGCAAAGGAGGCAAGAGGAAATGAAAAGTCATACGGAATACTTGACGATGAATGTTCCAAAGCGTAGGGATTTTGTCAACATTACCCGCCGTGTGGAGGAGGTCCTTGCCCATAGCGGCATCCGCGAGGGCCTTTGCTTGGTCAATGCAATGCACATCACCGCCAGCGTCTTTATTAACGACGACGAAAGCGGTTTGCACCACGATTTTGGCGAATGGCTCGAACACCTGGCCCCCTTCAACCCCTCGCCCGAACACTATCACCACAACCGCACGGGCGAGGACAACGCCGACGCCCATCTGAAGCGGCAGGTAATGGGGCGCGAAGTCGTCGTGGCGATAACGGGGGGGAAGCTGGACTTCGGGCCGTGGGAGCAGATTTTTTACGGCGAGTTCGACGGCCGCCGGAAAAAGCGGGTGTTGGTAAAGATCCTCGGGGAATAAGCGCGATCAATCGCCGAAGAGGACGAAGGCGACCGTTTCGCCCTGCTCCTGCGTCAAAGCGATCTTGTGCTGCTTGAAGACCTTGCGGACCGCCTGGCAAATCGCCTCGCTTACCGAGAGTTCCAATTCGCGGCAGACGGCCTTCGAGGAATGGGCGAGTCGAAACGCCGCCTGCTCGACCGGATCGAGCTTGATTTCCTCCGTTTTTCCGCGTCCGCAGGCGGCCGGCTTCTTCGCGGCCTTCGTCTGCGAGGATTTGCTCTTCGCGGATGTCTTCGTTGTCGCCTTCTTTTTCGCCATGACTTGCCCTGCCTGAGTGTGAATGGGATACGCCACTATACCACGCGGAATGCGGGCGTCAATTGTAGCGGCTCAATCCTGATGGAAAACCTCTTCCATGGCGGCCCAGTGCTCGCCGGGTTTGCGGTCGGGCAGCGGCGCCTGGCAAGGATCGGTGAAGGTCCACCATCGCCGCGTCTGCGGATCGGCGGCCATTTTCGCCATGTCGGCGGCGAAGTCCCGTCCGACGTACTCGAAATAGCTGAACAGATAATCGTTGCCGTCGGGGAGCTTTCGCAGATAGATCGAATAGTTGCGGATGTTGGCGTCGTGGATCATTTTGGCCACCGCGGGCCAGACGGCGGCGTGAAGTTTCTTATATTCCGCGATCTTTTCCGCCCGCAGGCCAATCACGCTGCCGAAACGCCGCGGCTTGGCCCCCGGGAGGTTTGTGTCGGCGGCGAACGCGGCGGCAAGCGCGAGCGCCGCCGAAGCCGCGAAGATCGCCAGAGCAGTCCAAACGTGATGCATGATTCTTTCTCCACAAATGGTTATCGAAAGGCGACGTACAGCACGACGAACGTCGCCAAGAGGACGCAGGAAAGGACGCGATAGTTCGCCAGGAAATGACCGTGTGGATCGCCGCGAAGCGGCTCGCGCCAGTCCTTCCAGACCAGCGGCGTCGCCTCTTCCTTGAGCGGCTCGGGCGTCAGCCATGAGATGACGGTCATCAAGGCCAGGCAAAGGACGAACAAGTAGAAGGAGACGGTCATTTTGTCGAGTCCCCAGCCCTTTGCTGGGCCGTCGGGGTCGAAGAAGCCGTTAAAATCGAGCGCGAACGCGGCGGCGCCCATCGCCGCGCCGGCGACGAGCGTGGTCAGGGCGGCGCGGCCGGAAGCGCCCCGCCAGAACACGCCCATGAGAAACACGGCGGTCACCGGCGGGGCGATGTAGCAGATCAGCGTGATCAGGCCCTCGTAAATGGTCGGGTAATGCTGGAAGATCGGCGAGACGGCGATGGCCAGAACTGTGCCGACGACCGTGGCGAGTTTACCGACAACCACGAGTTGATGATCGCTGGTCTTCGGCCGCCAACGCTGGAAGATGTCGTAGGCGAAGAGCGTGGCGGTCGAGTTCAGCGCGGCCGAGCAGGTCTGCATGGCGGCCGCCAGCATCGCCGCCGTCACGAGGCCGACCATCCCCGGCGGCAGCATGTGCGTGAGCATGAAGGTGTAGGCGTCTCGCGGGGCTGCGGGGGCGTCGCCGTGGAAACTGCCCTGCTGCACCAGGGCGACGAAGATCACGCCCGGCAAGACGAAGATGAACACCGGCAGGATCTTGATGAAGCCGCAAAAGAGCGGGCCGAGCCGGGCCTGCTTCTCGTCCCTGGCGGCCAGCACGCGCTGCACGATCGTCTGGTCGCAGCACCAGTACCAGATGCCGATCACCGGATAGCCCAGCAACATCGCGTAGAACGGCAGGCGGCCGGGGTCGTTGCGTCCGCACACCATGTTGAGGAACTTGTGCGTGTCCCAGGTGAGCCTCAACTTTTCAGGAAAGGGCGAAGTTTGACAGTGGATGCGGATGGGTGGCCAGCGTATGCGCCAGCGCGCTCCAGCCCCCCACCTCATAGTAGCCCGCCGCCGTGATGCAAATCGCGCCGACGAGCAACAACACGGTCTGAAAACTTTCCGTGAGCACCACCGCCAGCAGCCCGCCGATCATCGTGTACGCCCCGGTGAGCACTCCCAGGACGATGATGAAGAACATCGTCGCGTCAACGCCGAGGATGACGGCGTTCGGCCTCGATTCCCAAGATGCCCCGGAGCACCAAGCGCCGCCGTGTACAGGGCCACGCCCATGTGGACCGCCAAGGCGGAAATGATCGAGATCACCGCGAGCCAGTCGCGGCAGCGGCGATTGAAGCGTCGTTCGAGGAACTCGGGGAGGGTGGGCACGCGCGAACGGAGATAGAGAGGGGCGAAGAAGAGCGACAAGAGCACGAGCGTCCCGCCCGCCATCCACTCGTAGTTGCCGGTGTACCCCAGCCCATAGGTGTAGGCGTTCTCCGCCAGGCTGACCAGGTGCACCGTCGAGATATTCGCGGCGAACATGGCCAGCCCGATGACCGGCCAGGTGAGGGTGTTGCCGGCGAGGAAGTAATGGCTCCCCTCGCCGCCCTTTCGCCTTCGCGCCCGACCCAGCACCCCAACCCCACCACGGCGACGAGGTACAGGACAACAATGGCAAGGTCGAACGAAGAAATCTGCAGAGACATAGGCAACCTTCCTCGATGACGCCGCGAGGGGGGACTTCGGGGGGCAAATTCGCGGCGTCCAGTCTGACAGAGCCCAAATGGCCTGTCAATCCGCCGACAAAGAATCACGGCGGCGAGCAAATATCACGGACAAATCCGTCAACGCATAGGAAGCTGTGCGGATGTTATCGAAAATGGCGGCAAGATGGGAAGTTTTCGTTGTTGGCATGAAAATTGCAAACTAGGGATTTCATCCCCCACCGCCACACCTCATCCGATAAGACCAAGGCAAGGATGCGAGGATGCCAATGATTTACCCTGCCGAGGAAGCCCCAGGTCGTTTGAACGCTTTCCAAAGGGTGATGTATCAATGGAGCCTGCTTCACCCCTATAGTCCCACCCATACCTACAAAATCTCTGGCACGGCGCGACCGGAAAGTCTCCGCGAAGCGATTGGTCAGACCTTTTCGCGCAATGGAATCGGCAGAGTGGAGGTCTCTCCCGACGGTTTGTCCTATCGCCACAACGTCGGCCAATCGCCGAATGTCCCGCTTCTCGAAGGGGGCGGCCGGCCCGAGGGCGTCCTGGCCGACTACGTCGCGCGCGAGTTGAATCGCCGCTTCGTTGGGCCGGCCTACGAGCCGTTCCGTTTTTCGGTGATTGACGCCGGGCCCGCGGCGCATTATGTGACGACAACCTACGATCATTGGGTGGCCGACAGCGTGTCGGCGAGATTGATTCTCCGCCACATCCTCGGGCGTTACTGCGGCCTCTCGATTCCGGAGAATGACGAGCCGTTGGCGCTTTATCCGGCGACGTATCGCGAGGCGTTCGGCCGGCAACTGCGGGGCGTGCGTTTGGCGATGGCGGCGGCGCGTGCCCTGCGCCAATGGCGAAAGAACCGCACCGCTTGGCAGGTGGCTTATTCGTCGAGCGCGCAAATGGACGTCGGCTATCAGTTGCACACGCTGGCGCCGGGCGGGGTGGAGCAACTGCGACATTTCGCCCGCTCGCTGGGGGCGACCGTCCACGACGTCTTCCTCGCCGCCTTGGCCCGGACGATGGGCGAGTTCCTCCCGCGGCGCTCGTCTCGCGGCAGGCGCCGCGAAATGTCGCTGGGAAGCATCGTGGACACGCGGGCGGTCGCCGGGGGGGACCTCAGCCGCACGGTCGGCATGTTCCTCGCGTACTACCTGGTTCGTCGCGGCCACGACCGCAGTGCGAGCCTCGCGGAAACGACGCGGCAGGTGGCGGAAATGACCGGCCCCATCAAGCAGCGGCGGCGCTACTTGGACTCGCTGGTGAGCATGAAGTTCATCAACGCGATCTGGCCTTGCCTGCGCGAGTCGTGGAGGCCGCACTTCATGCGCAAGGTCCTGCCGATGACGGCCGGCGTGACAAACGTCGTGCTCCACGAGCGGTGGGTGGACGAGAACCGCGGACGGATCCTCGGCTATAGCCGCGGCTCGCCGACCCCCCCAAATGTGCCGCTGGCGCTGGCGCCGACGACCCTGGGGGACGAAATGACCATCGGCGTCACCTATCGGGCAACGGGTTTTAGCCGGGAGAAGATCGACGGCGTGGTCGAGATGCTTCTGGACCAGCTCGAACATCCCACGAGGGCTTCGCAGCCGGCCGCGGGCGGCCATCGCCGTCGGCCCGGCGATGGCGCAAAGGTCGCCGCCTAGGGCCGGAAGAAGCGGGGGGCTATCCCTTACCAAATGACTTCGATTTCGTTGACGACCTGGGCGACGCCGTCCAGGCCGGCGACGGCTTCCTGGGCGAGCTGCTTGTGATAGAAACTCGGCACCTGTCCTTGCAAGACGAGCCGCCCCCCCTGGAATTCGCACCAAATGCGCTGGACGCTCAAGTGCGAGTCCTTGCCAAGCCGGTCCTTGGCGGCGGCGACGATCGTTTGCGGTTCGTTTGTCATGACCCTATCGACAGCGATGCCCCGTTCCACGGAAATCGTCCCCCCGGCGCTCCCCCCGAGGGCGGCTCGAACGAGCCTCGGCGCGAGCCGGCCCCAGGATTTGATTCTAGAGGAAACGGCGGAAAGAGAAAAGCGGCGGGCGCGAGGAAATCGCCCCCCAGCCCGGATCATTCGCGGCGAATTGCCACGCGGCCGGCGACGCTGTGTGCCACTGCTGGCTTGTCCAGCAGTGCCGACCGACCACGAAACGCCGCACTGCTGGGCAAGCCGGGCGCCGACCGAAGGTTGGCCGTCGCACGCGTTGGCGGACAAAGCGGGCGGGCGCTATCCGTCGCGGTTTGCCGGCGCCTCGCGGAGGTTGGGCAGGCGGACGTCGCCGTCGCTGCCGCCGCCGCGTCGCTGCGGCGATTGGCTCTTTCCGGTGAGGAAATTGTCGATCGAGGCGGTCTCTTGGAGCCGCTCGAACAACTCGGACATCGCCAGCCGCTGCTTCTTGTTGCGGACGTCGTCAACGATCAGGTCGCGGACCTGGGCCAACGCGACTACTTCCGGCTTGGTGTATCCTTCACAAAACAGGATGATGAATTTGTCGCCCAACTGGATGACGCCGGACATCTCGCCCGGCTTCAGGGCGAAGGCTTCCTCTTCCAGTTTCGGCTGGCCGGTGTGTCTGGCGATCGGCGGAATCTCGCCGCGCAGGGCGCGGCTGCTCCCCTCGACCGAATACTCCGCCGCCAAATCGCCGAAGGAGTCGGCGTCGAGATGCTTGCGGGCCATTTCCCAGACCTGCTGGGCACGGCGGAGTTGACTGAACACAATCGCCCGGCATTTCGCCCGCGGCCCGTAATTCGCCTCGAATCCGTTGCGCACGTCCTCTTCCGTGACCTGGACGTGCGCGCTGGTGAGCTTGCGCAGAGCGACGGTCGGCCAAACCGCGTCGCGGCGGTAGACTTCGACCGTCATGCCTTGGTTTTGGACAACGGTTTTGAGGAAGGCGGCGACGTCGGGCGAGCCGTCGGGCAGGGGGCGAACCATCAGCGCCGCCACCCGCGCCACTTCCGCGTCGAGTTCCGCCTCCGTGACCGCGACGTTTTGCTTCCTGCACGCCTGGGCGATCAACTTCCGCCCGATGGCGTCCTCGAGCACCGCGGGACCCTTTCGCGCGATGCATTCCTCGGCCAGTTGGCGCACGGTGATTTGCGTCTCGTTGACCACCGCGGCCACCCCCGGCGCCTGCTGCCGCCTGACCGGGTCGTCGAGCACGACGACGACGCGGGAGCGTTTCTTCAACTCGTCGAACACCTCGTTGGCGACGGCGTGCATCTTCTTCTCGCGGAGGACTTCTTCGAGCTTCGGCGCAATTTCCTCCAGCCGCACGTTGTCGGCCGGCAGCAGGCATTCGCGCTTGAGAATCACGTATTGTCCCGCGGCGGGAATCACTTGCGAGACCTCGCCGTCGGCCAGGGAGAAGGCCGTTTGCTCGATCTCCCTGCTCGTGCTGTGCCGGTGAATCGGCTGGACCAGCCCGCCGATGCTGGCGCTGTTGACGTCCTCCGAGCTGCGTTTGGCCAGGTCGGCGAACTTTTCCGGATGCGCCGCCGCCAGCGCCTGGATCTTCTCCGCCGTCTTCGCATCGCTGCACGAGATCAGCCGCGCGCTGACCTTCTCGCCGTGAGTCATCTCGAAGTATCGCGACAACTCGTCGCGGCTGATCGAAAGCCGCTGGCCCGCCAGCCGCCGCAGGGCCAGCGTCGGCCAGATGATGTCCGCGGCGTATTGTTCGACTTCGATGTGCCGCTCCTGCTTGAGCAACTTCAGCCACTGGTCCACCGGCAAGCCGAACCGCTTGGCCATGCGCTCGATCTCCGCGTTCACGTCGGCGCGGGTGATCGTGATCCGCCGCCGCCAGCACTCCTCGACGATCAACTGCTTGTTGATCATGCTGTCGAGCACTTCCTTGCCGTGGTGCATGATGCACTCGCGTCCCAACTCTTCGCGCGTGATCTCCTCGCCGTTGACGATGGCGACGATTTGCGGGATGGGTTTTTCCGCCGCGGCCATGGGGGCGAGGCCCGCGGCGGGTTGGGGGGCGCTGAGCGTGGGCACGCGGACGTTTCGCGAAGCGGGCTGCGGGGAGGCCGGCGGCGGCGAATAGCTCGGGGCCGCCGCTTGCCAATCGGAGTCGGCGTTGGCCGGCCGCGCGCCCCAATAGTGCTTCGCGACCAGGCAGGCGGCAATCACGCACAGTCCGCCGACGATCATGCGAAAGCGAATTTTTCCTCCGCCCGCCGGGGATATATCCCGAGAGAGTCCGTTCCGGGTCATGGTGGTTCCTCCTTAAACCATTATGGCGTTGTGATTTGCGTTGGGACGCCTGGTCCTGGCGCCGAGTTGCGGGTGTGGCAGTATATTGCCCAACCGCCGCACGAGGCAAGAGCGATTTTGCCCCGGGGGGCTATCGGCCAACCCGAGGACGACGCAACCGTCGCTGCCCGCCCGAAACCAAAACGGCTAGAGAACCCGCATGAAGGCGACAACGTCCGCTTTTTCCTGCTCCGACAACTTGGCTTCGAGAATCAAGTTGAAGAACTCGACCGTGTCCTCTAGCGTCATCAGCCGCCCGTCGTGCATGTACGGAGGCGAATCCTTGATCCCCCGCAGCACAAACGTCTTGATCGGTCCGTCGGCCGAGCACATCCGTCCGTTGACCATTTGCGGCTTAAAGAACCGCTCCGCCTGCAAATTGCGCAGCGTATTGTCCGTATAGTACGGGGCCGGATGGCACACCGAGCAGCCCCCCTTGCCGAAAAAGACCTCCTGGCCGCGGAGTTCCGCCTCGCTTGCCTTCCGCGGATCGAGCTTTCCATAGACGCTCAACTTCGGCGCCGGCGGGAAGTCCAAAAGTTCTTGGAACTCCGCCATGAAGTGGACCTGGCTGCCGCGCTCGAGGATGTTCACCCCCTTCTTCGTGGCAATCACCGGATCGCCGTCGAAGTAGGCCGCCCGCTGCTCGAACTCGGTGAAGTCCTCGACGCTCTTCAGCGACCGCTGCGAGCCGAACAGCCGTTGGATGTTCACGCCCCGCAACGACGGCGTGTCCAGCCGGTGGCGGAACTCCTGCGGGCGGATGTCGCCCACCAGGTGCGTCGCCCCGTTCGTGTGGCCGTTGACGTGGCAATCGAAGCAGGCCACGCCCATGCTCGGCTTCAGCGAACGGCGATCCTCGGTTGCGTTGAACTGCTGCTGCGGGAAGGGCGTCAACAGGAGCCGCAGCCCTTCCAATTGTTTCGGGTTCAAGACGCCGTTGAAGAGCTTAAAGTAGTTGGTCAGCGTGACGAGTTGTCCCTGCGACACGTCGCCCAAGTCGGGCCGCGTGGTCAAGAAGATCGCCGGGGGGAACTCCGGCAGGAAAAGGTCCGGCAGGTCGAAATCCAAGTCGAAGCGGGTCAGGTCCCGCCCCTCCTGCTTCTGAATCCGCTCGATTTGGAACTTGGGAAACAACATCCCGCCTTCCGCATGATTCGGATGCGGCAGCGGCAAGAAGCCTTTTGGCCAAAGGCCCTTTTCGCGAATGTCTTCCGGCGTCATCGCCGCCAGGTCTTGCCACGAAGCGACCCCGGCGGGCAGCTTCACCCGCACGCCCCCCTGCACCGCCTTGCCGCGCGACATCGTCACGCCCTCGGCCGGCTTGTCGCTCAGGTCGTACCGCTCCTGCAACAAGGCCGCCTGCCGCTGCTCGATCTCCGGCTTGGCCGCCTCCATGCGGGCGGCAACCTGCTCGAAGGTCTCGTGCATGACCACCGGCGAGTAACTGCTTGGGACCGGGGCGTTTTCATCCGCCCAAGCCGCGTACATCACAAAGAACACGGGAATCGCAACAACGATTCCAGCCCACAGCATTTTCCGTCTCATCGCACCGTCCTCCAGATTAGAAGAAGTGAAACCGTCGCTTCGCTCGGCCCACCCTACGCCAAAGCAGCCGACTGTCTATTGCCATTGTTCGATCGGGCGTAGAATGTTACGAGGACGCGCCGCGGCAGTCAAATAATTTGCGCGAAATTTTCCGCTTCCGCCGCGGCAATTTTAGTCGCTCTATACTGGCACAAATCACTCTCCCCATGCAACTCCTTTCGCCTCAAGAAACCCGCATCGGCTGGATCGGCGCCGGCGTGATGGGCGCGAGCATGTGCGGCCATCTCTTGACCGCCGGATTCTCCCTAACTGTCCACACGCGGACGCGGAGCAAGGCCGAGCCGCTCCTGGCCCGCGGGGCCCGCTGGGCCGACGACCCGCAGGCCGCGGCCCATGCGTCGGACGTGATCTTCACGATGGTCGGCTATCCGGCCGAGGTGCGACAGGTTGTCTTACTATCGCGTGGCGTGCTGGCCGGCTGTCGCGCCGGCTGCGTCTTGGTGGACATGAGCACGAGTCAGCCGTCGTTGGCGGTCGAGATTGCGGCGGCCGCGGCCGCGCGGGGCGTGGCGAGCGTCGATGCCCCGGTCTCCGGCGGCGACGTCGGCGCCCGCGAGGCGCGGCTGTCGATCATGGCCGGCGGCGACGCGGACGTGATCGAATCGTTGCGGCCGTGTTTTGCGGCGATGGGCAAGACGATCGTCCGCCACGGCGGCCCCGGGGCCGGACAGCACGCCAAAATGGTCAACCAAACGCTGATCGCCGCCGGCATGGTCGGCGTCTGCGAGGGGCTGTTGTACGCCTACAAGGCCGGCTTGGACTTGGAAAAGGTCATGCAATCGGTGGCCTCGGGGGCGGCGGGGAGTTGGTCGTTGTCGAATCTCGCCCCGCGGATGATTGCCAACAATTTCGCCCCCGGCTTTTTCGTCGAGCATTTCGTCAAGGACATGGGCATCGCCTTGGAGGAATCCCGCCGGATGGGCCTTGCCTTGCCCGGCTTGGCCTTGGCGGAGCAGTTGTACGTCGCCCTGCAAGCCACCGGCCACGCCCGTGACGGGACGCAGTCGCTGGTGTTGGCGTTGGCGAATTTGTCGGGGATCGATTGGGAGAGGCGGCGCGCGGTCCCCTCTCCCTCCGGGAGAGGGTTAGGGTGAGGGCGTAGCGGCGTAGCGGCGGCATTGCGATAGCCTGGCGGCGTAAGCAACAAAAAACGCTTTTTACGCCGCGTGGGGCGGCCGGCCAAACCCGCTTGCCGTCGACCGTTCGGCGTCGTTATAATCAGCGATAACACCTGCTTGCCGAACCTTCGCGACGGAAAGGGTTCCGGATATGCCCGACAGCACGTCTCACCGCGATTATAGCGACATCAAGGCCCTTATATTGAAGGTATTGCCGGCGGACGGCACAAAAGTGGGCAACAAGTCGGTACGGAAGAAAATTCGCGGGGAAAAACCGGACCTTACCGACGACGACTACTGGGCCGCGCGGGAGGAACTGATTCGCGACGGCAGGGCCGCCCTGGTGTCGAGGTCCGCAAACATGAAGCCCTATAAGGGCGCGACAGATTGTTTCGCCCTTTAAGGGCGAGCGCCGCGAAATTTCACAACCCAGGGCGGCGCTGCGCTCTGGGCCGGCTTGTGCGGGCCCCGTTGGGGGCGGCAAAAATTGGGGTGGAAAGCCAGCGGCAGTTCCCCTCACCCTAACCCTCTCCCGGGGGGAGAGGGGACCGATTCGTTCACCCCAGCACGGTCTAGAGGGAGAGGGGACCGGGCGCCGCTCACCCGCCTTTCACCACAAAATTCACCATCCGCCCGGCCACCACAATCGCCTTGACGACCGTCTTGCCGTCCAAAAGCTCCGCAATCCGCTCGCTGGCCCGGGCGGCGGCCTCCAACGCGGCGGCGTCCAGGCCGACGGCGACGCGAATCCGCCCGCGCAGCTTGCCGTTGATCTGCACCGGCACCTCGACCGTCTCCTCGCGAAGCTGCGACTCGTCGAACTGCGGCCAAGGCTCATAGGCCAACGAATTCCGCCCGCCCAACGACTGCCATAGCTCCTCGGCCACGTGCGGCGCAAACGGCGCGAGCAACAACGCCAACTGTTGCATCGCCCAGTGCGGGCGAACCTCCTCCTTCATAAAAAAGTTAGTGAACTCCATCATCCGCGCAATCGCCGTGTTGAACGACATCTGATCGAGGTCGCGCGTGACCGCCTGAATCGTCTTGTGCGTCATGCGGCCCTGCTCGGGCGTCGGCTCGACGGGGCGAACGGCGGGCAAGAGCCGCATCGTCTCCGCGCGATCGTCGATGATCATCCGCCACGCGCGATCCAAAAAGCCGCGGACCCCGCTCACTCCGTCCATGCTCCAGGGCTTCACCGCCTCCAGCGGGCCCATAAACATTTCGTACAGCCGCAAGGCGTCGGCGCCGTACTCCTTGACCACCTCGTCGGGATTGACCACGTTGCCGCGGCTTTTGGACATCTTGTACGCCCGGCTCTCCACACGGACGCTCGCATCACTCTTGAGCACAAACGCCTCGCCGCGTTTTTCGACCTCCTCGGGCTTGAGCCGCCGGCCAGCGGCGGTAAACTCCATCTCGCCGAGGATCATCCCCTGGTTGACGAGTTTTTGGAACGGCTCGTCGCCGCCGACATAGCCGCGGTCGTGCAGGACCTTGTGCCAAAAGCGGGCGTAGAGGAGGTGGAGCACGGCGTGTTCCGCCCCGCCGACGTAAAGATCGACCGGCATCCACGCCTTTTCCACCTCCGGATCGACCAGCGCGCGGTCGTTCCGCGGGTCGAGGAAGCGGAGATAGTACCAGCAGGAGCCGGCCCATTGGGGCATCGTGTTCGTCTCCCGCTTGTACCGCTTGCCGTCCAACTCGACGTAAAGCCAATCCTCCGGGGCCTTGTCCAGCGGCGGCTCGGGGCGATCGTGGGCGGCGTCGAAGGCCATCTTCTCCGGCAGATCGAGCGGCAAGTCCTCCGGCCGCAGGGCGCGGATGCGGCCCGTGGGGCGAGCGTCGGCGTCGAGTTCATGGAGGATGGGAAAGGGCTCGCCCCAGAAGTGCTGCCGGCTGAAGAGCCAGTCGCGGAGCTTGTAGTTGACCGCCGCGCGGCCGAGGCCCTGCTCTTCGAGATCGGCGGCGATCCGTTTTTTGAACTCGGCCGTGGATAGGCCGTTGTAAGGGCCGGAATTTATGGCCATCCCGTCGGCGATGAAGGCCACGCGGCCGGCCAACAGGTCTTCGCGCGGTGCGCCGAGCGCATCGCCCGGATCGACCACCGCGCGGATCGGCAAGTCGAACTGCTTGGCGAAGTCGAAGTCCCGCGTGTCGTGCGCGGGCACGGCCATGATCGCGCCCGTGCCGTAGCTGATCAGCACGTAGTCGGCGATCCAAATCGGAATCGCCTCGCCGTTGACGGGATTGATCGCGTAGGCGCCGCTGAACACGCCGGTCTTTTCCTTGGCCAGATCGGTGCGGTCGAGGTCGCTCTTTCGGGCGGCCGTTTCGCAATACGCCCGGACGGCCTCGGCCTGCTCCGGCGAAGTCAGCCGCTCGACAAACGGATGCTCCGGGGCGATGACCATGTACGTGGCGCCGAAGAGCGTGTCGGGCCGCGTGGTGTAGATTCGCAGCACGCCCTCGTCGGGCTCTTGGGGAAATCCAGCCACGCGGCGGTCCAACAGCCAGCCCTTGTACTCGCGCTGCGACGGCCGGCCATCGGCGTCGAGGAACGTGCCGATGAAGAAATCGACCTCCGCCCCCGTGCTGCGGCCGATCCAGTTCCGCTGCAACAGTTTGATGCTCTCGGGCCAATCGAGCCGGTCGAGGTCGCGCTGGAGGCGGTCGGCGTAGGCGGTGATTCGCAACATCCACTGCCGCAGCGGGAGCCGCACGACGGGATGCCCGCCGCGCTCGCTCACTCCGCCTTGCACTTCCTCGTTGGCCAACACGGTGCCCAGGGCGGGGCACCAATTGACCGCCGCCTCAAGCTGATAGGCCAGCCGCCGCGCGTCGCGATAACGCGCGACGGCGTCGTCGCCCGCGGCGGCCACTTCCTCCGGGATGGGCAGTTCGGCGATCGCGCGGCCCTTTTGCTGCTCGGGATCGAACCAGGTGTCGAAGAGGACGAGAAAAATGAACTGCGTCCAGCGGAAGTAACCGACGTCGGTCGTGGCCAGCTCGCGGTCCCAATCATAGGAGAAGCCGAGCATCTTCAACTGCCGGCGGAAATTCTGGATGTTCCGCTCGGTCGTCGTCCGCGGATTTTCCCCCGTCCGCTTCGCGTGCTGCTCGGCGGGCAGGCCGAAGGCGTCCCAGCCCATCGGATGCATCACCGAGCAGCCGCGCATCCGCCGATAGCGGCAGACGATGTCCGTGGCCGTATAGCCTTCCGGATGGCCGACGTGCAGCCCATCCCCGCTGGGGTAGGGGAACATGTCGAGGACGTAGGCTTTCGGGCCGGTTGGGAGCCGGGGGGCGGCGAAGGTGTTGTTCGTTTCCCAATACTTCTGCCACTTCGCTTCGACGACGGCGGGATTGTATCGCGGCATGGCCTGCCTTCCAGGGACGGGGGCAAAACCGTGATTCTATCGAGCCGGGCCGTTTGCGGCAAATGCAGACGGGGAGGCGAAAGCCCTTACTTCTCGCCCATCAGCTTCGCGACCGTCGGCTCGATCGCTTCTGCCCAAATCACGTAGCCTTTGTGGTTTGGATGCAGGAAGTCGGGCATGGCGTCCTCGGGCGATCCGTTGGCGTCGAGGAACTTCGGACCGATGTCCAGGAAGAACACCGTCTGGTTGTCGGCCAGCTTGGCGATGATCTTATTCGTCGCGGCGTTGCTCATGCGAAGACCGTCTTCGTTGGTTCGGCCGCGGGGGAAAATGGCCAGCAGCAGGACCTTGGTCTGCGGCAGCTTCGCGCGCAGCTTCTCGACGACCGCCTTGACGCCCTCGGCCACCAGTGTGGCCGATTGCCCGTTGCCGGTGTTGTTCGTGCCGATCATCACGATGGCCAACTTCGGCGAAATGCCGTCGATGTTGCCGTGGTCCAGGCGCCACAAGACGTGGGAGGTTTGATCGCCGCTGATGCCAAGGTTGACGGCATTGCGCTTGCCGTAATACTTGTTCCACAGGTCGGGGACGTTTTCCCAGCAGTGGGTGATCGAATCGCCGACGTAGATCAGATCGACATTCCCCTTCTGGACGCGGGCGTTCATGCTCTTGTGGCGTTGTTGCCACCCGGCTTCGGTCCGCGGCGGGCGTCGTCGCCGGATTCGGCCCGGCGGCCTGCGCGATGCCGGCCATCGCCAGCAATGCCAAGGAAACCGCTGCGGCAAACGTCGAAAATCGCAAGCACTTCATCGGTAGGACTCCTGAAAGGAAGGTTTGGTGGGCGACACAAGAGGCACAGCCGGCGGACGTCATACGCCGCGTGCGGCATGATTTGAGGATACCTCGCCGCAGCGCGACATGCAAGCCAGTGCCGCCTGAGCGGCAAAAACCGCCATATTTCCCCCTTTACGCGCGATCCAGCGGGAACGCAATCACCTCGGCGACGCTCGCGGCCCCGGCGGCCAACATCGCCAGACGGTCGAAGCCCAAGGCCACGCCGACCGCCGCGGGCAGGCCGGATTCCATGGCCGCCAAGAGACGCGCCGGCTCCGGCAGCGAATTCTTGCCGTCGGCAAGACGCATGGCGTTTGCCGCCGCCTGACGCCGCCGCAACTCGCCGGCGTCCAAGAGTTCGTGATAGCCGTTGGCCAACTCGACGCCGGCGACGTACAACTCGAACCGCTCGGCCAACGGCGGATCGCCCGGCCGCACCTGCGCAAGCGCCGCCTGCGAAGCCGGATAGTCGTAAAGGATCGTCGGCCGGTCCGCGCCCAATTTCGGCTGCACCAACTCCGTCAGGAGCCAATCGAGCCAGCCGTCGCGGTCGTCGGTCGAAAGACTTTCCGGCGGCGGCGAAGGACAGGCCTTGGCCGCCGCCGCCAGCGCCGCGGCGTCGGCGGCGTGCGGATCGACGCCGGCGTGCCGCAGGAATGCCTCGCGATAGGTCAGGCAATCGGCCGCGCCGCGGCCCAACAGGGCCTCGCACACCGCGCTCGTCCAGGCCATGCCCTCGGCGTAGCTTTGATCGACCGCGTACCACTCCAGGAGCGTGAACTCGGGATTGTGCCGCGGGCCTTGCTCGTCGCGGCGAAACACGCGGCTGACCTGATAGATCGCCTTCGGGCAATCGTCGTCGGCCAGGAGGCGTTTCATGTGCAGCTCGGGCGACGTTTGCAGCCAGAGGCGTCGCCGGCCCGGCGCTCCGCCCGATTCCAGCCAAAAGGGTCGAGATGCCGATCGACGACCGTTTCATGGGAGAGGATCGGCGTTTCGACTTCGAGGAATCCACGTTCGTGGAAGAGCGCGCGGAGCCGCCGCAACAGGTCCGCCCGCAGACGCAAATTGCGCCAACTGGCGGCGGGACGAAAGTCGTCTGCATCGCGCGACGGGAGGAGGCCGGACAATTTCTTCTTCTCCTCCGCGGTCACTCCTTGACGCGTTCGAGATACTCGCCGGTCCGCGTGTCGATCTTAATCAACTGGCCGATTTCGACGAACGAGGGGCAGGGGAATTCGGCCCCGGTCTCGACCTTGCACGGCTTCGTGACGTTCGTGGCCGTGTTGCCGCGGGCGCCCGGCTCGCAGTATTCGACCTTCAGCACGACGTGGTTCGGCGGCGTGATCGAGATCGGCCGGCCGTTGAACAACACCATGCTGCAATTCATCCCTTCCTTGAGGTATCGCCAGGCGTCGCCCACCTGTTCGCTGGTCAACTCGTGCTGTTCGTAGCTTTCGTTGTCCATGAAGACGAAGTGGTCGGCCTGGCGGTAGAGGTATTGGGCGTCGATTTCGTCGATTTCGGCGGCGTCGATCGAGTCGCCGCTCTTGTAGGTGCGGTCGAGCACGGTGCCGCGGAGCAGGTTCCGCAGTTTGCACTTGTAAAGCGCCTGGCCCTTGCCGGGCTTGACGAAATTGCACTCGATCATCAGGTAGGGATCGCCCTCGATCTGGACCTTCAGGCCCTTGCGAAATTCGCTGGTGTTGTACGTCGCCACGGCAAGCTCTTTCGTTTCACTATCTGGGTGGGTGGTGATTTGTTACGATGGCCTATTATGCCAACATCGTCGCCGCATACCAAGAGGGACCGCCCCATCGCGCCCCGCCGACGTGGCAAGAGGCTATGGCCGAGGCCGTCCGCGATCCGGCGGAGCTTTGCCGCCTGTTGCAGCTTCCGGATCGGGTTGCCGCCCGCGCCGAACAGGCGGCCGAAAGCCTTAGCCTCCTGGCGCCGCGGGGCTTTTTGGCCCGCATTCGCCCCGGCGATCTCGACGACCCCCTCTTGCGGCAAATCCTCCCGCAAGCGGAGGAACTGGCCGAATCGCCGCAGTTCTCGCCCGATCCACTCGGCGAGGCGGCCGCCGCGTGCGGCCGCGGCCTGCTGTGGAAATACCGAGGTAGACTCTTGATCCTAACAACGGGGGCGTGCGCCGTTCATTGCCGTTTTTGCTTCCGACGCTGTTCATCTCTCCTGTCCGGTCCCCTCTCCCTTCGGGAGAGGGCTAGGGTGAGGGCCACGCCGCGCGACAAGTCCAGCCCTCACCCTAACCCTCTCCCGAAGGGAGAGGGGACCGCTGGCGACTTTCCACCCTGGGAGGATGCGCTGCAATTGGTTGCCGCCGAGCCATCGATCGAAGAGGTCATCCTCAGCGGGGGCGATCCCTTGACGCTTGCCGACGAGGAACTTGCCCAATTCGCCCATCGCCTGGCGGAAATTCGCCACGTGCGCCGCCTGCGGGTGCACAGCCGGGCGCCGATCGTCATCCCCCAGCGCGTGACGCAAGACCTGTTGGACTGGCTCCGCGGCACGCGGCTGACGCCGATCATGGCGGTCCACGTGAACCATCCCGCGGAAATCGACGCCGCCGCGGCCGCCGCGCTGGGCCGACTGGTCGATGCCGGCGTGCCGACGTTGGCCCAATCGGTCCTGTTGCGCGGGGTGAACGACGACGTTGCGACGCTGGCGGAGCTTTTGGGCCGGCTGGTCGACCTGCGGGTGACGCCGTATTATCTGCACCAGTTGGACCGCGTGGCGGGGACGGCCCATTTCGAGGTCGCCGCATCGCGGGGCATCGAACTCGTCGCGGAGCTTCGCCGCCGCCTGCCGCACTACGCGATTCCACGCTACGTTTGCGAAACCCCCGGCCAGCCGAGCAAGACGCTCTTGGCGTAGGGGCGAAGTTCTCTCGATGGCGCGCGGTGTGCCACTGCGAACGCCCAACCACAGTCGTCTGACGCAGTCCAGGCGCAAGCACTGCTAGCGTCGAAGCAAGCGGTTCTGTCGCTTGCAATTCGCTTGACCGTTTGCGCCGTCGCGTGCTAGACTGCTTTCCACGCCGCCGCGAATCCACTGGAGGGCAACGCGGCTTAAGGAGGAGGGCAGGCCGGATGTTGAAGACGTTGGGAATCGTGCAAGCGTGCTTTCATTCGGCCCGCTTTCGCGCCAATGCGGCGCGTCGATTCGGCGGCCAGTCGCTGTTGAGCTGGGTGGTCCGCCGCGTCACCGAGTCGATGAAGCTCGACGGCGTGATTGTCGTCGCCTGCGACGCGCCCGAAGATCGCCGCACGCGCGACCTGGCCCCGATGGACGTGCCAGTGTTCATCGGCGGCCTTCGCGATCCCTTGGCCTGCTTCGCCCGGGCGCTGGAGGAATACCCGGCGGAAGCGGCGGTGCGGGTGCGGGGCGACAACGTCTTCATCGACCCGGTGCTCATCGACCGCCTGGTGAGCAGCGCCGAATCGCAGGATTGCGACTACGCCAGCTATTATTCGCGGGACGGGCGTCCGGCGGTGCTTTCCCCGGTGGGGGTGTATGCGGAATGGTTTCGCTCCGCGGCGTTGCGGCGGGCGGAGCGGACGGCCAAGGACCCCGCCGATCGCGAGAACGTCACGCGGCATCTCTACACCCGCCCGGAGAAATTCAAGCTCCGTCTGCTTCCCGCCCCGGCGGAGATCGACCGCGACGACGTCCGCTTGACGATCGACGGCGACGAGGACTGGGACCACGCGTTGACGATTTTCGAGGCCCTCGGGCCGGAGGCGCTGGATTGGCAGCGGATTGCCGGGCTATTGAGCCATCAGCCGGCCTTGCGGAGCCGGATGGCGGCGTTGAACCGGGCCAGCGCGGCGGGCTAGAGCGGCCAAATTTGCCGTCAAAAACCGCACAGTTCGCCAAAGTCCGCTTGCGGGTTTTGTGCTTCTTCGGTAAAGTGGTCGGGATGCACGTGCAGCTCGAACCGCCGAAGGGTGGAACCCTTCCAACCGCGACCCTCGCTTTGCGCAAGGCCGCCTCGGGACCGCGGATCCTCTTGGCCAGCAGGCTGACGGCCATGGCGGCGCCGGGCGGCGACGAGGGGCAAATGCTCGGGCTGGCTGAGGCGTTGCCCGCCGCCGGCGTGGCGGCGCAACTCTGGCGGCCCTGGGAAGACCGCTTCGCCGAGGCCGATTGCCTGCACCTCTTTGGCAGCGCCCCAGAACACCTGCCCCTGGTCGAGACCGCCCGGCGGCAGCGGCTCCCCGTCGTCCTTTCCACCATGTCTTGGCATCAGATGGCCGAATGCCTTCGCCAGCGTCAGCCGGTGACCCGCGGCCTGGCCGCCTGCGCCCGGCTGATGGGTCGGGCGGTCTGCCCGCGATGGCCTTCCTGGCGGCGGCGGCTTTACGAGGGCGTCGATCTGCTGCTGCCGCACTCGAACGCCGAAGCGCGGCAATTGATGCACTACTTCCGCGTTCCTGCCGCGAAAATCCAGGTCGTGCCGACCGGGGCCGATCCTCGCCTGGCCGAGGCCGATCCCGAGCCGTTCGCCCAACGGGTCGGCTGCCGCGACTTCGTCCTCTACCTTGGACAGATCGAACCGGCGAAGAATCAGCTTGGCTTTCTCTGGGCGATGCGGGGGACGGATGCCCCGGTGGTCATCCTCGGCGACGTTGCCCCCGGCGGCGAGTGGTATTTGTCGCAGTGTCGCCGGGCGGCCGGTCCGCAAGTGCGGTTTATCCACGGTCTCCGCCGCGACGATCCCTTGATGGCCAGCGCTTACACGGCCTGCGGCTGCGTGGTCTTGGGCAATTGGTTCGATTCGTCCGCTTCCGCGGCATTGGAGGCGGGGATGTCTGGCCTGCCGTTGATCCTGCCCGAGGGGGGATGCGCGGGCGAATATTTCGGCCATCAGGCCTTCTATGTAAAGCCGAACGACCTGCCCGGCATCCGCCAGGCGGTGTTGGCCGCCTTGGCCCAGGGGCGGAGCAAGAGCCTCGCCCGGCACGTGCAGACGTACTTTTCTTGGACCGCGGTCGCGAAGGCGACGCGTGCGGCGTACGACTGCGTCTTGAAGCGGCGGCAGGAAGTGCGGTAGCACTCTCCGGCCCCTTGCGAACTCTCGTGCCAGCGAGCAAAATGGGTGTTTCCCTATCGGTCCCCCTCTCCCTTTGGGAGAGGGTCGGGGTGAGGGGACGCCAGCGAGAGCGTTCAATCCCGAGCGCCGACGTTCGCGCCTTTGCCGTGGCCGTCTTCGCCATCGGCCAGCATGTCCCAGCTTCCCCTCACCCTAACCCTCTCCCAAAGGGAGAGGGGACCGTGAATTCGTAACTCAACAAGAAAGCGACACCCATGCCTAGTTGCGTGCTGGCCTATTCCGGCGGATTGGACACCTCGGTCATCCTCAGTTGGCTCATCGAGCAACAAGGCTACGAAGTTCACGCGGTCTACGTCGATCTGGGCCAGCCCTGCGAGGACCGGCAGGCGATCCTCGACAAGGCCAAGGCGATCGGCGCCAAGTCGGCCCGGATCGTCGACGCCCAAGAGGAACTCTGCCGCGATTACGCCTTTCCCGTGTTGCAGTGGCAGGCGAAGTACGAGGGGATGTACCTGTTGGGCACGTCGATCGCCCGGCCGCTAATCAGCAAAATCTGCTTGCAGGTCGCCCGCGAGGTCGGGGCCAAGGCTTACGTCCACGGGGCCACGGGCAAGGGGAACGACCAATGCCGCTTCCAGTTGGCCGCCGACGCGTTGGACCCGGGCGTGTGGGTGATTGCCCCGTGGCGGATGGAGGAGTTTCGCCGCCAGTTTCCCGGCCGCAGCGAAATGATCGCCTATTGCCAGCGGAAAAATATCCCCGTCAAGGCGTCGATCGCCAAGCCGTACAGTTCGGACGAGAACTGCTTGCACATCAGCTACGAGGCGGGCAAGCTGGAGGACCTTTCCGTCAATGGGGTCGAACTCGTCGATTTCGGCATGACGGTCTCGCCGCAGCAGGCGGCGGACAAGATCGAGAGCGTCGCGATCGGCTTCGCCGCGGGCGCGCCGACGAGCGTCAACGGCAAGCCGTTGGGGGCGTTCGCGATCGTTCGCGAGTTGAACGCGATCGGCGGCCGCAACGCGATCGGGCGGATCGACATGGTCGAGAACCGCTTTGTGGGGATGAAAAGCCGCGGCGTGTACGAGGCCCCAGGCATGACGATCCTCTACGCGGCCCATCGGCTGGTCGAACAGTTGACGATGGACCGCGACTTGATGCACCTCCGCGACCGGCTTGCGCCGGAAGTCGCCGAGATGGTCTACTACGGCCTCTGGCATCATGCGAAGCTGGACGCCCTGATGGCCTTCATCCGCCAGGCGCAGCAGCCGGTCACGGGCGACGTGCGGCTGGAGTTGTATCGCGGCAACATCAACGTCGCGGGGCGATCGAGTCCGAACAATCTCTACGACGAGGGGATTGCGACGATGGAGGGGGGCGGGTCGTACAATCAGACCGACGCGGAAGGGTTCTTGCGGATTGCCGGCCTGCCCAGCCGCGTGCAAGCCCGGCTGCATCCGCGGAAATATTAAGGTCCCCTCTCCCTCCGGCTGCACTTTATGAAGACATGAGACGTTAAGCAGCCAAGCGGGCGAGGGAGTTCAGTAGGTTTTGGATTTCTTTAGGTATCTTGTGTTTTACCAGAGCGGCCGAAAATACGTTGTCGAACCACTTGTCGCGCAAGGCCTTGCGACGGTCCCCGTGCGACGGACGACGGGTGGCGTCGTCCCATGGCGAGCCGCTCCGGTCGCGGATTTCTTCCGCGAGGCGATGCCAAGCCCACATTTCCACGAGCGTGTGCATCCAAAGGTTCAGGTGGAAGCAGCCGATATTTCGCCAAAGGTTGCGGACCTGTTGTTGTCCCGCCCCCCAAATCTCCTTGATGTCGTGAAATATCTGTTCGATCGCCGAGCGGTCGGCGTAACACTCCAAAATTTGACGGACCGTGGCCGTCGGATCGGTACAGAAAAACGCGTCCCAACGCCCACCCGACTCGCGCACCAGCACCACGCGGATGACCCCGCCCACGACCGGCCAAGTTGCCAAGAAGGTCTTGTACGTCTTGGTCGCCAGTTGCCCGCCGTAGAGCACTGCTTCGATGGCCTGCCAACCGGCCGGATGCGCCGCCCGCTTGGCCAGACTGATTTTCTCCTTTCCGTACTTGCGTTTGCCCCGCTGCCCGCGCCGTTTCCGGGGGGGCAGTGTTCGCAAGCCGGCGTCTCTTCGCAGGCGACTGACCACGGTGATCCCCATGGCCAGAATCGGTTTCAACAACGGCCGATAGGCGTAGGCGCCGTCCATGACCAGCCAGAGCGGCTTGCCCAACGGTTTGAGCGTATTTGCGGCCCATTGGATGAGATCGACCGCCAGTTGCAGTTTGGTCTGAAACACCCACCCATACCGTTGGGCCAACGGCGGCACGTCCTTGGCTTTCACGTAGAGCCGAGCCAGCAGCGGCAGGCCGATCGTGTGCCACAAGGGATGACGCACCACCCAGGCCAACGTCACCCAAACGTGCCCGTAGACAAACTTGTGGTTGTCGGGTCCCGAAGTAGGGTTGTGGTGCAGCCCCGCGCCTTCGACCTTGGGACCGTAGCGGGCCGTGGGCGTGTCGTCCAAGGCGAGGACGATCCGCTCGGGCAGCGGCAGGTGGCTCAACAAGAGTTGAAACAGCCGGGTGGCCACCTCTTTGCTCTTGCGTCCGACGCTGCCGTTGAAGTAATAATAGTCGATGTAGTCGGCTTGCAACTGGGCGGCCCGCAGCCAACTGCTGACGGTGCGGCGTCCCCGAGCCATCAGCAGCCCGGTCAAAACCAGGGGCAATCGCCAACGCGACCGGCCGTGCAAGCCGATTTGCAGCCATGTGACCCATTCCGCCCAATCTTCCGGAGGACGCCCGAAGGCTCCTGCAAACGCTTGACCAGCCATCCTTGGCTCTCCTGCACACGGTTCTCGGCAAAGGATTTGCGTGTGTTCGGAGAGCCATTTTTACGTAAACCATAAAATACGAAAATACCAACCCCTCCCCCAGGTTTTCATAAAGTGCAGCCTCCGGGAGAGGGTTAGGGTGAGGGCGGGGCGGCTTCGTGGGTGCGTGTTCCGTGCATAAGTGGAGGACGTGAAATGGCGAAATGTCCGTATTGTGAAAAGCCCGTTTCTTTGACTGACGACAAGTCACGGGAACAGCACTCGCTGCGAAAGGAAGTTAAGGGCTTCCTCAAGAAGGAGGTCATGTACATATGCCCGCATTGCGAGAGGGTGCTGGGCATAAGCTTTTTCTTTGGCGGGTTTTTAACCGGTCGGCCGTAGGCTGATCGCCAAATCTCCCGCCGCTCAGCCCTCACCCTAACCCTCTCCCGAAGGGAGAGGGGACCGGCCGCGCCGCCTACTTCCGCGCCAACCAGGGGGCGAGGATTCGCTTCGCGCGGACCAAGGGGCCGATCGGCGTCGGCGATTCCTCTTCCGGGCTGGCCATGAGATAGGAGCGGAAGCTGGACAGCAGCCGCCCGCGCGCTCGGCGACGTCGCTGCGGCGTCGGTCGCGCTCCCTTCGCAGGCTGATGGCGACGGTGATTTTCGTGCGGACGATTTGCGCGGCGTTCTCGCCTTCCTGCTTTTGCACCCGCTCTTCTTCCAGGCGGAGGTTGAGGAGGAACACCACCGGCCGATCGGTCAGGCGGCGGAGGCGGCTGCCGTCCTTCTCCGCGGTTTCCAGTTGCACGTGGTCGCCGTCGATTTTCAGGATCGCCGCGCGATGGTCGGCGACGAAGCCGCGAAGTTTTTCGATGGTCATTTGCAGGGGGACGGGCGTGACGAGAACTTGCTCGATCAGTTGCGTCGCGCTGTTCGACCGCTCGAACCACGAAGTCGCGTTTCGGCTCGGCGGGCTCTTCGCCGCCGCCGCTGCCGAGTTGGACGACCACGTTCCGGCCCTTCGACTTGGCCATCAGCAGTGCGCGGTCCGCGCGGCGGAGCATGGTTTCCGGGGTGTCGCCGGGCTGAATTTCCGTGACGCCGAAACTGGCGGTGACCGAACGCCCCTCCATTTTCGGCTGCTGCATCTGCGCCAGCGCCTTGCGGACCTGCTCGGCGCGGCGGGCGGCGGCGGCGTTGTCGCAGTCGGCGCAGAGCATGACGAACTCTTCGCCGCCGTAGCGGGCGACCAGGTCGCCGGGCCGACACGCCCCCTTCAACAGCGTCGCCACGCTTTGAATCGCCTCGTCGCCCGCCTGATGCCCGTACGTGTCGTTGACCAGCTTGAAGCGGTCCAGATCGCACATGATCAGGCTGCACGGGACCTTCTGCTCCTGATGCGCCTCGACGAACAGCTCGTGGACGCGGTCGTACTCGGCGCGGTTGGCGACTTGGGTGAGCGGATCGCGGGTGGCCTTTTCGTGCAGGTTTTGACAGCGCTGCTCCAGCGACGTTTCCGAGGAGGCGTCGTGCAGGAGGAGGATGGCGCCTTGGATCGCGCCGTCCTGGCCGATGACGGGAATGGCGTGGCTGTCGACCGCCACGCGCCGCCCCATCCGCCCCCAAATCGTCAGCCGCCGCAGCGACTGCACGCCCGACTGGACGGCGCTGATCGCCGGGCACTCGTCCGTCGCGATCAGATGCCCCTTCTCATCGGTCATCGAGAGGATTTCCGGGGTCCACTGCTGTTGGCAGACCGTGGCCCCGGCGATGCCGGTCAACCGCTCGGCGCCGTGGTTCCACAGCTTGATCTTTCCGGCGACGTCGATGAACACGACGGCGTCGTACATGTTGTCCAGCAGCTTCGCCTGGAAGGAAACGTCGATCGTCGGCGGCGCCGCGTGCGAGGGGATGCAGTTCAGCTCCCAATAGGAGTTGACCAGGTCCGGATCGAGGCCGCGCATCCAGCGGCCGGCCACTTCCCGCCGCAACTCGCTCACGTCGCCCTCGTGGAACTCGGCGAACTTTCGCACCAGTTCCGGATCGAACTGCCGGCCGGCGCAGTGAAACAGCTCGGCCATCGCCCGCTCTTGCGACATCGCCGCGCGATAGACGTGGTCGGTCGTCATCGCGTCGAACGCCTCGACGACGGCGATCATCCGCGAGGCGAGGGGGATTTCTTCGCCCTGGAGCGACCAGCCCTTGCGGGAGCCGTCATACCAAGCGGCAACGTGCTCGACGATCTTCAGGATCTCCGTCGCCGTGCAACTGTGGCGGAGAATTTCCAAGCCCATGACGCGCGACTGCGTCATCAGCGCCGCCTCGTCGCAGTCCAACGCCCCCGGCTTCAAGAGGACGTGGTCGGGCACTCCGATCACGCCGATGTCGTGGAGCAGGGCGGCGACCTCGAGCAGGTCGCGGTCTGGCTCCGTCATGCCCATCTGCTTCGCCCAAGCCGAGCAGGTCAGGGCGACGCGGAGTCCGTGCCCCGCCGTCGCCGCGTGCTTGCACTGCAACGCCGCGAAGAGGCTGCTGGCGATGCCCAACCGCAGGCGGGCCAACCGCGTTTCCGACGACTCGTTGGCCGGCGATTCCGCCTGCCGTTGCGTTGCCGCAATCGTCTCTAATTCCCGCAGCAGCGTGCCTAACTCGGACATCCAACGCTCGACCGGCGCTGCGGGCGGAACGATCGGCGTCGTACGGTCGGCAAGGGTTGTTGGGGCGGGAATCGCGCTCATAACAGTCTACGCGGGCTGAAATGCGACGTTTCGCCTTCGGAAACGCATCAATACTCCCCGCGCACGGTATCAAAGTCCTCGGGGGCGCCTCTTGAAAACCTAGGTCGCAGAACGACTTGCGTCAAAGCATTCCTTGCCCGCCAGCTCCCTCCGAAAGACGGCGTTCGTCCCGGTCTCCACGCAGGGCGCGACTGGCATTTGCGCGCCTTTTCGCTACAATCGCTCTCACGCAAAGAATCAAACCGAGAGGCCAACATGAAACTGGTGTGCTATGCAGGCGATCGCGGCCCGCGCGTCGCCGCCCTGGGGGACCGTTGCATCATCGATCTTGCCTATGCCGATGCGGCATTGCCGTGTTGCCCGAAAGCGTTTTTGGCCAAGTGGCACGCCCTTCGCCCCAGGGCGGAGGAGGCCGTGGCGCGGGGCCGGCGGATTCCGCTGGGCGAAGTTCGCCTCTTGCCGCCTATTCCCCGCCCGGAAAAGATCCTTTGCGCCGGCCTGAATTATGGCGATCACGCGCGGGAATCGGGCATGGCGATGCCCGCCGAGCCCGTCCTCTTCAACAAGCTGCCCACGGCCGCCCTGGCCGACGGCGAGCCGATTGTCCTCCCGGAAGCGAGCAACCAGGTCGATTACGAGGGCGAGTTGGTGGTGGTCGTGGGCATGGGCGGCCGGCACATCGCGCCGCAAGCCGCCCTCCGCCACGTCGCCGCCTACTGCTGCGGCAACGACATCTCCGCCCGCGACTGGCAATTTCACAAGTCCGCCGGGCAATGGATGCTGGGCAAATCGTTCGACGCCTTCGCCCCCTTTGGACCGTGCCTGGTCACTGCCGACGCCGTGGGCGCGGTGGACCGCCTGAAGATCGAAACCCGGCTCAATGGCCAAACCGTGCAAAGCTCGAACACGTCGCAGTTCATTTTCGCGATCGAGGCGTTGGTCGCTTACGCCTCGGACGTGTGTACGCTCAGCCCGGGCGACTTGATTTTCACGGGGACGCCTTCGGGCGTGGGCTTTGCGCGGAAGCCGCCGGTTTTTCTCAAGGCCGGCGATCGGCTCGAAGTGGAGATCGAAGGGCTGGGCGTGCTGCGGAATCCGGTTGTGGCGGAGAATGTGAAGGGATGAGGAATTAGGGGAAAGGGAATAGGACGTGCAACGCTTGCGGTTTCGCGACTATGGCGAAATTTTCGCCACATGCCACCACCTTTTCGCCGCGCAACGAAGGAGCGTTTGCTGCGTCAGCGACGCAAGTCGTTGATGCATAAGCATTTGTGCCATCAGCCCAGTTTTGGCACGCGAGATGCCTTTTCGTCGTGACAATCCTTTGTCTCCTGGCTGATTCCCCGGAGATGTCTTCGCTGGGGCGTCTGCCGTGCTTGTGGCGCGGCAGGCGTCCCACGAACGCGAGCAAGAGAAGGGCCGACGCGGACGAATCCGGATCGAAATTCAGGTCGTCACGTCCGCCCGACTGGCCGCACAATCCGGCGCCGGCTACTTGCCTTCGGCGGCGCACTGCAAATCGGCGGCCTGACGCCGGTGCTTTTGGGCGATGCGAAGCCAGACCGTCCGCCGCGGCTTGCTGTTGACGATGGACGCCAGGTGTTCGTACTTCTCGGCCAGGGCCAACTTGACGCGGGCCAACTTGGCGCAGGATTGTGCATTGCCCAACGGTCTACTCCTCTTCTTCGCTTTCCAGAGTCAACTTGATTTTCTTCGGCGTCCCTTTCAGGGCCCACTTTTGCACGTACACCGTACCGATGATGGGGGGTTGGCCCTCAGCAACTTCAGTGTACCGAACTGTGTTTTTCGTCTCTTTCTCGAAATCGAAAGTCCGTTCGATCTTCATCGACGTATCTCCTCAAATTGGCGATGGCTCGGCCGCCTCTGGGGTGAGGACGAAACCAAATCCTACACAAAACGG
The DNA here is from genome assembly GCA_963791075.1 of uncultured Planctomycetia bacterium. Lineage (GTDB taxonomy): Bacteria > Planctomycetota > Planctomycetia > Pirellulales > Thermoguttaceae > CAWBRF01. Next base: position 73,913 of record CAWBRF010000039.1, read on the forward strand.
CGGGACATGGCAACGGTCCCCCGCCGAATTCGCCGACGCGTTGCCGGGAGACCGGCGCCGCGGTCCCCGTCGCCCCTCCTGGCGATCAGGAGGTTTCCCATCGCCGACGGGAACAGCCCCCCGTAAGAACGAATTGCGCTATGCGGCCCGGGAAATCGCTTGCGGCGGCGAAATGCGGGCGCCTTCCCCCGCCGACGCCGGCAAACTCCGCCAGGGACGCCATCCCCACTTTTGGAGCCAGCGGGCGTAGGCGGAAAGATGACGCCAGGCGTCGATCGAGAAGAGTCGGGCGCTGTCGCGTTGCTCCAGATGACAGCAGTCCGCGCCGCCGTGATACATCACCCGCCACCCGGCAAGTTTCATCCGCAGACCCATGTCAACGTCTTCGAAGTACTTGCCGAAGCGTTCGTCGAAGGGGCCAACGTCCGCCAGCGCCTCGCGTCGGGCGAGGAGAAAGCAGCCGGAGAGCCAGTCGCAGTCGAAGGTCGAGAGCGGGTCGCGGCGTCGATAAAGGTAGCGATCGACGACGTTCGGCATGAGGGGGCCCAGGCCGAGGCGACGCGCGAGGATGATCGGCAGCGTCTGAAATCGCCGCGCCGCGAAGGCATTATCCCCATCGGCGTGGAGGATGCGGCAGCCGGCCAGGCCGCAGTCGGCGTGCGCAGTCCATGAACTCGACCATCCGCGCCAGGCACTGCGCCGGCGGATCGAATCGCATGTCCGTGTTCAACAACAGCGTGTGCCGCGCCGTGGACGCCGCGAGAATGCGGTTCATGTTCGCCGCGTAAGACAGGCGGCGGGGATTGCGGACAACCAACGTGCGGGCCGCCGCGCCGCGCCACGACTCGACGCCGTCGGCGGAGCAGTTGTTGAACGAGGATCAATCGCACGGCCAGGCCGTCGGCGGAAGCGCCCAGAGACTCCAGCAACGGTCCCATCAGTTCCCGCTCGTAGGTGTAGATTACGCCCACGTCGAGGTCGAGTTCGCTTTTCGCCGGGCTGGGGGCCATGGTTTTCTCGTGGGGGGTCAAGCCGCCTTGCGGCGGTCTTCGGCGGGGGGAAAATCGACGACGACGCCGTTTCCCTGGAGAATCTCGCTTTCCGCCGCATCGGCCGCCGAATCCACGCCGCCGCCCCTTACCCAGTGGACGACCACGCCCTTGAGCAAGGCGAACTCGTAGTGGCCGAACAGCCGCAGGCGGATCACCAGCACGATCAGCGTCAAGGCCGCGATCCAGGCCAAGGCGTCCCAGCGAAACACCGTCGCCGCCGTGGCCGCGGCGCCGGTGGTCAGGCAGAACGCGCCGGCAATGCACAACACCTGCCAAGGGCTCAGGCCGCGATCCAAGAGTTGATGGTGAATATGCTGCCGGTCCGCGGCGTCGAACCGCCGACCGGTCAGCGTCCGCCGCACGACGGCCATGACAACGTCGAACATGGGCAGGGTCATAATGACCGCCGGCGCGGTGATCGACAAGGTGGCCGAGGTCTTCATCGCCCCCTGGATGCCCAGAATCCCCAACATCAGGCCGATGACCGCGCTGCCGGAATCGCCGAGGAAGATGCTGGCCGGGGGGAAATTGTAGACGAGAAAGCCGCCGATGGCCCCGGCCAAGACGACGGCAATGACCGCCACGTGGGGGTTCCCCATGCTCATCGCGATAACGCTCATCATCCCCGCGGTGGAAAGGCCGACGACCGACGCCAAGCCGTCCATGCCGTCGATCAGGTTCAAGGCGTTGATGCAGCCTATTAACCAGAGAATCGTCAGCGGCACGCCGAACCACCCCAAGGCAATCGGGCAACTGAAGACGACGATGCGGTCGATCCAGTAGCCGGCGAGCACGACGGGCAGCACGGAGAAGAACTGCAACACGAGTTTTCTGCGGGAGCGAAAGGCCCAGACGTCGTCCAGGGCTCCAAACAGGCAGGCCAATCCCGCCGCCGGGATCAAGGCCATCGCCAGCTTGCTCAGCGGATGGCCCGCGGCCTGCGGCCTCTGGATCGCCGCCAACAGGCCCAGCGACATCGCCAGATAGATCGCCACGCCGCCCCAGAGCGGCACGCGGCCATGATGAAGTTTCCGTTTCTTGTCCGGCCGGTCGACGACCTGCCATCGCCAGGCCAGCCAACGCACGCTCACCGTCAGACACGCCGACAGCGTCATCGTCAGGGCCATCAACGTGATGAGGAAGGCGGAACTGCAATCCATTGCTGCCCCCGGCATCCTTGCCTTTTGGGTTTCATGTCCCCTCTCCCCTCGGGAAAGGGTTAGGGTGAGGGTGAACCTGCCACCGCTTTCAACTTCCAATCCATCGCGTCCAAACCCTGACGTTTTGTCAACACCAACACCCGCGAACAATTCGCCGGCAGACGCCCCCGGTCCAGCGGCCTCACGCCGGCGGCTTCCAACCGCCGGACCAACGGCCCGCCGCGAAGGAAATCCGCCTGGTCCTGCGGCAGGAGGACGAAATCGGGCTGGTTCTGTTGCGTCAATGCGGTGATTGTGTCGTCGCCGGTCGTCGGCAGGAAGGAATCACAACGTCCGCCGGCGTAGTAGTTGACGACCTGGGTCAAGCCGTTCGGCCCCAGCAACACCGGCGCCGATCTGGCCTGCTGGCCGATCCAATGTCCCAGGGCGACCTCTTCCGTTCGGCTGCCGGAACTGAAGGCAAACGCCAATGCCAGCGCGACGCCGCCGCAGAGCGTTGCCGGACCCCAGGCCGCGAAGGCGACGCCGCCGAGCCGTTGCAGCCTGGCGGTCGCCCACGCCGATAGGCGGAGCCCTCCCAGGCCGGCGAATCCCGAGCCCATCAACACGAAGGGAAAGACGTAGCGTTTGCAGGAAAAATGTCCCACCCAAAGATGAATCCAGATGGCCGCAAACAGGGCGACGGCGACCAATGCTAAGGCGATGCGGTCGGCCCGTCGCCCCATGCTTCGCACGCGCACCGCGCCGACGACAAACATCGCCCCCCAAAGCGGCGTGATGCCTTTGGCGACGGTGGGAAGATAGATTTCCAGCATCCGGCCGAGGGAGATCGGAGCGAGGGTTGGCGGAAGGACGGAGCTATGGCCGGAGGCGCTGCCGAACATGGGCGCGGCCATGGTCCGGGCCCACTCGCCGGCAAGAATGAAGGGCCGCAGGGCAAGCCCATCGGACGACAAGCCGCCGTGGCGAAAGACGAACCAGCCGAGTGCCGCCGCCGCCGGCAAGATCGTCAGGCACGCCAACGCCCCGATCGCCAGTCGCCCGCGGGACGCTTTCAAAGGGCCCGCGGTTTTCAACTGCCGCCATCGTGCCGCGGACCAGAGTGCCAATGGGATCAACAGCAGCAGGCCCTCGAACCGCGTGACCGACGCGGCGGCAACCGCGACCGCCGCGGCAAAGAATAATCGCAAACGCACTTCCGTCACCGCCCGCCAGAGGAGATAAAGGGCCGACGTGAAGAGGAACCAGAAGGTCGGATCGCGGATCACTTCCGGACTCCAACGAATCATTTCGCTATGTACGGCGTAGAGGAAGCAGCCGGCCAGGGCGACGCGATCGTCGAATTGCCGCCGCAGCCAGCCCCACAGCGGCAGCACCACCAGCCCGGCCATGAAGACGCCCCAAAGGTTGCCGGCCAGTTCCCAGTCGATGCCGGCGCGGTGCAGCACAACAAGGACGATCGGCAGCGGATTGAGCCGCGACTGCTGGATCGCCTCTGTCACGTTGCCTTGGTCCAAGGATTGGGCCAAGCGAACGTAGTAGACGCCGTCGGGACACAGCCCTCCCAGTTTCCACGCCATGACCGCGCGGGAAAGCAGGCAGAGGACCAGAAGCAGAACCAATCGCTGCGCAACACTGGCCTTGCCAGTGCTGCCTGTGGGCCGCTCTTCAGACTGGGTGACGCTGCCGGCCGACATTATTGGTTTGATAAACGCGATAACTTAGGTAATATATCGCGAATAGGCGGTCTGTCCGCGATTTTCCGGAGCGGAGTATCGCAAAACTTGTCGGATGGGGCAACGTCAATTGCCCAGGAAAAACCGCGGCGGGTCAGAGAGTTGACCCGATGACGCGACGAGCACATGCCAGGCGCGGCTTGATTGGCCTGGCCCTGCCCGCTACCCCAACAGCCGTTGCACGCTGTCCATCAGGCGGTCCATGGCGAAGGGCTTGCGGATATAGTCGTCCACGCCAAGCATTTCCGCGTATGCCTTGTGACGACTCCCCTCGTTGGCGGTCACCATGATGATCCGAATCGGGACCGGCCGGGTGCGGCGAAGCTTTTCCAGGACCAAAAAGCCGCTCCGCTTCGGCATCATCATGTCGAGAATCACCAGATCGGGGTTTTCCCGCTCGACCATGGCGAGTCCCTGGTTGCCGTCCCGGGCGACAACCACCCCGTAGCCGGCGGCCTCCAGGGCGATTTTCATCGACTCGACGATTTCCCGGTCGTCGTCCACCAGGAGGATGCGTTTTTGGCCCGCGGCCTGCGGTTTCTCTTGCGGATTTTCGTCAACCATCTCTTTTTGCCGTCCTCGACCTTCCTGGCGGGAAATTGGGCCCAAACCGTCTTCCATTTATTGATACCCTCAACCGCGCCGCTTTTCAAGGGGGATGTCCCCTTCGACCCACCCGGAGGATGGAAGGCTGAAGTATGATGGCTGAATACCGGCCGTTCATCCTTCCGCCTTCATCCTTCCTTTATGGCCCGAACGTCACTGGCCGCGCCAGGGCGTCTTCCAGCCGCAAGAGGTATTCACGGCGTGGAATCTCGATCGCGCCGAATCTCGCCGTGTGCGGGGTAAGTTGCTGAATGTCCAGCAGCGTATAGCCTCGCTCCCGCAGGTGGGAAACCAGGCGAACCAGGGCGACCTTCGAGGCGTCGCTCACGCGATAAAACATCGACTCGGCGGCAAACAGCCCGCCAATCGCAACGCCGTACACGCCGCCGGCCAACTCCTCCCCCTGCCACGCCTCGACGCTATGGGCGTGTCCCAGTTGGGCCAGTCGGCTGTAGGCGCGAATCATCGGCCGGATCAACCACGTGCCGCCGCGCCGATCCCCCGCCGCGGCGCATTGGGCGATCACGCCCGCAAAGTTTTCGTCCAGGCTCGTGCGGAACTTCTCGCTGCGACGCGTCCGCTCGAGTCGCCGCGGGAGATGAAAGCGGTCCAGTTCGATGATCGCCCGCGGATCGGGCGAACACCACGGGATCAGCCGATCCTCATCGCCGCTGGGCCAGGGAAAGATTCCGTGGCTGTAGGCGTCCAGGAGCCACTCCGGCGCGAGCTTGCCGCCGAAGCCGATCAGGCCGTCGGGATCGGCGTCTTCTGCGGGCGGAAAAAATTGCGAGGGCGGCAGGGACATATTTCAGGTCCCCTCTCCCCTCGGGAGAGGGTTAGGGTGAGGGCGGGTTGTCGCACCGTTTTCGATTTCCCAAGACCCCGCTGACGACCAAACCGACATCAAGGTCTCACCAGAACCGCCACCACGGCTTCGCCTGGCATGTCTCTGTTTCGTGCTCGGCTTGGCTTATCGGCAGAGTCAGCTCTCCCGATTGGCCCATCCACTTGCCTGGCGTCCAGCCTTGGCGGAGAAGCGTCGCGGCGAACTCGGCCACCATCGCTACCTCGCGCCCTTGGTCTATGCCTGCGACATCATCTGCGTATGCGCGCACAAGAGTGCGGTGTTCTTGCAAGCCGCAACGAACAGCAACGGCCCAATCTGTCCCCGGTCTGCTGGGCCCCTTCGGTTGCGTGAAATGGGCCTTGAGTCCGTGGAGTACCGTGACCTGCCAACCGGACGGCGATTGCATCGTTAAACTCGCTGCGTGATTGGCTCGCCCCTCGCCGGGCTGCCCTCACCCTAACCCTCTCCCGAAGGGAGAGGGGACCATGCACGGCTACCCCTTCAAGCCATACAGCGGAGCAAGCTTCCCGCGAAGATGCCGCAGCAGCGGCTCCGGCTCCAGCGGCCGACCAGTCACGCGCTGGACCAACTCGGCCGCCGCGTATCGCTGTCCGTGACGGTGTATCTTCTCGTTCAGCCAGTGGCGAAGCGGCTGGAATTCGCCCCGGGCGAACTGCGCCGCCAGACCGCCCAACTCGGCGTCGGCCTGGGCGAAGAATTGCGCCGCATAAAGATTGCCCAAGGTGTACGTGGGAAAATAGCCGATCAGACCGGCCGACCAATGAACGTTCTGCAAAACTCCCTGGGCGTCGTTGGGCGGCAGCAGCCCCAGATAATCGCGATATTTCTCATTCCACGCGCTGGGCAAGTCGGCCGGCCGCAGTTGATCGTCGAGGATCGCCCGCTCCAACTCGAAACGGATGAGGATGTGCAGATTGTACGTCGCTTCGTCCGCCTCGATGCGAATCAGCGACGGCCGCACGTCGTTCAGCGCGAAATAGAAGGCGTCGAGACTTACGTCGCCCAGGGCGGCGGGAAAGCGTCGCTGAGCCTCGGGGAAGAAATGCTCCCAGAAGGCGCGGCTGCGTCCGACCAGGTTCTCCCACATCCGCGATTGCGATTCGTGGACGCCCAGCGAAATCGCTTCGCCCGGCGGCAGGCCGAATTCGTCCGCCGGGAGCCCTTGCTCGTAGATCCCGTGGCCGGCCTCGTGCAAAATGCCGAAAAAGGCGGCGTTGAAAAACTTGTCGTCAAATCGCGTCGTAATCCGGCAATCGTGCGGGCCGAGCGTCGTGCAGAAGGGATGCGCCGTCACGTCGAGCCTTCCGCGGGAAAAGTCAAAGCCGATCGCTCGCGCAGCCTCCCGGCCGAACGCCTCTTGCACTTCGATGGGAAAGGGGCGAGAGACGACAGACATGTCGGGCCGCCGGCCGGTCTGATGGATTTCGGCCACCAGCGGCGCCAATTGCTCGCGCAGCCCGGCAAGCACACGCGCGACGTTGGCCGTCCGCTCCTCGGGCTCGTAGTCGTCCAGCAGGGCGTCGTACGGCTGTTCGGCATAACCGACCGCTTGGGCCTCCTCGCGCTTCAGGGCGATCATCTTTTCCAGCAGGGGGAGAAACGCGGGAAAATCGTCTTCCTTTCGCGCTCGTTCCCAGGCCTGCTGTCCCAGGACCGCCGTGCGGGCGAGTTCTTCGACGAGCCGCTGCGGCAGCTTCGTCTTTCGATCCACGCGGCGTTTGACGCGGCGGATTGTCGCGGCGACGCCCGAGTCGCCTCTGGCCAAGGGCCCTGCGGCCAATTCCGCCACGTCGGCGACGAACTGCGGATCGGTCCAACGGCGATGGAGCAGGGCGGAAACGGCCGTCAACTGCTCGGCGCGATAGGGGCCGGCGGCCGGCGGCAGCATCGTCCGCTCATCCCAACCCAGGGCCGCCTCGACCGTCGTCCAGACGGCAGTCTGGCGGACATGCCGACAAACTTGCTGGAGGAGTTCTTCCGCAGATCTCGAATTGGCAATCACTTAAACCCCAAGTCTTCTTCAATTTGCTGGGACTTGCTGCTTACGCCGTCCTTTTCGCTGTCGCCGTCGGCGTCGGGCTTGCGGTACGGGCGGACCTGTTCGGCGAGAGTGTTGTCGGCGAAATTGTTCCCCATCAGGTTGCACTTTTCGCAGCCGCTCAATCCCATTGCCGCGAGAATTGTCGCGGCGCAGGCCGTCCACAGCCACCGCCGCCGCGAATTCGATGCGTTAAGCAACATCTTACTGCCTCGATCGGGAGTGTCCAGACAAGGGGCGAGAGTTTCGCAGAATCGCCGCTCCGCGGCCAGCCTAATGCGGAGGGTGCGCCGATACCCAAAAGGCTGGAAAGAAGGGGGCCAAAAAGGCCGCCGCAACCCCTCCTTCCGTATTCCTTCGCAATCCGATATCCTTCATTTCCGTTCTTCGGCAGGGCCGAAAATCGCAATGGGCAGGAATTCGCCATGCTCGATATCCTCGTGGTCTCGCCGCATCCGGATGACGCCGAACTCGGCATGGCGGGGGCGATTTTGAAGTTCAAGGCGGAAGGCCGCGCGCTGGGCGTCCTCGACCTGACCGACGGCGAGCCGACGCCCGCCGGCTCAAGGGAAATCCGCGCCCGCGAAACCGCCGCCGCCACGGCGATCCTCGGACTCGATTGGCGCGAGAATCTCGGCCTGCCCAATCGCAGCCTGGAGGCGAGCCTCGACGCCCGGGCGAAACTGGCCGGGGTGTTCCGCCGGACGCGGCCGCGATGGGTCTTCGCCCCCTACTGGATCGACGCCCATCCCGATCACGTCGCCGCCACGGAATTGATCGAAGCCGCGAGATTCTGGGCGAAGCTCAGCAAGACCGATCTGCCCGGGGAGCCGCACTATCCGCAGCGCATTTTTTATTATTACTGCGTCCACCTGCGGCTGATTCCACAGCCGGCCTTCGTGCTGGACATCAGCGACCATTGGGAGCGGAAGCTGGCGGCGGTGGAGTGTTATCGCAGCCAGTTCATCGACGGCCGATCGCAGGCGCCGCCGACCTTTTTGGACCAGCTTCGCGACCAGGCCGCCGCGTTGGGCTGGTCGATCGGCGCCCGCTACGGCGAGGCCTTCGCCAGCCGCGAGCCGATCGGACTGAGCGGCATGAGTTGCTTGATGTAAGCGTCAATGGCCGACATCCCCTTGCACATCGTCCTCTATCAGCCGGAGATTCCCGAGAACACGGGCAACATCGGCCGCACGTGCGTGGCGTTGGGGGCGAAGCTGTGGCTGGTCCGCCCGCTGGGCTTTCGCCTGGACAACCGCCATCTTCGCCGCGCCGGGCTGGACTATTGGGAGCACTTGCAATGGGAGGCGGTTGACGATTGGGAAACTCTCCTCCTCCGCTTGTCCGCGGGGAACTATTGGCTCTTCTCGAAAACCGCCGCGCGCTGCTACACGGAGGCTGGATATTCGCCTGGCGACGCGCTGGTCTTCGGCAGCGAGTCGCAGGGCTTGCCCCGCAGCCTGCTGGACGGGAATCCGAATCGCTGTCTGCGGATTCCCATGGCGGGAAAGGCGCGCAGCTTGAACCTCTCCGTGAGCGTCGGCGTTGCGGGCTATGAAGCGCGGCGGCAATGCGAACAAAAGTTGAGAGTTGAGAGCTGAGAGTTGAGAGTCGGCAACTCTCCGCTCTCGGCTCCCCGCGCTCGAGACCCCGCTCCGGGCTCTCAACTCTCAACTCTCAACTCTCAACTCTCAACTCTCAACTCTCAACTTCGTGACGTTTCCCGCCCAATCGCCGCCAGTTGGGCTGCGGTTTGGACCGGGTCGAGCGGCTCGGACAGCGGCGTCGGCCGACACTCGCTCAAGCTGCGGAACCACGTGCCTTGCCGCTTGGCGAGTTGGCGGGTGTGCGTCTTCACCAGTTCGATCGTCTCCGACAGGTTCCGCCGGCCTGCGAGACACTCGACCACTTCGCGATAGCCCACGGCCTGTCCCGCGGTGCGACTCAAGCCGTACGGTCCGGCCAACAGCCGGCGAACTTCCTCGACCAACCCGGCGGCAAACATCGCCTCGACACGGCGGTCGATCCGGGCGGCCAACTCCCGCCGCGGCCAAGCGAGTGCAAAAACCCGGCACTGCGCCGCGTCAAGCCCTGTGTCGAACTGTTTCTGTAAGCGGCTGATCGGCGGCCGGTTTTCTCGAAGACTTCAATCGCGCGGATCAATCGCCGCGTGTCGTTTGGGTGCAGCCGCTGGGCCGCCGCCGGATCGCACTCGGCCAGGCGGCGATGGAGCGATTCGGGTCCAAGCCGCCGCGCCTCGTCTTCCAACTGCCGCCGCAGTTTCCAATCGGCCGCGGGCCCCTGGAAAATGCCCCGCAAGAGGCCCTTCAGATACAGCGGCGTCCCGCCGACGAACAGCGGTTCGCGCCCCGCGCGCGGATTTCCGCCGCCACCCGCGCGGCGGCGGCGACGTACGCCGCCAGGCTGTATTCCTCGTGCGGCTCGATCGCGTCGATGAGGTGATGCGCGACGGCGGCGCGTTGGCTTGCGGTGGGCTTCGCCGTGCCAACGTCCATGCCTCGGTACAAGGCGATCGAGTCCATGGAGATGATTTCGCCGCCGATTTGCCGTGCAAGCTCGACCCCTACGGCCGACTTGCCCGAGGCTGTCGGGCCGGTAAGAAACCAGCAGTCTATGGCGAAGTTGATTGTCATTCGAGAGTTGAGAGTTGAGAGCCGAGAGTCGAGAGCGGGGCGTTGAAAGCGGAGAGTTGCCGGCTCTCAACTCTCAACTCTCAACACGTTTTCATGTTCCGCCGGCCAGACTGCTGTGCCGCGGTAATAGGTCCTCGCCACGGGATGATCGGAAGCGAACAACAACTCGTAAGGATCGGCGGCGTCATGGTCGGGCAGGGCGACGACGGCGAGGTTGGCCCATTTGCCCGAGGCCAGGTCGTCCGACTCGCGATCGCAGTCCAGCGCCGCGGCCGCCCGGCTGGTCCCCAACTGCAACGCGACTTGCGGCGGAATGGCGTGGCTGCGGGCGATGTGCCGCAATTCGGCCAGAAGGCTCAAGTCGGGCGACGAGGCGCGGCTGTCCGTCCCCACGGCAACCGATGCCCCGGCCGCGAGCAGCTTTTCCAGTGGATACCGCGGATGGCCGAACCGGGCGTGCGTTCGCGGGCAATAGACGACCGCCATCTTCGCCGCGTTTTTTGCAAGGAAGCCGATCTCCTCGTCGTCGAGATAATTGCCGTGAATGATCAGCGTGCGATGGGCGCGGGCAAGCAGGCGGAGGAAGTCCAAGGGCCGCGCGCCGGGACGAAACGCCCCCGGCTCCCAGGCGTCCAACGATTCGAGCAATCGCCGCATTGGTCCATCGGCCGTGCGAAGCAGGTCGATTTCCTCCGCCGATTCGGCAAGATGGAACGCCAGCGGGACTTCTTGCGCCGCCGAAATCTCGATTGCCCCGCGCAGCAGATCGGGATGCACGCTGTACGGGGCGTGGGGGGCCAGGCCCAGCCGCCAGGGAGAAGATGCCAAAAGGCTTTGCCGGGCGAGTTCCAAGGCCGGGGCGACCCGCCGCGCCGTCGGAGCGATCAACTCCGTGAAGACGACGCCGTCGATCGGGGCCTGAGCCAGTGGGTCGAGGGGATCGTTCGCCTGCGCGATGTCGCCCAGTCCGGTCACGCCGCCGCGGACGCATTCCTGCAATCCCCGCTCGACCGCCCGGCGGTTGTCGCCAGGATTGTGTCGGCGAAAGGCGACGACCTGGCCAAGCCACTCGGGCAGGGCGATTCCCTGTCGTCCCAGCGGCGCGGGGACGTCGCTGAGATCGAGGTGAGTGTGGGCGTTGATCAAGCCGGGCAGAATGGCGACATTCCCCAGGTCTTCGACCGCTCCGCCGGCCGCAGCGGGGCCGACGCTCACGATCCGGCCGTCCACGATGGTCACTGCGCCGTCGGCCAGCGGCGGGACTGTGGCGGGGAAGAGCCAGCGGGCGCGGAGGGTGAGAGGGGCCTTGGTTCTCGACATGGTTCGCACTCACCCCCGATGGCTGCCGCGGTCGATCGCTTCCTGCAACTCTTCTTCCGGCGACTTTGCCGCATGGAGCCAGACGAACCAAGCGATGATGAGGATCGCCGCCAGGCCGCCGCCGACCACGACCGGCCATTTGTAGCAGAGGCCGCCGCCGGCGTCGATGGTCGCGCATCTTTTCAGCAGCGGCCAGCGGTCCAGTTGCCCCTGCACACACCAACCCGCGGCAAGGCCCAACGAATTGTGTACGAGGTGGAAGAGGACGCAGGGCAAGAGACTCTCGGTCTGCACCGCCAAGATGCCGATGATCACGCCGACGAAGCAGGCGATGAGCGACTGTTGGAGGACGCCGTGGGCCGCGGCGAAGAAGACGGCGCTGAAGGCGATCGCCCGCCAGCGATGGCCGATGTGCCGCAGCCCGGAAAGGATGAATCCGCGGAAGGCCAATTCTTCGCAGATTGCCGGGACGACGGCGAGAACGAGGATCAGTTGCCAGCGTGGGGCGTGGGCGAGAATCTGCTCCATTTGTTGCAGGGCCTTCTGCACTTCCGGGCTGAGAGGATACAGCCGGGCGACGATCGTTGGCAGAAAATTGACGACCGGATGCACGGCCACGGCCAGGGCCGCCGCGGCGGGAATCGCCGGCCAGCGCGGCAGCCGCAGGAGCAGCGTTTGCCGCGGACTGCTGGTCAAGAGGAGCGACATGAACAGGGCGGGCGTGGCGATGGCCGCCAATTGCAGGCCCACGGTCATCCGCGCGATGCCGGCGAAGTCGTCGATTTCCGGCCGGGAAAGACCCTCAATGACAAAGCGGATCAAGAGGATGAGCAGGCCGCAGAAAACGGCGGCGGCGACGCTGGGCGTCGGATGCCGGTCGTGCGCCAGGCGCCGCAGCCACAGGCCGATGTCCAATCGCTCGCTCTCGCGGAAGAGGACCGTTTCGGAGTTGAACTGATCGACGGCCCAGCGGACCGCGAGGAAGCAAGCGGTCAGGGTCACGCCGAGCACGACCGGCAGGTATTGCAGCGCCTGCCAGTAGGAGCCTTCGATCGTACTGCGCAGCAAGAGGACGACGCCGGTGATGGGAATGAGGCTGTTTCCCAGGTTGAGTTCGACGCCCGGCGCCATCGGCAGCACGGCCAGCGGCGTCGTGACCAAGAGCAAGGGGACGAGATAGTATTGCCCTTCGCGCGTGCTCCGCGCCAGGGCGGCCAGGGCCAGGCACAAGGCGCTGTACAGGGCGGAAATCGGCAGCAGGGCCAGCGACAGCCACAAAGGCGCCAAGGGCGGCGGCGGCCCAAATTCCGTCGCCCGGGCGAAAATCAGCCAACCGGCCGCTCCCATGCTCAGCAGGTTCAATGCCGCGGTGGCCATGCTGAAGACCATGATCGTCAGCAGTTTGCCGAGGACGATTTCGCTCCGCTCGGCGGGACTGGAGAGGAGCGTTTCCAACGTGCCGCGCTCCTTCTCTCCGGCGCAGAGGTCCACGGCCGGATAGAACGCCCCGGTCATTGCCCAAATCAGCAGCATCACGGGGAGAATCTTCGACCAGAGGGCCGCCCCGCGGTACGCGGTCTCCGCGGCGACGTCTTTGGCCTCGATGTCGAAAGGCCGCACGGCCGCGGCGGGGACGCCAACCCGCCGCAGGTTGCTCTTGCCCAACGCTTCGATCCAATTTTGCAGCGCCGCGTGGAGCCGTGCGCTGGCGATCTGCGACCGCTCGTTGGCGGTTGTGTAGATGATTTCCGGACTGGGAACGGCGGGCAGTTTCGAAGCGTCGCGCCGCAGCACGGCCTTTTGGAACTCCGCCAGGCGCGCAGCGAATTCGGGGGGAAAATAGAGTGCGGCGTCGCAATTGCCCGACTGCACGGCCCGCCGCGCCGCCTCGCGACCGTCCGCCGAGCCGCTGAGGGAAAGCTGGGGGGAAAAAACAAGCTTGAGCAACTCCGCGTCCTGCGAGTCGTCGGGAAACAGCCGCCGGTCAAAGCCGGTCGCATCGGCCAGCGGCGGCAGCCCGGCCATCCGCGGCAGGTTCACGGCGAGCACGTTGCTCGGTTGGGGGCGGCGAAATTGGACGACTTGCAAAAGGCTCATCCCCAGCAAGGGATACAACAGCAGCGGCAGGACGAAAATCATAAACAGCGTCCGCCGATCGCGCAGTTGGTCGCGGATCTCGCGAAACAGGATCAGGCGGACATTGCGCAGGTTCATGCCGGATGGGCCTCGTCGTGCCGCGAAATCAATTGAAAGAAGAGTTCTTCCAAGTCCCGCTGATGATGCCGCTCGCGCAGTTCCTCCAACGTCCCCTCGGCGAGAATCTGCCCGCGGTGCAGGATCGCCAGCCGGTCGCAAAGTTTTTCCGCCTCGCGCATGATGTGGGTGGAGAAGAGGATGCACTTGCCGTGGTCGCGCAGCTCGGCGACTGTTCCCAACAGCGCGCGGGCGACGAGCACGTCCAGGCCCGCGGTGGCCTCGTCGAAGATCAGCACGGGCGGATCGTGGACCAGCGCCCGGGCGACCGACACCTTCTGCTTCATGCCGGTTGACATTTTCGCCCCGAGTTGATCGCGGAGGTTGTCCATTTTCAGCCGCTGGAAGAGGTGATTCATTCGCTCCCGCAGCGGTTCTTCGGCGATGCCGTGCAGGCGGCCGAAATATTCGACCATCTCCCAGCCGGTCATGCGGTCGTAGACGGCCGTGTTCGCCGACATGAAGCCGATCTGGCGGCGGACGCGGCGAGGGCTGCGTGACGACGTTGAAGCCGTTGACCGCCGCCGTTCCCGCGGTGGGGCGGAGCACGGTGCTAAGGATCCGCAGGGCGGTGGTTTTTCCCGCCCCATTGGGACCCAAGAGGCCGAAGACTTCGCCCGGCCGGGCGTGGAAACTGATCCCCCCCAGCGCAACCAACTCGCCGCGCTGTAGGTCGGCGTAGTGCTTCGTCAATCCTTGAACGTCAATCATCGGCGCGGCCGTGGAGAGGGGGAAGAAATCCGATTCCTCTATTCTACCTTGCAGGGAACGATCCCATCATTCGTCCTGCAACTCGTAAAACACGTTCCGCCGGCGGGGCGAGTAGCCGGCGTCGGCAATCGCGCGGCAGAGTTCTTCCCGACTGGCGCGAAAACTCGTCCCCGCCGCCGCCACGACATTCTCTTCAATCATCAAACTCCCCATGTCGTTGGCCCCAAACGTGAGCGACATCTGGCCGATCTTCAACCCCTGCGTGACCCAACTCGCCTGCACGTTGGCAAAATTGTTGAGGTAAAGGCGGCTGACGGCCAGGGTCTTCAGGTATTCCCAGGCGCCCCGCTTGGGCAGAGCGGACAAGGCCGTATTGCCGGGCTGAAACGTCCAGCAGATAAAGGCGGTAAAGCCGTGCGTCTGGTCCTGCAATCGGCGCAATCGCTCCAAGTGTTCCATCCGCTCGGCCAAGGACTCGATGTGGGCGAACATCATCGTCGCCGAGCCGCGGCCGCCCAACTCGTGCCACGCGCGGCAAACGTCCAGCCACTCGTCCGCCGAGGCCTTGCCCGGACTGACCGCGCGGCGCACGCGATCGACGAGGATTTCGGCCCCCCCGCCCGGCAAACTCCCCAATCCGGCGTCCTTGAGCCGTCTAAGCACAGTCGCCGCCGGCACTTTGGACAACTTGGCCAGGTGGACGATCTCCGGCGGGCTGAAGCCGTGGACGTTCAACCGCGGGAATCGCTCCTTCACGTCGCGGAGCAGTTGCTCGCACCATTCGAGGTCGAGTTCCGGGTGAAGGCCGCCTTGGAGGAGAATCTGATCGCCGCCCAAGGCGAGCGTTTCTTCGATCTTGCGAAAAAGCTCCTCACGCCCCAGGACGTAGCCTTCCGTGTGGCCGGGCCCGCGGGCGAACGCGCAGAAGCGGCAGCCGCTGGTGCAGATGTTCGTATAGTTGATGTTGCGATCGATGTTGTAGGTGCGATAAGATTCGGGGTGGAGCCGGCGGCACATGGCGTCGGCGGCGCCGCCCAAGGCCGCCAAGTCGTGCGACTCCAGCAGCCGCAGCCCTTCCTCGGGCGTTAGCCGATTGCCGGCAAGGGATTTCGCGAGC
Organism: uncultured Planctomycetia bacterium; assembly: GCA_963791075.1. Classification (GTDB taxonomy): domain Bacteria; phylum Planctomycetota; class Planctomycetia; order Pirellulales; family Thermoguttaceae; genus CAWBRF01. The sequence continues at coordinate 89,428 of CAWBRF010000039.1, forward strand.
AGGGATTGGATCACTGGATTCCTCTAAATCGCAAGTGCAAGGTCTCGTTGCCCGAAGGGAAAGGGGCGATGAAGGCCACGCCGACCGCGGCGCAGCCCTCACCCTAACCCTCTCCCGGAGGGAGAGGGAACCCACTCGCCGCCAGTCCGTGCCGCCGGGCCAACTCGAAAAACAACTCCATCCCTTGTCGCTGCCGCGGCCCCAGATGGAACTCCAGGTGGTCGCGGAGATAAATGAGACACTCGTCCTCGGGCACTCCGACCGCCGGGGCCGCCTGCCGGGCGATCTGGGGCAACTGGGTCAGGCCCTCGTCGCGGGCGGCGGCCAACGCCTGGGCGACTCCATCCAACTCCACCCCCGGCCGCGCCGCCCACAAAGCGAAGACAAACGGCAGCCCCGTCCAGCGGCTCCACTCTTCGCCAAGGTCCCAGGAGAACTCGAACTTTCGCCCCGCCGGCCGCAATCCGCGGTCGCCGATGAGCATCACGGCGTCGGTCGGGCACTCCGCCGCGGGCGCGCCAATCAGAAGCGGCCGCAACGCGGGCCGCAGACGCAAATGCTCGCAGAGCCATATCTGCACCAAGGCCGCGCTCGTGCGCGATCCTTCGTCCAGCGACAGGCTGCTGATCCGTTCCAGGGGAACGCGGCTGTAGAGCATGATGCTCCGCACTGGGCCGTCGCTGGCGATGCAGCAGTCGGAGACGATCGTGCAGCCCGGGTTGCGAAGATATTCGATCGAGGGAATCAAGGCGACGTCGAAGCGGCCTTCGGCCAGGCCTTTGGCCAGCCGGCTGGGCAGGTCCACCTCGATCGTGGCCTCCGGCGCCAGTCGCGCAAGGCAGAACGTCAGCGGCCAAGCGTTGAGATACGCGGACCGCGCCAATTCGCAGCCTTTCCGGCACGGGGGCCTCCCTCTGGGGAAAATATCGATTATATCGATTCTAACGGTCGCACGAAAGCGGTCGGGCAAAGACGCGAGTGGGTCCGGATGAGGGTGAGCCGAAATGGACCGTCCGCCGGCGACTCTTCTCACCCGACCCTCTTCCCGAGGGAGAGGGGGACATGCTCGGCGGCATGCACGAGAAAAAACCTAAAGTTGGTGTGAGGCAGCCTGCCTCAGGGCTCCCGAGTGCGCCCAAAGTATGCCCATGCCAATCACGCCCGACGAAAACCTGTTCACGCCTGGGAGCGGCATCAATGCGCCCGCCCCGCACGCGGATGAAAAGCTGGGCGTCATGCTCCAGCGGATCAAGGCGTTGACCGAAGAGGTTCGCGGCGGCCAGGACGCAAAGGCCGCTTCGCAGGCGAAGCGGGAACTGCCCATCGCGGAGTGTTTCCTGCCCATCGAGCCGGAATCGTTCGCGGCCGCCGGCCTGACGGAGACGATGGTTGAATCGCTGATCTTGAAGTTTCTCCTCGCCCGCGGCGACGGGACGGGACGCGAAGTCGCCGACCAGATCAAGCTGCCGTTCATCTTAGTCAACCAGTTGCTCCGCCAGATGAAGAACGATCAACTGGTCGTTCACAAGGGGTCAACGGCGATGAACGACTTTCAGTATCACCTCGGCGACTTGGGCCGCGAGCGCGCGCGGCGGCATTCGGAACAGTGCACCTACTTTGGCGCCGCGCCCGTCTCGCTCCGCGACTATCGCACGAGCATCGCCGCGCAAACCCTCACCGGACAACACCCCAAGGCGGAACGGTTGGAAGAGGCGTTTTCCGACTTGCTCCTCAGCCGGAAGATGCTCGACCGCCTCGGTCCGGCGATCAATTCCGGCCGCGGACTGTTCCTCTTTGGAGCGCCGGGCAACGGAAAGACGAGCATCGCCGAGCGGGTGACGCGGGCGTTCGGCCAGGACATCTGGATTCCGCGGGCGATCGGCGTCGACGGCCACGTGATTCGGCTGTTCGATCCGGCCGCCCACGAGGAGTTGCCCCTGGAGGCGTGCCATGGCCTCTACGACCGGCGGAAGATCGACAAGCGTTGGGTCCGCATCCGGCGGCCGACGCTAGTCGTCGGCGGCGAACTGACCTTGGCCTTGCTCGAGGTGACGCTGAACGCGGCGACCGGCATTTGCGAGGCGCCGCTGCAAATGAAGAGCAACTGCGGCTCGCTGGTGATCGACGACTTCGGCCGCCAGCGGGTGAAGATCGACGAATTGCTGAACCGCTGGATTTTGCCGCTGGAAAAGCACCTCGATTACCTCAACCTTCCCAACGGCAAGCGGATCGAGGTCCCCTTCGACCAGCTCGTCATTTTCTCGACGAACCTCGAGCCGCGCGACCTGGTCAACGAGGCGTTTCTCCGCCGCATTCCCTACAAGATCGAGATCGTCGATCCGACCGAGGACGAGTTCCGCGAACTGTTCAAGCTTTTTGCCGCGCGGTTCGAATGCCCCTATCGCCCCGCCCCGATCGAGCGGCTGATCGCGGAGCACTATCGCCGCGCCGGGCGGCCGTTTCGCTTCTGCCATCCCCGCGACCTCTTGCTTCAGGTGCAGAGTTTCTGCGCCTACAAGGGCCGGCCGATGGAGATCACCGACGAGCATCTCGAACAAGCGGTGGCGAATTACTTCGCCGTGATGTGAGGGAGGAGGGATTAGGGATTGGGGATTAGAGTTGGCATTGCAGCCGGAACCTAATCCCTGATTGCTGGCGCAATCTGCTAAGGCCGTATGCTGTGGCCGCGTGCCTTTCCAGGGGCGTGGGCGGAACTCGCCCTGCCTCCCACCTGCCTAAATCTGATAGAATCTGGCATGATACGGACAGCTGGCAGTCAAATCCCTAATCCCTAATCCCTAATCCCTCCCCTCCTATCCCCCCGGCTGCTCGATGCCGAAGGGCAATTTCTGTTGCGGGTCCTTGCCGCCCTGCGGGGCCAGCTCCTTGAACATCAGGCTGGGTTGAATGTCCGTGTTGTGCTGATATTTGTCGCTGGCGTACTCGGTGTACGAGCCGTGGATGTCGTGATAGAAGATTTGACAGATCGCCACGCCGGGATAAATCCGCACCGGCTGCACGGCGAACATCTCCAGCGTCCAGTAGCCGCAAAAACCGACGTCGCCGAAGCCCGCCGTCACGTGGACGAACAGCCCCAAGCGGCCGATCGACGAGCGTCCTTCGATCATCGGCACCAGTCCGCGGGTCTCCGTTCGCTCGATGGTGCGGCCGAGGTAGAGGAGGTTCGGATGGAGGACGAGCCCCTCGTCGGGAATCGCGATCCGCCGCACGCGGTTCGCCCGCCGCATGTCCAGCACCACCTCTTCGTACAACATCAACTCGTTGTGCAACGTGAGGTTGTAGCTGTTCGGGTTCAGTCGCGCCGGGTCGAAGGGGTCGATGACGATGTTCTGCCCCAACTGGCGCTGGATTTCGTGGCCGGAAAGGACCATGGCTGCACCGTAAAAAAAAGAAGAAAGGAGTTAGAAGTTAGAAGTTAGAATGGCGGCGCGCAGGGCGTTGTGAACTCACATGCGTTTCGCGACGCCTTTTCGTCGCTTCTAACTCCCATATTCTAACTCCTAACTCCTGACTTCTAGCTCCTCTGCCTACTCGTCCACGCCGATCCGCGGACAGATCGACGCAAGCGGACAAACGTCGCACTTCGGCTTCCGCGCCAGGCAAACGCGGCGGCCGTGCTGGATCATCCGATGACTCAGAGCGATCCACTCCTTGCGGGGAATCGTCTGCATCAAATCCTCCTCGATCTTCTCGGGATTTTTCTCCTGCGAGAGCCCCAGCCGCCGGCTCAGCCGGGCCACATGAGTGTCCACGACGACCCCGCACGGGATATGAAAGGCCGTGCCGAGGACGACGTTGGCGGTCTTCCGGCCGACGCCGGGGAGTCGTACAAACTGGTCGATGTCCTGGGGAATCCGCCCGGCGAACTCGTCAACGAGCATTTGGCAGGCGGCGCGGATGTTCTTCGCCTTGTTGCGGAAAAAGCCGGTGCTCTGAATGTCCTTTTCCAATTCCGCCAGCGGCGCGGCGGCGAAATGGGCGGCGTCCGGATGCTTGCGAAACAACGCCGGCGTGACTTTGTTCACCCGCTGGTCGGTACACTGGGCGGAAAGGATCGTCGCCACGAGCAACTCCAGCGGCGTGTGAAAGTCCAGCGAACACTTTGCGTCCGGGTAGCAGCGGCCAAGGGCGCGGACCACTTCCGCCGCATGTCGCTTCGCCTCGGCGCTTGCCGTCATCTTGAAACCCCAATGACGAGGGATTGGCCCTGGAACGGCTTTCGAAAGCCGATTCTCGTCCTCCCCGGCCCATGGTGTCAAGGGGGCGCCTTTGCGAGAGCGAACCGCACTGGCCGATTGGCCCGGAAACGATCCCCGGCCTATAATTTCATGGGGGAATGCAGCAAGCGTCGCTGGCCGAAAGGCGGAGCAGAGAATGGGTGGTTTTGAAGAGTTGTCGTTCTCGGCGGAGAATTTCGACGGGAAAGTCCGCGTCTTTCCCTTGCCCAATCTCGTCCTCTTCCCGCACGTCATGCAGCCGCTGCACATCTTCGAGCCGCGTTATCGGGCGATGCTCGCGGAGGCCCTGGCCGGCGACGGGCTGATCGCGATGGCGGTGCTGGCGCCGGGCTGGGAGGCCGATTACGACGGCCGCCCGCCGATTCACCGCATGGCCTGCCTCGGACGCGTCACTTCGTCGCATCGTTTGGAGGACGGGACGTCCAACGTGCTCTTGCTGGGGCTCTGCCGCATCCGCATCGTCGAGGAATTGCCGGTGGAGAAGAGTTTTCGCGAGGCGAAGGTCGAGGTGTGCGGGGACCATGCTCCGCCGCACGCCGCCGCGGAGTTGGCCGCTTTGCATCGCCGCGTGCGCGAGGCCTTTCTGAAGATCGCGCCCCTGTTGCCGGAAGCCCAGGAGCAACTCGACCAGATCCTCGGCGGCGACGTGCCCTTGGGTGTCCTCACCGACGTGATCGGCTACATGCTCGATCTGGCCGTCGCGGAGAAGGAGGCCTTGCTGGCGGAGTGCGACGTGCAGCGGCGGGCGGAGCGGCTTTTGACCCATCTTTCCGCGGCGGCCGCCGATCTGGACTTTCACCGTCGCGGCCCGGCGGGTTTTCCCTTGCAGTTCAGCGTGAATTAGCCGCCGTCGCACGGCGATTGGCCCCCGTGGCGGGATCGGCGCGAACGCTTGCGCCGCAAGGCCCAATCCCTCATCGTGGTCCGGCAATCTTGTTGTCGATTAGGGGAAAGGGTACACTTCGGGGATTCCAATGTTATGGAAGGCATCCCGATGAAAAATACCCTCTACTTTGGCGACAACTTGGACGTGCTGCGGCGGTACGTCGCCGACGAATCGGTTGACCTGGTTTATCTTGACCCGCCGTACAAGAGCAACCAGGATTACAACGTTTTGTTCGCCGAACAAGACGGTTCCCGTTCGGCGGCGCAAATCCAAGCGTTTGAGGACACTTGGCAATGGGACATCGCTGCCGAAGGCGCCTATCAAGAGATCGTCGAACGCGGGGGGCACGTCTCGCTGGCAATGCAGGCCTTTCGAAAAGTGCTAGGCGAATCGGACATGCTCGCCTACCTTTCGATGATGGCCCCTCGATTGAAAGAGTTGCATCGGGCGCTGAAGCCAACGGGGAGCATCTATCTGCATTGCGATCCGACCGCAAGCCATTATCTGAAGGTCCTGATGGACGCGGTCTTTGCCCCGCAAAATTTCCGAAATGAGATCGTCTGGCGTTACAAGAAGTATCAAAAAGCTGAGATGCGGCACTTCACGCGCAATTCAGACCGCATTCTGTTCTACGTTCGCTCGCGCGAGGCGGACAAACGCTTCACGCCGCAATTCATCCAACTCGATAAACCCAAGCGGTTCTTGAAGCGAGTCTGGGATAAGTCAAGCGGAAGAATTGTAAATGCGAAGGATGACGACGGACGCGTCCAGTATATTGAGGTCGAGAAAGAGAAGATTGACGACGTTTGGGAAATGACATACCTTATGCCGGCCGCCCGCGAACGCCTCGGCTACCCGACGCAAAAGCCGGAAGCCCTGTTGGAAAGAATCATCAACGCAAGCAGCAGCCAAGGGGACGTCGTGCTTGACCCTTTCTGCGGTTGTGGAACCGCAATAGCCGCCGCGCAAAAGCTGGAGCGGCGTTGGCTCGGGATCGACATAACCCACCTTGCAATCGCCCTAATCAAACATCGGTTGCATAATGCCTTTGGCGACGCCGTCAAGGATTGCTATGAGGTGATTGGGGAACCCGTTGACATTGCCGGCGCAAAGGTTTTGGCCGAAGAAAACCCCTATCAATTCCAATGGTGGGCTCTGGGATTGGTCAACGCCCGACCCGTTGAAACAAAGAAGGGGGCGGACAAAGGGATTGACGGAAGGCTTTTCTTTCACGATGAACCAACGGGAGGCAAGACCAAGCAGGTCATTGTTTCCGTCAAGGCCGGAAAACTCCACGCCCCGTATGTTCGGGACTTGCGCGGGGTTGTCGAACGCGAGAAGGCGGCGATTGGGGTTTTCATTTCGATGGAAGAGCCGACAAAGCCGATGCGGACCGAAGCGGCCAGCGCCGGGTTCTATGAATCGAGCTGGGGGGCGGGCAGCGGGACGAAACATCCACGGATTCAGCTAATCACGATTGGCGAGTTGCTCGGCGGAAAGAAGATCGACGCCCCGCCGATGCAAGACGTTCGCACCTTCAAGAAGGCCCCAAGAGTCAAGGGCAAGATCGAACACCGGCAAAACGGAATGTTCGACGAATAGCGAGAAGCGGCCCTTGGCGGCGATTGCGAGGGGCGCGCGCCGCGCCGGCCATCCAGCCTGCAATTTCGCCATTTTCCGCGACAAGCGCGAAATGGCCGCGATTGCCGCAATCCAGGCCGTTTCCCGCCCACCGCGGCAAACGCGCGTCTTGACCGCCGCGCCGGCCCCTCTTAAGATGAATCTCTTTCCCAGTGAGGCGTTTCCGCATGAAATCGGTCGGCAAAACAGAAGAGTCGCGCGTCCCGGGCGGCGGCAAGACCCGGGAAGAAGAACCGGCAAAACCCTCCGCCGGGAAGGTGGACCAGACGCGGATCGCCCGCGCGGTGCGGGAAATCCTCGCCGCCATCGGCGAAAACCCCGACCGCGAAGGGCTCCGCGAGACCCCCAGCCGCGTCGCCCGCATGTATGTGGAAATGTTTGGCGGGCTGCACGAAGACCCCCGCCGCCACCTGCAAAAATTCTTCACCGAGAAGTGCGACGAAGTCGTCCTCGTGCGCGACATCAGCTTCAACAGCATGTGCGAACACCACATGTTGCCGTTCATGGGCAAGGCGCACGTGGCCTATTTGCCCGGCGGGCGCGTGGTCGGGCTGAGCAAGCTCGCCCGCGTCGTCGAAGAGATCGCCCGCCGGCCCCAGGTCCAGGAGCGGATGACCGAGCAGATCGCCGACCTGCTCGTCGAGGAATTGCACGCCAAGGGCGTCGCCGTGGTGATCGAGGCGATCCACACGTGCATGACCATCCGCGGCGTCCGCAAGCCGGGAAGCCTCTGCGTGACTTCGGCGATGAAGGGCGTGTTCCGCACCGGCTCCTCCACCCGCGCCGAACTGATGACCCTCATTTACGGAAATCACCGTTAGCCGCCTCGTGGACCCGCTCCATCAACAGCGTGAGAGAATCCAGGACGACCTGCGCGGGCTGATCGCGGGCGAGGTCCGCTGCGACGAAATCTCGCTGCAACTTTACTCGACCGACGCGAGCGTATATCAAATCAAGCCGTTGGCCGTGGTGCGGCCGCGGCGGGCGGCCGACGCCGCCGCCTGCCTGCAATACGCCGCGGAGAAACGCATCCCCGTCCACGCCCGCGGGGCCGGCAGCGGCACGGCCGGCGAATCGCTCGGCCCGGGGCTGGTGATCGACTTCTCCCGCTTCCTTCGCCGCATCGTCCGCATCGACTCCGAGACGGTCCGCGTGCAGCCGGGGATGGCGCACGAGCGGCTGGCCGCCCAGTTGCGGCTGCGCGGACGCTGCTTGGCCCCGATCCGGCCACGAGCGCCGTCACCACCGTCGGCGGCATGATCGCCCGCGACGCCTGCGGCAGCCGCTGGCTGAAATACGGCTCCGTGCGGCGGCACGTGCGGAGTCTTCAGGTCGCCCTGGCCGACGGCGGGTTGATGGAGTTCGATCGGGCGAAGTTGGTCGGCGGCAAAAGCGAAGACCCCGATCCGCGAAAGCGGGAGTTGATCAACCGCCTGGCCGCGCTGCTCGGCGACCGCGCCGACGTGATCCGGCGGAACCAGCCCCAAGGCCCGCTGAAACGCTGCGGCTACAACCTCGCGGACGTGCTTGCAGAGGACTCGCTGGACCTGGCGGCGCTGGCCGCGGGCTCGGAAGGGACGCTCGCCTTGATCACCGAGGCGACCTTGTCCACGCAGCCGCTGCCGCGGCATCGCGGCGTGGTCCTCTTGTTGTTCGAAAGCCTGGACAACGCCGCCCGCGCGCTCGGCGAAATCCTGCCGACGCAGCCGGCGGCCTGCGACCTGATGGACCGCCGCCACGTGAGTCTCGCCCGGGAAGGTGAAATCCGCTTCGACGTCTCTGATCCCCGCCGAGACCGAGGCCCTGCTGCTGGTCGAGTACGAGGGGGACGATCCGGTCGAGGTCCGCGAGCGGACGCACCGGCTGGTGGACGACGTTTTCCAGCAGAAGCGGCTGGCGGCCGGGGCGCGCACGGCCTTCGATCAGGACGACACGGACTTCTTCTGGCGGCTGGTCCGCAAGACGCAACCGCTTCTTTATCGCGTCAAGGGGTCGAGCCGGCCGACGCCCGTGCTCGAAGACATGGCCGTCCCGCCCGAAGCGCTCTCCACGTTTCTCGTGCGGATGCAGAACGTGCTCAAGCGGCGGCAGATCACCGCCTCGCTGCTCTGTCACGCGGGCCAGGGACAGTTGCACCTCCAGCCGTTTCTGAACCTCGACGATCCGGCCGACGTTCGAGCGGATGCGGCTGGCGGCCGAGGAGCTGTACGCGGAAGTCGTCGATGCCGGCGGCGCGGTCAGCGGCGGATACGCCTACGGGCTGAGCCGCACGCCGTTCCTCGCCCGGCAGGTCGGACCGCTCTACGAGGTCCTTCGCGAGGTGAAGCGAATCTTCGACCCGGAAAACATTCTCAACCCGGGAAAAATCGTCGGCGACGATCCGGAACTGCACATGCGCAATCTGCGTGCGCCGCTCTTGCCGCCGGCGGAATCGCCCCCGCCTCCGCCCGAACCGGATCAGCCCAAGCTGCGCGACCTGATCGAACTGCAACTGAATTGGGATCCCTTGCGGGTGTTGGAGGCGACCGCCGCGTGCAATCGTTGCGGCGAGTGCCGTTCGCAGGCGCCGCAGGTGCGAATGTGCCCGATCTTTCGCTTCGCCCCCGCCGAGGAGGCGTCGCCCCGGGCGAAGGCGAACATCATTCGCGGCATCCTCACGCGGCGGATCGACCTGGGCCTGCTGGCCAGCGACGAGTTCAAAACGGCGGCCGACCTTTGCGTCCACTGCCACGCCTGCCGGCTGGAGTGTCCCGCGGGCGTGGACATTCCCCGGCTGATGCGGGAGAGCAAGGGCGCCTACGTTTCCTCGGCCGGCCTGCCGCTGAGCGAGTGGCTGATGACGCGGTTGGATACGCTCGCCTCGGCGGCGAGCAAGATCGGCCCCCTGGCCAACTGGGCGCTGGGCAATCGGCAAATGCGCTGGCTGCTGGAGAAGACCCTCGGCATCGCCCAGGGCCGGAAGCTGCCGCGGGTGGCGTCGCGAAGCTTCCTCCGCCGCGCCGCGCGGCGGCGTTTGCACCGCATCAACCGCCGCAGCCCGCAAAAAGTCCTCTACTTCGTCAACACCTACGCCAACTGGCACGATCCGCAGTTGGGCGAGGCGCTGGTCGCGGTGATGAAACACAACGGGGTGGCGGTCTATGTCCCGTCGGAGCAGCGGCCGGCGGGGATGGCGTCGATCGCCTGCGGCGCGCTTGACCACGCCCGCGCGCTGGCCCGGCGAAACGTGGGCATCCTCGCCGACGCCGTCCGCCAGGGCTATCACGTCGTCGCGACGGAGCCGGCCGCGGCGCTCTGCCTTGCACACGAGTATCCGCAGATGCTCGACGACGACGACGCGCGGCTGCTGGCCGCCCATTCCAGCGACGCCTGTGCGTTTCTCTGGAAAATGCACTTAAGCGGCGCATTGCAATTGGACTTCAAGCCGATCAACGCCGTGCTCGGCTATCATGCCCCATGCCACTTGAAGGCGTTGGGCGTCGGCTTTCCCGGCGAGAACCTCCTCGGGCTGATCCCCGGCCTCCGCGTGCACCATCTGGAGCGGGGCTGCTCCGGCATGGCGGGGACGTTCGGGCTGTTGCACGCGAACTATCGCAACAGCCTCCGCGCCGGCTGGGGCCTGATCGCCCGGCTCCGCGATCCGGCCATCCAGGCGGGAGCGACCGAGTGCAGCGCCTGCAAGATTCAAATGGAGCAAGGGACCGCCAAGCCGACGCTTCACCCGATCAAGCTTTTGGCCCTCGCCTACGGCCTGATGCCGGAAGTGGAAAGGCAATTGACCTCGCCGGGAGAGGAACGTTTCATCGTATGAGCCGAGCGCGGCCGCTGGCCGCAACCAAAACAAAGCCGTTGCAGCCGCCGTGTTGGTGGGTACGCCGCGGGATGGGAAGAAAGAAGAAAGGAGTTAGAAGTTAGGAGTGCGCGGCGCTGTCCGTATTCGAACTCCTACCTCCTCTCTTCTTTCTTCCGTTCGCCGTTGTCGCCGTAAAATGAGTCAGGGGGTAATTTTGCAGCCGGTGCCCCGAGAACCTTGTTTCAAGATTTCACGATGTTCGGCATGAGTAAACCAGAAGGGCCAGTTTGGTATTCGGGCGGCCTGCGGTTTCGCTGCACGCAGTGCGGCGGCTGCTGCACCGGCGCCCCGGCCACGTCTGGGTGAACAAGGCGGAAATCGAAGCCCTGGCCGCAGCGCTTCGCCTGGAGATCGAGGAGTTCGAGCGGCGGTGCGTCCGCACGGTGGGCATCCGCAAGAGCCTGATCGAATTGGCCAACGGCGATTGCATCTTTTTCCACCGCGAGAGCCGCTCCTGCCAGGTCTACAAGGAGCGGCCGCGGCAGTGTCGCACGTGGCCGTTTTGGGGCTCGAATCTCGCCGCCCCGGCCGCCTGGGAGCGGATGTGTGAGCACTGTCCCGGCGGCAATCGCGGCCCGCTGTTTCCGCTGGAAAAAATCCAGGCAAGGATGAAGGTGATGAATATTTAATGGGGGAGCGGCAGGAAGACGCCAGACAAAAGATCACGCAAAGGCGCGGAGGCGCGAAGGCAGAAGAGGGGGACGAAGGAAGGAGCTCAGCAAATGACACGAGCGCAAACAAAGACTCCCGATCCGAATGGCACGCGAACGGCACGTGAATTTTCGTAACCTTCGCTGGCTATTGGCTTTATGTTCGCCGCGGCAAGGTTGCTGTTATGGCAGGGACTTCACCTTCGAGAGTAACGTCCTCCAGAACGCCCGAGAAGGACGGTGGCGTCGCAGTTCTCGGCAAAAGTGGGCTTTCCCTGATGTTGGAGTGATAGCATTGCTTACCAGTTGATGTCAAACGGCTTGCGAAAGTTCACGTGCCATTCGGCCCTTTATTTCCTTGTGGAACAGTCCCATGAACGTTCGAGTGCTTGTCGCCTTCGTCCTGGTTGTCATTTTCCCTATCGCCATCGGCCTTTATTGGATCGCAGCGAACGACAAGGACTTTACCCTGTTCGAATATGCTGCCTTCTTACTTTTTGCAACCACCTTCTGCATCATCTTACATGCCATTGCGTCGGCCCAGAAACGTAGATGGCGCGAAGATATCAAACGCGAGTGGGAGCGGGACATCACGGATTTCCAAGAAGAATTGGCAAGACGTACTGTTTCTTGCTCGATCGTTTGTGATAAGTGCGGCTCATCCGCATTTCCTGCCCTGAACTCACAGAATCGCTATCTTTGCTCCAAGTGCGGACAAGCCTTCGCAGGGGTAGATCATGGTTTGATTGACTTGGACGAATTCAAACGCCGCAACCCCGACCCTTCCAATATTCCCCACCCGACCGTTCATGGTTCGTTTTGATTTGAAGTTCGTTCCGTTCGGACAAGAACAAAGGTGTCTTTGATACCGTCGGCGCAGAGCTTCGCGCCGGCCCCTGCTTCTTCTTTGCGCTCTGCGCCTTTGCGCGAGATCTGTCTGCAGCGCGCATTTCCGATCGCCGGTTTCGCCTCCAAACAACTGGGCTGGCGGCAGGGTTGTCTCTGCGCGTTTGCCCCGGCATCGCCAAGCCAGGAGTCGCCGACTCAGTTGTCCCAGTCGTACCGAAGGACGGTCTGGCCTTCCGCCGCCGGCGGCGATGATTCGGCAGCGGGAACAGGCTCGAGGGCCGGCGTCGGGACTGCGGCCGGCGACGCCGCTGGACACAGCGGCGGCGAAAGAATCGAGCCGGCGCGAATGTCCTGATCGGTCGGCGGATGACTTCCCCCGCAATACACCGGTCCGTAGTAGTCCAAGGGATGGGCGCACTCCCGACAACCGCCGATCGCCGCGGCGGCCAGCGTCAAAAGAACCAGCGTGGAAATCGTGCGAAACATGAAAAGGGCCCTCGATGAGAGCTTGCGTCTGGGTATCTTCGGCCAAAAAGCCTTCCTAATCCGCAAAGTTTTCCACGGGAAGCGCGAAAAAAAGGGGATTTTTCCAGCCCACGCGATAGGAAACGGGCCAGGGAACCTCAAGGCGCCGTATTTTTGCCTGGTTCGTCTGGCGATAATTGACGGCGGCGACGCGGGTTTTTTCGGCGGTCGTTTTCGCCTCGCCCCTTGCCTTTCCATCCGGCCGACATACCATTTCTGCAACCCGTTTTTTGCAGTGGGAGCATGATGAAACGACGTGAGTTTTTGTCCGGCTCGGTCGCCGTCGGGGCCGGATTTGTTTTGGGCGGAAGTTCGGCTGCCGAAGCCGCCCCGCGACGGCATCGAGTCAACCCGCACGAAGGAAACACGCAAATGGCATTTGAACAACCGAAGCTGCCCTATGCCCTCGACGCCCTGGCCCCGTTTCTCTCTCGCGAGCAGATGATGTATCACTACGAGAAGCACCAGGCGGCCTATTTCAAGAAGGTCAACGCCCTGGTGGAGAACAAGCCGGAGGCGAACTTGCCCTTGCGTCGCGTCATCGAGCAGGCCGCCGGGCCGCTCTTCAACAACGCCGCCCAGGCGTGGAACCACACGTTCTTTTGGAACTGCATGTCGCCCACGGGCGGCGGACTGCCCAGCGGCGAGTTGCTCCAGGCGATTGAGGCGTCGTTCCACGGCTTCGACGCCTTCAAGAAGGAGTTCAGCGAGAAGGCGGTCGGCCTTTTTGGATCGGGTTGGGCCTGGCTGGCTGCCGACCCGGCCGGCAAGCTGGAAATCATGCCGCTAGGCAATGCGGACACGCCGCTGAAGCACGCGCGGGAGCCGGTGTTGACCGTCAACGTCTGGGAACACGCCTACTACATCGACTATCGCAACGAACGGCCGAAGTTCGTCGATGGCTTTTGGGCGAAGGCGAACTGGGCGTTTGCCGCCAAGTCGTTTGCCGAACGGCCGCGAAAATAGCCGTTCCGGCGGAATACGGCCAAGTGAATTGTGTAGGGTGGGCCGAGCGGAGCGAGTCCCACCAGAACCCACGGGCGGCGTGATGGTGGGGTTCGCTGCGCTCGACCGATCCTACTTTTCTTCGCGCCCTCCTTGCCGCGAATCGACGCGCACGCGATAATCGTCGCCAACGAAACCGGCGGGGCGCCGTCCCCGTCCAGCCTGTTCATCCGGAGAAATCGACCGTGAACGACACTGCCATCGAGAAGGGCTATTCCTTAGCCAAAGAGCGTTACGCCGAGTTGGGCGTCAACGTCGAGGCCGCCTTGCGGCGGCTGCGGCAAGTCCCCATTTCCATGCAATGCTGGCAGGGGGACGACGTGGCCGGCTACGAGCGCGTCGGCGAACTGACCGGCGGCATTGTCGCCACGGGCAATTATCCCGGCCGGGCGCGCACCGCCGACGAGCTTCGCGCCGACGCCGCGAAGGCGCTGAGTCTCATCCCCGGCAAACACCGCTTCAGCCTGCACGCCATCTACCTGGAAACCGGCGGCAAGCAGGTCGAGCGGAACGAGATCGGTCCGGAGCATTTTCGCGTTGGCTGGACTGGGCCGCGGGGCTGGGCATTGGGCTGGACTTCAATCCGACGTTCTTTTCCCATCCGCAGGCCGCCGACGGCACGCTCACGCACCGCGACGAGTCGATTCGCCGGTTTTGGGTCGAGCACGGCGTCGCTTGCCGCAAGGTCGGCGAGGCGTTCGGCCGCCGCCTGAAGACCCCCGCCGTGACCAACGTTTGGATCCCCGACGGCATGAAGGATGTGACCATCGACCGCAAAGGTCCGCGGGAAATCCTCAAGCGGTCGCTCGACGAGTTGTTCGCCGCGCCGATCGATCCGGCCTTCAATCGCGATGCGGTGGAGAGCAAGCTGTTCGGCATCGGCTCGGAGACCTACGTGCCGGGCTCGCACGAATTCTATCTTGGCTACGCCGTGGCCAAGCGAAAGCTCCTTTGCCTCAACGCCGGTCATTTCCATCCCACGGAAACGATCGCCGACAAAATCTCCGCGGTTCTGGCGAACCTCAACGAAATCCTTCTCCACGTCAGCCGCGGCGTCCGTTGGGACAGCGATCACGTGGTGATTCTCTCCGACAACCTCCGCGCCGTCGCCGAGGAGATTGTCCGCGGGCAGTTTTTGGACCGCGTTCACATCGGGCTGGACTACTTCGACGCCAGCATCAACCGCGTGGCCGCCTGGGTGATTGGCATGAGATCGATGCTCAAGGCCCTGCTGCTGGCGCTTTTGGAGCCGACGGCGCGGCTTGGCGAGTTGGAGTTGTCGGGCGATTTCACCTCGCGTCTGGCGTTGGTGGAAGAGCTGAAGACGCTTCCCTTCGGCGCCGTGTGGGACGCTTACTGCCGGCAGCAAGGGGCGCCGGTCGGCGCCGCCTGGATTACAGAAGTCAAAAAGTACGAAAAGGAAGTACAGAGCAAGCGATAATGCTTGCCGCTTTTCGCACGTTGCAACAGTGGGCGATCCCAGGCACGATCTGGGAACCTCCTGCGTGTAAGGCAGGCGCTGTAACCAATTGAGCTAATCGCCCCGGCAAGAAAACAGTCCCTTCTCCTCAACGCCGTCAAGATAAGCGTCCGACCGAGGCGCGTCAACGCCTCGCGCGGACGTCGAAGGGATTGGGGATTGGAAAGAGGGAGGCGGGCGGCGAAGGCTGACGACGGGAAAGCGATCGTCCTTCATCCTTTATCCTTCACCCTGCCGTCTCTCCGATCCCCAATCCCTAATCCCCGATCCCTTCTTTTTCCTCCGGCAGCCGGGTCGCCTGAAGGCCAATGTTTCCGCCGTCGCTGGCGGCGCCGACCGCCGGATTGTTCTCCGCCTCGTCGGCCAACGCATAGTCCGCCGCCGAAGTGCGATGCATCGGCCGGCTGGCCGGGGGCGTTTTTCGCCAGGCCAACGGGCCGGCGTGCGGCAGGTTTTCGCGATCGCCGCCCCAGTGCGACTTCCAGGCGTCGAAGCCCATCCGGTCGGGCGGGGTCTCCGGATCCAGCCGATCGATCGTCCAGAAGGAGTCGAAGCCGTCGTAGCAATTCCGGTCGCCGGTCCAGGCGATTCGTTCGCGGAAGTCGTCGATCTCGCCGTCGCCGACCTGTTCCACCATCGCGCTGCCGGGGCCGCCGAGAAGGATCGAGTCCGCCACGGAGATTTGCGCCGGCAGCAGGTGCGGTCCACTCTGGTTGGCGGCAAGCCGGCACAGTCCGCCCCGCGTCACGGCGGTCAGGTGGCGGAGATCGACTTGCAGCAGCTCGCCGGTCTGCGGGATTTTGGCCCCGCCGACGGCGACGAGGAGCCGTTCGCTGGTCGCCAGCAGGCCATTGTCCCAGAAGAGGCGGACGGGCTGGAGGTCTTCGACGCGAAGGAAGGTCGCTTCGCCCCGGGCGATGCAATCGACCAGTTCGATCGCCGCCGCCGGAGTCGCCGCGGGGGCGGCGTCGCCAATGCCCGCCTCGGCGCCGGGCGCCGCCCGCACGCGCACAAAAGCCACGTCCTGCTGATACGCCCCCAGTTGCTCGGAGGCGTTGGTGATGGAAAGAATGCACCGCTCGAAGCGGACGAACTGATCGCCGCGCGTCTCGATCAGCGACCAGTTGTCGGCGGGGATGTCGCCGGGAACGAACCAGTTGCAGGGCCACGTTGATCAGCGTCAATCGCGCCCCGGAGGCGGCGATCATCCCGCGCGGGCACTTCACCGGATCGGGGTCCGTCGGACGGAAGACGATCGTCGGCCGACAGCCCTCGCCGGCGCGGATGGTCACGCGAAGGTTGGTCAGTCGAATGGGCTTTTCCTCGCGCTGGCCGTCGTAGCGGAGTTCGATTACGTCGCCGCTTTGCACCGCGCCGCACGCGTCGGCCAGGGAAGTGAATTCATTTTCGCCCTGCGGGCGGCGGGCGACGATCAGCACGCCCGATCGTTTCGCCGCGGCGTCGGCGGCGGGCGCGTGCAAAGGCAGTTCGAGCGTCGGGCCGATGGCCGGCGACATTCTGCCGCCGTACAAGCCGTCCTCGGCCTCGTCGCTGAATCCGGGCAGCGGCGTCCGTCCACCGCGGCCGTTCCAAGCGAACTCTCCGCTTTCGCCGCCCGGCAAACGCGGGCTCGGCCCGAGCGAGTACCGTCCCGGATCGGCCAGCGAACGGTTTCCCGGCAGGCTCAATGTTCCCGCGCCAATGCCGAGATAGTTTGAATCGCGATTCCCGCGGCGACTGTCCTGAACCGGCTTGGCCGGCGCGGAGGGATTGTCCTCCTGGGGCGACGGCGGCGAGGCGTTGGCCGCGTGTTCCGCCGCATCCTTTTTTGGCGATGGCCGGATCAAGCCCGCGTCGTTGGTTTTTCGTTCATGGGGCGTAGCGGCCTCGTCCCCCGGCTCGGCCAACGGCGAGGCCGGCATGGGCGTCTCCGGGCCGGAGGAATGCGACGAGAAGACGTCGATCAGCGCGACGATCAAGAGCAACGCCGCCAGCGGCCCCGCCCAGGGCAAATGTCGGCGGACAACTCCCGCGGACGGCCGCCGCGGCGACGGCGCCGCCCGGCCGGCAAACCGCAACGGCTGGATCCCCGCCTCGTGGGCCAGGAGCAAAAGGTCATCGACCAGTTCGCCCGGTTCGGCGTAGCGATGCCGCGGGTCCTTGGCCAGGGTCCGCCGCAGCACGCGGCCGACGCCGTCGGGCAAGTCGGGGCGAAACTGCCGCACGTCCGGCGGCTGGTCCCCCTGGTGTTGCAATAACTTTTGCAGCACCGTCCCGTCGGGAAACGGCGGCCTGCCCGTCAACATGAAAAAGAACGTGCAGCCCAGCGAATAAAGGTCGCTCCGCACGTCCGCGTTTCGCGGGTCGCGGGCCTGCTCGGGCGAAATGTAGTCGAATGTGCCCAGGGTGATGCCGCTGGCGGTGAGGTCCGCCGCGGGACCGGCTTCCCGCAGCCGCGCCAGACCCATGTCGATCAATTTCACTTGCCCTTGCGGCGTAATCAGCAAATTCGAAGGCTTGATGTCGCGGTGGACGACGTTCCGCTGCGCGGCATGGGCCAGCGCCTCGGCCGTTTGCAACGTGTAGCTGATCGCTTCCGCCAGCGGCAGCGGACCCTTGGCCGCCGCCAGGTCGCGCACGTTCACTCCCTCGATAAACTCGAAAACGATGTATTGCAGCCCTTGGTCCTCGCCCACGTAGTACACCCGGGCGATGTTCTGGTGATCGAGCCGGGCGGTGGATTGGGCCTCGTTCTGAAAGCGCAAGAGGGCGTCGCGGTCGGCGGCCTGGTCGGGCGAGAGGACCTTCAGCGCGACGGTTCGGGCCAGACGGATGTCTTGGGCGCGGAAGACGCGGCCCATCCCCCCGCCGCCGACGTATTGCAGCAGATCGAAGTGCCCGAGGCGATCGCCCGGCAGGATCCGCCCCTGAAGGATCCGCGTCGCCGCGTCGGACATGGCTTCAGAAATTGGCAGCGGCGGGATCGGCGGCCGCCCGGAAATGATCGTCGTTTCGCCGTCCGTTAAGGGGAACCTTGCCCCATCCGCATTTGGGGGCGAGGTCGCCTCGCCGGGCGGTCGTTCCGCCTCGGCCGGAAGCGATGGCGATTCCGTCGAACGGCTTGTAGAGCCCATCTCAGTCATCGAACCTCAAAGGCGACAGTCAGATTTTCCTCGCGATCCAGTCGCGGCGCAGACCACAGGCCGATTGCATAATTCCGACCCTGCCGCCGGTTTCCCTTCTTCGCGGTTTCACATCGACCCCGTTCCGCTGGCGGGTCGTGACGTTCAATGTGTTGGTTTGTCGTGGACGTCGAAAGAAGAGCCGATCGGGCGAACGCCCAGCCGACGCGAACCACCGCAAACCCAGACTCTCAATATAACCGAATTGGCAAAAACCGTCAATCGATTTGACACCCACTCGCTAAGGGGGCATGAAGGAAAACAACGCATTGGTTGCGGTCGCCCCGACCAGGCCCTATAATAAGCTTCGACCGCATGAAACCCACCTTCCTCAACTCCTATCGAGGTGCTCTCGTATGACCGCACATCTGCATCGTCGTAATTTCTTGAAAACGGCAGGGGCGATCGGCGCCGGAATCGGCGCGGCGAGCTTGGGCGCGTCGCGGCTTTTGGCCGCACCCGCCGCGAAGTTGGCCAACGGCGCCCCGCACGCCGAAAAGATCGGTTGGCGGCTGGGCTGCCAGGCCTACAGTTTCAATCGCTTCACGTTCTTCGAGGCCATCGACAAGACCGCCTCGCTCGGTCTGGACGTCATCGAGGCCTATCCTGGCCAAGCCCTCAGCAAGGACATTCCCAACGTCGTTTTTGGCGACGCCATGACGCCGGAAGTTCGCAAGCAAGTCAAGGCGAAACTGGCTGACGCCGGCGTAAAACTGGCGAATTACGGAGTTTGCGGGTTCTCGAACAACCCCGAGGCCGGCCGCACGCTGTTCGACTTCGCCAAGGACATGGGCGTCGAGACGATCACTTCCGAGCCGAGCGACGATTCCTTCGACCTGCTCGACAAGCTGACCGAAGAGTACGGCATTAATATTGCCATTCACGATCATCCGAAGCCGTCGCACTACTGGAATCCGGACATTGTGATGGCGGCGTGCAAGAACCACAGCAAGCGAATCGGGGCCTGCTGCGATACGGGCCACTGGGCTCGTTCCGGCCTCGTTCCCGTCGAGTGCCTGAAGAAATTGGAAGGCCGGATCATCAGTTTCCACTTCAAAGACCTCAACAAGTTCGGCGGCGACTCCCATGACGTGGCCTGGGGGACCGGCGTCTGCGACGTTCCCGGGATGCTCACCGAGGTCCATCGCCAGGGGGTCAAGGCGGTCTTCGCGATCGAGTGGGAGTATAACTGGGAGAATTCCGTGCCGGACATGATCCCGTGCGTCGAGTTCTTCGACAAGTTTGCCGCCGGATTGGGCGGGGCGACGTAAGTCAGACGCTTCCCGCGCCGTGCCGCTGCTCGTACTTGAGTGGCGCGCTGCAAGGGGAACGCCAATCACCGCTGATTTTCATGGATTGTCGGCATCCGTGCAGATCGGTGGGAATTAGCGTTCCCTTTTGTTTTTTTCCCACTTCGCCCCTTGACTGGACACTTGGTAAAACGATACTAAGTCAAGTCATCCAGTCCAAAATGTTTCACTGCAATCACTTGCGTCAATGCTTGCGCGGCGAGTCCGCGGCTTCCCAAAACGCCTGCTTGGACGACTTGCGACCCTCGCCAAAAGTCATTCAAGCGTTCTTTCGGGGAAAGTGGTCCGCGGTGTCGTCTGTTTGATGACACAAAGAGTTTTCTCTGTTTTTGACTCGCAGGGCGCTCGCCCTGTGGTCGGCAACGTCGCCCCCCTCGCGCCCGCTTGCCTTCCCGCGGAAGCTTAGGTGGGACCGCACATCCACACGCTACAGGAGCGGGGAAGGACGACCGCGGCCAGGCAAAAGGAGGCGCCAGTGAGTGAATTCGACAGGGAGTATGTGGTCCAGGAGGCGGCCGATCGTCTTTTTGAAACCAGTCGCGATGATTGGGTGAGATTCTACCGAGAAGTTTTCGGGCTGCGGGGGGTGATCCGACGCTACTACCCCACAGTGGAGGAGATCCGCGAGTTCGAGACAACGGATACTTACCGCCAGCTACAGCAGATGCTCAAAAAACTCCGGGAGTACAAGCCGCCCAAACTCACCGAAGAGGAAAAAGAGCAAAAGGAGCGGGCGGCCAAGCCGCCGGAGAAGAAGCCCAGCGAACCGACGCGGGTGATTACGGTCCGCATTCCGCGTTCGATGCACGATGCCCTGAAGGTGGAGGCCCACGAGTACAATACGAGCATGAACAAGCTGTGCATCTCGAAGCTGTTGCAGTTTGCGGACGGCGAACTGGTTCCGGTCGAGATCGCCGAGAACGACGCCGCGGAAGTGGGGGCCGAGGCGACGGAAATGGCGGAAGCGGAAGAATAGAGCGGGTGGGAGTGGACCTATAAGCCGGGTTCTGTACCCGGCCGGCGACCGAAGCCGTCGGCCGGGCGATGGCCATTTCTCTAGGAAGCCGATTGCTCGGCTCCTCCAGCGGTCTACCCGAGGGCTTCGGGCCGGACCAGCCCGCCGGGCCGCTGCGGCAACTTGTGTGCCGCGGCGCAAGCCGGCACCCCCTGTTTGACCTTGCTCCCGATGGGGTTTGCCTAGCCAGGCTGGTCGCCCAACCTGCTGGTGAGCTCTTACCTCGCCGTTTCACCCTTACCGCGCGGGCCGAAGCCTGCGCGGCGGTCTGCTTTCTGTTGCACTTTCCCTAGCCTTGCGGCCGGTGGGCGTTGCCCATCACCGTGTCCTGCGGAGCCCGGACTTTCCTCCCGCCGCGAGCGCATGTGGGCCGATATGGCAGCCCGAAGGCAAGCGCGGCCGGCGACCATCCGGTCCACTCCCAACCCTACTCAGTTCTAACCTTACGCGGGAAGGGCGAAACGGGGAAGGGGGGGGTTGTCGGAAAAGCGGGCTTATTAGGGCCGATACCAGCCCGAAGCGCCAGCGAGGGACGCCCGGTCGGCGTTGCCCTCGCTGGCGCTTCGGGCTGGTATGCGGTTTGCCCGCAAGGCCTAATAGAGTTCGAACGTCCACTCGAAGTTGTGGGCAGGGTTGCCCGTCAAGCGACACCCTCGCGGATCGACCACCAGGTCGAGCATCTCCAGGGGAATTTGGCCGACCAGGATGGGAACCTCGTCGGGGACTTCCATCACATCGACGGTGCAGGATCGGTCTTGGATGGTTAGCCGCACCGCCTCGTAGATGGAAGCCGTCCCGATGCCAATCGCGGACTTGACATTTTTCTCTCGAACCTTCGTCAGGCCAAGTTGGCGGATCAGACGCGTTGGCAAAGCAAGCGTCGTGGCGCCCGTATCGACCAGGGCGTCGTCTGCCGTTGCCCGGCGGACCTCGGCGGAAGCAAGAGTCCCCTCCCGCGCCTTGATAAGATCGCCCAGGTTTTCAACCGTAATCTGCGTCAACACTCGTCCCATTGTGCTCTCCATCGGGCACCCTCCTATCGATGATTTGCCGCAACGCCCCAGCCAATTCTAACGCAATCCGTCGTGCGAAGCGAGCAGAGCGGCGGAGCCGGCGACGCGGCTACGTCCCGGATTCCCGCTTTTCTCCTTCCGTTGGGGGTCGCCGCCTGCGCGAGTGGTAGGTCTGCGGCGCTCGGCGATGGCTGTCGGCTATGGCGCAGGCGGACGGAAAATGGGCCTGCAACCCATCGAGGAATTGACCCAAGTCAAAGGATTGGGTATCGTGTCCCGAATCCGAGCCGCCAAGGAGGAATTCGCCATGCGTTCTGCGATCGGAATCATCCTCGCCGGTCTTATCGCTTATGGGTGTCTGGCGCTGGGGGCAGAGCGGGACGAGGCGCAGAAGGCCGACTCGGAGGGCTTCCGGCAGGAGGAGTTCAGCATCGCCTACTGGGAAAAAATTCTGGGGCCAGCGGACAGGTACAAACAGCGTCACCCCGACCCCGAGCTGATACAGCGGGTGTGGGGGCGCATAACGGCGATGCCTCCGGAGAGGGCATGGTTTCTCTTAACGCAAATCGAATGGCCCGAGCAGCCGGACCTTTGGCCGGTTGAGCACGCCTTGCGCTGGGCGGACAAGCATGTGCCTAGAGAAAATATCCTCAAGTCTCTGCACGCTTTGCCTCGCATTCCGGGTCCCGGCGACGGGAATTACTGGCTGGCGGGGCGGTGGGCCTCGCTTTGCGTTCGCAGGTGCCCGAGGAAAGCTGACCGCGTTTATTTGGAGAAGGCAATTGGAGACTGGGAGTCGGCAACGCCGCGAAACGGCGTCCCGCGGACGTTTGACAATGGTGTGAACGAATTCACCTATATTGCCTTGGCAAGCCTGCTTGACCAGAAAAGCGGCGAAGCGTTCCTGGTCGCCCATCCAGGGATTCCGCTATACCTCGGACTCTATGAACTTTACGGCATTGAGGCGGTATGCAGGGCCCTGCCAACCATGATGCCCAATCATGACGCCGTGCTCTATGGCGTCACCGGGATTGGGGAACTTGCCGGGAGTATACAGGGCGACCGTCGCACGAGAGCCTACCAGTGGCTTTGCACCCTCAGGGCGCTCCAACCGCCAGAGGGCAACGACAACCGGGCTTTGATGACGTGGATGCGCATCAAGGAACGTTCCTGGGTATAGCCCACCCGTTTTGTCCCGTTCCCCCCTCGGCATATATCCCACCCTACTTCGAGCCGCAAGGTTTTTCTCGCCCGTCTGGGAAGGCAAGATCCTTCCTTGAGGGCGGTTTCCTTTGGTACGTCGGTGCAGGGAAATCGAAGCACGCGTACACCCGTTATAAGCTCGAAGACCTTGCTCGTGCGCGGACGGATTGGATCGAGGCCCTCAGCCGTTTTCTGGCGGAAGGCAAGTGAGGGCGAACGGGAACGTTCTGCTCTTCTCTTCCGAAAAAGCTGGGTCGAGAAAAGGGGCCACTTAGTTCACAATAGGCGCCAGGAAGCGGTCAATGCCAAACAAGTTCCGCGGCCGCTGCTATGGGGCGCCTAGCCCGGCATCGCCGCGCACGCCCTCCCACCTGCACCCCTGCCAACTCCCCCGCCGAACGAACTCCGCCTCAACCGCGGCGCGAATCGCCGACTTGTCCAAACACCAATGCGGACCAATCAAAAACTCCCGCGGGGCATCGCCGCTGAGGCGGTCAATCACGCAATCCGGGGAAAGCGCTTCCATAAAGTTAACCGCATAAGTGACATATTCGTCGCGTCCGAGGAGGCCAACTTCGCCTGTCGCGACCATGTCCGCCAGCCGCGTGTTTCGCACGGCGTAAAGATTGTGCAGTTTGACCGAGGCGACGTCCAATCCGGCGATCGCCCGGGCGGTCGCCAGCATGTCGTCGGGCGACTCGCCGGGAAGGCCCAAAATGACGTGAACCCCGACTTCCAGCCCCCTCCGCCGGATCCGCCGGAGCGCATCGAAAAAGCTGTCGGCGCGATGGCCGCGGCCGAGCCAGTCGAGCGAGCGGTCGTGGATCGTTTGCAGTCCGAGTTCGAGCGTAACCCAAGTCCGGGAGGCTAGATCGGTCAAAATGTCCAAGGCCGCATCGCCGGCGCAGTCGGGCCGCGTGCCGATGGCCACGCCCACAACACTGGGGTGGGCTGCGGCCTCCTCGAAACGGCGGTGCAGGCGGTCGAGCGGCGCCATAGGTGTTTGTGGCGGGCTGAAAATAGGCGACAAATTTGTCGACGTTGTGCCGGGCGCGGATGCGGCGGATGCCCGCGTCGAGTTGGGCGGGGATCGAATCGAGCCGCAATCGCCGGCTGGGGCTGAAGCTTTCCGGGTTGCAAAAAACGCAACCCGCGGCGCCCAGCGACCCGTCGCGGTTAGGGCAGGTGCAGCCGGCGTCGAGGCTCACCTTCCAGACCGCGCGTCCAAACTTCTTGCGATAAAAGAAATTCCGGCTATAGTAACGAAGTCCGGCGGAGCGCCAGGAGGTGGGCGTCGGCGGTGGAGCGGCGAAAAAATCGTTTGACCCCATAGTAGCACCAGACTACACTAAAAGTAGGGTGTGAATCCTATACCACATTGAAACCGAGGACAAGGGAACACGCATGTATGGTGAGCTTCTGCCGGTGGGTGGAGGGGACCCAATTCCATTGTTGAAAAAGAGTCTACTGGTCGGGCGGCGAGAGAGTTGCGACATCGTCTTGCGATTCTCCAACGTCTCCGCCCATCATTGCCAGTTGACTGTCAATGGCGGATATTGGCACGTCCGCGATCTGCAACAGCCGCAACGGCGTGAAGGTCAACGGGGTGCGGGTGACGGACAAGCGGGTCGATCCGGGCGACGTCCTGTCGATCGCCAAGCATCAGTATGTGGTGAAGTATTCGCCGGTGGACCTTGGGGCGGTCGGACCGCCGCCGCCGGAGGTCGCCCGAGTCGGACGTGTTCGGCAAGTCGCTGCTGGAGCGCGCCGGGCTGGAGCGGCGGAAGATCCTCGCGATGCCGCAGGCCCCGAGCCCCGACGACGAGCCGGCGCGGTTCGAGGTCGGGCCAACGACGAGCCGGGCCAGTTCAAGTTCCACAAACCCGTCTGATGGCCAAAGAGAAGAAGATTCGCGCCGACTTCCGCAAGAACCGCAACGTCCGTGCCCGCCGCACCGATTGGACCCGCCAATTCGACGAGCATGGCTTTCAGGAAGAGGCCCCGCCGCAGAACGAGCGGGTCAGCGGCAAAGGCGACCTCACCCGCCGCCGCACCATCCAGCGGTCGCGAGGCCTCCGGCGGCGACGAGCCGGCCTTCAACGCTGCAATTGGACGTGGACGAGGCGGCGTGCTGCCGCGGCCGCGTGCTCTCGGTCCAGGGCTTGACGAGCACCGTCCGCGGCGAGGACGGCCGCATCTTCCAGTGCGCCACGCGGCGGCTGCTGAAAACCCTGAGCACGGAGCAGCGGAACGTGGTGGCGGCGGGCGACCGCGTGCTCTTGCGGCCGCTGGAAAATTCGCCGCAGAACGAAGGATTCATCGAGCGCGTCGAGCCGCGCCACGGGATCATTTCCCGCGAGGTTCGCGGCCGCCAGCAAGTCCTCGTCGCCAACGTCGATCAACTGTTGATCGTCGCCAGCGCCGCCGAGCCGCGGCTGAAGCCGAACCTGATCGACCGCATGCTCCTGGCGGCGGAAAAGGGCCGCGTGCGGCCCGTCGTCTGCATCAACAAGATCGACCTGGTCGATCCGGCCGACCTGGAGCCGCTGGCCGGGGTCTACAGCCGCATGGGCTACGAGGTCCTCCTGCTCAGCGCGAAGACCGGCTTCGGAATCGAGCGCTTCGCGCCGCCGCTGGCGCGGCCGGGAAAGCGTCGTCGCCGGGCAGAGCGGCGTGGGCAAGTCGTCGCTGTTGAATGCCGTCGATCCCTCGCTCCGCCTTCCCGTGTCCGAGGTCAGCGAAGAAAACGAAAAAGGACAGCACACGACCACCGTCGCCCGGCTCTTGCCGCTGGCTTGCGGGGGGTATGTGGTCGACACGCCGGGCATGCGGCAGTTCCAGCTTTGGGACGTGATTGCCGAGGAGGTGGCCGGCTATTACCGCGATTTGCGCAGCTACGTCAGCCTCTGCCGCTTCCCCGACTGCACGCACACGCACGAGGAGGATTGCGCCGTCAAGGATGCCGTGGCCGACGGCCGCCTGGACGAGCGGCGGTACGAGAGTTATTGTCATTTGCTCACGGGGCAGGATGAGGGATGAGAGATGAGGGATGAAGATCCGCAAAGGGAGGAAGGCGGGAAATGTGTGAAGAGTGCGAACCGTGTGAAGGGTATGAAGGCGATGTAAACCGCGAAAACGCTGACGGCAGATGCAAGAATGGACTCGCGTTCAACGTCCTCTGCGCGGCTGTTGGGCCTCTTCACACCCTTCGCTCTTTCATCCCTCATCCCTCATCCTTCATTTCTCATCTGCGTCAGCTAATGTCTTCAAATCAGAATTTTCGGCGGAAGCAATTCACGTTCACGGAGCCTGGACGCGAGGACGGCCTGACGAGCGAGGCCGCCGTGCTGGTGGGCGTGCTCTTGCCCGGCTGCGGCGGCGACGGCGATGCGCCGCTGGAGGAGCTTGACGGGGCTGGCCGCTGCGGCCGGCGCCCGCGTGGTCGGGCAGACTGGTTCAGCGACGCGAGGCCCCCGACGCCGCAACCTATCTCGGCAAAGGCAAGGTCGAGGAGCTGACCTCCTTGACCGCGGCGCACCGACGCCGACGTAATCATCTTCGACAACGACCTCAGTCCGGGGCAAGATCCGCAACCTGGAGCGGGTCGTCGGGGTGAAGGTCCTCGACCGCACCGAGTTGATCCTCGACATCTTCGCCGGGCGGGCCGAGACCCACGAGGCCCGGCTGGCCGTCGAACTGGCCCAGTTGGAATACGCCATGCCGCGGCTGAAGCGGATGTGGACGCACCTGTCGCGGCAGAAAAAGGGGGTGGGCCTCCGCGGACCGGGCGAAAAGCAACTGGAAGAAGACCGCCGCCTGGTGGAGCGGCGAATCATCGACTTGAAGCGCGGAATTGCGAGCGATCGAGGCCCGCCGCCAGCGCGAGGTGGCGGCGCGCCGCGGGCAGATGACCGTCTCGCTGGTCGGCTACACCAACGCCGGCAAGAGCACGCTCTTGAACGCCTTGACCGGCGCGGACGTGTACGTCGACGACGCCCTGTTCGCCACGCTCGACACGCGCACCCGCCGCTGGCAGCTTCCCGGCTGGGGACCGGTGCTGCTGAGCGACACGGTCGGCTTCATTCGCGACCTGCCGCACCACTTGATCGCCAGCTTCAAGGCGACGCTGGAAGAGGCCCGGCAGGCCGAACCTGCTCCTGCACGTGGCCGACGCCGCCAATCCGGCCGTTTACGAGCAGATCGACGCCGCCTACAAGGTGCTCGAGGAGATCGACATCCGCCAGAAGGACACGCTGTTGGTGATCAACAAGATCGACGCGTTGCCGGACCGCAGCCGGCTGGACGGCCTGTTGGGCCGCTATCCCAGCGCCATCCCCATCAGCGCCGCAAGCGGCGCGGGCCTGCGGGAACTGGCCGCCGCGGTGAGCGACGCCTTGAGCCGCAGTTTCCTCGACGTGGACGTGGAGATGGGCGTGGACAACGGCCGGTTGTTGGCCTACCTGGCCTCGCACGGCGAGATCCTCTCGAAGAAGTATCTCGACGAGCGGGTGAGCGTTCACTGCCGCATTTCGGCCCCTCTGCTCAGCCGGCTTCACGAGGACGGCGTCGTCATTCGCGATCGCCGTCGGCCCAGCGGCGATGCGGCGGAAGCGACGGACGGACCCGGCCGCGTGCGATAATCTGCAACCCAGAATCCCGCTGTCCTATCCATGTCCAGACGTGCAATTCAAGGAAGTCGCGCCATCGTCACCGGGGCCTCCAGCGGCATCGGCCGGGAAGTCGCCCGCGAGCTTGCCCGGCAGGGCGCAAGGTCGTCGCCACCGCCCGGCGCGAGGATCGGCTTCGCGAGTTGGCCGGGCAGATCGCTGCCGAGGGCGGCCGCGTCGAATGGGTCGCCGGCGACATCACCCAGCCCGAGGTCCGCGCGAAGACGATCCAAACGGCCGTCGATTGCTTTGGCGGGCTGGACGTGCTGGTGAACAACGCCGGGGTGGGCGCCACGGGCCTGTTCCGCGACGCCGATCCGGTGCGCGTCCGCCGCGTCATGGAGGTCAATTTCTTCGCCCTGGTCGAGATGACCCGGCTCGCCTTGCCGCTGCTGGCCAAGGGCAGCAGGCCGATCGTGGTGAACGTCAGTTCGATCCTCGGACATCGCGGGGCGCCCTACAACAGCGCGTACGCGGCGAGCAAGTTCGCCGTCCGCGGATTCAGCGAGTCGATCCGCGCGGAATGGGTGAAGCAGGGCATCGACGTCCTCGTCGTCAGTCCCGGCACAACCGAAACCGAGTTTTTCGACAAGCTCCTTGAGGACAAAGGCGGGCCGAGTTGGCCGGAACACGCCCCGGTCACGGCCGCCGCCGTCGCCCGGCAGATGGTGCGGGCAATCCGCCGCGGCACGCACGAGATCATCCCCTATCGTTGGGGCAAGTTGCTCTCCTGGATGAACCGGCTCTCGCCGCGAATGGTCGATGCGATCATGTCGTGGTACGTATGAAGAGTAAGGAGGGATTGGGGATTAGGGATTGGGGATTGGAAAGTGAAAGGCGGGCCGATGGGCGCGGAAGGCGAAAAACCGATCATCCTTCATCCTTCATCCTTTTGCCCTCTCGAATCCCCAATCCCTCTGTCTTCCCCCATGAACCAAGATTTCGACATCCTCTACGAAGACGGGCCGTGCCTGGTCGTGTGCAAACATGCGGGCGTGCTCACGCAGGCCCCGCCGGGCATCGACAGCCTGGAAGTGCAAATCAAGGAGTTCCTCAAGCGGCGAGAGGGCGCAGCGGAAGACGTTTATCTCGGCCTGCCGCATCGACTCGACCGTCCGGCCACCGGAGTGATGATCTTCGCCAAGGACTACCGCACGACCCGGCGGCTGGGCGAACAGTTCGAAAAGCGGAAAGTCCACAAGGTCTATTGGGCCTGCGCCGAGGGGCAAATCCGCCGGACACTGGCACGTGGGAGGACTTTGTGTATAAAATACCGGGCGTGCCGCGCGCGGAGGTTGTCGCCCAGGGCCATCCCCAGGGGCGGAAGGCGGTGCTCCACTATCGCGTGCTGACCGCCGCAGATTGGGGGACCTGGTTGGAGATCACCCTGGAGACCGGCCGTACGCACCAGATTCGCGTTCAGGCAGCCTCGCGGGGCCATCCGCTGCTGGGCGACGCCCAGTACGGTTCGACCGCGGCGTTCGGCCCGCAGCACGAGGACCTGCGCCTGCGGGCGATTGCCCTGCACGCGCGAAGTTTGACGTTTCGCCATCCGCTGAGCAAAGACAAGATCACGATTGCAGCCCCGCCGCCGCCGTATTGGCCGGCGGGAGACGTTTGTGAGCGGTCCCCTCTCCCTCCGGGAGAGGGATAGGGTGAGGGCGGCGCTTTCGACGATCCGGCCCTCACCCTAACCCTCTCCCAAAGGGAGAGGGGACACTTGAATTCAAACCACCCAGTTCTTTAAGGAAAATACGTGACCGCAAATCCGTCGCTCCCCGACCCCTTCCACGCCCGCGACACGTTTGAAACCGGCAGCGGGCTGTCGGGCATCTATCGTCTCGGCAAGCTGGAAGACGCCGGGCTGACGAAGATCGGGCGTTTGCCCTATTCGATCCGCGTGCTGCTGGAGGCGGTGTTGCGGAACTGCGACGGGTCGGCCAGTGTCCGCGGACGATGTGAAAGACCTGGCCGGTTGGAACGCGTCTCGGGCGGGCGGCAATCGAGGTCCCCTTCAAGCCGGCCCGGGTGCTCCTGCAGGACTTTACCGGCGTGCCCGCGGTGGTCGATTTGGCCGCCATGCGGAGCGCCATGCGAGCGGCTTCGGCGGCGACCCGAAGCGGATCAACCCGCTCGTGCCGGTCGACCTGGTGATCGACCATTCGGTGCAGGTCGATTTCTTCGGCTCGCCCGACGGCATTGGCGCAGAACGTCGCGATGGAATTCCAGCGGAACCGCGAGCGCTACGAGTTGCTCCGCTGGGGGCAGAAGGCGTTCGAAAATTTCCGCGTCGTGCCGCCTTCGGTCGGGAATCGTCCACCAGGTGAATCTGGAGTTCCTGGCCAAGTGCGTCTTTCTTCGCGAGGACGCCGCCGGGCCGGTCGCCCTGCCCGACACCCTGGTCGGCACCGACAGCCACACGACGATGATCAACGGCCTGGGCGTGCTGGGCTGGGGCGTGGGCGGCATCGAGGCCGAGGCCGTCATGCTCGGCCAGCCGCTCTACATGCTCGCGCCCGAGGTGGTCGGCTTCGAGCTTTCCGGCCAACTGCCCGCCGGGCAGCACGGCCACCGACCTGGTGCTCACGCTCACGCAAATCCTCCGCAAAGAGGGGGTGGTGAACAAGTTTGTCGAATATCTTTGGCCCGGCGATGAATCGCCTGAAAGTGGCCGATCGGGCCCTGGTGGCCAACATGGCGCCCGAGTACGGCGCCACCGTGGGCTTCTTCCCCATCGACGAGCAGACCTTGGCCTATCTCCGCGAGACGGGCCGCTCGGACTGCGAGGTGCAACTGGTCGAGCGCTACGCCAAGGAGCAGCAACTCTTTCGCGCGGCCGGCGGCGACGGCCACGAGGAGAACGCCGCAGTACAGCAAGGTTCTCGGCTGGACCTGGGCACGATCGAGCCCTGCGTGGCGGGGCCGAAGCGGCCCCAGGACCGCGTGCCGCTGGGCAGGGGTGAAGGAGGCGTTTCACCAGTCGTTGCACGCCCCGCCCGAGCCAGCGCGGCTTCGGCCTGGCCGAGAGCCGAAGTGGGGCGAACGGCAACCGTCGCCGGGCGACGGCCGCAGCGAGACCATCGGCCACGGCGCCGTGGTGATCGCCGCCATCACCAGTTGCACGAACACCAGCAATCCCGACGTCATGCTGGCCGCCGGAATGCTGGCCAAGAAGGCGGTCGAGCGGGGCCTCAAGGTCCCGCCGCTACGTGAAGACGAGCCTCGCCCCCGGCAGCCGCGTGGTGACCGATTACCTGCACAAGACCGGGCTGGACAAGCCGTTGGACGAACTTGGCTTCCACACCGTCGGCTATGGCTGCACGACGTGCATCGGCAACAGCGGGCCGCTGCCCGAGCCGGTGGCCGAGGCGGTCCACGAGGGCAACCTCGTGGCGGCGGCGGTCTTGAGCGGCAACCGCAATTTCGAGGGCCGCATCAATCCGCTGGTGAAGGCGAATTATCTGGCCAGCCCGCCGCTGGTCGTCGCCTATGCCCTGGCCGGCGCCACGGACATCGATTTGACCGACCGAGCCGCTGGGCATGGGCCGCGACGGCCGGCCGGTCTACTTGAGGGACGTGTGGCCCAGCGCCCGGAGATTGCCGCCGCGGCGGCGCAGGCGGTTCGGCCCGAAATGTTTCGCACCCGCTACGGCCACGTCTTCGACGGCGATGCGGACGTGGGACTGCCTTGCCGGTCGCCGAGAGCGAATTGTATCGCCTGGGACCCGGCCAGCACCTATATCCAGGAGCCGCCCTTCTTGCTCGACTTGCCCGCCCAGCCGGGGCCGATCCGGCCGATCCGCGCGGCGCGGGTGTCTGGCGGCCTTGGGCGATTCGGTGACGACCGATCACATTTCGCCCGCCGGGTCGATCGCCGCCTCCAGCCCGGCCGGGCAAGCTATCTGCAAGAGCAGGGCGTCGCCCCGGTGGACTTCAACAGCTACGGGTCGCGGCGCGGCAACGACCGGGTGATGACCCGCGGCACGCTTCGCCAACATCCGCATCCGCAACCTCCTGGCCCCCGGCACCGAGGGCGGCGTCACCCGCCATCTGCCCGACGGCCGGGCCGATGACCGTCTTCGAGGCGGCCATGCAGTATAAGGCCGAGGGCGTGCCGCTGCTGGTCTTCGCCGGCGAAGAATACGGCGCGGGCAGCAGCCGCGACTGGGCCGCCAAGGGCGACGCATCTTCTCGGCGTCCGGGCCGTCCTGGCGACCAGCTTCGAACGCATCCACCGCAGCAACCTCGTCGGCATGGGCGTGCTGCCCCTGGAGCTTCCCCCCGGCCAGACCTGGGAAACCCTCGGCCTGACCGGCGAGGAGACCTTCGACATCCCCGATCTCGACGACAGCTTGCAGCCGCGGGCCGAGTTGACCGTCTCGGCCACGGCGGCCGACGGCTCGACGCGAAGTTTCCCCGTGCGGGTGCTCATCGACACGCCGGTCGAACTGGAGTATTACCGCCACGGCGGCATTCTGCCGGCCGTCTTGCGGAAGCTGGCGGAAAAATAGCCGTGGCGGTATGCTGAAGGGGCGAAGGTTGCGAGTGCAAGGTCCCCTCTCCCTCCGGGAGAGGGCTAGGGTGAGGGGAATTGCCGCAGACGCTTGCTTTTCCGGTCGCCAGACTCCTCCGCAACGCCCTCACCCCCGCCCTCTCCCAAGGGAGAGGAGAATCATGGACCAGCTTCCTCCCCATCGTGCTCCTGCTCATCGGCCTGGCCGTCGGCGGCGGGGCCGTCTGGCTCCTGCTGCGGGCCAAGATTCAGCACGCCTACGACCGCGGCAAGAGCGAGGCCGATGCGGAGCGGATCGTCCTGAGCGAACGGCTCGCCGCCCGCGACCAGACCATCGACGGGCTAGACGCCAAGGTGCAGGAACTCGAAGGCAGATCGCCGAGCACCAGGCCGCCGAGTCGAAGCTGCAAGCCAAAGTCGTCGCAACTGGCGACGACCCTCATCAGGAACGCAAACAGGCCGAGGAGAAGTTGGCCGTCCTGAACGACGCCCAACAGAAACTGTCCGACGCCTTCAAAGCCCTCGCCGTCCGAGGCACTGAAGAGCAACAACCAGTCGTTCCTGGAATTGGCGAAGACATCGCTGGAGAAGTTTCAGGACGCGGCCAAGGGCGACCTGGAAAAACGCCAAACGGCGACCCAGGAAATGGTCAAACCGGTGAAGGAGTCGCTGGAGAAGGTGGACTCGAAGATCGGCGAGATGGAAAAGGCCCGCGCCGGGGCCTACAGCGGCTTGACCGAACAGGTCAAGTCGCTGTTGGATTCGCAGCGGCAACTGCAGACCGAGACCGGCAACCTGGTGCAGGCCCTGCGGCCGGCCGCAAGTTCGCGGCCGCTGGGGAGAGATCCAACTGAAGCGGGTGGTGGAAATGGCCGGCATGTTGGACCACTGCGATTTCTTCGAGCAGCAGAGCACCGATGCCGAGGATGGGCGGCTGCGTCCGGATATGTTGGTCCGCCTGCCGGGCGTAAAGAACATCGTCGTGGACGCGAAGGCCCCTTTGTCCGCCTATCTGAATGCGATCGAGGCCAAGGACAGGAGCCCACGCGGACCGCTTTCCTCCAGGACCACGCCCGGCAAGTGCGAAACCACATTGCCGCTTTGGGAAAGAAATCGTACTTGCAGGAGTTCGACCCCGCCCCGGAGTTCGTCGTCCTCTTTCTTCCCGGCGAAGTCTTCTTCAGCGCCGCCCTGGAGCAAGACCCCGGATTGATCGAGGCGGGCGTCGAGCAGAACGTGATTGTCGCCACGCCGACGACGTTGATCGCGTTATTGCGGGCGGTGGCTTACGGATGGCGGCAGGAGGTGCTGGCCCAAAACGCCAAGGAGATCAGCGACCTTGGCAAGGACCTTTACAAGCGGTTGGCGACGATGGGGGAGCATTTCGCCGACGTTGGCGACAGGCTGGCCGGGGCCACCGAGGCCTATAACAAGGCGGCGGCGTCGCTGGAATCGCGGGTCTTGGTCACGGCGCGGAAGTTCCGCGAACTCGGGGCCGGCGGCGCGGACGAGCAGATCGCCGAGCTTTCGCCGACGGAAAAGATCCCGCGACTGCTCCAGGCCCCGGAGCTGACTGGTGGAAATGGGTTGACTGCACAGGATGGCTAGCTGCCTCCCTCGCTTGCGGTTTCGCGAGAATCCGCTTTGACACGAAACACCGCAATCGTTATTCTCTCACCCTCCCGCCGGGTTTTATGCCTTGCGGGGCCTGCCGACCGAATTGAGCCGACAAGGATGTTTGGCTCAACCACGCCACGGAGGGTGTTGCTTTGGACAGCCAGCGAAGCGTGCTGATCGTCGATTCTTCCGAGGAGACGCGCGAAGTTCTGCAAACGGCCTTGGAGCGACGCGGGATGCGGACTTTTTCCGCCTCCGGCGCCAGGCAAGGGCTGGAAATGGCCCGACGACATCATCCGGACCTGATCGTGCTGGACGTCGAGGACGCAGGGGCCAACACGGACGCCCTGTCCGCCCCGTTTGCCGAGCACTCCCGCTCGGAGCACGCCCCGTTGGTCCTTCTCGGCAGCATCCGTCGGGGAAAACCGCCCACCGACGGGGAATTCGTCGCCAAGCCCTACCACTATGGCCCCTTGGTTCGTAAAATCGAAGAATTGCTTGTGGGCCGCCGCGGTTAGCGGCTGGACCTTTGCGGATTGCCCGGCGGCGCACAAGGGAAGTCCCCCTCTCCCTTTGGGAGAGGGCCGGGGTGAGGGGCGTTGGAGAAAGCCGGGATCCGCAGAACGACGCCTTGCGAAGATTCCCCTCACCCGAACCCTCTCCCAAAGGCTGCACTTTATGAAGACATGAGACGTTAAGCAGCCAAGCGGGCGAGGGAGTTCAGTAGGTTTTGGATTTCTTTAGGTATCTTGTGTTTTACCAGAGCGGCCGAAAATACGTTGTCGAACCACTTGTCGCGCAAGGCCTTGCGACGGTCCCCGTGCGACGGACGACGGGTGGCGTCGTCCCATGGCGAGCCGCTCCGGTCGCGGATTTCTTCCGCGAGGCGATGCCAAGCCCACATTTCCACGAGCGTGTGCATCCAAAGGTTCAGGTGGAAGCAGCCGATATTTCGCCAAAGGTTGCGGACCTGTTGTTGTCCTGCCCCCCAAATCTCCTTGATGTCGTGAAATATCTGTTCGATCGCCGAGCGGTCGGCGTAACACTCCAAAATTTGACGGACCGTGGCCGTCGGATCGGTACAGAAAAACGCGTCCCAACGCCCACCCGACTCGCGCACCAGCACCACGCGGATGACCCCGCCCACAACCGGCCAAGTTGCCAAGAAGGTCTTGTACGTCTTGGTCGCCAGTTGCCCGCCGTAGAGCACTGCTTCGATGGCCTGCCAACCGGCCGGATGCGCCGCCCGCTTGGCCAGACTGATTTTCTCCTTTCCGTACTTGCGTTTGCCCCGCTGCCCGCGCCGTTTCCGGGGGGGCAGTGTTCGCAAGCCGGCGTCTTTTCGCAGGCGACTGACCACGGTGATCCCCATGGCCAGAATCGGTTTCAACAACGGCCGATAGGCGTAGGCGCCGTCCATGACCAGCCAGAGCGGCTTGCCCAACGGTTTGAGCGTATTTGCGGCCCATTGGATGAGATCGATCGCCAGTTGCAGTTTGGTCTGAAACACCCACCCATACCGTTGGGCCAACGGCGGCACGTCCTTGGCTTTCACGTAGAGCCGAGCCAGCAGCGGCAGGCCGATCGTGTGCCACAAGGGATGACGCACCACCCAGGCCAACGTCACCCAAACGTGCCCGTAGACAAACTTGTGGTCGTCGGGTCCCGAAGTAGGGTTGTGGTGCAGCCCCGCGCCTTCGACCTTGGGACCGTAGCGGGCCGTGGGCGTGTCGTCCAAGGCGAGGACGATCCGCTCGGGCAGCGGCAGGTGGCTCAACAAGAGTTGAAACAGCCGGGTGGCCACCTCTTTGCTCTTGCGTCCGACGCTGCCGTTGAAGTAATAATAGTCGATGTAGTCGGCTTGCAACTGGGCGGCCCGCAGCCAACTGCTGACGGTGCGGCGTCCCCGAGCCATCAGCAGCCCGGTCAAAACCAGGGGCAATCGCCAACGCGACCGGCCGTGCAAGCCGATTTGCAGCCATGTGACCCATTCCGCCCAATCTTCCGGAGGACGCCCGAAGGCTCCTGCAAACGCTTGACCAGCCATCCTTGGCTCTCCTGCACACGGTTCTCGGCAAAGGATTTGCGTGTGTTCGGAGAGCCATTTTTACGTAAACCATAAAATACGAAAATACCAACCCCTCCCCCAGGTTTTCATAAAGTGCAGCCAAAGGGAGAGGGGGACCTTTTGAATTTGCCAGGGGGGCGGGGGGCGTGGCATCGCTGTTCGTCATTCGTGGAAACGATCAGGGCACGCGCTTTGAGCTGGAGGACGCCGTTCTCCGCTTGGGGCGCGACGCCGCGAACGCCCTGCAGATTCACGACACCGAGGTCTCTCGCCATCACGCCGAACTGCGCCGCGGCGACGGCGATTTCAGCATCGCCGATCTGAACAGACTCCAACGGCACGTTCGTCAACGGCCAAAAGGTCCACGCCCATCGCCTCTCCAGCGGCGACCAAATCCAAGTCGGCGGGACGCTCATCCTCTATACCGGCCCCTCCGGCGGCGGCGAGGACCTGGCCGATTCGATCGACATCGCCGCCGCGCCGCCGCCCAACAACCAATCGCGAATCATCCATTCGGTCTCTCAGGAGGAGGGAAGCCGGGTGTTCGACCTCCGCGCCGACTTGCCGCAAGACTCGTGGCTCGCCCGGGCGAGGAGCAATCTCCAGGTGATGTATCGCACGGCCTTGGCCGTCAGCCACACGCTGGACATCGACCAGTTGCTCAACCGCATCATGGAGTTGATTTTCGAGTGGGTGGAGGCGGACCGCGGCTGCATCATGCTCTTCGATCCGGCGCAGAAGCGGTTGGAGCCGAAGGTCCGCCGCACGCGCAAGGGGCTCCGCTCCGCCGGCAAGCTCACGATCAGCAAGACGATCCTCAACTTCGTGACGGAGCGAAACGAAGGCGTCCTGACCAGCGACGCCCGGCAGGACGAGCGATGGGACCCGGCGGCGAGCATCGTGCGGATGGGCGTTCGCGAGGCGATTTGCGTGCCGATGCAAGGCCGCTACGGGGTCGTCGGCGCGATCTACATCGACACCTCAACCTCGCCGCAGCAGGCCCTCGTGCGCGGCGGCGCCAACAAATTCACCGAGGACCACCTGAAGCTGATGATCGCCATCGGCCACCAGGCGGCCCTGGCCGTCGAAGACACCCGCTACTATTCCGCCATGGTCCAGGCGGAGCGATTGGCGGCGGTGGGGCAGACGATCACAACCCTTTCGCACCATATTAAAAACATCCTCCAGGGCATCCGCGGCGGCAGTTATCTCATCGAGCTGGGCCTTTCGGAGCACGACGAATCGGTCGTCGGCAAGGGCTGGAAGATCGTCGAGAAGAATCAAAACAAGATTTCGACCCTGGTGATGGACATGCTCACCTTCAGCAAGGAGCGCGAGCCGGACCTCGTCAAGGCGAACATCCGCGACGTGGTCAACGACGTGATGGAGTTGATGGCCGTCCGCGCGGGCGAGGCCGGCGTCCAGATTGTCTGGCAGCCCAGTCCGGCGGCGCCGGACATGATTTTCGATCCCGAGGGGATTCATCGCGCCGTGCTCAACGTGGTGACCAACGCGATCGACGCGGCGGCGGAGACCGGCCCGACCGGCCGCGTGGAAGTCCGCTGCCGCCATTTGCCCGAGGAGAATCTCGTGCGGATCGAGGTCGAGGACAACGGGCCGGGCATTCCCGCCGACCAGATCGAGCATCTTTTCAGCCCCTTTGTTTCCTCGAAGAAGTCGCGCGGCACGGGGTTGGGCCTGCCGGTCTCGCAGAAGATTTTGGCCGAGCACGGCGGCCGGATCGACGTGGACAGCACGCCCGGCCGCGGCGCCGGTTTACGCTGGAGTTTCCCGCGGTCCCGCCTCCGGCGACGACGACGGAGAGGCCGAAGCTGGAGCCCAAATGAATTGCCGGACCAACGCGTTACGTTTCGTCGGCTGGTTCGTTCTCGCGTTTTGCGGCGCCGCGCCGGCGATGGCACTTGCCGAAAAGCCGGCAAAGGGAGAGCCAGCCCGCGATTCATCGGGCTGTGAGGTAATACTCGGCAAGCACATTGAAGCCATAGATCTATGCGACGCGAATCAGGGGTTTAGTTGTCGGTATCGCCACGGCCCCGGCGTCTTCGCGCCGCCCGGCAATTACCAGGTGACCTATGTCGAACTGGAAGGTGGATTTTCGGCATTTTCATGGCAGCCTAGCCTGGCGGCTGACCGGGCCGAACTGGTTGCGGGCAGACCATTCCGGTTCGAGGTCAGGACCCCGCTGAGGCCAAGCGTTGCGGTGG
>CAWBRF010000040.1:0-175962 GCA_963791075.1 uncultured Planctomycetia bacterium
CGACGATCCGATTCATCATTTGCGTTGCCCTCAATCTGTTGTCGGGGTTGGGGTCGCGGAGGCGCGCCATTTCAAGGTCGCGGAGGACGGAATCGACGATTGCCGCCTGGTCTTGGTGGATCAGCGCAAAGAATCGTTTCGTGAAAATCCGCATCGTGAGAGCTTTCATCGTCATGCACTCCAAATTGATTTTGAACCGCCGCCGAACTCTCGACAGCGCGCTGTCTATGAATGAGATCAAGCGCAAAGCGATTTCTTAGAGTGATTCTTCTTTCGGTCCACGCACGCCAACACAGCGGGTGCCCATGCAACCGGCACAATTCCTACAGGCGAAGACTTGGCGTTCGGTTGAGACCCCGCCAGCCTCCAGCATTCCATGACGCCTTGCGGGTCCCATTCATTGAAACCTGGCGCCTGCCGATAAGGCCCGGTCGAGGTTTCAAGGCGTCACGGCATCCCAGCAGGACAAATCAAGGAAGGTGGACGCCGCCGTATTTCAAGTGAGCTTATCCACTGGTCTGCGGTGAGGTGGGAATGAAATGGGCGGGCGCGCGAATCACTCCGCGCGTCCGCCGTCCCGCCAAAGAAATTTACCGATGCTGGCCCTTTTTGAAGGGCGCAATCCGAGCTTCGCAGGGTCCGAGGCTCGAAGTGCCATGTATTGCTCCATTGAGAGCTTTCTGGGATCGACCATGCCGTTGCTGCCCGGCGTAAGGCCGCCGGTTGCCGCATTCGCCCCCGCGCCGCTGACGACGCCGGACTTGAAGAGATTGACGTAATTCGGCAACTCCTTCATCCGCTTCACCGCGGATTGGGGCGTATGCAACGCCTTGATCGGTTCTCCGGTGTTGGGATCGGTGTCCGGGAAATCGACCTTGACCTCGAACCTGCCCGTGCCTTTGCCCGACGCATCGGTGATTTCCGACAACTGGGTCATGGGGCGCAACACGGCCATGATCGTTTCCGTGTCGAAGGCATCTCCGCTGACGGCCGCATCCAGTAGCGCGCGTTCCGTGGTGCCTTCACGATAGCGAAGCTCCCACTTCTCTGCGGCTTTTGCCTTTTCCGCCAGCTTCTTTTCGTAATCCTCCTCCAGTTGCTTCCGCTCGTGAGCCAACTGGGCCTCCTTCGTGCGGCCCTCCTTCCGCAAGTCGTCCAACTGATTGGTCAGGGCCTCGCGCTCCGCCGCCGTCAGGTTAGCGCGCGTTTGCACTTCTTCGATGGTCTTTTCGAGCTTCGCCTGGTGCTTCCGACGGTCTTCCGCCAGCGCTTTGTTGAA
The DNA here is from genome assembly GCA_963791075.1 of uncultured Planctomycetia bacterium. Classification (GTDB taxonomy): domain Bacteria; phylum Planctomycetota; class Planctomycetia; order Pirellulales; family Thermoguttaceae; genus CAWBRF01. Next base: position 1,280 of record CAWBRF010000040.1, read on the forward strand.
GAGTTCCTGCGTCAGGGCGCCAGCCGCCGCCGCGGATTGCGCGGCTGCAACAGCGGAGCCGCTCGCATCAGGCGTCAACGGGCTTGCGCCGTCAACACTCTCCCCCTCGAAACACGCCACAACCGCACGCGACAAATACGAGATTCTGCATCACACCGTTCTCCACCCGCGAAAGGAAATGATCGTCAAGCGCCGCGGTTCGCGTTGACGACGCTGCCGCACAATGCGGCTGAATAGACTCTGTGTTTCCTGCGCGGCGCGGCGGCCAACACCGTTTGACCCAACGCGACCGCCGCGCCGCGCTTTGCGCTCAAGCCCGACTGGGCGAGCGCTCTATTTCTTCTGCGCCGCGCTGTCCCGGACGTGCTGCCGCAACGCCTCGCGCGTCGCCTTGCGCATGTCCTGCGCGACCTTCAGTCCGGCGAAGTCCGGGGACTGGTGAGTGACGATGGTCTTGCTGTTGGTCTTCGGTTGTAGATTTTTCATTGGTCCCTCTGTAGGATAGGTGTGTGTCTGACGCACACAAAATCGCGGGTAGACTTTGCAACCACCCTTTGAATCCTGTTCGCGGCTTCCCGCCGCTTTGCGCTGGCACTCTGACTCCGTTCGATTCCGCGTATCACGCGGTCGATCTGTTTTTGTTCGTCCATTTCGTTTCCTCGCCGCCGACGCACAGTCGGCAACTGTAATGACAGTGTTTTCAACGGCGTGTCCGCCGGAGTAGGTGGGGCTGATTGCGCCGCAAGGCCGCCAACGTGTTGTCAACCTCGGCCATATCAGTGCAGAGGGTAAGATAGCTGGCCACGGTGTCAACCGACACGGCGCCGGCGGCACGGGCTTCAGCCTTGGCGTCGCGCATCGACAAGTGGTTGACCCGATTTGTTCTCTCTCGCTCTTCGGACATAGTTGCTTTCCTCACATTGGATTTACCGCCGATACCCGCGATCGGTAAGACTGAGATTGCTGTCATCATCGCTTTGTTTCTTCGCACGCCTTGGAACATGGGCGTATGCGACGGAATGCCCGGCGGAACTGGGCAACAGGGAATGTGCCTCGTTCCAACAATCCTCACAGTACGGCAGATACAAAACGTGCGCCTCCGCCGTACAAGTTTCATTCTGGCACTGCATGTCTACTCCTGATTCTTGTTGCTTTCGTCCGGCAAGGCTCGGCGTTTCTCGTCTGATACGAGACGCTCCGCGCGGACGATCCGTTCAAAGTCCTGAAGAAGGAGCGGGGCGACCTGATCGAACCCGATGAGGCCGCCGCATCGGGCAAGGACGGCTTGCGCCATCGCACGCCCCACCGCGACAACCGCGGCGCGAGGCAGCAAGGCCCCGCGAGCAATCTCGGCAACTTGCGATCGCTCCACGAGGCGGCCGACAATCGCGGTCGCCTGGAGGCCCATCGCGCTTCCTTCGCGCGCCGCCGCACTTTCTTCGGCCAGAAGCCTCGCCAAGCGAATTTCTCCGTCAAGGGAGGGCGTCGCGGAAATCTCATTGAGTCGAGCCGCGCGGGGTCCATCGGGCAGTTTGTAATTCATCTCTTGCACCTTCTGTGAGACAGCCCCGCCGGAAATGGATCAAAAACCGGCGGGGCGAGCGGCAAGCCGGGAGGGCGGCCGCGCTCAATTGATCTGTGTGATTTGCGACCAAAGGGAATTCGGAATCCAGTCCTCGTTGCCGGCGCGGCGGTACGCGGCCTCCAGGCCAGCGGGACTAAGACCGGCCGGCAGCAATCGGCCGGCAAGGAATCGCTGCAAACGCCGTCGCGCCATGTAGGCTTGCATTTCGTGAAACAACAGCCACAGGTCCAGGTCCCAGTCGGGCGACCGCGGGGCGGAGAACTGGCGCATGACTTGCTCATATTCCGGCACGCCAAGGTCAGGGACCCGCGCAGGATGGTCGAGCAGTCGCTTCAGCGCCTTGTCGAGTTGCCGGCCGCGCAGCCCGTGTGATTCCGCGAGGTCCGCGACCTCACAGCCCGTCGCGCGTCGCCACTTGCCAGAACTGAATGCCTGCCAACCCAATTGGCCATCGCATTCGACGACGCGAATGATCTTACGCAAGTTCATGGTTGTTTCTCATCCCCGGATGTTCGCCGGGTGCGATGCCGACATGGCCCCGGCCGGCTTGGTTTCAATACGGCTTGACGCCCTCGAACGCCTTACGGCTCAACGCCAGCGATCATGTGGCGAGAATCAAAGCGTCTTGCGGGTTGAAAATGCCCAGCGCGTCGCTTGGAGGAACGACGCGCTGGGCGACAAGAGCATCGGCGCGGACGGCATTCGCCGTCGCCTGCGTCATGCGAGTGGATGTCGCACGTCCTCCAGCATCACATACTTCCGTCGGTAAAACTTTCGTTTCGCCGCCGTGTCCCGGCAATTGAAGAAGTGCGAGTCGTCGAACTGACGGACTACGCGGTATCCGGCCTCCTCCATCGCTGAAAGGAAATCAGCGTGGTCAACGGGCGCGTTCATGTCGCGGGCCGCCTGTTTGGCGAGGGTAAGGCTGTCGAACGAATGCCTCCCATTGCATGGGCGAAAAGCCCACTTGATCCAGTTGCTCAAGGTCATGCCCCGCTGCCTTTCAGGCGCAATGCCTTCAACGGCGCGGCACCTTGCGTTCGCCAATTGTTATTTGTCGGCATTCGTCTCGCACCTTGTTCCGAGTCACAGCAAACAACTGGTCCTTGAATTCTTGAAGTTTGACGGATTCAAAGCCGACGAGCCACGTCCATTTCTTGTAAGCCTCAAATAGGCGTGAAAGACCCTCGCGGAGCAACGGCCCCTGGTCGCAACTCTCTTGCACAAATTGCAGCACCGACGAATTGTCAAGCGCTAGACTTTCCTTGCCCGCGGTCTCAACGACACGAAGCCGCAGGCGCTCCGTGGCAGGTGGGAGCGGCAGGTGCAGCAGTGTATAGATGAAGTGCGCTGCCTCCTCTTTCAAAATCCCCAAGAGTTTTTTCTTGCCGATTTCGACGCCCTCGGCGAAACCATCGACGTAGATGACGGTGACGCGCGTGTCGCCGGGAAAGACTGGACACGCCGACTTCCAGTTGTTCGTTTGAATCCAGTGCGTGGAATTCGGGATTGAATAAACGTCGGTTCGCATCCGGCGAATCGCTATTTCCAACGCCGTCACCCATTCGCGCATCCTCGCATAGGCGCCTGCCACCTTGTTGATTTGCTTCTCCTCCACAGCACAAATAATCGCGCCGGCGAGTTCACCGTTGAATTCGTTACTGGTCAACGCTTTGTCCGCCTTGACGACGCCTTTGGTCACCAGGAGGCCCAACGCTTCATGGAGGGTGCTTTTGCCGGAAGTCTCACCGCCCCACAGAAACAGGTAGGGAAGCTGTTCAAAGGGCTCGCGGAAGGCACAAGCGATCCAGGCCCGGATATAATCGCCGCCGGTCCTGATGTTTGTCTCGATCGCCCAAGGCAACTTGGCTAACACGGGCGTCAGTTCCGCGCCGATGTGGTCGCAGATCATGTCCCAGTGTGGATGGTGTGGCGTCTGGTCAGGCTCCAGGGCGGCAGGTGGACAAACGAATTGGGCGGCGTCTTTGTTCCACTGTCGGTCGCCTGGGTACTCAGGTTGAAAGGGCAGGGAGACAAGTTTCCAGCCGTTGTCGATTGCCGCACCCATCACACGCTCGGCAGCATCCTTGGCAAGACCGCGATTTTGCAACATCATCTTCACGTTGGCGATAGGTTGATCGACCCATTCCTTGCTCTGGTCACGGACCTTCCAGCCAATGAACTGCTTGGCCGTGGACTTAACAGCCCTTATCACGCCGTCGAACTCGGAGACGCCGAGATCATCTTCCTTCTCTTCACTGATGATTGCATCATAGACCCGGACCCACTTCGTCTTCTTCGCCAGCCAGCCGGGAGGCTCCTCCTTCAACTCGCAGTCGCCCTTCTTCCGTTCGATCCCCATGACCAGGCGGCCGTCCTTGTGGGTCTTCAGCAGGGTTCTGCGGTCGGCGAACAGGGGGTCCACGGAGATGTTTTCTGTCCCAATATCTTGGCAACTTGGACTGCATCATCGGGAGTCCTGAAGGTGAAGCCGAGCTTGTCGGGGTCTTCAATGCCGCCGTGAAGCCTGGAAGCCGTGGCAAGATTAGGCGTTCGATTGAAGTAGCAGGTGGTCCACCCCTGGCCGTCCTGGTTCCAGGTGTTGGCCTCGGAAATGCCGGGGGAGAAGCGGAAGACGCGCCAGCCGCCATTGGGCAGGGGAAAAAGAAAACAGTTTGGTTGGGCGGGGTTCCTGCCCTCGGAGGAAGTCTCGAAGACGCCAATCAGTCCGAGTTCCTTGCCTTGCTGGCTTTCCCGCAACTCTTTCAGAGCACAGGTGTGCGTCTGGAGCAAGTGGTGGTCGGAGACCCAAAGAGTCGTGTAGCCGGAACTCTGTAGGGCCTCGATCTGGGCTTTGTGGCTGTCGTCCAGGGGGATGATCTTCCGGGATGTGGCTAGGGCCTCGAAGGCATCCAGCTTCTCGTCCGACACTTCGTTGACGCGGACCTTCGCGCGCCGGCGCGTCACAACCTCGATGTGATCTCGCCAGTTGGCCGGCAAGTCGGCTTGACTCAACGCCTTGGTCGCCGGCTTGATGAGGGCGAGGCCGCCATTCTCGGCGGACATCTTTCTGTGCCAAATCCACATCACGCTGCCGCAGCAGTCGATCTGGGAGGCAAAGTCGAAGTTGCACTCGCTCGACATCATTCCGAGGATGCAGCGGGCCAGGGCGGCGTGGACCGTGTGGTTCTCGCACGGGATGCCGGCGGCGTCGAAGTAGACGTAGAGGTGCAGGCCGCCGCCGCCGGTGGACTTGCGGACTTCCACGTAGGGAAGCTGCATGGCGGCCTCCTTGACCCGCAGCAACTCGTCCTCAGTGAGGCCGACGCCCTTGGCGTGGCCCATGAGGCTGTCGAAGTCGAAAGCGACATGGCGGGAGCGCCGGTTTTGCCAGTCCCAGCCCGTCCAGCCAACGCCCTCGGCGTGCTGGCAGATGGAGAAACTGAGCTTGTAATCCTTCCAAGTTGGCTCGGAATTGGCGTCTTTGGGAACGCGGATTGAATGCCAGGTGTCGATCCCATTGGAATAGGTGGATCGTTTGCCGGCTACGGGCTCCCCGTCGCCGGCCGCCACATTGGTTTGTGTCTCCATCGCTATGGACCACTTGTCCACGAGGTCGGCGTTCGCCGGCGACTTGTGGCTTTGGAGGAAGGCGTGAAGGGCTTCGCTGACTAATATCGTTGCCGGTATCACAGTTGTCGATCCTTGGTTGTGTGCTCCCAAAGTCCATGCAGGGTGGCAGGAGCGATGTCCAACCCCACGAATGGCGGTCGCTAGGCACTCGGAGCATGGTCAGGCACAGTGCTTTTCATTCATGTTGATAAAACGGAATGAAATTATTTTCGTGTTTAGTTTTTCTCTTTATTTGAGATGCCTTGAATGCTTTGAATGCCTAAGATGATGTAAAGGAGCGTTATGTAAGGTTTTAGGAAAATGGACGCGGCAAGATATGAGGCACTTTGGAGGCACTTGGGACTTTGGGAAGGCACTTTGCCTGACCCGCCTTCCACCCATCTCCCCACCCGCCAGCCGCTTATAGACCGCCCTACAAGGATGGCGACTATCACGGCTGCCGACTGGCAAGGATGTTGGCGGATCGGTGGCACAGCATACGAGATGCCTGCGGGTCAGCTACGCCGCGGCGGATTCGTCGGGGAGTGCGACATCGCACACCAGCACGATGCCCCCGACTTCAACGAGTTTGAAGCCGCCACGTCCCAACTCCGTCAAGAAGATGGCCTTATTGATCTTTCCGTGGATACGTTCAAAGGCCACGCGGAGCCGATTAACGCTTGTGGCAACGCCCACGCGCGCGACCGTCGCCGACCGGAGGAAGTCTACAACTTGTGTGTTTTCGAGAATCGTCATTTCACGCTCCTACATATCTAATGTCTTTTTTCACTTTTCTATTCGCCGCGTCGTCGGCGGATTTTCGATTTCTTTGATGTATCGGCGATATGCCTCCTTAATCCGGTCGATGTGGCTTTGCGCCGTTGCTGGTGAACCCCAGCCCAGCGCCGCGGCGACTTCTTCTCGCGTCATGCGCGGATTGGCAGCCAACAAATCGACGATACGTCTGTCAGAATCAGACCCGCAGACGTGGTGCAAGAGTTCAAGAGTTTCGGCGAGCCGTTCGTCAGGCCCCAGCTTGGCGAGTCGCTGTCGTTTCCCCTTTCGCCGCGAGCGCGGCTCGCCGGCCGCAAGCGGCAAACACACGCCATCGAACCCCGTCCACTCGACTTCCTCGGCCGACACCTTGCCCGATTCCAACTCCAGCATAATCCGCTGGCATCCGTCGATTTTCGGCAACCCGTATGTCCGGTGTTCCCGAAACGCCCCCCTTCGCATACACCGTCGTATTGCCACCCTGAGATACTGCGACGGCTCCGCGCTGTCTGTTGGGATGTTCCCCGCCGCCTGCACCAACGCCAGGTTGCCCAGAGACGCCAACTCATCTAATGATGGTCTAGGCTTTTGTCCGTTCCAATGCCCCCTAACCCATTTCGCTTCCTTCCCAACCAGGTCCAGGTTGGCGACGATCAAGGCATCTCGTGCGGCCTTAACCGCCGCCGGATCGCCGCCGGCCGCGGCAAGAGCAAACAATAGCTCGGCGTTGACTTCTCGCTTTTTTCCCATTACTGCCGAATGCGCTATCGTTTGGTGTGAACAGTGATTTCCCTCTATTAGTGAGATCAACTGTTGTGGATCAAGATAGAGTGAAAACGGCGAATTTGCCGCCAAGTAGCTCGAAACACGTTCGGGCGGCCGACAATTCGGCGTGTAAACGCGCAATCTGTCGGCGTGTAAACAGGCCGATCGTCCCACGCGCGGTTAGATTCGCGGTTATCCGTCCCGAACTTCGCCGTCCAGCCACGCGCCGCCCAGCCGTACCCGCCGCGTCATGGTCTTTACACAGACTCCGGCCGCTTTTGCCGCCGCCACTCGACTCGGGAAGACCTGGATGCGGCCGTTTTCGATGTGCGACACTGGCCGCCCCCGTGGATTGCCGCCGCGGCGCGGCGTCTCAACCAAACACCCCTTGAACCATGTTGCAAGGAGTGCCGCGACTTGATAGGCGAGACTTTGCGGGACGCCGACACTGCCGAGCAGCAAGACCTCGCGCGGACGGGCACTGATCGATCGGAAGAGTTCGGCAAGCGGATTCCCTTGGACGTGTTCCTTTTCACGCCACAAGTTTTCCCATGTCGATTTCCCGGACGCCACGCCAATATAGAGCATTTTCCCGGAAAATTCATCAACCAGACCAAAGACCCGGTGCATACTGGGCCTACCGCCCAAATCAGGCATAACTCACCTCAGAACCCGCAAGAGACAAAGACTATTGATTCTGTTTCGCAACGTGTCCGCATTCGATATTCACTGTCGCCCGCAGGTTGGGCCGGCTCGCCGTGGACGCCGCGGAGCCGCCGCATCGGAGGTTCCTCTTATATTGAGATCATCGCCGCAACGCCAAAATAGAGCGAATCCGGCCGCGTTCAGGCGGATTTTCCCAGAATCTTGGCCAAAGTATTGACGGATGACGCCCATTCTTCATGTGGGCCGTCAATATGCTCGTTTACACGCACTTCAGTGTTCCCGGCGGCGTGCGTGTAAACACATGAAAGCCACGAGAAGGTCGAACCCCCGATCGCCGAGCGCGAAAACCGCCACTTTTACCGCTTTGGCTGCATTTCAGGGAGGAAAGCAGTTGAACTTGCTTGACTTCAGGACCCTTGCGAATCAATATCGAGTAAAGAAGCCAAACTTGCACCCCGGAGTTGCGCCATGAGTTGGACCGTTGACCGCTCGACAATTCTCCAACCCGACGAGATTCACGCCGTCTTGACGGACCTTCGCCGCAAGGCTCGCCGCTCGACGAACACGAGGATGAATTGCGTCGTCTTCCGATTGGCCACTTGCTGCGGCCTGCGCGCCAGCGAGATCGCCGGCCTGGTTCTTGCCGATGTCCAAGTCAACAGCACCCAACCAAAGATCAGGGTCCGCCGTGAGGTCGGCAAGGGCCACAAGGCCCGCAAGGTGCCGCTGACGTGGGACGAGGGCACGCTTTCCGATTTACGCGAGTGGAAGCGTTTTCGCCTGGAGCAGCGCGCCGCGGACGATGACCGCTTCGTTTGCTCGCAGCACTGTGATTCCTTCGGGCATCCGTTGGAACGCCGGAACCTTCGCAAACGATTCAAGGTGTGCTGCAAGAGCCTCGGACGCGAACGCCAGGGCGAATTGACGATCCACTGCGGCAGGCACAGCTTCGTCAGCCACAGCCTTCACGGCGGCCGAAGCGTCGTGGAGGTTCGGGCCGCCGCAGGCCACACCAGCGTGGCCACAACAAATATCTATGCGCATCTGGTCGAGTCAGACGGAGCGGTCGGCAACCTCTTCGACTTCTCCTGATGGATGGTGGTAGGGTCCAGGGAGGGTCACAAAATGCCGTCAGGATTTTTTGTGCCTGTTTCGCGGCCAAGCATTTTGCGGCCGGGCTCACGGGCGACTTCCGAATGGGCGCCAAAACACCCAATTCGGGGCCACTTCTGGCCCAAATCGCCAACACTCTACGCCGATTCGCCTAGACGGGGACGTGCCAACCCGGCCTCAGCCGGCACACGCCCCCGGCCGAGCGAGCAAGTAGGCGCGATCTCGCCAGCCCCGGCGCGACAATCAAAGACCGGCAAGAGACCTTCTATATCTGAATCTTGCGTCCGGTGCGCGATCAGTTGCAACCCCGCCGCATTGCGTCATGGTCGCCGAGGAGATGTTGATCGGCGGCACGTCAGCGCAATGCGCTCGTAACGCCGCTCCCGACGCCAATGGAATCAAAGGCTCTCTGCGGGTTCGGCAGCGAGCACTGCACGCTGAGCACGAGTCGTTGGCGAGCCGGCTGACTCGACGGTACAGATCGCGCTCAATAGCCGATGAGGAGTTCGCTTGACGATGAGATCGTGACGACCGTCTGACTTGACAGCTTGGCAGACGGACTCCGCGCGGCCTCTTCGCCGCACGTTTCGATTGAATGGATCGGCGGCCGATATGTTTGCCTGCGCGCGGTCGGCGCCGGCGAAAAACGGAAACGGAAAGCCGATTTTCTAGACCGCGTTTGTCCACAGTTTCAGGCCACGTTCTTCAGTGCTCTTCCGCTCGTTCGCGCTTCGCAAAGGAGGGTTGTTTGTCGGCGCAATGTCGAGAAATCCCCTTGTTTTGCGGCAAAAGCGCGTTGACTCTTCGCGTTGACATGGAAGACTTTCGATGTCGCAAACATCTCTTCTCAATCCTTTTCGGAGAACGCACCCATGAGTAACGCAACCGTGAATCGTGTGACTGGCATTTCGGATGAAACCCTGGAATCCATCTTGACGCAACGCGCCATCCCCGCGGCCTATTGGCCCGAAATGCGGGCGCTTGTGTTTGACGGCACTCGCCCCAGCAAGGAGTTGGTGCGCCGCTTGAACCACGTCGGCAACTACATGGCCGCGCTGCATTCCATTCTGATTCAACTGAGCAAGGAAGTCAAGTTTAGGTTTCCTCCGAAGCATTCCCATCGGGCAGCATAGCAACAGTCTGTTGCCGATGTGCGGCAATCCGATGATTCCATGCAACATTCTGCGTGGAATCACTGCATAACATCATAGTCTTGCAGTTCGTGTGCCAATAGGCGGGAACCACCGCCTATTTCTTTGCGCCAATCATTGTGTAACGCCTGTGGCAATGCCTTGTGCTAGTCATTGCGCTATCGTCTTGCGCCATCACCCATAAGGCGTTGCTGCCTCTTTGCGTATCCCACCTTGCTGTTGTCTTCTTTGATGTGCCGGATTATGCCGCCAAGTCTCCGACCTGGACCTTGCCGCCGCCCTGCCGCCCCGCTTCTTTGCCGCCGCTTGCGCTCTTGCATACGTTCGTATGTGACAGCGCAAGCGGCGGCAATCCTGCCGATTGCACGGGGCGGGGAATCAAACCAGGTCTGTCTGTAGCGTCTGTGCCGGAAAATGGATGGTGGATGGTGGGTCAAATCCGCAAAACCGCCCCAGCCGCCACGACCGGCAAAACCGGCCGCTCCTTCCATTGGCGACATCCAGGGGAAGGAGGGTCTGACGCGGCAATACAAACTGTCAAACCTTCAGGCTCCTCCGTTTCGTGGTCGCCGTGGTATATGGTCGCAGGACGCAGCGTATCTATCCGCATGAATATCTGTCTCCTGCGGGTCGGGAGGCAACCCGAGGGCGGCAGTGAATCTTTCCCGCCGTGATGCTCACCCGCAGGCTCCAGGTATCGTGGTATGCGGTCGCTTGCTATCCTATCCGCCAGATACCATGCCACACTGTCTCCTGCGGGTCGGGAGGCAACCCGCAGGCTTCAGGGATCATCGCCGCTGCCTATCTGCCGACCTTGCATCATCAAACGAGCCCCGTGATTGCGTAAGGCTTTCGTCAGAACTCGCCCAGCGATGCGGCAGAGGCCCTGGGAGGGATAAAACGGCCATCTTGAAACGAAAGATTCCGAGATCAGAATCGTTTTGCAGACTGCATTTTCGGCGGGACGAAACAGGCCGCCGCGTCGGCTGAAGCTTGCGGGTTGAGACGGCCGATCCATTCGGGATTGTCGCCGCTGGGCCGCCCAGACCGTGCTACCCTTTAGTATGCCCAGAACAGCAAGAACAACTCGCTACACAGCCGTTTTGAACCTTCCTCCTCTTGCCCCAGACCAGTTGGCCGGCTTGCAGGACAATATCGCCGGCGTCCTTGTGCCGATCCTGGTTGACTCCGACGGGCCTGCGCCGGAAAATCATTGACGGCAACTATCGAAAGGCAATCGCCGATGCCCTCGGGTACGATTGTCCCGAAATCATTCACCCCGGTTTGGACGAAAAGGAGAAACGCACCCTAGCCCGCGCACTCAACCTTGCCTGTCACCACCCTCTTTTGAACAAGTCAGTCAATGAACACAACCGTCAACGATCTCTATGCTGAGTACCTGAAATACACCAGCGGCAACAGGGCCGCTGCGGCGTCCTTGACGCTGGCTTCCATGATGGCGGAGAGCCGCACCTACGGCAACGAGGCCACTGCCGCCATCCTGACATTGGCGGACGTTATGCAACGGATGCTCGACACCGGAAGGGCCGAGCCATTGCAATCGACCAAACCCTTGACCGTGCCGGAGGTCGCCAAGTTCCTGCGCGTCGCCCCGACCAAGGTGCTCACCTGGATTCGCAACGGGCGTCTCCGCGGCTATAACGTCGCTGAGAAGGAGACTGGACGGCCCAAATACCGCATCAATCCGAAAGACCTGGAATTCTTCACGAAGCTCCGCGTTCCGTGCCAACCAGTCGCGAAGGGTCGGCCGGTCGGCCGCCACCGGCTTCCGCCGGGGAGATGGTGCCCGAGGCCGGGGACAACGTAAACAGCCACTTACGGAGGTGGTCGCCGCCAAGCCGCTTATATTCCGTGCTGCGACTGGCCGTCGGCCATGTTGATTGACGGTCCTTACGCCGCCAGCCGCCGCCGGGCGATCCGGGCGGTTGGGGTCCGGCCGGATTGATGCCGGCTGCACTCTACTGGACACCTGCGGGTGCCCGCGCCATTGTCGAACAATCACGGCGGTCACGGGTCGCCAGCCTCAAGTAATCGGCTCTGAACCAGTCGATGGTCTGGCAGCTATTCCTAGGAGGCGTCGATGAACAATCAAGTCGTCAGTCAATACAACGAGTATCTGAAATTGACCAGTGGGGACAAGGCCGCTGCCGCCAGCCTGACGTTGGCGGCCATAATGCTGGAGGGCCGTAGCGAGTCGCCGGCCCCGCCAGCCGGTGCGCTGTTGACGGTCAAAGAGGCGGCGTCCCAACTGCGTGTCAGCGCGCGGCGGATTTACGAGATGTGTGCGGCCGGGGAATTACGGGCCTTCAAAGTCGGACGCCGGCTGCGAATCACCCCGGAGATGTTCAAAGAATACCAGCGACAGGGAGCCATCGCCGCGCACCGCCGAGGACCGTTTGGTCGTCCCAACCGTTGCCTCTAAAGAGGCCGCGCGGCGGCTTGTCTTCCTGACCATGCCTCGGCCGCGTGAGCTGTCGGCACCCGGCCGGCGAATGGATCATCAACATGAATGACGCCATCTGGTCACTTTACTGCGAGTACCTGGAACGCACCGGCGACAAAGCCGTAGCGGCGTCCTTGACACTGGCCGACATGCTCTCGAAGAATGGCCCCTCGGCACCGACACCCACGTCACCGACCGCTACGGAGGCGACAGCCTGGCTGGAGCCCGGCACGAGCATACCCACCGAGCTTACGGAATGTACCGAATCTGCGAAATGGTCCGTGGAGTCCACGACGACGTTGTTCGGTCGTGTCGGCGCAGCTATTTGCTGGTACTTTGACGGTGAGCTTGACACACCGCTGCATGACTATCCGTTGGCGGCACGATTGGTTAGGCGCCTCCCCGAGTCCTACGAGGCGATTTCGATGTGATGGATGACTACCACCTTTTCGCCCTGTGGGATACGCTTGGCAGTTGGCCAGAGAGGGACGAGCAGATGGCTCGGCTCTACCTGGCACTTGAGGCCGAGCAAGCGAAGCGGCAGCGGTCGTGGTTGAAGGCACAGTCATCCGGGGAGAAAGTAAGATGACGTTGAACACACAACCTCTCACTCCGCCAGAAATCGCCAAGCACCTCCGCATCAAGGCCGAAAAGGTGCTGACCTGGATTCGGTCGGGGGAACTGCGCACATTCAATGTGGCAACGAAGCAAGGTGGGCGACCGTTGTGGCGGGTGAAACCGGATGACCTGGAAACCTTTATTGCAAAGCGGTCAACCACCCCGCCCACGCCGAAGCCGGTCCGCAGTCGGCTTCCTGCCGGGATCATTGAGTTCTATTAAGACGCTTTGACAACACGCCAGCCGCCTCCGGCCGAAATTCGTTCGTGGCCAATTGATTTCTCGTGAAGAGCCCCGCCACATTCGCGGTGATGAAGGTGGTTGGCCTCCACCGTCCATTTCAAACTGCCGGGAATCGGGTGTTGGGTTCCTTGTGTGTACCCCCCAACGCGGTAAAATAGGGGTTTCCTCGGTTGGCACCCGCGTGGAATATCCCCCGCGTGGGTCATGGGGTGCGCGGAAAGGGGCGGCAAAGCTCGCAGAAACGGAACCTGGTAAGATGGGCAAGAAGAAGTCGGCTACAGTCGCCAGAGGCAACGGCAATGGGGCCAACCTTGGATTCGAGGCCAAGTTGTGGCTCGCCGCCGACAAGCTCCGTAACAACATGGATGCGGCGGAGTACAAGCACGTCGTCCTGGGGCTGATCTTCTTGAAGTACATCTCCGACTCGTTCGAGGAGATGCACCAGAAGCTTCTGGCAGCCAAGGACGAAGGGGCCGACCCCGAAGATGCCGACGAATACCGCGCCGAAAACGTCTTCTGGGTGCCGAAGGAGGCCCGGTGGGCGCATCTCCAAGGCAAGGCCAAGCAGCCGACCATCGGCAAGCTGGTGGACGAGGCGATGGTCGCCATCGAGCGCGACAATCCCCGGCTGAAAGGCATCCTGCCCAAGGACTACGCCCGGCCGGCGCTCGACAAGCATCGCCTGGGCGAACTGATCGACTTGATCGGCACCATCGGGCTGGGCGATGCCGAGAACCGCTCAAAGGACATCCTCGGCCGCGTCTACGAATACTTCCTCTCCCAGTTCGCCAGCGCCGAAGGCAAGAAGGGGGGCCAGTTCTACACGCCCCGTTGCATCGTCCGTGTGTTGGTCGAAATGCTCGCGCCGTACAAGGGCCGCGTGTTCGACCCTTGCTGCGGCTCCGGCGGCATGTTCGTCCAGAGCGAGAAGTTCGTCGAGGTCCACGGCGGGCGCATCGGCGACATCGCCATCTACGGCCAGGAGTCCAACTCCACGACACGGCGGCTGGCGATGATGAATCTGGCCATTCGCGGCATCGAGGGCGACCTCGGGCAGGAACATGCCGACAGTTTCCGCCGCGATCTGCACAAAGACCTCAAGGCCGATTACGTCCTGGCCAACCCGCCGTTCAACGATTCCGATTGGATTCGCAACGAGGAAGACGTGCGGTGGAAATATGGCACGCCGCCCAAGGGCAATGCCAACTACGCCTGGGTGCAGCACTTCATCCACCACCTCTCGCCCAGCGGCTTTGCGGGCTTCGTCTTGGCCAACGGCTCGATGAGTTCCAATCAGTCGGGCGAAGGAGAAATCCGCCGTGCCATCGTCGAGGCCGATCTGGTCGATTGCATGGTGGCGATGCCGGGGCAGCTTTTCTATTCCACACAAATTCCGGTCTGCTTGTGGTTCATCGCCCGCAGCAAGAAGAACGGGCGTTTCCGGGACCGGCGTGGCGAGACGCTTTTTATCGACGCCCGCAAGCTGGGCGTGTTGATTGACCGGGTGCATCGGGAGTTGACCGACGAGGAGATCGCCCGCCTGGCCGACACATACCATGCGTGGCGCGGCGACAAGGATTGCAAGAAGAAGTACAAGGATATTCCCGGCTTCTGCAAATCGGCCAAGATCGAGGAAATCGAGCAACATGGCCATGTCCTCACGCCGGGGCGCTACGTCGGGGCCGAAGATGTTGAAGACGATGGCGAGCCATTTGACGAGAAGATGCAACGGCTCGTAGCCCAGTTGGACGAGCAGTTCGCGGAGTCGCGGAAACTGGAGAAGGCCATTCGCTCAAACCTGGAGGGCTTGGGCTATGGCGGGTGAGAGGCTTGAGCTGGTGGACCGGGCGGCGGCGGTGGAAACGATCCGCCGCATGAACGAAGATGACCTCCGTTTCCTTAACCGCGTGATCGTCGAGCGGCTCAAGCTCATCGGTCAGGCCCGCAGCACGACCATGCTGGCTCGTTTCAGCGTGGGCGACCGGGTGGGCTTTCAGAGCACGTCCGGCGAGCGGAAGGTCGGCGTCATCATCCGGCTCAACAAGAAGACCGCCAGCATCGCCACCGACGACGGACAACAATGGAATGTCCATCCCGGATACCTGACTCCCGTTGGCCCCGGAGACATCGAGCCGCGCGGGGGAAATCATGGTTGAGAAGGCATTCGTCCAAAGGAACACGCCCGCGGCGGCCCAGTTGAACGAACAGTTCGCGGAATCGCGGAAACTGGAGAAGGCCATTCGTTCAAACCCGGAGGGCTTGGGCTATGGCGAGTGAGTGGCGAGAGACAACTCTGGGGAACGAGGTCGATCTGCTGACCGGATTTCCGTTTAAGAGCCAAGACTACACCGATGCTCCCGATGGAATCCGCTTGCTTCGTGGCGACAACATCGTCCAAGGTACTCTGCGCTGGGATGGCGCGAAATTGTGGCCTCACTCTGGCATCACCGAGTACGAAACGTACCAACTTTCTCCCGGTGATATAGTGCTTGCGATGGATCGTCCCTGGATCGAGGTCGGGCTAAAGTACGCCTGCCTAACGCAATACGACGTACCATGCCTTCTCGTCCAGCGTGTTTCTCGGCTACGTGGCAGATCGCATCTCGATTCACGCTTTCTGCGATATGTGATCGGAAGTCGCGCTTTCACGGATCACGTCCTTGCAGTCCAAACCGGCACCGCCGTGCCGCATATCAGCGCTTCGCAAATAAAAAGTTTTCCGTTTTGCTGCCCGCCTTTGCCTGAGCAGAAGGCCATCGCCCACATTCTCGGCACGCTGGACGACAAGATCGAGCTGAACCGACGGATGAACGAGACGCTGGAGACAATGGCGCGGGCGATCTTCAAGAGTTGGTTCGTGGACTTCGACCCTGTGCGAGCCAAGATGGATGGCCGGAAGCCGGAGGGTATGGATGCGGCCACGGCGAAGCTGTTTCCTGATGGGTTCGAGGAATCGGAGGTGGGGCTGATACCGAAAGGGTGGACGGTGTTGCCGTTGGATCGGATAGCTACCTTCCTTAATGGGCTTGCGCTCCAGAAATTCCCGCCTGACGATGCCGAAAATGCGTTGCCGGTAATCAAAATCGTTCAGTTACGCGCAGGGGCGCCTGATGGCGCTGATCTGGCAAGCGCGAATGTGCCATCGGCTTATGTTGTGAATGACGGGGACGTTTTGTTCTCATGGTCGGGGAGCCTCATGGCGGGCGTCTGGTGCGGTGGCCGAGGGGCTTTGAACCAGCACCTTTTCAAAGTCACATCGGATAGTTTTCCAGCATGGTTCTGCTGCTATTGGATTTTGGAACATCTGCCGGACTTCCAACGCATCGCGGCAGGAAAGGCGACAACGATGGGGCACATTCAACGGCACCACCTGTCCTCAGCGCTGACTGTTACCGCGCCAGACGCAGTGATGTGCGCCGCCGATAAGGTTCTCGGACCCATTTGGGCGAAGACCGTCGCAACCCGCATTGAGTCGCGGTTTCTCGCCGCAATACGTGACGCCCTCCTTCCCAAGCTGCTGTCGGGCGAGGTTCGGGCGGTTTCCATCGAAACAATCGTTGGAGGGGCAACGCGGTGAGCTGGTTGTTGTTTATGGATGAAAGTGGGCACGAACCACAAGCACATGCCCTACGAAGTTCGCGGCGGCGTGGCATTGCAGGATCGAAAGGTGTGGCCGTTCATTCGTGCCGTCTCCAGCCTCGAACAAAGCTGTTACGGCGTACGACTGGCAGATTTCAAGAAAGAGTTCAAGGGGGAAAAGCTGCTCGACAAAGACCGCATCGAGTGGGCGTTCCAAGACACGCTACAGAGCGACGAGGAGCGACGGCGAAACGCGCACGTGTTTCTCTCAAAGGGTTTGCAACGGGCCGTACCCACCCGTGCCGAGTTTAGCGGTTATGGCCAGGCATGTTTCCAGATGGCCCAGGGTATATTCCAATTGCTCCGCGACCACAACGCAAAAATTTTTGCTGCTGCGATTCCTCGCAGCGTCCGAGCGCCTGACGATAGACCGGCGCAGGAATACCTGCGCAAAGACCACGTTTACCTGCTCGAACGCTTCTACTACTTTGCGCATAAGGTGCAGGAGCAAGGGCTGTTGGTCATGGACCAGGTCGAGGAGCAGCACGACTACCGTTTTGTGCGCAAACTTGAACGCTATTTCGTGCGAACAACCAAGGGTACTCAGCGCGCTGACTGGATTGTTCCCTCGCCATTCTTCTCGTCATCCTACCTCAGCATCCCTATCCAGGTGGCAAATGTCTGCATCTACTGCATAAATTGGGGATTGAGACGCTGGGAGATGAACGCGCAACTCGCCGGAAGATCGAAGAGCAGTTCGGGGGCTGGATTCGACGGCTTGAATACCAAGACAAACGGCCGAGCAGTTATGGAAGAACGAAGAAGGTGTTGGGAATCGTATTCGTGCAGAACCCATATGGTTCGGGAGAACCTTCATCGCACCAATAAAAAAGGAGGCAAAATCCCTCCCGGCTGCCACTAAGGGCTCCCGGTCAGGCCGAGCCTCCAGAACAAGTATCGGCTATGGTGCGGCCAAAGTCAAGACCCGTGTAAGCGTTAACGCGAACAATACGACGGCCGCCCGCCGGTCGTGGCACAGCGAATGCGGGCCAATCTGTCGTAACGTCTTTTCCAGTAATGACTTGAGTCTTGACGCGAGGAACGGTCACGTATGGCTGACCAATTCAACGAATCCACCGTCGAAGAAGCCGCCCTCTCCTGGTTCGAGGAGTTGGGATATGGGATCGCTCACGGCCGGTGCATCGCTCTTGGTGCCCAGATGCGGAGCAGACTACGGGGAGGCATACGCGATGAACGTGCGAGTGCAAATCCAGTTTGAGTCGCCTGGCGAAGACGATTGGGACGCGATGAAATCGTTGGCGCAGAGCGTGACGAACGACCGTCGCGGCGTGCGGGTGTTCGCCCTGGATGATGCCCCGAACTGGCTGGTGGTCGAGTTTACCATGCCGACCGAGGCGCAATACTTGGCGGTCGATAAGATCGACCGCGCAGTGCGATTGCACGCCTGGGAGCGATTGGATTCGACAATCGGCTTCCCCAAGTCGGTGACCGAGCGGGCGCGGGCACAGCGGAAGGCCGAGCGTCGCCGGGCAAAACGGCGGGCGCCCGACGCTGACGAGGGCAATGGGAGACTGGCAAGACGGTAGGTCCACAATGTTTCGCATTTATCGAGTTGATCGGAATGAGATCGAGGCAATGGAACAACTCGGAACAAAGCGGAAGTTTTGGTTCCGAGAAACGGATCGGCGTGTTCGGCGACAACTATTCTTTCCCTTGAACGACAATTAGAATTCCCTTCCAAGTATCAGAGGTGTGGGGGGCCGTTTTGTGGAGCGTAGCGCAGCGAAGCGGAACAAAACGGCCCCCCACACCTCACGCTGCCGGATACCCCCGCCCTCCCTTACGCCGCCTCGGGCGGCTTGGCCTGCTTCGCCGCCTCCAGCCGGTAACTGGCAATGTTCAACTCCAGGATCACGCTGTGATGCACCAGGCGGTCGATCGCCGCCGCCGTCGTCATCGGATCCTTGAAAATCGTCTCCCACTTCGAGAACGGCAGGTTGCTCGTCAACATTACCGTCCCCCGCTCGTACCGCTCCGCCAAGAGCGTGAAGAGAACTTCCATCTCCTCTCGGCTCTGCTGCACATAGCCAATGTCGTCAATCAGCAGCACCTCGCACTGCGACATCCGCTTCAGCACCCGGCTGAGCTTCAAGTCCCGCTTCGCCACCAGCAATTCCTGCACCAGCAAGGCACACGGCCAGGAAACCACCTTCCGTCCATTGCGGACCAGCTCCTGGGCGATCGCCGACAAGAGGTGCGTCTTGCCAGTGCCCGTCTTGCCGAACAACAAAAGGTTCTCACGACGATCCACGAACGAGCCTTCCAGGAGCGTCCGCACCTGGCGAGAAACTTTCGCCGGGAGCCGTCCCATGTCGAAACTCGCCAAGTCCTTCTCCAACGGCAAGCGTGAATCACGCAGCAGCCGCTCCGTCCGCTTCGCCAAGCGGGCTTGGCATTCCCGCTCGGCCAAATCCAGCAGGTACTGCTCGTAGCTGGCCGTCTCCTGCACCGCCCGCCGGGCCAGTTCCTCAAAACACTCCCGAAACGTCGGCAAGTGCAGTTCCCGCAAGCAGGCCATCAACTTTTCCTTCACATCCCCCTTGGAACTCATCCCACACCTCCTTGTGTGTCAACAAATCATCAAAATCCAACAGGTCCACTTCCTCGACGGTCACTTCGGTGACCGCCGGAACCTCTTCCGCCCGGCGGACCAGTTCCTCGACCGCCGCCCGAGTCACGGGCCGGTCGCTGGCCAAAAGCGTTCGCAACGCCTCGTCCACCGCCGTCTCGCTCTGGCGTGCCGCCAGATAGAGAATCGCCAAATACTCCTTGTGACCTCGCTCCGGTTGCGCTTCACGCAGGGCGTCGTAGGCCATGCGAAAGCGGCTGGTGGGAAACAACTCTTCCCGGTAAACGTAGTTCTCAAAAGCCCCCGGCTTCCGCACCAGCCAGTCGATGATGTGCCGATAGTTGATGCGGTGTTTCTTCCGTCCACGCAAGCGTGGAAATCGCTCCGCCTCCTTCTGGGCGTACCAGACCTCAACGTGTTCCACGTACAGCCGCACCTCGACCTTCTCGCCCATCAACCGGCTGGGAACCGAATAGGTGTTCTGGTCGGCGTGGATCAGGCTTCCTTGATTCACTGGCACGGAAAGTCGTTTGTAGCTCTCCCGTCGCCGCTCGGGCAGACGCCGCAGCCGAGGCAACTCTTCGTCCAGACGTTTGCGGCGGCCCGCATTGCGAGCGGCCACCAAGCTCTTTCAAGAATCGCCCATAGGCTTCACGGCTCTCGAAGTCCCGGCTGCCACGCAGCAACAGAGTCTGCTCCACGTACTCCTTGAACCGCCGATGCGACTGCTCCACGTCGCCGTTCTCGTTGGCCTCCTCGGGCTGGATCTTTTCCATCTCCATGCCGTAGTAACCCAACAGCGCCGTGTACCGCTCGGTGAACTCCTTCTCGTTGGAGGCGTTGTTCACCGCCAGGCTCATGCGATCCGTGCGGTGTCGTTGTGGCACGCCGCCCAATTGCCACACGGCGTTTTGAAGTCCCTCGCTGAGGCTCTCAAAACTCTCCGAAAAACAGATCGTGATTGATTCCCAATTCGAGTACGTCAGCACCCAGTGGTAGACGAGGTGGTCGAACGGCTGGCCGCCGATCGTCACGGCCAGGCTTTTCATGTGGGTGAAATCCGAGGCACACAACCGCCCCGGGTGATGCACTTGGCTGAAGAACACCTCCTTGGCCGGACCCGCCGTCGCCCGCCATCGCTTCACGCCACGCTGAAAGCTGCGTAACTGCGAGTCGTCGAACTTCCCTGGATGGTTCGTTTGCAGCCATGAAAACAGCGTCTTGGCCTCCAGGCCGGGGGTCTCTTTCAGTTGCGCATGAACTTCCGGCCAGACCTCGGCGAACCGGTCTTCCCGTGTCCGCCACGTCCGCTCGGGGGCGACTTCGCTGGGAAGCATCCCAAGCCGCCTATACTTCCTGGCCGTCTTCTCGTCCATGCTCGCCCTATCCGCCGCCTGAGCCAACGTCTTCCCCGACGCCAATGCCTGCCACAACCGCTTCGCTTGCTGATCCGTAAGCATCGCAAGTCCCCCTCCTACGGAGACTTGCGATAGTCTACCCGACCACCTCAACCGGGAATTCTAATTGTCGTCAGACTGGAAAAGTAATTGTCGCTATACATCGGCGGATGCTCTTCAAGGCCGAGGAGCGTGGCACGGGCGAAGACTGGGCCGAGAAGGTGGCCTGTCAGCTCTGCGAAATCCTCGGGCTGCCGCACGTCCACTATGAACTGGCCGAGGAATGGGACGGAGAACGGTACATTCAACCAGGTGTCGTGTGTGAAACGTGCTCGCCACGGCCAACATCCCTTGTCTTGGGCAACCAGTTGCTCATGGCCCTCGATCCGGCCTATCCCGCGCACGAAAGTCGGAAGTACAAGGTGCGCGAGCACACCGTTGACGCAGTGGCCGACGTTGTGCGTAGGCTTCGCCGCCATCCGAGACCTGGATGTCGGACGTTCCCGCCGGCGTGGATACTGCCTTGGACGTTTTCGTTGGTTACGTTATGCTGGACGCCTGGATTGCCAACCAGGACCGCCACCACGAGAATTGGGGGGCTTTGCAGGGCGACCAGTTGCGTCTGGCGCCGACGTTTGACCACGGCGCGTCGCTGGCGCGCAATCTGTCGGATGCCGAACGCAAGGAACGCCTCGAAACCCGTGACCGCAACCGGACGGTGGCGTATTTTGCCCAACGGGCACGATCTGCCTTTTACAGCACAGGCGATACCCCCCAGCCGATGGGGACCGTGGACGTGTTCTTCGCTTTTGCGCGACTGGCTCCGCACGCCGCCCGGAGTTGGACTGGCCGGCTGGCAAGCGTTGACCAGGACGCAATATGGCAAGTCCTGAGCGAAGTTCCGAATAAGCGAATGACGAGAATTACCAAAGAGTTTACGGTAGAATTGTTGGTGGAGAATCAACGTCGATTGTTGGAGGGGACCCTGAAACAATGAATGTCCTATTTGTCGCATGGCGGGGAGGTGAGAACAACTCTGGCGTTTGGGGGCCAGTCGGCCGGCTGGGCTACGATGGCCGAGTGTATCGCTTCTGCTACACCCGTGGCGCGCGGACCGTGGGCGGCTTTCAGCCGTTTCCGTCGATGGATGATCTGGAGCAGGTGTACGAGTCGGAAACGCTGTTTCCGTTGTTTGCTAATCGTCTGCTGTCCCCTTCGCGGCCCGAGTATGAAGCGTTTCTTCGCTGGGGCGGCTTCGACCCCGACAACCCGCCCACGCCCCTGGCCGTCTTGGGTGTTACGGAGGGAATCCGCCAAACCGACTCCATCGAAGTCTTCCCGTGTCCAACACCCGACGCCGAGGGCTGCTATCTCAACAGGTTCTTTCTTCACGGAATCCGCTGGATGTTGGCGGCTGCGCTAGAGCGGATTGACCAACTCCAGCCGGGACAACTGCTGGCCCTACAGCCTGAACCTCTTAATGTGGCCGATCGCAATGCGGTCGCGGTGTATGCCGAGTCCGGGCAGACGCAGATCGGATATGTTCCCCGCTATCTCGCGCACGATGTCGGCAGGCTGTTGCATGAGTGCAGCTTCGCTGAGCTAGTCGTGGAACAACTCAACCGCGACGCTCCACTCCAGCAACGACTATTGTGCCGTATGCGATCATGCTGGCCCACAGAATTCCGGCCGTGCAGTGGCGAGGACTTCTTGCCTATTCCCGCCGACGTTCCGACGACGTGCGAGGCGTCGTCGTGACGCGAGATCATTCGATGCGCCCCCGTGTTCTGAACGAGTCGGAAGTTGAGCTTGCGGCCATCGAGTGGTTTCAGGAACTTGGATACGAAAATCTGTACGGCCCTGAGCTATCGCCTGGCGAACCGGACGCGGAGCGGGACGCTTTTGGCGACGTGGTTCTTGCCAAGCGGTTGCGGGATGCCATCGACAGGCTCAATCCCGATATTCCTGCCGAGGCCCGCGAAGAAGCTTTCCGCAAGGTCTTGCGCCCCGACTCGCCATCGTTGGTCGGGAACAACCGCGCCTTCCATTCCATGTTGCGGGATGGCGTCGAGGTCGAGTATCGTAGCGGGGACGGCACGATTCGTGGTGATCGGTTGCGACTGGTGGATTTCGGCCAGCCGGCAAGAAATGATTGGCTGGCCGTCAACCAGTTCTCCGTCATCGAGGGTCAGAACCACCGCCGCCTGGACATCGTAGTGTTTGTCAACGGATTGCCGCTGGGCGTCATCGAACTCAAGAATGCCGCCGACGAGGACGCCACGATCTGGGACGCTTGGCGCCAACTCCAAACCTACAAGCAGGAAATCCCGTCACTTTTCCATTACAACGAGGCCCTTGTCGTTTCGGATGGACTCCAAGCCAGAATCGGCTCGCTCACGGCGAACCAAGAATGGTTCAAGGTGTGGCGCACCATTGCGGGCGAAGAGACGGCCGCGGCGTCCATTCTCGAACTCGAAATCCTCGTCCGTGGCGTATTTGACCGAGAGCGGTTCCTGAAGCTGTTGCGGCATTTCATCGTCTTCGAGGAAGACGCCGACAGCGACGAACTCCACAAGATTCTGGCGGGCTACCACCAGTTTCATGCGGTCCAGAAGGCGGTCGAGGCGACCATCGAGGCGTCCCGCCCCAATGGCGACCGTCGTTGCGGTGTGGTCTGGCACACCCAAGGATCGGGCAAGAGCCTTTCCATGCTCTTCTACGCCGGACAGATCATTCTGCACCCGACGATGGACAACCCAACGATCGTTGCCCTGACCGACCGCAATGACCTGGACGACCAGCTTTTCGGTCAGTTTCAGCGGTGCCATGAATTGTTGCGGCAAGAGCCGGTGCAGGCCGAATCTGTCGCCCATCTCCGCGAGTTATTGCGAGTTGCCTCCGGGGGCGTAGTGTTCACCACCATCCAGAAGTTCATGCCCGACGAAAAGGGCGCTCGGGTCGAGATGCTGTCCGACCGGCGAAACATCATCGTCATCGCTGACGAGGCCCATCGGAGCCAGTACGATCTGATCGACGGTCTTGCCCGAAACATGCGGGACGCTCTGCCGAATGCCTCGTTCATTGGGTTCACCGGCACGCCCATCGAGAAGACCGACGCCAACACGCGGGCCGTGTTCGGCGATTACGTCTCCGTCTACGACATCCAGCGTGCGGTGGAGGACAAGGCGACGGTTCCCATTTACTACGAGAGCCGCATCGCCAAGTTGGGGTTGAACGAGTCGGAACTGCCACATCTCGACGCCGAGTTCGACGAAATTACCGAGGGAGAGGAAGTCGATCGCAAGGAAAAGCTCAAGACTAAGTGGGCGGCCCTGGAGGCCCTGGTCGGTGACGAGAAGCGGATTCGACTGATCGCCGCAGACCTCGTGGACCATTTCGAGCGGCGGCTGGAAGCGATGGACGGCAAGGCGATGGTCGTCTGCATGAGCCGCCGTATCTGCGTCGAACTCTACAATGAGATCGTCAAGCTCCGGCCTCGGTGGCACAATGCGGACGATAAAAAGGGCGTAATCAAGATCGTGATGACCGGCAGCGCCGCCGATCCGACTGAGTGGCAACAGCATATTCGCAACAAACGCCGCCGCAAGAGGCTGGGGAAGCGATTCAAGAATTCCAAGGACCCCTTCAAGATTGTTATTGTCCGCGATATGTGGTTGACCGGGTTTGATGTACCCTGCCTGCACACCATGTATGTGGATAAGCCGATGCGTGGACATGGACTGATGCAGGCCATTGCCCGCGTCAACCGGGTCTTTCGTGATAAGCCCGGCGGGCTGATCGTAGACTACCTGGGTTTGGCCGACCAGTTGAAGCAGGCATTGGCGACCTACACGGAAAGCGGAGGCCAGGGCAAGCCGAGCATCGACACTGAAGAAGCTGTCGCCGCGATGCTGGAAAAGCACGAAGTCTGCTGTGCCATGATGCACGGCTTCGACTGGGCCAAGTGGACCACCGGCACGCCGGCCCAACGGCTGGGCCTGTTGCCTGCGGCGCAGGAGCACATCTTGCAGCAGGAGGACGGAAAGCCCCGGTTCACCAGCGCCGTGACCGATCTTTCGCGGGCGTTTGCCCTCTGTGCCGCCCATGATGAGGCAATCCGCATTCGTGATGACATTGCTTTCTTTCAGGCCATTCGCGCCGCCTTGGTCAAGCCGTCTGGCGAGCGAAAGAGCCAGGAAGACCTCGACCAAGCCGTGCGACAATTGGTCTCGAAGGCCATCACCGCGCCTGATGAAGTGATCGACGTGTTCTCAGCGGCTGGATTGAAGAAGCCGGACATTTCCATCCTGTCGGACGAGTTTCTGGCCGAGGTTCGCGGACTGAAGCACAAGAATGTGGCCGCCGAACTCCTGGCGAAGCTGCTGAGGGACGAGATCAAAGGCAGGACACGGCGGAATCTCGTTCAGTCTCGGGTGTTTTCGGAAATGCTCAAGAAGGCCCTGAACGCCTACCACAATCGAGCCGTTGCCACGCAGGAAGTTATCGAAGAACTGATCCGCCTGGCAAAAGAGATGCGTGAAGCCGTCAACCGCGGCGCAGACCTGGGGCTGAACGACGACGAGATCGCCTTCTACGACGCACTGGCCATGAACGAGAGCGCCATCCAGGTGATGGGGATGGATGAGTTGAAGGTGATTGCGGTAGAACTGGTAACGGCCGTGCGGAAGAGTGTCACCATCGACTGGACGGTGCGGGAAAGTGCCAGGGCAAAGATTCGTGTGATGGTCCGCCGAATCCTCAAGAAGCACGGCTATCCGCCGGACCTACGCGAAGAAGCCACCCGTACCGTGCTGGAGCAGGCGGAGTTGTTGTGCGCGACTGGGCGGCGTAAGGCGAGGTTGGGCCACCCAAGGGGAGCCAAAGTCGTCGTCCCCTTGGCCAGTGCGGGGCCGAAGGAGGGCCGCGGCACCGATATGCCGCAAGGTTCGGATACCCGACCATTTCTGCCAGATCGTCAATTGACTTGGACCGAAGGCAGCGTAATCTTGGAGTGAGCTTACACCAGCTTTGGACCGAGAGAGGCCGACGTGCAGTACCTCGCCTACTACCGCAGAAAGTGCCCGGCGAACCCTAACTTCAGCGTGGCGAAGCAACGGGTGATGGCGGCCACGTATCATCCTATCGCTGAGTACACGGAATTGGAAGTCCGCAAGGGCCAACAGCGGCCGGCGCTAGTGCAGGCCGTCGAACACGCAAAACGCGACGGGGCCACGCTGGTGATCCCCAAGTTGGATCGGCTCTCTCGGAATCCGGCCGTCACGCGCCTGCTGATGGATTCGGGAATCAGCTTCATCGCGCTCAACCAGCCGACGACGAACCGTGGCACAATTCATATCCTGGCTGCTGTTGCCGAGAAAACAACTCGCGCCCGAACGAAGCGGGTAAAGGACGCATTCAGGCGAATGCGGGCCGCAGGCGTGAAGCTCGGTTCGGCGAATCCGAAGCTATGGGAAGGACGGGAGCACAAACGCGGCTGGAAGAAAGCCGCAAAGGTTGCCAGTGAACACCGCGCAGCGAACACGAAGAGATGTTATCAGCACCTCATGCCGGAGATTAAGCGGCGTCGGGAAAACGGCAAGTCTCTGGCCGATATCGTGAAGTGGCTCAACGACAATGGGCATCTGACCACGGCACGCAAGCCCTTCACCCAAACGGCGCTGTGGCGGATCATCAAGCGTTACTTGGGCGGAAAGTACCTCGGCCCCATCAAGTCAAAGGGCTCTGGCTCACACGGTCACCGTCAATAAGGCCGGCGCGACAGCCTGACCCGAGGGCGCGGAGTGGGTCACGCAATACCGTCCCGCATCCACACGCCGGTTCCGATCGGGACCCTACTTCCCTCTCGCACTGCCCAGGGGTGCCATGTTCTTCTGCGAATGGCGAGGTGAAGAGGTCAAAGCAACATGTGTGAGCAATGGCCCGCAAGTAGCCCGCGTCCGCAAGATGCCGTTTACACGGCGTCCTTTCTCTGGATTGACACTTACATCTGCTTTGTGCTATACTCCAGGTAGCGTTGCAATCGCGGAGCCACACACCATGAGCGTGAACTATGTCGCCTATTACCAAGTCAGCACCAATCGCTAAGACAAAGGCGGCCTGGGCCTCAAAGCCCGGAGCGATGAGACTGGGCCAACAACACGGCACGACCATAGTTGCAGCGCGCGTTGAAGTCGAGACGGGAGAGAAGTCAGCCACGCCCACACTGCATGACGCCATCCGACACTACACGGCTAGCTCGGCAGTGGTGACAGGTTCACCATCAAAGCCTGAGCAACACGTCTGTCACACGGTTGCGCTGGCTCTACACAGGAGAATCTCAACCGTCCGCGTTGGCGGAGAACAGCCGGCGAAGCAGTCTATCAATAGATTTGGGTCGCTTCAATTCGTGCTCCCAAATCCGAACTACCAAGTATCCCAACTGCTCCAGGTCCCGCCGGACCTGTCGAGCGCGGGCCTTGTTCGTGGCCACTTTCTCTTTCCAGTATTTCCGGTTTGTCCGAGGCAGTGGCCGATTGCAGGTGGTGCATCCATGCCAAAAACAGCCGTCCACGAAGATCACAAGGCGGAGTTCCTCAAAAACGAAGTCGGGGCAACCCGGCAACCACCTGGCGTGCAGAGTCCATCCTCGAATGCCTCTTCTAACCAGGGCCAACCGGAATCTCCATTCCGTAGACCGATTTCCGGTAGAGCGAACTCGGCGCATCCGTTGGCTTCGCTCTGTTCGGCTCAAGATGTCCATTCCGCAGACCGAATTGCCTCAATAGAGGTAGTATGAGCACCAGCAAGCTGAACGTCGTCGAACTGTACGCGGGTACGGCACGATCTTCTGAGCCGTTCCGGCGATGGCGTCGGTGCCGAATCTCACTCCTCGTCGATAACGATCAATTTGCCGCAGACACGTACCGAATCAATTATCCCGACTCGAATTACCTTGTCGAGGATTTGACAGACGCAGCACCGGATCGACTTGCCCAACTAGCAGGGGGAAAGGTTCATATTCTACTCGGTTGCCCGCCATGTCAGGGATTCAGTGATAATGGCCGCAAGAGCCCTTGGGACCGAAGGAACCGCCATCTAAAGAACTACGCCCGTCTCGCGGTGTCGCTCAGACCGCTGGCTATTGCAATGGAAAACGTCCCACTGGCAGGAAAGTCACGCGCCTTTGCCGAGTTTACCAAGATGATCGAAGCAGCGGGGTACTACTGGACTGCCGGCATCGTGAACGCAGCTTTGCGAGGCAGCAGTCAGTGTCGCCAGAGGCTCCTGTTCATCGCCATTCGGGATACCATAGGCTGGATACCTCTAATACCTAGCCCAACGCACGGAGGGTGCCGACGCTACTTCGGCTACCACGATCGACAATTTCACACCCTCCGTTCGGATGCAGATAACCTACTAGGGGTGGCTCCAGCTACACGACAAGTCAGGGCACTTTTGCCGTATCGAGAGGAAGGGTATGGCGACAAGGGTATTCCTGTAGTGGGGGAGGCGATTTCGGGACTTCCCGCAATTGGGACGCCAGAAGCTCAGCAGTTAGGACACGTCGCTTGGGCGCACACGCCCCGACAACGGCGAAGAATGGCCAACGTCCCCGAGGGAGGACAATTGAAATGCGCAAGTCTGTACTACAGCCAAAGTTACGCTAGGCTTCACCGACATGGCTTAGCTCGGACGATCACTACTGCGTTCCCAAATGCAGGGTCAGGACGTTTTTGGCATCCTATTGAGAATCGAACACTAACTCTCCGGGAGGCGGCCCGCATTCAGGGATTCCCCGACAGTTTCCGCTTTCCCGGCCTGCCGGCCAAACGCGCGTTTCTGGTGGGAAACGCGCATAGACAGGGCTTTGGCAGAAACGACTTACGAAATCATTCGCGATTGCCTCTCATAGCGGTTTCCTGCAATCCAACATTCTGTCCTTGACTTCTAACAGAAACTTGTTAGAGTTAGAGCATCTTCCAGGGCGAGTGTTTCAATAAGGAGGAAACCAATGTCTGACGCTTCTGACCGCAATGGGGGGACCCGGAGTACGGGGGATGAATTCGGGACGATGCTCGTGGTCCATGACGCTTCCGCCGACACGGACGCGCTGCCGCCGCCGCCCGGAATCGAGATCGTCGGCCGGGTTACCCATTGGAACCAGTCTCCGAGCTTTTCCGATGTGGCCGTGCTGATGCAGCCCGACTGCGAGGTCAAGCCTGGCCAATTTCTGGGCGTGTGGCATGGCCGGCGCAATCGCCATGTTGTCACGGTTGTTCAAGTCGGCAATTCCTTTGAGGTGAATCCGAACGAGTCGCCGGACCTGTCCGCGGCTAGGCAGGCTCTGGGCCTTTGCGCGGGTACGCGAAAGAAGGAGAATCCACCAGGATATTCCGGTTGGTGGAATGCTCGACCGCCGAAGATTTCGACGTTCGTGAGGAAAATGGAACCTGGGTTGCAGTGGGTAGCGGACGAGCGCCAGAGGCGCTTGTGCGTGCCGGAGACCCTGTTGTTCTCTTGCCCCCGGACTTGACGGTCGCCGTGATCGGAAGTCTGCCCGACAGCAGCGACGGTGTGCATCTCGGCGAAACCTATGACGCGGCTCGGGCGCCCATAACCTTGACTCCGCTGTTATTCCAACTGCACGTTGGGCTGTTCGGAAATCCGGGACGAGGAAAATCGTACCTGGGGGGCAATCTGATCGAGGAGGCAAGGTCCTGGGATATTCCCACTCTTGTCCTCGACCTCAACGGCGAAATGATCGAAGCTGCCGAAGCTATGGGCGGAAAAGTGATTAGACTGCCCGACCCCAAGAACTTTGGGCTCTCCCTTGAAATGATGACGCCTTTGGAACTCGTCGCGATCACGCCGAATGTGCGGCCGGGAACCAACTACGCTGAGTTAATTGAGATCGCCCACGATAAGCTCAGGAATGAGAGCAAGGGGAAATCAATTTCGTTCGAGCAACTGATCGCGAAGATTCAAGAGGTCGGCGAAGACACCCATGCCGGCACCAGCACAAGGGTCGCGGTAGCGCGTGTCGCAACCTTGCGGAAGGACCCTCTCATTGGCAAGGATTTCGATTTTGTTGGCCAACTCCTGGAGCACCGGTTGTTGGTTTTGGATTGCCGATTCCTCTCCCTATCGCAGACGCAGCTAATCGCCGCGATGGGAGCGAGGCAGCTCCAGAAGCTTGGCCGTGACATGGCACAGAAGGCTGACAAGGGCGATGCCGAAGCGGCAAAGTGGTTCTCGCTCTACTTCGTTGATGAAGCCCACACTGTAATTCCTGACGACGAGAGGGTGGTCAGCACGCAGGTGTTCCACGAGCTTGCCCGCATGGGCCGCCATGTTCGCACGGGGTTGATTCTGTCCAGCCAGTCCCCACAGGACCTCAACACTAGCGTCCTTAAGCGGCTTCAGACGCGATTCGTCTTTGCACTAGAAAAAGACCAGTTGAGTCGCATTCAGGGGGTGCTGGCCGATCTCGATGAAAAGATCGTCCGGCAACTCCCGAAGCTGCCCAGAGGGGTGTGCGCTGTGTCGGGCTCGACCGACGTGATCCGGCACGGATTCCTTCTGGCTGTCCGGCAGAGAGCCACGCCCGTCGGCGGACGCACGCCCCCGGTTTTCCAGGGACGCATCAAGAAGTCCTGGAGGAACGACCATGAGCAGCAGCAGTGATAATGACGCACTTACGAGCAACATGCGCAAGAATCTCTTCTTGGAGATGGCTGCTCGCCCCGAGGGGGTCACGCCTTCTGAAGTCCACAAGGCTGCTCAAGTCCAGGGCGATAACGTCTCGGAAGAGGCGTACTACAATATTGCGCCGACTCGCGCACCGCGGTCTCCTTCGGGCTGACGAAGCCACCACGCCGGTCAAGTATCACGCACCCAAGTCCACCGAGAGTCGGTGGCTAGAAGAGGAAGACCTGTCGGAATTAGTTGATCCTGATTACCCTCTTCTTGCCTTGACGGTCCTCAACGAATCCGGCCGACAGATGCAGGAGGTGCCGGAAGCTGTATGGGCTGAATTGCGCGATCGTCTGAGCGCCAGCCGGCACGGTCGCTCTTTCGTCAGGCAATAAAGAGCTACTGCGACGACTTCGTTGACCAGATCGCGCTGATCGTCGAATTGAGCCAAGCCAACGCATTTGAAATCCCGCGCCTCCGCAGTGAGGCTGAAATGACCCTGCTGCTCTTACGGAACATGTTGCGCTACGGGCTTGGCATTTCTACGGAATCTGTAAGCCTTCCCCTAAACATTGAGGCGGCGATTGCCGCTAAGCGGCAGGGCGATCCCGCGTTGGTCGTGAACGAGGTCCTCCTGCAAGAAGAATTGTCACGGCGTATCTCCGATGAGCCCTTTATTCTCGACGCGGAGATAGACATGCCGGAGCGCAAATGGCTTATCGGCGCGGTGGATGGCTCAACACGGGCTGGAGTGCTCTCGTTTCTTGGGGAGGATGGCGACTTTGTCACAGGCCACGCCCCAATGGTTTCCATAAACACCGCCGTGGGACAGGTGAACCGCTCACTTAAGATCGGCGATCGCAGCGCTCCGCTGTTTCTTCGCCTTCCCGAGAAGCCGGAGGATATGCAGCGTCAGGACAACCGCTTCACGGTAATGGCGAAGCTGCTACAGCCCGATTTGAGTGATGCCGAGTACATGCACTCCGTATGGAATGCGATGGACCTGATAGAGGCTCGGGCCGCCCTGCGATTGCTCAGTAATTGGCCAGCCCCGAAGACGGGAATCGAAGTTCCTGCGGCGGATGTGGTGCTACGGGATGGAGTCTGCCTCGCCGCAAGATCGAGATTTCACCCACTACGCCGACTTTGGCACATACGGTCGAATAGTCCGCGAGGCAATCAAGATCAATTGGGAGATTGCAAGACACTGCCGAGACGATGGTCAGACATTCGCTGGTGTTATCAAGACCGCACAACTGTCGGTCTTCGCTCCCGTAGTCAATTGGTTTGCATCACAAGTTGCTGCAAAAGCGGATGGACTCATAGAGGCTTGGCCGATGCAGACTATGAATCTGATGCCCGACCAGATCGTTTTAACGCACCTGCTGACGGCCAACAGGCGGAAAGGTGATCCGTGGAACCGCACGTGCGTGGTGGTGCGTCCATTTCATGCGTTGACGAGCTACGCACAGAGTTATCGCCGAAGTTCACCGCCGTCAGAACTGGTTATGAAAAAGCAAAAGACCGCCTTGCAGGACCCAGACTTGAACCCCGAGCAACTGCATTTCTGGAAGGAACTCTTCAGAGGAGAAAACGATCCGTATGTCAAGATGCTCGACCATGTAGCTTACGCAAGCTTTTACTTGGGCGCTGTTCCTCGGTTGGATATCGAGAAGCGGCTCCCACGGATGGAATTCCTGGTTGTGGGGACAAATGGCGAGCTCGCTGAACGGAACTGGGACGACGTGCGCGTGCATCAGACTCGCCTCATCAGCGCGATTGCCCAGAACGGTTTCGACGTATCTGCCGAGCACAACATGTTCGAGGATCGAGCAAAGCTCGATGTCCTGCCGGAGTTGCTGGTGCGCGCCCATGATACAGTTAAACACTGGGCGGCCGATCTTCTGTCGCGCGTCCAGGAATACATCGGTTATTATCTGTCGCGGTACGTCAAGACCAAGGGGCTTCGCGGGATTAAGGTGCGGCCATTCACCGCGGCTGAACTGAAGGTGCTGTATTCCACCCTTAAGCAGGAGCGAGACGCACAGGCTGGAAGCGCCGAAGGAAACACGGCGTTGAGTCCGCCTGAAGACTAGGCTTGCATTTCTCGATCCAAACAACCGGGCCGGATTACAGGACCAGTGAAGGATAAAACGAAAGTCCCCAGGGAGGCGACGACGGTCCGGCGGAAAACAGTTGACTGGGGTGGGCAGTTGAGCCCGCGGGCCTTTCGCGGAAGACAGCAAGCCAATGCGACCGCCGTCGATAGTGCCGCCAGTTTGGCACGACACCTGAAGCCTGCGGGTGTCGGCGGAAGGCCACAGGACTGTTGCTGCCAGCAGACTTCCGACTGGATGCGGGTACCGCTTTCTTTCCGATCCAGTCAGGCGTGGGCATACGGGCAGAACCCCAACTTGCGTAAGTCCGTCAGACGACTTCCCCTAGTTTAGGGAATCTCCAGCCCGGCGCGAAGCCGCCCATTGTCGATGCCCCGCCGCCACCCGCCACCCGCAACCCGCAACCCGCTTTGATCCATTGGCGATTGATGGATTGCTGCCAAGAATGTGAGAGGTTTGCGGGTGGGGCCGATCCGCCCACCCCGCCCTGGACGCCTCCGCCCAGCCCGCCGCCCCGACGATCCGCCCTGGACGCCAACGCCCCGCCCGTGGCCGCTGGGCCACCCGGCGGGTCAGCGGGTGAAACACCAGAGAAGAAACCCGACCACCAGCAACGCCGCCACGGTGCCACAACCACACCCTTTCCGCGGCCGTTCCCCATCCTCTCTTGCCGAAATCACCAGCGCCGTCGGGATGTCCAGCCCCGCCGCAAGGCCCACTTCCAAACTGTCGTCATGCTTTGCCATCGTCCTTTGCAGCGTCCTTTGCGACCGGAAACAGCCAATCGTGTACGAAATCCGTCACGGCTCGCAACCGGGCATCGTCTACAGGCTCTTCGTTGTAGACCGCGCTCATGTCGTTCGCGTCCTCAACATGCCCCATAATCGCGCGGGCCGCGTCTTTATCCCGCTTGCCCGCAATTGTTTGAAACGTGTGCCGCAAGGCATAGAAGCCCAACCCCTTGCGATGAATCTTTAGGGCGTCCAGCACCTTGGCGGTTTCCTTGCTGACCGGGTTGTCGGTCATCGTCTTAGGCTCCCACGTCGCCCCATACTTGGTGATGAAAACCCGGTTCGCGTGGTCCCGGTCTTTGGGGGCTGGCCGATTGTCCAAGGCCGCCTGCAATGCTGCCACCGTTTCCTTCCATAACGGGCAACGTCTCGGGACGCCCGTTTTCGGCCTCCCAAAATCCAACCAGCCCTTTTTCAAGTTCAACGCCGTCCTTGGCAACATCATGCAATCGTTGTTCCCGAGTCCGCAATTGATGCCAAGGTAGAGCATTGCCCGGAGTTGCACACCCGCCTTGTCGATGATCTTCCGCAATTCATCCACTTGGAACATGCGGCGGGGTTTCTTCAGCCGTTCTTTGCGCAGGGTGGCTTTGCTCGGCTTCTTGAATCCGTCCCCATACTTGACCGGCCGGTCAACCAGGTCGGAAGAGTAAGCATACTTGAACAGCACACGGGCGCGGGTGATGTCGTCCGATAGCGTGGTCGCGTTGTGCGTCTTGGCGAAGTCCGCCCGCAGGCGTTCAAAGTCGATGGGCCGCAACTTGGCAACGTGCCTACCCGGCCCCAATACTTTGATGATCCTGTCGCACGTCCGGCTGTAATCGTACCACGTCGCCGGCTTTAGCTCCCCGCCGTCCCTCAAACGCTCCTTGGCTTCTAGGAAGAGGTTGGACAGCCGCCCGATGGTCAGCCCGTCGCCCTCCGGGGGTTCCCGGCCGGCCAATAGATCGTCCTTTTGCTTCAGCCATTTCGCCAGCGCGGCGTCGGGGTCCGTTCCGAAGTAGTGGACATTGCCCAACACTCGTTTTGCCCATTGCCCGGACTTATGCCTGTATAGGGGGTAATCTTTGTGCGGCTTGGCCCGCTTGGCTAATTTGCCGGCGGGTGCTATCTTTGTGGGGGTGGTTTGCCCCTGGTAACAGGCCAGCGCGGCGTCGGGATCGTCCCAAGGGCCGAAATACTTCATCCGCCCCTTGACCTTCTTCGCCCATTGGCCGGAGGCGTGTGGGAACAATGGAAAATCAGGTGTTGGTTTCGACGGTTTCTCTCTTGGCTTTTTCGGCTTCATGGTGTAGTCTCGGGTGTAGAAGCGTAGTTCTAGGCGTAGTCAGACTACACCTCTACTCAAGTATACCACAAAGAGTGCCAAAAACAAGTGGTTTTTAGCATTTGGGCCCGTAGCTCAGCGGTTAGAGCAGGGGACTCATAATCCCTTGGTCGGAGGTTCGATCCCTCCCGGGCCTATTTTCCTAAATCTTGTTTTCGTAAACGTTTGCGGCGTTTCCCCTGGCCCCGAAATCGGCCCCGGCGGGGCTGACGGTACCGAAAACCGTACCTGCTCGACCGAAATCTCGGTACAAATCTTCGGCGATCTCGTCGCCGTTCAGGTCGACGTAGTAAGCACTCGTGGTTTGGATGCTTTCGTGCCTCATCAGTTGCATAAGGACGGCCATGGGCACCCGCCGTGCCCAGCGGGTGCCGAAGGACCGCCGCAGGTCGTGGGCCGAGGCGAATTTGACCTTCCCAGTCTTCGCATGCGTGTGAACCACCACGCGGGCCAACTCGCCCATCAGCGAAATTATGCGGCCCGCTCGATCTGTATTGGCCCGGTTCCCGCTGGGCATCAGGGGCCGGAAGACCGGCCCGCGACGGGCGGCGCCCTCGGTGGCGAGGAGGAATTCGGCGAAATCGGCGGTGACAGGCAGCAGCCGGTCCCGGCGCCCTTTTTCCAACTCGGCGGGAATCGACAGGCGAGATCGCTTGCCTTCGAGGTCGATGCACAGGCGGTCGGGGCGGCCCCAGTAGACCTCCAATGACTCGATGAGTCGCAGGCCGCTCAGCCATAGGCCACGGAGGCAGTGCTCCCAGGATGCGATGTGGGCATCGCGGGCTCGATTGCTGCCTCGGGCATTGGGTTCTCGAGCGGCAACTTCGTCGTTGCCGGCTCGGTCGCCATCGGCGGGTCCTTCGCTACCGCGAAGTAGTTCAAGGCCGCTGGAGGACGAGCTTCAGCACGCGCTGGTTGCCGGCATCGGCCACAGCGGTGCGCCGACCGCGAAGGGCCACGAGCGTCGGACCGCGAAGCTGCCGCAATCCCGCGCCGGCCTGGTCGATCTGGCCGAATTGGCCGATGCGCCGCAGGCTTGTCGCGTCGAGCCAAAGCACGCGGCCCCGGATTTCGTCGCTCACCAGCAAATTGGGCCCATCGGCCGCAAGGCGAAGTCGCCCTCCGGGCTTGTCGGCCTCATACTCCGAGGGCCAGGTTCTCACGACGCGAAACCCGTCGCCCTCGCGCGAAACGCAACAACCGGCCGCCGTCGGCCAGCACGAGCGATCCATCGTCCAACTGCGCCACGTCGGTGGGTTCGCTGAGTTTGGCGCCGGCAATCGTCGCGGGTTTCCAGGACTGGGGCCTGGGCAGGATCGGCCACTGGTCGAGTTCCGCGCGCGAAAGCTGTCGTGTGGCGGCATCGGTTGCCAACAACAGCGGACGCGGCCCTGATGCAACGGTCAGGCCCACAGGCCTCTTCAGCGGCGTCGGTTGAGCGTCGCCCGGTCGCTCGGCCGAGTTGCAGTTGAAGACCTTCGGCTCAAAGATCAGCGGAATGGCGTTCGATTGTTTCAGATCGTGCAAGCCGTAGATCGCCCCCAGGGCGTAAAACTTGCCTTCGGAGAAGACGCCGGGCGTAATGGCGACGCTCATGTCGCCCATCATCGGCGGTGCGTCGGCTGCGTCTTCCCATCGCCACCAATACTGCGACTGTGCGGTGCCTACGGTCACCCAGCCCTCGGGTGATATGGCCAGGCTGCTGATGACCGGAAGGGCCCCGAAACGCCGGCGGAGCTGAAAGGCGTTCTCCTGCGAGTCCCATTGCGCCAGCCAACAGGCGTCGCCGGCGTTCGTGGCCAGCAGAAGCGGCGTGAACCGGCCGTTGTCGCCATCGAGCCCCACAACCTGGGTGACCTCGTCGATCGGGTGCAACCAGCGGCCGACGATCCCGGGGCAGCCGCGGGCCGAAGGTCCATCCGCGCCAGATAACCGTAGTGGCCGCTATCCCACAACGCGCCGCCGGCCAGACTCACGCGCCCGCGAAACGAGGTCGGCTGCGCCGGCGTGGGGACGGTGGCCGCGGGAAACGAGCCATCGCGCCGCTTGCCGTGCAAGTCGCACGCGAGAATGCCCTGGTCCAGGGCGGGGCCGCGCAGCGCCGCTCCCACGTAGAGCACCCCTTCGCTTTGGTTCCAAGCCAGCCCGTCCAGGTAATGGCCGGGCAGCGAGAACCGCTTGTTCATCCGGCCTGTAGCCGGCTCCAGCGAGAAGACCGTGATGCGGCTCACGTCGCGGCTCGGCAGGGCAAACAGCAGTTCGCGCCCATCGAGCGGTTCAGCCGCCATCCGCAGCCAGGTCGCGTCGCCCTCGGGCAGGCGGACGGCCAGCGCCGTGGCGGATCGACGCGGCGGACCGTCGAGCGGCAGAGCGAAGAGGGACTTTCCCTCGGGGGTCCGCCCGGCGAAATACAATGTCCGCCCGATTACCGCGAAGCGCGTGGTTTCGACGCGGCTGCCCGGCGGATCGATCGCAAAGGATTCGAGTCGCCGCCCATCGAGGCTGAGGTGTGCGATTGCGTCGCCGGCGCCCCACCAGATCGTGAAATCCGCGTCAACATAGACGCCCGTCGGCAGAGCGTTCTCTTCGATGCTGACCGGCGCGCGCACAATCGCCTCGCCGAACTGGCCGCTATTGCCCAGTACGCCAACACACTGGATCTCGGCGGCGCGGGCGGGCAAACAGACAAGCGCCGCGGCAACGACTGCCCAGCCGATCCGTCGCCTGCCATTGTTGCGCGCTGCGCATGTGGTTTGGGCTCATGACTCACTCCACGGTGAAAGTTCCCCAGTTGGCCGGCTGCAGCCGGGCTTCGCTTGGCACATCCTGGGTGATCTGCGTTTCCTGGTTGAAGTAGTAAGCGCGTCGCCCGACGGCATTGCCGCCCGGGTTGGAGAACAGCACGCCGAGGTCGCCGCGAAGCGAAGCCCCCTTGGCCAGCGACAGGCCGAGCGAGGCCAACGGCACGGCCGCCTCCAGGCGATATCCGTCCTTGGATCGTTGGATGGAGATGCGGACATCCTTCAAAATGGCGACGCGGGCGAATGTTTCGCTCCCCGTGGGGGAACTGAACACCCGCTCCGCCTTCGATCTCCCGGCGCGGAGCACCGGCTCGTAAAGCACGGCCACCGGCCGCCCGTCCATCTCGCTCAGCAGCAGCCGCATGTCGCCGGCCGCGGGCCTCTTGCGATGCGGATCCGCCATGGGATCGGCGGCCAGCATCAACTCGCAAGTATCGCCCGTTTTGAACAGCATCGCGTAATCGCTTCCGGCGTTGCGCATGGGCGACTCGTCTTTCACGTCGAACGCGGCATAGAGGGTCGCGTCATCGCGGCCCAGGGCGAAACGGACGGTGTGGCCGCCGCCCGCATCGATCGCGGCGTAGTCGTCGAATTGCCACGGCGCCGGTTTGCCGGCGGCGGTCGCCGACATCGGATGGACCACGATAGGCGGCTTTGCGCCCCCCAGGGCCAGCTTGCGGCGGGCGACGTCGCGGGCACGGGCGACGTCGGTTTCGGTCAACGTCCAGGGCGTCGCGGCCGTCCGCACCGTCTCCAACCCTGTCACCTCCATGATCCGCGTGTCGGTCTCGCCTGCAATGTAATAGTATTTGCCGTTGTCGCGGTTCCTGAAGAAAAATCCGCTGAAGTTCTCGACGTAATAGGTGTGCTCGCTCATTGCCGGGCTGACGCGATTGTCGCTGGCCAGGGTCGCCACCCAGAGTCCGTCGCCGGTCAGCAGGTTGAATTGACCGGGGTAACCGTTGACCATGACCAGTTCGATCTTGTTTTGCGGCAAATCGAGATCGGCAAGCCCGCAGAACTTCATCGCGCCGATCACCAGGCCCGGGCGGTACATGGGGGCGTCCAGCGCAAAGCCTGTATAAGTCTTCCGATAGGCCCACAGCCGACGGCCGTCCAAGGCGTAACGCGAGACGGCCATCGGCGAGCCGGCGCCGGTGGCGCCCTCGCCCTGCTCGATCAGGTAGACGCTTCGCCCGTCGGCGGCCGGCAGCACGCTATGTATGGCCAACTTGTACTGTGCGGTGAAGATTGGTTGTTGCCGGCTTGGCGGCGGATAGACCGGCGTGCCGTCGGGCAGGAACTCCTGCACCGGTATCCGCCAGACATAACCGTTGTTAAACGGCGATGCGCACCAAATCGTCAGGTCGTCGTTAACCCACGCGCCCCAGTAGAGGCCCCACAGGGCGCCCTTGGGCGCAGCGGTCCGCTCGGCCACGATCTCGTCAAGCTGGATCTGCCGGTCTCCGTTGCGATCGGTCCAGACGTGCATCTGGCTTTCGTCGGCGAGCTTCTTTTTCGCCTCTTCTTGCTCTGCGGCCGGAAAGCGGCCGGGGTCAATGCCCGCCAGCGAAGCCGCCGTTCGTCCAGTGATTACGGCAACGGGCTGGGCCGAAAGCGTCTTCTCGTCGAAGAGGCCGATCAACGTCACCTCGCGCCGCAGTGCACCACGTAAGTCCGGCCGTTGACGTGGCGGAAGAACAGCAGGTTGCTTTCCCCGTCGGTGTCGAACTGGAGCCCGCGGGGCCGGAGAATCGTCGAGAGCGTCTTCACCGCCCCGCTGGCGTAGTCCACCTCGAACAGCGCATTGTGGGTGTTGACCCACGACGGCCGGGCCAGATCGGCGCCGCCGTTGACCGCGTAGTGTCCCGGCCCAAGCAGATCGGCCAGAAGCTTGCCGGTGCGGGCGTCCCACACGCTGATCCGCCGCGGCCGGTTGTCGCGCTCGGCGACCCAGAGCTTGCCTTGCGAGTCAACGGCGATCCCGTGCGGCATGTACATGCCCGAGGGATCGAATCGGCCCAGCGCAGGGCGTCCACCGGGCTTGCCGACGGTCCGCAGAGGGCGGCCATCGGCCGCATAAACCCGCACGCACATCGCCGTCCCCTGATCGGCGACGTACAGGTTGCCTTCGCCGTCGCACGCCACGCCCTGCGGATCCGACAAATCGGCGGCCAGCGGAGTCGTTTTGCCATCGGCCGGATCGAGCCGCAGAAGGCCCTTGCCGCTGGCGACGGCCAAGGCGCCGTCCTTCCGCACGGCGAGGCCGCGGGGATCGGACACGGCCAGGTCGTTGAGGCGCCGGCCGGTCTTCCAATTGAAGACCGCCACCTTGCCGTCGTGCCGCAGCGAGGCGTAGAGGCGGTCGCCGGCGACAGCCAGGCCCGACAGATTTGACGCGCCGGCCAATGGGCTGGCGGGGGGCAGATCGTTCCAAACGGCCACATCGAGAATTCGCTTGCCGAAGGGGAAGTTCTCGGCTCGTCCGGTCTGGGCGTTCCACAGGACAACGCCGGCGCGATTCGGGGCGCCGCTGCCCGGCGAATCGCCCCACCGCTTGCCGTCCTGGCCGACGAAGACCAGCGCGCCGTCGCTGGCCAGCGCCGCCGTCCACAGGCCGATTTCCAGCACACTGCCGGCGCCCCAGTGCTTGCGGGGTTTCCCCCCGGCCGCGAGCCGCTCGTCAACCGCGATGGTCGTGAAACCCGCCTCGCTGAATTCCCACGCGAGGAACATTTGGCCGCCGCCCGCGGCCGCCGCCACCGGCGCGCCGTGATCGCCGCCCCAGCCGCCGGCGCCGTCGTCGGTCTTCCACGGCGGGACACCCGCGCTGTGTACGCTGGTCACCCAACGCTCGCCGACGCCGCGATGGGTCAGCGATCGGACGGTGTACGGCCCCGCCGGCAACGGCCGCCCGTCGTCGTCCAACCCATCCCAGTGAATCTCGGCCTTGCCGTCGCGGAGCCGTGGATCGGTCGCGGCCGGCAGCGTTCGGACGAGTTCGCCCTGCGGACTCCACACTGCCGCGCTCAGCGATCGAGTCTGAGAATCGACGGGCAGCTCGATGGTCAGCGGCTCCATTGCCCGCTGGGGCGACACCGCCCGCTGCGACAGCGGGAGGTTGCCCTTGGGCGCAAATTCCAGAACGCCCCAGTCGGTCGCCGAGAGGAAGTGAAAGCCTTTGGCCGATTCCACCTCGTTGTAGCTCAGCACGAGCCGATCGCCCGCGGCGTCGCCCCACAGCGGCTGCAAGGTGAATGCCACGCGGTCGCCGGCCTTCGGCGTCGATTGCCCCGGCGCCGTGGCAATAAGGCTCCAGGGCACGCGGGCTTCGAGCGTATAGCCGCGGCCATCGGCGTCGAGCTTGAAGGCCAGCCCCGACTGCGGACCCGTCAGTACTTTTCGCCCATGGAAGTCGAATCCATATTCCACCATCAGGCACGGCTCCTTGCGGTCCGAAAAGCACCACAGAGTCAGGTGGACGATGCGGGAGTCGGTTGACGCCTTGCCGCCGTTGCGGGCGTCGAACTCGTTGGCCTGGAGCGGGAGCGGCATGGTGGGGTCGGTGTTCAAGCGGACCTGGAGGCAGTCGCCCCGCCAGGCGTCGGCGGGATCGACCCGCGGATCGTGCCGGTTTCGCAGCGGCGAGTCGTCGGCCACATGCGCCGCGAGGTAGAGTGCGTCGGCGTCGTACATTGCGGCGAATCGGGCCGTGAACCGAGGGACCATCGATTCCTCGTACATCGAGTCGATGGCCCCCGAGAGGTCCCATTCGCCCAGGTCGCCGTCGAGGACGACCGGGACGGTCCGCGGGACAGCAATCAGTCGCGATGCCCGCGGCGCGGCGATCGACGTTTCGCCGATCGCCGCCAGACACACGGCCACCGCACAAAAAAGGCTAGTTTTCATCGTGCACATGGGTTGACTCCCAAGGGTCGGAGCTTCGGACCGCTGTGATGCGGCAACACTTTTCCCCATCTTAACAACAGGGCATGTGACATTCCAGTTGGCGCGACGATTCAACGCCGGCACGCTGCAGATCGGCGGCGGGGGCGTCCTTGGCGGCGGAAACTATTCGGCCGGCATCTCCATCGGCAACAGCGGCGCGCTGGCCATGAGCGCCAGCAGCAGTCAAACATTTTCCGGCGCGATCTCCAACAGCGGCGCCCTGACGCTGAACGGCAGCGGCAATGTATTGTTTTCCAACTCGATCTCCACCGGCGGCGTCCTGCCCCAGGCCAGCGGACAGGCTGGCGATGGCAGCGACGGCGTCATCTGCCAACGGCTGAACGCCGCTGGACACGCCGCCTGCGTGACATCAGCCAACTTGACCGACGGGGCCTCGAACACGATCCTCGTCGGCGAAAAGCGCCTCAACCCAAGCTTCTGCACCACACAGTGCCAGCCGAACGACAACGCCGGCTACGTCGGCGGCTTTCAGGACGACTCGAGTTGCTGGGGCGGGTACGGCGTCATGCAAAGCAATGGCGCTGTCA
The DNA here is from genome assembly GCA_963791075.1 of uncultured Planctomycetia bacterium. Taxonomy (GTDB): domain Bacteria; phylum Planctomycetota; class Planctomycetia; order Pirellulales; family Thermoguttaceae; genus CAWBRF01. Next base: position 43,122 of record CAWBRF010000040.1, read on the forward strand.
GCAGCGGGTTCTTGTTCTGGCCACCGGTCATGGATCGAACTGCCCCATTGGACACGATGGACTCGCTGGCGGACGGCCACAACTTCTGGTTTGGCTCGTCGCACGCGGGGGCGCCCAGTTCGTGTTTTGCGACGGCTCGGTCACGCTGATCCACTACAGCGTCGATCCGGAAGTCTTCCGCCGGGCCTGCTGCCGCAACGACGGTTTGACGCTCAACTCATCGGCATTGTAGCAAGTAGGTCTGCAACATGTCGCCGCTGTTGGGGCCGTGCCTGGTGATCGCACCGATGGTTTCCCGAGCCCGGGTCTGCAACGCGATCGCGATTTCCTCCTGCTTCGCGTCGTATTAAAATCAAGGCGCTAACCCAGGTCATAATCTCTATCTTTCTTTCGTGCCATAGATGCGTGCCGCACACACTCGGCACGGACCAACTGGAACTCCCCGTAGTGTTCGGCTAACATGGATGGAAGGCGCCGCTCGGAGCGTATCCGAGCGGCGTGCGAATAGGAAATGCCGGCCGAGCGCTTTCAGAAGGGATGCCGCCATGTCGGAAAACGTCTTCAGCCGTCGGAAGTTCGTCAACGGGATGGTCGCCATGGGCGGTGTTTTGCCGGCACTCCCGGCTGTATCGGCGCTGGGAGCGGGCGTCGGCGTCGCACGCTCCCGGCCCCAGGTCGCCGCGATCTACTGCCCCCTGTGGCATCGTTACGACCACATGGATGCCTGGCATGGGTACGGTTGGACCGAGTGGGAGCTGCTCAAGGCCGCGCCCTCTCGGTTTCCCGGCCACCGCCAGCCGTTGCGGCCCTCCTGGGGTTTCTTCGACGAGTCCGACCCGAAGTGGTCCAGCCGGGAAATTGACCTTGCCGCCGACCACAACATCGACGTGTTCCTCTTCGACTGGTACTGGTACTCGGGCGTCCGGCTCATGGAGGAGGCGCTTGAAAACGGCTTCTTGAAGGCCCCCAACCGCGGCCGCCTCAAGTTCGCCCTGATGTGGGCCAACCACCCATGGAGCAACGTCTTCCCCGTGCCCTACGACAAGCCGTGGCACAACTGGCTGCCGCTGCGCCACTCGCCCGCCGACCTCGCCCGCGTTATCGACTACTGCATCGACCACTATTTCCGACAACCCAATTACTGGACCGTGGAAAGCCGCCTTTTCTTCAGCATTTTTCGGCCGGAGGACCTCATCGCCCAGTTGGGCGGCGCTGCGAAGACGAGATCGCTTTTTGCCGCACTGGATCTCAAGCTGCGGCGAGCGAATCTGCCGCCGATCCATTGGAACGGCATGCCCTTGGACAGCGCCGCCGCCACGCTGTGCCACGATGCCGGGTTCCACTCGAGCACCAACTACAACATCGCCAACAGCGGCAACACTTCCGCCAGACTCACCCAGGATTACGAGGACCTCATCGCCGCCCACGTCAACACCTGGAAGGCCCTGGGCAAGACGGCGTTGCCCTATTATCCCAACGTTACCATGGGCTGGGACGTCACTCCGCGTTGCGAGCACAACGTGCCGTTTCCGTTTGCCAAACCAAACTATCCCTACGGCCACATAGTTCTGGGCAACACTCCCGAGCGATTCGGCCGTCTCTGCAAGCTTGCCGCCGAGTTCGCCGCCGCCGATGGAACACGTCCGCCCGCGGTATTCATCAACGCTTGGAACGAGTGGGCGGAAGGTTCGTATCTCCTGCCCGAGGAGAAATTCGGCACGGCCTACCTCGATGCGCTGCGGCAGGCCTTTGGCGGGCAAGGCGATTGAACAACCCTAATTTCCGCTGGGAAACCACATGTAGGGGGGCAAGCGAAGCGAGCCCCACCCAATCCGGCAATCCCCCTCGCCATTCCTATTCACCCCGTTCAAGATCATCGCATCCCATCGCCGGATCTCTCAAGGTGGACGATCTGCTGCCACGTGTCCAGCGCTGGCCGGCCATCGGCGACCGGAGCCGAAAGGGCCGGTCCCAGAAGCGTGGCCTGCAAGTGCGAATGGCCGTTGCCGTCGTGCCAGGCCGGTTCGTGGCCGTAGTCGCGGCTTGGCGGGATCATGCGATCGAGCATTTCCGGCAGGTCGCGCTCGAGGCCCGGCTCAAATTCGATCGTGCCGACTGCCGCCGTGCTGCCCACGCAGAACACCTGAACGATGCCCGTTTTTGCGCCGATCAGCCGACGACCGCCGCCACGCGGTCGGTGACATCGACCATGTGCCCGTGGCCGGTCGTCGGGAAGGAGAATTGTTCTTGATAGACCATGGTGCTATCATTCGTCAATGCAAGAGAACCGCAAGGTCAGCGTCCAGATCCGTTTTCCCAAAATACGCCCCTGGGACGTGCATCGTCACCATGCCGTGCAACGGCTTGCCGGAGTCGTTTGGAATCAGCGACAAACGCACGCTGGTTTTCCCCTTGGCGTCCGCACGGTCCGGCTTGATGAGCAAGTATCCTTCCATCGAACTCATCTGATCGGCGGCCCAGCCAAAGAGAACTTGAAGCGGGATCGTCCTCTTCTCTCCTCCCTGCAACCGCACGCGCACGGTCTGCTCCTTGTAGTACGTGATCTGGGAGTTCTTCGGGTTGAACTGCGCCCCGTAGCTCGGAACATGCTTGACGGCATAGGTCGCAGGTCGATCCGTGTCGTTCTTCAGCGTCAATAGCGACTGCCATCCGATTGGCCAAGCGGCTTCGTTATGCCAATAGTTCGTATAAGGAACGACGAACTGCCCTAACTCGTCGTCCCATGCCGTCGGAGCCTCGTCGCTCCAGGGGTTCCAGGCCGCGTAATACGCTTTCGTAAGATCGGGGTCTTGCCCGATGTCCGTCTCCCGCAGCATGTAGTAGTAGAATGGCTTGGAGCCGGTGAACTCCACGGAGCCCGTGAAATTGGTCCGATAGGCCACCGGCCAATTCGGCTTTCCATTTGCGGGACTGCCGATATAGATGTTGTCGGTGCATGCCCGCATCGGACCCAGCGTATAGGTCTTCGTGAAGACGCCAACTTGACCGTTGGCGAATCGGAACTTCGGATCGTCGCTGACCATCTTCATCGACACGGTGATTTCTTCCTTCGATGGATTGAAGAAGGCGGAGGCGAAATCCTGGACATTCCATCCCTTCTCTGTCTTGACGGCTCCCGAGCGAAGCCTTTCAAAGCGATGGACCCGGGCCTTCTCTCCCCAGTGTTGCCCGGCCTGGATCACTGCATGGCTTGCAGTGCTTGTCGCTGCCGCTGGGGGCGAGGCCGACTCAGCGGCGGCGAGCGACGCGGCAAGAAGACCGACCAGTGCGGAGAAAGTGCCGTATTTCATCGATAGTCCTTCCAGAACGAGGATGGCGCTGGCTACGGTGATAACACACCGGCACTCGAAAAGCAACGGTCAGCGGCAAGAGCCCTACCGGGGATGCGCGGTAGCTTACCGACATCTGACCGGCCAAGCGTGGACATGGCGCCCATCCCTTGTAGATTACACAGAATACAAAACGTTATTTGCGAGACGCGACCAGGCCAAGGAACTGGCCGTGAAGAAACTGGCGAAGACGATGGCTCGCCGGGCGAGGCGATGGCAAAAATCCTCGGCCAAGAATGCCGAACCCCGCCTCAGTGAAGCGGGGTCCGTGTAAAAATCCTGGGTTGTCAATAGTTGTCAGAACGATCACTCAGAGGGGCGGCCCCGCCGCTCCTCACTGCAAGCCCGCCGGTGGATCTTGCACGATTCTGCCCTCCATTACGGGGTGTCCGAGCAAGTGCTGTCAACCGTCCGAATAAGTATATCACGGCTGCCATAACCCGGTCAAGCGAATGGCGCGTTTTGCGGCCAGAATCGCCGCATTCCAGCCGCTTATGGGGTTTGAAAAACGCCTGCCGATGAGTCAAAGTCTGCGGCCAACCCCCAACAGCGGGTGAGCCTCTATTCATCCGCTGTTTGCCTCAAAACAGCGGCCCTGCCGCGATGGTCCCATCGAAAGGGCGTTGTTATGCGTGCAGATTGACATACGATCGGCTTCCATTCGTCTTGGTCTGCAAATGGATGAAGCCCTACGCACACTCGGCGAAGGCGAGGGCGGGCAAGCAGTCTCCGATCCGCGCATAGATTTCCTGCCGATGGACGGGCACTTCGGCAGGCGCCACAACGCCAATCTTCACCCTCTCGCCGTGAACAGCCAGAACCGTGACCGTCACTCCGTTGCCGATGGCAATCGCCTCTCCACGCTTGCGGCTTAAAACCAACATGATCCATCCCTCCTTGCAAAAAGACTTGTTTCCGTTTCCTGCCGGGAGCGGGTTCTCCGGCATCAACCACTATATTTATGCCAACCGTAGCTGGCACAATTCGGGATGATACCATTTTCAGGAAATCGATCAAGGGCAATTTGAGACGAAATCTCAAATGGAAGAATGGGCGAGACGGGAAATCTGGCGATTCGTTCTGGGCTTTGTCGGAAAACTGCCTATTAGCCCGAAGCGCAAACGAGGGAAACGCCACCCGAGCGCCCTCGCTGGCGCTTCGGGCTGGTGTTGCCGCGATAAGGCCGGTTTTCCGAAAAAACCTAGCAGGACGCCTCAGTCATGGTAAAATCCCGCCATGCCAGCCAACCTTCGGTCCTTAGAGAGGAAGCAACGCACTCCATGAAAACCATTCCCTCTGGCAGTCGTTCGTTCGTGCCTGCGGGGCACGAAAATCCCTTGTCGCCGGGCGCCCTGAAAAAAGTCCTCCTGGAGAAGGCCGATCTCCGGCCGGGCGCATCCAGAATGGTCAATTGGGCAAGTCTCGCTGTAGGCAAGCGATTCGCCCGACATTACCATGAAGACATGCAGGAAATCTTCATCCTCGTGCAGGGGGAGGCGGAGATCACGGTCGGAACGGAGACCGCCGCACTCCGCCGCGGCGATGCCGTGGTGATCGATCCGCACGAGGTTCACCAGAATGCGAAATACAGGCGCGGAAGCGGTGGAATATCTGGCAATTGGAATCACCAGCGAAGCGGGCGGCAAGACGGTGGTTGTGGACGAGCAGCCGGGACCTGCGCAGCGCGGCGGATGATGAGGGATGCTTTGCGGTCAGGGGGAACCATGCCTGGATTCAGCGCCAGCGTTTTGATCTCTCGCATCAAGGCCGGGGCGATGAGGAAATGCGGCGCGTGTCGCATGTGCTGCAAGCTCTTCCCCCTGCCGATTCTCGACAAACCGGAGAACCAGTGGTGCAAGTTTCTTTCTCCCTCGGGCTGTGCGCTGCACGATCACCTCCAGCCGGAAGTCTGCCGACAGTATGCATGTTATTGGCTGGAACATGCGGAGATGCTTGCAGAGCACCGGCCTGACCGAATCGGGATCATCGTCACGGAGTGCGGTTCGGTCAGCGTCGCCGGCGAGGCATTGCGGGTCTTCGTGCTCAATCAATCCGAGCCGGAAGCGTGTCGGGCCCCAGCGGCGCAGGCGTTGATCGACGGTATGGCGGCCCGCGGCTGGGCGCTGTTGGTCGTCTGCGGCCCGGACATGCACATTGTGTACAACCGCAGCCGTTATGCTGCGATCTCTGCGGCGGAGATTGAAGTTGCCTTTCGTTATCAGCGATCCCGGGACGCCGACGAGCTCAAACGCCTGGGGGCGGTGACCAAAGACTATCGCCCCATGACCTGGGTGGAAGTGGAAGCGACGATCCGAAATCGGCCCTGCGCCGAGTAGGCTCCAAGTTCTCTCGACATCTGCACGGAAAGCGGATCAAGGCAAACAACGGGGCTTCGCGACGAGTTTTTCTGGGCAGCGACGCTCCGCAGGCCCCGCTTGACTTGCGTTTGCGCGTGAAGCTGTATCGGTTGTGCCAAAGAGAGCGGACGCCGGTTCCCGGTTGACCCAATTTTTCCGCCGTGAAACGCCGGATGATCCCCTCTTCCGCTTCAAGAAAACCTATATTTTCAATACGGAAAGGTTTTTCTTTTCTTCGGATTCCCTGCGGCAAGCGAGTTTGCCGCCGACTTTTCTCGCGACGACTTTTGGCCTTCTGTCGGACGGCGTTCGATCCTCCGGCATCCGCAACCCAGTTCTGAGGAGCACGCAATGAAGAAGCATCTCGCGGCAGTTTTGATTTTGGGATTGGCTTGTTCCACGGGGATCGCCCGGGCCGAGAAACCTGCCCATCCCCATCCGGTGCGACACGATCTGCACAAAATCAATCGGGATCGCGAAGATCTCCGCCAGGACGGCCAATCCCTGCACAAGGACGAGAAAAACTTGCAGCAAGACCGCCAGAACCTTAGTTCCGCCCGGCAGACGATCAAAAACGATTTTGCCTCGGGCAATACGGCCGCCTTGCCGAAGGATTTCCAGCAACTCCACCAGGACCGGCAGCAGTACCGGCAGGACCGCGCACAAACGGAAGCCGCCGGACAACAATTCTTGGCCGATCGCCATGAATTGCGGCACGACGAGCGGCAGTTGGGCAAAGACCTGTTTATCCGCAACAACACGCAGAATCCCGGCCAGCATGTCAGCGGCGGAACCTCCTCGTGGTCAGGGCGAACGGCCGGTTCGTCGCCTTCGGGATCGTCGGGTTCCTCGGCCCAGCAAGCGGCCCAGCAGGTTCAGCAGGATCGGGACAACCTGGCCCAGGCGCGGCAAAACCTGAAGAACGACTACAGCCAACAGCAGGCGGCGCGGCAGAAAATCCAGGCGGATGTGCAGAACATCAAAGCCGATTTTGCCTCGGGCAACACGGCCCAGTTGCAGAAAGACATCCAGCAACTCAAGCAGGATCACCAGCAGTATCGGCAGGACCGTGCGCAGACGGAGGCGGGGCGACAGCAATTGTCCGGGGATCGCCATGAGTTGCGGGAGGACGAGTGGCAGTTGGAGAAAGACCTTCTCAACGGCAACTCCGAGAGTCCCGGCCCGGCCGCGACGGCCTCCGCAAAGTAAACGGCGAATCCGACGACGGTTCGAATCGCTTCAATCCGCGCAGGCGTGGAACTCTCGACGCCGAGATCGGGCTTGAAAGCGACGGCCTGGAATCCGGCATTTCCGTCCCTGGGCTCCGACGAGCGGCCTGCACGAACGACGCTCAGGCGTCCGAGCCCAACTTGGCCAGCGGCGGATTGCTGTGAATGATCTCGCCCGTCGCCGAGACCGTCAAATAGTAGGACGATCCAATGCGGGGACCGGGCGTTAGGGCATACGTCTTATCCGGTTCGGGCTGCTCCCAGATGTTGACCCGGTACTTGCCGTTGTGATGCTTGGAAACCTCGACGCGGTCCAGGCGCGGCGGCTTGCCGATCTTCGCCAACACCTGGGACTTGATCTTCGCCGTGTGGTTCGCCGCCGCCGCGGGTGCTTCCTTCCTCGGGGCGGTCTTTTCAACCTTTGCCATTATTTCCTCGGTTCGTAGGAGGCGAGTGAGACGCAAATCGCATTATACCCGGTTTCTGTCCGGCCCCGCTATCCCTTCTCCATCGCCGTTGTTATAATGACATGGTTGTGGAAGCGGTGACTCGGCGTAGCTATTGGAGGGGTCGTGGTTAAAATCGTGTTGCGGGAGCGGGAGTCGGTTCAAGAGGCGGTGCGTCGGTTTCGCAAATTAATGGACCGTACCGGGCTGAAGCGCGAGCTGCGGCGTCGCGAGCGGTACGAGAAGCCTTCGGACGTCAAGCGGAAGGCTAAGGACCGTGCCATTCGCCGGGCAAGGAAGCCGTCTTAGGCCGGGCGCCTGCCGTCGGCGCTTGCCGGTCAACACGCCCTCCGGAGGCGGGATTCCACCTGAATTCGGCGTCCCGCAATCATTATTTCGCTGCCGGCGTTTCCAGCGGTTGCACAAAGGGAACGCCCATCGGACCCACGGGAATGTAGATCGTCGTATGATTGGGGCCGCCCACCATGGCTTTCTGGGCCTCGATCGCTTCGTGCTGCAAGTAGAGCGGGCTGAGTTTCTGTTGTACGAGCTCCATGGCCTTGGCGATGCCCTCGGCCTCGGCAATGCGCCGTTGGGCGTCGATTTTCACCTGTTCTAATTTTTGCGTCGCCGCCATCTTGTCGGCCACGGCGTTGGCGACGGCATCGGGATACTGGATATTGCCCACCACCACCTGGATGACGTCAAACGGCGTATCCGCGCATTTCGCTTGGATTTGCTTTTCAACGGCCTGCCCGATTTCAATAATGTTGTCCGCGACCTGCAGCGCCTCGCACTTTTGAACTTCGTTGCGGGCGGCGGTGCGCAGACGCTCTTTTACGAAGTTGTCGTACGCCGTTTTGACGGTTGCATTCGGGTCTTCCTTGCCGCTCCCCGTAAGCGTGGTGTACTTGTTGACGAACTCCTCGATTTGTGCGCTTTCCGGCTTGATTTTGAAAATAATGTGGACCGCGAATTTGATCTTCACCCGATCCTTGGAAAGCACCGCGGCGGCGTCGGAGTCAAAAGGCTCGTCATACGTGTAGGGAGTAACGCTGACATTGACGACATCCGCCAGCCAGGTCCGGCCAAACGAAGTGGGGCCAACCTGAGTGCCAAGAAACCGCGCTTTGCCAAGCCACGCTCCTTGGGTCACATACCCCACGTAACCCGCGGGAGTGGTCGGATTGACGGAATTAAGCAACCACACGGCGCTCGCAGCCGCCAAGGCCACGACGGCGACGCCGACGAAAGTACTCAAAGTTTGCAAAACGCGGTCTGACATGGAAGTGCTCCTGCAAAAGAGTGAAACGGAACGATTGTCGCGCGGGAAGATCGTCGGCGACGCGGCTTCGACAGCGTGGGGGCGACTTCCTCCCACCCGAACCCCAAGGATAGCAGAACTGGCGGGGAGTTCAAGGCTGCCGCGGCGCCGGAGGGCAACGCCGCGGCGGACCGGCGGTCCTGCGAGGCGAGGAATGCCTTCTTCGCCGCGGTCTGCGCGGCTGTTTGTTCCCGTCGCTCTGTCGATTGGCTATTGCTCGAACGCAAAGATTCGCTTCCAATCGTTCTTCATGCTGACGACGGTCCAGCCATTCTTCTGCGCCTCGTCGTAGAGCGCTGCGTGAAGGTCCCCACCTTCGTGTCCGGCAAGCCTTGCGCCGGGCCATAGGCGTACTCGCGCGTCGCGTCGTCGTGCAACACCAACATCGCCAGCCGCGCACCGTCGCCGGCCTTGGTGTATTCCAACATCTGCCGGTCGCCGGGCGAGTTGCCGAACGCCGCATACGGCCGGCGGCCGATCATCAGGTGGATGCCCTCCGGCTTGCCCACATTGTTGTCGATGAGCAGCAATTTCGGCTCCTTTATCAGAACCGGCTTGCCGTCCTTGTCGTAAGCGAACTTCGTCGCGCCCATCGTGCCGATCACCTGCTCGGGCGGAATGCCGTAGGTCTGCTCGGCGTAAACGCGGACGAAATCTTGTCCGCCGCCCGTGACGATGTAAGTTTTGTAGCCGTTGGCGCGGAGATAGCGCAGGACCTCCTGCATCGGCCGATAGGCCAGGTCGGTATAAGGGCGTTTCCAGCGCTGGTCCCTGGCCGTCGCCAGCCACCGCTTCACTTCGGCGTTGTACTCCTCCACGGACATGCCGGCGAGCGTGGCCGCGAAAATCTTCTCAAGGTCTTTTAGCGCGAGCTTCGCCGTCGCCGCACGGTTGCCCGACAGCACGGTCTTGAATGGCTCGATGTTCTTGAGTTCCGCTTGCTTTTCCGCCAGCGCCGGCACGCGATCGAGGCAATACATCACCTGCGTGTACAACGGATGTTCAACCCAGAGAGTGCCGTCCTGGTCGAAGACGGCGATGCGTTCGGCCGGCGGCGCGAACCGCGGGCTCTCTGCGTCCGTGGTCGCGCGGACGAAGCTCACGATGGCCCGCTTCGCGGGGCCGTCGTTCCATGAGGACAGCGGATCTGCGGCGATGGCAGCCGATCCGCTCGCCGCCGGACTGGCAGTCTGATTGCCGCCGTCTTGACTGGCGCTCGATTTGGCGTCGCCATTGCCCGAGTTGGCCGACGGCGACGAACAAGCGACGACGACGCCGAGCGCCGCCAGCGCGAGGCACGCGGCCAAAGCGGCCTTGAGTTTGAACACGACATCGTTTCCTTGGCTCAAGGGTGGATCGCCTATTGCGGCGCCTGTTGCGTTGCCGATGGATGGACCCGGCGTTGGATGTCGGTTTCGATAACGCCGAAAGCGGCCTCGTGCCGCTGGATGGTCATCGTCAAGGCGTGCAACATCCGTTTCGCCGTGAAAAAGTTGGCGACGATCCGCTGGGTGATGGCAATCGGCTGTGTCGGCGTCCCAAACGGCTGCGGATTCAGTCCGAAGTCGAGAATCATTTCCTCCGGCGTTCCCGTGACGCGACAAAAGTTGACGTACATCGCCACCGCCTTCGAATCGTTGATTTGGATCTGCTCTTGCTGCGGCGCGGCCTGCGGGATCGTGCCAGGTTTGCTTGCGGGTTCGACCATGAGTCGGGTCCTTTATGTGAAGCTATTGGGTTTGACCGCCAAGTGTGCGGGCGGTTCAACGCATCGCATCCCCATTCTAGACGGACCGCTTCGCAATGAGAATGGGGTCTACGCGGTTGACGCCGGCAAAAAGGGGGCGATTGTCCTGCCCTGCCCGCCGCCGCTTAGCGAATCGCCTGTCCGTCGGCGTCGAGCGGCTCGACGGGATAATTCACCCGCGCCCGCTGCATCCCCAAGGTGATGATCCAATCCTTCGGCTCCAGCGGCGCGACGCCCTGGGGCGGGGCGAGAAGAACCCTCATGCCGTCGTCCAACAGGCGGCCGGGCGAAATGTCCCGCCGCAGCGCAATATTGCCCTTGCCCAGCACGAGCACGTACCGCTTGTCCTGATCGGTCAAGACGCACGCGTCGGGAACCAGCGTCGCCTTGTACGGCCCGCCGACCGGCAGGCGGATGCGGACCCGGGAGCCGGAAACAAATTGCCGCCTGTCGTTCCCAACCACGCCGCGGACCGGGATCGTCCCCGTGGTCGGGTCGATCTTGTTGTCCACGAAATCGAGCGTTCCCTCATAAGGATAACCTTCGTCGGTGTCCAGCCCGAAGCTGAAGGGGAGCTTCAATTCCCGCATCGGCTGCTGATTCTTCGCGCTGTCGGCGTGATGGGCCTTCATGTAGCGTTGCAAGGCGCGTTCGTCGATGTTGAAATAGATGTACATCGGATCGGTGCAGACGATGGTCGTCAGCAGCGGATCGCTGCCGCCGGCGTTGACGAGGTTGCCCTCGGTGAGCATCGCCCGGCTGATCCTTCCGCCGATTGGGGCGACGATCCGCGAGTATTCCAGGTCGAGCTTAAGCGTTTCCGCCTGTTGCAATTTCGCCTTCCACTCGGCATCCAAGGCCAGGGCGTCGGCGACGATCTGCTCCTGCTCTTGCGCGGAAATGGCGTTTCGTTTCAGCAACTCCGTGGTGCGAATGACGTTCTTGTCGGCGGCGATCTTCCTCGCCTCGAGGGCCTTGGCCTGGGCGAGGCATTCCTCGATGGCCGATCGGAAGGGGCGCGGGTCGAGTTCGATCAGCAAGTCGCCCTGCTTCACGTCGTCGCCGTCGTGGAAGTGGATTTTCTCGATGTGCCCTCGCACCCGCGCGCCGCAACTCCACCGTCTGCGACGCCTGCATCCAGCCGTTGTATTCGTCTTCGTCGACCAGATCGCGCTGGACGGGATGGGCGACGGTCACGCGGGGCGGCGGGGGGGCGTTTTCCGCCGGCGGCCGGCAACCGCACGCCAACCCGCACAGCAGCCACCACATCAACCACCTTCGCCGCCGAGAGGACGTACTCATAAGACGACTCCCGCAGTTCGTTCTTTCCTTCCCAAGCCGCCGCGTCCGCAAGGCATCTCGGAGACGGTCCCCATCTCGATCCACCGGGCGGGCCCTAAAGTATACGCGGCAAATAACCTCCGGGTGAGAAGAAAATGCACCCCCCTAGGGTGGAGACCGGTGGATTGCAGGGCGCCACTGCTGGCGTCTCGCCCGCGTTTTCTGCGCCGTCCCCATCGCGAAACGGCAAGCCCAAGCGGGCCCCCCTGCTTCCTCACCGCGGGCTTCTGCTACAATAGCACTCCATCCCCAGCATCGCGCTGGCCGCACACCATTATGAAACATCTGGGAAACGTGGCGATCGTGGGCGTCGGCCTGATCGGAGGATCGATCGGCTTGGCCCTGCGCCAGCGACAACTGGCCGACACGGTCGTCGGCATCGGCCGCCGCCAGGTCGGCCTGCGGATCGCCCGGCGGGTGGGGGCCGTCACGCAAACCACCATCGACGTCTCCAAAGGGGTCGCCCAGGCCGACCTGGTCGTCGTCTGCACGCCCGTGTCCCACATCGCCGATTTCGTCCGCGAGGCGGCCAGGCATTGCCCGGAGGGAACGCTCATCACCGACGCCGGCAGCACGAAGCGGCGATCGTGCCGCGGCCCTGGACGAGGGGCTTCCCCGCGGCTGCCGCTTCCTCGGCAGCCATCCCATGGCCGGCAGCGAGAAGACCGGGGCGACGTCCGCCGACGCCGAACTGTTCGACGGCCGCGTCGCCGTCATCACCCCCACGCGCAACACCCGCGCCGAGGACTTCGACCTCTTGAGGAGTTTTGGGAGTCGCTGGGCTCGGTGGTCGTTCGCATGTCGCCGGAGGAGCACGATCGGGCGTTGGCGGTCACCAGCCACTTGCCGCACATCGTCGCCGCGGCCTTGGCGGCCGCCGTGCCGGAGCAATATTACCGCCTCGTCCGGCAGCGGCATCCTCGACACCACGCGGCTGGCCGGCGGCGAACCGCAAATGTGGAAGCAAATCCTCCTGCAAAACCGCGACAACGTGCTGGCGGCGCTGCAACAGTGCGGGGCGAAGTTGTCCGCCGTCCACGTCGCCTTGCGCGACGGCAACGAGGCCGAACTTGGAACGAGTTCCTCACCACCGCGAAGAAGAACCGAGATGCTTTGGGAAGTTGACATTTATCCGGCCGACGGCCAGCCCGACCTGCTGGGGCGAGCCGTGGCCGCCGCGGCCGCCGATTGGGGCTGGCCCGCGACCTGACCGTCGCCGGCGCCCGCGGCTATTTGATTCAAGGCGCGTTGGACCGCGGGCCAGTCGAGCGGATCGCCCGCGAACTGCTGGCCGACCGCGTCGTCGAGCGGACCGTGGTCGCGCCGGTGGGCGACGCGGCCCTGATCGCCCCGCCCGAGGACGGCGCCGCGGCTGGTCCACGTGCTGCCCAAGCCCGGCGTGATGGACCCGGTGGCCCAGAGCGTCGCTGTCGGCCATCGCCGATTTCGGCATCCGCGCCGAGGCCGTCCGCACGCTGAAGAAATACTGGATCGGCGGCCTGCCCGACGACCGCCTCGGGCCGCTTGCCTCGAAGGTCCTGGCCAACGACGCCATCGAGCAGGTGGTCGTCGGGCCGCTCGGCTTTCGACCGCCTGGAGGTGGGCTCGCCCTACGAGTTCCGCCTGACGACCGTGCCCTTCGGCGAGATGGACGACGCCGCCCTGGAGCGGTTGAGCCTCCAAGGGCAGCTCTACTTGTCGCTGGTCGGAAATGCAGACCATCCAGGCCCATTTCCGCCGCTCGGCCGCGACCCGACCGACGTCGAGCTGGAAACGATCGCCCAGACCTGGAGCGAGCATTGCAGCCACAAGACGCTGACCGGCCGAATCCGCTACCGCGACGGCGGACGGAGAGCGATACTTCGAAAACATGCTCCGCGAGACGATCTTCGCCGCCACGGAGAAGATTCGCCGCGACGCCGGGCCGGCGACGACTGGTGCGTCAGCGTCTTCCGCGACAACGCCGGCGTGGTCCGCTTCGACGAGCAGTACAACGTCGTCTTCAAGGTCGAGACGCACAACCATCCCTCGGCCCTGGAGCCCTACGGCGGGGCCAACACGGGCCTGGGCGGCGTGATCCGCGACCCGATGGGCACCGGCATGGGCGCCCGGCCGGTCTGCAACACCGACGTCTTCTGCTTCGCCCCGCCCGACACCGCCGCCGAGAAAGCCTTCCCCCCGGCGTGCTCCATCCGCGGCGGGTGATCAAGGGCGTGGTCTCCGGCGTGCGCGATTACGGCAATCGCATGGGCATTCCCACCGTCAACGGGGCCGTCTACTTCGATCCCCGCTACCTGGGCAATCCGCTGGTCTTCTGCGGCAACATCGGCCTGATCCCCGCGCGACAAGTCGTTCAAGCGAGCCGCAGCCCGGCGACCTGATCGTGGCCGTCGGCGGCCGGACCGGCCGCGACGGCATCCACGGCGCCACCTTCAGCTCGGCCGAGTTGACCAGCCAGAGCGAAACCGTCTCCGGCGGCGCCGTGCAGATCGGCAACGCCATCACCGAGAAGATGCTGCTGGACGTCCTCCTGGCCGCCCGCGACCGCGGCCTGTACAACGCCGTGACCGACTGCGGCGCCGGCGGATTCTCCAGCGCCGTGGGCGAGATGGGCGAGAAGATCGGCGCCGAGGTCTGGCTGGACCGCGTGCCGCTGAAGTACGAGGGCCTCTCCTACACGGAAATCTGGATCTCCGAGGCCCAGGAGCGGATGGTGCTGGCCGTGCCGCCGGAAAAATGGGACGACTTGTTCGGCCCTGTGCGCCTCGGAAGGCGTCGAGGCCACGGCGATCGGCCGGTTCGTGCCCACCGGGCGGCTGCTGCTGAAATACAACGACCAGCAGGTGGCCGACCTGGCGATGGAGTTCCTCCACGACGGCCGCCCGCCGGTGGTCCGCGACGCCGTCTACGCCGCCGCCGCCCGCGCTCGAACAGCGTCCGCCCGGAAAGGCCCGGCGGCGATTATACCCGACGCTCTGCTGCGAATCCTCGCGTCGCTGAACGTGTGCAGCAAGGAATGGATCATCCGCCAGTACGACCACGAGGTGCAGGGCGGCAGCGTGGTCAAGCCGCTGGTCGGGGCGGCCAACGACGGCCCCGGCGACGCCGCCGTGCTGCGGCCGGTGCTCGCCAGCCGCCGCGGCATCGTCGTCGGCTGCGGCATGAATCCCCGCTACGGCGACCTCGATCCCTACCGCATGGCCGCCAGCGCCATCGACGAGGCGGTGCGCAACTGCGTCGCCGTCGGCGGCCGATCCGCGGCGCATCGCCATCCTCGACAACTTCTGCTGGGGCAACACCGATCGGCCCGAGACGCTGGGCTCGCTGGTCCGCGCCGCCGTGGCCTGCTACGACGTGGCCACGGTGCTGGGCACGCCGTTCATCAGCGGCAAGGACAGCCTCAACAACGAATTCCGCCCCAGGGACGCCCGACGCCCATCTCCATTCCCCCGTCGCTCTTGATCAGCGCCCTGGGCCAAATCGACGACGTAGCCCGCTGCGTGACGATGGACCTGAAGGAGGCCGGCAACTATCTCTACCAGGTCGGCCTGACGCGGGACGAGATGGGCGGGTCGCACTTCGCCCTGGTCGAGTCGCTCTCCGGCGGCGCAGTCGCCGCAGGTCGATCCGCAGCGGGCCCGCACGTGCTTCACGGCCTTGCACCGGGCGATCTACGCCGGGCTGGTCCGCGCCTGCCACGACCTGAGCGAAGGCGGGCTGGCCGCGGCCGCCGCCGAAATGGCCTTCGCCGGCGGCCTCGGCGCCCGGCTGACGCTGAAAGACGTGCCGCGGGAGGGCGACTTGCCCGAGGCCGTGCTGCTGTTCGCCGAGTCGAACACGCGGTTCCTCTGCGAGGTCCGGCCCGAGCGGCGCCGCGCAATTCGAGGCCGCCCTGGCCGGCGTGCCGCACGCCCGCGTCGGCGAAGTGGTCGCGGCGGCAAAGTTGGAAATCGTCGGCGCGACGACCACGATCGCCGCCGAGTTGGCGGCGTTGAAAGAAGCGTGGCAGAAGCCGCTGCGATGGTGATTGCGAAGCCGCAATCCGCGAAACCGCAAGCGTCGACGCAATCCCTGCCAATCCCTAATCCCCAATCCCTAATCCCTCTTATGCCCCGCCCAACGTCCTCATCCTGCGAGCCCCCGGCACCAACTGCGACCAGGAAAGCGCATTCGCTTTCGAGAAGGCGGGGGCGCAAGACCGAAACGCTGCACGTCAACCGCCTCTGGAAAACCCGCGGCTGCTCGAGCGGTTCCAGATTCTCTGCCTGCCGGGCGGCTTCAGCTACGGCGACGACGTGGCCGCCGGCCGCATCCTGGCCAACCAGATCGAACATCACCTGGCCGAGCCCTGGCCCGCTTCAAGGCCGACGGCAAGCTGATCCTCGGCATCTGCAACGGCTTCCAGGTGATGATCAAGTCGGGCATTCTGCTGCCGCCCGACCCGCGGCAAGGGCCCGCCGGCCACGCTGACCTCAACGACTCGGGCAAGTACGAGGACCGCTGGGTGCGGCTGCGCGTGGAGGGGCAGAAGTGCGTTTTCTTTCGCGGCATCGAGTCGATGTACTTGCCGGTCGCCCACGGCGAGGGGAAGTTCATCGCCCGCGACGCCGCGGTGCTGGACGGCGTCGACTCGGCCGGGCAATTGGTGCTGCGCTATGTTCGCAGCAGCGACGGCGGCAGCGGGCCGCTGGCCTTTCCCGACAATCCCAACGGTTCGATGGCCGACGTGGCCGGGCTGTGCGACGCCAGCGGCCGCGTCTTGGGCCTGATGCCGCATCCCGAGCGGCACATCGACCCCACGCAGCATCCCCGTTGGACCCGCGGCGAGGCCGGAGAGGTTGGCGACGGGTTTCAGGTGTTTCTCAACGCGGTGGGGTATTTTGGGTGAGAGGGCGTGTGGCACTGGCTTTGCCAGTGGCGGGCGGACGAGATTTCCAAAGAGGGCGTTGTGTCCGGAGAATCTCGTTATTCGGGACACAAACAGGGCTTGCGTCCCACGTCCTTGACACAACCTGCCTCGCGGCAATCCGGTGCGTCTTCATGCCCGTTTACGGGCATTTCCGCCGAAGGCGGTCATAGGCCCGGCGTTTACGCCGGGTTCACCGGGCGATGCGCGCAGGGGCTTTTCTGTCAGGCCCGTTCGCGGGCCTCCTCATGAACCTGGAATCGATCGCGGAGCCGGAGTCGCGAGCGTGAAGGCAGGAGCCCCGTGAACGGGGCTGACACGGCGGCTTCACGAGAGGAACAAATGGACGCTTCGGTCCCGTGGACCCGGCGTAAACGCCGGGCCTACAACCGCCTTCGGCGGAAAAGGGGCGTGAACGCCCCTGCAAATCCCGCCGCCACTGCTGGCTTGCCCAGCAGTGCAGCTTTCCGTTAGAATGACCGACATGAGATAACCAGGAGAACAGCACTGCTGGGCAAGCCAGCGGTAGCGCCCGGCGGATACCTCAGATGTCAATTGTCGCCAACCTTGTGTGGCCGCAACTCTTTCTAGCGGACTGTCTGCTTACGTGGTGGATTATTGCCACGAGTCTTGTGATTGAGTTTTTCTTCGTGCTGTGGCTCACCCGCGCGACGCCGTTACGGGCTGGGCTGATGACTCTTGTGATGAACGCCATTTCGGCGGCGGTTGGCATCGTTGCTATCCCATTTTCCCTAGGACTATGGGAACTCGTTGCCGGTTATTCGATCCAGGCTGCTTTTCGCCTGGCGAACGTACGAAGCCATTTCGTGGTTCCTCAGTTGCGTTATAGCCGTTTTCGTCACGACGCTAATCGAAACAGCCTCGCTTCGTTGGCTCTTCAAGATTCCTTGGACGAAGAAACTCTTCTGGGGGCTGGCATTTGCACATTCGATCACCGTTGGAATGGCATTTGCCAGCATTATGGCTACGCCGCCGAAAGGATGAACGGTGCGCGGGTATAACTACGATGCTCGACTCACATCTTCTCCACCACCTGAATCCCCAGCAACTCCAACCCCGTGCGAATCGTCCGCGCGGTCAAGTCGCACAAGAGCAAGCGGCTGCGACGCAACTCCTCGCTTTCGGCCTGCAAGACGTGGCACTGCTCGAAAAACGTCGAATAGCGATTCGCCAGGTCGAACAGATACGCGGTCAATTGGTTGGGACGATAATCGGCCAGGGCAAGGTCCAACGCCTCGGAGAAGCGAGTCAATTCCAGGGCCAACGCCCGCTCCGCCGGCGAACCGAGCACGATCGCCGCTCCCGAGCCGCGCAGGGCCTCAATGTCGATCTTCCCGCGGGCGAAAATGCTCCGCACGCGGGCGTAGGCGTATTGCATGTACGTCGCCGTGTTGCCGTTCATCGCCAGCATCTTGTCGTAGCTGAAGACGTAATCGCTGGTGCGGTTCTGCGAAAGATCGGCGTATTTCAAGGCGGCAATGCCCACCGTCTCCGCAACCCGTGCGCGGTCGGCGGGCGAAAGCTCGGGCCCGTCGGGCTTGGCGTCGTCGCCTTCGGCGACGATTTGCGCGGCGCGGGAAACCGCCTCGTCCAACAGGCTTTCCAGCCCCACCGTGTCGCCCTCGCGCGTGCGGAAAGGCCGCCCGTCCTCGCCCAACACGGTGCCAAAACTGACGTGCTCGAACTCGACCTTGTCGTAGCCCAACTTTTCCGCCACGGCGAAAAGCTGCTGGAAGTACAGGCCCTGACGATGATCGACCACGTAGAGCACGGCGTCCGGCTTCCAGCGGTTCATGCGGTAGCGGATCGTCGCCAGATCGGTCGTCGCGTAGAGGAACGCCCCGTCCTGCTTCCGCACGATCATCGGCGTGGCTTGCCCTTCAAGAAAGACGCAGACGGCGCCGTCGCTCGTCCGGGCAAGGCGGCGGGCGAGCAACTCGGCGACGATCTCTCCCAGTTGATCGTTGTAAAAGCTCTCGCCGAGGGTATGATCGAAATGGACGTGCAGGCGAAGATAAATTCGCTCGATGTCTTGGAGGCACTTCGGCAGGAACTCCCGCCAGAGCCGCAGGTTTTCCTCATCGCCGGCATGGAGTTTGGCGGTCTCGGCCAACGCGGCCGCGGCGACGTCGGGCTTTCCCGCCTCCGCCGGCCGGTCGGCCAATTGCCGGACCGTGCGATAGAGCCGGGCCAACTCCTCGATCGGATTTCGCCGATAGGCCTCGCGGTCCAAGAAATGCTTGTAGCCGTAGAGGATCATGCCGAACTGCGTGCCCCAGTCGCCGATGTGATTGTCGCTGACCGCTTCATGGCCGGCGAACTTCAACATGCGGCACAAGGCGTCGCCGATGACCGTCGAGCGGATGTGGCCGACGTGCATCGGCTTGGCCACATTCGGGGCGGAATAATCGACGACGAACCGCCGCGGCCGCGCGACCGGGGCGACGCCCAGGCGGGAATCGCCCAGGGCCGCCGTCAGCCGCCGGACAAGCCAGTCGTCGCGAATTCGCAGGTTGATGAACCCGGGACCGGCGATCTCCGGCGGCAAGCAGAGATCGGCAACGTCCAGACGCTCGATCAGTTCGGCGGCGAGCTGGCGCGGGGGCCGGCCCAGCCGCTTTCCCAGCGACATGGCCAGATTCGCCTGGTAATCCCCGAATTTCGGGTCCTGGCTGCGGCGAATCATTTGCAGAAGATCGTCCGCGCCATCGCCAAATTCGGCCAGCGCGCGGCGAAAGCGTTCCTTCAGTTCGGGCAAAATGCTCATCTGTGCCATCCTAAAGCCCAGTGCGTGGCCTTGCAAGGGAGATGCCCTGAGTTGCCGGCCTGTCCCGGATTGCCTATACTGAGGCATGCGTCGGATAAGTTCGCCAAGGTCGTGGAACCTCACCTGTGCCGGGGTCGCCTGATCAACAGCGGAGAAATCAAGTATGCCGGTGATTTCCATGTTCTACGGCATTATCGTGTCGCTCTACTTCTTGGACAACAAGCGGCACAAGAAGCCGCACGTCCATGCCAAATACCAGGAACATGAGGCCGTCGTCTCAATAACCGACGGAAAGGTCCTTGAAGGGCGGCTGCCACCGCCAAAAATGCGGTTGCTGTTGGCATGGATTGTGAAATCCACAAGGACGAATTGGCGGCAGACTGGGAGCTTGCAGCCAGCGGTCAGCAACCATACAGGATCGAACCGTTGAGGTGACCCATGAATCCGAGAGTGAGCCGGGTGCAACCGGCGTCCGACCACCGATTGCTCCTCACCTTCACCAACGGAGAGGAAGGCATCTTTGACTGTCGGCGATTGCTTGCGTTCGGCGTGTTCCGCGAATTGCAGGACGAGGCTTACTTCCGGCAAGCGCGCGTTGAGGGAGGAACCGTGGTTTGGCCGCACGAGCAGGACATATGCCCCGACACGCTTTACTTGGAATCAGACAAGTCGGCCAAAGGAGTTGCCAAGCGCGCCGTGGCCAGCGACCGGTAGCCGCCGCTCATTCCGCCTTGATCCGCGGCGTGCTTTCCCACTCGACTCGCCCCGCCTGCGCCCAGAGGTCCTCCAGGGCGTAATACGCCCGCGTCTCCGGCTCGAACAAGTGGATGACGACGTCGCCGTAATCGAGGAGAATCCAGCGGCTCTCTTGATATCCTTCGATGCCCATGCGGCGATCGCCGAGGCGTTCCTCCAACGCGCGATCGATCTCTTCGCTCATCGCGTGCAACTGCCGCCGGCTGGAACCGCTGGCGACGACGAAATAGTCGAACACCGCGGTCAGCGGCCGCATGTCGAGAATCACGATGTCTCGGCCGCGGTTTTCCTCCGCGACCCGCGCGGCCAGCAACGCCCGTTCTAGTCCTGCGCGGCGAGGTTCAACCCGTGCCGCTTGCAAACGGGCACGCCCTGTTTTGCCATGGATTTCTCGTCAGGGTCGAAAAGAAAAAATAGGGCTCCCGCGCTACAACATAACCGAATTTGGGAAAATGGGCAAGCACCCGTCTTGCGACTTTGGTCTTAGGACTTGGGCCTTGGGTCTTAGGACTTGGGATTAGAAAACGCGTGTTTTCAAGGGATTATTCAAGATTGCCCTGATCCTTGCCTCGGACCCCAAGGCCCAAGCCGCTGTCTCAGCGCTATCGCTTCCAGACGCCCCGTTCGAGCGAAGTTCGCCAACGACAATACCCATACACCGGGTTATACCGCGATACATAATCTTGGTTACTATCCTTGACATAATTTGGAAAGCTGGTTAACTTGGACAGGTGTGGAGAATAGTGGGGATGTCCGTTTTCGCGCACGAAAACCGGGCCATCTCGAACGAACTTGAACCAGAGAATTCGCGAGGGGGCTGAACCATGGCGTCGTTTTGTCGAGAGACAGTGGGGCGGATATTGTCGGTTGGTCTGGTGATCGTGTTGGCGGCGGCCCCCGCCGGCCTCTTCGCCGCCGACGGCGCGAGCCGCTTCATCACGCAGAGCGCCGGCCGATCCCAACGCGGTCTCCGTCGAGATGTTCGACGGCATCGCCAACGGCGACATTGACGTGAAAGTGATTCCCAAGGATTCGCGGCAAGCGACCATCTTGATCGAGAACAAGACCGACAAGCCGCTGAGCGTGAAAGTGCCCGACGCCTTTGGCGCCGTGCCGGTCTTGGCGCAACAGGCCGGCGGCGTCGGCGGCCAGCAGGGCATGGGCATGGGCGGCGGCATGGGCGGCGGCATGGGCGGCATGGGCGGCGGCGGCGGCATGTTCAACGTCCCGCCCGAAAAAACCGCCCAGTTCAAAGTCCCCGCCGTCTGCCTCGATCACGGCAAGGCCGAACCCCGTCCTGCGGTCCCCTATGAAATCAAACCCATCGAAGACGTCACCGACAAGCCCGAGGTCCAGGAGCTCTGCCGCATGTTGGGCACGGGCCAGGTGAATCAGCGGGCGGCCCAGGTCGCGGCCTGGCATCTGAACAACGGCCTGAGCTTTCAGCAGTTGGCCGCGAAGCGGTTGCAGTACGCCAACGGGGCAAGCGAGCCGTATTTCACTCCGCAAGAGATTCGCGCCGGAATGCAATTGGCGTTCATGGCCAGCAAGTTGGCCGAGCAGCGAAAACAGCAGCAGCCGCAGCAAAAGCAGACTTCCGCCTCGGCGTCGTCGAGCAACTAGCGGTCTGCGAACGCGAGAACGACAGGCTTGGGCGCCGTCGCGTGAAATCCTCTCGTTCCCGCCTTTCCCCATCCCCGGCGGGGTCCATTTTTCTTGCTTGGCTTTTTGGCGGCGTTCTGCTAAGCTGAGGTCGGGTGGCACATCCACCCACGAGGAACAGGGAACACGCGCGGGCCGGTTGGCGCCGCCGCCGTAGGCGTTGCCGCATCGCCCGCCGCAATCAGAGGAGGCGCTGCTATGGAACGCTCTTTTCGTGGCGTGCTGGGGCTGCTTGCCTTGGCGATGGCCGGCCCGTGGTTGGGCCCGGCAATTCTCTCCGCGGCCGAACGATCGGAAAAGACTCGGCCCCATGGTGAACAAATCGACTTGTTCGCCGCCGTCAAGGGAGGGCAACTGGCCGTCCAGTTCATTCCTCAGGACGAAAACCGCGGCCGGCTGCTGGTGACCAACAAGAGCGACACGCCGCTGTCGGTGAAACTGCCCGACAGCTTCGCCGGCGTGCCGGTCTTGGCGCAGGCGGGGAACTTCCCCTTTGGCAACAACGGGGTTGGGTTCTGGCCGCAACAACAACCGCAACAGCAGCAGCAACAACAATTTCCCGGCTCGACGCTGTCGTCGTCGCCGTCCAATTCCAAAACGCCCCAGCGCGTCGGCGGCGGCGGGGGAACCGTTGGGCCGGGGCAAAACGGCCTGCGCGGCCTGTTCAACGTCGCCCCGGAGGCCACGCTGCAGGTGAAGTTGGAGACGGTCTGTCTCGACTATGGCCATCCCTCTCCGCGGCCGGCGATGAAATATGAGATTCGCCCCGTGGCCGACGCAACGGACAAGGCGGGCGTGGCCGAACTCTGCGAGTTGCTCGGCCGGCGGGAGATCGGCCATCGCGCCGCCCAACTGGCCGCCTGGCACTTGAGCAACGACATGAGTTGGGAGAAACTCGCCGGCTTGCGCACCAAGCAGGCGATCGGCACGATCCCCTCGTATACGAAAGACGAGATCGCTGCGGCGAAGAAGGCCGTCGAGAGGTCGCTCGCCTTGCACAAGCAGCGGCAGGAGGCCGCCAAACCGACCGCGGCCGGCGCCGCGAATTGAAAAGAACAAAGCAAGCCACGGATGAAACACCGATGAAACACAGATAGAAAGCAGTTATTTGCCTTTATCCGTGTTTCATCCGTGTTCATTCGTGGCCGCCTCATGCCCCGGCGAAGGATTCCGCCGCGACGCCGGCGGCAAGTTCGCGCGCAGCCGGCCGATCTCCTGCTGCAATTCCAATCGCTCGATCTCCCACCGCTCCGCCTGCTGCCGCAACGTCGCCTCGCGATGATCCAGGCCGCGCTGACAAGCGGTCAGCCGGGCGGCCTCCTCCTGGTTCTCCGCCTGCCGCAAGGCCGACCACTCGTCGAACTGCCGCTTCTGCTCGGCGAGTTGCTGATGCTGCTCGGCCAACTGGCGCGGAGCGACTCGATCTCTTCCTTCCGCGCGCGAAGCTCCAATTCGGCCGACTTATAATGATCGGCCAACTTGTTGCGAATGCTCCCTAACGACTGGATCATCGCCGCCGGCGCCGCAACCCCGGACAGTTGCACCCAAAGCTCCTCGGTCGCCAGGCGAATCTCCAGCGTTTCGCGGTGCAATTGCCCGAGTTCTCCCCGGAGCTGCTCCAGTGCGGCCCGGCTGCGGTCCATCTGCTCGCTGCGACGGGCGACTGCGCGGCGCTCCTCCTCCAACTCGGCCGCCATCCGCGCCGCGCTCGGCGTCGAAACGCCCTTTTCGCTCGTCTTCCTCGCGGTCGATCGCTTGCCGCCTGGCGGCCAGCCGCTCTTGTAGTTTCCGCGTCTGCGCCCGCTGTTCGGCCAGTCGCGTCTCCGCGGCTTCAATCTGCTTCTGCCGCGCGTCGAGTTGTTCGGCGGTCTTCTTCAGGGCCTCTTCGCGGTGGACTTGCTCCTCGTTGGGTTGCTGGTTTTGCTCCTGCAATTCGGCCATCCGCTCGCTCAGCCAAAGCCTGCGCAGCACTCCTGTCGTTTTCAAACTGGGCCAGGCGGGCGTTCAACTCCGCCTCGCGATGATCGAGGTCCTTCTGCCGCGTGCGGAGGTGTTCGGCCAATTGGACCGCCTGCGTGCGAATCTGCCCTCCGGCCGCTTCCGCCTCGTTGGCCATCGGCTGCGCCTGGACCGCTTCGTCGAGCGTCACATCTGGTTTGGCCTGATGGGCGACGTTGATGCGGGTTTCGGCCGCGCGTCGCGTGGCCGCCGCGGCTGCGTCCTGACGATTGTTTGTCTCGGAAGTAGCCATAGCAATTGCCGTTTAGGGGGTGTTTTGATTACCGGCGCGGCAAGATCGTCGCAACCGGCAAGGTTTTCCCAACCTCCTACATCGGCACAAGAGGCGGCGGACTTCACATCCCCCGCAGTTACAACGCGACTAAGGCGAAGAATGGGATAAAGGGGGAATGTAGGCAATTCAATGCGATCGCCTTTCATCCTTCAGCCTTCATCCTTCATCCTTCCGCCTTCTTTCCCATCGCCGCGTGCAGGATCGCTGCGGTGCTCTCGCGCATGACCCGCGGATCGACCGGCCGGCCTTCGATCAGGGCCTTGCGGACCTCCTTGCCGGAAATGAACAGCGGCTTTTCCTCGGGATGATTGTCCATCAGATCGACCCGGCCCATCGAGTCGTAGTAGGCCGCGAAGCCGACCCGGAGGGGCTGAATCGCGAGACTGCCGCCGGCGTGCTTGAAGATTTCCTGGGCGTCGAAATCGCCCCAGATGGGTTTGCCGTCGTGGTAGGGGGCGTCGGCGTGCTTCCGGCCGATAATGATGTCGGTGAAGCCGAAGTTCTGGCGATAGATGGCGTGCATCACCGCCTCTTTCGGCCCGGCGTAAAACATCTTGATGTCCAGGCCGAGGAGGATGACGCGGTCGGGCACGGACTGGCCCAGCGACTTCCACAGTTCCGCGTCGCTGTCGCCGGAGCCGAGCGAGCGGTTTTCGATCAGGGCTTCGTAGGTGTGCATCCGCACGTCGGCGTCAACGTCGTCGCCCTTGGTCTCGCCGATGAGCGGATTCAGGCAGGCGGCGGCGTTGTGCCCGGCACGGAGCAGCGTCTCCAGGCCGTAGACCAGGGCGTATTCGTGGGCGCGATGCAGCGGATTGCGGGTCTGGAAGGCGACGACGCGATTCCAACCCTTGGCGGCCAAAAGCCGGCGGACCTCGCGCGGCGAAAGGACGTACTTGCCGAACCGCGGATGCACCGGCTGCGGCAGGACGCGGATCTCGCCGCCGAGGAGGTGCGTCTTCGCCGCGTCGCCCACAAGCGTCATGTCGCCGCCCGGATGGTCCGTCCGCTCGGTCAGATAAACGCTCTTGAGGTAGTGGATCTTGTCCCAGGGATAGACGTCGCCGATCGCGAGCGCGCCGACGATTTCGCCGGCCGTATTGACCAGGGCCGCCTCTTGCCCCGGCTTGAGACGGCCGGCCAGTTCGGCCTCGACGGGCAGGGCGATGGGAATGGTCCAGGCGTAAGGCTGGCCGTTTTGTTGCAGGACCGACTCGTCCAACACGCGGCGATAGGTCGCCGAGTCCATCGGGCCGATCAGCGGGCTGAGCCCGCCGTCGCCGAGGCGATAGACGGTCGAGAGGTCGGCGTCGGAGACGGGCACTTTCGCAAGGGTTTTGGCCCGGGCGAGGAAATCTCTGCTTTCCTCGGCGGGCACCGTGCGGCAAACAGGTTCTTTCAAACCGCCATGGGGAGGAACGAGATCGGACATTCGTGGATCCTTAAAAAAGGGATTGGGGATTGGGGATTGGGGATTAGAGAGGCGAGGTTTGGGTCAGGGATTCTTCTAATCCCCAATCCCTCAAATGTGATACATCTGCTCGTCCTGGGCCTTGACCCGCTCCAGCAGACGGGCGAGGGTCATGCCGTCGAGCATCTTCCGCTGCATGAGATTGACCTCTTGCCAGGCGTTTTGCAGGACTTTGACGGCGGCGGAATCCGGCGAGGCGCTGCTCGTCTGGCCATTTTCTTCGCCGGCCCCTTCGATGACGTCCATAACCTGGCCGAGCGAGACTTCCTGGGGCGGTTTGAGGAGGTGATATCCGCCGGCCGCGCCGCGAACGCTGGCCACCAACCCCGCGCCCTTCAATTGCAGAAGAATCTGCACGAGGAATCGCGGCGGGACGTTGTGCCGCTCGGCGATCTTGCGAATGCGAACCGGCTCGCCGCTGCCATATTGGGCGGCCAGTTCCAACATCGCGATGCACGCATATTCTGTCTTGGCGGAAACTTTCATCGGTCAATTCAATGTTGCGGCTCGGCGGCTTGCTCTCCCAAAAAGAGGGGGATAATCGCCAATTGTACCAATGTTCCTTAACTCAGTCAACTATGATCTCGCCTTGCAGACAAACGCCGTTGCCGCGAGTATGATGGGACCTTTCCCGCAACCGTTCACGCGATAGGCGAGGAAACGAAGGAGAAACCGCGCATAAACGCTGAAAAAAGCGAGGGAGCCACAGATTGAACACAGATGAAACACAGATAGAGAGCAATTCTTTGTCTTCATCTGTGTTTCATCCGTGTTAATCTGTGGCTGCCTTCTCGGCGTTTCCGGTTTCGGAGTAAACGCTCCCATGGAAGACACATTGATCGCGGCGCTTGCACGTCACGAAATCGTCCTGCCCGAGCTGCAAGTCGCCCGCCTGGAGCAGTATTGCCGCGTGCTCTGGGAGTGGAACGACAAGCTCAATCTCACGCGGCACAGCGACTATGAAAAATTCGCCGCCCGGGACCTCGTCGACAGCCTCGCCTTTTCGCAGTTCCTCGAGCGGGGAGAGAAGGTGATCGACGTGGGCTCGGGCGGGGGCGTTCCGGGCGTCGTTTTGGCGATCCTTCGCGACGACCTTGAAGTGACGCTCAGCGAGTCGGTCGGCAAGAAGGCCCGGGCGTTGGCCGACATTGTCGCACGGTTGAACCTGACGACGCCGGTGCATCACGGCCGGGCGGAGGAATTGCTCGCCGAGCGGCGATACACCACGCTCGTCATTCGCGCCGTCGCGCGATTGAAAAAGCTTTTGGAGTGGTTCCAGCCGCACTGGGGCGCGTTCGATCGGATGTTGGTTTTGAAGGGGCCCGGTTGGGTCGGCGAGCGAGGCGAGGCGCGGCATTACGGGCTGTTGCGCAATCTGGCGTTGCGGAAGTTGACAACCTATCCCCTGCCCGGGACGGACGCGGAGAGCGTGCTCTTGCAAATCAGGCCGAAGGATAAAGCGGAGGACTAGCTGCGTCCCCGTTTCCTCCGTTCACGGCAAGAGCACGAGCGTCTGGTTCATCGTCGGGGCAGTCGCGGGATAATGGAGCGTTTCGCCGCAGGTCGCCTCAAGGTAATACTCGATGTCGGACTGGGCCCCGCCGGGCGGGAAAGTCGCCGTGTAGACGCCGCGGGCGGCGTGCGTCAGCGGCAGCTTGCGGAACTCGCCGCGGCCCAACTCGCGCCAGAAAAGTGACGCTTCCGACGCCGGCGCGGCCGCCAGGATCATCACTTTCAAGCTCAGCGTCTCGCCCGGCTCCAAGCTGCCGCGGACCGTGGGCACGACGATTCGCGGCAGGCCTTGATACTGTTTCGGCCACGGCTGCGCGGCCTGCGACGCCACCCGCGGCCCCCAGCCGGGATGGCTCTCCATGGCGACCACCATCGCCAGTCCGCCCGGCGTATTGACCGTCGCCAGTAGGCATCGATAGGCATCGCCGAAGAGCCGCGCGATCTCCGCGGGCTGCGGTTTCGCCATGGCGCAGCGCAGTTCCGCCAGCGCACGGTAATAGTTGAACATATTGAGCCAATAGTCGAATCGCTCGCGGCTGCCAACGCCGCGCACGCCGCGCGCAGCTTCGCCAGGTCGTCCACAAAGGCAAAACGGCGGCGGACCTCGCTCCAGGGCGTGGCGTCCGGGGTGAGCGGGCCGACGGGACAGCCGTCGGCGGTGGCCAGCGGCACTTTGCCGTCAATCTCCGCAAAGACTGTGGCAATGTCGTCGGCCGCCGCGAGACCGAAGTTGGCGCGGGCCCAGTCGGTGTAGAAATCCTTGCAAGGCAGGCAGCGCGGCTTGTGCGCGGACGACGCCGGTTTCCAACTCTGGTCCCAGGCGGCCTGCGCCAGGGCGGCGATGTTCGGCGACAAGACATCGGTCCGCCAGTGCAGGCCCATCAAACCGGTGCAACCATATTCGGCGGCGTCGGCGGCGTCGCGGCGGACGCGGCCGGCGTACAATTGGATGCCGGCCAGTCCCTGGAAGGCGTCGCTCTCCAGCCAGGGAATTGCCCACTTTTCCCGCCCGGCGATCCGGGCCAGCGCCGGCTCCACCTCGCTGTGGCCCAGGTTTTGGCTGATGGCGCTGAGGGGGATTTCTTTGGGAATCGCCGCGGCGAAGGCGGCGCGGTCGTGCGCGGTCCCAGCACCCAGCCGCATGCGGCCAGCTTAAACGGGGCGTGGACGTTCTTGAGCGTCTCATAGGCCAGTTTGATGTCCGAAACTGTGGCATCGTACTCGGCCCGGCTGTTGCCCCCCCAGGTCCAGCGCCTCCGGCGTCCAGAGCCAGTAGTAGTCCAGCGGATGGCTGGCCGCGATGCGGCGGAACGTGCCCTCATAGACGGCGCGGACGGCCGCCGCATCGGCCGCGCTCTTGCCCTGGGCAAGGAGCCGCTGGCGCACCGCCGCGGGGATGGTCAACGGCGATTCCGTGCCGACGCAGGTCTTTACGCCGAGGCGGCGGGCGAAAGCGAATGCGTCGCGCAACTGTGCGCCCATGCGATTGAACACTTCGTTGCAGGCCGCGGGAGTCGCCGGCAAGGGACAATGCCCGACCATCGCCGGCGGAGCCCAATCATCGCGATCGAACAGCAGCGCGGCGCCGAAACTGTAATCGCCGGTCTTCTTCGCGAGGAAATCGCCCCAGGCGGGCGTGAGCAGCGTGTTGAAATATCGCGCTGCGCAACTGGATTTCACGCGGCCTTGTGCATCGCAGTCGCCCGCCAGTCCATGCCAGACGGTCGCCTCGGCGTAGGGGAGGCCTTCCGGGTAACAGTGAACGCCGAGGAAGTTCATGCGCATCTTCGCCAACTGGGCGAAGATCGCCTTGTAGTCGTCGGCGCTCCAGGCGTCGAAGCCGAACGGATGGGAGCCCCACGGGTTCACGCCCCGCAACGCGAACAGCGGCTTGTGCATTTCATCGAACTGGGGAATCGCCAAGGGAATTCGCTCGTCGGGGAGCACGTCGCCGTGGAGGTAGAACCGCACGCCCAGCTTTTCCGCGAAATCGTAGGCGCCGTAGAGCACGGCGAGTTCGCTGCCGCCGCTGATGGTCAACGTTTGGCCGCGGGTTTGCAGGCGGTACTCTTGGCTTTCCCGCGAGGGATCAATGCTCAGGGCAATGGCGCCGCCGCCCGTGGGCGCCGCCACGATCGGCAGCAGTTCCCCCGTCCGCAAATACACGTATCGCCGAATCTCGCTGGCCGCCAGCCTGACCAGTCGCGGCGCGTCGGCCGGACAGACGATCCTGGCTGCGGGCAGCGGCGCGGCGCTGGCCGCGCCGGGCGCCGTGAGGCAGCCGAAGAGGACAACAAACAACGCGGCCAATTTCACGATCTTCATAAGTGGCCTTTTCTCTGCGAGTCGCTGCGGGGTGCGGCCGGCATTCTGTCGCCGCCCACTCAGCCATACCGGAAGCCTAACCCATGTCACATGCCGACGCAAGCGTCGGACACGGCGCCCGGCGACAGCAGGCGATGGCTTCGTCCAGGTTCCCCTGCTCCCTCAACGCATTGCCGAGGTTGTTGTGGGCCGCAACATAGTTCGGATTCAGCTCCAGCGCCCGGCGATAGCAAGCGATGGCTTCGTCCAGCTTCTCCTGGTTCTCGAAAGCAACGCCGAGGTTGCTGTGCGCGTCGGCGAAGTCCGGCCTGAGTTCAATCGCCCGGCGGTAGGAGGCGACGGCTTCGTCCAGCCTTCCCTGGTCCCTCAACGCATTGCCCAAGTTGTTGTGCGCCCCGGCAAAGTCCGGTTTGAGTTCCAGGGCGCGGCGGAAGGAGGCGACGGCTTCGTCCGGCTTCCCCTGGTCCCTCAACACACTGCCCAGATTGCTGTGCGCCTCGGCGAAGTCCGGGTCCAGTTCAATCGCCCGGCGGTAAGAGGCGACGGCTTCGTCCGGCTTCCCCTGCTCCCTCAACGCATTGCCCAGGTTGTTGTGGAAGACAGCCGCATTCCCTTTCAACTTGATCGCCCGGCGAATGTATTCGACGGCAATCTCGTGCTTGCCCGCTTGGTAAGCGATCATGCCAAGAAGATGAATCGCATCGGCTTGATTCGGTTCCACCTGCAGAATCTGCCGATAGATTTGCTCGGCAGCTTGCAGCCGACCGGCTTGATGGTGCTGGATGGCAATCGCCAATGCTTCGGAAATCGATGCCATAATAAAGACGCGGCTAGTATTGGCAGGTTAGAGCGATGCGAGTGAACAACCCGCTGCCGCCGTTGCGACGCCCATGTCCGCTGCGGCTTCTCCTCGCGCGGGCCCGCTGCCGCTCAAACGCACCACGAGATCGCCTGCAAGATGACGAAAATGACCGCCATGAAGCCGACGATCCAACCGGCCGCCCGCAGCGCGTGCAGGAGGATCGCGGGGGTCTCCTCGTGCCGCGTCGCCGCGTAGACGAGGCTGATCGAGACGAGCAGCGGCAGGGCGTACCAGAGGTCATTTGTCCACAACGTCGTCATCCGTCTCTTCTTCTTTCTTGCCCGGCGAGATCATCGGTCCGCAGAAGGCGTCGTAGGCGGCCAAAAGATTCAACAAGCCGGCGATCGAGGTGTAGAGCGTGCCCAACTCGAAGCTGCGGCCGAGGTCGTAGTTCAGTAGGTTCAGGCTCGGCGTCGTTGCGGGGGGGGGCCTCGAACTTGCCGGCCGTCAGCGGCTCGCGCCCGTTGGAAACGCGAATGTATTGGATGATCGCCGGCAGGGCGGGCAGGCCAGCCCCCACCTGACACAAATAGTACAGCCGCAGGTCGTTGGAGCGGAAAGAGCAATAAACGACCCGGGCGACCCCAACCTCGCGACTGCTCCCCAAATAGAGCCCATAGATGAAAGTGCTCCAGATGCAGACGGCGAAGATCGCGCCTTTGGCATAGCGGCCTTGGTAGAAATGCCCTAGTCCGGGGACCAGCCACGCGAGAAACCCGGCCATGGCGGGGTCTTTCAAAGGGAGGGGCGGCGGGAGGGGGGATGGCTCGGGCTGGTCTGCCACGGAAATGGAACCTCGGGTAATTCAGCAAAACCGAATTCTAACTCTTCTGCTCGGGCGGGGACAGTGGGGAACGAGGGACTGAGGATTGGAAAGGGGGGAGGAGCCACGGATGAACACGGATCGAACACAGATGAGAAGGAGAACAACTGTTTGTCCTTCTTCGTTCTCAATCTGTGTTTCATTTGTGTTTCATCCGTGGCCTCCTCCCGTTTTTTCCAATCCCTAATCCCTAATCCCCAATCCCTTCCCCTTCTCCCCCGCGGCCACATACGCCAGCCGCAACTGGTGCAACATCGCCTCCATGTCCTCGGTTTCCTCGGCTGTCCGGTTGCCTTCGGTCTTTTCCTGCAGCATCTCCAACATGTCGATCGAGTACTTGGCGTGGGGGAGTTGGACCTCGGACTTCTTCGAGATCGGATTCGGCAACACGCCGAGGGAAATCATCGCCTGGAGATAGAGAGAATTGGCCAGCAGCAACAGGCTGGGGGGAGGAACCGACTCGCCCGCTCCGTCGCCGTTGGGCGGGGCAGTCGTCGGCTGGTCCTTGCGGCGGGCGGCTTCCTTTTCCGCCTCGACCTGGCTTTTCCAATCTTCGTCGACGAAGATTCGCGGCTTGTTCGTGTTCGTTTCGTCGCCCATGGATGTCTCCCGGGATCGAAGAAAGCCGGCCTTTCCGCCGGTCAGGCGTGAACGGCCTCGTTCTGCGCCACGCGATGCTGAACGGCGGCGCCGACAAAGCCGGAAAACAAGGGATGCGGCCGCGTCGGCTGCGACTTGAACTCCGGATGAAACTGCACGGCCACAAACCACGGATGTTCCGGAAGCTCGATGATTTCCACCAGCGACCCGTCCGGACTCGTGCCCACGATCCGCATCCCCGCGGCCTCGAACTGCTCGCGATAGCTGTTGTTGAACTCGTAGCGGTGGCGATGCCGCTCGGAAATCTTCAGACTTCCGTAGCACTCGGCGGCCTTGCTGCCGGCGACCAAGGCGGCGGGCTGGGCCCCGAGACGCATCGTCCCCCCCTTGTCGGTCACCGTGCGCTGCTCGTCGAGCAGGCAAATGACCGGATGGGCAGTGTGCTTATCGAACTCGGTCGAGTTTGCCCCGGCCAGCCCCAAGGCGTTTCGCGCGTATTCCGCCGCGGCGCATTGCATTCCCAGGCAGATGCCGAAAAAGGGGATGCCGTGCTGCCGGGCGTAGGCCACCGCGTTCACCTTGCCCTCGATGCCGCGGTCGCCGAACCCGCCGGGCACGAGCACGCCGTTGACGCCGTCGAGCAAGCCCTCGGGGCCTTCCCGCTCGACGGCTTCGCTATGGATCGGGCGGATGCGCACCCGCGCCCGATGCGCCACGCCGGCGTGCTCCAGCGATTCGTAAATCGACTTGTACGCGTCGCGATGCTCGGAATACTTGCCCACGATGGCGATCGTCGCTTCGTGCTGGGGATTGCGCAATCGGTGCAGCAGATCGCGCCAATGGTCGAGATTCAACTCCGCCGCCTCCAGCCCCAGCTTGCGGACGATCAATTGATCCAGTCCGTGGTCGACCAGGCTCATGGGGACTTCGTAGACGGAGAAGTCCTTGTCCTTTTCCTCGATCACCGCCTCGATGGCCACGTTGCAGAACAAGGCGATCTTCGCCCGGTCGTCGCGGCTGAGCGAGCGTTCCGTGCGGCAGACGAGGATGTCGGGCTGGATGCCGATCTGCCGCAGCAGACCGACGGAATGCTGCGTCGGCTTCGTCTTCAACTCCGCCGCCGCCTTCAGATACGGGACCAGGGTAAGGTGGATGTAGAGGCAATTCTCCTTGCCCACGTCGAGCGAGAACTGGCGGATCGCTTCGAGGAACGGCTGGCTTTCAATGTCGCCCACCGTGCCGCCGATCTCGGTGATGACCACATCGACGCCGGGAGCGGCGGGCTGGAGCAAGGCGGCCTTGATCTCGTTGGTGATGTGGGGGATGACCTGGACGGTCTGGCCGAGGAACTCGCCCCGCCGTTCCTTGTTGATCACCGAGAGGTAGATTTGCCCGGTTGTGTAGTTCGAGTGGCGATCCAGGGGGGAGTTGGTGAAGCGTTCGTAGTGTCCGAGGTCGAGGTCGGTTTCGCTGCCGTCGTCCAAGACGTAGACTTCGCCGTGTTGATAGGGACTCATCGTGCCCGGATCGACGTTGATGTACGGATCGAGTTTTTGCATGCGGACGGAGAGTCCGCGTTGTTCGAGCAACATGCCGATCGAGGCGCTGGTGAGTCCTTTTCCCAATGAGCTGACCACGCCGCCGGTCACGAAGATATGTTTGGCCATCCGTCGCCGTCCTTAAGGAAATCGTGGGGAAATACTTGGCGCAGCCCATCGACCGCCCAAACCTTTTATTCTAAAGCATTTCGGACGCAGGGAAAAGTAGAGGGCTCAATCCGCCCGCCGCCCACTGGCCAACGGGTCCTCGGGCGGGTATGCTGGACCGTCTACAATAACCCGAAATGGCAAAGCCCAAACTAGAACTTTCAGATGGATCAATCCCCTTCTACAGGACCGGATTTCTCCCGCGGCGGCGGACTGCTCCCGGCCATCGCCCAGGACGCCGAAACCGGCGAAGTCCTGATGATGGCCTACATGAACGCCGAAAGCTACGCGGAAACCCTCGCCACGGGCCGGGCCGTCTACTTCAGCCGCAGCCGACAAAAACTCTGGCGCAAGGGCGAGGAGAGCGGCAATGTCCAGCGGGTCCGCGCCATTTACCTCGACTGCGACCTCGACACGATCCTCCTCTCCGTCGAGCAAGTCGGGGGGGCCGCCTGCCACGAAGGCTACAAAAGCTGCTTCTTTCGCAAGGTCGTCCCCGCCGGACTGGAAGTCGTCGCCCAGCGGGTGTTCGACCCGGCCGAGGTCTATAAAAAGTAGGGCCAACCGATGAGCAACGTCTTGAAACTCGGCATCCCGGCCGGCAGCCTGCAGGAAGCGACGGCCGAACTCTTCCGTCGCGCCGGATACAAGATCTCCTTCAGTTCGCGAAGCTATTATCCGTCGATTGACGACGAAGAGATCGAGTGTCTGCTGATCCGCGCCGAGGAGATGGCCCGCTATGTGCAAGACGGCGTCCTCGACGCCGGCCTGACCGGCTACGATTGGGTTATGGAAAACAACTCCGACGTCCACGAGGTGGCCGAGTTGGTTTTCTCGAAGGTGAGCCGCCGGCCGGTCCGCTGGGTGCTCTGCGTGCCCGAGGACTCGCCGATCCGCAGCGTGAAAGACCTCGAAGGCAAGCGGATCGCCACGGAAGCCGTCGGCCTGACGACCCGCTACTTGCAGCAGCGCGGCGTGACGGCGAAGGTCGAATTCAGTTGGGGCGCAACGGAGGTGAAGCCGCCGCGATTGGCCGACGCCATCGTCGAAGTGACCGAAACCGGCAGTTCCCTCCGGGCGAACAACCTGCGAATTGTCGATGAAGTCCTGCAGAGCACCACGCGGCTGATCGCCAACCACCAGGCGTACGCCGATTCCTGGAAGCGGCAGAAGATCGACGACATCGCCTTGATGCTCAAGGGGGCGATGGCCGCGGAGGGGAAGGTCGGCCTGATGATGAACGTCCCCCGCGAGAAGCTCGGCGAGGTGCTTGCCGTGCTTCCGGCCCTCCAGCAGCCGACCGTCTCGAACCTCTCCGACGAAGACTGGGTCGATGTGAACACGATTCTCGACGAGTCGATCGTCCGCCGCATCATTCCGCGGCTGAAGTCGTCCGGGGCGCGAGGCATCGTCGAATATCCGCTGACGAAAATAATTGACTGAGTATTGCAGGGAGAAATTCACCACGGAGACACGGAGGACACGGAGAGACGGAAAACGAGAGAATGCAAAGTGAAAAATGCAAAATGGCGAAGGCTCGCAACCTGGCAACCATCGTCGGCGCAAGGTCGTGCTCCATTTTGCAATTTGCATTTTGCACTCCTTCTTCTCTGTGTCCTCCGTGTCTTCGTGGTGAACTTGCCCTTTGGCGTTAGCGTTCTTCAAAGAATTCTTCAATTCATTTTTTCGCGGTTACAGAGGCTGACCATGAGCGCGGAAACGCGGCTGGCGGAAAAACTCGCGGAATGGGGCCTGGCCATGCCCCCCGCCCCCGAACCGAAGGGCGTCTATCGCCCCGTGGTCGTCCGCGGCGATCTCCTCTACACCTCCGGCCACGGCCCGGCCTTGTCCAGCGGCGAGTGGATGGTCGGCCGGCTGGGCGACGAGCTGGACGTTGCGGCGGGCTATGCGGCGGCGCGGCTGGTCGGCCTGAGCATTTTGGCCTCGGTCCGCAAGGAGCTTGGCTCCTTGGATCGCGTCCGCCGCGTGCTGAAGATTTTTGGCGCGGTCAACTGCGTGCCGCAATTCACGCAGCAACCGGCGGTGCTCAACGGGTGCAGCGA
Organism: uncultured Planctomycetia bacterium; assembly: GCA_963791075.1. Taxonomy (GTDB): domain Bacteria; phylum Planctomycetota; class Planctomycetia; order Pirellulales; family Thermoguttaceae; genus CAWBRF01. Next base: position 78,683 of record CAWBRF010000040.1, read on the forward strand.
GTTGTTCGCCTGTGTTTTCGGTCCCGAAGCCGGCCTGGCGGCGCGCAGCGCGATCGGCGTGTCCGCCTTGCCGCTGGGCACGCCGGTCGAGATCGAGGCGATTTTTGAAATTGCATAATCTCCGCCGGGCCGCCCTCGTCCTGACTCTATCCTGGAGGGAGAGAGGCACTTTTCACAGTTTAGGAAAATGCCCCTCGGCGAAGCAAGAGACGGATCGGGGATGCCGGCGGATCGGCGCAGAGGATCTCGGATGCATCCCCCTCCCCTAAAGCGTGTGATGGACCGCGCAGGGGGGATGCGGTATGCTTTGATTAGCTGTCTCCTCCTCCTCCGCGCCGTTGGAATGCCTTGACGGGTGCGGAGGCGAGATATGTTGGCCGCGCCGCCTGGTGTCTGCCGGTGCGACGCGGCCTTGCCTTTTGCGCCGGGGTTTTCTGCTCTGCATGGTTTGCCGCGGCGCCAACCATCGCGGGAGCGGACGCTTTGTTCCCTTCCTGACCGTGTGGCAGTTTCCGCCGGGGGGCCCCCGCCGTACAATGGGATCATGCCAAACCGAACCTTAACGGCCCTGCCGGTTTACAATGAGGCCTCGACCGTGGCGGCGGTCCTTGACGGGGCCCTCAGCTACAGCCCCGACGTGCTCGTTGTCAACGACGGTTCGACCGACGCGACGCCGCAGGTGCTGGCCGCCCGCGACGACATCCATGTCGTCTCGCACGCGACGAATCGCGGCTACGGGGCGGCCTTGCGTTCGGCGTTCGCGTTCGCCGTCGGCCGGCAATACAACGTCCTGGCGACGATCGATTGCGACGGCCAGCACCAGCCGCAACTCATCCCCAGCATGGTGGAAGCGACCAGCGGGGCGGACATTGTCTCCGGGAGCCGCTATTTGCGGCATTTTCCCGGCGACAGCGATCCCCCCGCCCAGCGGCGCCGCGTCAACGAAATCATCACCGCGGAAGTCAATCGCCGTTTGGGACTGAGCCTGACCGACGCCTTTTGCGGCTTCAAGGCGTATCGCGTGCCGGCTTTGGCCCGCCTGCGGCTCACTGAAGACGGCTATGCGATGCCGTTGGAGCTTTGGGTTCAGGCGGCGCGGCTGGGGTTGAGGATCGTCGAGGCGGCGGTGCCGTTGATTTATCTCGACGAGCGACGTTCGTTTGGCGGCGCGATGGACCAGGTGGACGCGCGTCTGGAGGTTTATCGTCGCGTGCTGGAGAAGGCCATCGCGGCTACGGAGTTTCCAATTGCTTCAATCGTGAAAGTCGTTTAAGAACGTTTCCTTTCGGCCATTCAGATGACGTCTCCCCACCCTGCATTGTCCTACCGCCGCTACCGCGCGCCGCAAGAGGATCGCGGCATGTTGGTCTTGCCGCCGCTTGCCGAGGCGGGCCGGCTGGCGGACGAGAACCGGCGGCGGCGAGGCGAGTGGCACTATGATGTCCAAGGCCGGCCGCTGGCGGAGTTGATCTCCCAGGCCCGGTCCGAACTTCTTCATCTCGCGGGGAAATGGACGGCCGCCTATCGCCCCGAGGCCGCGGCCCACGCGCCGCAGGCGGCGGAAGGCCCCATCTTCCTTGCGGGACATCAGCCGGAATTGTTCCATCCCGGCGTGTGGATGAAAAACTTCGCCCTCGGCGGCGTGGCCGCGCGGCACGGTGGGGTGGGCGTCAACTTGCTCATCGACAGCGACCTGGTGAAGAACACGTCGCTCGGCGTGCCCGGCGGCTCGGTCGCCGAGCCGAGCGTTGAGATGATTCCCTTGGATCGCGCCGAACCGCGAGTGCCCTACGAGGAGCGGCGCGTGGTCGATCGGCGAACGTTTGCGGAATTCGGGCGGCGGACGGCGGCGCGGTTGGCCCCGTTGGTCGCGGATCCGCTCGTTGCGTCGTACTGGCCGCTGGCGATTTCGCGATTGGAGCAGACGGACAATTTGGGCGCGTGCCTTGCCCAATCGCGGCATCTCCTCGAAGGCCGCTGGGGGCTTTCGACGCTCGAAGCGCCGCAGAGTTGGATTTGCGAGACGGAATCGTTCGCTTGGTTTGCGGCGCACTTGTTGGCCAATCTGCCGCGGCTGCGCGAGGCGTACAACGAGGCGCTGCGGGAGTATCGCCGCGTGCACCGAATTCGCGGCGCGGGCCGCCCGGCCCCCGATCTGCAAGCCGACGGCCCATGGCTGGAGGCCCCGTTTTGGGTGTGGACCGTCGAGCGGCCGGAGCGAAGGCGGCTGTTCGCCCGGAGCGACGCCGCCGACGTGGTCCTCGCCGATCGAAAAGGGCTGGAGATCCGCCTCGCCTTGTCGGCCGAAGGCGACTTGCGGCGGGCGGTCGAGCAACTGGCCCAATGGCGCGAGAGGGGGGTGAAGATTCGCTCCCGGGCCTTGCTGACGACCCTTTGGGCACGGCTGGCGCTGGGCGATTTATTTCTCCACGGCATCGGCGGCGCGAAGTACGATCAAGTGACGGACCTGCTTTTCCAGCGGTTCTTTGGCCTCTGCGCTCCGTCGCTCATGGTGATTTCCGCGACGCTCCACCTGCCGATTGCCCGGCCGCCGGCGCCCGCCGATCCCGGCGCGGCCGCGGCGCGGCTCCAGCGCGAGTTCACGCACCATCCCGAGAGATTCCTGCAAGCGTCAGATGAAGAGAACTTCCAGGTCCGCGCGTTGGTCGAGGCGAAACGGCGGTGGATCGACGCGCCGCAAACGCCGGCCAACGCCCGCCCCCGCTGGCAGGCCCTTCGGCGGATCAACGAGGAGTTGCAGCCTTGGTTGGCCCAACAGCGTCGGGAGGCGGCCGAGCGGGAGGGCAAAATCCGTCGCGCGCGAGACGCAGAAAAAATCCTGGCATGGCGCGAGTATGGTTTTTGTCTCTATCCGGAAAAAACAATTCGCGAGTTTCTTGCGCGGCTACTTCCCAAAATGGCGGAAACATGGTTTGATACGGTTCGCGGGATGAACCGTTGCGGGGAGCGTCCCGAGGTTCGCCCCCCGTGGCGCGGCGATGGTTGCCGAAAATGGGACCGTCCCCTTCTCGATCCATCCAAAGAAGAACGCGTGGAAGGGGCGCGGAAAGGATTCGCGCGAATGAGTTCGTCGGTTGCGTCGTCAGGTTTGAGCGAAGCGGGCGACAAGCAATGGGCCGCCCGCCGGGTCCGCTGCCCCGTGCTTCCGGCCCGCGCTTGCGACCACGAACCGATCTTCCGCTTCCTTGCCCCAATCTGCCCAAAGTTTTCCGTCGCCGGATTCAAGGCGTCGCTGGCAGATCCCTTCTACGAACCTCGCGACCGCCTCCTCCTGAAGCGCGCGGCCGCATCATTGCCCACGTCCACCTTACCCACCGCGTCATGCAGTTCGGGCCGCTGCAAATTCCCGTCGCCGGCTTGAAATGGCTGGCGATTGCCCCGGAATGTCGCGGTCGCGGCCTGGGCAGCCACCTCTTGGCCGCGGCGGAAAAGCAGGCCCGCGAGGACGGCGCGGTCGTCGGCCTGCTGCGAACGACGATCCCGTACTTCTTCCGCCGCACGGGCTGGGCGCTCTGCGGGCAGGCGTGTTCCAGCGCGGCCAGGGCGCACTCGGTGCTGGCGCGACTGCTGGAAGAGGGGATGCGTCATCCGAGTCGGCATGCGCATCGCCGCTTGCACATTCGCCCATGGCGTCGCTGGGAAGAAGGGGCCTTGGTGCGAATCTATCGGCAGAACCTGCCCGGCATGTACGGCCCGCCCGACCGCACCCCCGCCTATTGGCAGTGGCTCCTCCGCCGGCACGCCTACGACGAGATTTACGTCGCCCTGGACGGGCCGGACCTCTGGGACCTGAAAGAGGCGCGGACGCCGATCGTCGGCTACGCGGTGTTGCAGGGGCATCGGATGATTGAATTAATGACCGCGCCCGGGCGGCGGAAGGCGGCGGCGGAGTTGCTGGCCCATGCCTGCGGCGACGCGATCGAGTGCGATTACCACAGCGTCGCGCTGTGCGCCCCGCCGGACAGCCTTTGGCACGATCTCTTCGTCCCCCCCGGCAGTGATCGCCGCGTCCTGGAGGCGGAAGGGGGCGAGGTGTGCATGGCGCGGATCTTGAACCCGACCCTGTTGCTCCAGCGGTTGTGCGGCGAGTTTTGCCGCCGCGCCCGCCATGCCCGCCTCGAACGCCCCGTCGAGTTGGGCATCCTCGTCGAGGGCCAGAAATATCAGATCGAACTGAGCCAGCAGGGGGCGACGGTCGCTTCGCAACGGATGGGCCGCAGTTACTTGCAGTTGAATGTGGCCGACTTCACCCGCCTGGTCCTGGGGCAACTCGATTGGGACCGGGCGGTGGCGGAGAAGCGATTGGCGGCCTCCACCTCCTTGGCCCAGCGGGTGGGCCGCGCGCTCTTTCCTCGTTTGCCGCTCTGGCATCCGCCGCTGGATGAAATGACAGTGTGACTCCGCTTGCGGTTTCGCCCGAATATTGACATTTGCTGCCATCCGCCTACGATACATGGGCGCATGAAGCGGGGACGGCAGCCTGCAAAATGTGGGGTGGGTCGAGCGAAGCGAGCCCCACCGGAATTGCGTCATTCTCGGAATGGTGGGGCTCGCTGCGCTCGACCCACCCTACAAGAACGGAGAAACGCAATGACGACAGATTCGGAACGTTCGCGGCGACAATTCTTACTCACGGCGACGGCCGCGGGCGGCGGACTCCTCGCCGCAGGCATTGGCGGAACAGCCCATGCGGACGAGCCCGCCCCGGCGGCGAAGAGCGCCGCGCAAGCGGCCGAGGACATCGCCCCGCCCGAAGACCTCATGCGGGAACACGGCGTCTTGCGCCGCATCCTGCTGATTTATGAGGAATACGCGCGGCGGTGCCGAGATCGGGAGTGGCCGGATTCGTGGCCGGTCTTTCGCGCCGCGAAGATCGTTCGCTCGTTCATTGAGGACTACCACGAGAAGTTGGAAGAAGATTACCTTTTCCCACGATTCGAGAAGGCGGGCAAACTCGTCGAGCTGGTCAAGACGCTGCGGGAGCAACACCAGGCCGGCCGCCGCTTGAGCGAGCAGATTATTGAGCGGGGCGCCCCCCGGCCCATGGAAAAAACCCCTAGCGGCGGCGATTCGAAGCTTTCAAAACTGCTTGCCCAGTTCAGCCGCATGTATCGCCCGCACGCCGCCCGGGAAGACACCGTGTTGTTTCCCGCGATTCGCGGCCTGATGACGGCGAAGGAATTTGACGAATTGGGCGACCGCTTCGAGGAAAAGGAGCACAAGTTGTTCGCGCGCACGGCTTTGAGGACATCGTGGCCCAGGTGGCGGAGATCGAAAAAACGCTCGACATTTACGACCTGAACAGTTTCACCCCAAAGACATAACAGGAGACCGACATGCGATCGCGAGATTTTCTCTTTGCCGCCCGGGGCCCAGCGGCGACGATCCTCATTCGCTTGATGGTTGGCGGTGTCTTTCTCTCCGAGGGAATCCAGAAATTTCTCTTCGCCGACGCCCTCGGCGTGGGCCGCTTCGCGAAAATCGGCATCCCCTATCCGGAAATCATGGCCCCTTTCGTCGGCGTGTGTGAGATTGCCTGCGGAGCGCTGCTCATCCTCGGGCTGCTGACCCGCTTGGCGGCGATCCCGATGATTATCAACATCTCGGTCGCAATTCTCTCGACGAAGATTCCAATGCTCTTGGGCCGCGGTCTTTGGATGTTCAGTCCGCCCAAGGCAAATCAAATCGGATTTTGGAGCATGGCCCACGAAGCCCGCACCGACTTCTGCATGTTGCTGGGAGGCGTCTTCCTGCTGATTGTCGGCGCAGGATGTCTGTCTTTCGACGCCCTGCTGGCCAAGTCGGAGCGAAAAGAGGGCACCGCAGATTGAACGCGGATGAAACACGGATAGCAGACAGTTGTTCATCAATATCTGTGTTTCATCCGTGTTGATCCGTGGCCGCCGTCCGCTCTTGGCGGTCCTGTTGCGGAGCACTGCATCGTGATTGCGGAACCGCCAAAGAGCAAGCGGTCGAATCTGGGCGAGGTGGCGATCCTGTTTCTGCGGCTGGGACTGACCGCTTTCGGCGGCCCGGCCGCGCATATCGCCATCATGGAAGACGAGGTGGTCCGCCGCCGCCGCTGGATCAGCGAAGAAAAATTCCTCGATCTGCTCGGGGCGGTCAACCTCATTCCCGGGCCGAACTCCACGGAAATGGCCATCTACCTCGGCTATCTCCCGCCGGCCCGCTGGGATTGTTTTTGGCCGGCGTCTGCTTCATCCTTCCGGCCATGGTCCTGGTCATGGGCATCGCCTGGGCGTACCGCCAGTACGGCCGCCTGCCGCAGGTCGAGGGTTTGCTCTATGGCGTCAAGCCGGTGGTGATTGCCGTCGTCCTCCAGGCCCTTTGGGGACTGGGCCGCAAGGCGATGAAGACGACGTTTCTGGCGGTCCTCGCTCTGTTGGCCGCGATGGCGGCGGGCTGGTTCGCCGTGGACGCATTGAGCGTGATCCTCGTCGGCGGAGCGGCGGCCGGACTCTGCCGGCGGTCGAACCCGGCAGGGCGGCAATCGGCTCAAACCCATCCTCATCATGCTTCTTATCGCCGGCGGCATCCTCGTCTTCAGCCGCTGTGTCGCCGGGCTGGGCGCCTCCCATCCGCTGCCGTTTGGCCTCCAGCCGCTCTTCCTTTATTTTCTCAAGATCGGCTCGATCTTGTACGGCAGCGGCTACGTCCTGCTCGCCTTTCTGCAAGACGATCTCGTCGCCCGATGGCACTGGCTGACCTCGGCGCAGCTTTTGGACGCGACCGCCGTCGGGCAGATCACTCCCGGTCCGGTCTTCACGACGGCGACGTTCATCGGTTTTTTGCTCGGCGGTTTTTGTGGGGCGATCGTGGCGACGGTGGGAATCTTCCTGCCCTCGTTTCTGCTTGTCGCCGTAAGCGGTCCGTTGATTCCGCGGCTGCGGAGTTCGCCGACTGCCGGGGCTTTTTGGACGGCGTCAACGCGGCGTCGTTGGCGTTGATGGCGGTAGTGACCTGGCAACTCGGCCGCGCGGCGATTTTCAACGTCGCCACGGCGCTGTTGGCGATCTCGAGCGCGGTTTTGCTCATTCGATTCCGCGTCAACTCGGCGTGGCTGGTTTTCGGCGGGGCGGCCCTGGGAACGATCCTACGGATGCACTCGTAGCGAGGCTCGCCGACGGCGGCATGTGGCGTTGAGCCGCGGAGCGGCGTCATTGCAATAGCCTGGGGCGTCAGCCCCAGGAACGCAAACGCGAGGAGCACGCGCCAGCCGCGGAGCGGCGACACCACGGAAATGAGCGACCAAATCATCTGTCGCCTGGTGTTCGACTCCTTGTCGGTGTCGCCCCTGCCGGGGCTCAGGGGGTTGTCCGGCGCCGGATGCCTGGGGCTTACGCCGCCAGGCTATTGCAGTACCGCCGCTCCGCGGCTAACCAGCGCCGTGCCGATGCGGACATGCCAACGTCATCCAGGCTGTGCCTATGCCCTCACTCCTCTTCCGCCCGCAGACGCGCCAACACGCTGTAGTCTTCCAGCGTCGTCGTGTCGCCGACCGTCTGCCGGCCGGCGGCGATGTCGCGAAGAAGACGACGCATGATCTTGCCGCTGCGCGTCTTCGGCAACGAATTGGTGAAGCGAATGTCGTCCGGCGCGGCCAACGCGCCGATCTCCTTGCGAACGTGGTCCTTCAACTCCTGCCGCAACGACTCGGAGGGGTAAAAGGCGCCGGTCAAGGTGACGAAGACCGCCAATGCCTCGCCCTTGATCTCGTGCGGCCGGCCGACGGCGGCCGCCTCCGCCACGGCCGGATGGCTCACCAGTGCGCTTTCCACTTCGATCGTGCTCAGGCGATGGCCGGCGACGTTGAGCACGTCGTCGATGCGGCCCATGATCCAGTAGTAGCCGTCGGCGTCGCGGCGGGCATTGTCGCCGCAGAGATACTTGCCGGGCACGTCCCGCCAATACTGCGCCACAAATCGCTCCTGGTCTCCCCAAATGCCGCGGAGCATCCCCGGCCACGGCTTCGCAATCACCAGCCATCCGCCCATGCCCGCGGGAACGGGCTTCTTGTCCTCGCCGACGATCTCGGGCAGCACTCCGGGCAACGGCTTCGTGCAACTGCCCGGCTTCAAGGCGATCGCGCCGGGCAGCGGGGACATCATAATCCCGCCCGTCTCCGTCTGCCACCAGGTGTCGACGATCGGGCAGCGGCCGCCGCCGATCTTCGCGTGATACCACATCCAGGCTTCGGGATTGATCCCCTCGCCGACGCTTCCCAGCAGGCGGAGGCTGGAGAGGTCGTGGCGATCGACGTGTGCGTCGCCCCATTTGATGAACGTGCGAATCGCCGTCGGCGCGGTGTAGAGGATCGTCGCGCGGTAGCGCTCGATCAGGTCCCACCAACGGTCCTTGTCCGGGGCGTCCGGGGCGCCTTCGTAGATCAGTGTCGTGGCCCCGGCGGAAAGCGGCCCATAGACGACGTAGCTGTGCCCGGTGATCCAGCCGATGTCGGCGGTACACCAAAAAACGTCCTCGTCGCGGATGTCGAAGACCCATTCCATGGTCTTTTTCACATAAAGGTTGTATCCGGCCGTGGTGTGCACGACCCCCTTCGGCTTGCCGGTCGAGCCGCTGGTGTAGAGAACGAACAGCGGGGCTTCGCTGTCCATCGGCTCGGCGGGGCAGACGGGCGACGCATCGGCCATGAGATCGTGCCACCAGAAGTCGCGGCCTTCCTGCATGTCCACGTCGAGGCCGACGCGGCGGACGACGACGCATTTCTCCACGCTGGGCGATTTTTCCATGGCCAGGTCGGTGTTCTGTTTCAGCGGCACGTGCTTGCCTCGCCGCCAGCCGGCGTCGGCGGCGATCATCAGCTTGACCTTGGCGTCGTTGTTCCGGTCGGCGATCGCTTCCGCCGAAAACCCGCCGAAAACCACCGAGTGGACCGCGCCGATCCGCGCAGGCGAGCATGGCGATGGGAAGCTCGGGAATCATCGGCATGTACAGGGCGACGACGTCGCCTTTGCCGACGCCCAGCCGGCGGAGGACGTTGGCGAACTTGCACACTTCCGCGTGCAGCATTTGGTAGGTGAGCACGCGGGTCTCACCCGGCTCGCCTTCCCAAATGAACGCCGCTTTGTTCTGCCGCGGCGTGCCCAAGTGGATGTCCAGGCAGTTGTACGAGACGTTGGTCTGCCCGTGGACGAACCACGAGGCAAAGGGCATGTCCCATTGGAGGACTTTTTCATAGGGCTTGAACCAGTGCAGCTCGCCGGCCAGTTTTCCCCAAAAGCCCTCGCTGTCGTCCGCGGCCTCCTTCCAGAGCTTCTCGTACTGCGCGAAGGAGCCGATCCGCGCTTTCGCGGCGAACTCCTTCGGGGGAGGAAACAGCCGTTCTTCCTTCATCACGTTGTCAAGCTGGCCTGCCTTCGCTTCTGCCATGGATCAACTCCCGGAAATTCTCGGCCCGTCGGCGGACGCGACCGCTCGAAATCTCAACTTCGCGGTGAAGTGCGCATTGCAACGAGACGTGCGTTGCTCGTGGAACGAGGGCCGGGCGCCGACCGAAGGTTGGTCGCGGGAGCCCGTTTCCCCGGAGCCAAACGCAGCGAACTGTTCGAAAATCAGCGACGGAATCAAGAGAAAGCCGAAGGCGTCCGACGGCGGGGGGAACTCGCCGTCGGACGCCGCGCACGGCGTCCTTGCCGATCACACTTCCTTATTGACGAGAACCACGTCCTCTTCCTTCTCGCCGTTCAAGGCAAAATCTCGGTCGTTGAACGTGGCGAGCATGCGGGCGTTGTTCTTCGCAACCTCGGCGACAATGCGTTTGACGCCCCAGCGTTTGGCGACTTCGACGCAATAGTCCGTCAACGCGCCGCCGAAGCCCCGGTTTTGCCACTTATCGCCGACCAAGATCGCGAATTCCGCGACCTCATGGTTGGCGTCGGCCACCAATCGCCCCACGCCGGCCAGCTTGCGATGCCCGTCTTCCTCGATCTCCGCGACGATGGCGATCTCGCGGTCGTAGTCGATGAAGCAGTAGCGGGCGGCCATTTCGTGGGTGAACTGCTTGATGAGCGAACTGAAGCGGGAACGAATCGACTCCTTCGAGCAGCCCGCCAAGAGCTCGTGCCACATCGGCTCATCTTCCGGCTTGATCGGCCGCAAGACGACGGGCGAACCGTCCTTGAGCTTTCGCTGGGCGACGTATTCCTCGGGATAAGGCCGGATCGCCAGGTGCGCGTACTTGCGGCCCGGCTGGCCGACCAAGGCCCGGTCGATCACCACGCGGGCGTCCAGGGCGATTACCTCGTTGGGAGTCACCAGCAGCGGATTGACGTCCATTTCGGAGATTTCCGGGTAATCGGCGATCAAGTAGGAGAATCGCATGAGGACTTCGATGAGGCGGTCGACGTTCACCGCCGGCTTTCCCCGGAATCCCCGCAGCAGCTTCCAGGACTTGAGCGATTCGATCGCCCGGCGGGCGAGCGTTTCGTTCAACGGAGGCAAGGCCAGCGCCCGGTCCTGGAAGACCTCGGTCGCCGTTCCGCCCATTCCCACCAAGATCACCGCCCCGAAAACCGGGTCTTTCTTCATGCCGACGATCATCTCGAAGGCGTTGGGGATCGCCACCATTTTTTGCAAGGTGACGCCGAGGATCGTGGCCTCGGGGCGCTTGGCCTGGGCGCGTTCGGTCATCTCCTTAAAGGCGGCGACGACCGACCTGTCCGAGGCGAGGTTGAGAACCACTCCGCCGACCTCGGTCTTGTGCGTGATCTGCGGCGAGTCGATCTTCATCACCACGGGATAGCCCATCTGCTTCGCCAACGACGCGGCGTCCTCGGCCGAACCCGCCGCCATCGGCTTGGTCACGGGAATCCCATAGGCGTCCAACAACGTCTTCGAGACCTCCTCGGAGAGAATGTCGTTCTCCTCGCTCAGGATCGAGGCGAACTGCTCGCGAACGCGCTGCCGATCGACGGCAAAGGACATCGGGATTTCCCGCGGCGTCTCGTAGAGGATTTCCAGGTTTTTCGCGTAGGACACCAAGTGCATGAACGCGCGGACGGCCTTCTCCGGGGTGTCGTAGGTGGGAATGCCGGCCTCGTCGAGGATCCGCGTTCCCTCCGCCACCGTCTTCGCCCCCATCCACGCGGCGAGCACCGGCTTCGGGCTCTTGCCGACGCCTTGCACCAGCGCCCGGGCGGCCCCCGTCGAATCGGTCATCGACTGCGGCGTCAAAATCACCAACACGGCGTCCACCCCCGGATCCTGCAAGACGATCTCCACGGCCCCGGCATAACGCTCCGGCGGGGCGTCGCCCAAAATGTCCACGGGGTTGCCGTGCGACCAGAAGGCCGGCAGGTACTTGTTCAGCTTGTCGATCGTCTCCTGGGAAAGCTTCGCGAGGGTTCCATCGCAACTGAGGAGGTGGTCGGTGGTCATCACGCCCGGTCCGCCCGCGTTGGTGACGATCGCCACGCGGTCCCCCTTCGGCGTTTGATGCCGCGCCAAAAGGCCCGCGCAGTCGAACATGTCCTCGACTTGGAAGATGCGCTCGATTCCCGCGCGCTGGAAAGCCGCCGCATAGACGCTGTCGACGCCGGCCATGGCCCCGGTGTGCGAAGCGGCGGCCGCCGCCGACTGGGCAAAACGCCCCGCCTTGTAGGCGACGATCGGCTTCGTCCGCGAAAACGCCCTCGCCGCAGAAACGAACTCCCGCGACTCGGTGATCGATTCGATGTAGAGAATGATCGACTGCGTGTCCGTGGCCGTGCCAAAGTAATCGATCAGGTCGGCCATGCTGACGTCGATCATGTTGCCCACGGATACGAAATAGGAAAAACCAATGCCCGCGCTAATCGCCCAGTCGAGCACCGACGTACACAACGCCCCGGACTGGGAAATGAAACCGATGTGTCCCGGAAGCGGAGTCGCGGCGGCGAAACTGGCGTTGAGATGGACGCTGGGAACGATGATCCCCAGGCAATTGGGGCCGATGATCCGCATCCCCGGAAACTTGGCCTGCTCGCAGCGGACCTGCTCTTCCAGCTTGACCCCCGCCGCGCCGACCTCGCGGAAGCCGGCGGAAATGATCACCACGCCCCGCGTGCCGGCCTCGCCCAGCGAACGCACGATCTCCGGAATCGTCGGCGAGGGCGTGCAGATCACCGCCAGATCGGGCACGTTGGGCAGGCTGCGAACGTCCTTGTAAGCTTGAATCCCCTGAACCGACTCCCGGCGAGGGTTGACGGGGTAAACCACGCCCTTGAATCCCGAGCCAACAAGATTGCGCAAGACGGTGCAGCCGACGCTTATCGGAACGTCGCTTGCGCCGATGACGGCAACCCGGGTGGGGGCGAATATCTTGTCAAGATTGCGAATGCTCATGGGGTCTCTCTATTACATTGGGGTGTCAGCGGAAAGGAGTCCAAGCCGGGCGCCAGCGCGGTGATCGCCGAACTGCCCGCTGCAAGGATGTGCATGTCTCACGTAGGCGAGGCTTGGGAATGCCAAATTGTTATTTATACCACAGGCGAGTTGGCTGCAAAAGGGTCCGCCGGCGGCACACCGCGAAGATGGGGGATTTATGTTTGCCCGGCCTGGCATTTCGCCATTCCCCCCTAAGGGTTGTTAACCGCGGCTTCCAGCCGAACAGGAATGGCGGACTGTGCGTCGCGCGAATCCGCCCTCCAAAGACGCCTTCTGGGGGCAGCGATTAGGCCAGAATTGCTGCGGCGGCGAACTTCCACCCGGCGTCGGCAAGCGACGTCGCGATCAAGGATTGCCGCCGGGCGCGCGAGCGCGCAAAAAAAGCCCCCGGAAAGCATGTGTCCCAGGGGGGCAGAGGACACGACGCTTTTCCGGGAGCGATTGGACGCTGTGCGCTTCTGGCGAGCGCCGCCAATATGTTCGAAGCGAGGCGCTTACGTCCTTGCAAGCGCCCGAACGCTTCGCGGCCCGCAGAAGCCTCCTTGCGAGACCCCCGGTGCAGGCCCATCCAATTGGATCGGTTTCTCAATCTTTCATGAACGTCTCTCCGGCCGCATCCATGCCGCCAGATGAAGCATTCATGAGGGGGCGAGAATAGGCCATTTGCGATTTGGCGTCAAGGCCGAATTTTTCGCCGCAAGGAAAAAATGGAAAAAGGGAAAGACGGGAAAGGGAGGCAGCCGTCAACCGCGTGTTTTCCGCGGAATTCGGGGGCGCCGCGATGGGCGGCGCCCCGCCGAAAACCTCAATTCCTAGTCGCGAAACCGCAAGCGACGAACGAGCGTCCGCGGCGACATGCCCCGCCGTCCCAATCCCCAACCCCCAATCGCTAATCCTTTCCTTCGCCCCGCCCCTGCCGCAGCCGCGCCCGAATCGCCTCCAGCCGCTGGGCCAACTCCCGCTCGAATCCCCGATCCACCGGCCGATAATACTCCCGCTCGACGCCAAGATAGTCCTGGGCGGCCACGGCGTCGGGGGCGTCGTGGGCGTACTCGTAGCCGCGGCCGTGGCCGAGCCGTTTCGCCCCGCCATAGTGGGAATCGCGGAGGTGCACGGGGACGGGCAGGAGCCGTCCTTCGCGAATGTCGCGCCGCGCAGCGAAAATGGCCTCCGTCGCCGCGTTCGATTTCGGCGCACACGCCAAGTACGTCACCGCCTGGGCGAGCGTCAATTGGCACTCGGGCAGCCCGACCAGCTCGCACGCCTGCGCCGCGGCGACCGCCAGGCTCAAGGCCGCCGGATCGGCGTTGCCCACGTCCTCGCTGGCCAGAATGACCAGCCGCCGGGCGAGAAAGCGCACGTCCTCGCCGCCTTCCAACATCCGCGCCAGCCAATAAATGCCGGCGTCCGGATCGCTGCCGCGAACGCTCTTAATCAGCGCGCGATCGCGTCGTAATGGGCGTCGCCGCGGTCGTACTGCACCGCCTTCCGCTGCACCGACTCCTCGGCCAGTTGGCGGGTGAACTCGATTGGGCCGTCGCCGCTGGCGGAGAGACGCCGACCTCCAAGGCGGAAATCGCCCGCCGCGCGTCGCCGTCGCTGGTCTCGGCGAGAAATTCCAGCGCGTCTTCGTGGAGATGGATTTTCCGTCGGCCCAATCCGCGGTCGCGGTCGCCGGCCGCGCGGCGGAGCAGCGTCTTGATGTCCTCGCTGGACAGCGGCTCGAACTGGAACAGTCGGCTGCGGCTGACCAACGCGCCGTTGAGCGTGAAGAAGGGGTTTTCCGTGGTCGCGCCGACGAGCACGACCACGCCCTCCTCGACGCCCGGCAGCAAAACGTCCTGCTGCGCCTTGTTGAAGCGGTGGATTTCATCGACAAACAGCAGCGTTTTTTGCCCGTCGGCGGAAAGGCGACCGTAGGCGGCGTCGAGGATTTCCCGCAACTCCTTCACCCCGCTGGCCACGGCGCTGATCTGCTGGAAATGGCTGCGGCTTTCCTGGGCCAGCAAACGCGCCAAGGTCGTCTTGCCCGTCCCCGGCGGCCCGAAAAAGATCACCGAACCGAGGCGGTCGGCGGCGAGCAATCGGCGAAGAAGCTTGCCCTCGCCAAGGAAGTGCCGCTGCCCGACGAACTCGTCCAGCGAAGTCGGACGCATTCTCGCCGCCAGCGGTTGGGCCTCGCGGCGATTGCCTTCCTCTCCGGCGTCGAACAGCGACATGTCAGTCTTCCTCTAGCGGCCCGCCCCGCGGGAGCAACTCCCGCAGCGGACACCCTTCGCACCGCGGCCGCGCCTTGCGGCAGTAGTCCTTGCCCACGCGGACCAGCAGGGCATGATATTCATTGTACATCGCCGCGTCGGCAGGCAAACCGTCCGCGAAATACTCCTGAATCTGTCGATAATCCGCGTCGAAGCCGATCCAACCATGCCGGGCGAAAATCCGCTGCGTGTAGGCGTTGACGACAAAGACCGGCAGCGCGAGGGCGTAGAGCAGAATCGAATCCGCCGTCTCCGGCCCCACGCCGCGGACCGCCAACAACTCTTCCCGCAACGTCGCCAGGTCGGTGCGCGACATCGCCTCGAACGAGCCGTTGTAACGCTCGACGAAAAACCGCAGCAGGTTGCGGAGCCGCTTTGCCTTGACGCGAAAGTATCCCGCCGGGCGGATCAGTTCTTGCAACTCCTCCTCGGGCACGGCGAACAAGGCGTGCGGCTCCAGGAGGCCAGCTTCGCGGAGGTTGTCGATCGCCCGGCGGACGTTCTGCCAACTGGTGTTTTGCACCAGGACCGCGCCGACCATCATTTCCAGCGGCCTCTCCGCCGGCCACCAGTGCTGCGGCCCGAGGGCGTCGAACATGCGACGGTAAATCTCATTGAGGATTTGCGACATTTCCTCCATCTTATCCGCGAGCTCTTGGAATTCGCCAGGGGTGCGCGGATTCGGTCCCCCTCTCCCCCCGGGAGAGGGATGGGGTGAGGGGAACTGCCGATAGGTCTTCTACTCCTCCCGGCTGAAACGGCGGGATCGGCGGAGGCTGAGAGAGACGCACAATCCCGTGGGGTCAACGTCTGCCCCGCTTCCCCTCACCCTGCCCTCTCCCAGGGGGAGAGGGGAACCTTGAAGCGGCTCAAGCACGGTGTTCCCTGGGGTCGAAGATAGTCGCATGTCTCCCTCGCGTCTCCCGGCGGCCGGTCAACTTGCCCAGCGGTATTGGATCGAGTCGCGGCAGCCGTTGGCGAGCCTCGCGTTTGTCGCCCCGCTGCTGCTGATTTACGAGGGGGGGGCCCTCGGCTCGCGGGCGGCCCGCAACGGCGCCGACGCCTGGTTGCGGCAAACGCTCGATCTCCTCGGCTTCAGCCAGTATTTCCTCCTTCCCGCCCTGGTAATTTTCGCCCTGCTGGGCTGGCATCACGTCAGTCGCCGGCCATGGCGGATCGGCCGCGGCGTCCTCTGGGGCATGTTCGGCGAGAGCATCTTGCTGGCGATCTCTCTGCGGCTGCTGCTGCAATTGCAGATAGTGCTCCGCGAGGAACTCGCCAGTGCCGTGCGGCTGGACCTGGCCGGCTGGGCGGGCGCCATGTCCGGCTACCTTGGGGCGGGCATTTATGAAGAACTCCTCTTCCGCCTGCTCATGTTGCCCTTGGCCGTTTGGCTGCTGCGGCGGATGTCGCTCGGCAGCACGGCGAGCTTGATCGCGGCCGTGCTGCTGACCAGTCTGCTCTTCGCCGCCGCCCACAACATCGGGCCGTTCGGCGAGCGGTTTGCCTGGTTCACGTTCCTCTTCCGCTTTTTGGCGGGAATTTTTTTCGCCGTGCTCTTTGTCTTTCGCGGCTTCGGCATCGCCGTCGGCGCCCACGCCGGCTACGACATCCTCGTCGCCTTGACGCGGGTGTGAGGGCGCCGCTGGCTTTGCCAGCGCCTTTCGGCGCTGGTAGAATAGAGTGCTGGCCCACCACCGCCTCCGAGGGATTTCAAAACATGCCGAAACTGGATTATCGCAACGTCGAAAAGGACGCCGCCCGCTGTGGGGGCCAACCGGTCGTGGCCGGCACGCGCATCCGCGTGGCGACTATCCTAGGCTGTTACCGGCAGGGCATGGGCGTTGAGGAAATCGTGCAGCAATATTCTTCGCTGACGCCGGCCAACGTCCACGACGCCTTGGCCTACGCCCACGACCACATGGACGAGATTGACGCCGAGTTGCTCTCCGACGATGAGGCGTCGGTCAAGGCGCGCAATGCGCAAGGCGATTCCGCGAAATGAGCGGGCTGCGTTTCTTCACGGATGAAGACATCTACGGGGCGGTTGCGACGGCCCTTCGCCGCGCCGGGGTCGATGCCGTTTCCACGCCGGAGACCGGCCGTCGGGGCCAATCCGACGAATCGCAACTCGCGTGGGCCGCCGCCGAGGGCCGCGTGTTCGTTACATTCAACGTGGCCCATTTTGCCCGACTGCACGCGGCATGGATGCGGCATGGCCGACGCCACGCGGGCATCGTCGTCTCAAGCCAGCGACCGATCGGGGACATGGTCCGACGGCTCCTTCATCTGGCCAACACGTCGGATGCCGACGTGATGGGCGGCCGCCTGGAGTTCCTGGGAGACTGGTAGGGCCTTCGCCAGCCGCGGAGCGGCGATATTGCAATAGCCTGGGGCGTCAGCCCCAGGAACCGAAAGCCGCGAGCGCTCGTCAGCCGCGGAGCGGCGATACCGCTTTCGGCGACATGCCGGTTTCGCGCCGGGCTGCCGGGTTGTCCGACGCCATATACCTGGGGCTCACGCCCCCAGGCTATTGCAATGACGCCGCTCCGCGGCTGCCCTCCCCAACAATTTCCTCCGGCATCGGCGGCGTGGCCCCGGGCTGGCTGCAAACGTAAGCGGCAACTCGATTCGCCATCGCGTTGATCGCATCCAACGAGAGGTGACGAAGCAGTCCCAAAACGACCGCGGCGGTGAAAGCGTCGCCCGCCCCCACCGTGTCGGCCACCTTGGCGGGAAAGCCGGGATGAAGCGAACTGCCCGCCGGAGTCCAGAGCAACGAACCGTCCGCGCCCCTGGTCAAGGCGATCAAGCGCAAGTTGTAGCGGCGGCATAGGGCAGCGAGAATTTCCTGCCCGTCCCCCTCGATGCCCAAAAGCCGGGCGATAATGGGAAACTCCTCGTCGCTGAGTTTCAACACGTCGGCCAACTCCAGTCCGACGGCCACCGTGTCGGCGTTGTAGTAATGCTGCCGCAGATTGACGTCGAAGACCCGCAGGCAATCGTCCGCGGCGGCGGCGAGGAAATCGCGGATCGTCGTTCGCGACATCGGCGACCGCTGGGCCAGCGAGCCGAAACAGACCGCGTTGGCCCGCCGCGCCAGGCCCAGCAACTCCGGCCGCGGGGCGATGAAGTCCCAAGCCACGCCTTCGTGGATGACGTAGTTCGGCTTGCCCGCCGCATCCAGTGCGACGGAGACCGTGCCGGTGGCATGTTCCGCATCGACGGCGACGAACTGGCGACTCAAGCCGAGGCGGTCCAGCTCGGCAAGGATTTCCTCGCCGGCGGCGTCGGCGCCGACGCAACTGACGACGTAGGCCGCGCCGCCGAGGGCCTTGGCGTGATAGGCGAAATTGGCCGGCGCGCCGCCGAACCGCTTCCCGCCGGGCAGCATGTCCCAAAGGACCTCGCCCAGCCCGACAACAACCGGTTTTTCATCTTGCATGACGTGGTTTTACGTTTTCCGCGGCATGGCGGCAAGAGGGGCAAGGAAACAGGATGAAACCACAGAGGAACGCAGGAAGAAGGGAGCAAGCCACGGATGGAACACGGATGAAACACAGATTGAAAGCAGTGATTAATTGTCTTTATCTGTGTTTCATCCGTGTTCATCCGTGGCTGCCTTTCCGGTTCTCTGTTTTCGCGTTTCTCTGCGTTCATCTTCGGTTCCATCGCTTGATTTTCCGAGGCGACAAGCGATTCCCCCCTGGACCGGCGCTCGCCAATCTGTCACAATCCACGCGGATCAATCGACAGGCAAACGGCCGCGAGACGAACATGCCCACACCCATGCCGGCCTGGCACGACAGCCCGATGATGAAAGCGGTCCGCCGCGAGCCGCTGCCGCGGCCGCCGATCTGGCTCATGCGGCAGGCCGGCCGCTACTTGCCCGAGTACCGCGCCTTGCGCCGGCAAACGAGCTTCCTCGAATTGTGCAAGCGGCCCGACCTCTGCGCGGAGATCATGCTGGCGACAGTCGAGCGGCTGGGCGTGGACGCGGCGATCATTTTCTCCGACCTGCTGTTGATCCTCGAGCCGATGGGGCAGGACCTGGCCTTTACGGCGGGCGAAGGGCCGAAGTTCGCGCATCCGATCCGCTCGGCCGCCGACGTCGACCGGCTCGTCGAGTTGGAGAGCGTCGCACCGTTGGAGTACGTGATGGAGACGGTGCGGCGAACCCGCGCCGGGTTGCCGGAGACGCTGCCGTTGGTCGGCTTCGCCGGGGCCCCATTCACCCTGGCCGCCTACGCCGTCGAGGGCGGATCGAGCCGCGACTATCGCTTTACGAAGACGCTGATGTACGGCGACGCCGGGGCCTGGGACGCGCTGATGAGCCGGTTGGTCCGGGCGATCGTTCGCTACTTGAACGCGCAAATCCGCGCCGGGCGCAGATCGTGCAACTCTTCGACAGTTGGGTCGGCTGTCTCGGCGAAGACGACTATCGCCGCTATGTTTTGCCCTACAGCCGCCGCGTGATCGACGGCCTGGAGCCCGGCGCGCCGGCAATCCATTTCGCCACGGGCAACCCCGCGCTGCTGCCGGCCTTGCGCGAGGCGGGCGGCGACGTGATCGGCGTCGATTGGCGCATCCGCCTGGACGACGCCTGGCGGCGGATCGGCTACGATCGCGGCGTGCAGGGGAATCTCGACCCGATCGTGCTCTTGACCACGCCGGAAGAAGTTCGCCGTCGCGCCGCGGAAGTGCTCGCGCAAGCGGGCGGCCGCCCCGGACACATCTTCAACCTCGGCCACGGCGTGTTGCCGCAGACGCCCGTGGAAAACGTTTTGGCCCTGGTCGAGGCGGTGCATGAAGCGGCGTAGCGTCCTGGTGGGACTCGCTGCGCTCGGCCCACCCTACTTGCACGACACGCGAAACACCGACAACACCGGCTGACCGCCGAAGTCGCGAATCCGCGCCGCCTCCGCAGACGGTTGGAACGACGGGTCGAGTTCTTGTCGCCCGTCGATCGGGTCGCAGAATTCGACGCCCCACGCGCGCCCATCCTTGGCCGCCTCCATAAACTCGGGTTCCGTGGCCGCTTTCTCGAAGGCGAGGACGCCAACGTCGCGATTGCCCAGGGCGAAGTATTTCAGCGGCCAATAACTCCACCAACTGTCGGCGGCGATCCAGACGCCGCCCGGCGTGCGGCGCTGGAGAATGCAGTCGAGCGCGGCAAGTTTCGGCTCGACGGCCGCCGTGCGAAATGTCGCGTGGGCTTGTCCTCCCGTCCGCTCGATGAAGGCGAAATAATGCTCCTGGAAGTCGGCCAGCGTCAGCCAGGCGAGGACGCAAGCGAGCAGGGCAGCCGGCGTTTTCAACCGTCCGGCCTCAGCCCACCAGGCCGCCGCGCCCCGGGCCGCCAGCAGAACGGCGGGAGCGACGAGACAGATGGCGTAGCGCTCTTGGCTGGGAATCATCCCCCGCGGGCCAGCCAATACGAGAAAGCCCGCCAACTCCAAAAGCCAAGCGGCGACGAGGACGCGATCGGCGAGGTCCGCCGGCGCCAACGGGCCGCGGCAACCGCGCTTGCGTCTGAGGAAAATGGGAAAAATCGCCAGTCGCCAGGCGGAGGCCAAGAGGATCGTCCAAACCAGCGCCGCGCCGATCCCGATTTGGCCGCCGCTTCCCAACGCCGGCCATCGCAGCCAAGAGTGCGACCCGGCGATGTAGTGATAGACGGTTTCGCCGCTGAAAAGATTGGCGTAGAGGACAGTGAAGTGAGGATGTGCTCCCGGCAGGACGAGTTGGCGGAGGCGGTCGGTCAAGGCGCCGCCGGCCTTCGCTTTGATCATGCACGTCCCCCAGACGATCAGCGCCATCGCGGCGACGGCCAACACGGCCAGGCGGCGGCGATCGATCCGCCATTGTCGCCAAGCGGTCGCCATGCTCGCGGCGATGGCCGCGGCGGCGAAGATGTTCGTGGGATGGACGAGGATCGCCGGCACGAGACAGGCGATGGCCGCCGCGGTCGCCGCATCCCGCCGGGCGGGAAAACGCACCGCCGCCAAGGAAAACAACCACACCGGCAGCGTCGCCAAGAGCGATTGGCTGGCGTCCCAGGCGAAGCGGCTGTAGGCAATGTCGATCGGCAGCAGCGCGAGGATCAGCGTCGCGACGACGGCCGTCGGGCGATCGAAAATGCGGCGGCACATCCACCAATTCACCGCCAGCGCCGCCAGGCCGCTCAACAACGGCGCGATCCGCAGCAGCAAAACTGAGGGCCTGAAACAGGCGTGCAGCAGGACCAGCGGGAGGAACATCAAGGGATTGAGCAGATTGCCGGTGGGCGTCCGCGGCGAGAAATTCTCGCCGTGCAGCATCTCCCACGCGCGCACGCCATACCACGCCTCGTCGCCGTTTAAGCCGGGGATATTCTGCAACATGTGGCAGCGAAACACAATCGCCGCGGCGGCGATCGCCGCAAAATTGGCGGCCAGCAGGACGACGATCCAGGCAGTGCGGGCAGGTTTGGCGGAGTTCAACGGAGTGTGGACGATTCTGGTTGTTGGGCCATCTGCATGGAGATGAGCAATTGGTGCGTCGGCCGATGGCGCGGGTCCAAGGCGAGGGCCTGTTGCGCAGTCGTCGCGGCTTCGATGGGGCGACCGGCGAGCCACTGGGCCTGCGCGAGGCGATAGAGGATTTCCGGCGATGGTTGGTCGCGGGCGGCGGCGGCGGCAAGGCTGTCGACGGCGTCGTCATGGCGCCCCAGCGCGCCATAGGCCAGGCCTTGCAAATAAAGCACTTGTTGCGGCTCCTCGGCCGGCGAATAGGTGTTCGCCAGGCTTTGCAAGGTCTCCAGGGCGCGCTGCGGCTGGTTCATTTGCCGATACAGTTCGGCGGTGTCCAGGAGGATGCGCTGATCGTAGGGGACGCAGCCCAAGGCGCGTTGGAAGTCGGCCAGGGCCTGGGCGAGGTTGCCGCCGGCCCACATCACCCGGCCGCGCACGGCCCAGGCGGCGGGAAGTCTTGGATTGAGGCGGATGGCCGTTTCCGCCGTCGATCGGGCGGCGTCCCGTTGTCCCGCGGCCAAATACATCTCCGCCAACTGACCTTGCATGGCGGCGTCGGTCGGAATGAGGCGGCAGGCCTCTTTCATTTGTGCAATGGCTTCCGTCCGCGCGCCTCGCTGCCAGAGACTTGTGGCATAGTCCCTGCGAGCCTCGCCGTTGGCAGGACAGGCTCCGACGGCCTTGGCCAGCAACGGTTCGGCGTCTTTCTGCTGGCCGCGGTCCAACGCCTCCATCCCTTCGCGGGAATATTCGCGCGACTTCGCCAGGTCGTCGGACACAGGGCCGCCCAGGCCGGGAATGCGGCATCCGTCCGCCGTCGCCAACAGAAGGGCGGCCATTGCGTAGGCCAACAGCGCGGGAGCGGTCCGTTCTCCGGCGAAAATGCCGTTCCTGGCCGAATAACGACGTGCCGAGAGCATGGACCGGACACCCTCGTATTCTCTGCACGGAGTGAATTTATGCCCACCGTCGCGGGGTAGGAAGGTTCGCATCACTTCGGACCGCTCGCGGGCGGCGGCTTTCGCCGCGGCGAAGGGGCAGCGGCTGTGGCATTGCTCACTCCAAGAAGCTTGCCTAATAGGGCGGAGTAACGTACCACAAGGGGGCCTTTGTCACCACCCCAAATCCATCTTGTAAAGCTTACAACGGCCACCGTGTCTGGATCGGCTGGGACAAAACGGCATCGACGCACCTTAACAGTGAATAGGAAACGACTTACGGCTCCATCCTCAACGCCGCTGGCGAGTGCCCACGACATTTGGCACACAAAGTGCGTATGCATCGGTAAGAACAGGACGCCCATCCGGTTCCTCAACAGCACCGTGAATCTAAGGTAGCCACGCCAGACCGGCAACACACAAGCCCACTCCGGGAAAGAACCATTTTTTCACGGTTCAAGGGTCCAGTTGGCCACTCGCAGGGCCAGCCGGACCCTTTTTTTGTTGCCGCGAGGCAAAGGCGGACGCCATCCAGTTCTTAGGGGGGGATGGGTCCTTGAATACGCAAATTACGGAACTCCCCTCCCAATCCCTAATCCCCAATCCCTAATCCCTTACTTCCCCCCAATCCCTTCCGCCTTTCCGCCGCCTCCGGTATAATCCCGCGTGGGTTGACAACTTGCCACACGTGTCGGGAGGCGACAGCATGTCTGATGCGAGTCAGGACTCTTGTGTGACGCAGATTGGCGAGACGGCGGGGTTGATTTGGAGTACACTGTCTGAGCAAGGCCCGTTGAGCATGGCCAAATTGGTGAAGATGGTTGAACCGGCCGCGCGACACGGTAATGCAAGCCCTCGGCTGGCTGGCGCGCGAAGACAAGATCCAGATCGAAGAAGAAGGCCGCAGCCGGAACATCTCGCTCCGCTAGCGGACCCCCCATTGGCAGAAACCTACGACCTGTTTCACCGCTGCAAATCATCCCGGCAGACGGTTTCTTTCCGGCCGCGCGGCGGTGAGGTTGATAAATTACGCTTCCCTGCGCCTTGCCAGAGGGGCAATTGGAGCGTAGTCTAGATGGGTGCAATCGTTTGCCACGCAGAGAGCGCCGTCGGCGTCTGCTATCCCCCAATTTTCCCACCTGTACGAGGACTCGAAACATGTTCCGTTCCTTCCGTTTTGTTTTGTTCGCGTTGGGCGCTTTCGCCATGTGGACGGCGTTTTCCGGCATGCCGGCCTCGGCCGAGCCGCTGGGCGTCAACGAGGTTCCCGCCACGCCCACGCTCACCCCGACGCCCCAAGCAGGCAGCGTGCTGATTGAAGACGCCGCCAAGTTGTTCAACGCGCGAAGATACGACGAGGCGGTGAAGACGCTGGAGAAGGCGTGCGCCGCGGATTCCAAGCTGCCGCCGCCGCAGACGATTATGGCCGATTGGTTCGGCCGCATCAATCAACCGACGCCAATGCGGCAAGCATTGGAGTTGGCGGTGAAAAACTACCCCGCGGACCCGCAGGCCTACATCGTCTTCGGCAATCTCGCCCTGTCCGACGGTCGGATCACCGACGCCGCGATGGAGTTTGCCAAGGCCCAGGATTTGCTGAAGACGTTCAAGATCGCGGATCGGAAGAAGATTCTCGAGCCGGCCACGATCGTTGGCATGGCGAAGATCGCCGAAGCGCGACAGAGGTGGGAGGAGGCGCAAAAGCAATTCGAGGCGTACCTCGTTTTGAATCCGAAAGACACCGGCGCAACGCAGGAGTTGGCCAACGCGTTGTTCCAGCAGCAAGACGCCGCGGGGGCCCTGAAGACGCTCCGCAAGGCCGCCGAACTCGACGCGAAGAGCGTCCTGACGCCGGAAGCGACCTTGGCTTTGTTCTACGAGCGGTTTGGCGACCACAAGAACGCGATCGTCTGGATGAACGTTGCCTTGCAGAAGGCGCCCGACGATTTGCGGACCCTCCTGGCGGCGACCCGCTGGGCCTTGGACACCGGACAATTGGACGAGGCGAAGAAGCACGCCGCGAAGGCGATGCAGATCGACCCGAAGAGCAACGAGGCGCGGATGCTCCGCGGCGTCGTCGCCTTGTTCCTCAAGGACTATAAGGGGGCGGAAGAGGACTTCTACGTCATTCTTGCCCAGTTGCCCAGCAACTTCGGCGCGAAGAACAACCTCGCCTTGGCCCTCTGCGAGCAGAAGGACGAGTTGAAGGGGAGCCGCGCGTTGGACTATGCGACGGAAAACGCGAAGCTCAATCCGAAGTCCCCCGAGGCCCTTTCCACCCTCGGCTGGGTCTATTACCGCTTGGGCAAACTGAGCGAAGCCGACCAGTGCCTCAAGGGCGCGGTTTCCGGCGGCAACTACAGCCCAGATACGGTTTACTACTTGGCCCAGGTCTCCTACGATCTCGGCCGCAAGGAAGACGCCAAGGCGCTGCTCGACATGGTGATGCGGACCGAGCGGCCGTTTTATATGCGGCAAGAGGTGCGCGACCTGCTCGAAAAGATCAACAAAGAGCCGGCGAAGAAGCCGTAATCGCTGCCGCGTTGCCCGCTCCCTAGGCGACCGTTTACAAGGTTACAAGGACTGTCCTCTTCCAGTTGAAGGGGGCAGTCTTTTTTCATCTTGGTTCCGTCGATCGCGAGGCGAGAATGGCGTCAGAAAAAATTTCCGCAGTTTACCCCGTTTTAGGCATATTTCGCTCAGCAACACACTGTTAAGACAGTGCTACCCACTGTATCGTTACGCTACATATGTTCAAAAATGCTGTAGCGAAATAGAACAGGCGAGCTGGGGATCGCTCGGGCCTCGGATCCCCAACTCGCCAGTCGTGTTCGGAAGCCGTCGCTTCCGAGTTCCCATCGGGACGCCAGATCTCCCGTTCCGGAGGAAATCGCCAGTCGTAAAGAATTCCCGACGGTAATATGCGAACCGCCAGCGAACTAATCGCCTCTTCGGAGCCGGCCCCGATTTTTTATACGCCGCACGGTTTCCAATGACGCCGCCCATCGTGGGAGTGGCAGGGCGCGCATCATTCTTGACCGTTCGTCGTATAGCCTCTTCTCTGTTCCGGCCCCGCGTCTCTCCACCAGGGTTCGTCTCACACGGTCTATAGCCTTATGCAATCGGCGTGCCAATCGTCAAAATTCCCGCCCATACTGTACACGCACGCGATGGCGAAAAGCTTACGCCGGACCTCGAAGCGTAGTACAATGGTGTGGTGCGAAAGGTCCGCGGAAGAAAATTCACGAATCCTTTCTATCCCGCAACGGTTGGCATCATTTCAAATCGTGCAGAGTGTATGACCGCTTCGCTGCTGCTGCTGGGCGTCATGCTGGTCGGCCAGGCCCCGGCCGGCGACGAGAATGCGCTGAAGGTGGAAGTTTGCGCCCTGGTCCGCCAACTGAATTCCTCGAAGTTGGCCCAGCGAAAGGCGGCCGAGGAAGACCTGATCCGGAAGGGCCCGCAGGTCCTGGCGCTGCTGCCGGAGCCGGCTGACGACACCCCCCCCGAAGTCAAGGACCGCCTGAATCGCATTCGCCAGCGGCTCGAACAGGACGCGGCCGAATCGGCGACGCGGGCGTCGCTGATCACGCTGCACAGCCCGGCAATGCCGCTCTCGAAGGCGCTCGCTGCCTTGCAAGAGCAGAGCGGGAACCGGATTATCGACACGCGGCGGCGGACCGGCCAGACCTTGCCCGATCCGGTGCTGAAGGTCGATTTCGATCGCACGCCGTTTTGGCAGGCGTTGGACGAGGTCCTGGACCAGGCCGAGTTGAGCGTCTATCCCTTCGGCCAGCAGCACGCGTTGTGCCTCGTGCCGCGGAGTCCCGGCCAGTTGGCCCGCGCAAAGGGCGAGTTACAGCGGCCCTTTCCGCTTCGAGCCGATTCGCCTTGTCGCCGCGCGGAACCTCCGCGAGTCGGCCGGCGGAACGCTGACGCTGGTCGTCGAGGTCGCTTGGGAGCCGCGGCTGCGGCCGATGGGCCTGAAGCAGAAAATGGCCGAGGCGATGGCCGTCGATGAAACCGGCAAGCCGATCCCGGTCGAAGATCGCCAGGCGGTGGTCGAGTCGCTGGCCCAGGCCGACGCCACGGCGGTCGAGTTGGAGCTTCCCTTGACGCTGCCGTCGCGCGACGTGAAGGAGATCGCCCGCTTCGACGGCAGACTGCGGGCGATGGCCCCGGGCAAAATCGAGACGTTTTCATTTCGCGATGTCTTGGCGGCGCGGAATGTGGTGCAGCGGATCGCCGGCGTCACGGCGGCTCTGGAGCAGGTGCGAAAGAACAACGACCTGTGGGAGGTCCACATCCGCGTCCGCTTCGACGACGCCGGGGCCTCGCTCGAATCGCATCGCGGCTGGATTCTGCAAAATGAGGCCGATTTCGTCGCTCCCGACGGCCAGACCGTTCCCTACTCCAGCCAAGAGACGACGCACCAGAGCAACAACGAGATCGGCCTGACGTATTCTTTTCCGCTCGCGCAGCCGCCGCGCGATTGGAAGTTCGTCTACAAAACGCCCGGCGTCATCGTCACCGCGTCGTTCCCTTATGAGTTCCAAGGCATCAAGCTGCCGTAGCGCCGGGGGAGCCCGCGGCGTTGAAGCGGACGCGGCTGCGGACTTGCCCGACGCCGCTTGGCGGGCGTCCTTTCGCCGCCGTCTGCGGGCGTGGTACGCGCAAAACGCCCGCGATTTGCCGTGGCGGCGGACCGGCGGCGATCCGTACTCGATCTGGCTGAGCGAGGTGATGCTCCAGCAGACGCAGGCGGCCACGGCGGCGGCGTACTTCGAGCGATTTCTGCCGCGTTGCCCAATGTCGAGGCGCTGGCCGCCGCGCGAGTTGAAAAAGTGCTGCGGCTGTGGGAAGGACTGGGATACTACCGCCGCGCAAGGCAGCTTCACGAGGCGGCCCGGCTGATCGTCGTGCGCGACGGCGGCCGGTTTCCCCGCGACGTGGCCGAGCTTTGCCGCCTGCCCGGCGTTGGCCGCTACACGGCCGGGGCCATTGTTTCCATCGCCTTCGACCTGCCCGCGCCGATCCTCGAAGCGAACACGATCCGCCTGTTCAGCCGCCTGTTGGCCTATCGCGGCCAGGTCGATTCGGCGCGGGGCGTGCGGCTCGGCTGGGCGATGGCCGAGGCGGTCTTGCCGCGGCGAAGTCCGGGACGATTCAATTCCGCCCTGATGGAGTTGGGCAGCGAGGTGTGTCGGCCGCGGGCACCGCGTTGCGACGCTTGCCCCGTCGCGCCGCTCTGCCGCGCGTTTTTATCTCGCGTGCAAACGCGGATTCCATCGCTGAAGCAGAAGCCGGCCAGCACGGCGGTTCGCGAAGCGGCGGTGGTGGTTCGCCGCCGCGGGCGGGTGCTCTTGCTGCGGCGTCCCGACGGCGGCCGCTGGGCGGGACTTTGGGATTTTCCGCGATTTCCCCTCGACGGCGGCAACAACTCCGCTGCGGCGGTTCATCGCGCCTTGATCGATGGAGTTCGCGCGTTGACCGGCGCGACGGTGCGGCCGGGCCGTTTTTTGGCGACCTTCAAGCACGGCGTCACCCGTTTCCGGATCACGCTGGATTGTTACGAAGCCGAGTACATTTCCCGCGACGGCCCGCCGGGCGATCGCGACTCGCTGCGTTGGCTGCGGCCCGGCGAGCTGGACGTTTATCCGCTGTGTACGACAGGCCGCAAGCTGGCGAGGCAAATCGAGGCGGATTGCGTGCGCGCGGTCCCCTCTCCCTCCGGGAGAGGGTTAGGGTGAGGGCGGGGTGGCCGTCGGGGCCCCCGTTTCCGGTCCGGGGGTATTCTGGGGCTCGTTCTTTGCGATGTCCGTGCTTCGAACATTCGGAGGGGCGCCGTTCACCTGTTCCCTCACTACCGTTGGGAAGATTGCGAGAGACAACCGTCTCGCGATCGGCTCGATGGATCGAGTAATTTCTTCAAGTGCCCTCGCCGCCCTATCGGCGGGGTTGCTTGCAACGCGGCCTTGAGGGATAGACCGAGCCAGATCGATCTCTGCCTTGTGCTCGTATTGGTTATTGGACATATCCCTGTACGAAACCGTCAACGTAATAATAGACACGTCCTTCGCGTTCCATGCGAGATAGTCTGTCGTCATGTCCATGAAATAGGGGTTGTTGCGGTCTATAACCCCAACGGTCATTGGAAACGGGCAGTTGGGGCCTCCTGGGATCTGCGGGACCGGAGAAAAGCTGATCGCCACGTTCACAGCGGGCGCGTCCGTCAGCGCAATGACTCCCAATTGGACGGTCCCTTCGTCGTTCGGTTTGGTGCGGACGCGATGCACGAGGCGCGGTTTTCCAAAATGGCGGTTCGCAAAAATGGCGTTGACGATGAAATGCCTCGCCGCGACGGTGTGTGCGCCTGCACGAATATAGTATTTGCGGTCCGTTGCCATGTGCGGGCCAATGGAGCTTTCTGCGACCTGAACGGCCACGACAACCTTCCCGTTGTCGATGGTCCCGCGCCCCGATGACAAACGAATGAGAAGGGGCTGGTAGAGGGGGGGAGGCTCCACTTGATGGACGACCTGATCCAGCCAAGCGCGCGCCGACAGCCTCCCAATTGCTTCCGGAAAGCCGCCATCCGCGTTGCCGTTGTTGTCTACGCCCGCGATGAATATTCCGCCCCCCGAGTTCGCAAAGCCCGACGCCGCGCGTATCAGTTTGTCTTTCAGGTGATCTATTGGCGTAAGGCTTGACTTAAACTCAAACTCGTCATCCTCTTCGGCTGGAAGATGACTCAAATCAAAGTTACCGTCGTCGATGGGCCACATTTTTGGGACTCCGGTTACGTTAGGGTACTGCTTTCATCACGGCGGCGTCCGCGTTGGATGCCGTGCAATCATAAGCCTACGGTTATGGGCCAGTTCACAAAATGGAGTCCGGAGAATCTTCCTAGCTACCCAGCCCTCACCCTAACCCTCTCCCGGAGGGAGAGGGGACCAGACACCCTTTCCCAACAGCTCCTCCACCGCCTTGCCGATATCCGGCCGGGCTACGAGCCTCTCGCCGACCAACATCGCGGAAACGCCGGCCGACTCCAAGCGAAGCACGTCCGCGCGGGTCTGAATCCCGCTCTCGCTCACCAACAGGCAATCGGCGGGAATGCGGTCCCGCAGCCTTAAGGTGTGCTCCAAGTCGATCTGAAACGTGTGCAGGTCGCGATTGTTCACGCCGATCAAGCGGGCGCCAAGGCCCAACACGCGCGAGAGGTTCGCCGGCTCGTACAATTCGACAAGCGGCGTCATCTGCAAGGCGACGATCGCGTCGTAAAGCCGCCGCAGTTCCGCGTCGCCGAGACACTCGGCGATCAGTAGCACGGCGTCGGCCCCGGCGCAGTGCGCCTCGGCAACCTGATAGGGGTCGATAATAAAATCCTTCCGCAACAGGGGCAGATCGATCGCCGCCCGGACGCGGCGAAGATCGTCGAGACTGCCCTGGAAATAAGGGCCATCGGTCAAGACGCTGACGCAGGCCGCCCCGCGCCGTTGGTAGATTTCGGCGATTTCCACGGGATCGAAATCCGCGCGAATGACGCCGCGCGACGGACTGGCCTTTTTCACTTCGGCGATCAAGCGCAGCGGCGGACCGCCGGCGATGGCGGCGAAAAAATCGCGCGGCGGCGGGGCCGCGGCCAATTGGCGCTGCAATTCACCCTGCGGCGTCTGCGCCTGCGCCGCGGCGACTTCCCGCCGCTTGTCGGCAACGATTCGATCGAGAATGGACATGGGGAAGTGGAGAGTTGAGAGTTGAGAGTTGAGAGTTGAGAGTTGAGAGTTGAGAGTTGAGAGTTGAGAGTTGAGAGTTGAGAGTTGAGAGTTGAGAGTTGAGAGTTGAGAGTTGAGAGTTGAATGGCACTGATATTTGCTTAACGTGTTTTAGCTTCTTGCTTTCGGGCTTGATTACGAGGTTTGGTCATCAGCTTGTAAGGCTTGGGCCTTCGTTTGCGTTGACGTGGTTCGAGGCGGTGGGGTCGGTTGCCGATTTCATGAGAAGCAATTGCCGTGAGCATGTGGTTGTAAAGCGCGACGAGCTGCTCCCGTGGGATGTGGGCAAGCACGGGACGGAACGCCTCCAACGTCCGCATCGTTCGCTTGAAGCTGATCTGACGTGGATTTTTGCCATGCCTGGCCGCCGCCTGCGCAATCACCGTTCGGATCAAGTTGTACGCCAACAGATGGGCCCAGATCTCCTTGCGCACCATGTCGGGAGTTTGGCAGCGAAGCACATCCATATTCATCATCGTCTTCAGGGAACGCAGATTGATTTCCGCATCCCAGCGAAGTCGATACAAATCCGCGATCTCGTCTTGCGGATACCGCTCGGCATCGAGCAGCGTCGTGGCGACGATGATCGTTCGTGTGCGATAGCCTCTGCGGACGATCCGGCGGCGAAACTCGCGGATCAAGAGGGTCTGGGGAATCGCCGCGTAGTCTTGCGGAGACATCCAGTCGGGGCATCCGGGCTTGCTCCACTCGACCACGTGATCGCACGGGCCCAGCCGCCTGCCACGGCGAAAATCCACGTTCCGGTGGGCGTGCATTCGGCCCACATAGTCGGCGCCTTGCCTCCGCACCAGGGCGATTTCCATGTAGGAGCAGAGAAAGCAATCTGTCAACAACACGTCGTTCGCCTGAAGCGACGGAATCATATCGCGGAGCATGGCCAGTTCGCTCTGAAACTTGCCCGCCCAGCGGCGAATGCCCAGGTCCAACACCGTCCCCACCGCCAAGGAAAACAGCACCCCAATGCGGGCCAGCGGAAAGCCCACCCCGTGCGCTTGGGTGCGGCTCTGGGGAAATGCCTCCTGATTCGCGGGCGTATCGGGCATCGAAACCGTCGAGCCGTCGAACAATTTCACCACCCGGCCGAGCCATCGCCATTCGCTCGGCGCGGCGTGTTCGGCCGCGCGGCCGGTGTGCCTGGTGAGCACGGCCAGCAAGGTTTCGGGAAGGCGTTGTCGCGCCCGCGCATAGGCGCCCGTGTCGGCCGAACACGGCGACATCCCCTGGGCCAACCGCCAAGCGAGAAAGCACTCGACCGTCACGGCCAACGTCGGATTGGCATGCATCACCTGGCTGAGAAACAGCCACAAGACCGTGACTGGGTTGTACAACGAATCGTAGAATCGCACGCCCAGCGACTGCAATGCAGTCACCACCAGTTGAGCCGGCAGGACCTGCGAAAACGGAAGCCCTGTCTGCTGGGCAAACTGGCGGCGGAACCAATCGATCTGTTGCCGAAACGACCATCGGGTATAATCACTCACGGCGGCCTCCTTGCTGCTTGGGGTGTCTGGTTAACACCTTTGTAGCGAGGCAGGCCGTTTTTACTTAGATCACTTCTGCATAACGAGTTACGAAAATATCAGTGCCATTCAGTTGAGAGTTGAGAGTTGAGAGTTGAGAAAGTTGATGGCTGAAAGCTTCCGGCCCTTGACTCTCAGCTCTCAACTCTCAACTTTCGCTCAATGTTTGAAGTGTCGCCGGCCGGTGAAGATCATCGACACTCCGCGCTTGTTGCAAGCGGCGATGCAGAGATCGTCGTTCCGCGAACCGCCGGGCTGAATGATCGCGGTAACGCCCGCCGCCGCGGCGGCGTCAATCGAATCGGCAAAGGGGAAAAAGGCGTCGGAGGCCATGACCGAGCCGGCGGCCCGCTCGCCGGCCTTGCTGACGGCGATGTGTACGGAATCGACGCGGCTCATCTGTCCGGCGCCGGTCCCCAACAACATGCCCTCCTTGACCAGGACGATGGCGTTCGACTTGACGTGCCGCACGATCGCCCAGGCGATCCGCAGATCGCTCATTTGCGCGGGCGTCGGCTGGGCCGCGGTCATCGGCGTCCAATCCTCCTCGGGATCGGCCAACACGTCGGCCTCTTGCACCAACATGCCGCCGTTGAGGAAGCGGCAGCTCCGGTGCGGCGCGGCGGGGCCAAGGTCGCCCACCTTCATCAGCCGCACGTTCGCCTTCCATTTCGGCTGCGTCGTGAGGATTTCCAGCGCCTCGGGCTCGAAGTCCGGGGCAAGAATCGCCTCGACGAACAAGCCGGGAACGGCCAACAGCCGCGCCGCGGCCGCGTCCACGCGGCGATTCAAGCCGAGAACCGAGCCGAAAGCGCTCACCGGGTCGCCGTCCATGGCGCGGGCCAGCGCGTCGGCGACGCATTCCGCCACGGCCGCGCCGCAGGGATTGTTGTGCTTGACGACCACCGCCGCCGGCGCGGCGAATTGGCGGACGATGGCCAACGCGCTGTCCAGGTCGAGAAGGTTGTTGTAGGAAAGCTCCTTGCCGTGAAGTTGCTTCGCGGAAACGACCGTAGCCCCGCCCGCCCGGGAGTCGCTGTACAACGCCGCCTGCTGGTGCGGATTCTCGCCGTAGCGGAGCACGCTCTTGCGGGCCAGGGCGAGGTGCAGCGCCGCGGGGAACGCGCCTTCGCCTCCCTCCTGGGCGAAATAATCGGCGATCACGCGATCGTACGCCGCCGTGTGCGCAAACGCCTCGCCGGCCAACTGCCGCCGCAGCTCGAGCGTCGTGCAGCCGTCGGCGGCAATCTGGTCGAGGATCGCCGAATACTGCCGCGCGTCGGTGGCGATCGTCGCGAAAGCGTGGTTCTTCGCCGCCGCGCGAACCAACGTCGGACCGCCAATGTCGATCTGCTCGACCGCCTCGGCGAACTTTACCCCCGGCCGGGCGATCGTCGCCGCAAACGGATACAGGTTCACCACGACCAACTCGAAGGTGAGGATGCCGTGCTCGGCCAGGGCCTTCATGTCCTCGGGGTGGTCGCGGCGGCAGAGAATGCCGCCGTGAATCTTCGGGTGCAGCGTCTTCAGCCGGCCGTCGAGCATTTCCGGAAAGCCGGTGTACTCGGCAACGTCGCGGACCGGAACGCCCTCGGCTTCGAGGTGTTTCCGCGTGCCGCCGGTGCTGTAGATTTCGATCCCTGCGGCGGCCAAACCGCGGGCGAAGTCGCCCAGCCCGAGCTTGTCGCTGACGCTGATCAAGGCGCGTTGAATGCGAGGCGATTGCATGGCGGTTTTCCTTTCTTTTCCGTTGGCGATTGCGCGGCTCCGGCCGATCGTGACCGATAGCAGCCCAAAGCGCCAGCGAGGAAGTCCGGGCCGGCGATTCCCTCGCTGGCGCTTCGGGCTGGTATGCATTTTTCCCAGAACGCCCTGGTCCCTCCAACCTAGCGGATTTGGGCAAAATGTCAACAGGCTCCTCCTTGACAGTCCGCCGCCCAGGTGGCTAAGCTCTTTCCATGCTGTTGTTCAAGAAGCGGTTTCCCAAGACCAAGTGGTAAAGGCTCTGAAATGGCGATTCTCGGCGAAGAAGTGATTGTAGAGTGGCTGAACCGAGACGGTTACTTCACGATTCGAGGTATCAAGATTGGCAGGAACGAAATAGACATCCTTGCCATCAAGCCACTGCCAGACGGCGGGCACGACTGCCGTCACATCGAAGTCCACCTATCAGCGCACCCGATGGGCTATATCACCGGTCCAGGGGCCAAAAGGCGAAGTGAAGCGGAACTCAAGCAAGGGGTTCAAGACTGGATCAAGAAAAAGTTCATTGGGTATAAGGGGCAAGTGGAAAAGGTACGGCAGAGCCTTTGTAGCCGAGAATGGACGAGGGAACTCGTGCTCTGGAATTGGAATGCCATAAATGAACCCGAGGTGGAGGCGTTACGTCGCCACGATATCCGTATCTGGCGGCTGGAGGATGTTGTCGAGAGGATGGTCAAGGATATGAAGGCGCAGCCACGAGACAACCGCTTCAAATCTGCGGCTGGTGGTGCCTTGTTTGACCTCATGATGTTGTTCGTGAAAGAGGAAGAACGAGCGACGAGTAAGGGTCGCGTCTGACCCCGCCCGGTGGAACCACATTGCGAAACAGACTCGGCGAACGATAGCGGCGCTCGGCGCCAGCGAACCTGGGCAAGCCCGGGCATTTTTTCGACCCCACTCCTGGGTTATCTCAGGCGGGATCCTATCGCCCGTCAGGGGCGATTACAGGCGGGCCGGACGCGGCCCGGGAATCGGGGCGGAGACAATCGGGGGCGACGGGCGGGCGATTCCTGGGGAAAGAGAAGGGGTTAATTCGTGCTGCTTTTCAAGAAGCGGTTTCTCGACGCGATTCGCTCCGGCCAGAAGACGCAGACAATCCGTCTCTGGCGGCATCGGAAGATGCGGCCCGGACAGCGGAGCTACATTCCCGGGGCGGGCTACATCCGCATCGACGCCGTTGACGAGGTGCAATTGGCCGATCTGACCGACGACGACGCCCGACCGGACGGTTTTCATAGCGCGGTGGAATTGCGAGCGGAGATTGCTGCGCTGTATCCGAAGGAGTTGGCCGACGGGCATCGGGCGTTCCGCATCGTCTTCCACCTGCTTCCGCCGGAGGAGCAGAAAAAGTAGCGAATGAGGAGACAGAACCGCAGACCACCACAGAAAGAGCAGGGCAAGCCACGGATGGAACACAGGTGAAACACAGATAGAAAGTGCTTGCTTATCTTTATCTGTGTTTCATCCGTGTTCAATCTGTGGCCGCCTCCTTGGCCGCCGCTGTTTCCGCGTTACAATTGCAGCAAATCGAAGAGGCTGCGGGCGATCGTCTGCGGGTCGCGGACGATGTTGACGACCAAGACGCCGAGAATGAACAGGCCCATGGTCAAGAGGCTCATTCCGCGGGGATTCCGCGCCGACTCGACCCGGCCGATCGCGGACTTCATCGCCGCATCCAACCGCCGCCAGCCGGCGTGGTCCTGGCGCGATCCGGCGGAGACCAGGGCGACATTGCGCATCGCCGGGTGATTGTCGATGTACAGGTGGACGCCGGCGGCGGGCAGCGTCAGGCAGTCGCCGGCCCAGCGAACGCCCGGATCGATCTGCTCCACCGTTTCCGCCAGGATCGGCCGCAACTGGTCGAGCGAGATGTTGTAAACGATCAGCCGCGGACGCAACATCAACACGATCATCGCCAGCGTCAAGCCGTAGGCCGCGACGTAGAGCCCGAGGAAAATCAGGCCGGACCAGGCGCCGACGCGGGGGACGAGGCCGTCGGGAAAGAGCAATTCGACCGGTCCGACGAAGACCAATCCGGAGGCCGCCAGGCCCAGGGCGGCGACGTCGCGTCCGCCGGAAACCAGCAGCGGCCGCCGCGACAGGTTCAACAGCCCCAACACCACCAAATAAATGGCCACCGGCCCCAAGGCCAGGCAGACGCGAAACGGATCCATCGAGCAGACTCCAGGCGACGCGGCCACGCGGAGGCGAACACGCGGCGATTCTAGCAGAATTGGCCGCGGAGGGGAAGAAGAGCATGGCACTGGCTTTGCCAGTGTTTCGGGTGGTTGACGTTTTATTGCCGTCGAGGTAAAAGTGGGCAGGGGCGCTTCGCGACAATTCGCGGTTTTCACGAAGGAGCCGTCCGCTGATAAATTCCATACGATCATTCGCGATGCGCACGACGGGCGTCTGCCTGCTCCTCCCCTTCCTCGCGGCCCTTTGCCTGCCTTCCGGCTGCGATGTCGCGCCGCGAGCTGCCGCCGATCGAAGTCTATTTCTCGCCGCAGGGAGGCTGCACCGACGCGATCGTCAAGGAAATCGACGCGGCGAAAAAAACCGTCCGCGTCCAAGCCTATAGCTTCACCTCCCGAGCAATCGCGCGGGCGCTGGCCGAGGCGGAGCGGCGCGGCGTCGATGTCCGCATCATTTTCGACGACGAGGAAAGCCATGAGGAATTTTCCCTGGCCCCGATGCTCCACGATGCGAAAATCCCCCTGCTCACCGACGCCCTGCACAGCCACGCCCACAATAAGATCATCATTCTCGACGACGCTGTGGTGATCACCGGCTCCTTCAACTTCACCCGGCAGGCGGAAATCGGCAACTCGGAAAACCTGTTGGTGATTCGCGATCGGGCAATCGCCCGGCAGTACACGGAGAATTGGGCGGCGCACGCCGCGCACAGCCGTCCCTGGGCACTGGAAGGGACGCGGGCACACGAATCGCACCAGCGGGTGCATTAATGCCACCCATTGGATTGATCTCGCCTTCCTCTCCCCTCCGAGGTAGACTTAATAAGTGTCGCGCGCCGGGCACAGGGCGCGACTGACGGGTGCCATGCTTGCTAAGCGAGCGAAGCGAGACAGCAAGCATGTGTTCGCCGCCGGATCATGCCCACGACAAGCGTGGGCATGGCACCCAGCTTTCGAGAGCGGAGGAACATGCCCACGGCAAGCGTGGGCATGGCACCCAGCGCAAGATTTTTCCGATGTCCTCGCCATGACTTCCACATCCCCAAAACTCGACCCGATGGAAACGATCAAGCTGGAAAGCAATGGTCTCCGCGGGCGGATTGTCGAGGAGCTGGCCAACGGAAGCGACCACTTCAGCGACGAGACCGCGGCGTTGCTGCGGCAGCACGGCGTCTATCAGCAAGACGACCGCGACAAGCGGCGGCGGTTGGGCGAGCCCGGCCGCTCGGCGAAGCAGCGGGAGTATAGCTTCATGCTGCGGACGGTCGTTCCCGGCGGACGTTTTTCCAGCGAGCAGTTGTTGGCGCACCTGGATATTTGCCAAGAGCTTGGCAACGGCGATTTGCGGCTGACCGCGCGGCAGAACTTGCAGATTTACGGCGTGCGGAAGGCGAACCTGGTCGAGGCGGTCCGCCGCATTCACGCCGCCGGGCTGAGCACCTTGGGCGGTTGCGGCGACATGCGGCGAAACGTCGTTTGTTGTCCGGCGCCGTATTGCCGCGATCCGGTCCATCGGCAGATCCAGGGGATGGCGTGCTACTTGTTCGAGCAGCTTCGTCCGCAGATGCCCGCCTATCGCGAGGTCTGGCTCGGCCAGTCCGCGGCGTCAGCGGGCGGCGGGGAGGAAGAGCCGCTCTACGGCAAGACGTACCTGCCGGGCAAGTTCAAGGCGGCGGTCGGTCTGCCCGGCGACAACTGCGTGGACCTGTACGCGCAAGACGTTGGACTGATGGCCATTTGCGACAATTTCCAGGTTGTCGGCTACAACGTGTTGGTCGGCGGGGGCATGGGGACCGCGCCGCGCCGCGGACTCCGTGCCGACGCTCGCCCAACGGATGGCCATGATCCGGCCCGACCAGGCGGCCGACGTGCTCCGCACGATTCTGACAGTGTATCGCGACTGCGGCAACCGCGCCGATCGCAGCCGGGGGCGAATGAGACATCTGTTGGCCGATTGGGGCTTGGACAAGTTCAAGGCCGAAGTCCAGCGGCGCTTGGGATACGCCTTGCCCGAGCCGCGTCCGGACGACGTTTGGGACATCGACGACCACGTCGGCTGGCACGAGCAGGGCGACGGCCGCTGGTTCTATGGGCTGTACCTCGAAGGCGGGCGGATCGCCGACGTCGCCCACGTCCGCTTGAAATCGGCCTTGCAAGACATCTGCGGCAAGTATCGCCCCTCGATCGGCCTGACCCCCGGTTGCGCCGTCCTTTTCTGCGACGTGCCGATCGAGAACCGCGCCGGGATCGAAGACATTCTCCGCCGGCACGGGGCAAGGCTGCACGACGGGCTGTCCAATGTCCGCCGCTGGTCGCGGGCGTGCGTCGCCCTGCCCACCTGTGCAAAGGCGGGCGCGGAAGCCGATCGCGCCTTGCCCGTCGTCATCGACCAGTTGGAAGTCAATTTGGCCAACCTCGGGCTGGCCGACGAACTCTTCGCGGTCCGCATGACCGGCTGCGCCAACGGCTGCACGCATCCCTACAACGCCAACGTCGGCCTCGTGGGGCAAACGGCGGGCCGCTACGCCGTTCACCTCGGCGGACACCGCCTGGGAAACCGCCTCGGCTTTCTCTATCAGCAAGGCGTTCCCCTGGAGCGCGTCGCCGACAGCCTCGCGCCGCTTTTGGCCTATTTCAAGCAGGAGCGTCAGCCGGGCGAGACCTTCGGCGATTTCTGCCATCGCAAGGGCCGCGCCGATTTGACCGCCCACGGGGTCGCGTAGCGGTCCACCTTAACTTGCTTCGCGGTTTTGGGCGCCACATCATGCGAGATGAACCATTAGCCATGGCTTCCGGCAGCGATGCGACGACAGGCGATCTTCCCCGCGTGCAAGGCTGGAAGCTCCGCAGCCGATTGCTCCTCGCCGGACGAGTCCCGCTGCTGATGGGCGTCGTCAACGTCACCCCGGACAGCTTCTCCGACGGCGGACGTTTCTTTGATCCCGCCCGGGCGGTTGAGCATGGATTGCGGCTTGCCGCCGAAGGGGCCGATCTGCTGGACGTCGGCGGGATGAGCACGCGGCCCGGCTCCGAGCCCATCGACCCCGGCGAGGAACTCCGCCGCATCCTGCCGGTGATCGTCTCGCTGGCCCGACAGACGCCGACGCCGATCTCCGTGGACACCTATCGGGCGAGCGTTGCCGCCGAGGCCCTTGCCGCCGGCGCCGAAGCGATCAACGACGTGACCGCCTTGACCGGCGACGCGGACATGCCGGCGCTGGCGGCCGAGAGCGGCTGCGGCGTTTGCGCGATGCACATGCTCGGCACGCCGCAGACGATGCAGCGGGACCCGCGCTACGCGGACGTGGTCGCCGAGGTTTCGGGCTATCTCGCCGGGCGTCGCGACGCGCTGGCCGCCGGCGGCGTCGAGCAGGCGCGGATCGCCCTCGATCCCGGCATTGGATTCGGCAAGACCACGCAGCACAACCTGACGCTCTTGCGGCAGATCGGGCGGTTCCACGCCTTGGGTTGTCCGCTGTTGGTCGGTCCGTCGCGAAAGCGGTTCCTCGGCGAGGCGATCGGTCAGTGCGACGCGGACCGGACGGCCGGCACGATCGGCGCCGCCTTGGCCTTGGCCCGGGCGGGCGTGCAGGTTCTCCGCGTCCACGACGTGGCCGCGGTCCGCCAGGCGCTGGCGGCGTTCGCGGCGTGCGGCGGGGTGGAATAATTTGTAGGGTGGGTCGAGCCCTTTTCTCTAGCCCAGACGTTTACGTCTGGGGTTAGGGAGCGACGATCCCTTTCCCATTTTCCTCTTCGCCCTCTTCAGGGGGCGTGATCTCGGCGTCGCGGTTATTCTCATCCCTTTCGGTCCTCTCCAGTGGTTGCGACAGTCTTCCCAGGCGATGATGCGTCTCTTGGTTGTCAATGTACCGCGACACCGTTTCCAATTCATCTTTCCGCAGCGTCAAGACGCCATAGCCCTCTTGCCATTTCAACCTGAAGCTAGGCCGAATCTCTTCGTTAACGCGATGCGCGGCTGCACCTTTCACTCGGCCGATGAACTCGCTGACGTTCACGGTCGGCGGCAGGCGAACCAGGAGGTGAACATGATCAGGCATTGCGTTGTGGCGGATTGGCCAACCACCTCGTTTCTTTGCCTCCTCGTTGACGATCCTCAACAATTCGGGCCGGCACTCACAACCGATAAGGGCAATGCGCGAGTGGGTGGACCAGACAAAGTGATAATACAATTGATGAAAAGCGTGTCCCATCGGTTTGGCGTCCCATGAAGCCATTTCGGCCCCTGAAGGGGCCTGAAAGGAAAAGGAACTATATTATTGCCTTCTTAACCACAGGCGTAAACGCCTGGGCTAGAGGAAAAGACGGCGATCAGTGGCGCTGGCGGCAGGCGAGGCTGGCGTCTCGCCAGTGTTTCCGCCGGACGCCGTCGCGACGCCCTTGCCGCCGAAATTATCTACCCTTTCCGCACCGCGTCGAACATGGCGATGATGTTCTCCGGCGGGACGTCGGCCAAGATGTTGTGTACCTGCTGAAAGACGAACCCGCCGCCGCGGCCGAGAACGGCCACCTGATCGCGAACGTGCTCGGCGATCTCCGCCGGCGCAGCCTGGCTGAGGACAAAGCGGGTGTCGCAGCCGCCGCCCCAAAAGGCCAGCTTGGCGCCGAAATCGGCCTTCAGACCCGCCGCGTCCATCCCCTGGCAGGAGATCTGCACCGGATTGATCGCGTCCAGCCCGGCGTCGATCAGGTCGGCCAGCAACGGCCGCACGCCCCCGCAGCAGTGGAGCATGACCTTGACCGGGGCAAGCTCCTTGGCGCCGCGCCACATGCGGGCGTGGCGGGGTTTGAAAAATTCGCGATACATCGCCGGCGAAATCTGCGGCCCATTCTGCATCCCCAGGTCGTCGCCGAAGACGATCACGTCGATCGACGGGCCGACGGCGGCGAGAAACGGCTCCAGCCGGGCGAGGTGCAAATCGACAAGGCGATCGAGGAACTCGTGCGCCCGCTGCGGATTGCCCGCCAAGAGCATGAAGAAATTGTCGTTGCGATAGAGGAACTGGCCGATCTCCAGCAGATTTCCGCCGAACAAGCCGACGATGGCCCGATCTGTGCTCGCCCGCAACCTTCGCGCCCCCGCGGCCAAGAGTTGCTGGCCGTCGGGACCGGCGACCAGCGGGCCGGGCGGCGAGGCGATCCCGCACCACATATTCTCCGCCAGGGCCTCGGGAAGAAGGTCCAGATCGTCTTTTTCCAGATAGGGCCAGTGGCACTGTTCGAAGTAGATCGCCCCGTCGGGCATTTTCGCCGAAACCCGCCCGCTGGGCGAACGCAGCACCCATTGGTCCGCTTGGCGTTCGGGCAAGGCCCAGGCGGGCATTTGACAGGGCGATCCGTCCGGCAGGGTCCAGTCGGCCCAATCCTTGTCCTCCAGGGCGAAGCCGCGGCCGAGTTCGATCACGTCCACGCCGAAGCGGTCCAGCACGTCCTCGTCGATGACCGCAAGCTGCTGGACCGGGTCGTAGACGCGAATCGGCTTGGCCGGCAGCCCCAGGGCCGCCCGCAGTTTCCGATAGGCGATGGCGGCAATTCCCGAGGAGCGATGTCCGCCGAAGTCGATCGGCGTTCGATCGGGCTGCTGATGGTTCAGCGCGGCGAGGACGCGTTGGCGTGGAGTCATGGATGGTTGTGGCTGGCAAGGAAGGGGACTTTTTCTTTCGACCCCCCTAGTGTAGCCAGAGGCGGGCGATTGTCAATTCGTTGGCGACGCGGGAAAACACTGGCACGGCCAGTGCCGCCCCACCGTGGCCGGCCGCAAGAACCACACCGCTCCCGCCAGCCCCCCCGGCGCAAACGGAATAATCCTCAACTTCAGTGCGGTCCAAGGTCGATAACCGCGTATGCGGGGAACTAGTTTTCTTGAGGAGAAGAACTGCGCCAAGGATGGGGGCAAATGCTCGTCGTCATCAGCGACCTACACCTGACCGATGGCGCCGCCGGCGGGGCCCTCTCCCCCGGCGCCTTCTCGCTGTTTACGCAGCGTTTGAAGGAGCTCGCTTTCTTCGCCTCCTGGCGGTCTGACGGCGCCTATCGCCCCGTCGAACGCATCGACCTGGTTCTCCTCGGCGACATCTTCGACCTCCTCCGCTCCATCCACTGGCGCGTCAAGCCGGCCATCCGGCCGTGGGGAGATCCGCACGCGGCGGAAATGATCGAGCAGATTGCCCAAATCACCAACGGCATCCTCGTCCACAATCAACGCGCCCTCTCGTCGTTGCGGGCGTTGGCGACTGGCGGGGCGATCGCCTTGCCGCCGTCCTCGCAAGCCGGCAGGCGCGCCGCACAGGCGGAAGAACAGCCGATCCCCGTCCGCATCCATTACATGGTGGGCAACCACGACTGGTTCTATCACCTGCCGGGGAATGCATACGACGCGATTCGGCAGACGTTGGTCGAGCAACTCGGGCTGGCCAACCGGCCCGATCGACCCTTCCCGCACGACATCGCCGAGAGCGAAGAACTGTTGCAGACGATGCGGCGGCACAAGACGACCGCCCGCCACGGCGACATTTTCGATCCCTTGAGCTTCGAGGGCGATCGCGAATCGAGCAGCCTCGGCGACGCGTTGACGATTGACCTTGTCGGCCGGTTCGCCGCCGAGGTCGAGGCGTCGATGGGCGATTTTCTGCCCGTGACCACGCTCCTGGAGATTCGAGACTTGGACCACGTCCGGCCGCTGCTTTTCATCCCCGTGTGGATGGAGGGCATGTTGGAGCGGACGTGTCCGGCCCCGGCGATGCGGAAGCGGGTGAAAACCCTCTGGGACCGCCTCGCCGACGAGTTCCTCGGCGGCGATTTCCTCGGGCAGCGAGAGCATGGGCGGTCGGCGGAGCTGATCGATGGGCTGGCCCTGGCGTTGAAATTCGCCAAGCGGGCGTCCGCCGCCTGGTCCGGCGAAGTCGCCCAATGGCTGCGGAAGGTCCGCGGGACGATCGGCGATTCCTATTATCCGCACGCCCTGGGCGAAGCCGATTTCCGCAACCGCCGCGCGAAGCACGTCGTCTACGGCCACACGCACGCCGCGGAGTGCGTCCCCTTGGACGCCAGCTACGCGGAGGGATATGTCCTGGACCAGATGTATTTCAACGCCGGCACGTGGCGGCGAATTTACGCCCAGACGCGGTTCGCCCCCGCCGAACGCGAATTCATCGCCGCCGAAGCGATGACCTATCTTGCCTTCTTCCAGGGCGACGAGCGCGGCGGGCGGCCCTACGAAACCTGGTCCGGAACCCTCGGCCACAGCCCGGCGGAAATGATCGTCCACCGCATCGATCCCGGTCGCAGCCGACATGGCGCAGGACAAGCAGTTCCGCCGCCGGGCGTATCCTTCCACGCCCCCCATTTCGCCGCGTTTCCTGGTCAAACCGGCGGAC
Organism: uncultured Planctomycetia bacterium; assembly: GCA_963791075.1. GTDB lineage: Bacteria > Planctomycetota > Planctomycetia > Pirellulales > Thermoguttaceae > CAWBRF01. The sequence goes on from CAWBRF010000040.1 coordinate 121,489, forward strand.
TTCCCGCCCGTCGCTTCTGAAGCTTGTGGCACGGCGGCTCTGCGGCGCGGTATAATGCGCCCCCCACGAAGGAGATCGCAATCGATGGCGGAGTACATCCAGGTCGTAACCACAACGACGCGCAAGGCCGACGCCCAGGCGATCGCCCGCGCGCTGGTCGAAAAGCGACTGGCGGCCTGCGTCCAGGTGTTGGGCCCAGTCACGAGCACGTATTGGTGGGAGGGGAAGATCGAGACGAACCACGAGTGGCAATGCTGGATCAAGACCCGCCGCGACCTGTACGAGCAGATCGAGCAGGCGATCCGCAAGCTTCATTCCTACGCCGTGCCGGAGATTGTCGCCGTCCCCATCGTCGCCGGCAGCGAGAGCTTTTTGGCGTGGATCGACGATGAGTTGAAGCGGTAGGGCCTCACGCGTCCAACGGCGCAGGCTCGTTCGGCCGGATCGGCAGCAGGACGGGCGGCGGGGAGGCGTCGTCGGCCGGCGCCGCGGAAGGCGGCGGCGAAGGGGCCGCAGTTTGCAAGAGCGATTCCACCTCTTCCAGCAACTCCACGTAAGGGCGGTCGTCCGCGGCATGATTTGCCCCCGCGCACTGGCCGGCGCAATTCACCGTGCGATCGACGAGATAGAGCGGCCGGGCGCGCACCTGATCGTAGATGCGGACAACATACTCGCCGAGGATCGAGATCCCCAAGGCGTTCAGCGCGCCGAAGAAGCTGCCGACGAGAATATACGACGTCCAGCCGGGAATGGCCCAGTGGGTAAAGAGCTTGCAGAAGAGCGAGAAACCGCTCGCGGCGAGGAAGACCGCCAAGGCCGCCGCCCCGATCGCATGGAAAATCGCCAAGGGCAGGGTCGAGAAGGAGAACATCGCCGTTTTCGCCAGGCGGAGCAGGCCGCAAAGCGACACGCGGGGATGCGCGTCGTAGCGGGCGTTTCGCTCGACGACGATTCCCGCCTGCCGGAAGCCGACCCAGCCGCGCAGGCCGGGAAAATAACGGTCGCTTTCCGCCAGGGCGAGGATTTGCCGGGCGACGCGGCGATCCACGAGGCCGAAAATCCCGGCGTCGGCGGGAATCGGCGACGCGGCGACGCGGGACATCAGCCAGTGGAAGCCGGCGAAGAGCGCCCGCTTCAGCGGGTTTTCCTTGCGGCCGACGCGGATGGCGTACACAACGTCGTAGCCGCCGCGCCACTGCGACACGAATCGCGGAATCGCTTCCGGCGCGTCTTGCAAGTCGGAGTCCATCAGCACAACGGCGTGGCCGCGGCTCTGCGCCAGTCCCGCCTGCACCGCCGCCTGATGGCCGAAATTGCGCGAAAGGTGAACGACCCGGACGCGGCCGTTGGCGGCAGCCAAACGGTCGAGGATTTGCGGGCTTTGGTCCGTCGAGCCGTCGTCCACGAAAATGATCTCATAGTCGCCCGAGCACGCCGCCGCCGCCGCGGCGACGCGCCGCGTCAAGTCGCCCAGGGCACCGGCTTCGTTGAACACGGGCAGGACGACGCTCAGCAGCGTATCCGTCGGCGCCGGCCGTTGGAGAAAAAGATGGTAACTCACGGCCGCAGGTCCTCCGGCCGCCGCGGGCGGCGAAACGGGGCCATGCTGTAGGCCAGCGTCGCGGCGGTCAGCCCCAGCCCGGCCAGCGAGGCCAGCAGGCCGCGATAGAGACTGTCCGGACGGAACTCCAGGAGCACATTCTGTTTGCCCGGCCCGACGACGCAGCCGAGGAAGTCGCCGTTGACCCGCAACACCGGCTGCGGCGCGCCGGCGACCGTCGCCCGCCAGCCGGAATGATAGCTTTCGGAAACCACCAACAGTTGTCGCCCCGGGGCGTCGACGGCCAGTTCGAGGCGGCCGGGGCGCTGGGCCGTCAGCCGCGCCGTTCCCGGCGGCGTCGGCGACAGTCGCAGCGGAAGCTCCGTCAACGCCGTCGTGTGCAGGTCGAGATGGCGGATGTCGCGGGCCGGATCGTCGCTGGCGACGGCGTTTGTAACCAGCCGCACCCGCGGCAAGGCGCCGGGGACTTGCAGCCAATCGTCGCCGCGCGGGATCAATCCGGCGATTTTCGCCGTGATTGCGTCGCGCTGCACCCAGGAAGCCGAGCCCGCTTGCAGCGCCGGCAGCGAGGCATAATCCAACCGCCGTTGCGGCTCCAAGCCGGCGTAGCCGTCCAGCCGGCTCCACCCGGCGAGGACCATCTGGTTGCCCGTCCACAGGCTGCAGTATTTTTCCAGCGGCAAGGGCGGGGCATAGACCCGGCCGCCCGGTCTGCGTCGGCGGCATCGACCGCCGCGGCGGGCACTTGATCGAGCCGAGTCGGTTTCCTGGTAGACGGCATAGGACATGCCGTAGCAGCCCAAATCGACCGCCGCCAGCAGCGATCAGCGCGGCCAACGAGCCGCGGACCCCGCGGGCGGCCGCGATCACCAGCAGCGCCGCCGCGGCCAGCAGGACCGGGCCGGCCAGCACGCTTCGGCCAGGGGGCGATAAACGGACGGTCGTGCGCGCAACAGTCCCGTCAACGCCGCCGCAACCGCCGACGATCACCACCGCCCAAAGCCCCTCGAACTTGGACATAGGGGACGAGGCATGCTGGCGGAAGACCTTGGGATAAGGCGGGTTGGCTTCGCTTCGGTTCGCCTTCCCGCGCTCGCTGATAGGCCCGTGCCAAGAGCATGAAGCCGATCGCCGCCAAGACCGCCGCCCCGAACTGGAACAGCACAAGATAGCGGCACGGGCAACGGAAACGATTGACCAGCGGCAAAAAAGATTGCAGCCGATAGAGGTGTCCAAACTCGCCCATCGCCAGCAGCAAGGCGACGCCGCCGAACCAGGCGGTCGCGCGCGGCCAACATCTGCAACGCGGCCGAGGCGTCGCCGATCGACGATCAACCAAACGATCAACATCAGCGGCACGGCGCCAAGGTAAAGCCTCATTTCGTGGGTGCAGCCGCCGAGCACGCGGTCGGTAAAGAGGTACGGGGCGACCAATTGGATCAGGTTCAGCGGGTGGACGGAGCCGATTTGGGCCAACGCGGCGTCGGCGGTCTGTCGCGTGCTCTCGCTGAGGGCGTCGAAGGTGGGCCACAACTGGGCGCCGCCCAGGAGCATGCCCGCCGCTTTGGCCAGAAGCACGCCGCGGCCAACCCGGCGAAGTGCAGCCGACGCAATCTGCGCACGGAGACGCAGGCGTCGCAACCGCGGCGGGCGTAACGCGGCGGCTGGCGTATGCGACGAACGCCGTATAGCCCGCCTCGGCCAGCAACGAAAACCATACATATTGCGGATAGCCCAAGAGCAACTGCGAACCGGTGAGGATCGCGATCGCCGCGGCCGCCGCGGCGACCTTGCGCCGCTTCGAGTCGATGAGAACAATGTCGATCGCCCAAAGGAGCCAGGGGATGTGGGCGATGATCGCCACCGCGTTGGGATGGACAAAGTGCAGCAGATTGAAGCCGCAGAATGTGAACAGCAGGCTCCCCAGCACGGCGGCGTCGCTGCGCCGAGCAGCGCGGCGAAGGAAGAGCCACATGCCGCAGAACATGAAGGGATAGGCGCTGAGCCATTCCCACCCCAAGGCGGCGCGGAACGGCAAGAGCGATACAGCAGCAGGTGCCAGGGATGATACGTGCCGCACTTGCCCTTCGCCGCGTGAGGTAAAAGCCGGCGTAGAGTTGCGGCATCCAATCGAAGGGCTCGCCGCGGGCCAATTGCGCGGCGAAGAACGCGCGGACGGGCAAGTGGTAGGCGCCGAGGTCGTCGCGGGTATAGACTGCGGCCGGCGAAGAACGGCCCCGCCAAGGCGGCAAACAGCAGCAGCCCGGCCAGCAAGGACCAGGCGGCAAGGTTCTTCTGAAGGCGGCAGTCAGCCGAAAGGGCTGGGGTTTCGAGGTCGCAACGCATTTGGGCGTCCCAGGGCGGAGAAAACGGCCTTTCCAAAGGAACCATAGGTTACATTCTGCCTCAGGGGGAGAGGGATTGGGGATTGGAGGGAGGGCGGGCCGATGGTCGCCGACGGCGCGATCGCTTGCGGTTTTGCGCGGCGGCGGCAAAAGCGTCGCATTCGCGCGACGCCCGGTCACACCGTTGCGGTCGCTACAACCGGTCCCGGCGGCGGAAATATGCCGGCCGCGGCAGAGTTTTCCTCAACTTCGCCGATTTGACATTCGGCGAAGTTGACATAGGTTTCATTCAGAGGCAGGACGCCCCGTGCGTGGCCTGTAGCCTGTCATCCTCGACAAAGGCAAACCGATCGCAAGGTCGGGACGCAAAGCCAAGGGCCGACGGGCGTAAGCGCCGGCGGCAGCCTGGCTGCCGAAAGGGTGAAGTTGTTTCGCGTCGGCGAGTGACGAGGGAGAAGGCTTTTTATAACAAAATGGGGTTTTGGAGGGCGAACCGCAGGCCGCTCCGTGGCAACACTGGAGCACCGCCCAAAGAAGCCCAAGGGTCGCTTTTTTTATTCCGGTTCAACCGCCGTGCGGCGGGAAGGCTGGAATGGAGGAATGTTTATGAAGTCGCTTGCCCTGAAGTTGCACCGTTTCCTCAAGTCCGAAGATGGCCCGACTGCGGTCGAGTACGCAGTGATGCTGTCGCTGATCGTGATCGTGTGCCTGTCGGCCATTTCGACGATCGGAGTCAATGCGAATAGCAAGTTCCTCGAAATCGCCAGCTCGCTGAAGTAGAGCCTGGCGGGGGCGTTCCGGGCGGATCGCTTACGTCCGCGGCGTCCCGTGCGAGAATGAACAGAGAAGGCCCCCTCGACGCTTCCCTTTTGGCGTCGAGGGGGTTTTCCGTTGAAGGGATTAGATTGGAGCGTGGGGATAATGCTCGTCCGTTCCGCCAATTTACCGGGGCGCGGCCTAAATTCCAATCCCTAATCCCTAATCCCTAATCCCTTCTGCTTCTTTTTGACCTATGGTTTCTATAGAGGAACCCATCATGTATCCAGCGTTTCCCGTCGAGTTGAGCGACTCCGTCGCCCAGATGATCGTCTGCTTCGTCGCCGCCGCCGGGGCATTGATCGGCTACATGTTAAGCCTGCGCGCGTAATTGCGGCGATTGTCCGCGCGCGACGCGAAACGCTCCCCCAAAAGCCTTCCTTTGAACCAATGGAGACGTCCCCATGTCCGGCTTCCACTTTCTCTCCCACGGCGTTGTTGAAAATTGGCCAGTTTGGCTGCTCAGCGCCGTCCTCGTCGTCGCCGCGGCGATCGACGGCTGGAAACTGAAAGTGCCCAACTGGATCACGTTTCCCTTGGTGATCGCCGGCGTGGCCTACAACGTCGTGAGTTTCGGCTGGCCAGGCCTCGGATTGAGCCTCGTCGGCGCGGGCGTCGGACTGGCGCTGCTGCTGCCGGCCTACGCTGTCGGCGGAATGGGCGCCGGCGATGTGAAGCTGTTGGCCGGCGTCGGCGCCTGGGTCGGGCCCATGGTCACCCTCTATGCCTTCTGCGTCTCCGCGATTTTCGGCGGAATCATTGCCGTGGCCATGGTCCTTGCCGGGCGAAACTGGCGGCGACACTTCCGCCAATTCTGGGCAATCTGCAACGAATTCGTAACTGTCGGCGACCCGGGCAAGCTCTCGGCGATCGCCGCCGAGCGGAAAAGCTCGATGATGCTGCTTCCCTACGGGATTCCCATCGCCTTAGGGTACAATCGCCTACTTCGCTTGGAGTGGGATGCTGCTCTAGGCGGCCGTTATTCGCAACATCGTAAGCGAATAGATCGACCGGCGCGGCGCGACCACGCCGGGAGTTAAACTAGAGAATCTTTGCCGGTTGTGCCGAAGAAAACCGAGGAGACGCCACAGTTCGGCGCGTCCGCATGGGTGTGGATATAGCGATCAAGCGGACGGCGCCCAATTGGACCGGTTATAGCGGCGTCGGGACTGTTACGGCGCGGGCGGCTTTGAGTGAAGTTCCGAGGCTTCCGTCGCCAATGTTTGTAAGCAGAGACATGTTCTTGACGCTTGCGACGGTTATGCCTCGAGAAGACGGATTGACGGCGTACAGCGGCGGCGTCCGCGTGGAGCGTTCGAGGGGGACGATGCGAGGCAAATCCATAGCCCTACTCATGCTGGCCTTAGGCTGCGGCCTGGTGGCGGCCCTGGGCATCACCCAGGTGATGGCCAAGCGCGGCGGAATCGACCGCGGCGACCGGCGAGACGCAGCCGATGTTCGTGGCGATGAAGGACGTGCCGCAGGGCGAGCCGCTGACGCCCCAGATCGCTGAAGCTGGAGCAATGGCCCAAGGACAAGGTCTCCGCCGGGCGCCATCAGCCGCTCGAAGACATTGAGAGCCGCCGCACGCGAACCAAGCTCTATGCCGGCGAGCCGATCCTGGACGCCAAGCTGGCCCCCAAGGGGATCAACGCCCCGGGCGCCGACATCATGATTCCCAAGGGATACCGGGTGGTGTCGATTCGGGTCGATGCGGTCAGCGGCGGCGGCAACCTCGCTGCTGCCCGGTTGCCGCGTCGACATCCTGGTCCACATGGCGAAGAACCCGCGTCGGGGATCCGCGAAACCACCACCCGCACCATCCTTCAGGACATCAAGGTCTTCGCCGTCAACGAAGTGGTCGGCGTCGAGACCGGGGGCGGCGGAGACCAAGTCGATCCAGGCGCGGACGGTGTCGCTGCTTGGTCACCCCCGCGCAGGCCGAGAAGGTGACGCTGGCGCAGCGAGATGGGCAACATCAAGCTCGTGATGCGCAGTCCGGAGGAAGACACGCAGACGGCGACGGAGGGAGCCCGGCCGTCGGAGTTGTTCGGCGTGTCGGACAAGGGGGAACGGAAGAACGAGGAACTGGAACCGGACAACGTCCTCGGCGGAGTGAAAGAGAAGGGGAAGGGATTCATCGAGTTCCTCAAGTCGGTGCAGCAGAAAGCGGAGGAGGAGAAGCAGGCGGCCGCCGCGCCGCCGGCCGAGGAAATGTGGTCGATGCGCGATCCTTTCCGGGGCGGACGTCAGCGACGTGATCGATGCGCGGGGCGACAAGTTCCGGGACGCCGGACATGGGTTGGTGGAGGGTTGAGAACGCGAAGTCCGCGGGCAAGGAGCAGGCGGCGGAAGGCCGCCGCAACGCCCAATTTGGATCTTCGTCAAGGGGGCTGAGCAGACCGAGTGGCCCGGCCCCGGCGACGCCCGTGCGGGCCAGTGTGACGCCGGCGTCGTAAACGTTTTTGACATCTGCACGGAGTGCGGTTTTCCCGCCTCGATGCGGAAGATGAACGGGAGCAGACAAGGATGTTGACGCTCATTCGGAAGCGGCGCGTGCCGCCGCTGCTGACACTTGCCGCGGCGGCGGCCTTGGCGCTGGCGGCCCTCTCGGCGGCCGGCCAGCAGCCAGCCTCTGGACCGTCGCCCAGCGGCGGCCGCTGGCGGTGTCGCCCGGCGTTGCGACGGCCCCGATCCCGCCGCCGCCAGTCCCGCCGTCGTCGCTGATCCATCCGATCCTTGGGACCAGCGAGCGGCTGGAGATGACGGTCAACAGCAGCCGCATCCTCACCTTGAACCAGAAGATCCCCCAAGTGCAAGTCAACAACCCGGAAATGCTGGAGGTGACGCCGCTCTCGCCGACCCAAGTGCAAGTGGCGGCGAAGAAGCCGGGCGTCACGCAGATCAACCTCTGGGGCGAGAACAAGCAGATCTACACGCTCGACGTCACCGTTCTCGGCGACGTCCGCGAGTTGAGCATGGTGCTGCGGAACCAGTTTCCGAAGACGGACGTGAAGCTCGTGCCCATCGGCGCCGGATTGATCATTTCCGGTTACGTCGATCGCGCCGAGCAGATCCCCTTGATCCTCGAGATCACGAAGGAGTATTACCCCGCCGATAAGATCATCAACAACATGACCGTCAGCGGCGTGCAGCAGGTGCTCTTGCACGTGAAAATCATGGAGGTCTCGCGGACGAAGTTGCGGCAGTTGGGATTCGACTTCGCGCAAGAACAGCGGCAACAGCTTTTTCGTTTCCCAGGTGAGCGGCCTGATCGGCTCGATCTCAGCGGCGGGTCGATTTCCACCAACGGCGCGCCGACGGTCCAGTTCAACATCACCCACGGCGCGAGCGCGTTTTTCGGCATCTTGGACGCCTTGCGGCAAGATGGGCTGGCAAAGATCCTTGCCGAGCCGAACCTGGTGGCGATCAGCGGCCGCCCCGCCCACTTCCGCGTCGGCGGCCAGTACTACTATCAACTCAACGGCGGCATCACCGGGCCGTCGACCAGCTACGTCAACTACGGCACGATCGTCGACGTGGTGCCCCTCGTGCTGGGCAACGGCCGCATCCGCCTGGAAGTTCGCCCCGTCGTGAGCGAAATCGACAAGTCGTTGACCGTCCCCGGCGGCCCTCCTTCGCTGAAGGACCGCATGGTCGAGACGGGCGTGGAGATGAAGGCCGGGCAAACGCTGGCCATCGCCGGGCTGGTGCAGAACCTCGTGGACTCGCAGAACACCGGTCTGCCGTGGATCAGCGAAGTCCCCTACCTCGGCGTCCCTTTCCGCCACGTCCAGGAACAAACCAACGAGGTCGAGACCTTGATCATGGTCACGCCCGAACTGGTCGAGCCCCTGGACGCCAACCAAGTTCCGCTTTGCGGTCCGGGAATGGAAACGGCCAGTCCCAGCGATTGGGAATTGTTCTTCAAGGGACACTTGGAAGTGCCCGTCTGCTGCAACGGCGGCGGATGCCAGGGGGGCGGCAACGTCGCGGCGGGCGGAGCGTGGCCGACGCCCGCGCCGACCGGCGCTCGCCCGCAACCGGGCGAAACGCTGCCGACGCCCAGCGGGACGCCGCCGCCGCCAACCCCTATGCTCGCGATCTGAACCCCAATCCGAAAGACATGAATAATCCGAACCTGCCGGCCGAGACCGACGCCCGCAACGGCGATCCGCCCTTCGGCGGTCCAATCGGCTACGACCCGGCCAATTGACAGCCCCAGGCAGGAAGGGGTTTTCGCAGCCCCCAATCCCTCCGGGAGAGGGGCGGATTGAGCGGACGCTGGCGCCGGTTCCGGATTCTGGAAGCCAACATTTTCCCGGGCCCCCTCACCCAACCAACCACCCCCCGAAGGGATGGGTGAACTTTGCCTCGCGAATTTGAATGAGCGTAGAACCAAATATGCTATCCTTTTGCAGGCGCAAGTCTGGGTGGGCCGCCGAAACTTTTCCGGCGACGCCCCGCGCTACGCGCCATGCCCCGAGCCTGACACCGCATGAGCAACGTCCTCCGACTAGCCATTGTTGATCCTGACGACTCGAAGCGCGAGTTGCTCAAGAACATGCTGCTGGGCATGGACATGATCTGGCTCGAAGCGGAGTGCTCCCGCTACGAGTTCTTCGCCGACGTCGTCGCCCAGACCAATCCGGACATCGGCATGGTCGGCCTGGACGCCGATCCGGCCAAGGCCCTGAGCCTGATCAGCCGCTTGAACGAAACCTCGCCCAACTGCGCCGTGCTGGTGGTCAGCTCGTCGAACGACGGGCAGTTGATCTTGCGGGCGATGCGGGCCGGGGCGAAGGAGTTCCTCACCCAGCCGGTGCGGATCGAAGACCTGCTCGGGGCCTTGGGACGAATCAGCGAGCGGCGATTCGGGGCCGGCGAAAACCGCCCCCGCGGCAGCCAGGTCATCGCCGTCGCCGGCGCCATCGGCGGCGTGGGCACGACCAGCCTCGCGGTCAACCTCGGCTGCATCTTCGCCAAGGATCCAAACAACTCCGTCGCCCTGGTCGACCTCGACCTCTGCCTCGGCGACGCCGACGTCTTCCTCGACACGATTCCCGACTACACGCTCGTCAACGTCGCCCAGAACGTCACCCGGCTCGACTTCACGCTGCTGAAGCGTTCGCTGACGAAGCACTCGTCGGGCCTTTATTTGCTGCCCCGGCCCGTGCAGTTGGAAGACGTCGGCCTGATCAGCGCCGAGGACTTGCAGCGGGTGATCGGCCTGCTCAAGGCGACGTTCACCCACGTCGTCCTCGACCTCTCGAAGGGCTACTCGACCATCGACCTGATGGCCCTGGAGATGGCCAACACCATCCTCCTGGTCACGCAGCTCGATTTGCCCTGCCTGCGAAACGTCGTCCGCCTGATGATGTCCTTCAGCGAAATGAACGGCCTGGCCGACAAGGTGAAGATCCTCGTCAATCGCGTCGGCCTGGAGAACGGCCAGATCACGCTGAAGAAGGCGGAAGAGACGCTCGGGCGGGAGATTTTCTGGCAATTGCCCAACGAGTATCGCACGATGATCGACGCCCGCAACAACGGCGTCCCGCTTGATCGAGCAGGCCCCGAAGGCGGCCGTGACGCAATCGATCATCGCCCTGGCCGCCGCGCTTTCCGGCGACGTCCCCGCGGAAGCCGCCGCCAACGCGGCCTTCTCCGCGAAGAAGTCCGGCATGAGCCGCCTGTTTGGCCTCTGGTCGGGCAAGTACGCGGCGCCCGACTGGTCCCATCTGTCTCCGGGAGAGCGCCCGAATGGTCCCCTCTCCCTCCGGGAGAGGGTTAGGGTGAGGGGAGCCCGCACAAACCGCCGATTCAAGGTGCTTCGCGTCCGATTATGCCGCTGGCCGCAGCGGTCGTGCGACGGCGGACGGAGTGGATGGCCTTTCGGCAGTTCCCCTCACCCCGGCCCTCTCTCGGAGGAGAGGGGGACTGTTTGCGAGCGGCTACGAATTCAGTCGTTTCACGATCTTTCTGATCACCGCCCTTGGCGTGAAACGAACTGCGAGAACCAACAGCTTGTTCCGCGGCCCGGGAATCGTCAACAGCCTGCCGCGGCGAAAACCGCGATAACCCGCCGCGGCCACCGTCCGCGAATCCGCCGTTCCCAGCCGGAAGAGAAGCGACTTTTCCAGGTCCGCCGCGGCGGCAAATTCCGTCGCCGTGGCCCCCGGGGCAAGGCAGGCGATCCGCACGCCGCTGCCGGCGACCTCCTCCGCCAGGGCCTCGCTGAAGGACACCACATACGCCTTCGTCGCATAGTAGACCGCCATGTACGGACCGGGCTGAAAGGCCGCCGTCGAGCCGACGTTGAGGATGCCGCCCGAGCGGCGCTGGATCATGCCGGGCAGGAACAATCTTGTCAGCAGCGTCAGCGCGGCGACGTTCACCTGGAGCATGTCGCGTTGCTTTTCCAGCGACAGCTCGGCCACCGAGCCGGCAGCCCCAAAACCGGCGTTGTTCACCAACACGTCCACAGTCGCGCCCTCGGCGGCCAGGGCGTCGAAGATCGCCTGGGGACTGCGGGAATCGGCCAAATCCATGGGCAAGACGCGAACGGCAACGCCATGATCGCGACGCAGCTCCGCCGCCAACTCGTCCAGCTTCTCCCGCCGTCGCGCCACCAAGATCAGGTTGCTCTTGTCGGCGGCGAACAACCGCGCCAATTCGCGGCCGATCCCCGCCGACGCCCCCGTGATTAACGCCATCTCCGCCGACATGGCTTTCCTCCGCTTACTTCCGAATCGGCTGCGCCCGGGGGTCCATCTGCGCGGCGATCCACTGCTCCAACTCCGTCCAGTCCACCGGCGGCAAATCCGCGCGGTCGGGACGCAGATGGGCCGCCCCCTGGACGTACACGTGAACGATCTCGTCGCCCGGCTTTTCCGTGTTCCAGTGCAAGAGGATGCGGATGCAGCGGCGAAGCGATCCGGGCACGTCCAACTCGTTGCCGCACAAGAGCGCCGCGTCGAACCAACCCAATTGCCGCGCGGCCAGGGCGGGAAATTCCGCGTCGAGGTCCGTCGTCGTCGAGAAAATTGCGCTGGCCACGTCTTCCTGACGAATGCCATTTTGGCGAATCATCAAGGCCAACAACTCTCGCGTCGCCTTGAGAATCGCTTCCCTGGTGTTGGCCTCGGCGGTCGTCGCCCCACGAATTCCACGGCACATCATCATGAGGATTTCCTCGGCGAGGGTGTTTTTGCCAGCCTCTCAGTGTACCCGCTCGCCGAGGAAAACGCTACAGCCGCGATTGGCTCGGGGGACTTTTCCCCTGTTTGATCGCCTCAGTTTACGGCGATCTTCCGCGCCCGAACGGCCGCGGACTTTGGCAGGTGAAGCGTCAACACCCCGTCGCTGCATTCCGCCGTGATCTTGCCGGCGTCGATCGCCTCGCTCACCTGGAAGGTCCGATAGAAGTCGCCGATGCCATACTCCCGGACGGCGTACTCCAGATTTTCCGGCTGTCTCGCCTCGACTGGGGCGTGGATCGCCAGCACGCCGTCCTCGAATTTGACTTCGATCTCGGAACCTTTCACGCCCGGCACGTCGGCGAGGATGAGCAACTCGTCCTCGCGTTCGTAAATGTCGCAATTGGGGCGAAAGAACATGCCGCCGCGACTTGCATCGCCGCGCGCCGCCCCGTTGCCCTTCACTTTCGTTTCCGTTAGCTGTTCGCTCATTTTCTCAAGCTCCTTTCGTTCTGTGAATTTTTTTCGGAGTTCCCCTCTCGCACAGAGAGATGGGAATCGCCCGCGGGGCCCTTGGGGGCCAGTCCGCGCAACTTCAATCCTCACTTGGCGATCGCCACTTCGATCCGCCGCGGTTTCGCCGCGGGAACCTTGGGAAGCGTGATCCGCAACACGCCGTCGCGAAGCTCCGCCTGCACCCGGTCGGCGTCAACCTCGGCGGGCAAAGGCACCGTGCGGGTGAATGTTCCCGTCGGCCGCTCGCGGCGGTGATACGTCACGCCTTCCGCTTCCAAGTCCGGCCGCTGCACCTTCAGCGACAATTCGTCGCCGGCGACGGAGATCTCGAGCTGCTCGCTTTTCAAGCCCGGCAACTCCGCCTCGACCACGACGGCCTCGTCGTCTTGCCAGACGTTGACCGCCGGCTGCGGCCGGAATGCGCCCGGCGTCAGCCAATCGGGCGTGCGCCCGAAGACTCCCTTCAGCATACGATCCATCTCGTCGTGAATCTGATTGAAGGGGACCAAGCCATTTGTGTAAAGTAGTGGCATGTCTAACTCCTCCTTTGGGGTTTGCAAATGTCCGAAAGGAAAAGGAAGCAAAACCCATGCCGGCGCGACGGCGCCAACGATTAGTACTTGTCTGGACACGGTTTACGGCAAATGGTAGTCTGATGGTTGCAATTGAAAGCTGCCAAAATGGCAGCGACAAGACGCCATGCGTCGGTTTGCCGCCATCGTCGGATCGCGATCGGACGTGAGATCCGTAGTTGGCAACCTAATGCAGCACAGAGATTTACGTCAAATCCACCGGCAACCCCTTTTCCCGGTTGTGGTGAGGGGATGCCGCCGGTATACTTGCATGGTTTAGGACTGGCCGTCCGGCATACTTCGCCCAAGCCGATTATTCCCCCAAGGCTTCTATGCGTTTTACGCTGATTGATCGCATCGTGGAGATGGAGCCGGGGGCGCGGATTACGGCGACGAAGTCGTTGACCATGGCGGAAGAGTATCTGGGCGACCATTTTCCCAATTTCCCCGTCATGCCCGGCGTGTTGATGCTCGAAGCGATGACGCAGACCGCCGCCTGGCTGATCCGCGCCAGCGAGGATTTCGCCCACAGCATGGTGACGCTGCGGCAGGCCAGCAACGTGAAGTATGGACAATTCATCGAGCCGGGGCAGACGCTGATCGTGACCGCCGAGATCGTCTCGCAGGACGAGAAGGAAACGAAAGTGAAGGCCCAGGGCACGGTCGATGGCCGCACGTGCGTCAGCGGGCGGCTCGTGTTGGCGCGATACAACCTGGCCGATTCCGATCCGCAAGAGTCGCTCGCCGACGACGAAATTGTGGCGGAGTTGCGGCAGATGTACAAGCTGCTCAACCGGACCACGGCGTCCATTCCCCAGACACAAGCCTGAATGGGACGAGAGGCAGATGCGATTTGAAGGCAAGACGGCGCTGGTGACGGGAGGGAGCCGCGGCATCGGCCGCGCCTGCGTCGCGCAGTTGGCGTCGGAGGGGGCCGCGGTGGCCTTCCTCTATCGCAGCAACCAGGCGGCGGCGGAAAGCCTCGTCGCCGAGTTGGCCGCCGCCCCGGGCCGCGTCCAGGCCATTCAGGCCGACGTCGCCGACCTCCAGCGGGCGCATCAAATCGTCGACCAGTTGGTCGAGCAATGGGAGCATCTCGACATCCTCGTGAACTCGGCGGGCATTGTCCAGGACGGGTTGCTTGGCGCGATGACGCAGCAGCAGTGGCAGGACGTGATCGCCACGAACCTCGGCGGGACGTTCAACTATTGCCACGCCGTCACCCAGCCGATGATGATGCAGCGCCGCGGGAGCATCGTCAACCTTTCCAGCACCGCCGCCGAATTCGCCGCCCGCGGCCAGGTCAACTACGCCGCCAGCAAAGGGGGCATCAACGGCCTGACGCGGGCGCTGGCCAAGGAATTGGCCGTGCGCAAGGTCCGCGTCAACGCCGTCGCTCCGGGAATGATCGAAACCGACATGAGCCAGGTGGTCCGCGGCGTCGCCGGCGAGCAGATCAAGAACCTGATCCCGATGAAGCGCATCGGCTAGCCCGACGAGGTCGCCCGCGTCGTCGCCTTCCTCGCCAGCGACGACGCGTCCTATGTCACCGGCCAGGTCCTCCGCGTCGACGGCGGCCTGAGCCTGGGAGGATACTAGAAAAGATGAGAACGCAAGTTCGCCGCGGACACATGGAGACCACGGGAGAAGGTGGAAGATAGGAGATAGGAGTTAGAAGGCGGGAAGCAGGCGTTGGAAAACAATTCCAATTCCTGACTCCTAACTCCTTTCTTCCCGCTCCCGGGCGACCTTTCGCGATAACATGAACTCAATGGATGTCCTGTCACAATTACACGTTCGGAGGTTGTTGCATTATGCCGACAAAGGATGAAATTTACGCAAAGATCAAGACCGCCTTGGTGGACGCGCTGGGCGTCGACGAAGACGAGATCAAGCCGGAGGCGACCCTCGTGGGCGACCTGGGCGCCGAGTCGATCGACTTTCTCGACATCGTCTTCCGCCTGGAGAAGGCATTCGCGATCAAGATTCCCCGCGGCGAACTCTTCCCCGAAGACGTGCTGACCGACTCGAAGTACGTGCAGGACGGGCGAGTCACCGACGTCGGCCTGGCCGAGCTGCGCAAGCGGATGCCCTTTGCCAACCTCGAATCCTTCGAGAAGAACCCGGTGGTCCAGGACTTCGGCAACCTGCTCACCGTGGCCGACATGTGCCGCTTTGTGGAAGGCAAAGTGCCGGTGAGCGGATGAAAACAGGGATCAGGGATTGGGGATTAGGGATGAGAACCGCCCGGCGCCCCAATTCTAATCCCTAATCCCCAATCCCTAATCCCTCTCGCCCCATGCGTTGGTATTGGATCGACCAGTTCATCGAGTTTGAAAGCGGCCGCTACGCCAAGGCGGTCAAGTGCGTCTCCCTGGCGGAAGACCACCTGCACGACCATTTCCCCAACCATCCCGTCCTCCCGGCGTCTTTGGTGATCGAGGGGATGGCGCAGACGGGCGGGCTGCTCCTCTGCGAGCACAACCGCTTCACGGAGAAGGTCGTCCTGGCGAAGATTCCGAAAGTGGAATTCTTCAGCGAGGCGATGCCCGGCGACAGGCTCGTCTACACAGCGTCGATCGAATACATCAACCCCAGCGGAGCGGCCGTCGCCGCGGAGAGCCGCAAGAATGGCGAACTGCACGCCCGCGCGGAGGTCGTCTTCGCCCACCTCAATTCGCCGCAAGTGGAGAGCCTGTTCGATCCGGAATCGCTGCTGAACATGATGAATGTGTTGGGGGCGTTTCGCGTCGGCCGCGCCGCGGACGGCAGCCGCCTCCTGCCGCCGCCAAGCCTCCTTCAGGCCGCCGCGGCCCGCCCTCTCGCCTCCGAAGGACTCCCGCCATGAGACGACGCGTCGTAATCACCGGCATCGGATGGGTCACGCCCTTGGGCGTGGAAATCGAACCGGTCTGGAAGCGGCTCTTGGCCGGCGAGTCGGGCGTGGGCAAGACGACGCGATTCGACGCGAGCAACTTTCCCACGAAGATCTCCGCGGAAGTCCGCGATTGGGACCTTTCCGACGTCGGCGAGGACCCGGCGGAGTGGAAACACCAAGGGCGGCACACCCATTTCGCCGTCGGCGCGGCGAAAAAGGCGATCGCCGACTCCGGCATCGAGTTGGGCCGGCTCGACCCGCGCCGCTTCGGCGTCTACACCGGCAGCGGCGAAGGACAGCAAGACTTCTTCCACTTTACGGACATGATGATCGCCGCCCTGGCCGAGGGAAACGCCCTGGACCTGACCCGCTTCGCGCAAAAGGGCCTGGAAATCCTCAACCCGATGTCCGAAGTCGAGCAAGAGCCGAACATGGTGGCCGCCCACCTCGCCAGCCTCTTCGACGCCCAGGGGCCGAACGTCAATTGCCTCACCGCCTGTGCGGCCAGCAGCCAGGCGATCGGCGAGGCGGTCGAGATCATCCGCCGCAACGAGGCCGACGTCATGCTCGCCGGCGGCGCGCACACGATGATTCATCCCTTCGGCGTAACCGGCTTCAACCTGTTGACGGCCCTGAGCACGCGCAACGACGAGCCGACCCGGGCGTCGCGGCCCTTCGACCGCGATCGCGACGGATTCGTCCTCGGCGAGGGCGCGGGGATGGTGGTGTTGGAGGGGCTCGACCGCGCCTTGGCGCGCGGCGCACGTTTACGGCGAAATTGTCGGCTACGGCTCGACCGCCGACGCTTTCCGCATCACGGACACGCACCCAGAGGGCCGTGGCGCGATCAGTTGCGTCAAAATGGCGCTGGACGACGGCCAGGTCGGCCTCGACGGCGTACACTACATCAACGCCCACGGCACGAGCACGACCGTCAACGACAAGGTGGAAACGCTGGCGATCAAGCAGGTGTTCGGCCCGCAGGCGTACAAGCTGCCCGTCTCCAGCACAAAGAGCATGATGGGGCACTTGATCGCCGCGGCCGGGGCGACGGAATTGATCATCTGTCTGTTGGCGATTCGCGACAATGTCTTGCCGCCGACGATCAACTACGACACGCCCGATCCGGAATGCGACTTGGACTACATCCCCAACGTCGCCCGAGAGGCCCGTTGCGACGCGGCCTTGTCGAACAGTTTCGGCTTCGGCGGCCAGAACATCGCCCTGTTGTGCCAGCGATTCGCAGGCTGATCGGGGGATGGAGCCCCGCCAAAACTCCCACGCAAAGACGCCAAGGCGCAAAGGCGCAAAAAAGAGGGAGAAGGAGAAGAACGTTAATTCTCGCTGATCTTCATGGATTGCCGGCATTTGCGTGAGTCGGCGCCAATCCATGTTTCTCATCCCCTTCCTTCCTTTGCGCCTCTGCGCCTTTGCGTGAGACTTCTTTTTCCTTTGCCTCCTGGGCAAGCCCGCCGGATGAGAGAATCCCTGCTTATTCGGCGGCCTTCCGCGACTGTAACGTTCGCGAGCGCTGGTGAAACTCTGCGGACGCATCGTCGCGAGACAGAAAAAATTTTTTCTAAAGTCGCAAACAGTTGCTAACGCGCCACTTAGCGCAATGCGAGCGGCGGGAAATCAAAAAATCGTAAAGCGATTTTTGACTTCCGAAAACCATCGGGTATATAGTAATTATTGGAGGCGCAAGCATGCATCGAATCCATCCGTCGCAACGCCGTTGGCCGTACGTTCGCGGCTGGAGGCAAGCCCGGTCGGGTCCTTTGCTGGGGACGCTCGGCGCAGGCTGAGCGTCCTCGTGCTGCGGCTGGTCGGAATGATGCGAACCTTGTTGCACCGCGACGGTTGGCGTCATTGGAAACCGAGCAGAGCAGAAGGTGCGGGCCTCCGCGGCGGCCCTCGGGCGGCCGCAAGATGTTTCGATGGTCTGCCGCCGGCGCGGAAGTTCGCGGGGCGATTCCGCCTCTCCGACGCCGGGCGCCAGTCTCGAAGTTCCGTGCGAACCTTTTCTCCAGCGCAGGAGTACTGTCCCGATTGTAGATCCGGAAACGTTTTACGACGGCGCGTCTACCGCCAAGGGATGTATCGCAATCTAACGACGGCCTGCCGGCCCGCCTCATCGGCGCACCGCGGCCATGCAATGCGTGCTGTTTTGCACGTCGCACGTCCCAAGCGGTAGACGCGTCTGTGCTTTCTTGGCAGCGCACAGACTTGCCAGCTTTCGCGAGAAACGCGGATGAACGTCCGGCAGATTAAACAACCGATGAACCAATGCCCGCGGCCTCCCCGAGGTTCTCAGGGGCCGATGTCGGTTGGTTTGGAAAAGTAGTCGCGTGGACCGCGATTGGCATAGTACGGATAGGCGACGACGCCGGTCTGGCTGTCCGCAGCGCCGACCCCTCCGCCCGCGCCGCCGCCGCCCGCGGAGTTGCCCTGGCCATTCGCGCCGTTGCCCGCGGAGCCATTGTCGCACGGCGGGTCAAAAAACGCGCAACCCCCCGCCAGACAGGTTAAGAGGCCAACCGCCGCAAGCTTCAGGCAGGTGTGATTCATGTTTCCTCGATTCCTTTCTTCGGATGCCAACGGAGAAATGGGGGGCGCATTGTTGAACATCGGCCCGATAATCGGCAGAGTCCAGAAAATCGTTCCAATCGCTCCATTCCGCGAAATCCGCAAAAACGAATCCCCCTGTGTCCCGTCGGTCGGGTAAAATAAGCGGAGTTTGAGGGGCGATAATTGATCCCATTTGCAGTCAGACGGGAGACGAATGAATTGCAGTAGAGAAAAACGCGGAATCCGGTAACAGCGTTCTGTGGCAAGTCCCCTCACCCCGACCCTCTCCCGAAGGGAGAGGGGGACCATTAAAAGAAGGATGAAGGCGGAAGGATGAAAGATGAATGAGAACAGAACCGCCGCCCTCATCCTTTTTCCAATCCCCGATCCCCAACCCCCGATTCCCAATCCCCAATCCCTTCGCTCTCGTGCTCCCCTTTCTCGAACAGTCTGACGAAGCGCTGCACGCCTGGCTGGCCGCCCATGCGATGCCGGCGTATCGACTGGCCCAGGTGCGGCGGTGGTTGTTCGAGAAACGGGCCGCCGACTTCGACGAGATGAGCGACCTGCCCAAGCCGCTGCGGCAGCAGTTGGCCGCGGATTTCCAGATTTGGACCGCCCGGGTCGCCGCCCATCGCCAGGCCGCCGACGGCACGGAAAAGCTCCTCCTCGAACTGAGCGATGGCGAGCGGATCGAGTGCGTGCTCTTGCGCGACGACCGCGGGCACTGTGCGATTTGCATCAGCACGCAAGTCGGCTGTGCGATGCACTGCGCCTTCTGCGCCAGCGGCATCGGCGGCGTTCTTCGCAACCTCGCCGGCGGCGAAATCCTCGAACAGATGTTGCAGCTCCAGCGGCTGCTCCGCGCGGAGGAACGCCTCAGCCACGTCGTCGTGATGGGCATGGGCGAGCCGCTGGCCAACCTGGACCGGCTGCTGCCGGCCTTGGCGCAGGCGACCGCGGCGGAAGGGCTGGGCATCGGCGCGCGGCGAATCACGATCTCGACCGTCGGCCTGCCCGAGGGCGTCCGCCGCATGGCCGAGTTGAACCTCCAATATCATCTCGCCGTCTCCCTGCACGCCCCGAACGATTCGCTCCGCAACGAAATCGTGCCGATGAATCGACGCATCGGCATTGCGGCGGTCATGGCCGCGGCCGACGAGTATTTCACGAAGACCGGGCGGCGGGTGACGTTCGAATACGTCTTGCTCGGCGGGGTGAACGATGCGCCGGAGCACGCGCGGGAGTTGGTCGCGCTGTTAAGGGGCCGGCCGTCGCTGGTGAATTTGATTCCCTACAATCCCGTCGCCGGGCTGTCCTTTCGGACGCCGACGGCCGCGGCGGTGAAGCGGTTTGCCGCGGAGTTGGTTCGCGGCGGGCTGACGGTTCACGTTCGTCGCCGCAAGGGCGAGCGGATCGACGCGGCCTGCGGGCAGTTGCGGCGAACAGAACAGGAGAGCAAGGGAACAGGGGAACGGGAGGGATAGGAAACGGAGAATCGACGGCGTTTTCTCCTGCTCACCTGCTCTTTTGTCCCCTGCTCTTATTCCCCCGCCTCCAGCCGCACGGGGACCGTCCGCACCTGCCCCTGGCGAACCACGGTAAACGTCACCACGTCGCCGGGCTGCTTGCTCTCGACGATGTCGAAATAATCGTCGGCGCTGTGGATCGGCTTGCCGTCGATGGCCGTAATCAGATCGGCCGCGGATCGATCGATCGTCTGCATTTCGTAGACGAACGGCCCCTGCTGCCGCCGCTGGCGCACGACCTTGAAGCCTTGCAGTCTGGCCTGCTCCGCCGGGCCGCCGGGAGCGACCGTGGCAATCAACAGCCCGTGTTCGGTCTGATAGACCTGCCCGATGCCGGCGTCCGGGCGCTGAATTTTTCCCTTCGCGATCAATTGGGGGACAATCCGGGCGATCGTGTTGATGGGGATGGCGAAGCCGACGCCGGCGCTCTCGCCGGTCTTGCTGGCGATGGCCGTGTTCATGCCGATCGTGCGTCCCTGCGTGTCCAAGAGCGGCCCGCCCGAGTTGCCCGGATTGATCGCCGCGTCGATTTGAATGATCGCCTTGATCGAATGTCCGCTGCGGCGGCTGGGCAGCGAACGATTCAGGCTGGAAATGATGCCCGTTGCCATGGTCCGCTCCAGGCCGAAAGGATTGCCGATGGCGAACACCCGCTGGCCGACCTTCAAGTCGCCGGACGTTCCCAAAGCGACGGGAAGCAGCGACGCGGCGGGGGCTTCAATCTTCAGCACGGCAATGTCGGTGCTCGGGTCGCCGCCGACGAGTTTGGCCTCGTAATCCTTGCCGTCGAACAGCGTGACCTTGATTTGCCGGGCGCCGTCGATGACGTGATAGTTGGTCAGGATGTGGCCCTGCGTGTCCAAGACGCTGCCGCTCCCTTGCCCCTTCGAGGGGACCTCGATCATAAAGAGTCGTTCGCCCTGGAACCCCTCGGTCATGATGTTGACGACGCTGCGATTGACGTTTTCGTAAACGTCGATGTTGACCCGTTCGTCTTCCGTCAGCGGCCGGCTGCCCGCCGCGGGCGTGAGGCGAGGGGCCACTTCCTGGGCGACCGATTTGGATTCGACGGCATTGCGGCCGGACAGGCCGACGGCCAGCCCGGCGCCGGCAATTGCCGACGCGACGCACAACAACAGCATTCGTTTCACGTAACCGTTCACGGGGTTCCTACGACTATCGTCCTGTCCGAACCCCTCAGCGGCAGGACAACGAATGTGATTTTGATCGACGGAATTTGGCTTGTCAAGCCCCCCCCCCGGCAAGAATCCGCCAGAATTCGTAACCGTTCACGGGGTTCCTACGACTATCGTCCTGTCCGAACCCCTCAGCGGCAGGACAACGAATGTGATTTTGATCGACGGAATTTGGCTTGTCAAGCCCCCCCCCGGCAAGAATCCGCCAGAATTCTTGTTAGGCGAGCAGCCGGTTGATCTTGTTCCCATGAGGCCGGAAGCGTATCTTTCCGCCCCATGAAGCTGCGGGAAGCGAGCCACGATTCGGAACGCGATTTGCTAGCCGAGCGTATGGCGCGGCTGGAGAAGGAGTTCGCTGGGGCGATGGGACGCATCGCGACGCTGGAAGAAGAGAACGCGCACCTTTCGCGAAGAGAATGAACGCCTGAAGCAGCAATTGGCCGCGGCGCTGAAGAACTCCTCCACCTCCTCCAAACCGCCGTCGAGCGATATGGTCAAGCCGCCCAAGCCGCCGCGCAAGGACGGCGAGAAGCGCAGACGGGCGCGCAGCCAGGACATGATCAACATCTGCGAACGCCGTTTCCGCCCGAGGCCGTCAACCGTTTCGAGCCGTACACGCTGGATTGCTGCCCCGAGTGCGGCGGTTCGCTTCGGCTTGCCAATCGTCCGCCCAACGTCCTGCAACAGGTGGAAATCATCGCCACGCCGACCATCGTCACGGAACATCAAGGCTTGGCCTACTGGTGCCCGCACTGCCAGAAGTTCCACTACGCGCCGTTGCCGGAGGCGGTGGTCAAGGCGGGGCTGTTCGGCCCGCGGCTGACGGCCCTGGTGGCCTTCATGAAAGGCGTCTGCCACGCCTCGTTCTCCACGATCTGGAAGTTCCTCCGCGACGTGGCCCACGTGGACATTTCCCGCGGCTACCTCGCGAAATTGATCGGCAAGGTGAGCGATTCGTTGGCCAAGGCGTATGCCGAGTTGTTCGAGCGGCTGCCGGGCGAACCCGTGCTGAACGTCAACGAGACGGGGCACAAGGAGTACCGTGAGAAGTTCTGGACTTGGTGTTTCCGCGCCCAGCTTTACACGCTTTTCCGCATCGACAAGTCGCGGGGATCGAAAGTGCTGGTGGAGGTGCTCGGCGAAGAGTTCAATGGGGTGCTGGGCTGCGATTACTTCAGCGCCTACCGCAAGTATATGCGCGTGTTCGGCGTGCTGCTCCAGTTCTGCATGGCCCACCTGATCCGCGACGTGAAGTTTCTGCTGACGCTGCCGGGAGCGGAAAATCAAGCTTACGGCCAACGGCTGCGGGACGCCCTGCGCGACCTGTTTGCCGTCATCCATCGGCGCGAGCAATGACCGCGGCGGATTTTCAAAAGGCGTTGGAAACGGCACGGGAGCAAGTGATGAAGGCGGCCACAACCGGCGTGCCGGAGACGAAACAGGCGCGGAACATGGCGAAACGGTTCCGCGAGAACGGGGAGTCGTACTTCCGCTTCATCACCACCCCGGGAGTTGACCCAACGAACAACCTTGCGGAACAGGCGATTCGCTTCGTGGTGATCGACCGGCGAATCACCCAGGGAACGCGGAGCGAAAAAGGTCGTCGCTGGTGCGAGCGGATCTGGACCGTGATCGCCACCTGCGCCCGACAGGGTCGCGCGGTCTTTCAGTTCTTGTTGGACTCGGTCCAAGCTTATCTCTCCGGCACCCTGCCGCCCTCGCTGCTGCCATCAGGCCCCTGACGGCACTCGTTCCCCGCTATCTCTCCCTCTTTTCTGCGGCCCCGCGGTCGCTCCCCGCGACCGCGTGAACAACTACCGTTTCACAGCAAAACCCCTGGGGGGATGGTTGATGGAAAGCCTCGGCAAGCCCTCATTATCGTACGGAATTTATCCTATGCAAACTCGCTGCGGGCGACAATCGGGAAGGGGGATGAGCGCGGCGGGGATTGTCCCGGATTCTTGTAGATTGCCCGCAGGCACACAAAAGTAGTCCCCCTCTCCCTCCGGGAGAGGGTTGGGGTGAGGGGAATTGCCCAGCGGCGCCGGCTTTCCCCTTTCCGCCGTCCAAGCCTCGATGCCTGGGACACGCGCCGGCGGCGCGCTCATCATGCCACCCTCCTGAAGGGGACAGCGGAGGCCGTAAATTCGCGCCGCACGAGCATCGTGCCATCTGTTTCTCTAGGCAATTTGGGGATTTTTGATTGGCAAATCACGTCTGCGTCGAGTAGAATGAGGCATAGCCCAAGAGGGCCTGTTTTTTCGTTCTTGCCGAGGAAATTCTTGCTGCGCCGCCCTTGCCGCTGCCACGGAACACAGCGGGCGTGGGCCAGCTTCCTTCTAGTTGCTGGAGAGCAATGTCATGTCGAAGCAATTTCTGTTGCGATGGGCGGTGTTGCCTTGTGCAACCCTGGCGGCGGCCGCACTGGCCGCGACGACGTTGGCCGCTGAGCCGGGACCCGAGGCAGCCCGGCTCAACTGTTTCACGCATCCCGACGGGACGACGTACTTCGCATTGAGCTTGCAGCCGCCAGCGGTCGCCGCCGCCGCCGGCCCTCACGACGTGGCGATCGTCGTCAGCACGGCGGCGGGCGAGAAGGACGAATATCGCGCGAAGGAGTTGGAGGCGTTGCAATCGGCGGTCGCTCATTTGGGCGCCGAGGACCGCGTGCAACTGATCGCCGCCGATCTGACGGCGGTCCCCTTGACCAAGGGCTTTGTCGCTCCCAACGGCGCCGAATGGAACGAGGCGATCGCCGCCCTGAACCAGCGGACTCCCCTCGGGTCGAGCGACTTGGAGAAGGCTGTTTCCGCGGCGGCCCGCAGCTTCGGCGCGGCCAGCCATGCGCGGGCGGTCCTGTACATCGGCGACGGCAGCAGCCGCGCGAATCTCTTGAGCCTGGAGAAATTTGAGCAATTGGCCGCGTCGCTGGCCGACCAGCGCATTCCCGTGAGCGGCTACGCCGTCGGTCCGAACGTGGACAAGCAATTGCTCGGCTCGCTCGCCGTGCAGACGGGCGGCGTCGTGATTGACGACAAGCCCGGCGCGTCGGCGGCCGAGGCGGGACAGGCGTTGGCCGCCGCGGCCAATGCGACCGTGCTCTGGCCCGGGACGGTGAAGTGGCCGGCCCAATTCGCCGAGGTCTTTCCGAAGACGCTGCCGCCCCTGCGGAGCGATCGCGACACGGTGGTTGTCGGCACGTTGAAGGGGAAGGACGCATTGCAGATCGAGGCCCCGGTTGAGGGCCCCGGCGGACGGCAGACGCTCACTTGGAACGTCGCCGCGGCAAAGAGCAACGACGACAACAATTACCTCGGCTCGCTGGTTGAGGCGGCGCGGGCGGCGGGCGGCGTGAATCTGCCGCTGGTCGGCTCCGCCAGCCTGGAAGATGCGAAACGCGAGATTCAAGCCGGCGGGCGCGGCCTGACGCAGTTCGCCCGCCAGGCATTGGCCTCCGGCAACCTCGACGCGGCCGATCGGCTCGCCGCCGAGGCGCTCCGCCGCGATCCGGGCGATCCGGAAGCGATGACCATTCAACGGGCGGCGGCGAAGAAGCTGCGCCGCGGGCGTGCGCCGGTTCGAGGCTGTCGCCGCGCCCGTGCCTCCCCCTCCCGCGCCCAGGGCGCGCCCCTGCCCCCGCCGCCGACGCCCCAGGGCGCCACGGCCGGCGACGCACTGAACCTCGTCGGCGACGGCATCCCGCCCGGCGTCGGCGGTCCGGGCGAAGGCGCCGCGGCCGAAGCCTTCGGCAAGGAAAAACGCGCAATTGAAACCATCGCCCAAACCGAAGTGCAAAACGCCATCAGCCAGGCCCGCGGGCAGATGGGCTCCAATCCGCAACTTGCCATCCAGAACTTGCAGATGGAATTGGAAAAGATGAAGCAGTTGCCGGAACTCTCCGCCGAGGCCCGCGACCAGATCGTCAGTTCGTTGCAGGCGGCGTTGCGGGAAGGGGCGCGGCGAATGACCGAGTTCGAACACGCTCAACAGCAAAGGCAGGAGCGGGAGGGGGCCGCGAGAGAGCAAGAGATCCTCGTGCAGAACCTCATCCGCGGCCAGCAGCGGCTCAAGCAAGTGATGGACCGCTTCGACTCGCTGATGCTTGAGGGGAATTATGAGACGGCGGAACTATCGGCCGCCGACGCGGCGAAGCTCGCGCCCGACTCCTCGGTGCCCGTCATCGCCTCGAAAATGGCGAGTTTCTCCGGCTATTACGCCGCCAACGTGGCGATGATGGCCGCGGCGGACAAGGGATTCAACGACATGATGTTCCAGGTTGACCTGTCGCACATCGGCTTCAACGACAATAAGCCGATCATCTATCCGGACGCGGAGCGTTGGAAGGAGTTGACCAAGTCGCGGAAGGATCGCTACAGTTCGATGGACCTGGCGAAACGCGGACCGGCGGAGAAGAAAATCAACGAGGCCCTGAAGTCGCCGACGCAATTGGAGTTCGTCGATACGCCGCTGACCGACGTCATCGATTACTTGAAGGACTACCATCAGATCGAAATCCAATTGGACAAGAAGGCCATGGAGGAGGCGTCGATCGCCCCGGACCTGCCGGTGAAGAAGAACCTGAAAGGGATTTCCTTGAAATCGGCCCTGCGGCTGATGCTCGGTGAATTGGGGCTGACCTACATCATCCAGGACGAAGTGCTGCTGATCACGACGAAGGAAGCGGCGGAACAGAAGTTGACGACCAAGGTCTATCCTGTGGCCGACCTCGTGCTGCCGATCCGCACTCCGAGCATTAGCGGCATGGGCGGCATGGGCGGAGGAATGGGCGGAGGAATGGGCGGCGGCATGATGGGAGGCATGGGCGGAGGAATGGGCGGCGGCATGATGGGCGGCGGCATGGGCGGCATGGGCGGAGGAATGGGCGGCATGGGAGGCATGGGCGGCATGGGCGGCGGCATGGGCGGCATGGGCGGCGGCGGCTTCTTTAGCGTCGCCGCCGAAACCGTCTCCGCCAAGGCGGCGGACCAGCCCGCCGCCGACGCCCCGGCAACCATCGCCGTTGGTGTTCCCGCCAAGCTCCCGGCGACAATCGGCAAAGCGGCGGCGAACCGGCCGACGAAGATCGAAGTGACCATCGCTCCGGGCGCCAAACCCAACGATGTCTGGGAAAAATACTTCGCCGCCAACGAGCCCGACACGGCCGCGGTCCGCCAAGAGGTCCGCAGCCTGATGCGCGACCAGAAGTTCGACCACGTCATCGCCTTGATCGACGCGGCTATTCGCCACAACCAGGCGCAGTCCTGGATGTATGAGGCGATGGCGCTGGCGATGCAGGCCGCCGATCGTCCCAAGGAGCAGATCGAGCGGGCGGTGATGTCCGCCGTCGAGTTCGCCCGCAATGCCGACGACCTGATGTATTTGGGCCTGTACCTCGCCGAATTGGGTCTGGACCAGCGTGCCTTGCAGGTTTTTCGCCAGGTTGCCGCCATCGAGCCGTTGCGGCCCGAGCCGTATGTGGCCGGCATGAAAATCGCGCAAAAACCCACGACCTGGAGGGCGTCGAGTGGGCCGCCGCGGGCGTGCTCAGCCAGGGCTGGCCGGCCAGCCAGAACGAGATTTGGAAAACGGCGCGTCGCGTCGCCTTGGCCACGTTGGAGGAACTCCGCGCGGAGAAGCGGACCACGGAGGCGAAGCAGTTTGAGACCTCGATCCAGGCGGCGCTGGAGCGCGATTGCGTCATCAACGTTCGCTGGAGCGGCGACGCCGACGTCAACCTGCTGGTGGAAGAGCCGACCGGATCGGTCTGCTCCCTTCGCAACTGGCGAACCAACAGCGGCGGCGTGCTCTGCGGCGATCTCTTCGCCGCGGAAGCCGGCGGCGCCTCGCAAGGCCACAACCAAATCTACGTCTGCCCCAAGGGCTTCAGCGGGACCTACAAGCTGTTGGTCCGCCGCGTCTGGGGCCAAGTGATCACCGGCAAGGTCTTGGTGGAAGTCGTCCTCCACTACAACACCGCCAAGGCGAAGCGAATTTGCGAGAAAATCGCCCTCGAAAAGGGACAGGCGATGGTGAAGTTCGATTTGGCCGACGGCCGCCGCAAGGAGAGGCTGCAAGACCAGCAGGTGGCCAACGCCGCCCTCGGTCAGGTTGTCATCGGCCAGCAGATTCTCGCCCAGCAAATCGCCGCCCTGGTCAATCCGGGGGCGGTCAGTGCAGAGGCGGCTTCCGCGAACAACTCCTCGGCGCTGACCAGCTCGGGCGCGACCGGCACGGTGCAGCCCTTTTTCGTCCCCTATTTCCCCACCGGGGCAGTCGGCTATCAGCCTGTGATCATCACCCTGCCGGAAGGGGCGAACTTTATGGCGACTGCCGTCGTCTCCGCCGACCGGCGCTACGTCCGCATCACCAGCGTGCCGTTCTTCTCCGCCATCGACAAGGTGACGACTTTCAATTATAGCTCGGGCGCGTCGAGCACCCAGTCGGGCGGCGGGACCGGCGGCCAAGGCTACGGTCAACTCCAGGCCGGCGCCACCGGCGGCGGGGGCGCCGCGGGCGGCAACGGCGTCGGCGGCGGCGTCGGCGTCGGCGCCGGCATCCAGTAATCCCTCGCGAACCAACTTCGCGGGTGGCCCCGATAGCTTCGCTATCGGGGGGCCGTCAGGCCCAAGAGGCGTTGCCGTGCGTTTTTCATGACGCCCCTTGACGGCGGACGCCGCAGCGGCCATGCTTTTTTTATGGGAACGCGGGCGATCTACGACGACGAGTTGCACGCCCACTTCGTCACGTTCTCTTGCTACCGGCGGCGACGCCTGCTCGACCATGAGGCGCAAAGCGAATAGCGCTCGGCGTACTCAATTCACAATTGGCCGCCCGGCGGGCATCGTGCGTGGGTTTCGTGGTCATGCCTGACCACGTTCATGCCATCGTGTGGTTTTCCGTTGCGGGCCAGTTGAGCGTTTTCATGCAACAATGGAAGCGACTCAGTTCTCACCAGATCGGCGAATCGACTGCGCAGCAAGCTCGTCCACTATGCGGAAAGGATCGGCGTCGGCGAGCCGTTTTGGCAAGCGAAATACTACCCTTTCAACTTATACAGCGAAGGGAAGGTGCGGGAGAAACTCTCGACATGCACGAAAATCCCGTGCGTGCGGGCTTGGTGTCGCGACCGTGCGATTGGGCGTTCAGTTCGGCGCGTTACTACGAGCAAGGGCGGAGCGTGGGTGTGCCGATTCGCTGGATCGCGTGACCGCCTCTTGTGCCTGACGGCCCCCCGATAGCGAAGCTATCGGGGCCACCCGGGCAGCCGCCTGCATCCTTCATCCTTCCTATCGCACCTGCAGCCGATAGGGCATCCACAGCAGCGTCTTCTCGCCAAGCAGACGCCGCCACGTCGCCGCCTGGCGAAGGGGCTGGAGGAACTCCGGCAGGGCGGAGTCGAAGTCGGAAGAAACCGACGCATCGCCGCCGAAGAGCTGCTCGAAGAACGTCTTCGGCTGCGGCAAGACCAGCAACTCGACTTCTTCGTCCGCCTTCAGGCCGGCCGCCGCTTTCGCCGCAAGAACGGCGTCGTGGAGCGCGCCTAACTCATCGACCAGGCCCAGCCGCTTCGCCATCCGCCCCGTGTAGACGCGCCCCTGGGCGAGTTGTTCGAGCTTCGCCGGGTCCATTTTCCGCCCTTGCGCCGCCTTGCCGACGAATTGTTGATACGTCTCCGACAGCACCGCGGTCCACGCCTCGCGCTCCTCGGGCGTGAACGCCCGGCGGGAGGAGAGCGAACCGCTATTCTTGCCGCGGCTGATCACCTCGGTCGTCAGCCCAAGCTTGTCGTACAATCCTCCCGTGACCAGCTTGCCGCCGATCACGCCGATCGAGCCGGTGATCGCGCCCGGCGCAGACGATTTTGCGCGGCCATGGCGATGTAATATCCGCCGCTGCCGGCGACGTCGCCCATGCTCGCGATCAACGGCTTCTTGCAGCGGACGACCTCCCGCCAGATCAGGTCGCTGGCCGTGGCCGATCCGCCGGGGCTGTCAATGCGGAGGACGACGGCCACGACCTTCGGATCGTCGGCGGCCTTGCGGATCGCCTCGCAAAGGGTCGTCGCGCCGAGCACGGTCTCGCCGAACATGCTGCTTTCGCTTTTGCCTTCGACGATCGGGCCGACGGCGTAGACCACGGCCAGCCGCTTGGCGGCGGCGGGCTTTTCCGACGGCTTTGCCCCGGCGAAAAGCTGCATCAACTTCACCAGTCCGCCGATGCCGGAAAAGTCCTCGTCCAGACGCTTCTTCTTGTAATTCGTCTTCACGTCAACGCTGTCGGCCTTCAGCTTCTTCGCCAGCGAATCCTGAAATTCGTCGGCATAGCAGACGCGGTCGATCAGGCCGGCCTTGCAGGCGGCGGAAGCGGAAAACAGCGCCCGGTCCAGCAGCGTCTTCACCTCGTAGTCCTTCAGCCGCCGGCCAGCGGCGATGGTCGCGACCATCGCCTCGTAGCTGTCGTCGACGATCGCCTCCATGCTTTCGCGCAAGGGGGGACTCATGCCGGTGCGGGTCAGCGGCTCGGCGGCCCCCTTGTATTTGCCCATCTGCAGGGCGTCGAATTGCAAACCCAGCTTGTCCAAAAATCCCTTGAAGAAGGTCACTTCCGCGTGGACGCCGGGCAGAAGCAGCATCCCGGACGGCGGCATGATGATTTCATCGCAGGCCGCCGCGAGGAGATATTCGGCCGGGTCGGCGGTGGTCAGTTCGGCGTAGACCGGCTTGCCGGCCTTGCGAATTCGCGCCACCGCGGCGCGGAGTTCATTGATCTTGCCCGCCCCCATTTCCAGACCGTTGATCCGCAGCCACACGGCGGCGACCGCCTTGTCCTCGGCGGCCTCGTCCAGCCGCTGGACAACCATCGCCAAGGTGGGGCGAATTTCCGCCAGCGGGCCGGCCTGCCCAGCGCCTTCCGGATAGTCGCCCTTGAGCGTCAGGGAGACGACGGTCGCCTTCTTTTCCGCGGGCTTTTTTTCGGCCGGCTTGCTCGCATTCGGCTTGGAATCGACACTCGCCTTTGCCGCCGCGGTCGCCGGCTTCGCCGCCGGCTTGTGGTTCCCGTCGGCCGAGTCGTCCTCGTCCTCGTCGTCTTCGTCCTTCGCCGCCGGTTTGGCTGGGGCGACCGCCGGCTTCGCCGAAGCCGCGGCGGGTTTGACCGGAGCGGCGGCCGGTTTGGCCGCAGGCGCCGGCTTGCCGGGCGACTTCGCTTTGTCCTCGGCCAGGGCAAAATTGGCGGCAATCCACAGGACGGAAACGAGACAAACCAGAAGCGGCCAGCGTCGCATCGAACAACTCCTTGGGACGTTGAGATGGGCGAATTAGGACAAATGTAGTGTACCTCAATCGCAACGCCATTGGAAGACTTCCGCGACCCCTCCGGGCGGGTATCTTCTGCAACGCGGGGAAGCCGCAGAGCCGGTGAACGCCCCCTACAGCGTCTTGTGGAAGCGGCGAATCGCCAGTCCCAGCGTCGCCGCCCCCATCGCCCCCAAAACAAGCATCTGCGGCCAGAGAATTTCCAGCCCAATCCCCTTCAAAAAAACGCCGCGGATAATCACGAGAAAATACCGCAGCGGATCGACAAGCGTGATCCACTGGACAACCCTGGGCATGTTCGCGATCGGGAAGGCGAAGCCGGAGAGGAGCATGGCGGGAAAGAAGAAGAGAAACGTTCCCATCATCGCCTGTTGCTGCGTCTGACTGACGGTCGAAATCAACAATCCGACGCCGAGCATCGTCATCAGGTAAAGCACGGCGGCCAGGTAGAGCAAGGCGAGGTTGCCGCGGATGGGCACGTCGAACCAAAATGCCCCGATTGCCGCGATCAGCGTCACATCGACCAGGCCGATCAGTGCGAAGGGGAGCGTCTTGCCGAGAATGAACTCCATCGGCGTGATCGGCGTGACCATGATCTGCTCCATCGTGCCGATCTCTTTTTCGCGGACAACCGCCATGCTGGTCAGCAGGAGCGAGACGACGCTGACGACGACGACGATCACGCCGGGGACGTAGAAATTGCGGCTTTCCAGGTTCTCGTTGAACCACGCGCACGCGCGCAAGTCGAGTTGTCCCGGCGGCCGCGTCGCCCCCGTCCCGCGGGCCAGCCGCTCGAAGAGGATCTGTTGCGCGTATTGCGAGGCGATCGTGTTGATGTAGCTGGAGACGATTCCCGCGGTGTTCGAGTCGGCGCCGTCGAGAATCACTTGGACGACGGCGGTGCGGCCGGCGCGGAGGTCGTCGGCGAAGCCGCGGTTGAACCGCAGCCCCATGATCGCGTCGCCGCGGTCGATCCACTGGCGAACCTGCCGGCCGTCGCGGGCGTAGGCGACCGCGTCGAAGTAGCCCGAGCCGAGGAACCGCGCCGTCAATTCGCGGCTTTCGACGCTGTTGTCGCGGTCCTCGATCACGGTCGGCACGTGTCGCACGTCGGTCGTCACGGCGTAGCCGATGATCAGGACCTGGACGCACGGGATGACGAAAATGACCGTGCGCATCCGCGGGTCGCGAAAGACCTGGATGAACTCCTTGATCAGCATTTGGCGGATGCGTTCGAACATGGGGCCTATCTCGCTGGAAAAGACGGAAGTTCACCGCGGAGACACGGACAGGCAAGGGTTGAAAGTTGAGAGACGAGAGTTGAGAGCTGAGAGACGAACAAGCAAGGAATGCAAAATGTAAAATGTAAAATGCAAAGTGCAAAATGCGGAATGGGAGACGCCGCCTGCGCGGTTTTTCCATTGTGCACTCTTCGTTTTCCTTGTTCCTCTCTCAACTCTCGACCCTCAACTCTCGACTAACTCAGTTTCTTCTTAAACATCGCATTGGCCAACATCGCCATCGCCACGCCGAACACCGCCAGCAACGCCGCATTGCCGGCCAAAAGCTCCAGCCCCACGCCCTTCTGATAAATCCCCCGCAACAAGGCGACGAAATACCGGGCGGGCACGAGGTAAGTGATCGCTTGGATCGGCCGCGGCATGTTGACGATCGTGAACATGAATCCGGAGAGGAGAAACGAGGGCAGGAAGGTGAGCGTCATCGCCAGTTGGCTGGCCAGCAATTGGCTCTTCGCGACAATGCTGATCGCGATGCCCATCGCGAGCACGCCGACGAGAAAGACCGACGCCATGAGAAAGAGCGCGGCGAGGCTGCCGCGCATGGGAACGTGGAAGAGGCATTGGCCCATCAGCACGGCCAGCCCAACGTCCAACAGCCCGATGGCGAAATAGGGCATGACCTTGCCGAGGAGCAATTCCGCGCCCGTGACGGGCGTGGCGATGAGCTGCTCCATCGTGCCGCGCTCCCATTCCCGGGAGATGGTCAGCGACGTCAACAGCGCCGCGATGACCATCATGATGACGGCGATGAGTCCGGGAATAATGTAGTTTTTCGACTCCAGATCGGCGTTGAACCAGATGCGCGCGCGGACGTCCAGCGGCATCACCGCGCGCGGTTCTCCGCGCCGCTGGAACTGCGAGATCAACATCTCCTGCGAGTATTTCCCGGCGATCGATTGGGCGTAGCCGATGGCGATCGTGGCGGTGTTCGCGTCGCTGCCGTTGACGATCCATTGCACCGGCGTCGCCCGTCCCGCGGAAAGGTCCTCGGCGAACGTGCGGGGAACGACCAGCGCGACGATCGCGCGGCCGGCGTCGATGTCGTCGACCAGCGCGCGATAATTGTCCACCCGCCGCCGCAGGGAGAAGTAGCGGGAGCCGGAAAAGCGGCTCACCAGCTCGCGGCTGGCCGGCGTGTTGCTCTGGTCCCAAACGACCAGCGGCACGTTGTCCACGTCCAAGGTCAAGGCGTAGCCGAAGAGGACGAGCAGGAGCGCGGGAATGCCGATCGCGAGGATCAGGCTCCGCGGATCGCGGACTACGTGCAGCGTCTCCTTGCGGAAGATGGCCCCGACGCGACGGACATTCATTGCATCGCCTCCTCCTGCGGCCGCTCGGCGCGGTCGCGGGCCTCGATCAGGCGGACGAACACTTCCTCCAACGTGGGCGGCCCTGCCGCCGCGGGCTCGCCGGCCTCGGCCATCGCCTGCCGCTTCAGCGCCTCCGGCGCGCCGCAAGCGATCAGTTCGCCGCGATAGATCAGCGCCAGCCGATCGCAGTATTCCGCTTCGTCCATGTAGTGCGTGGTGACAAAGACCGTCACGCCGTCGCCGGCCAATTGATAAATCAATTCCCAGAACTGGCGGCGGCTGACCGGATCGACGCCCGAGGTCGGCTCGTCGAGGAAGACGATCGGCGGGCGGTGCAGCACGGCGCAGCCCAAGGCCAGCCGCTGCTTCCAGCCGCCGGAGAGGACGCCCGTCGGGCGATGGCGATGCTCGGCGAGGCCGGCCATCTCGAGCGTCCATTGTTTCCGCGACTCCTTCTCTTGCGGCGGGATGCGGTAGATGCCGCTGTAGAAGTCGATGTTCTCCTCGACGGTCAGGTCCTGATAGAGGGAGAACTTTTGGCTCATGTAGCCGATGTTCTCCTTGATCCGCTCCGGCTGCGTGCGGACGTCGAACCCCGCCACGCGGCCCGTGCCCGCCGTCGGCGGAAGGATGCCGCACAACATGCGAATCGTCGTCGATTTGCCCGCCCCGTTGGGCCCGAGAAAGCCGAAGATTTCGCCGCGGGCGACTTGGAAACTGATCGGCCGCACGGCGACAAACGCGCCGAACCGCTTCTCCAGCTTGTCGACGACCACCGCCGGCTGCGCGGAAGGCGGCTCCATTTTCCTCACGCCGCTTGCAGTTTCGCGGCGTCCCCCTCTCCCTTCGGGAGAGGGTTGGGGTGAGGGGAAGCTCCACTTTCGTTTCGCGATCTCCCCTCGCGAAACCGCAAGCGTTTTCATCCCCGCCGCCGGCGCAACCGCTTGCTGTCCCAACACCGAGATGAAGACGTCTTCCAGCGACGGTGGGATGACGCGGATTTCCGACGCCGGCATTCCCGCCTCGGCCAGCATCGCGCCGGCCGCGGCCTTCGTCGTCTCCGCCTCGCCGACGACGTGGACGCGGTCGCCGAACAGGCCCACGGAGCCCGGGGGAAATTTCTCCCGCAGGATGGCGGCGGCCGTGCGCGGCTGGGCGGCGCGGACTTCGACGATCTCGCCGCGCATCAGCCGCTTCACCTCGCCCGGGGTCCCGCAGGCCAGCAGCCGGCCGGAGTGGATCAGGGCGACGCGATCGCACCGCTCGGCTTCGTCCAGATAGGCGGTCGAGAGGAAGATCGTCACGTTTTCGCGGAGCAGCTCGTGGAGGATGCGCCAAAAATCGCGGCGCGAGACGGGATCGACTCCGTTGGTCGGCTCGTCGAGGAAGAGGACCTTGGGGGTGTGGATCAGGGCGCAGGCGAGTCCGAGTTTCTGCTTCATCCCGCCGGAAAGATTGCCGGCCAGGCGGCGGCGAAACGGCGTCAAGTTGCTGAAGGCCAGCAGCCGCTCGGCCTTTTCCCGCCGCCCCCGCCGCGGGACGCTGTAGATGTCGGCGTAGAAATTGAGGTTCTCCATCACGCTCAGATCGGGATAGAGGCCGAATCGCTGGCTCATGTAGCCGATCTCTTCTTTGATCGCCTCGGCCTCGCGGACGACATGCCGGCCGGCGACCCAGGCGTCGCCCGAGGTCGGGTCCATGATCGCCGTGAGCAGCCGCATCGTCGTTGTTTTTCCCGCGCCGTCGGGCCCAACCAAGCCGAAGATTTCCCCTTCCCTCACCGCCAGATCGAGGCCATCGACGGCCGTGATGTCGCCGAATCGTTTCGTCAGACGCTCGACGCGGATGGAGTTCATGGGGAAGGATGAAGGATGAAGGATGAAGGATGAAGGGCGGCCGGACTTCTCTTTTCATCCTTCATCCTTCCGCCTTCATCCTTGATCGTTGCGTCCGCCGGCATCCCCGGCATCAACTCATGCGACTGATTTTTCAGGTCGATTTTGATCCGATACACCAACTTCACCCGCTCCTTCTCCGTCTGTACCGTCTTCGGCGTGAACTCCGCTTCGGAAGCGATGAAGCCGACGCGGCCTGCGTAGGTCTTGCCGGACTTCGCGTCGGTGCTGATCTCGGCCTTCTGGCCCAGCTTCACCCGATCGCGGTCCATTTCATCGACATACGCCCGCAGCCAGATGTTGTCCAGATCGGCGACGGTGACGACGGGCGTGCCCGGCGAGACATACTCGCCCGGCTCGATGTTCTTCGACAACACCACGCCGTCCAGGGGCGAATAGACCTTCGCGTAGCTCAACTTGACCTCGGCCATCGTCAGGGCCGCCGCGGCCTGGCCGACGTTGGCCCGGGCCTGCTCGATCGTCTCTTTTCGCGGGCCGTCCTTGACGAGCTTGTACTGCTGGCTGGCCTGGCGATAGCGTTCGGCGGCGACATTGCGGGCGGCCGTGGCCTGGTCGTAGGACTCGGTGGAGATCATTTTCTGCTGGTGAAGGCCGCTGGAGCGGCGCCATTCGGTCTCCAGGCGGTCCCGCTCGACCTTGGCGGCCTCCATGGCGGCGCGGGCGGCGGCGATCTCCTCCGGCCGCGATCCGGCGAGCAACTCGGCCAGCGCCGCCTTGGCGACTTCCCAGACGGCCCGCCGCTGGGCGAGTTCCGCCTCCAGGTCCGCCGTTTCCAACGCGGCGATCAACTGTCCGCGATGGACCGTGTCGCCTTCGTCAACAAGGCGTTTATCCACCCGGCCGGCGATCTTGAAGCTGATGCCCACCTCGATCACTTCGATGTTGCCGGAAAGCCGCAGCGCGCCGTCGCCGTGGCCGGTCT
This sequence comes from uncultured Planctomycetia bacterium, assembly GCA_963791075.1. Lineage (GTDB taxonomy): Bacteria > Planctomycetota > Planctomycetia > Pirellulales > Thermoguttaceae > CAWBRF01. The sequence goes on from CAWBRF010000040.1 coordinate 157,429, forward strand.
GCGTCAGGACATACCACACGCCCAGCGCCGGCGGCGAGCAGGACGATGAAAATCGCGACGTTTCTTCCTACGGCTGCCATGGGGTGGGTCTCCGTGCGTTGGAGGTCGCGTCCGTTCACTTCCGTTCCACGGCTGTGATTATAGGTTCCCATGGCAGCGAAGCAAATGGTAAAATGGGCGATTGGATTGACGGGGAACGGCTTTTTCGCTAGGCTTCCCTAGGGTGGCCCCCGAGTTTCGAGGAGCAAAAATGGGCGTGACGCACGTGACGACGCGGATTTCCAACCTCGCCCAAGACGCCGAGCCTTGGGAAGCAGAACCCCTCTTGGGCGTCGTCGCCCTGGAGAACACCGGCGTGGTCGTCGATCCGGTGACGAGAACGCTGCACAGGATGCACGTGAGGCCGCTGAAGTAAACAGCAACATGGCTTCCGACGCTTCATCGCCTCCTCTCAAGACCGATCCTTACTCCGCTTGGAGGATCCGCGCGTACCAACTCTACGCCGCGAGTTGGTTCCTGATGACCTTCGCGAAGCAGATCGAAACCGTGGCCATGGGCATCTATGTCTACGGCGCGGCGAACAAAGACCCGCTTGCCCTGGGCGGGCTGGGGCTGGTGCAAGCCCTGCCGGTGATGGCCCTGTCGATTGCCGGCGGACACATCGCCGACCGCTTCGACCGCCGCAACGTCCTTTCGCTCATGCTTGCGGCGACGGGCGCGGTTTCCATCGCCCTGACCGCGGCGGTCCACGCCCACGCCTCGATCGGCTGGCTGTATCTGCTGTTGTTTGCCGGAGCGGTGGGGCAGGCCCTGGGCGGCCCGTCGCGATCGGCCTTGTTGCGCAACTCGTGCCGGCGGCGGAATTCAGCAACGCCGTCACCTGGAGCAGCAGCATGTTCCAGGTCGCGCGCGTGATCGGCCCGGCGCTGGGCGGCCTGATCGTCGGCGGAACTTTTTGGCGTTTTCTCGCGCGCCCGCCGACGACTTGGCCCCGACCGTGGCCTTGGCCCTGGTGATCGTCGTCGCTTGCCGGATTCTGGCCACGCTCTCCACGCTGGCCCTTCCCCGCCGCCGCGCCGACGACCGCCCGAAGGCGGAAGAAATCTCCTGGAAGAGCGTTGGGGCGGGCGTGGTCTTCGTCTGGCAACACAAGCCGATCCTGGCCACGATCACCCTCGATTTCTTCGCCGTGCTCTTCGGCGGCGTCACCTATTTGTTTCCCATCTTCGCCGTGGACATCTTGAAGGTTGGGCCGTCGGGCGTCGGCTATCTGCAATCGGCCGACGCCTGCGGGGCGATCCTCATGTTCCTGCTGCTTGCCCATCTGCCGCCGATCCGCCGCGCCGGCTGGACGATGCTCTGGTGCGTGGCCGCTTTCGGGGCGGCGACGATTGTCTTCGGGCTATCGACTTCGTTCTGGTTGTCGTTGGCGATGATGTTTTTGGCCGGGGCGGTTGACGGCGTCAGTGTGGTCGTGCGTCACACGCTCGTGCAGATGCTCACGCCCGACGCCATGCGCGGCCGCGTCTCCGCGGTGAACAACGTCTTCATCGTCGCCTCGAACGACCTTGGCGGGCTGGAGTCCGGCGTGACCGCCTGGATGTTCGGCCCCGTTCTCTCCGTGGTCGGCGGCGGCGTGGCGACGATTCTCGTGGTGTTGGCCTCGATGCGAATTTGGCCGGAGATCCTGGCCATCGGCTCGTTGAAAGACTTGAGACCGGCGGAGGGGGTGGAGGAGGAAGGGACTGGCGGATAACGATTGCGATGACCGGCGGCGCTACCCCGAGTTAAGCGATGACGTTCTCTGCTACGCTCAAAGGCACGTCTAACGCACCTTCCGCCTGAGCGAGGTCCAACCGCACCGTGGTAGGACGGACACGCGCATTTCGATTATGGGCATAGACGCGGCAAAGCCTATCACGGTTTCCGTAAATCTCCCGCTCGAAGGGTAGCATGGGCCAAACGCTTTGCTTACGCAGGCGACCCATAACTTCCAGTTCTTCCGCAGACGGAACGCGAATGGTGACGTACCGGAGCAGTGTGTAGTCTCCCTTGTGATCCATTATGCCAGTTAAGACTTCGTCAGCTTCTGCCTTGTGGAACATTTCGGCGGTAACGGTCACGCAACCCGTGTCGTCTGTTTGGAGTGGGGGGAAGTTATACCCGTAGCTAACCAGGACAATCACCTGTGGAAGGCGTATAGGCAACCCGGATTTGTCCACCAGGCGAACATGAATCGTCCGGGGGAGTTCGAAATGGGCTATATGGAAAATATCGAGTTCAAACCGGCCGCCGCAAAGAGGGCAAACACTCTGAGAGCCGAAACTTGGGGACCGTGCGTCGAAGAGAGCCTGACACTTTGGACAACGGCAATTCACCTTCGAGTCTTCCTTTCCTGGCCGCTGCCGCCCCTCGCGCAATTTCGGCGTGGACCGCTGGCAATTTACAACATCACGGAGGATTGCATCAGCCGCGAACGCGAACAGAGGTTTCCTCCACGATCCAAAGTTTGCCGACAAGCGGCTCATGCTCCAAGACGGACAACAAGCGTTGCAGGACCGAAAGCACGTGCGGCTTTTCGAGCCGCGCTAACCGCAGCACGATGATCCCGGCGAAGTCGCCCGGCGGATAGGCGCGAATGTCGGCAAAGTCCATGTCAAGTGTGACCACCGCGCGGCCTTCGTGTTGACAGGCGGCCGCCAGTTTGTTGTCTGGCTGGCCTGCCATGCGCTGGTCGCCAACCGTCACGACGTCGTGACCCGCACTGGCGAACAGTGTGGCCGCCTCGATCGGCAGGTTTTCGTTGACCTTGAACTTGAGCATTAGGCAACGCCCGTGGGCAGGGGCACGACGCGCTCACGGGCGAGATCGGCGCCATAGGCCATTGCCGCTTGAACATCCTCGGCCGTCAGCGATGGGTAGCTCCGCAGGATTTCATCCATCGGGAGGCCAGAATCGCAATTGTCCAACACGACCGCCGCCATGATGCGCGTGCCCTTGATGCACGCCTGCCCGTGGCAGACAGCCGGGTCAACTGTGATATGTTCCCGCCAATCCATACTCATACCTCCTGTCTAACGGCGTGGCCAACCATCTAATTTTACAACACGACCTGGGACGGGCCAAGTGGACAGCCCTCCGCTTATGAAAACTCCGCCTCAATCTGCACCCATTCATAGGGCCGCAGATCGACCTGGATGCGATCCCCTTCGACCGGCAAATCCTCCGCGCCCGCCGTGCCGTGGGCGGTCTTGCGCGCGGAGCGGACGGGACGCAAGCCGCGGAGGTTCGCCTGCACCGTGCGGCCCTCGCTCTCCAACAATCGCACGCGAAATCCGCCGCCGTCGCCTCCCAGTCGTTGGCCGCCACGCCGCGGACGTTGAGGTGAAACAGCCAGCCGGACGCCTGCGGCGGCGAGGCGGCGGCGATCGTCGTCGCCGGGGCCAAAAACTCCTCGGCCGCCGACAACGGATTCGCCAGGTCCAGTCCCAGCCCCAGGCGGAAAGTGCGGCACGTCTCGCCGCGGACCAGCAGCAGCGTGTCCAGCTTTCGCCCGCCGCGGCGGCAATGCCAAGGCAGACCGCCGCCGAGGAGCGTGGTTCGCCGCTTGTCGCCGCGGATCTCGACGAACTGCGGCGACTCGAATTGCACCAGTTCAGTCTTCACGGCCGCCGCGTTGACGTTGCGATAGAGTTCGGCGGAGGGGTCGGGCCAGGCGAAGCGGGCGGCGTAATACGACTCCCACGGAGTTGCGTCCGGCAGCCGCTGGGGATCGAGTTCCACCAACAGTTCGAGAATGCGGCTGCCGGACCGCAGCCGCGTCGTCTGCCGAAAACCAGCGAGCGTTTCGCCCCCGCGGGAAACCAGCCGCCCGCGAACGACGACCTCGCCCAGTTCCGGCCCGTTCTCTGCAACGACGACTTCCTCGGCGGCCATGATCGAGTAAGCCGACTCGTCCGCGTCGTCTGTGCGAAGCGAGGGGAGCCGCAACGCGACCTGTTGGGACAATCGCGGGCCGCGGCTGCGATAGTCGGAAACCGAGCGGACCGCCCCGGTGTGCGGATCGATCACCACGGCGAAGAACTCGTTGCGGAGAATGGTGTCCCGGGCCGGCGTCTCGGAAGTGCGTTGCCCGGCCGGATGCTCCCGCGGCTGTTGATGGACCAGCGGCGGCGTTTTCGGCCGTCGGTGGAAGAGCGACCATTTCGCCTTTGCCGCGGGCGGCGGCTGGTCTTTCGCCGCGGCGGCCCACATGAAGCCCATCGCCGGGCAGAGTCCGTGGGCGAAGCTGTGCGGATTGACCGTCAAGGTTCCTGGTTCCCCGCCGGGATGGGGACCGATCACGGCTTCGGCCATCTGCGCCAGGGCATGGTTGAGGCGGCCGCGAAGTTGGTCGTCCAAGGCGGCATCGTCCTCCGGCGCCGCGGATGCGTCTTCGATTCGGCGGAGCAGATTGTCGTCTTTTCCCGGCGCGTCATGCGTTTCGTTCCGGGCAGCAAGTCGGGCCATGGCGGTCAGCGTGTCGGCGGCGTCGGCGACGGCGCGGCGCTGGCAGCGGCGAGTCCAGCGGGAGATCGGGTTGCGCTGCCCGGCCGCGACCGCTTGCGTCAAATAGGGCGAATGGTACTGATCGGGCGTGTATTGGGTGGTTTGGCCCGCGTAGGATGTCCGTTCGAGGCACTGGCCGATCGTGGCGAAGTTGCCCAAAACGCCCGAGTAGGCGGCGATCCGCCGCAGGTCGTCCAGCCAGGGGCTCGCCCGGCCCGGCCAATGGGCCAACACGACGGCGGCGTTGTTGTCGAGGTCGAGGACGCCGCCGAGGCGGTCGGGGAGGCGGAGGAAGGCGGCCGCGTGGCCGGCGTCGTCGGGAATGCGCCCGACCGCCTCCAGGGTCGTGCCGTCGAGGCCTTCCCAGCGGATGCGGGTTTGATTTCCGCTGGGAAAACGGCCGTCGTCCAGTGTCGCGTGCAGGGCGCCGAGGAAGCCGAACTCCTCGAGAATTTGCGGCAGCATCGGCGTCAGGCCATAGCGGCGGCGGCCGAAGATCGTCGGCTCGGCGGCGAGGAACTGGCGGTAGGCGTCCCGCCCGCGGCACAACTGCTGGCGAATGGCCTCCGGGGGGAGGAGCGGCAATTCCCGCTCGGCGTATTCGCCGCCGACGATCGAAACTTGGCCCCGCTGGATTGCCTCTCGCAATGCGGCCAGCGAGGCGGGTTCCTGCCGGGCCATCGCCGCGAGCGTCTCGCCGGAGACGAGCAGGCTCAGCGGCCGCCCGGCGGTCAACTCGTCCCGCAGCGATTGGCCCAGCGTTGTCGCGGCCACGAGGGTCAGATCGAGCAATTGCGGTTCGGCCGGATAGGCGTATTCACGCGAACTATGGAGGAGGTCGAAGGCTGCCTGGAGCGATTGGCGGGCTGGCTCGGCGTCGCCTCGGCAGGCGGCCTCGGCCGCGGCCAGCGAGTGCGACTCGAAGCCCGACTCGTCCAGACTGCTCATGTGCCGATGCCGTCGCGTCAGCAGTTCGACGAGGAAATGGCAGACGCCCAGGGCGAGAAAATCGGCCGCAAGCGGAGGCTCGGCGGCCGGCCGCTCGGGCAAGAGATCCAGCGCGGCGGCGACGATCTGCCCGCGGCGCGGCAGGTCGCGGATCAGCCGGGTCCCGGCCTCCTCGGCCTGCCGGAGCCAGTCGGTCGGCACGAGCGTTTCGCAGCAGGGCGGGATGACGCAAACATGGCCCACCGGCTCCTGCGGCGGCCACGACGCCGGGAAGAACCGCGGGATTCGCCGCGTCGCCGTCAGCAGGAGCGGATGCCACAACGCCGACGCGGCGGAAAGCACTTGCTCCGCCTCCTCGTCCGTCCGGTCGGCGGCAAGGTCTTCGAGACTGGCGGACGGAAGCAGATAGGTCAGGTGTTGTAGGGACATCGTCGGTTGGCGGTTGAGTCTTGTTGATATGCCGTTTCAAGGTCCCCCCTCTCCCTTCGGGAGAGGGCCGGGGTGAGGGGAACCCTGCGAGGGGACTGCATTTCGGTCCTCAACCTGGCACAAATTCTCGTTGCCCGGCCGAGGGCGGTGGGAGTGGCCGGCCCGTCGGCAACTCCCCTCACCCTTTCCCTCTCCCGGAGGGAGAGGGGACCCGGTCGGCGAAACGCAAAACTCCTTCTTCCACGATAGTTGTCCGGGGCGGGCAAGTCGAGCCGCCGAGTTGACATAACCCTCTGGTCGGCGGTAGATTAGGTATTGTAGGCGACAACGTCGCGACCTGACAGTACAACCCTATTTTCTGGTCTTTTCTGGTCGGACTCGCCTGACGTGGAACAGAGGCATCTGGACGAGGACGATTTTTTTCGGTCGTGCATTCAGATCGGATCAGGGCGACCAATGAGAACCCGGGGTTTCCGGCCTCCCGTTGGTCGGCCGGTTCGCGTGTCGATGCAGGCATCCATAGTCCCCAAGTCAAGGGAGAGATCGCGGCATGGCCAGAAGCGGCATGGTGTGGGGAATCAACGTCGGCCAATGTGCACTGAAGGCGATGCGATGCCAGGCAGAGCGACGACCCCGACAAGATCGTCGTCGGGGCGTTTGATTATATCGAATATCCGAAGATCCTCAGCCAGCCCGGCTCCGATCCGAACGCGCTGATCGGCGACGCGCTGAAGCACGTTCCTCTCGCGGAATTCGGTGCGCGGCGATCGGGTGGCGATTTCGGTTTCCGGGCAGAGCGGCCTGGCGCGGTTCATCAAGCTGCCGCCGGTCGAGGCCAAGAAAATCCCCGACATCGTCCGCTACGAAGCCCGCCAGCAAATCCCCTTCGACCTGAACGACGTGATCTGGGACTATCAGCGGATGGGCGGAGGCAGCGAGGAGGAAGGGTTCGCCCTGGAGACGGAGATCGGCCTGTTCGCCATGAAGCGCGACGCCGTGTTCCGCGCCTTGGAGCCGTTTCAGACGGCGGGCATCGAGCTGGACTTCGTGCAATTGACGCCGCTGGCCTTGTACAACTACGTGTTGTTCGACCAGTTGCGCGACCTGCCGCCGATCGAGGAATATGACCCCGAGAATCCGCCCGAGTCGGTGGTGGTCGTCTCGCTGGGCACCGACTCGACCGACCTGGTGGTGACCAACGGCTATCGCGTTTGGCAGCGGAGCGTGCCGCTGGGCGGCAACCACTTCACCAAGGCCCTGACGAAGGAATTGAAGCTCACCTTCGCCAAGGCGGAGCACCTGAAGCGCAACGCCACCACGGCGCAGGACCCGAAGGCGATCTTCCAGGCGATGCGGCCGGTCTTCAACGACCTATTGACCGAGTTGCAGCGTTCGCTTGGGCTTTTTCTCCAACATCGACCGCCACGCGAAGATCGGCCGGATCATCGCCTTGGGCAACGCCTTCAAACTTCCCGGCTTGCGGCGATTCCTTTCGCAGAGCCTCGGCTACGACATCCAGCGGGTGGAGTCGTTCCGCGGCCTGGAGGGCCCGGAGGTCATCGCCGCCCCAAGTTTCAAGGAAAACATCCTCAGCTTCGGCGTCTGCTACGGCCTGGCGCTGCAAGGGCTGGGCAAAGGCGGGCTGAAGACCAACCTCTTGCCGAAGCAGATCGTCCGCGACCGGCTGATCCGCGAGAAGAAGCCCTGGGCGGTGGCGGCGGCGGCCGCTGCTGTTGCTGGCGTGCAGCCTGAGCTTCGCCGCCTACTCGATGGCCCTGTCCACGCTCGAAGAGGTCCGCTGGAAAGACGCCGAGTCCGCGCGACGCAGATCACCGGCAGGGCCGCCGATCTGAAGGACCGCACGGACAAAGCGGTAAAAGAGTTCGACGGCTATAAGTCGATCGGCGACAACCTCGTGGGACACGTCGAGAAACGCGTCCAGTGGCTGGAGTTGCTCAAGGCGATCAACCAGGCGCTGCCCGTGGACGACCCCAAACACGACGACATCCGCGAGCGAAATCAACTGCACATCACGAGCATCGACTGCCAGCAGGTCGACGACCTGTCGCAGTGGTTCGCCGGCGTGAAGCAGTGGTACAAGCCGCTGAGCGAATTGCCGGGCGGAGCGCCCGCGCAGGGAGGCGCCCCGGGGCCGCCGGGCGGTCAGCCCGGCGGACCCTTGCCGGGAGGCGCCCCGGGAGGCCCCGAGTCCGGACCGTCGGGAAAAGGCTGGGTCATCGCAATCCACGGGCGGCATTACCACAACAACAAAGAGGGCGCTGCGCAAAGCGGCGAGTTCGTCCGCAACACGCTCATGCAGGGCCTCGTCTCCGGAAAAATCGAAGTCCCCACCATGGACGGCAAGACGGAAACCGTCTCCCTGAAAGACCTGGGCATTGGCTACCCCGTCCTCATCAACCCGGGAAGAATCGAAACCGAAGTAATCGACAATCCCAGTCCAATCATCATCGGCGGGGAATCGCCAGGCGGCTTGCCGCAGGGCCGGCGCGAGACGGGACGCGAGGAAGACGAATCGCGGCAAGAAACGATCCGCCTGAACAAGTTCGCCTTCACCATGCAATTCGTTTGGAAGCCGACGTTGGCCAGCGAGCGACACGCCGTGAAGAAGGAAAACAAATAGCCCGCCGCGGCGCGCCGAGCGCGCGGCAACGGAGGAATGCGATCGTGGACAAAGTCAAAATCGCCTGGGCCGAATTGAAGAAGCATCACTTTTGGGTCCTCTGCTTGATTGTTGCGATCACGGCGCTGACGACCTGGAGCCTGGCCACCGACGCCGTGGACGAGATCTTCAAGACCCGCAAGGGGGTCGTTGACGGCAAGTTCAGCTCCGTCTTGCAGGTCAATGGAGAGAACGATCCGCCCAACGAAGGCGTCATCGCCGCGATTCGCGATCAGATCGACGGCGCACGGCGAAAAATGTGAAGGGCGTGCGCGAGAGCGTCTACGAAGCGTGGAAGGCCCTGTACGACGAGCAGCAGGCGAAAAACCAACTCCCGGACGTGCTGAAGAACAAGCGGTTCCGCGACCAGTTCAAAATGCTGGTCGAGGGGAAGATCGGCGAGCTTACCGAGGACGATCGCGACTACTACCGGAACCAGATCCAAAAGTACTTCCCCAAGCTCATCGAGGAGGTGGACGTCCGCCGACCCAAGGACGAGGCCCCGGAGCGCGGCCCAAGGCCAGGCGGCGCCGGCCCGAGGGGCTTTAGGGTCCGAGGAGGAATGGCGGGCATCGGCCCCGCCGCCCAGAACGCCGCCGAAAACAACGACATGGTGGGCGTTGTCGAATGGAATGAGGGCAACCTGCAACACATCATGGGCCAGTTCGACTGGGAAGTGGTCCCGAGCACGGAGCGAGTCCGCTTGGCGCAAGAGGATCTTTGGGTGTATGAAGCGCTGTTGCGCATCATCCAGGACGTCAACAAGAACGCCGCCAGCTACGACGACGCCGCGATCCGGCGCATCGAGGCCCTGGAAATCGGCCGCGACGCCGTGGCGAGCTGGGCGACTGTCAGGGAACAGGTCTTTCGCGGCGGGGGCGGCGCGGCCGGCGGCCACGGCGGACCGATGGGCATGGCGCCGATGGGCATGGGGCCGATGGGCATGGGGTCCAACGCGGGGCCGATGACCGGGCCGGGCCCCATGACCGGCCCAGGAATGATGCACATGGGGAAGATGATGGGTCACATGGGCGGGCAGGGCGACCAGGAGTCGTTGGCCGGTCGCTACGTCGACGCCAACGGCGAGCCGCTGGCCGACGCCTCCAAGCCCCCGTTTGAAGAGTTCAAGATGATGCCGATCTGCCTCAAGCTGCTCATCTCGGAGAAGAAGATCACGAAGCTGCTGGCGGAGTGCGCCAACTCGAACATGCCCATCAGCGTCCGCGCCGTGCGGCTCTCCCCTGGCGCGGGCGAATCGATCGCTTTGTCGGGCGCGGCCGCCGGACACGCGGGCGCCGGGGCGGCCGGGCCAGGGATGCCCGGCCACGGCCACGCCACGGCCTTCCAGGGAACCGCAGACGCCGGCGAGACCCAAGGCTACTGGCCTATCGAAGTCGATGGGATCATCTACATCTACAATCCGCCGGACATGAAAAAATTGGGAATGGGCACAACAAGCGTGGGCGAAAAGGGGACTCGCCGGCGGGCGGGCCGGGGCCGGTTCCACCCGCGGTTGCGCCCCCGATCGCGCCGGCCGCCCCGGCCCCCACCCTCCCCGCAGCGAAAGGAGGCGTCTGATGAAGACCAAGCTGAAGCTGGATCAAAAGGCCGTGCAGCAGTTCTTCCTCGATCACGGCGAGAAAATCGTCTTCACCCTGATCGTCTGCGGCGTCCTGTGGATGGTCTACGAGGCCGTGATCCACAAGGGCTATGAAAAGGTCCCCCAACAACTGATCGAGTCCAGCGAGACCGCCACACAGAAAATCAACCGCACGCCGCCGATCGCGCCGCCGGAGGTGAAGAACCCTCCCTACGAGGTCATCGTCAACAACATGCTCAACACGAGCAAGGTGGACCCGGATCGTTATGCCTTGCTCGTCCCCTGGAAACTCCCGGTGTACACGCCGCTGAGCCTGCGGCCGAAGCCGCCGGTCTTCGCGGCGACCGCCCTGAAGGGCGTGGCCGGGTTTGCGACGTTCGAGGTTCGCCCCCAGGCCGTCGCCGCCGCCAAGCCGGGGAAAAACGCAGTCGCCAAGCCGGACAATAAGGCCGGAAAACGCTATGTCGTGGTGACTGCGCCGGTCCCCTGGCGGAGCAGATCGCCGCCTACAAAAAGGCATTTCTTAATGTGGCTGTCACGCAACCGCAATTCGACGACAGGCCGCAATACTTCGGCTTCTACATCGAGCGGATGGAAGTGTTGCCCTCGGAGAAAGACGCCAATCCCAAATGGGACGCGGAAAAATCCTCGGTCCTGGTCATTTGGAACGAGAAGAAGCAATGGGCCCGCGTTGACCCCGAAATCGTCGATCTGAGATACATCTACGGGGGTCAGGCAGGCGGGGGCTTGGCGCGCACGGTTCCGGGAGACGACCTCCGTCGACAACCCGCTGGTCTTCCCCTTGGGTCCGCGGATCGACGGACATTGGGGGCCGGAAGTCGCTCATGAACCGGAGATTCCGCTGGCCGAGCACCGCGCACGCATCGAGGACGTTCCGCCAGCCCGTAGAAACCCCGGACACGTCAGACCACGCGCCGACCATGGGCGACGACGAAAAGGAGATCAACCCAAATCGTAGGACCTCTCCCCTGCCCATGGAACGAGTCGATGCGGAATTGCCGAAGCACGCGCTCTTGCGATTCTTCGATTTCTCCGTCGAGACGGGGACGATGTATCGTTATCGGGTGTCGCTCGCCTTGCGGAATCCAAATTACAAGGTTGTCGAAAAGTACTTGAAGGATCCCGTCTATGCCAAGGAAAACATGCTCCGCACGGCCTGGTCGGAGGCGAGCAACGTGGTCCTCGTGCCCGAGGACGTCCGCGTGTTGGCCGGCGACGTGACCACGCCCCATGCTGGGGCCGGCGAGCCGGAAGCCAAAGTGACGATCATGAAGTGGCTGAAGGACTCGGGGATCACGGCGAACCACGAGTTCTCCAAGTTGGTGCGGGGAACTCTGCTCGATTTCTACCACGTCAAGACCATTCGCCCCGCGTCGGCGCCGCCGGGATCAAGCGATATCGGCAGGATGGCGGCGGGATTGAGACACGCCCATCCCACTCCCTCTCCCGCGGCGCGCGGCGACGCCCTTTTCGTCGATTACACCACCGGTGCGGCGCTCGTGGACATCGCCAGCGACGGCGCGGCCGGCCGCCTCCTCCTCGTCGATTCGCTGGGCAACCTCACGGCGCACAATGACATCGAGGACAAATGGGAATTGCAGAGTTGGAAGGAATCGCAAGAGTCGCGCGAGACTCCCGGCGCGGGGCCGGGAATGGGACCGCGGCCGATGGGGCCAAGACCGGGCGACGCCGACATCTTCGGATTCGGAGGCCATCGCGGCCCCGGCAGAAAACAGTAGGAAGCCGCATCGCAGTCGCGTGAAAGGTTGGCCGGCGTGCGGGCTGAGGAACCAAGCGCGCGCCGCCCGACGCGGATCGTCCCGTCAATGTGTTTCCGAACGCGCCGTGCGGCGCCGCTGAGCAAAAAACCCTAGCGAGAACATCGTGGCCTGGCAATACAGCGAAAAGACGAAACAACTCTTCATGGACGCGGTCCACGGCAAGCCGGGGACCCACATGGGCGAAATCGACGATCCCGACGGCTGCGGCGAGCACGGTTCGCTCGCCTGCGGCGACGCCATGCGATTCACCTTTCGCGTCCGCCGCCATCCGACCGATCCGACGCAGGACGTCATCACCGACGCCCGCTACTTGACCTTCGGTTGCACCTCGGCGATCGCCGCCTCCGAGGCCCTGTGCACGTTGATCGAACAGGGGGGCTTCACGCCGATCCAAGCGCTGCACGTGCAGAACAAGGACATCGTCGATTTTCTCGGCGGGCTGCCGGAACAGAAGATCCACTGTTCGGTGATGGGGGCCGAGGCCCTCGAATCGGCGGTCTTCAACTGGGCGCAGCGGCGGGGCGTCGATCTGGCCAAACTGGGCCTCGACATCCACACGGACGAGCAGCAGGAAGGCCGCATCGTCTGCAAGTGCTTCTCCTTGAGCGAGCCGTACATCCGCCGCAAGATCCGCGAGTTGAACCTCCACAGCATCGCGGAGATCACCCACGCGATCAAGGCCGGCGGGGCCTGCATGGCCTGCCACCACGTGCCCGGCGGACTGCAAGACCTGTTGGACGAGACCTGGGGCAAAGAGCTGGCCGCCGCCTCCGGCCCGGCGCTGGTGCAACTCGCCCCGCGGGCGTGCCGCCCTTCGAGACAAAACCGCCCGCAGTGGAAAGGCCCGCCCTCTCCGCCTACCAGTTCAGCAAGAAGGTCGAACAGGCGGTGGAGCAGTACGTCCGCCCAATGCTTCGCCAGGACGGCGGCGACATCGAAATCGTTGACATCAAGGACAATCTCGTCTATTGCAGCCTCAGCGGCGCCTGCAAGGGCTGCGCCGCCGCCCAGCAGACCTTGCGGATGTTGGTCGAGCGGACCCTGAAAGAAATGGTTGACGAACGGATCCGCGTCGTCCAGTTGTAACCGGTATCTGGAAGCAGAAAGGCGAAGAATTGCAAAAATTCGTGGCCCTATGAAAATCATCTACGCCGACAACAACGCAACCACGGCCGTCGCCCCGGAAGTCCGTCGGGCCATGGAGCCGTTCTTCGCGGAAAACTACTTCAACCCGAGTTCGATGTACGAGCCGGCGCGGCGGACGGCCGACGCGATGGCCCATGCCCGCGCAACAATCGCCCGCTGCTTCGGCGTGGACGAGCCGCGGCAAATCCTCTTCACCTCCTGCGCGACGGAGAGCAACAATACGGCGATTTTCGGCGCGGTCAAGGCGAATCCCCATCGCCGCCATATCATCACCACGACCGTCGAGCATCCGGCGGTCCTGGAAGTCTGCAAGGACCTGCAACGCAGCGGTTGCGAAGTCGATTTTGTCGAAGTCGACGAGCAGGGCAACCTCGACGTCGGCCAGTTCGTCCGCGCCCTCCGCGCCGACACTCTCCTCGTCAGCGTGATGCACGCCAACAATGAGACCGGCGTCGTCTTTCCCATCGAGCAACTCTCGCGGCTGGTGAAAGAGACCGATCCGTCGATCCTCTTCCACACCGACGCGACGCAATCGGTGGGCAAGATCGCCATCGACCTCGCCGGCGGCCTGCCGCACGTGGACCTGCTCTCCTTTTCCGGCCACAAGCTGCACGCCGCCCAAGGGCGTCGGCGCCTTGTACATCAAGCGCGGCGCGCCCTGCCGGCCGCTCTTGATCGGCGGGCATCAAGAGGAAGGCCGGCGGGCGGGAACGGAAAACGTCGCCTACATCGTCGGCCTGGCCAAGGCGGTCGAGTTGGCCGCCGCGGGCGTCGCGGACGAGCAGACCCGCGTCCGCGCCCTCCGCGACCGCCTTGAAGCCGCGCTGGAGCGGCTCATTCCCCACGTCCAGGTCAACGGCAAGTCCGCCCCGCGGCTCCCCAACACGCTGAACCTCTCCTGCCACTACGTCGAGGGCGAGGGAATGCTCTATCAGCTCAGCGATTTCGGCGTCTGCGCCTCCAGCGGCTCCGCCTGCACCTCCGGATCGCTGGAGCCTTCGCACGTTCTCCGGGCGATGAAGGTCCCTTTCACGGCGGTCCACGGCTCGATCCGTTTCAGCTTCAGCCGCTACAACAGCGAGGCGGACGTCGATCGGATCATCGAGGTCTTTCCCGGCATTGTGGCGAATCTTCGCCGCATGTCGCCCTATTGGGACCAGCAGGCGAACGCCCCGCGCGCGAACGCGGACGAAATCATCCAGGCGAAAGTGCGCTGAGGGGGAACGATCGAGCCGAGCTCGGAGACAATAAGCACGTCTTCCGGTTCGATGCCGCCGCAGGTTCGGCTAACCGCTGGCGGTTTCGCCCGGGTTGCCAAAGGGCGCATGCCTCCCAGAAAAGGCGCCATCTGCGTCTCCGTTTGGCCCCCTTGACCAAACCCGCCATGTAGTGTATCATTTGATAGATACCACTCATCGCGGTTGCGGAGGCTCGGACGTGCGGACGGCAAAAGTGTTTAAGAATGGCCGGAGCCAGGCGATCCGGCTGCCGAAGGAATTCCGCGTCAGCGCGGGCGAGGTCTATCTGAAGAAAACGCCGGAGGGTTTCTTGGTTGTCCCTCGCGATCCCTGGGAGATATTCCTCGAAGGCGTCGCGGAGGTGTCTGACGAGTTCATCGCCGGGGGCCGACAGCAGCCCGACGTGCAAACGCGGACCTGGCGGCCATGATCTACTTGTTCGACACGGATCTGCTCATTTTCATGGTCCGCGGCCTGAAGGCGGCCGCGCGCCGGCGCGAACTCGCCGGCAGGCCGCGAAGCTGATGGACCGATGTCGGAAGGCCCAAGCGGCGGGCGATTCCGTGGGATTGTCGGCGGTCACGGTGTCGGAACTGGAGTTCGGCGCCCGCAAGAGCGGCAATTACGCCGACGAAATCGCCGCCGTACACAAAGTCCTGACCCCCTTCGACCTTTACAGCTACGACGCGGTCTCCTGCCCGGAACACTACGGGCGGCTCCGGCATGATCTGGAGACGAAAGGTCGCTCCATCGGCTCGATGGACATGCTGATCGCGGCCCATGCGATGGCCCTGAGCGCCGCACTGGTGACCAACAACGACGCCCACTTTTCGCGCATCGCCGGGCTGAGGGTGGTCAACTGGCTGAAAGAGGTCCCGTAGCTTGTCGGGTGGGGCGAGCCAAAATCCGCGGCGAAGTCTCACGAGGGAACTCGCCGCGCTCGACCCACCGTATGGAACTTGCCCGTAGTCTCCGGCATTTCGTCACGGTTTTGTCATGTAAAACGGCACGCCCGCCTTAACGCCGACGATTGCCTCGTCAATGACAATGTTCCCGAGCAAAGCGCCCATGCAAGCGGCCCAGCATAACAAGGATACAACTCCTATCTTGAACGATCTCCATCTGTCGGGTCCGGCAGGCAACAGAAGCAGCAACAAGTTCGCGATTGCGGGCGGCCCGAGGAGGAAGGAAACTTCGTGAATCAATGTGAATGTGACGCCAAGATGTGAGTACGCGGCTTTGGCGCCAAGACTGCCAAGCAAAGCGACCTCAGTGAGGATGCAGAGGACGACCAAAGTTGAACCTATGATCGCCAGCCACCGTAACGCGCGCGCCTTCGCGAGAATGAACGCGGCGCCACAGCAGTAGATCGTGCTTGTGGCGAGCGTCACCGGAAACGCGAGCAATAGCCCAAACAATTCCATGGGACGGATTCCAGAGACACATAACCTAAGTTTCGGACGATTGGGCTTCTCGCCGCCGCTTCATGGCCTCCTGGCTGATTTCGTCGATGCTCTTGTCCGGCCAGAGGGTCCGTTGCCATCGCGTATAGTCGAAGGGCTCGCGCTGGATCAGAGCAATGAACTTCTCGGCTTGCACATCGCCCAGGGCGGCAACCAGCGCACGGAAGCCCGTGGCCTTGATTTCGTTGTCAGTAATCATCATTCAACCTCAAGAACAAATTGCGTCGGGTCCATTACCGCGATTTGGGCATATCCCCGCATCCTCTTCACCATGAAGTCGTCGGTCGTCAAGAAGAAATCGCAGCCGGCCGCCATGGCGCAAGCGATTTGCAAGGCGTCTTTCGCACGTAAGCCGCGGCCGGCAATCTCGTGCGCTCGCTGGACAACGGCATCGGTCTCCTCAACGTCCACTGCCGCCGCTGCTTTCCACCGGGCAATCACGTCGCGCCGCTCTTCAAACGGATTGGCTTCGTTCTCGTAGTCCAGTGCGTAGGACCACGCGAGTTCGAGCCCCCTGCCCTTGATACGCTGTTGTATCTCGAGCTTCGCCTCGGTTTCAAGGCGAATTCGCGCCTGTGACTGGTCGTCAAACGGGCGGTTGAAGCAGCAGTTGTCCAGGTAAACTCGCATCTACGGTATACCCCTCAATTTGAGCATACCTTGGCTGCGTGATCGCGACAATCCCCCTGCCCAGTCCCAGACCGCGATACTCCTTTTTGCGGCCGGGGCGCTGGCCTGACTTTCTACGGCTCGGCGTCGGCGGAACTCACGCCTTCCAGTCCCTTGCGTTACGGCGAGAACTTAGTAAACTTGAACGAATTGCGGCCAATTTGGTCCAAAAACAAGGGCCAACCGGCCGGCGGGAGCGGCGGCAGACGCCCTTTTCCCCAGGGGGAAAATATTTTGAAGGGGCTGTTGACGCCGCGCCGAGACTTGATAGAATGACTAGTCTCGCCCGAAACCACTAGGTTAGGACGGGGCAAGCAGGTTTGCTCTTTGACAATTTGATCGTGATAACCTCAATTCTGTTATTTCAGCCAATTCAGACTGGAAAATGAGAAAGCGTCGCGGGCGGCGAAAGCCAACGGCGGCGCTGCGTGTTTTTGTTGGGACGAACCTAACGGTAGTTCACAAGACCGCCGAGGATACGTTGTTTAGCGCGATCCATAGCGGGATGAAGGCTACAAAAATTTGAAGGGTTTGATCCTGGCTCAGAATGAACGTTGGCGGCGTGGATTAGGCATGCAAGTCGAGCGAGAATCCCTCGCAAGGGGGAGGAAAGCGGCGAAAGGGAGAGTAATGCGTGGGTACCTACCCTCAGGACTGGGATAGCCACGGGAAACTGTGGGTAATACCAGATGACGTCTCCGGACCAAAGGTGTGATTCCGCCGGAGGAGGGGCCCACGTCCTATTAGCTAGTTGGCAGGGTAATGGCCTACCAAGGCATTGATGGGTATGGGGTGTGAGAGCATGCCCCCACTCACTGGGACTGAGACACTGCCCAGACACCTACGGGTGGCTGCAGTCGAGGATCTTCGGCAATGGGCGCAAGCCTGACCGAGCGACGCCGCGTGCGGGATGAAGGCCTTCGGGTTGTAAACCGCTGTCAGAGGGGAGGAAATTCCGGTGGGTTCTCCCATCGGTTTGACCTATCTTCAGAGGAAGTACGGGCTAAGTTCGTGCCAGCAGCCGCGGTAAGACGAACCGTACAAACGTTATTCGGAATCACTGGGCTTAAAGGGTGCGTAGGCGGCCCGGAAAGTTGGGTGTGAAAGCCCTCGGCTCAACCGAGGAACTGCGCCGAAAACTACCGGGCTCGAGGAAGATAGAGGTGAGCGGAACTTAGGGTGGAGCGGTGAAATGCGTTGATATCCTAAGGAACACCAGTAGCGAAAGCGGCTCACTGGGTCTTTTCTGACGCTGAGGCACGAAAGCTAGGGGAGCGAAGAGGATTAGATACCCTCGTAGTCCTAGCTGTAAACGATGAGCACTGGGTTGGAGGGTCCTCCATAGCCCTCTAGCCGTAGCGAAAGTGTTAAGTGCTCCGCCTGGGGAGTATGGTCGCAAGGCTGAAACTCAAAGGAATTGACGGGGGCTCACACAAGCGGTGGAGGATGTGGCTTAATTCGAGGCTACGCGAAGAACCTTATCCTAGTCTTGACATGCATGGATTAACCCGGTGAAAGCCGGGCCACGCCCTTTGGGTGGAACATGCACAGGTGCTGCATGGCTGTCGTCAGCTCGTGTCGTGAGATGTCGGGTTAAGTCCCTTAACGAGCGAAACCCTTGTCGCTAGTTGCCAGCGAGTCATGTCGGGGACTCTAGCGAGACCGCCGGTGTTAAACCGGAGGAAGGCGGGGATGACGTCAAGTCCTCATGGCCTTTATGACTAGGGCTGCACACGTCCTACAATGGCGCACACAAAGGGAAGCAAACCCGCGAGGGCAAGCAAATCCCAAAAAACGGCCTCAGTTCGGATTGCAGGCTGCAACTCGCCTGCATGAAGCCGGAATCGCTAGTAATCGCGGGTCAGCATACCGCGGTGAATGTGTTCCTGAGCCTTGTACACACCGCCCGTCAAGCCACGAAAGTGGGGGGCATCCGAAGTCGCCGTGGTAACCCGCAAGGGAGCTAAGCGCCGAAGATGAACTCCGCGATTGGGACTAAGTCGTAACAAGG
>CAWBRF010000041.1:0-25049 GCA_963791075.1 uncultured Planctomycetia bacterium
GTTACAAACGTGTCGGTGGCCATCACGATCCGCACTTCCTGTAATCCATCACGTCCGGTCCCCTCTCCCTTTGGGAGAGGGTTAGGGTGAGGGCTGATCCGCCAAACGGCCCGGCCCTCATCCTCGGGCGCCGACCAACCTTTGTCTTGCGTTGGGTGGCCAATCGCCAGCCGGCGTCGCCCTCACCCTAGCCCTCTCCCAAAGGGAGAGGGGACCGAACATTGTCAACAAGCCGCAACTCCGCCGCGGCCGGCGTGAGCCAGCAGTGCACGACCCACTCGACGGCGGGCACGCACACGGCGTCGCCGAAGCCGAACAGGGCCTGGTTCAGCGGCACGTCGATGACGTAGTCGTCCGGCGCGCCTGGAGGCGCGCACATTCGCGGGCGGTCAGCAATCGCACGCGGCGCCGTCCCTTGCCCGCCCGGAATAGAATCTGTCGCCCGCTGCCGCCCGCGGCGTCCGCAGACAACCCGCAATCCCGTCCGTACGCAGCTCCGCCATGCTCTTCCCCTGGCGGACGCGGCGAAACGCCGTCGCGTAGGAAATCGATTCGCCGGCGATCATCTCCCGCGCCGCAGCCGCATGGCGCGGGCTCATCTGCCGCATCAGATACTCCGTCCGCTCCTCGTTCCACCAGTGCGGATCGTCCTCGGGCAGGTCCTCCAAAACGTCCGCCAGGCGGCTCGCCCCCCGGGGCAAGGGGGGAACGTCGCGCAAGTTCCAGCGAATGTTTGCGTGCGCGTGGATGAAATCCAAAAGCGTCTCCGGCCGGGCGTCGCACGCAAGCGCGTACGCGCGCGGCTGGGCAACCTCGTCGCGATTGCCGAGGACAAACAGCCGCGCAGGCTCTGCGGCGTCCAATGGGCCGCGTTGAGCAGCACGGCGTCGACCGCATAGCCGAGTTCGTTCAGGGCCAGCAGCGCCGCTTCCAGGTCGCGCCCGCCGCGGCTGATGAGGAAACCGACGACGTTCTCGATCATCAGCAGTCTCGGGCGGCGGTCGCCCATCTCGCGAAGCACGCGGACGAGGCCCCAGAACGCCGACGAATGTTTTCCGCGCAGCCCATCCCAGCGGCCGGCCAAAGAGAGGTCGTTGCAAGGGAAGGAAGCGGTCGCCAGCGAGCAGTCGGGCACGTCGTCGGCCGCAAGCGCGTGGACGTCGCCCACGAGCAGAATGGGCGTCGTCCGGCCAGTTGCGGCGATACATTTCCGCCTTCTTCGGATCGATGTCGTTGGCGAAAACAACCCGCCAGCCCTGCCGCTCCAGAGCCAGCCGCACCAGCCCGATGCCGGCGAAAAACTCGGCGCATGTCAGTGATGAGGAGATCATGAAGTTCGCAGCGTAATAGTCACCACAGAGACACGGAGGGCACGGAGAACGAGGCCGAACATGAGAGAGGGGCCACGGATGAAACACAGATATATGAACAATTTTATTATCTGTGTTTCATCCGTGTTCAATCTGTGGCCCCTCTTTTTTCTTCTTCTCCGTGTCCTCCGTGTCTCCGTGGTGATCTTGTCCTTCATTGTTTTTTCAGTCCTTTCACCGCTCCCGCGCCAGGCTTTGCAGGGCCTCGATGCCGCGGGCGAGCGTCGCGTCGGACGCCGCATAGGACAGGCGGAAATGCGTGTCGCGGCCGCTGAAAACGCTGCCGGGGATGATCAAGAGTTGATGCTTCTCGATCGCGCGCGTTGCAAATTCCAGTCCGCTGCCCCAAGGGAGCCGCGGAAAGGCGTAAAACGCCCCGCCGGGCCGCTCCAATGCGTAGTCCTCGGCCAGCCCCGCGACGATCATGTCCCGCTTACGGCGATAGGCCGAAATCTGTTGGCCCATGTCAACGTCCATCGCCGCCACGCCGGCCCATTGCGCAGGCTGCGGCGCGCAGACGAAACTATACTGCTGCAACTTAATCATCTCGCGAATCACCGCCGCCGGCCCGTGGGCGAACCCCAGCCGCCAACCCGGCATCCCGTAAGTCTTGCTGAACCCATCGACGACCAGCGTCCGCGGATTGAACGCCGCCGGCGAAACGAAGGGCTGATCGTAACAAAATTCGCGATAGATCTCGTCGGAGAGGAGGACGACGTTTCGCCGCGCGGCCAGTTCCGCCAGGCCGCGCACCTCGTCCTCGCCCGCCACGGCCCCGGTCGGATTCGCCGGGCTGTTCAGGAGGATGATCTTCGTCCGCGGCGTGACGGCCTTCGCGACGCGGTCCGGATTGATGCGAAAGTCCGGATACGCGTCCACGCTCACAACCTTCGCCCCGACAACCGCCGCCAGGGCGGTGTACATGGGGAAATAGGGATCGAAGACGATCATCTCGTCGCCCGGATTCAACAGCGCCAACATGGCCAGCATCAGGCCGCCGCTGGTCCCGGACGTGACCAACAGGTCGCGATTGTCGTGGCCATACTGTTGCCGCACGCGGGCCAGCAGTTTTTCGCGCAGGGCGGGCAAGCCCTGGGAGAGGGCGTAGCCATTTCGGCCGCTTTCGATCGCTTCGATGGCCGAGCGTTTCACCGGCTCGGGCACGTCGAAGTCGGGTTGGCCGATCGAGAGGTTGATCGGATTGCGCATCGTCGCCCCAAGGTCGAAGACCTTGCGGATGCCCGACGCGTCGAACGCGCGGGTGCGGTCGGCCAGCCAATGTTCGCACATGCTTTTGGAATTCCCTTGGAGAGCAACACTCTGCCGTTATTCTACCCGGACAATGGCATAAGGTCGAGAAGCGCGGAGAAGGGGCGGCCGTCGCGGCTGTTCTTGTACCTGGCGTCTGAACAGCGGCGCTCGGCCATCTTGTCGCCATCGGCCGGTGGGCGGGGCGACGCCAAGAGTGAACAATTGCCGGCGGCCCAAAACACTGGCCCGCGCAACGCTCTCTACTCCCCCTTCCGCCCCTTCCCGCTGGCCGCCAGCGCCGGCGGCCAGGTGCAAAGATAATACGCCCGCGGCGAGGAAAGCTCCAACAACGCCTGAAGATCGACGCCCGCGCGACCTTCGCTCTGCCCGCCCAGCAAGAGGCTCGCGAGACTGACCTCCGGCTTGTAGTGGACCACGTTGACCTTGTCCTTGTCGAGATGGGCCAGCGCGATCGCGCGGTCCACGGCCTCTTCGAGATAGCCAAGCTTGTCGATCAGCCCGTTCTCCTTGGCGCGATCGGCGGCGAAGACCTGGCCGGTGGCCAACTTGTCCAAGACGGCCGGGTCTTTTTGGAACTTCAGCCGGCCGGAACGCACAATCTCCTTGAATCGCGAAAAACTGTCGTCAACCAATCCCTGGAACAGTTCCCGCTCCTTCGGGGTCATCGCGCGGGCGAACGTGCCCATCTCCTTCAACGGGCCGCTGGCGACCGAGTCCTCGGCGACGCCGATCTTGCCGAACAGGCCGCCAAGGTCGTAGTGCGGAATGATCACGCCGATCGACCCGGTGAAACAGGTCGGCTCGGCGAAGATGACGTCGGGCGTGTGGCCGACGGCCATGGAAACGTAATAGCCGCCGCTGGCCGCGATCCCGCCCATGCTGACCACCATGGGAATCTTCCGCTGCTTCAACATCTCGCCGAGGTGATGGTAGATGTAATCGCTGGCGCTGACGCTGCCGCCGGGCGAATCGACGCGGAGGACGACGGCCTTGACATTGTCGTCGTTGGCGACGCGGTCGATCTGCCGCTTGACGAAGCCGTCCTCGCCCTGCACGATCACGCCCTCAACGGAAATCACGGCCACCTTGTCCGTCGCCGCGCGGTTGTGCGAGAGGTGTTTTTCTTGCACGCGGCGCTCGCCTTCCGCCGAATTCAGCCCCAAAACGAGCACGAGGAGGAAGTTCAAACCCATCGAGCCGAGAAACGCCAGCAAGAGCAAGGTCAGCAGCAACCGCTTCCACACGCTTCGCGGCGGGGGCGGCGGCGGTTCGCGAACGACTTGGACGGCGACGGGCGGGAGCGCGGGCTGTCCGCCGGCAGGGGGGGTGATGTCCATCAAGGGTTCCTTTGCAAAGGAGAAGGGACGGAAAACAGGCCCATTTTACCCCCGCTTCCCGCGGAAACAATGCCGGGGCGCCTCCGCGGCGGTTCATTTTCCGCGGGGATTTCATCCTAGGAAGTTTAGGAAACATGCGGTGATGTTGCCTTCATGGCCCGTCCGGCGGTAAGCTATGCGTCTTAAGAAAATATCGTCGCGTTCCTCATTACGAAGGAGTCCGCCGTTGTTCGTTGCCGCCACGAGTCGTTGTTTCGCCGACCTGTCGCTGGACGCCGCCCTGGAGCGGCTGGCCGACCTGGAATACACCAGCGTGGAGATCATGATCCATGAGGGCGAAGGTCATTTGAAGCCGTCCGCGGTGTTGGCCGACGTGGACGCCGCGATCCGCACGTGCCGACAAACGCACCGTCTGACAGTTTGCTCCTTCAGCGTGGACATTGAGGAGCCGGACGAGAAGACGTATTACGCCCAGTTCGCCGCCTGTTGCAAATTGGCCAAGGCGGTGAAGATCGTCACCCTGACCGTCCGCGCGGCGGAGTTGGGCACGCCGTTCAACGCGGAGGTCGAGCGTTTGCGGGCGATGACGGCAATTTCCGCGCGCGAGGGCGTCCGCGTCGGCCTGTTGACGGAAACCGGCCGCATGTCGCAAGACCCGGACACCGCGGTCGTGCTCTGCGACAGCGTCAAGGGGCTGGGCATCTCGCTCGATCCGAGCCATTTCATTTACGGCCCGCACCGCGGCGGCGGATACGAGCAGGTGATGAAGTACGTCTATCACGTCCGCCTGCGGGACACGAGCAAGGAGGAGTTGCAAGTCCGCATTGGGCAGGGGCAGGTCGAATACGGCCGGCTGATCAACCAGTTGAACAAGGTGCAATACGACCGCGCCCTTTGCGTGGACATTCTGCCCATGCCCGACACCGACCAAGCGGCGGAGATGCGGAAGATGCGCCTCCTGCTGGAGAGTTTGATCTAGCCGGGCGAGCCTCAGCGGCTGCGACTGGCGGTCGTGTCCATTGCCGTCTCAAAGCGTCCCGGCGTCCGCGCCTCGTTGACCAGGCTTTCGAGGAACCTCCGCGCGGTCATGTAGTCGCCGGCGGGCAGGTCTCGAATGCGTTCCCTCAAGTCGTCGAGCATCTGCGCGGTCATTTGAAAAACCTTCAGGTACTGGTCGACGTCCAGCGAGCCCGCCGCCGCCCGCTGGGCGAAAATCCGCTCCAGGACGGTGCGATCCGCCGCCAGGTCGGGCAGGCGGAGGAGGATCGGCCAGGTGATCGCCCCGGTGACCACGTCCAGGTCGCTGGGCCCGAGTCGCCGCGGCCGGTCCATTTGGGCATAGCGGGCCAGATCGGCGGCGGTGGGCTGCGGGCCGGCCTCGGCCGCCCGATATTCCCGATTCATCCGCCGCATGTCGAAGTAGGTCTCCTCCCATATCTTGAGGTTCTTCATATTCTCCCGCGCCGCGTAGGCGTAGTCGATCGCCGCCTGCGCCGTGTTCGCGTTGTATTGGCCCGCGGACTGGAACATCCGCGCCACCCCGTAACCGTAACTTTGCAGCGGCGTGACGGCGTTGTCGTCGTAGGCCAAGTGATAGTTGTTGCCGCTGTATCCCCAGCCGCCATAAACCGCCGGGATCCCCGCGGTCGTGGCGACCGTCGTCTGCCGCTTGGACGACCGTCGTCGCGAGTGCCAAGGCGACCGTCAGCATTGTCGTCAGGCATCTCATGATTCGCCTCCTCTGTAAATTGTCTCTTGCCGTAAGAATCCTATGCGCGAGCTATCGCGAAAGAAAGGATGAAGGCGCGGGGCGGAAGGAGGAAAATCGAACGCCCTTCGTTAATTCCTTTCGTCTTGTATTGCCGCCGTTTTCTGCGATAATGCGCGTTCCTTGGGGGCGGTTTTTTCCGCATCCTTAAATCCTCGATGGAGCGCCGCTCCCGCAAATCATCATGGCCGCCAAAGCCAGCAAAATTTCCCAACAATTTGCGCTTCTTTCCACGAAGGCGGACAAGGCGCTCCGCCAGCAGTCGGCGGGCAACCCCATCCGCATTCAGGTGGGCTCGGCGACGTGCGAAAATGCGGCCGGAGCCACGGAGGCGCTGGAAGAGTTTCGCCGCCACATCGCCGCCTCCGGCCGCAGCGACATCGTCCTGCACCGCACGGGCTGCACCGGACGTTGCAGCCGCGAACCGATCGTCGGCGTGCTCGTCCCCGGCCAATTGCCCGTCAAGTACGAACGCGTCGACCGCGACCTGGTCCACGAAATCTTCACGCAACACGTTTTGGGAGGGAAGCCGCTGTTGGCGCGGGTGTTGGATGGGCCGGTCGAAAATCTCCCCCGCTATGAACTGTTGATTTGCGGCAGCGTCCGCTGCGGTTGGAAGGGCGACAAGCCGTTCGGCGAAGTGCTCGCGGAGAAGCTCCGCGCGGCGGGGATTGGCGAAGACCAGGCGACCGTGCAGACGACCAGTTGCTTCGGCGTCTGCGCGGGCGAAGAAGCGGGCCGTTTTTCCCACGTCCTCGTCCGCCCGGACAAGGTCCTCTACCGCATCGCCAACGAGGCCGACCTGGACGAAATCGTCCGCGAACATCTTCTCTCGCGGCGCGTGGTCGAGCGGCTGACGCTGCCCGGCAAGACGGTGGGCCGGAAATTCCTCGAACTCTACGGCGACATCGCCTTCTTCAACCGTCAAACCCGCGTCGCCTTGCGGCACAACGGCGTGCTCGACCCGGAGAGCATCGAAGAATACTTCCACTATCGCGGCTTCCAGGCGTTGGCGGCGGTGTTGGAGCGGGGCGATCCGCAGTGGGTCGTCGCCGAGGTCGCGCGCTCGAAGCTTCGCGGCCGCGGCGGCGGGGGGTTTCCCACGGGGCAGAAATGGACGATGGCCGCCGCCGCGAAGGAGAAAACCCGCTACCTCATTTGCAACGCCGACGAGGGCGATCCCGGGGCCTTCATGGACCGCAGCATGTTGGAGTCCGACCCGCTGAACGTCGTCGAGGGAATGATGATCGCCGGCTTCGCCATCGGCGCGAAGCAGGGCTTCTTCTACGTCCGCGCCGAGTATCCCATGGCGATCGAGCGGATCGAGATCGCCATCGAGCAGTGTCGCCGCTGGGGCCTGCTGGGGCGCAACATCCTCGGTTCGGGGTTCGAGTTCGACCTGGAGATTCGCCTCGGCGCCGGGGCCTTCGTCTGCGGCGAGGAGACGGCCCTGATCCATTCGATCGAGGGCCAGCGGGGACAGCCGCGCATCCGCCCGCCGTATCCCACGCAAAGCGGCCTCTGGGGCAAGCCGACGGTGATCAACAACGTGGAAACGTTCGCCAACGTCCCCGCGGTGATCATTTACGGGGCGGATTGGTTCAGCCGCATCGGCACGGCCAACAGCGGCGGCACGAAGGTCTTCGCCCTGGCCGGCAAGGCCCGGCACACCGGCCTGATCGAGGCCCCCATGGGCGCGAGCCTCCGCCAGATCGTTTTCGACATCGGCGGCGGGCCGGCCAACGACAAGAAGCTCAAGGCGGTGCAGACGGGCGGACCGGCCGGCGGCTGCATCCCCGCCGCAATGATCGACCTGGAAGTCGATTACGAAACGCTCGCGAAGATCGGCTCGATCATGGGCAGCGGCGGCATGATCATCCTCGACGAAGACGACTGCATGGTCGACATCGCCAAGTTCTTCATGACTTTTTCCCAGGACGAGTCGTGCGGCAAGTGCACCCCCTGCCGCGAGGGAACCGTCCGCATGATGGAGATCCTCGACCGCATCACTGCCGGAAAAGGCGCGCTCGAGGACCTCGACGCGCTGAAGCGGCTGGGGACGCTGATGAAGAAGACGTCGCTGTGCGGGCTGGGCCGCGCCGCGCCGAACCCGGTGCTCTCCACGCTGGAGCACTTCCGCGACGAGTATCTCGCCCACGTCAACGACAAGCGTTGTCCGGCGCATCGCTGCACGGCGCTTTTGCACTACGAAATCGACGCGGCGAAGTGCGTCGGCTGTACGCTCTGCGCGCGGAATTGCCCCGTCCCCTGCATCGCCGGCGTGCGCAAGGAGCCGCACGCGATCGACCAGCTTCGCTGCATCAAGTGCGGCAAGTGTTTCGAGGTCTGCCGCTTCGACGCGGTGCGGAGGGAATGAAGGAAAGGATGAAGGATGAAGGATGAAGGATGCGACAGCAGGGCGGGTCGGCGTGCCGCTTGCGGTTTCGCGACGCGGGCCGTAATCGCTGCGTTGATCGACGATTCGCCTTGTTCCCCCTTCCTCCTTTCGATGTGGAGGCGATGCGAATGAAGAAAAAGAAAATATCCCTCGTCATCGACGGCAACGCAATCGCCGTCGATCAGGGCACGACGATCATGGAAGCGGCCGAGCGGCTGGGAATCCGCGTCCCCAGGCTCTGTTACCATCCCGACCTCAGCCTTGCGGGCTCCTGCCGCGTCTGCGTCGTCGAGGTCAAGGACATGGGCTTCTACATGACCGCGTGCAGCGTCGAGGTCTGGGAAGGGATGGAGGTGCAGACCAATTCGCCCGACATCCGCCAGGCCCGCCGCGACATCGTCGAACTGCTCCTCGACAATCACCCCATGGATTGCCAGACCTGCGAGCGCGACGGCAATTGCGAGCTGCAAAACCTGGCCTACGCGATGGGCGTCCGCGCGCGGCACTTCGAGGGCCGGCGGAAACGCTTCCCCCTGGACCTCTCCAGCCACAGCGTCGTCCGCGACAGCGAGAAGTGCGTCCTCTGCGGCCGCTGCGTGCGCGTGTGCGCGGAAATCCAGGGCGTCTACAACCTCAGCCAGCACGGCCGCGGCTTCCACACCGTCGTCGCGCCCGCCCATCAGGCGAACATGGACGACTCGGTCTGCATTCAGTGCGGCCAGTGCATCAACGTATGCCCCACGGCGGCCTTCCTCGAAAAGCGCAGCGCCGGCGTCGTCTGGGAGGCCCTGGCCAAAGAGGAAATCCACGTCGTCGTGCAGACCGCCCCTTCGATCCGCGCGGCCATCGGCGAGGGTTTTGGCCTTCCGCCCGGCACGCCCGCCGCGGGCAAGATGGTCACCGCCCTGCGCCGCCTCGGCTTCGACGCCGTCTTCGACACCGACCTCGGCGCCGACTTGACGATCGTCGAAGAAGCCCACGAACTGCTCAATCGGCTCAAGGACGGCCCGCTGCCGATGATCACCTCCTGTTCGCCGGGCTGGATCAACTTTTTGGAAAAGTTCTATCCCGAGTTGATTCCCCACGCCTCGTCCTGCCGCTCGCCGATGACGATGCTCTCCGCCTTGGTGAAGACCTACTACGCCCAGCGCCAGGGGCTCGATCCGAAAAAGATCTTCAACGTCGCCGTGATGCCGTGCGTGGCGAAGAAATACGAGGCCCGCCGGCCGGAGCACTGCTTCGCCGACGGCGTTCCCCTGACCGACGCCGTGCTGACGACGCGGGAGTTGATCTGGATGATTCAGTGCTACGGCATCGACTTCCGCAGCTTGTCGGACAGCGAGTTCGACGCCCCCTTAGGGCTAGCCAGCGGCGCCGGCGACATTTTCGGCGCGACCGGCGGGGTGATGGAGGCCACGCTCCGCGCCGCCGCGGAACTGGTCACCGGCAAGCCCGGCGACCGGCTGGAATTCACCGAGGTCCGCGCCGTCGAGGGCCTGCGCGACACCTACGTGGCCATTGGCGAGCGGAATCTGCACGTCGGCGTCGCCAACGGCCTGACGAACGCGAAAATCCTCTTGGAAAAGATTCGCTCCGGCGAGGAGTCGTTCCACGTCGTCGAGGTGATGGCCTGTCCCGGCGGCTGCATCGGCGGCGGCGGCCAACCCTATCCGCCCAAGGGCACGCCGATTCTCGATCCCGCGCTGTTGCGGAAGCGGGCCGAGGCCCTCTACGCCATCGACCGCGGCAAGACCCTCCGCAAATCCTACGAAAACCCCGTGCTGGACGAGTTGTACGACACTTTCTTGGGCGGGCCGGGCTCGGAAAAGGCCCACGAACTCCTGCACACGCATTATCGCGCCAAACTCCCGCGAGGAATCCGATGAGCATGGTTGCCGACAATTGGGAAGCGGTCGAGTCGCAGGCCCGCGCGGCCCTGGGCGAGGACGTCGCCGCCTTCATCGCCGAGTGCCGCGGACGGCCCAACCCGGAGAGCCATCTGATCGCCGTGCTGCACCGCGTGCAGGAGCAGCGCGGCTGGCTCGCCGGCGAGCAGTTGGACGCCATCGCCCAACTCCTTCAAATCCCCGCCGCGAAGGTCGCCGGCGTGGCCAGTTTTTACCACTTCTTCCGTCTCCAGCCGCGGGGACGCTACATGATCAACGTTTGTCTCGGCACGGCCTGCTATGTGAAAGGGGCCGATCGCATCGCCGAAAAGATCATGGACGAATTGGGCATTCGCTGGGGCGAGACCACCAAGGACGGCGTATTCACCCTCGAAGCCGCGCGTTGCGTCGGGGCCTGCGGGCTTGCGCCGATCGTGGTGATCGGCGACGAGATCCACGGTCAGGTCACGCCCGACCAGGTGCCGGCGATGTTGGAGAAGTATCTCAAGCGGGCGAAGGCGGGGTGAGGGGGAAAACGGAGGTCAACGCTGCGAAAACTCTTGGAGGCGTTGCGGCGATGAGCACCAGCCACGAATACCGAGGCTACATTTTTTCGATCACCTATGAGGCGAAGGAGCCCGCCTACACGGTCGATTTCCTCGACCTGCCCGACATCATTACCAGCGGCGACACGCTGGCCGAGGCGTTCGCCAACGCCTGCGAAGCCCTCAACGTGCATTTGGAGAGCCTGCAAAAATTGAACCTCCCGCTGCCCGCGGCGAAACACCGCCTCGTGGTCCAATGAGCGCGGCGGCGTGGCGATCGGCGGGGGAGACGCCGTCCGCCGCGGTCAGGAAATTTTCCAGGGGCTGCGATAAATGCGGGTCAGCCAGGCGGGATTGCCCGTGCCGCCGACGAAGGCGAAATTCGCCGGGTCCCACTGCATCTTCTCCCCGTGGAAATACGCCTGATTCATCAGGTGGCAGCAGATGGCCGACCGGCCGCCGACCTGCTCGCTGGTGATCGGCTTTTGCCGCGAGCGGACGCAATCGAGGAAGTTCCCGAGGTGGTCTTTGCTCACCGTCAGCTTCACCTTGGCGTCGCGGAGGAAGGCGCGTTGGGCCTTCTGCACTTCCGCGGCGCAGGACGTCTTCGCATGGGGCTGATTGGTGAACGAGGCGATTGTTTCCTTGCCGCGGCGGAAGGTGAACGTCCCGCGATTGACCTGGACTTCGCCCTCGCTGCCGAAAAAGTCGACGCCGAAGCCGTCCTTGTGTTCGACAGTGACGCCGTTGGCGTAGACGAGCATCGCCCCGCGCTTGTCGCCGCGGCGCTTCGGCGGCAGGATTTCGACCGGACCGCTGGTGTCCATGCCGAGGCCCCATTGGGCGATGTCGAGGTGGTGGGCGCCCCAGTCGGCGACCCCGCCCCCGCCGTACTCGCGGAAACCTCGCCAATTGGGGAAGTGCGTGTGGACGCCGCGCGGGCTGAGGACGGAATTGTACTCCCGCCACGGGGCCGGCCCCAGCCAGCGGTCCCAATCCAGCCCCGGCTCCATCGCTTCTTTCGGCAGGTCGCACCAGCGCGGCGGATCGCCGAAAGCGCACTCGACGCGCTCGATCTTGCCAATGGCCCCGTTGCGAACCAACTCGCAGGCGACGCGGAACTCCGGCATCGAACGCTGCATCGAGCCGGTTTGCAGCACGCGGTTGTTGGCGTCCACCGCCCGCATCACGCGAACCGCCTCGTCGATCGTCTGCGTCAACGGCTTTTCACAATAGACGTCCTTGCCGGACCGCAGGGCGGCCAGGGTGACGATCGCGTGCCAGTGGTCGGGCGTGGCGATGCAAACGGCGTCGATGTCCTTGCGATCGATGATCCGGCGAAAGTCGTTGTAGGCGTCGCACTTCGCGGCCGAGCGGCCCTGATTGACATTGTTTTCATCGACGCGGCGCTTCGCGTCGTTGCGGCGATTCCTGTCCACGTCGCAGACGGCCAGGACCTCGGTCTCCATCCCCAGGAAACAGCTCAACAGGTACCCGCCCTGCTTGCCGACGCCGATGAAGCCCATGGTCAGACGGGAGTTCGGCTTGGTCTCGGCGGCCCAGACTCGGGAAGGAAGAACAAACGGCGCCACGGCCGCGCCGGCGGCGGCGCTCTGCAGAAATCGGCGGCGAGAGACTTGCACGGTGGTGGGTCCTTTTTTCAGGGGTGGGGGATTGCTGGCGGGATGGTTTTGCGGATCGGCGGCCAACGGTCTTGCCGCAGCGGTTTCCGCAACCTCCCCTATTCTGCCTGATTCGCCCCGCGGCGTCAACATTTTCGCAACCATTCCGCCGCCAGCGGAAAACGGAAAAGACGGTCGCGACGCCGGTCAGCGTATCGCTGCCGAAGTGGCGGCGACCATCGACAGCCCGGCCAGCCACCAGGGCGCCGCCCGGCCCGCGGCGAAAAACTTGCAGGTCTGCTTTCCCGATCGCTTCCCACGCTTGCCAAAGAGCAGGGCCGGCGAGAAGCAAAGGACAAGGATGCCGGCGGCGACGATCCAGTCGAGGGGGTCCAGTTGCATCGGCGCGATTCTCTGCGGTTGGAAGCGTCCAGAATATCGCGTTTCCACCCCACGGAAAGGGGAGCCAAGGGTCCTCTGCGAATCGTCAACCGTGCGGAGCAACGGCCGCGGCGCACAGGCAAAAGCCTCTGTGAACGGTTGCCTACGGCATGCAGAACACCGAGCCCGGCTTGGCCGGCGGCGTGTGCGGAACGGAGACGCCCCACATCACCGACGGCCTGAAGCAGCCGCACAGACAGTGGTTGTAATGGATCGACGTGCGCGTCACCGTGCCGTCGCAGTTGCACGTCTTGAAGCACTCGCAGTGGGAACCGCCAAGGAACTGATGCGGCGCCAACGGCGGATAGGTGATGTACGTGTAGCCGACCACTGGGGGCACGGGCCGCGGGCAGAGGTAGCTGTAATAATAGTCGCCCGGCCCGGCCGGATACTGGGCCGACGCCGCTTGCGGGAGAATGCAGAACACGCCGACCGCCGCCGCGGCCGCAAGGATCGTCGCGCGATGAACCATGGCAGGCTCCTGATTGTCGGGTATCGAGGCCAGTCCGAAGGGGGATGCCTGGGGCGTTTCTCACAACGCGGTAGCGTCCTGATGGGTGCCTGATGGGTGCCATGCCCACGCTTGCGTGGGCATGTTCTCCACGTTACGCCTCATGCCGACGCAAGCGTGGGCATGGCGCCCCGCTGGCTTGTCCAGCAGTGGCACACAGCACCCAGGCAAAAGTCCTCCGGTCAGTATGGAATGTCGGATTGGCGCGGGCGTGCCGGTGAATCTTTGTTTGCCGGACGTAACAAACCTACGCACTCTGCGGAAAGCCCGGAAAAAGACGCCTGGGATGCCGCCCGGAGAGCCTGTATAATTGGCAAAGTCTCCGCAAACCGCGTCCCCTCTCCCTCCGGGAGAGGGTTAGGGTGAGGGGGGGGCGGAGAAGACGCGGCGTCGCGACGGGAAAGCGCCAATGTTTGTTGCGTCTCCTTTCTTTCGCGCGGCCGGTGCCGAAGAAGATGCTGGATGAAAAATGTACGGCGTGCCAGAACAGCTTGACCTTACTCCGTTCGTCGGAAAGACACTCGACTACATTGGCGTCGGGATATGCCAGCTCCAGTTCGTTTTCGGCGGTAATCCCTATACTGAAAAGAATTGCGTTGTCACCGTCGAAGGATATTGGGAAGTGCGCGATGGGCAGTCGGTGGTGATCGACAAGGCCGCGGAGAACAACGATGACCGGGATTCCTACAGGATCCACCGCCTCCTGAGCCACACAGTGACCGAGGCAAAGGTCAACCCGCCAAGGTCGTTCACGCTCGCATTCGATAACGGCTGGACGCTGACTTTTGTTGACGATTCGGGCAATTACGAGTCCTGCCACGTGTATTTTGGCGACCGCGAGATTCACATTTGACCAATGCCTAAGCATTCGGCGCGGCGGGGATACAACGAGCGGGACCAAGCTTCCCCTCACCCTAACCCTCTCCCGAAGGGAGAGGGGACCATGAACGCAAAATCCGCATAATTCCACTTTGACCATGATCGAACGCATATCCGAGTCCACCGTAGACGACCCGTTGCTGGAGGCCGACGATTCTCCCGACGGCAACGGCCACTCCCCCGAGGACGGCAACGGCGATAATGGCTCCAACGGCCAGGGCCGATTGCGGCCGCGGCGGCGGGCGACCGCGCAGTCGATGGCCGCCAGCCAGCGCGACATCAGCGTCAGCGAGTTCTTTGCAAAAAATCGCCACTTGCTCGGCTTCGACAATCCCCGCAAGGCCCTGTTGACCACCGTCAAGGAGGCGGTCAACAACGCCCTGGACGCCTGCGAAGAGGCCGGCATCCTCCCGGAAATCTGGGTCCACATCCAGCGCGTCGAGCAGGAGCGGTTCAAGGTCGGCGTCCAGGACAACGGGCCCGGCATCCTGCGGAAGCAGATCCCGCTGATTTTCGGCAAGCTGCTCTACGGCTCGAAATTTCACCGCATGAGGATGAGCCGCGGGCAGCAGGGGATCGGCATCAGCGCCGCGGGGATGTACGGCCTGTTGACCACCGGCAAGCCGGTGAAGATCATGTCGAAGATTTCGAAGCGGGCCCCCGCCCATTACTACGAGATCCAGATCGACACGAAGCGGAACCGGCCGGAGATCCTCAACGGCCGCGGCGACGGGCAGGAAATCGCCCCCAACAACCGCGGCCGCAAAGACATCGAGAAACACGAAATCGAATGGATCGAGGCGGACCACGGCACCCGCGTGACGATCGAGCTGGAGGCCCGCTATCAACGCGGCCGCGGGAGCGTCAACGAATATCTCCAGCAAACGGCGATCGCCAACCCGCACGTGACGATCCACTACATCGACGCGGACGGGGCCGCCTGGGAGAATCCGCGCGTAAGCGAGACGCTGCCGCCGGAGCCGCGGGAGATCAAGCCGCATCCCTACGGCGTCGAACTGGGAATGTTGGTCGCCATGCTCAAGGAGACGAAGGCCCCGACGGTCTCGCAGTTTCTCACCCACTCGTTCTCCCGCGTCAGCCCGGCCGTGGCCAGGAAGGTCTGCGAAACCGCCAAGGTGAGCACGCGGGCGAGCACGCGGAAGTGCGGCCGCCGCGAGGCCGATCAGCTTTACCAGTCGATCCAACGGACGAAGATCGGCGCCCCGGCGACCGATTGCATCGCGCCGATCGGCGAGGAGTTGATCCTTCGCGGGCTGCACCAGGTGGTGCCGGGCGAATTCTACGCCGCCGCCACGCGGGCCCCGTCGGTCTATCGCGGCAATCCCTTCCTCATTGAGGTCGGCCTGGCCTACGGCGGCGCATCGGCGGCGCAAAAAGGTCTCCCGCGAGGCCCTGCACGAACTGCTCGAGGCCAGCGACGCCCGCACCCTGCGGCAGTTCCTCTCGACCACCTTCGACGGCGTGGGAGCGGAGGCCGCGGACAAGATTCTGCACGAGGCCGGCCTGCGCAGGCGGTCGTCGCCGGGCAAGCTCAAGGCGGCGGAAATCGCCAAGCTCCACGAGGCGATGCGGAACGTCAACTTGCACGACGGCCAGTCGATGACCCTGCTCCGCTACGCCAACCGCGTCCCCTTGCAGTTCCAGGCCGGCGCCTGCGCGATCACCCAGAGCGTGATGACGACCAACTGGCGCGGCTACGGCCTGAGCCAATCGCGCGGCGCGCTGCCCAGCGGCCCGGTGACGCTGATGGTCCACATGGCCAGCGTTTGGGTCCCTTTCACCAGCGAATCGAAGGAGGCGGTCGCCGGCTATCCGGAGATTCAGAAAGAGCTGCGGCTGGCCTTGCAAGCGGTCGGCCGCAAGCTGGGGATGTTCCTGCGGCGGCGCAACCGCGTGAAGCACGAGGGGCAGCGGCGGGCGATCTTCCTCCGCTATCTCGGCGAGGTGGCCGGCGCGGTGAGCCAAATCAACGGCGCCGACCGCGCCCGCCTCCACCAGCGGCTCTTGGACGTGGCCAAAAAGCGGACGCTCCAGGCCGATATGAAGCTCGACGACCGCGGCCGGGCCGTCGAGGAGGAGGACGCCGATTTCGGCAAGGGGGTGTTGATCGTCGGGCCGGCGGAGGGTCGCTCGCCTGCAAAGGAAAAAACGGGAGAATAACCGCAAAATGCCGCGAGTGTCGTTTTTCTTCGGAATCGCGATTTTCATGAATTACAACAACCATAGTCCACCTCATTTCCACGCGGAGTACGGCGGCGACGAAGCGTCGTTCTCCATCGAAACCCTGGATTGTCGGGAAGGCCGGCTGCCGCGGCGGGTCCGGGCAATGGTCGTCGAATGGGCGTCTTTACATCGGCAAGAATTACTGGCTGACTGGGAGCGGGCGCGAGGTGGCCTCCCGCTGGAGGACATCGACCCGCTGGATTAACGGTGAAGTATGCGAGAACTAATTCGAATTTGCGGCGTTGAACCGCTGCGCGACTTCCTCGTCCGCTTGCAGTTCACCGACGGCTCGACGAAGGAAATCGACCTTTCCGTCTATCTGCACGGGCCGATCTTCGCGCCGCTGCGCGACAACCCGGCGTATTTCCGTTCCGTCCGCGTCGATCCGCAGCAGGGCACGATCGTCTGGCCCAACGGCGCGGACATCGACCCGGATGTGCTCTATTACGGATTGACGCCGGCATGGATGGAGTTGAAGCCGATCGAACACGGTTGACGCACGCTTGACAACGGAGGATTTCCAACCCATGCCGCCAAAGACCGCTTCCGCCGCCGAAAAGCTCTCCGCGAAAGACAGCAAGACGCTCGCGCGGCTCGTGGAGCTGGCCGACGAAGTCGTCGCGTCGGCCGACCGCAGCCGCGATCCGCACATGGACATCCCCGCCCGTTCCCTCTCCAACGTCCGCTACAACAAGGCGAAACGCTTCATCGAGATGGGGCGAAACACCAACCGGCGGCAGCTCTTCAACCTCTCCCAGGCGAAGAGCTACATGCAAACGATGCTCGTCGCCAGCGGGGCCTCGCAATTGATCGCCGAGGGCAAGACAACCAGCATCCGCGGTCTCTACTACCTGCTGAAGCACACGATCGAAGGGGCCAAGGAAGAGACGTTCGCGGACCAGGCCGAGTGCGACCCGGTGATCGAGGACGTCGAGGTCCTCCTCGGCAGTCTTCGCGAGGAATTGCACCTCTACGCGCAGAAGCGCGGCGACATGGTCGGCGACATCGTCTTGGTGGACCGCGGCGACGAGATCGACTGCGCCGGATGGGCTCCGGCGGCTACGGCATCCCCTCGATCGTCGAGCCGGAGGTGATCCAAGTGAAAAGTTGCAAGGCGAAGTTCGTCCTGCACGTCGAAAAGGACACCGTCTGGCAGCGGTTCAACGAAGACAAGTTCTGGCGGAAGAACAACTGCATTCTCACCCACGGCGGCGGGCAGCCGCCCCGCGGCGTGCGGCGGCTCCTGCACCGCCTGCACGACGAACTGAAACTGCCCATCTATTGCCTCCTGGACAACGACCCTTGGGGATACTACATCTACAGCGTGATCAAGCAGGGCTCGATCAACCTCGCCTACGAGTCGCAGCGAATGGCCATCCCCGACGCCCGCTTCCTCGGCCTCCGCTCGATCGATTTCGCGCGTTGCGGCCTGTCCGACAGCGTGAAGATCGCGATGAACGACACGGACCGCAAGCGGGCGAAGCAGATCGCCTCGTATCCCTGGTTCGCGCACAAAAAGCCGTGGCAGAAGGAAATCCAAAAACTCCTCGACAACGGCTTCAAACTGGAAGTGGAATCGCTGATCAGCAAGGACATCAGCTACGTGACGGAACAGTACGCCCCGCGCGGCTGGCCGAGGGGGATTGGCTGGACTAATCGGAAGGATGACGGATGGAAAGAGAAGAAAGGAGTTAGGAGGTAGGAGTTAGGAGTCCGGAATTCCAACTCCTAACTCCTTTCTTCCCTCGCCGTCCCCTTTTCAACCTTCTAAACAGGAGTTCGCAGAGATGATCACATTGCAGCAGTTTATTGTCTGGCTGGTCGTCGGCGCCGTGGCGGGGACATTGACCGGCAGGCTGGTCACGTGGAAGAAGGAAGGGCTCGGCCGTTGGACGAACCTGGGCGTCGGCATGGCCGGGGCCCTGATCGGCGGCCTGATCTTCAATCCCCTCAACATCCTCCCCGGCCTGCGCGAGATGACGATCAACTTCCACGAGCTGGCCGCGGCGCTGCTCGGCTCGCTGTTGTTCGTCTTCGCCTGGTGGCTGGTCGCCAAGTTTCGCAAGTGACAGGCACGGCGGAACGATGAGGGACAAGAGATGGGAGATGAGGGGTGGCGGAATGAGGGCTCGTTCCCCGTCGTTTTGCCCTCTTTTCATCCCTCATCCCTCATCTCTCATCATTTCCTCCGAAGGAAGCCCGCGCTGGAATCGAAATAGCGGCGGCGGCGGACTTCGGCCGTCCGGTCCAGCGCCGCTCGCCTCTCCTCCAGGTCCGCCAAATTCGCTTGGCAAAAGCGGCAGCCGGCCATCTCGACGTGAAAGGCGATGTAATCGGCGGTTTCCTCGGGCAAGGCGCCCAAGAGAAACCCGCCCAACTCCTGCCGCGTCGGACAACTGAGCCGATGCCGCCGCCAGACTTCGCCCAGCGAGTGCACGCCCGCGTCGCGCCGCGCGTGAACGCCGGCCAACCGCCGCGCCAATTCGGCGTCGCCGCGCAACGCCTGCTCGATGCGGCTCATCTCCTCCGCGGGCAGCGCCTCGTCGAGGAAAGCCTCCAAGTCGGATTGACGAAAGGATTCAGTCATCGGCGGCGGCGAACACCATTGGCCGGGGGCAAGGCGACGAGAAACGGACGATTGCAAAATGCAAAATGCAAATTGCAAAGTGAAAAATGCAAGACAGCAAAGCCGCCGCCATGCCGCACAATCTCGCCGCGCCGGCGGCCCCGATCATTTTGCAATTTGCAATTTGCAATCTTCATTTTGCAATCTTCAATTCCGGGAAGACTTCCTCCGGCAGGCCCTGTTTTCGGACCGCCGCGCGGAGCCGGTCGAGCAACTCGAACTTGTAATTCGCCGCCGTCTGTTCGGACAGTCCCAGCCGGGCGGCCGCCTCCTTATTGCTCCATCCCCGCACCAGGAGCAGCTCGCCGCACTTCAGCCGGTCCCATTGGCCGCGGCGCCGCCAATGGGCGATCTGCTCGGCCAAAGCCGCCGCCAAGGCCGCCTCTTCCAGCCCCCGCCGCTCGCCGCTCCGCGCGAGGCTGCTCGCCGGGCGGGCGCGGTCGAGCGGCTGCCGCGGGTCGCCGCTCGAGTCGGCCAAGGGGATCGTCGGCCGGCGACGCTCGCGGCGCAAGAAATCGGTCAGCTTGTGCGCGGCGATGGAGAACAAGTAACCCTCCAACGGCTGGCGGCAGTCGTAGTTCGGCAGGCTCGTCAAGAAGCCGACGAACGTTTCCTGCACCAGGTCTTCCGCCGCGGCGCGATGCGGCGTGCGGCGAATCACGTAGCCCAGCAGCCGCCCTTCGTCACGCGCGATCAACTCGTTCCACGCCTCCGCCTCGCCGGCGCGAATGCGCTCGATCAGCAATTGGTCGCTCTTATTTTCCTGTGACATGGCGGCGGTCTCTGTTATCCCGCGCAAGGGAAAGCCAGCAGGAGAGGAGGACAAGCGCCGCGGCGAACAGCGCGACGAAACGGAATCGCCGGCGATGCTTCCCGCCGGCGGCTAGGTCGGCCTTCAGGTACGTCAGGGCCACGGCCAGCAGCGCGAGCACGGCGGCCGAGCATGTCCCCGTCCGCCAGAGCCGCCGGTCGATCAGGGCGCGCTCGGCCGCCTTTTGGATCCCTTCCCGCACGCCGCGATCGAATTCCAAAAGCAGGTGCAGTTGGATCATCGGGCCGACCGAGGACTGGATCGTTTCCTCGAAGCGATCCTTGACAAGCGCATCAAGATCCTTTGCGGAGAACGAACCGGCCGGCGGCGCGGGGCCGCCCAGATACAGTTCCGCGTAGTCGGCCAGGGATTTTTGCAAGGTTTCTTGGACTTTTCCCTCGCACTCGGCCTGCGTCGTGTAGGGGCCGATGAGCACGGGCTGGCGGTAAACGTCGCCGTGGCGGCCGGGCGGAGAATCGATCCATGCCGGACGCGACGGCGCGGGCGGCGCCCCTTGGCGGCCTTCTCCACCTCGCCGCTTTCGGCCAGCGCCTTGCTCAAAGCCCGGAGCAACGCATGCACGATCGGACCGCCATCGGTCTGCGAGTCCGCGGCCTCGGCGATTGGCGCCGAGACGAAAGGCGGAGGCAGCAGTACGGCGGCGGGGCGCGCAGCGTCCGGCACGGGAACGAAGGAGGAGGTCAGAAAATAAACACCGCTCACCGAAAGCACCGCCAACCCGCCGACAAGCCCAAGAAACACCAACGTCCCCTTCCGCGTCTTGCCGTCCGATAGCAATCTTGCAAGCACGCCCAGGCATGTGACCGTCACGACAAGGAAAAAAACCGTAACAACTAATATGGGCACAGCGTCGGATGCAGGCATATGTACGGCGAGCATTATGTTTTCGCTCCTTTCCGTTCGCGCCGCAGCGCCCACGGGCTGGCCAATTGCACGGCGACGGACATGCTCGCGGCGACCATCGGCAGCCAAGGCTGGGGGAAATGCCACACCGCGGCGACGATCCCGCCGGTCAGGGCGGAAACGATCACCGTCCACAGGCTCAGCCGCTTTTGCCGCCGGGGATCGACTTGCCGCCACCAGCGCACCAGGGCGAAGAGCGTGCCGAAGCACGCCATGTAGGCCATCAGGAGCGGCCGGCCGGCGTCGTAGAAACTCGCCGGCGCGAGGTCGCCGAATTCCCGCGCGACCGGAAGACCCGGGCTTGGTGGGAGGGCGGCGTGCAGTCCATCGGCGACGCCCCAGGCGGCCGCGCCCAGGCCCAGGCCGACGACCATGAGAAGAAACCGCCGCAACATGGGCTCGCCGTCGGAGCCTTCCCAGAATTTTCCCGCCGCGAGCACCGTCCAGGCCCCGGCGACGCTCGTCAGGGCCAGCCACGCGCACTCCTCCGGCCGGGGCGTCAGTCCGCGGCGGGCGGCCAGCAGGACCATCGCCACGCACACCGCCGCCGTGGCCAACGCGCTGCCCAAGAGCGAGGCGAGCAATTCCGCCGTCCGCTCCCGCGGCGACTTGACGATCCAGCGCGGCGCGGGTCTTTCGACCGGCGGCGGGGAGGCAACTGAAGTCGGTTTGGCCGGCGCGTCGGGCACTGGAGCGGCTGGCTTGCCGATAATCGCCAACACGACCATCCGTACGAGGCGGTAAATGAAATAGAGAGGGAGCAGCACGACGGCCAGCGCGGCAACCAGCCCGAGGACAGGGTGCAGAGCGACGACGACCAAGATGGCAAGGAGGATCTTCGCGGTCATGTCGAGCGTCGCCCAGAAGCGGCGGCACCTGCCCCAAGCGTGGACAATCGCCCGGAAGATCGGCTCCTCATCGACCACCTCGGCGGGGATGGGGGAAGCGGAGGAAGGGTGTGAAGGGCGTGAAGGGTGGATGGGCGGCGGGGTGGAAACTGGCGGCTCCCTCCGCGAAACCGCAAGCGACGGCGGACCCGCATTAGCGGCAGCCGGCAGGGCGGCAAGCATCTCGCCGACCGACGCGAATCGTTTTGCGGGGTCCTTTTCCAACGCCCGCGCGACGACGCCGCGGTACGGCTCAGGGAGCATCGAGACGTTCGGGCCGCGCGGTCAGGTGTTTCATCAGCACCTCGCCGACGCTCTCGCCGTCGAAGGGGACCTGCCCGGTGAGCATCTCGTAGAGGATGATGCCCATGGCGTAGACGTCGATTTCCTTTCCGTAGCGGCCGTTGGCGATTTCCGGGGCCATGTAGTGGACGGTGCCGACGCTTTCGGTGTGTCCGCTGCGGCGGCTGCAAGAGACGAACTTCGACAGCCCATAGTCGCCGACCTTGACCAGGCCCTCGTCGGAGAAGATGTTGCCCGGCTTCAGGTCGCGATGGACAATGCCGTGGTCGTGGAGATAAGCCACTCCGGCCCCGATGCCGCGGATCCAGACCAGGGCCTCGGCGATGGTCAGTCCGCGGGGATGGGCGGCCATCGTCTCCTCGAGGCTGCGGCCGGACATGTACTCCATGACGACCCACGTGTCGCCCTTGTCGTCGCGGCGGATGTCGTAGAGGGCGAGCAGATTGGGGTGTTTCAGGTTGAGGCACTGGCGGATGCCGCGGAGTTCGACGTCGAGGTTGCGGCGGATCAGCTTCAGGGCGACTTCCTTGCCGGCGTCGCTGGCGGCGAAATAGATTTCGCCGAATCCCCCCTCGCCGACGCCGCGTTTGATCGTGTAGCCCTCCAGGGGGCGCGAGCCGCTTGGATAGAGGAAGCGCCCGGCGGGGCGGTTGCCCTGCGGATCGGTCGTCACACCCGGCGAATCGTGCATGTCGGAGTTCACGGGACAGCTTCACCGCAACCATTGACGCCATGGACGAAGAGCGAGCGGAGCAAGCCACAGATTGAACACAGATCAAACGCAGAGAGAAAACAATTGTCTGTCTTTATCTGTGTTTCATTTGTGTTCAATCCGTGGCCGCCTTCCCGGTCTTTCTGTTTTCGCGTTCACCCAAACGCCACCGCTATTGTACCATTGCCTCCAGGTTCAAGGAAAATCCCTCGCCGGCGATGCGGGAGTTCCACGTCAGCCGGCCGCGGTCCTTGCAAGGCCGGCCGTCGATCTCGAACCGCCCCTGGCTGCGGCAAAACAGCTCGTCGCCGGCGCGATAGAGAATCACTTCCCCCGGCCAGTCGCGGCAGACGACGTGGCTGCGGGCGTCCGGCCCGAGGACGCAGGAATCGGCCAGGAGGAGGACGCCGTCCGCCCCCGGATGCGTGCGATGATGGCTGACGAATTCCAGCCGGGCAGTGGCGCTCAAGGGGTGCGGGCGGCGAAACAACAGCTTCACGCCATCGCCCAACTCGATCCGCGCCCCGTCGGACAGCCAAGTCGTCCCGCGGACGGTCCGGCCGTCCAAGCGGACCTGCCGCAGGGCCTCGAGGAGATGGCCTTCGCCGTCGCGGCGGATGCGGGCGTGGCGGCTGGAGAGGTCGGCCAGAATGGGCACGTCCGGCCCGCCGCCGCCGCTGGCCGGCTGGCCGAGCACAACCTCGTCCGCGAGGCAAACCCAGTATCCGCCCACCGCATCGACCCACAGCATCATCCTGCCGCAAAGAGCCATGAATCACTTCTTCGCCACGCGGGTTTCCGCCGCATGGTCGGCAAAATAATCGCCAACCTGTTCGGCGATGTTCGCCGGCGTCGCCTTATCGACGGGGATCTCGTCCTGGAAATTGACCTCCGCATTGACCATCTTCTCGGCCACCGCCAGGCGGGTCCGCAGGTTGGAGATCAACTCCTTGACCCGTCCTAGTTGGGTCTCGTCGAATTGATACTTGCTGGTGGTTTGCGCAACCTCGACCATCTTCGTCCGCGCTTCCAGGTTTTCGACATCGACCTGCAACTGCCGCTTGGCCGCCAACATCCCGTCAAGCTGCTCCCGGGCGGCGGCGAGGCTTTTTTGGCGGGCGCTGCGAATCTCTTTCAGGCTGGCCAGGGTCGCGTCGCCCGTCTTGTATCGC
Source organism: uncultured Planctomycetia bacterium (assembly GCA_963791075.1). Classification (GTDB taxonomy): domain Bacteria; phylum Planctomycetota; class Planctomycetia; order Pirellulales; family Thermoguttaceae; genus CAWBRF01. The sequence goes on from CAWBRF010000041.1 coordinate 23,709, forward strand.
TCGAACCGATGGGCCAGCTCGTTCTTCACCTCGTCGACCGAGTAGCTGCGGTCGCCATATTGAAGCGCGCTCTTGCCGGCGGCGAGGTCCGTTTTCAGCCGCAGCAGTTGCGTCTTCTCCTTTTTCAGGGTTTCCTCGGTCCGGGCGATCTGCTCTTCGAGTCGCTGGACCTCGACCTCTTCCTTGGCGATGAGGTGCATGTTTTTTCGCACTTCCGGAACGAGGTCTTGGATCATGTTTCTGCGCGCTGGATCTGGAAGTCGATCGGCACGCTGTTTTCGACGGTCTCTCTCAGGCAGCCCGCCGAGGTGCGGATGTAGCTGAGCCCGCCGCTCCCCAGGAGCACAAGCCCCGCGAGCAGTCCGCCGCCCAACAAAATGGCCTTCTTGATCATAACCAGTCCTCCCATTGAGTGAAAAGTGACGCGATTTGCGCAATTTGGGCCGCACGGCGGGATTTCGCCGCGCAACGGCCGCCCGAACGGTCATTCGCCGGCGGCGGGGGAATCTTGGAAAAGGAGTAAGGACGAAGAATGGCTGCGTTTCCGCATTCATCCTTCCGCCTTCATCCTTCCTATTTTCCCGGCGGCGGGGGAAGGGAGACCGTCGGGGGGGCAACCTTCAACTCGCGACACAGCGACGAAGTGCGATCGACCAGGGCGGCATTGAGCTTCGCGGCATAGTGCATGTTGTGCACGTCGTTGCCGGCGCGGAGAAAATCGAGGTTGTGCTGGATGCTGTCCAGCTCGGCGGCGAGCTGGCCGGTGCGCTTCTCCGGCACTTTCGCGGAGGCGATCGCGGCGCGGACCCGGGCGATGGCCTCCTGAATCTCCGGCAGCGAGCCGCGCAGCTTCTTGTGATAGGCGGAAAACTCCTTGACCGTCGCCGCGTCGTGGCACATCAGGCACATGTCCGCCGAGCCACGCCAGATGACCGCGCCGGTCGGCGAAATCTCTTGAAGGCGATGGCAGGTGCGGCACTCGACGCGAATCACCGCCATGCCTCCGGACTGCGCCGCGAGCAGCGTCTCGCCGTGGCCCTGAAGCATTTCGAGTTGCTCGCGATGGTGATTGGGGTGGCAGGACTGGCAGTCGGCCAAGGCATGGGCGAGCTTATTGTGCTCCAGCGAATGCTCGATCGGCGTGTGGCACTGGATGCAGTCCACCTTGTGCTCGGTCACGTGCTTGGCGTGCATAAACTCATGGTCGGAGTAGCGGGCGAGATCGCCCGCCCGGCTATGGCAGGAGAGGCATCGCTCCCGCGGCACGTCGCCCTGCGCCGTGAACGACGTTGCGGTGGCAGTTGGCGCAATCGACGCCCTTTTCATAGGCCAAATCGTGGG
>CAWBRF010000042.1:0-5036 GCA_963791075.1 uncultured Planctomycetia bacterium
GTTACCCGTCGAGGTGAAAAACATTGTGGCTCGTATGTTCGACCTCCGCCAGCAGCGACGGCAGGTAGAACTCGCAGAAGTGGGCCGTCGAGGTCAACGCGGTAAAGTCGCAACTGGGGATGTGCATCTTGCCGACCGCGGGGATGCCCATCCACGTCACGGACGGCTGGCCGTGCGACTTCAGGACCGCGTCGTAGTGGTCGTAAACCGCGAGGAAGTTCTCGTTGGCCAGACGTACGAGTTCGTGCACCTTGTCGGGACAGTCGACCAGGTCCATGCAGAGCAGTTGCGGGTCGCGCCAGTCGGCGGCGCAGTCCAGGCTGCCGTGCAGATCGGTGTAGCCCACCAGGAATCGGCCCGCCGACTTCTCCAGGGCGACGCGGGTCAGTTCCTCGATCTTCCGAAAATAGGCGTTGTCGCGGCTGAACTTCAGCTTCGGCACGTCGCGCCAGTCATGGATGCAGTGCCGGATCCACGAGGTGACCTCGCCGTAGTCCAGTTCGGCGCCATGGAAAGCCGCGTACACGTTCGGTCCCAGGTTCGGCCAGAAGACGGGGAAGGTCTCGCCGTGGAAACAGCGGTCGCGGATCGACTCGATGAAGTAGTCTACCTGAAACTCCGCGTCGAACCAGCGCGACTTGACATCCGGCCAGTGTCGCCCGGCCAGCGTATGGCTGCCCGCGTAGTCCGCATTGTGTTCCGAAAAACGGACGGGCGGACGGTCCAGCAACTCGTGCTCGAACCAAGCGGAGACGCGCGCGAGCGCCGTCTCGAAATCAGGCTTGCGTTGCAGTTCCATAAGTCATTCCGCAGTTGCAGGCAAGGAAGCATAGGGGCGGAAAGGCCCCTTCTTTGGCGGACGATTGATGGACTGAACCAACCTTCCATCGTACCCCGCCAGCAAGGGGCCTTGACTCAGCGGCGGTCATGAGCGCCCCGTTTACGTCCACCCATTGCGAGATCATAACAAGCCCGAACGGTCTGACAAGATGAAAAGTGGAATGTCCGCCTTTTGCTCTCTTGCGCACTCGCTTCCCACACCGCCGCCGAGCGCCGCGGCCGCTTGCCTCCCCCGCTGCGCTTCCGAGGAGCACAACGCAGAGCGCGCCGGCAACGGGCGTGGGCGGCGCGTAACGCCGCAGCAGGCAGGCCAGCCCCACGGCAAACGGCGGCAGCGCGATGATGGTGTAGCGCCCGGCAACGAAGATCGGGAGGCGCTGCGACATTGCAAAGGGGATGAGGATGGAAAGCAGGCTCACAAGGCGCCGATCAGCCGTCCTTCGACGCGAAGGTCTGGCACAAACCGCTTCCACCGGCCGACGAGAAGCAATGCCGCGAAAACCGCGAGAACCGCCGCGCCGAGCGGGCCGCCGCCGTAAAAATCGAGAAAGCTCCCGACAAAATCGTGAACAAGGGTCGGACGTTCGATCTTGTCAGGGCAACGCTACTCGCCTGCCGAACGGCGGCCGGCAGCCAGATCGCCGCATACGGCGGCAGCGAACTGATGAAAAGCGCCGCGGCCAGCCTTGATACAGCACCATTTGGAGGGGCCACGCCGGGATTATAGTATACCGATCTTGACAAAATTGTCCCGTTTCGATACAAAGAACTTCGACTTTTGTCTTTGTGCGGGCGATTGTTGCCGATCTCAGACAAGGGGCGATGGAATTTGACGCACGCCGTCGCCACGGTATACAATTGCGGTGAGCCGAGGATTCTTCTTTTCGGATGAGTCCGTCGTTGTGGACGCGAGTGGGGGCATTCGCGCACAGTGCGGGAGGAGGCGCGTGTGTTTCGTCCAATTTCCTTTGGCGCTCGTGGAAAGTCCGGGCGCAGGGCAAAGCTGAAGCGGCGGATAGGGGCCGTCGAAGCCTTGGAATCGCGATCGCTCCTATCGGCGTCGCCGCTTTCGGCGTTGGCCCAGCCGCTGATCTCGCCGCTGGCGACCAACACGTCGCCCTCCGGCTACGCGCCGGCGCAGATCCGTCACGCCTACGGCTTCGACCAGATCGCTTTTACGTCCTCCAGCGGCACGATCTCCGGCACTGGCGCCGGGCAAACAATCGCGATTGTCTACGCGTACAACGACCCGGACGTTGTCAATGACTTGAACGTCTTCGATGCGCAGTTTGGCGTCGCCGCCCCGCCGAAGTTCACCGTGGTCGGTGAGAATGGGTCGTCGAGACTTCCCGCCGCGGACGCCGGCTGGTCCCTGGAGATCTCTTTGGACGTCGAGTGGCGCACGCTATCGCCCCCGGCGCGAGCATTCTTCTCGTGGAGGCGAATTCCGCCAGCCTGGGCGACCTGCTGACTGCGGTAAACTACGCCCGCCAGCAAGCGGGCGTCAGCGTCGTTTCCATGAGTTGGGGCGGAAGCGAATTCAACGGCGAAACCGCTTACGACAGCTACTTCACCACCCCGGCCGGACATGCGCCAGTCACGTTCGTGGCCTCTTCCGGCGACAGCGGCGGCGACGGCGAATGGCCGGCGGTTTCACCCAATGTCTTGTCCGTCGGCGGCACGGCGCTTTCAATGAATTCCTCCTCGGTCCGCACGTCGGAAACCGCCTGGTCCGGCAGCAGCGGCGGCGTGAGCGCGTATGAGTCGGAGCCGGCCTATCAAACCGGCGTGCAGAGCACGGGGCGGCGAACGACGCCCGACGTCGCCTACGACGCCAACCCAAACACCGGCGTGGCGATCTACGATTCGGTCTCCTACGCTGGCCAGAGCGGTTGGTTCACCGTTGGCGGGACGAGCGCCGGGTCGCCGCAATGGGCGGCCTTGATGGCGATTGCCAACCAAGGCCGCGCGCTGACGGCGCCGCCGCACTGCAAAATGTCCCCTCCGCCATTTACGCCCTGCCCAGCAGCGACTTCTACGACGTGACCAGCGGTCACAACAACGACTATTCGGCGACGGCAGGCTACGACATGGTGACCGGGCTGGGCGCCCCGAACGCGAATCTGATCGTCGAGAACCTCGTTTATGGCCTCGGCGCAACGACGACAACCCCTGCGGCGACAACCCCTGCGGCGACAACCACGACGACAACCGCTGTGACCAAGGCCCCCACGCACCCCCCCCCCATGCGCCCCGCTGGGCGACCGGCCCGAGCCGACCCAGCGTCGTCATGGAGCTTCCGGAAAGCGCGGTCGCGTACGATCCGCAGCCATCCGAGGGCGGCGTGGTCAATGGCGCCGCATCGGCAGTGCCGGAAGCGGAGGCTTCCTCCTTTGTGCCGCCGATCGCGGCGGCGTCGCTCGGCGAAGCGGCGACCGTTGGGCTGGCGCCGGCTGATTTTTGGCTTATGCCGGCTGGCGTTTCCATCCATCGTTCGTCCGCCGCCGCTCAGGCGGCCGACGCCTTCTTCGCCGAGTTGAGCGGTCCGCGACTGGCTGTAACCGGCGCGATCGTGCCCGCGGTCGGCTAGTTTTTTCGCTCCGGGGCGCGTGCCAGGCGGCGCTTCGCGGCGGAAGTTCGTTTCCGCCGGCGATCGTGCAAGCATTCCTTTTCGGCGGCAACAGATGATGGTGGGCGGTTGCCGCTGAATCTCGGGTTTGGGAACCTTTTCCGGCGTCGATGCGTCCGAAGTTGCGGAAGCTTGCATTCGCAATCCACGAAAGTACAATACACGAATCCCACCGTGCTCGTGTGGATTGACACCACCCATCTGCGTGTTGGGCTGCGTGCGGAACCATGCCACTCTTTCTCGGGGAAAATCTCATGTCTCTGCAATCCCGCGTGCTTTTGCCGACGTTGGCCGTTCTGAGTTTGTTGACATTTGCTTGCGCTGTCCGCGGGGCGGATTCATTCGCGCCGGCCAAGGACGCATCGGACTCCGCCAGCAGTCGCGACGGCCAGTCGTTGCGGGAGCAGGACATCTACATCCCGTACGACAAGCTGCGGCAGGTCTTCGAGAAGCACGGCCGCGGCGTCTTCCTGCCCTACGAGGAATTCGAGGAGTTGTGGCGGACGGCCCAAGAGAAGAATCGCCCCGACCGCGAAGCCTCAGCCGCCGGTGAGCGCCGTGATTACCGAGATCGACAACGAGGCCGCCGTGGCCAAGGACGTGGTGCCGGGTGAAGGCCGCCGTGAAGATCGACTTGCTGGCCGAAGGTTGGCATCGAGATTCCGCTTGCGGCTGGCCGACGCGGCCATCACCGCGGCCATGCTTGGCGGGCAGCCGGCGCGGATCGTCGGCGGCCCCGGCGAGGACTACAACTGTTGGTGGAGAAGAAGGGCAAAGCAGGCGGAGCAGATCGTGCTCGGCGCTGGAATATGCCAAGGCGATCAGCAAGATGCCGGGCGCAGAACAGCGTGTCGTTTCAGGCCCCGCAGGCCCCGGTGAGCCGTTGGCGGGTGCGGATTCCCCAGGCGGGCGTGAAGGTGAACCTGTATCCGCTGATCGCCGCGACGGAAGTGCCGCCGCCGGACGCGCGAAAGGAAGCAAAGCGACAGCCGGCGGCCGACGAGACCGTGGTGCTGGCCTTTGTCGGCGCGGCGGCTGATGGTCCGCATCGACTGGACGCCCAAGGCCGAAGGGGCCGCCGGACTGGCCGCCCTGGTGAGCGCCGAGGTCGAACAGCAGGTCTGGATCGAGGAAGCCGGCGTCCGCAGCCGCATCAACATGGCGTACGCAATCAGCCGCGCGGAGCTTGGCCAGATGAGCCTCGAAGTCCCGGCCGACTACAAGGTGGTCAACGTTTTCGACGCGAATGTGCGGCAGTGGTCGGTCGAGCCGCCGTCCGCCGGGGGAAAACAGCAGAAGATCGCCATCCAGCTCTTCGAGCCGGCCAAGCAGCGGCAACAGGTGTGCATCGAGTTGGAGAAGTTTGCCGGGCCGGCGGCGCAGGCGCGGCTGGTCACGCCGCTGGTCAAGGCCCTGGGCGTCGGCCGCCAGGAGGGGATCGTCGTCGTCCAGACGGCGCCAGGGTTGCGGGCCGAGGCCGCGGCGGCGACGGGGTTGTTGCAGATCGACGCCGCCGAACTTCCCCCGACGCTCCGCTCGCAGCCGTGGACCTTCTCAGGCGATTCAT
>CAWBRF010000043.1:0-4560 GCA_963791075.1 uncultured Planctomycetia bacterium
GTTACGTTGCGGTGAAGCGGGTCGGCGGGCTGCTTAGACTCGGGTATCATCTTCTCGACGGCGACGGACGGGATTACCGTAAAGATGAGGGCGTCGGTTTGACCAATCGGCCGCAATTTGCCGTTTATCAAGGAGGCCGGCGGATTTGCTCAGGCACGTTCCCCCCGCCGGGCCGAGAAAACACGCCCAACCCGCCCTCGTGGCGGCCGCCTTTCAGCGTTGGCAACAGTGAGTTGCGGATCGTGGCCTCGCAGGACATCGGTCCGCTCGGCCCCAAGGACGGCCCGCCGACGATTTTCCAATGGCGCTGGTATTACAACTTGCCCTTGCTCCCGTGTTGGGCGATCTTGATCGTGTTGCTATTCGCGCCGAAGGCCAATCGCAATCGCCAGGCGTGTCTGATCCTTGTTCCAACGGGAATTGCGATCTTGGCCTGGCGCGCGATCGTGCGGCATCCCTTGGGCGACGAGGCATTGGGGGAAGTGCTCGGCCTCGCCGGCGAGTCGCTGGCGCTGGCGTGGGGCATCGCGTGGCTGCTTGGGCACTGGCTCGCCGGGAACTCGCGTAAGGCCGCATTCCTCCTGCTCGTCCTACTGATGGCCGCGGTCGGTCTACTGTCCCGCTTCTGTCTGGGCCCCGATGCAACCGACCCGACGAAATATATGGCTGTATTTGGCTTGCTCGCCGCCGTCCTGTCCCTCAGCATGTTGTTGGCCAGCCACGCTTGCCGCGAGAAGTGGTCCCCGGGCGCTTCCGCGGTTGGCTTTTCTTGTGGATTGTTGTTCTGTCAATGGGCGCAATGTTCCTCGGGCTGGCGACCGTCGCGCCTTGGATGGAAGAAAGCATCGAGGGCAAGGTGATCATCCTTGCGGTCATTGCTCCGGCCATGGCCGCCCCCGCGGCGGTGTTCGGCGGCCTATTTTACCCTCTTAACCTGCCATTCGTTGAATTGGCCCTACGTAGTCCGTTCTACGGGGAGCGCTTCGACCGTATGTTCCACGTTGACAGGACGGCACCGGCTGACGCCGCGCCGCTCGCCGCCGGGCAAGGCGCCATTCCGCCCGAAGCCGGAGCGTAACGCAGCATCACCAGCGTTTCAAGCCCCGCGGCGGCGCCGCTTTGAGGCGCCGTTGCCTCGTCCGTAATCCAGCGAAACGATGAGCAACGGCTCGACAACCGACCAAGAGCCGTCTTCGCTGATGACGATCACGCGACGCGGATGGACGGCGACAAAATCGGGATGAGGAACGGGCAGCGAACGCCCGTCGGCCAAGCGCACGACGAAAGGCTCGAATGGGTCCTTGTGCAGCGCCTCGCGAATGCCTTCGACGTTCATCTTCCAACCTCCGCGTCCGACGAGCCAAGCCGATCGAACCCATCTGGAATATACGCGAATCGGAGGCCGGCGGCAAGCTGTCGGTCACTCCGCTCCGCACATGTTTTCTATTTTCTCTAGCCCAGGCATTTATGCCTGGGACACCGAGCCGTCGCCCGCCTCAGTCCGATTTCGCCGTTCCGCCGCCCGTGGCGGCGGAACGGCGAACTCGGGCCGGCGCGCAGGCTGCGACGCGAACCCAGGCATAAATGCCTGGGCTAGAGAAAAACGAAGCGAAAATGGCGGTTCACCTTCATCATCACCCCGCCGCCGCGATCCGCCGGGCCAACTCCTTCGGCGTCACGCCGCGAATCAAAAAGCGCTTCTGCGACGATGTCTCGCCGGAGATCAACTCGATCTGCGACCGCCGCAACGCGAGCGACTTGCTCAATAGCTCGACAATCGCCTTGTTCGCCTTCCCCTTTTCCGGCGATTGCGTGACGCAGACCTTCAACGCGCCGTCCTGCTGGCCGCGGATCTCGTTGCGTCGCGAGCCGGGCTGGGCGCGGATCGGCAAAATCGTCCCTTCGGCGTGCGGCTGCAAGTCGATCATCAATCAACCTCTTCAAATCAAAACGAAAAGGCGACCACGGAGACCACGGAGTGAAAACAAATCTTTCGAAGCGGCCACGGATGAAACACAGATAACGAACTCATTTCTTATCCGTGTTTCATCTGTGTTCAATCCGTGGCTCCGTCTGTCCTATTCTCCGTGTCCTCCGTGCCTCCGTGGTGAGCCCGCCTTCTTCCGTTCAAGAAGCCAACTGCTCGAACAGCGCCGAGCCGATGCGGACCATCGTCGCCCCTTCCTCGATCGCCGCTTCGAAGTCGCCGCTCATGCCCATCGAAAGCTCGGCGAGCGACACCCTTTCCAGGCCGCGGGCCATCAAGCGGTCGCGCAAGATTCGCAGCGCGGCGAACTCGCGCCGCGCGGCGTCGAGGCCGCCTTCCAAGCCGGCCATGCACATCAGCCCGCGAATTTCCACGTTTTCATATCGCGCGGCCTCTTCCAACATGGGTCCAACTTCCTCGGGCGGCAGGCCGTCTTTGGACGCCTCGCCGGAAATGTTCACTTCCACGAGGATCGGCGCCGGCCGGCCGAGTTCGCCGGCAAAGTGGTCGATCTCCGCGGCCAATCGCGGACTGGCGACGGAATGAATGCAACTTACCAGGGGGAGCGTGCGGCGGACTTTATTCCGCTGCAGACGCCCAATCATGTGCCAGCGGATCGGCAAGTCGGCCAATTCGGCGGCCCGCTGCCAGAGTTGCTGCGGCCGGGCCTCGCCCAGCTCCGTGCAACCGGCGGCGACCAGCGCGCGGATCTCATCAGGCCCGGTGTATTTCGTGACCGCCACAAGGCGAACCTCGTCGGCCTTGCGGCCTGCCCTCGCGGCGGCACGGGCGATCCGCTGCCGCACGTCCGCAAGGTTGTCGGCGATTTGCTCGGCAAGGTCAGCCATCTTCCGCCACCGTCACCATGGCGCGGGGGGCGTTCGCAAGCAGAATGCACGAGTCGTGCCGCCGCGCCAGGCGGAGCAACTCGTCGCCGTCGGCAAGCGGCGTCATCTCCAACTCCTCGACCAGGGCGGGATCGAGCCGGCTGAGGAGATAGACCCGGTCGCGATCGAGCGCTTGGGCCAACTGGGCGGCGGGCAGGGCGTCGGCGGGGCGATCCTTGCGGATGTGCCGCAGGGCTTTGTCCCGCGAGCGGGCGCCGGCCAGGCGCTGCACGCCCGGTCCCGGCGCCGCGGCCAGGTCGCAGCAGACGGCGATCGCCCCGCCGTCTTCGACCAAGGTCCCGGCAGTTTCCAGCGTGCGACCAAAATTTTCCCAAGTCTGCTGGACGCTGCTCCCTTCGATGGCGGCGACGACGAGGCTCGCTCGGCGGGCGACAAGCCAACTCCACGCCGCGTTGTACAACTCGCGGCAGCGGCGATAGACCGCGTCGCTCCGCCCGGCGACAACGTGCAGAACGCCGTCGCCGGCGGCCGGCACCAGTTGGATCGTGAACACGACGCCCAGCAGCCAGGCGACGTTCTCCACCTCGCCCTTCAGATCGCCCTTGCACGGGCCGTTGATTCCCAAAGCGTCGAGGCGGCGAAAGCGGGCAAGCGTCTCGTGGTCGGAAAAGGTGGGAAACACCGGCGCATGGATGCCGAAGTAGCCGGTTGTCTTTTCGCTGTGTACGCAGCCGATGGGCAGCACCACGTCGGCGTCGGTCAACAGGCGGTTGAGCATGATCGGCTCGCCGGACTCGCTCGCCGCGAGATAGGCCATGCCCGCCCGATCGCGCGGATCGTGCGTCACCGTGACGATCCGCTGGCCAATGGTCTTCTCCAGCAGGCGGCAAGGGCTGACGGCGCCGCTCTCCACGTCCGCCCGAGTGCGGAGGATGGTGATGCCGTCGGGGGCCACGCCCGCCGCCATGAGCGATCGGACAACCGTTGCGGCGACTTGGGCGGACTGGGGAACTCCGTGGCCCAGGGCGAGCACGACGCGATCGCCGGGGGTGGCGGTCTTACACAACGGCGGGTAGTCGAGCGGTTCGTCCAGCGCGGCGGTCACGGCGGCCGCCAGATCGACCAGCGGCGTGCCGTGCGGCGTGCCGCAGACGTCCGGCGCCACGCCCTGGGCAAATTCCAATTGGACCGACAAGTCGGCTCCGTAGTGCAAGAGCGGCATAGAGTTAAACTGAACAAAGGAGGCAGTTGGGCGAAATGTCCTGCGGATTACCCGTCCATTATCCGTGGAATCGTCGGGGGGGTCAAGAAGTCGAGCTTTACCCAACGGTGCAATTTGAAAATAATGGGTGGTCTGGCAAATCAACCCCAGGGACTGTCCCCTATTCCCTCAGAGATTAGGACCAATTCATGTTTTCCGCGCGAGGCCGAATCGATTGCCTGTTGTCGTCTTTAACGGTTGTAGTTCTGCTGGGCGCCTTGGGCGGCTGCGAGAAGCCAGGCGGGCCCGTCGAGGAAAGCGGCGCGAAGCAACCGGCCGAGAAGACCCAGCCGACCGCCGCGAAGACGCCCGGGGCCAAAACCGCGCTGACCGCCCAAGAAGTGTTCGACAAAATGACCGCGGCCTACCGCAATGCCGCCAGCTACAAGGACCTCGCCACGGTGCGGCTGAAGGCCGAGATCGGCGGCCAACCGAGAGAGGATAAATACAACATCTCCGTCGTC
>CAWBRF010000044.1:0-20353 GCA_963791075.1 uncultured Planctomycetia bacterium
AGTTGAGAGTTGAGAGTTAGGGGTTGCGAATCAGGCGATGGAAGTTAACATTGGGGAGAGTCCCAAGCCAACGGTTGGAGTTCCGCACACAAATCTTGAAACAACTTCTTCGATTCTCGCACGTCGCTTGACCGCGTCCAACTCTCAACTCTCGACTCTCAACTCTCAACTTCTATTCCGATGGTGCATGCCCAAGCGGTTGCTCAAGTAGGCGGCCATGGCGGCGTCCAACGGCTGGCCGGTCCGCAGCAAGGCGTAATCGACGGCGAGATTGGTGCAGCCGCGCCGCACTTCTTCGAGGTATTCCCCCATCGCCGCGAGATACCCTTCGCGCAACGCCCGCGGATTGCAGCGGAGCGACTCGGGCAATTCCAGGCCCTCGAAGCGGGTTGGGCCGCTAAAGGGAAAATCCAGTTCGTCGTCGTCGAGAACGTGGAAGACCAAGACGTCGTGCCCGCGGGCGCGGAGCAGCTTCAGCCCGCGAAACAGGCCGTCCCTCTCGACCAACAGGTCGGAAATCAACACCACCAATCCGCGGCGGGGATAGGTTTCGGCGGTTTGGCGGAGGATGGCGAGCATGCCGGTTTTGCTCCGCGGCTGGCTCACTTCCAGCGCCTGGATGATCGCGTCAAGATGATTGCGCCGCGTCCGCATGGGGGCGGTCATGCGAACCGCGTCGTCGAAGGACGTGCAGCCGACCGCGTCCTGCTGCCGCAACAGGAGGTAGGCGAGGCTCACGGCGACGGTGCAGCCGTATTCATATTTCGTCATCGGCCCGCGGCCGTAGCGCATGCTCCCGGAGACGTTGACCAACAGGGCGCCGCAGAGGTTGGTGTCCTCCTCGAACTGCTTGACGTAGTAGCGGTCTTGCTTCGCCCAGACCTTCCAATCGACGCAGCGAAGATCGTCGCCGTAGGTGTACTGGCGATGCTGGCGGAACTCGACCGACTGTCCGAAATACGGACTGCGGTGCATGCCGGAGAGGAATCCCTCGACGACGTGCCGCGCGCGGAGGTCGAGACGCGCGATCCGCTTCAGCGTTTCAGGATGCAAAAATTTTCTGGAATCGCGCATCGCGGATCAACTCGTCTTCGCGGGCGGGGGTTTGCGAAAGGATTCGTTCGACGATCTCGTCGGGCGTGACGCCCTCGCTCTCGGCGGTGAAGGTCAACACGAGGCGGTGGCGGAGGACCGGCTTGGCCAGCGCGGCGATGTCCTCGCAGGCGACGTGCGTGCGGCCGGCCAAGAGCGCCCGGGCCTTCGCCCCGAGAATGAGAAACTGCACGGCGCGCGGGCCGGCGCCCCAGTTGATCTGCTCCTGGAGGAAATCCGCCGCCCCCGGCTCGCGAACGCGCGTCTGCCGCACGATCGCCAGGGCGTAGCGAAGGACGTGGTCGGAGGCGGGCGTTTGCCGGACCAACCGCTGCAATTCGAGGATCTCCGCCGCGGTCATCACCGGCTCGACCTCGTCGCGGAGGGTCGTCGTCGTCCGTCGCGCCACCTCGAACTCCTCGGCGAAGTTGGGATACTTGACGAAGACCTTGAACATGAAGCGGTCTTGCTGCGCCTCGGGGAGCGGATAGGTGCCCTCCTGCTCGATGGGGTTCTGCGTGGCGAGGACAAAGAAGGGGTCGGCCAGGGCGTGCCGCACCCGCCCCACGGTCGCCTGCCGCTCCTGCATCGCCTCGAGCAGCGCCGCCTGGGTCTTCGGCGGCGTGCGGTTGATCTCGTCGGCAAGGATGACGTTGGCGAACAGCGGCCCTTCGAGGAAGCGGAATTCCCGCGCGCCCGTCGTGCGGTTCTCCTCGATCACGTCGGTGCCGGTGATGTCGGCGGGCATGAGGTCGGGAGTGAACTGGATGCGGCTGAAGCTGAGGTTCAGCGTGCGGGCAAGCGTGCTGATCATCAGCGTCTTCGCCAGCCCCGGCACCCCTTCCAGCAGGCAGTGCCCGCGGCTGAAAAGCGAAATCAAAAGCTCCTCGATCACGTCGCTTTGTCCGACGATGACCTGCGCGAGCTGGTCGATGATCCGTTGCCGGGCGTCGCCGAGTTTTTCGATCGCCGCGGCGTCTTGGGGTCGCAAATCGTTGCTGTCCGTCATAAGAGGCTTTCCGATCGCATGAGGCTAACGTTGATAACTGGGGGCTGTCCCCCGCAATGCTGCAAAAACAAAGAAGAGAGGAGAGAGGAGTTAGGAGTTAGAAGCTCCGCGCTCCCACACCCCTAACTTCGAACTCCTTACTTCTAACTCCTAACTCCTAACTTCGAACTCCTTACTTCTAACTCCTAACTTCTAACTCCTTACCGCTGGTAAATCGGCAGCACTCCGCGCGGCAATTGCAGGATCGTCAGATTCATCGCCGTCGTGTAGACCGGGCCCATGTACCCTTGCTCCCAGAACCCCTCCTGGTTCGCTTCGGCGAGGATGCGGGCGTAGATCCTGGCGCGATACTCGTCCCAGGCCTTGCCGCCCTCGCGGTAAAGGACTTGGGAGTAATAGTAGTGGGTGTAGTGCCAATGCCCGGCCACGGCGCCGTTGTCCGTGCCGCCGGCGAGTTCCTTGCGGCAGTAGTCGAGGAGCTTGGGCACGTACTTGTCGTCGTAATCGCCGGCGTTGAACAGGCAGGCGATGGCCGCGGCGGTGATCGGCGGCCGGCCGCCGCCGCCGTGCGAATTGTATTGCACGGCGCCTTGGGGAGTGGTGCAGTTGCGGATGTATTTGATCGCCCGGTCGATGATTTCCTTGGGGACGGCGACGCCGGCGTTGCGGCAGCCGCGGAGTCCCTGCACCTGGGTGATCGTCGTGCTCCCCTCGTCGTAGTCGCCGCCGTCCCTGGCGCTGGTGTAGCCCCAGCCGCCGGCGGTGGTCTGCGCCCGCCCGGTGAAAACCACCGCCCGGTTCAGGGCGTTGACCAGTTGCTCGCGCCGCTCGACGTCCTCTTCTTCGCCCAAGACCTGCGAGAGGAAGAGCATGGAGAATCCGTGGCCGTAGATGTAGCGGTCGTCCACGGTGGGATCGCCGATCAGGCCGTTGGGGCGGCTGCGGCCGAGCAAATAATCGACCGCCCTGCGGACGTTCACGGCATACTTGCCCTGCGTGGTCGTCGAACCTTCGCAGAGCATGGCGATGCCGGCCAGGGCGGTCATCGAGGTGGGGTAACGCCCGTCCACGGCCGCCCAGTGTCCCAGCCGCGACTGGTGGGCGGCAAGCCAATCGAGCCCGCGCGTCACCGTCCGGTCCACGTCGGCCTCGCGCACGCCGGCCGCCGCGGCCGTGGATGCGGTCGCCAAGACCAATGCCAAAAATGCGATTCCAACTTTCATGCCGCTCCCATCCCTCTATTGCCCGAAGGGGTCTTCTCCCTCTTCATCCTTGAGCCCCAACAACGCCTTCAGCAACTCGCTGCCGGCGGTGGATCGAGCGGGCTTCTTGTTGCCCGCGTCCTTCGCCGCGGCGGCGGCCGGTTTGACCGGCTTGTCGGTAAAGGTCAACTCGAGCGTCTCGTCGTTCATCCGCATCGTCACGACGCGATTGGCCGGATCGGCGTCGATGTCCAAGGTGATCGCCTGCCGCGACCTATCGCTGGAGGAGGAGTAAAGGGTCCTGCCCGTCCGCTTGTCCACGCAGAGGACCCGCCGCGTCATCTGCATCCGTCCGTTCTTCCGTTGTTCCCATTGCTGGCCGGCGAAAAAGATCGCCGGGATCCGCTCCGGCTGGTTTTGCAGGAAGAATGCATCCTCGAACTCCACGGGGCCCGGCCACATCAGCTTTCCCTTGCCGTCGATCGCATAGAGCCGGCCGCTGGGCCCGAACTCCTGCGCCGGGCAAGGCCTGGGCGAAGGCGCCGGGTTTCTGGGGACGATTTCGCAAAAGCAACAGCAAATACTCGTCCCCGCTGCGAAGGAGGCGCATGCCGGTCGCGTCGCCCGCGGAAACGGAGACATCGGCGACAATCCGGCCGCTGGCCAACTCGAAGAGGAGGAATCGCCCGTCGCCCGCCAGAGCCCCAAGCATCTCGTCGTTCCACATAGAGACCTTGACCGGCCTGGAAAGCGCGGGCGAACTCCAGAGCGTCTCCTTCGTCAAGGGGTCGAGCATCTCCAATTTGACCTGCCGCCCGTCGCCGGCGGGCTGGCGGAAGAGCATCTTCCGCCCGACGGCGCCAAAACAGATGGGGTTGGCGGCAGGGGAGGCGCCGGGAGCGGAGCCAAAGACGCCGCCCAACGGCATGGCCAGCCTAAATATCCCGCCGGCGGCGGCCATCGGCATTGGCCCGTTGCCGGATTCGTCGGCGAGGACGCCCAAGGGCGGCGCCTTGCGGAAGCCGAGCAATCCTCCGTCCTCCGCGCGAAGAAGCATAAGCTGCTCCTGTTGGGGCGCGGCGGGCGGGAGCGCGGCGGCCGTCAGTCCGGAAAACGGCGGCGGGGCAACGGCGACAACTTCGTCGTCGCCAAAAACCCAACTCCCCGGCGGAATGTTTCGCCGCACCCACAGCGTCTGCCCGGTAAGCGGATCGACCGCCGTAAGGTTCTGCATCCATTGGAAGCAGACATATCGGCTGGTGACGGCGCCGACCACGTTCCGACCGAATTGGAACTGATTAAATGGGGCGCCGCCGAGGAAGACGACATTGTTGAGATTGTTCCGGCCCGCTCCCAGCACGCGCGTCGCCGCCGCGTTGGCTTCGGCGTCGGCAAGGTCCCGGGCCCACAAGACCTTGTCCTCGCCGCCGGCCAGTCCGAGGGGATCGATCGCCACGAGCCTCTGCCCGATGGGAATCACCATCAAGTGGCCGAGGATGTGGGTCGTGGTCGTGTTGTTGTTGTAGCCGAAGATGTTTCCGTCGTCGCTGAGTTGCACGCGCCATTGGTCCCGACCATAGGCGTCGGCGCCCTCGACGCGCCGCTGGTTTTGATTGAAGCGGACGACGGTCTGCGCGAAGAACGGCCCGCGGTCGCCGTCGCAGCCGATGGAAAAACGCCCAAAATCTTCGGGACGCATGATCTGCCGCGGGAGCTTCTTGACCTCAACCTCGCCGATCGGCCACGGGGCTTCGTCGCGGAGATGGCGGCCCAAGCTCGCGCTGGCGGCGGCGGCGGCGTACAACTGCTTGCCGGTTTTGCCGTCGCGACAGACGACGTCGGCGAACTGCGATTGAAGTTGACGGCAGCAGACGGCCGCGCCTTCAAGCCGCTCGACGGGAGCGCCTGCGAGGCTCCCGGCTTGTTCGAGAATTTGCGCCAATTGGGCCACGGCGCGGCCGGCGACGGCCGGCGACGGCGATTGCCGGTCCCGCCACAACAGCAACTCGGCTTCGAGCCAATGTTTGTCGGCGGCCAGCCGCGAGATCAGTTCCCGCCGGGCAGTCTCCGCCGCCGGCTGTCCCTGGAAACATTCGACGAATCGCCGCAAGGTTTCGGTGGACTTGGCCTCCACGGCGGTCTGCAATCGCAAGCCGATGATCCGATCGATCTCCGCGGCCGCTTTCGCCGACGCCTCGCGGCGGAGCGCGGCCAAGCCGACTTGAATCAAGCGTTCGCGCCGCACCAGGAGCGATCGGTCCACCTCCTCCAAGCCGCCGTCGCCGCGTTCCAAATCGACCAGGCGGAGGAATTGTTCCAGGGCGGGGAGCGACTCCCCGGCCTTCTGCAGACCGCCCGCCGTCAGACGCAAGAAGAGGGCTCGCTCGGCCGCATTGTCGAGCAACGGCTCGATTTCGTCGGCCCGCGACGGTACGCGGCGAAATCGCTGCGCAGGCCCTCCAACAGCGTATCCCGCAGCAACTGCCGCGCCCTCTCGTCGCCGCCGAGTTTCCACGCCCGGCGGAAGTTTGCCGCCGCGGCAGCCAACTTCCCTTCGTCCAGGAGCATCTGCCCCTGGAGCGACAGGGCAAACGCGTCCTCGGGGTTTACGGCGAGGCGGCGGCTAACCTCGGCGCGGAGGGCCTCGGCTTGATAGTACACCTCCAGGCCGTCAACGCCTTGGGAAATCACCTTTCCCTGGGAGTAAACAAGATTGCCGGGCGCCCTCCCCTCGCGGGACTTCGAAATCTGCACGATCTTTCCGGCGTCGAGATCGACGACGGCCGCTTCCGCGCTGCGCAAGGGAAGGAAATAGCGGCTGCCGGCGTAGAACCCGCGGCCGCTGGGCTCGACGCCAACGGGCAGGGGCGCAACCCACGCCGGCTTGCCGTCGGCGAGGCGGAGCGCGGACAAGCCGCTTCGGCGGACGACGACGACGTTTCCGGCATGGACGCAAGCCACGTAGAGTTCGTCCGTCCTCGCCGCTGCCTCCCATAGCGGCTTGCCGTCGGCAAGGCTCAAACAATAAATCGCGTCGTCGAGGGGGAAAGTGGCCAAAACGCGGCCGTCCGCCACCGTCGCCGTCGGCTCGAGCCATCGTCCGCCGTCGTAGGCGGCGACGACGTTTCCCATGCCGCCGAAAATGACGCGATGCTGCCCAGAGCGATTGCGGGCGGCGTCGGCTCCTCCGCGAAAGCCCCACAGCAGCGAATGCGTGGCCAGATCGACGGCGACGACCGGGCCGACGGGGCAAATCAGCACGCCGTCGGCGTAGGAGGGCGAGAGCCCCACCGTCCGCCGCATCACGTCGGGAAGCGAATTCCGCTCCACCATGGTCAACTGCTGCGACCAGCAAAAGTTGCCGCTGTCGGCGTCGAGGACGAGCAGCCGAACCTCGTCGTTGACTTCCGCCAACGCGTAGAGCTGCCCCCGCAACGGCAAGGGAGGGCCGAGGAAGAAGGTCTCCGCCAGGCGCAGGGCGTGGGCGCCGCGGCGGCCCCCGACGTTCCACTTCAGCTTGCCCGTGCGCAGGTCGTGGGCGGCCAGCCGATTGCACGAACCGCGGTCGCTGCCGGCATAGCCGCTGGCCAGCGGCAAATCCTCGATGCTGAAGACAAGCCGCCCATCGCTGCTGAGCGTTCCGTAAACGCCGTCCTGCCAAAGCCGCTGGCCCATCCGCACGGCCAGGCCCTGGTACGGCGAGTAACCCGGACGCCAGGACATTTGCTCGTCGGGTTCGCGCAGGTCCGCCGCGTCCAAGGGGTCGTCGGCGGGGACTTCCCACAAGCGTTTGCCGCTGGCGAGGTCCACGGCCAACAGCGTCCGCAGGTTCCGCATCAACACCACGTCGCCGACGACCAGCGGGTGCAGCGCCGGGAAAACGACCTTCCCTTCGCGGCGAACCTGTTGCTGCTGCTGGCGGAGAACTTCGGCTTCCGGCAGGCCGTCGCCGTCGCCGACAAGGGGGATGCGCCAGCAGAGGCTCAACAGCGGCGCACTGCCGACGCCCGCGGCGTTCCGCGCCGCGTCGCCGCGAAACATCAGCCAGCGGTCCTGTTCGGGACCCGGAGCGGCTTGCCGGGGACCGATCAGTTGCGCCAACCAGGGAATGGTTTCCGCGCCGTCGCGAAACCACTGGACCTCGCGTCCGCCGACAATCACGCTGCGCGCGGATTGCCGTTCCTTCAAGGCGGCCAGCGCGCGCCGCGCCTCCTCCGGCGATCCCGCCTCGAGCCAGCCGGCGGCCATCGCCAGGGTCAACGCCGGCTCGAAGCGATCGGCGTCCTCGCCCGCCTCGCGCAAGCGGCGAAGACTCAATGCGCCGGCCAGCGGGAGGCCGTGATCCAGGTTGTACAGTCCGAGCAGGAAAGTCGCCTCATAGCCTGCCTGCGTGTGAAAATACCGCGCCGAGGCCTCCGCAAGCTTCGCCGCCTCGCCGCTGGCCACGGCTTCGTCCAGGAGCCGCCGCGCCTTGTGACCGCATTGCAATTCGTACAGCCGTCGTCCTTCCGGCGGCAACTGGCCAATCAATCGTCGCGCCTCGGCCTTCAGGCTGTGGTGGGTCGGCGTTTGCGCATCGGGCCGAAAGAAGTAGTCGTCCGGCGCCTCCAAGACGCTCTGCAAGCAGCGGATGGCGTCGCTATAGCGCCTTTGCTCCAGCCACGCCTTTCCTTGGCTCCATTGCCGCAGCAACGCGCGATCGGCGGGGACAAAGCTGTCCGTGGACGCCTCGCTCTCTTGGACGGGGGCTCGCCAGCGGAGGGTGGCGGCAGAGGCGGAAGCGGCGCTGGCGACGAGCAACGCGGCGAGGATCGGCGTGCTCGCCCTCCTCCTCGCGCCGTCCAGGAACCGCCGCCGCCCCATCGTTTGCCTCTCGTTCCGCGATTTTGCTTTTCGCAACGGATTGGCCGATTCGTTATCTGTTGCGAAAACGCCCAAGCTGGGTCGACCAACGACGCCCGCCTTGCGTCTTGCAGTCGGCCAGCCTGCGAACCAAGGGGGCCAATGGCCGACCAGCAGCCAGCGGCGCCCCGCATCCCCAAAACCGAGTCCTCCTACGTTGCGAAGAACCAAACTGCACAACTACTTAGGATATGTCATCCTAAGCCTACTGACAAGTCGCTGGCATGGCGCCTGCCCACCGGGGGGGGCAGGAGGGGATCGACCGCCTAGGGGCAGTTCGTCGCTGGGGGTGAGAATCATTCCCGGCGGAGGCGAAAAGGCCTGTTCAAAGCGGAAAAACTGGATAAAATATTCCTCGGAGCGAAAATTTCCCGGTTTTTTGGCCATTTCCGCCCCGAGACGGCTTGCTTTTTTCTCCAAAGAGACTTTAATCTTCACGTCCACTTTGTCGGACGGATAAGTTCCAACCCTAGATAACCTCGCAAGGAGGGAAGTGAGTAATGGCGAAAACAGCCCCCAAGAAAAGCCCCGAGCAAGACCGAGATTCTCAGCAACATCGCCGCCGCGTCCGATATGAACAAAAAGGACGTCGCCAAGGTGATCGAGGCGCTGGCGGCCGAGATCAAGAAGAACCTCGGCGCCCGCGGCCCCGGCCTGTTCACCATCCCTGGTTTGGTGAAGATCGAGCGGAAGAAGATCGGGCCGAAGCCGGCGCAGAAGAACGTGAAGAACCCGTTCACCGGTGAGTTCCGCGACGTGCCCGCCAAGCCGGCGTCCGTCAAGGTCAAGGTCCGCGCGTTGAAGAACCTCAAGGACATGGTCGCCTAATCGCGCGACTCGCCGCGTCCTTGACGGCATCGCTGGCGCACCGCGTCGTTCGCGTCCAGGGCCGCTCGCGCACAACCTCGCTGCCGGCGCGTTTCTCGCCCGGGGGAGGATGCGGACGGGCGGCTGTTTTTTTGCCGTTGTCGGGCGGCGCCGGCAAAGCAAGCGACGCGGCAACGGTCATGGAGACGGCGGCCGCCGCGGCCAAAGCCAATGCGTAAGGAAGTGCGCAAGGAACCACGTCGCGATCGCCGCTAAGGCCGGCACGGCGAACAACAACCAGCGACGCCGCGGCTCCACCTCTTCCACGCGAAGACTGTTCTGGCTGTTGCTGTCCTCCGTCGCCGGATCGCCGCCGTTGCGAACCGCGCTGGCCGGGACGGCGGACGACGCCCCGCCGATCGGCGCGATGACCGGCGGCGGAACAATCACTGCCGGCGGAAAACCCGCGGGCGCCGCCAGCGGCGATACGGTCGATGCCGGCGGCGCAGCCACCGGCCTCCACCACGACGCCGGCGGCGGCGGCTGCCGCGTCCACGGCCGCATCGCTTCGATCACCGCCGCCGCCGATTGCAGCCGTTGCGCCGGATCCTTCGCCATCATGTCGGCCAGCACGTCAACAAATTCCGCGCTGAGCCGCGGATTCAACCGCCGCGGATCCAGCGGCCGCAACTCGCAGTGCGCGCGGGCCTTGTCCGCCGTCGTCCCGCCGGGAAACGGCACCTTGCCGGTCACCGCGTAGTAGAGCGTGCAGCCGAGGGAATAAATGTCCCAGGCGGGCGTGGGACTGTGCGGGGCGGCAATGTGGTCGGGAGAGACGTAATCGACGGTGCCGACGATCTTCCCGTGACGCGGGTCGCTCTCCAAGTCGCCGCTCAACGGCCCGGCAAGCCCCAAGTCCAAAAGCTTCGCCTCGCCGTCGGGAGTCACCAACACGTTGCCCGGCTTCACGTCGCGATGAATCATCCCCTGCTGGTGGGCGTGCTGCAGGGCCTCGGCGACCTGGGAAATGATGCGTGCGGCGGCCTCCATGCTCAGCGGGCCGTCGCGG
Organism: uncultured Planctomycetia bacterium; assembly: GCA_963791075.1. Lineage (GTDB taxonomy): Bacteria > Planctomycetota > Planctomycetia > Pirellulales > Thermoguttaceae > CAWBRF01. Next base: position 10,082 of record CAWBRF010000044.1, read on the forward strand.
CGGACCAATTTCCGCAGGTCCATGCCCGGCACGTACTCCGTTACCATGTAATAGACGTTGCCGTCGTATCCCTCGTCCCAGGCGTGGACCAGCCGGGGGTGATCGAGCTTCGCCAGGGCTTGCATTTCGCGGGCGAAGTTGGCGATGGCTTCCGGGGTACAACGGTCGCGGGGGAGGACCTTGATGGCGACGGTCCGACCGGTCGTCGAATGTTGCGCCTTGAAGACCTGTCCCATCCCGCCCTGGCCAAGGGAATCGACGATGCGGTACGGCCCGAGGGTGAACTTCGTTCGCCCTTCCAACAACTGCTTCGCCTGCCAGACGTTGATCGCGCCGATTTCCGTCAGGCGGTGAGCCAACTCCTGCTCCGTCGGCGGCGACGCCTTCGCCCCGAACGCGCCCTCCGGCGGGCGCAGGCGTCAGAGAGCCTCATCGATCTGATGCTCGCTCACGAGGCCGCTGGCCAGCGCACATTGCTCGAAAGACGATCGATTCACCATGCGTCCTGGGGGTCGCCGGGGACAACCTTTACGTTACCGCGGAAAAGGAAAAACCGCAAGAGCGTGAGCGTTCGCAGGGGTTGTGTCGATTTTCGCGGCGCAGTCGGCGTCGCGGCGTCAACAGGCGATTTCGCCGCGAAACTGGGGCCATCCTCAGGTTTTTCCCCCGGCCTCCAATTTAGCCGTGAAGGCCAAATGCGGCCCAGGACCGCGGCAACGGCGCCTCGAAAGCGAGCCGCTCGCCGCGGACTGGATGTGCGATCGCCAATCGCCGCGCGTGCAAGGCGATGCCCGCGGCGAATGGCCGAACGCTCCCGTATTTCCGGTCGCCGACGACAGGATGGCCGCAATGGGCCAACTGCACGCGAATCTGGTGCTTTCGCCCCGTGTCCAACTCGACCTCCAGCAGCGACGCCCCGCCGCTCTGCGACAGTCGCCGGTAGCGGAGGCTCGCTTGCTTCGCCTCCGCCGCGCCCGGCGCGGCGATTCGCACGCGGCGATGCCGCTCGTCGTGGGAGAGCCAGTCGCGACACTCGCCGCGAGGCTGGATCGATCTCCCCTTCCACCAGCGCCCAGTAGAGCTTCTCCACGGAGTGAGTGCGAAACTGTTCGGTCATCCGCGCCGCCGCCTTCGACGTCCGCGCGAAGAGCACCACGCCGGTGACCGGCGCATCCAACCGGCTCATCACGCCCAGATAGACATTGCCCGGCTTTGCACAGCGATGTCTGATGTAATCCTTCGCCCGCGCAAGCAGCGTCGCCGCGCCGGCCGGCGCGCCCATCGTCGCCACGCCCGCCGGCTTGTTGACAACGAGCAGGTGATTGTCTTCGTAGAGAATTTCCAAGGGCGGCATGTACACGGGAGGGCGTTCGCAGCTATATTCATGTCAGCACGGAGGCTGCGCCGGCCGCTCAACAAGGGTCCGGAACACCCGTGATCCCATTGGTCGCGGCGATCTATTTCTCATGAAGACCTCAATAAGATCGCGCCATCATTCGCGTCATCGTAACAGAATTTCAATCCCTCGGCGACCTCCCCTCCCATGTCCGAGCCCTTTCCCGTCCTCATTTTAGCAAGCCGCTCGCCGCAGCGCAGAGAACTGCTGGCCGAGGCGGGGCATCGTTTCGAGGTGTGCCCAGCCTCCGACTTCGCCGAATCTGGAATTTTCGCCGGCGAGAGCCCCGCGGATTTTGTCGCCCGGCTCGCCTATCAAAAGGCGGCCGACGTCGCCGCCCGGCTCCGGGCAGGCTGGATCCTCGGTTGCGACACGGTGGCGGAGTGCGACGGACAGGTCCTCGGCAAACCGATCGACGTGGAGCACGCCCGTTCCATGCTTCGCGCGCTTTCCGGCCGGCTGCACCGAGTGCTGACGGGCTTGTGCCTGTGGAAATTGCCCCGGAAAACACCACAGATCGCCGTGGCCACGACCACCTTGCGGATGGATCCACTCTCGCACAATCAGATCGAGGACTATCTATCCGGAGGCCAATGGGAAGGCAAAGCCGGGGCTTTCGGATATCAAGACGGCCTCGATTGGATTCATATCGTCGCGGGAAGCCCTTCGAATGTCGTCGGCCTGCCGCTGGAACTTCTCGCGACGATGCTGTCCAGTTCCGCCTAAGTGTCTAGAATCTCGCTTTTGCACAATCTGGAAATGGCCGTGCATCGCGCACAGCGACTATATTTTTGTCGATCGCGCCGCGGGCCATATTTTTCGCACGCCGCCCTATAGAATCGACCCAACTGATTCTGCGCCAACAAGTTGACGGCGGCGGCGCAATCCCTATCAATGCGATCCACCTTCTCTGCCGCGTTTTATACATGGCTCGCTTCACAAATCTTTTCTTGTCGCTTTTGCATCTGCCGCCTTAGCGGCAAACTAGTCTTCGAGAAAAATGCGCCGCAGGGGATTGCATCCGCGACGTGTGCGCGTAATATGCCTTCGGTGTTTGCAACTTTCGCGGCCGCTGCGGTTGAATCGCCGCGGCGGCGCGATTGCGGCTTTATATATCATTCACACCGCTAACGTGAAGGATTGGCTTCTTTCGACGGCGTCGCGAAAGCGAGGCCTGTAGCCTCGTAATACAGCGGCGCACACCTTGCTGATGAGGAGAGTGTCAGATGCGTTTTCTACTCTGTGCGTGCCTTGTGGCGTGCGTTGTGATGACGGCGGGATTCGCAGGCGCGGCCACTCCGGGCCAGGTCCCCGACAACACGCTGGCCATGATTGGACTCAGCGGCATTCAGCCCATGACTGATGTCCAAGGGACGGAAGTCCGCGGAATGGGCGGCACTGCCGTGGTGTACGGCACTGAGGTGGCCACGGCCCCGATCGGCGTCGTGGCGCTGAATGGCTACTACGCCAAGGGAACCGGCTATTACGCTTCGGCCGCCGGCGTGGCGGGCTCGCTGGCCGTCTCGGGCATTGGCGGCTCCAGCGGCAGCTTCATCGTCGCCGGCTCGATCGCCGTCGGCGGGGCCTACGCCACGGCGAAGTAGTCCAGCAAATTCTGTGGTTGGCCGGCTTGGATCAACCGCGGTCTTCGCACAACGCCCCCCGCCATCCCGGCGCGGGGCGTTGGCGTTTCTTGAATTGGCCCAGCCAAAATACTGAAAGCCGGCATGGCGATTCATGGCGCCGCCATGCCCCCTCTCTGCTTGCCACACGGACGCAGCCCCAGGTTGTGTTCTCCTCGGCAGGCAACCCCGCCTCAACGATGGGGCCGACCCGGGCCGGACCGATTTTTCGCCTGCCACACGCTCGCGGAGTGGGATGGAGGCGCTTTGCGCAAACCGGCCGGATCGTGGCGCGCCGGTTCCACGCCCTGCGCGCCTTTCGGCCGATTGCACCAGGCATGGACCGGCCCGTGCCTCTGGAAATTGCCCGGAAAACACCGCAGATCGCCGCGTTCACAACGACCCTGCCGATGGATCGCCTTACGAATAAGCACAACGAGGACTATTCAGCCGGCGACCAATGCGAAGCCACGGCGGGGAGGACCCTCCGCGATTGAGGCGGCCTCGGCTGGATTAATACTGCCGACCGAATCGCGTCGAGCGTGGCTGGCCTGCCGCTGGAATATCTCGCGAGGATTCTGTTCACTTCAGACCAAGTGTCCATTTGCCCGCTTCGCCGCAGTTGGCAATACGCTGCCTTTCTTCCGTATCCGCTCCAGTTCCGTCCGCAGCGGCAAGCGCCACGATATCGCAATCTGGCCCTATATAATCGACACAACTGATTCTGTGTCAACGAGTTGGCGACGCCCACGAAACGGCTCTCATCCCACCTTACGTTGTCTCCACAGTTTCTCACGTCGGGGATTTTTAAGCCGCTGTCCTGGGCCTGCGCACCCCACTAGTTAGCGATAATGATTATTTTCCAGAAAAATCCTTGTCGGGGGGATTGCAACCGCGACGCGGGAACGTAAGATGAGTCCGGTGTTTGCAACTTTTGTGGCGTTCGCTGTTGGATCGGCGTGACGACGCAATAGTCGCTTAATAAGTCCTTGACACGGTTATCTTCATAGGCGGGCTACTACAGGACGCGCTGCGCAAGCGGGGCTTGTGGCCTCGAAATAGGGCGGCGTACACCTTTGTTGTTAGGAGGGTTTCCGATGCGTTCTTTACTCTGTGTGTGCCTTGTGGCGTGCGTTGTGTTGTCCGCGGGAATTGCGAGCGCTGCCGCGCCGGGCATGGTGCCGGACAACACGCTGGCCATGATGGGACTCAGCGGCATCCAGACCATGTCTGATGTCCAAGGGACGACGGTCCGCGGCATGGGCGGCACTGCCGTCGTGTACGGCACCGAGACGGCCACGGCCCCGGGCTGCGTCTCCGCCGTGAATGGCTACTGCGCCAAGGGCTGCGGCTATTGCGCCTCGGCTGCCGGAGTTGCCGGCTCGTTGGCTGTGTCGGGCATTGGATCCTCGAGCGGCTGCTTCATCGTTGCCGGCTCGATTGCCGTCGGCGGGGCTTACGCCACAGCGAAGTAGTCCAGCGAGTTCTGCGGTTGGCCAATTTGGGTTACCCCCGATTTTTCTGCAGCGCCCCCGCCTTGCCGGCGCGGGCGCTGGCTTTTCTGAATTGGCTCGGGCCAAAAACGACGGCCGGCATGGCGATGGGTTGCATCGCCATGCCGGCTTCTTAGAATTCTTTACGCGACTAGGCTCTTTGCCTGGGGCTTGCCCCCGGGGCAAATTGGTTAGTAGGTGATTCCGGCCCCAATGGTGAAGCCGACCAAGTTGGCGTGCGCGTCGCCGCCGGATGTGGCGCAGGCGACGCCAATCGGGCCATGCTCGGCGCCCGCCCCGGAGAAGGCGGCAGCGCAACTGTCGCTGGTCACTCCCCAGTATTGGTACTCGAAGGCCGCGCGGATGAAGGCGTTGGCCGGCAGGCACTTCAAGGCGTAGTTCCACTGTCCGCCGACTTCGATTTCGCCGATGAACAGGTTGCCCACGTCCCCCGCCGCGGCGCCGTTGACGCCGTTGGCCGACCCGCCGCTTCCGCTCTCATACGTCGCCAAGGTGTCAACCGATGTGACGGCGTTGTTGTCCCAAAGGAGGGACGCGCGGGCAGAATAGAAGAGGTTGAAGTTGCCGCAGCCGATGGGCCGGATGCCAGTCAAGGACGTGGTGAGGCCGATGCCGCCGAAGGCGTTGCGGGCGGTGGCATAGCCGGCATAAACGTCGTTGCCGCAAAGCTGATAAGCGGCCAGGCTGGTCGACTGTTCAAAATCGGCGTAGCCGACGCCGAACGTCCACTGCATCTGCGTGTCGCCCCAGCAGAACAAGCGGGTGGCTTCCACGTCGAGGGTTTCCGCCCGGAAGCAGGCTTGCTGGTCGGCGCCGGTCCAGCTGATGCAGTCCAGCGTGTTCTGCTCGTCCTGATCCTGCATCCGCCAATAGCGGACCTGCACTCCCCAGCACTCGCCCTGATAGCCGAGGGTGATGCGCGGGGTGGGAATGAAGCCGCCGTTATCGACGCAGGCGGTGTCGTAGTGGACGATCGGATCGACCACGGTGCCCACGTCGTAGGTGGCGACCCGCTGGTTGCCGATGGAGCCGAGAAACACGGCTTCGACGCTGGCATAGAAATGGTTGGCGCAGCAGCCGCCCTCTTCCCAAGGAAGGCAGGGCTCTGAGACGCACGCGCCTTGCGCTGCGCCCATCATGGTGCCGCTTGATGCGACAGGCGTATAGGACGCGTCGAGCAGGTCATCGGCCCGCACCGCGCTCTGACATAACAGCAGAGTAGCCGCGGCCATGGCTGCAAACACGAAACATAAATGCGAACGGTTCATCGTTCTGTCTCCTCCATGACTAAATGGGACTCAAGTATGCGCCGCCGCCACCCGCTGTGGGGCGAGGACAAGGCGGCGCCGCGACAACCGTGGCGCGGCGGCGCCATCAGGGAAATTCTTTCGGATTGCTTTCGCTACAATCGGCCCGGCCCTTTCGATAAATCAATCGTTTTGCGTGCGGCCGTTTCGACTGGAATATCCGGCATAGGCAGCGTCGGCGAACAACCCGGCGGCGCCGCCGCGACCGGTTCAATCGTCATGTCCCGCACGCGCGGAACAAGCGGAACAATCGTTACAGCTTTCCACCTCCGCGGCCCGGGCGTGTTGCGCGGTGCGAACGTGTGCGAATCTCGATCTCCGCTCCCTGCCTCGAACTTGCGCGCGTTTGCCAAGGGCGTTTCCCGGGGGTTGCGGCTTCCGGTCTTAACGAAGGCGCCGTCGGGCTCGCCGCGGACGGCGCCGATTCTTCCGCGCTGCGCCGATCTTGGCGACTCTCGCGAAAGGCGAGGGTTTGCGCGATTGTGCCGGCGGCGACAGGCCGGCCTGTACGGCATTTGTCGCGCCTATGCTTTTTGCTGGCACAAAGACATGAAGCGAAGCCGATAATCGTGTCAGTCCCGCATAGGAAGACCGTTCTTTCCCGCGGTAATTGTTGCAGAGATTGTCCGGATCGTTCGCCCTAAATTTCGCGCAGGCGAGGCGAGGAAAAAGCCTCGATATCGCGGACGCAAGACCCAATTCACGCCTAGTGCAAAACAAGTTGCAGGGATGCGATATGAATAGCTGTCTAAAAACTTGCTGCGGCTGGCCGTGGCCGGCGCCCTGACGTTGGCGGTCGGCCGTTTTCTCGCCGCCCAAGAGATGCCGCCGCTCGGCGGGCCTCCCGCCCCCGGCACGACGCCTCCCGACCAGGACAAGATGGGCACGGCGCCGGAGGACTATTCCCATGAGTTCCTCGCCAGGAGTCCGTCCTCTTGAAGCCGGGCGAGTGGCAGTTCGACACCGGGCTGAATTACACCGTCTACGACCATTACTTCACAGGACTCCAGGTCAACGGCGTCACGATCTCCCCCCTCGACGAGCGGATGCGCCGCCGGCTGCTGATGATGCCCCTAGACCTCCGCTTCGGCGTGTGCGACGGCGTGCAAGCGTTCGTCAGCATGCCCGTCGGTTGGACAAACTCCGAGGTCTCGTCGATTGCAACGAACAGCGAGACCGACTACAACATGGGAGGCATCGGCGACACGAATGCGGGCTTTTCCTGGTTGGTCCACAAGAGCGACGGCTGCAGTTGCGATCCCGACGTCGTCGCCACCTTCGGCTTCACGGCGCCGACAGGCAACGGGAACTTCCTCGAAGACCTCTTCCTCACCCCGGAAACGACCCTCGGACAAGGGTTCTGGTACGCCTATTGGAACGTGCTGTTCATCCACACGTACGACCCGATCATCGTCTTCTATGGCTTCGGCAGCCGGCACGGCTTTAGCCGCGTGTTGGACGAAATCAACGTCCATCCCGGCGATCAGTATTCGTACCGCGCCGGCGTCGGCTTTGCCGTCAACGAGCGAATCACGCTGAGCACGCAACTGTATGGCTCCTATATCACCGAGCCGCTGCTGGACGGCCAACGCATCAAGGGAGACGACCTCGAGCCGATCTACTTGAGGTTTGCCGTGACCATTGCGCAGCGTTGCGACCGGATTTGCGAGCCGTTCGTCGAGGTCGGCTTAACCACCGATTCGGCCAACACCCGCTTTGGCGTGACCTGGACCTTCTGACGCACGACCATCGCAAAGGCGAAGCCCCATGCAACGTTTGCTAAAACGGAGGTGGTTGACGGCGGCCCTGGTCGGCGCCATGGCGGCTTCGCCGCTTTGCCCGGCGCGGGCCGAAGAACAGCAGGCGCCCGATCCGCGACGAGCGCCACGAAGTCGAAGTTTACATACCCAGTTGGAAAGAACTGCGGCAGCGGAACTGCGTCATGCAGACGCGCGACTATTCTTGCGGGGCGGCCGCCTTGGCAACGGTGCTTCGCTATTACTGGGGCGACCGGGTCGGCGAGGAAGACATCCTCAGGCCCTTCTCAAAACCCTCACGCCCGAGGAAACCCAGGACCGCTTCAAGCACGGCCTGGCGATCAGCGACTTGCGTCGAGCGGCGGTCGACATGGGCTATCTCTCCACGATCGGAACGATTTCGCTCGAACAGTTGTCCCAAGCCCGCGCCCCCGTGGTCGTCGCCTTGAAAATCAAGGAGTACGACCACTTCGTCGTCTATCGAGGGATGTGCGACGGCCGGGTTTACCTGGCCGATCCGATCCGCGGCAACGTGCGGCCGACGATCCCCGAATTCAATGGGCAATGGCTGAAGAACGCGATCCTCGTCGTGGTCAAGCCAGGCGTGACGCCGCCGGCGGAATCGCTGCTGAGCATTCGCGTCGATGAGGTCGGCGTGGGCGACATGACCGCCGAGATGCTCCGCAAACAGTTGCCGGAGCCGTTCTTGCACCACCTGCCGTAGGGGCGACAACGGCGATGCCGTCGCAAGCCCAAGCCGCCCGATGCTTGCTCATGGCCGTTTTGGGGCCGGATTTGAGAAATTTTGCGAAAAGAAATTGGGGAGGCGGAAGTGGGGCTTTCCCCGTCGTCGCAAGCGCTTTCTTTTGGCCAAAATCAGTACGCCCGGAGGGATTTGAACCCCCAACCCTCGGTTCCGAAGACCGATGCTCTATCCAATTGAGCTACGGGCGCATGGGCGTTTTCATCGGGTAAACGCGCGAAAAAAGCTTATGCAGCCTGTCATCGCCGATCAGTCTACCAGACCCGGACGCGATCGTAAACCGGACACGGAGCCGTCCGCATCTACGAAGCCCCGTGGCGCGGCCAAATGGAGACAGTTCCCCAATGCCTTCGCCCGCTGGCCCTAATCGACCGAACTCAGCCAGTCGAACTGCCACAAGGGGTTGCCGCATTCCGGGCACTGCTCGCCGTTGTCCAGCAGCTTGCCGCGGCAGTGATGACAGTTGAGGATCGCCGGCAGAAGGACCGTCTGGCGATTCCGCAACTGCGCCGCCTTCGGCGAATCGCCAAATGCCAGCGTCGTGACAATCTCCACCGCCAGCGGCATCAAGCGGAACAGCACCAGCGGAGCGCGACGCGACTCGGAAACCACCCGGGCCATGACGTTCAGAAACGTCAGCCGACGCTGATCGCGCTCTTCGAAAGGTAATCTTCCACGCGGCTGCCGATCTTCGCGTCGGGTTGCAGCGGACCAAGCCGGAGGCGGGTCAGCCACCGCCAAAACCACGCGTCGGCTGCGGCGACGTAATCGAAGTCGCTGGCCGCGGCCGCGGAAACGGCGATCTGATAGATCCTCAATTCTCGATCTTCGCCAGCCGTTCGCTCTTTTCCTCAGAAAGCGGCGTCAGGATCGAGTCGGCGCCCTCCGCCCGCTGCACATCTTCGTGCAAACGCTTGTACAGCGCATCCCGCAGGATTGTCATTCCCCCGGCCAGGCTGCCGGCGACCTCGACGCCGTCGCTGCGGTCCTCGTGCTGGTTGAACTCCTCGGCCGCCTCGACGCGGCGTTTGACGAACTCCTCGATCTCCATCGCCTCTCCCTGATGTCGTCGCATAGTCAGTCGCCCCTTCTCCCCGGACCCTCCCCTCGCCCTCCCCGCCAGTGAATTCTACCCCTCTTTTTATGGGACGGCAAGCGAACAAAGGCAGATCGAGGAAAAGTCGCCCCAGCGGGAAATAATTACCACCTACAAGATGGGCCACCGTGGGCACACGCAGCTGGGCAGTGCGGAGAATGCGGAAAACGACAAGTCTTTCCACAGCCGCCCGGGGCCAGCGACGCCGAGAAACGCCCTCTACTTGGTCAGATCCTTCAGTCGGCCGGTCGGAGTGGGCTGCTCCTCCTTGGTCGGCTGCGGCAGGGAATCGGGATTGCGCCGCGTCGGCGGCCAGGCCGACGCCTTATGACCGCTGTTCCAGGCCGTGCATCGCCAATGCTCGTTCTCCCCGGATGCGTCTCGCGCAACCCGCAACCCACGGAATAGATTTCCTTCGCTGGGCCCCAAGGGGTCATGTGCCGGTAAGTCCCGCAGACAAGGGCATGCTCGGGATCGACAAAGTGAACATTCGGCCGATCGACGAATTCGACCTCCAGCGGGTACTCATCCACCTCTCGGATTCCGTCCTGTGCCGCACCGATCACCGCCATGGTCTCTGGATCGAAGCTGCTGAGTCTTCTCACCAACAGAACCACGCAGATCGCGAAGATCAGGAATTGATGACGGCGGAAACCAGCGAGGTCTTGAGCAGTTTACCACTCGCCAGCCCTAACCCGCCTGCCAGGCGGCCATGCAGGCAGTAAGTTGTTAACTAACAAGGCCTTGCGATATTCAGTGGACAGGGGCGGGGTTGAGACGCCAACACCTGGATTTTCAGTCCAGTGCTCTACCAACT
>CAWBRF010000045.1:0-175211 GCA_963791075.1 uncultured Planctomycetia bacterium
GCGGTGAAGTATTTCATGCCCCCGGCTGCGCAAATCTGGGCCAAAAAGCGCCGGCATTCCAGATTCATCGGCCTCAACGGCAAGCCGATTACGCCCGAGTCGCTGGCCAAGAAGGTCGTCGTTCTCGACTTTTGGGCAAGCTGGTGCAAGCCGTGCCGCGAAAGCTTGCCGCTCGTGGAACGGGTTTATCAAAAGTACAAAGACAACGACAAGGTGGCGTTCGTGGCCGTCAGCGTCAACCAACCCGACGTGAAGGACAAAGCCCTTGAGGAGGTCTTCAAGAAGCTGAAGGTCCACATGCCGATCGCCCGCGACTTGAAGCACTCGGCCGACGTTCTGCGTTTTTCCACGATTCCCACGACGTTCCTGCTTGGGGTCAACGGCCTGGTGCAATACTTCGACGATCAAGGCCCGAATCCCAATGTCGTCAAGGAGCTGCCGGAGTTGTTGGACCGCCTGTTGGTCGGGAAGAACGTTTACCCGACGTGGTTCGAGCGCTACGACAAGGAGCAGAAGCAATACCAACGGATGATCGAGTTTTCCGGCGCGGCGGGAGGTCAAACGGAGGGCGCGGCGAAAGAGTTCGCCGTGCCCCAGGCCGAGATCGCTGCGCACAGCCAGCCGAAAACCCTCAAGCTCGCCTCGCTTTGGCGACACACGGACTTGAAGGCCCCGGCCAACGTGCTCGTGGTTCCGCAGCCCAGCGGTCCGCCGCGGCTGGCCGTCATCGAGGGAATGAAGTCGATCGTGGAGATCGGACTCGATGGAAAGCTGATTGCCGCGCATCCGCTGGAGCTTGAAAAGGATGAACTCGTTTCCAACCTGCGCACCGCGGTCGATTCCGGCGGCAAACGCCTATTCGCCGCTTTCGCCAGCGCCCAGCAGGCGCCGCTGTGTTGGACGAGAACTGGAAGCTCCTGATCCATTATCCGGAAGACGCGCTGCGGAACCCGCACAAGGGCATTGCCGACGTGCAGTTGGCCGATCTGGAGGGCGACGGCAAGCTGCGGCTGTACGTCGGCTATTGGGACGTCGTCGGCGTGCAAGCGGCCTCGCTGGAAGGCAAGCGGCTCGCTTCCAACCGCCAGGTGAACAACGTCCGCATGGCGATCGGCCCGGCGGACCACGGCCGCCGCTGCCTGCTCTGCACCAACAGCAACGGGCCGCTGGCGCTGCTCGACGGGCAGCTTCACGAGCAGGAACAGGTCGTCGTTCCCGGCCGCATGGTGCAATCGATCGCCTCGGCCGATCTCGCCGGCGACGGCCGCTTGCAGTGGTGCGGCATGACCGGCCGCAAGTTGGGCGAGAATGTTGCCATCGGATTCAACCTCAAGGGCGACGAGCTTTGGAGTTACACGCTGCCCGAGGGGCTCCAGCCGCAGCCGGTCGAGCCGATCATCGCGGGCAAGGTCCTTCCGAAAGGGGACGGTCAATGGCTGCTGCCCGGTCCGGACGGGTCGATTCACATTGTCGCCGCGGACGGGAAGTTGCTGGACAAGTGGAATTACGGCGCGCAGATTTGCGGCCTGGCGACGGTGGAGATTGGCGGCAAGCCGGCGATCATCGTGGTCGCGCCCGACGGGATGGAGGCGTTGCGCGTCGAGTGAGGCGTCTTGTCGCGGTCCCCTCTCCCCTCCGGGAGAAGGGCCATAAAACGGCCCCATCTTTTTACATTGACCGGCTAATGCTGCCGGGCGACGACGAAGCGGGTCAGATCGAGCAGGGCGTCGCGCGCGGGACTGTCGGGGAGGGCGGCCAAGGCCTCGCGGGCGCGGCCGCCGTACCATCTGGCCTTCTCCCGCGAGTATTCGATCGCGTCGAACTTCGCCAGCCACGGGCGCAGGGCCTCGCGCCGGGGGGCTCCGCTGGTGGCCAAGACCGCCAAGACCTCGGCCCGCTCCTCCGCGACGGCCAGTTGCAACACGCGGATCAAGGGGAGCGTCGATTTCTGCTTTGCCAGATCGGTGCCCAGCGACTTGCCCGCCGTGGCCTCGCTGCCCTGGACGTCCAGGAGGTCGTCGGCGATCTGGAAGGCGACGCCCACGTCGAGGCCGTACTGGACCAGGGCGGCCTCGCACGCGGGACTTGCCCCGGCGTAATGCGCCCCCAGGCGGCAGCAGCAGGCGGTCAACGCGGCCGTCTTCGCCGTGATGATCTCGATGTATTCCTGCTCGCGGAGATTGTAATTGCCGCGGCCGGCAATCTGGCGAAGCTCGCCTTCGCACACCGTTCGGCTGGCCTGGCCAATGCAGCGGCAGCCGTAGGTCGTGCCGGCGGAACTGGCCAGGCAAAGCGCGTGCGAAAGGAGGTAATCGCCCAGCAGGACGCTGGTCTCGTTGTTCCAGCGGGAATTGACCGTATCCATGTGCCGGCGGAGGGTGGCTTCGTCGAGCACGTCGTCGTGGATGAGCGTCGCCGTGTGGATCATTTCCACGGCGGCCGCCAGCGGCAGGTGATCGCGTTGCAACTGGCCGCCGGCCTGGCCGGACAGGAGCACCAGGGCGGGCCGCAACCGCTTTCCGCCGAGGCGAACGCCGTACTTGACCAGGCCGTTGACGAACGGATGCTCGTTGAAGAGTCCTTCGCTAATGAGGGAATCGACTTGACGAAGCTCCCGCTCGATGGGCGCATACAGGTCGTGTAGCGAAGTGGGGGACTGTGCCCAATCGTCAGCGGCATGTTTCATGAACGCCTTCCTCGTGGCCTACTCCGACGTTAGCTCGATTCTAACGTTTCCATGGCGAGGGCGGAAGGAGGACGAAGGGAAGGATGAAGGCGGAAGGCGGAAGGATGAATCGGAGAAGCGGACCGTCCTGAGGGGGGGGCTGGCCGAGGGTCCAGATTCAGAAAGCCGCCGTCGCTTGGCTCTCGACTCTCAACTCTCAACTTCCCGGGCAGTCAAGAAAAAATTATCCGTCGCGGGGGTCTGTCCGCGACGGGTTGAGTGGAGTCGGCGAATAGTCTATCCGCAGTGCAGCGGCGCGCCCCAGGTCCGGGGCGGCGCCTCACACGAGTTCCTTTTTCGCCCCGATCAAGGTCCGCAGACGCTCGGCCAACAGCGCGGCGTCGAACGGCTTCTTGAACGTCTCGTTGATGCTGGACCGGTCGAAGCTGGTCGAGCTGCCGTCGTCGGGCAACAGGGCGATGAGGATCACCTCGGCAAACTCGCTGTTGCGCCGCAAGTTCTGGCAGATTTGCAGGGCTTCGGTCCGCCCAATCGAGAAATCGACGATGATGCAGTCGGGATGGAAGCTTTCGGCTTGAATCCCGGCGTCAAAGCCGCTGGCCGCCACGGCCACCTTGAACGAACGCTCCAGCGGCAATTCCCGCTTCACGTTTTCGATCAAGACCTGGTCCTGGGCGACGATCAGCACCTTCGCCATCGCCTCGTCTTCCAAGTCTCCCAAGGGCATGCCGTGCTCCTTGAGGAACTTAATCAAGTATTCCCGGGGAATCCGCCGGTCTTGCGAACCGGGAATACGGTAACCGCGCAGTCGGCCAGAGTCGAACCATTTGCTGACGGTGCGCGGGGCCACCTTACATATCTTGGCGACCTGACCTGTTGTGAAGACCTTCATCGCAGGCTCTCCAAATTGCTACACGTTGTTTTGGTTATGTTTCGTCAGCATTCTCATGCCATCCGAAACTTCATCGCCCCGTGCTGCGGAACTCCGCCCGTTCTCGCTCCGTCAAACTGGCTCTCAGGCCAGCCAGCGGTCCACAGACATCTGGGTCGGGGCCATCCGTAATTCGCGTAAAGTTGGCTCTGGTTCAGTTCCTTCTGACCTCCGCCATGCTAACTCATCGGCAATGTACGCATCCGGAAGCCAGAGAAAATCCGTAAAATAGAGAAGGTTGGTCCCAACCGCCCCATGACGAATCTCTCCGACTCCTTACGAAAACGTCCGGCGAACTACAAGTGGCAGGGGCGACACAGGCAGACCGTCAGCCATGGAGAGTCATCACGGCTGACTGTCAAGGTATGACCTTCAAGGCAGGGCCCCCCCTGCAGCCGATTTCCTCGCGGCGTTCTTGGCAAGAAGACCGTCTGGAAACAAGCTTTCCGATGTTTAACTTCGCCTTCCGTGTGGGGTGGACTTTAGAAACTTTTCCCAGTCGTAACGAAAGAAGCGATTCTGCCGTTGGCAACGGACCTGTCGGAAAAGCGGTTTGTCCGCATTTTGGCGACGTTTCATCGTCCGGCCGCCGACGCCAAATGGCAATTCGCCGAGTCGCTCCGCCAGAGAACATTGACCTGCAGCGATCCTCCCAGCGGCAAAAAAGGATCCGAACCACTCCCGTGGCGGCTGCCGCCATTGCAAACCGTGCAGAGTATAGAGCCGGCCCAATTGGCAAAATAGGTTGACTTTGCCGATTATTCCTCAAATTCAGCCTGTCCCAAAGCCGATTCTTCAGAGAGTAATGGACTACTGCTGGTTCCTTTTCTTATAACAGGAAAAATGCGGTGAATAGGCGAATCGCGAGATTAACCCGATTCCTCGCAGCCAGCGGGTGCCTCCTCTTGAGCATCCCCGGCTGCGAAGGTCTCGGAAGTTCTTGCTGCGACCTCTTCGATCGCTGGCCGGACGCCGCGGACCAGTCCAGCCCGGCGGACAGCGGCCACGTCTGCCACAAGTGTGGCAAGCCGATTCCGGGAGGCGAAAATGAGGGAGGGGCGGCGGCGCCGACGGCGGCATATTATTACAACCATCCCCGCTTCCATCCCGTACCCACGCAGCCGGTCTTTACCCCGCGTGGCGATATAATGGCCGCAGCGCCTTGCAATCCTGGGATGGTCTCGCCGGAGTTGGATCCGCCAAAGCCGATGTTGCGGCCGGTTCCTTCCACGCCGGGGAAAAATCTGGAGGAGATTCCCGCCCCCTTGCCAGCCCTTCCGCGGACGGAACAAAGCACGTCGGCGCCGGCTCAACTTGCCACAACGTCGCCGGAAAACTCCAGTTGGCTTTTCCCCTCGTCGCGCCAGGTTGTGCGGCTCAAGGACCTGGATGGCGAGAGCGTCTCCGACTCGGCCAGCGAGTTGCGGACCGTGCGGTAGTGGTCCTGCCGCCCTGTTCGCCGCATTTCTCACCAGGCTTGCCCCGCTGCGGCACAGACGCCGAATCTCGATGAAAAACGTTCGGCGGCGGAAGGTGCGCCAATCGGGCAATCTGGGAGGCATATGACGGTGGTGCGGGCTGCAATCAAGGCGCTGCTGGAACGAATCCGATCTACCAACAGCGCTACGAACCGCGAGCCCTTCGCTAACTGACGCGGAAAAAGGGGTTTCCGCCCCGCCAACCATCACCGATAGGCGTTCCATGTTTGACCAAGCGGCGCGTTTACCACGGTCTCGCGGCGGAGTCGTCCTATCCATTGCTGTGCCATTGGCCCTATGGGCGGCGTTTTGGTCCGCGCTCGCCTTGGGCTCCGAACTGCGGATGTCGCCGGTCGTCAAGGCCGTGCAACGCGTCCGCGCGTCGGTCGTCAACATCCGCGGTGAGAAGACGCTCGCCGCAACCGGCGTCCAGACGGCCGTCGCCGAGGCGCCCCGCCGCGTCAACGGCATGGGCACGGGCATGATCATCGACCCGCGCGGATATATATTGACGAACCATCACGTCGTCAACGGCGTGCGCGAAATCCAGGTGACCCTGGACGACGAGAAGCGCTACGTCGCCACGTTGATCGCCCGCGACTTGGAGACCGACTTGGCGGTGATCAAGATCGACGCGCATGAAACCTTGCCGGTCATCCCCTTGGGAACGTCGTCGGACCTGATGACGGGCGAATCGGTCATCGCCGTCGGCAACGCCTACGGCTATGAGCACACGGTCACCCGCGGCATTATCAGCGCCTTGCACCGGGCGGTGCAGGTCAGCGACGCGCAATTCTACGACAACCTGATTCAGACCGACGCGAGCATCAATCCGGGCAATTCCGGCGGTCCGTTGTTGAACATCGACGGCGAAGTGATTGGCGTGAACGTCGCCGTGCGCGCCGGGGCCCAGGGCATCGGCTTCGCGATTCCGATCGACAAGGCCCTGAACGTGGCGGCGACGCTCTTGGCTTCCGTCGGCGGCTCCAAGGCGTGGCACGGCGTTGTGCCGGCGCCCGACGCCACGCCGCCGCAAGCGGGCGTCAGCGTCGCCTCGGTCGAAAAGAAAAGCCCGGCCGCCGAGGTGGGACTTGTACCCGGCGACATTGTCATCTCCGTCGATGGCGTCGATGTGCAGCGGGCGTTGGATTTTCAGCGGGCGATGCTCGATCGCCGCGCGGGCGACAAAGTACCCTTGACCGTTCTTCGCAAAGGGAGTCGGCTGACGCTCAACCTCACACTGACGCAGGCCGCCGCCCCGGCGAAACCGGCGGCGAGTCTTGCATGGGAAGTGCTCGGGCTGGAGTTGAAGACGATTCCCGAGACGGAGTTCCACCAAAAGTCACAGGGGCGCTATCGCGGCGGCCTGAGCGTCGCCGAGGTGCGTTCCGGCAGTCCCGCCGCCGCCCAGGGCATCCGCCCCGGCGACGTCTTGGTCGGTATGCACATCTGGGAGACGGTCTCCCTGGACAACGTCAACTACATTCTCAAGCGGCCCGACTTCACCAGCCTGAACCCGGTGAAGTTCTTCATCCTCCGCGGCAACGAGACCCTCTACGGGTACATGGCCGTGAGCATGAAGCCAACGCGGCGGGAATAGCGATGGAAGCGGAGTTGATCGCCTGGCTTCGCAAGCGGCTGCCGCCTCATCCGCTGCTGCGGCTGGGGCCGGGCGACGACGCCGCGATTCTCCGCATGGCCGGGATCGACGAGTGCGTGCTGACCGTCGATATGCTCACCGATCACGTCAACTTCGAGCTGGCCCGGGACGATCCGCGGCGCGTCGGACGGAAGGCCCTGGCCGTCAACCTCAGCGATTTGGCGGCGATGGCGGCCAAGCCGCTGGCCGGGGTGATCGCGGCGGTCCTGCCGCGGCAGGGCGGCATGGAATTGGCCCAAAAACTCTACGAGGGCCTCTTGCCGCTGGCGGAAGCGTACGATCTGGCGATTGCCGGCGGCGACACGAATTCCTGGGACGGCCCGCTGGCCCTGAGCGTCACCCTCTTGGGGCGAACAACCGCCCGCGGTCCGCTCCTCCGCAGCGGGGCCCGGCCCGGCGACCGCATCGTCGTCAGCGGCGCGTTTGGCGGCAGCATCCTCGGCCATCACTTCGATTTCCAGCCGCGCGTGGCCGAAGCCCTGCTGCTCAGCGAGCGATACGAGCTGCACGCCGGCATCGATTGCAGCGATGGATTGTCGCTCGATTTATCGCACTTGGCCGTCGAAAGCGGCTGCGGGGCGATCATCCAGACCCGGGGCGTGCCGATCCGCGACGCTGCCCGCCAATTGGCGGAAACCCTGGCCGACGGCTCGACCCCTCTTGACCACGCCTTGGGCGACGGCGAAGATTTCGAGTTGATCTTGGCCGTGCCGCCGGGCGAGGCGGAGCGGATGTTGGCCGAGCAGCCGTTGGCCGTGCCGCTCTCCTGCATTGGCGAGTTTGTCGCCGAACGGGGATTATGGCAGCGCGTCGGCGACGGCCCGCCGACGCCGCTTGTCCCCCGCGGCTGGCAGCACTGACAGGCTGAGAGTTGAGAGCTGAGAGTTGAGAGCGATGCTGCCTTGATCTCCGGTTCTCAACTCTCGACTCTCGACTCTCAACTCTCAACCCAGTTGGCAACCATGCAGCCATTCATTTACGAAGCCGACGACGAGGCGGCCACGGCGCGGCTGGGGGCGGCGCTGGCGGAGATACTGCCCGACGGCGCGACGGTGGCGCTGGTCGGCACGCTGGGGGCCGGAAAAACGCGGCTCGTGCAGGCGATCGCCGAGGCGGCCGGCGTTGACCGCCGCAGCGTCGTCAGCCCCACCTTCGTCCTCGTCCAGGAATACTCCGGCCGCCGCAGGATCGTACACATCGACGCCTATCGCCTCCGCGGCGAAGACGAGTTCCGCGACCTGGGCCCGGATGAGTTTTTTGAAGGGGGCGCCTTGGTGCTCGTCGAATGGGCCGACCGGGTGGAAAACTGTCTGCCGCGGGAGCGGATCGAAATCCACATCGCCGCGACCGGTCCGCAATCGCGGCGGTTTGAGATTCGGGCCGTCGGCCAACGGCATCGCGCCGCGATCGAGGCCTTGGCCGCGCGGTTGCGGCCGAAGCAGTGAGGTCGGCAAGAAAGACCGAGCCCCGGGGCCTCCACCACCCGGGGCTCGACGGATCAATCCGGCCGCGCTGTCGTGGGGCCCCCTGATCCTGCGGTCAAGGCGCGGCGGCCGGCGAGGTGTTTGTAAGCGTCTGTTTCTCGACGAGAATCCCTTTGCCTTTTTTCTTGCTGGCCCTGGCAAAGTACCACCAGCCGTAGACGCCCCAGAGGGCCGCCACGCCCAAGGCGATGAACGGCTCCTTAACGCTCATGCCCGACACGGTGAACGGACCAACCAGGTAGAACACCATGCACAGCAGGTTGGCCACCAATCCAAACACGGGGATGAGAAAATGCTTCACGCCGCTGAAGCTCTTGTGCTCGCGGAAGGCGACGATGGCGATCAGGCAGGTCAGCCCGTAGAGCATGAACGTGCCGAAATTGCTCACCAGGGTGACGATCAGCAGGCTGTTGGGCAGCTTCCCGGCCAGGTCCTTGGAGAACAGCAGGAAGCTGGGATACCAGAATGCTGTGCTTCTGGACGTCGGTCAGCGCGGAATCCATCGTATCCGGCACGCCTGGGCCGCAAAGGTAGAGCAGCACGGCGAACGCCCCGAGCACGGCGGAAATGGCCGCCAGGGTCCAGATGGCCCGGTGCGGCGTCAGGTTGCGGCCGTGCAGCAGGCCGAAGTGCGAGGGGACCTCTTCGTCGCGGCCCATGGCGTACGTCACCCGGGCGCCCGTGGTCATGCACGACAGCGTCGTGCCGATCAGGGCGAGGAAAACGGTGATCGCCTCGATGAACATGAACCACCAACCGGCGGTCTGACTGCCGAAGAGCCAGGTTCCGGTGATGACCATCATGTCGCCGATCGGCGCGCCGGAGCTGGCGGCGCTGCCGGCCATTTGGTAACCCGGATTGAGAAAATAGTCGGCCGCGAAATACTCGATCAGGTAACACACGACGCCTTGAATGAAGAGCGACAACAACACCGCGCGCGGAATGTCTCGCTTCGCGTTTTTCGCCTCTTCGCCCAACGAAGTCACCGACTCGAAGCCCACGAGGATCAGAATGGCCATGCACGCCTGAATGATCACAAAACTGAATGCATGCGGCTTGACCACCGAGGCGGCCGTCGCGTGATACTGGAAGGTGTCCTGCTTGTCGCCGTTGGGCTTGTCCTTGTCGACCGGTTCCTGGGTGATCCCTTTGGCGGCATAGGCGAGGATGAATGGCTTGTCCTTGCCGTTTTCCTGCTCGACCTTGTAATCGGTCGTCTCGCCCGGCTTTTCGGCCTTGATCGGCTTGCCGTCTTTGTCCGCGGCGAGGACGACATTGATCGCCCGGCCGTCGGGATCGAGCGTATAGCCCACCTTGCCTTCGCCGTGGCTGGCCCGGTAGCCGATGGCGATGACCGAAAAGACGAGCAAGGCGGCGATCTGAACCACGTTGATAGCCACGTTGACGCCCGTCGTGCCGGTGACGCCGCGATAGGCGATCGATGCGACGCCGAAGGAGAACACGACGCAGAAGCCGAGCATCAGCGTCGGGCTGGCGATCGTGCCGTTGAAGGTGTCGGGCCAGAGTTGGCCGGCGAGGTAGCCGACGAGAATCGCCGTGACGCCGACCATCACGCCCGGATAGACCCAATAGTAGAGGTGACTGGCCCAGCCGACGATGTATTTGGCGATGCGGGCGAAGCGGTAAGCATGCGTCTTTGAGAGGAACGCTTGTTCGGCGAAGACGTAGGAGGAGCCGGCGCCGGGATAGAGCTTGGAAAGCTCGGCGTAGGCGATCGCCGTGGCAAAGCACAAGGCCAAAGCGGCCACAATCCCGAACCAGACCGCGCAACCGGCCATCGGCGCCCCGTACTGCGCCTGTTGGACAAAGGTGAGCCACAGGAACGCGCCCGGCGCGATCAACGCCATCGCATTCATGGTCAATCCTGTGAGCCCCAGGGTTTTCTTCATTTGGGGCGGCGGCGAATCGGAAGCCATCAGAACACCTCGTTTTGTGTGAGCGGGTTGACCTCGCCGCGGACGTTCTGATCGGCCAGCGTCCACCGTGGCGGCGTGACAATGCAAAGACCCGCCCAGCAAACTTCATGCCAGCATTTCCAGGTCTGCGAGGGGGGAGTGTTGCAAAGTGGTTAAAGGCAATGGGTTACAATGGAAATGAAGTTGTCATGTGCATGCTGGCTAATTTGTCCGTTATGCGCTATATGTGGGCATGTTGACGGCAAATATGCCTATATTATAAGCATTACCTATGAAGTAAACATACAACAAGCTGACGTGTGCCGGCGCCACAGGGCGCGACTGCCGATACCCATGGCCCGGCTGCCCATTTCTTGCTAATGTAAATAATACTTCTGATGAATGAGTCGGTTTCCTGTTTGCCGCAAGTCGCTTTCCTCTACCGGGGTGTTCCGACTGCAATCGGTCACTCCGGTCGGGGGCTACGCGCCTCGGGCCGCGTCTGGAGCTTCTCATGGATTTGATCTACGCCGAGCTGTCCTCCACGGGGCCGGTTCGGCCCAAAAATGAGGACAGCGTCGGCTTCTGGCAGCCGGAAGACGCCGAGGAGCAGCGGACGCGCGGGGCGGTCGTCGTGCTGGCCGATGGCGTGGGAGGCCAGGGGCAAGGCGACATCGCCAGCCGCCTGGCCGTCGAGACCGTGCTGGAAAAATTCCGCGAAGCCAAGCCCGGCGCCTCCCCCCGCCAACTCCTCTGGCAACTGATCACTGCCGCGAACATGGCCGTCTACGACCAGAGCATGGAGCGCCGCGCCGCCGGCCGCATGGCAACGACGTTGACCGTTTCGCTGCTGCGGAACGACGAGTTGACGATCGGGCACGTCGGCGATTGTCGCGCGTACCTGGTGCAGGACGGACGGATTTCGCAATTGACCGCCGACCATTCCTATGCCGCGCTGCAGGTCAAACTGGGCCTGCTCTCCGCGCAAGACGCGGCGAACAGCCAAATGCGCTGCATGTTGACGCGGAGTGTGGGCAAGGAGCCCGTCGTGCAGGTCGATTACTTCTCCGCCCAGGTCAGTCGCGGCAGCCGGCTGATCCAGTGTTCCGACGGGCTGTACCAGTGCGTGACGGAGGAGGAGATCGGCGACGTCGTTTCGAAGGAGCCGCCGGAGGAAGCCTGCCGCCGCCTGATCGAGTTGGCCGTGAAGCGCGGGACGGACGACAATTTGTCCGTGCAAATCGTGCAGATCCAGCGCGTCGAGCAGGTGATGTACTATCGCGGACTGCCCATCTATCACGAACCGGAGCTGCCCATGAGCCACGAACTGGAAGTCGGCCAGGTGCTGGACGAAAGGTTTCACATCCTCGACGTGATCAGCCGCAGCGGCATGGCGTCGATTTTCAAGGCGAAGGACATGACGACCGGGCAGATCGTCGCCGTGAAGGTCCCGTTCTTGCAGTTCGAGAGCGATCCCGGCTTCTACTCGCGGTTTCAGCGGGAGGAGGAGATCGGCAAGGCGCTGAACCACCCCTACGTCCTGCACATGCTGCCGGTCGAGGGCGAAAAAAGCCGTCCGTACATCGTCATGGAGTATCTCAGCGGCCAGACGCTGCGGCAGGTGTTGCGGAACGTGGGTCGGCTGCCCGTGGCCGACGCGTTGGGCATCGCCGCGCGGATTTGCGAGGCGTTGGAGTATCTCCATCAGCAGAAGGTCATCCATCGCGACCTGAAGCCGGAAAACATCATGCTCTGCGACGACGGGAGCATCCGCATCATGGATTTCGGCATTGCCAAGGCGGCGGGGCAGCGGCGGCTGACCTTCACCGGCTTTACGGCCGCCATGGGCACGCCCGACTACATGGCCCCGGAGCAGGTCAAGGGGAAGCGGGGCGACCAGCGGACCGACGTCTACAGCCTCGGGGCGATGCTCTACGAGATGGCCACGGGCGAAACGCCCTTCGAGGGCGCGAATCCGTACGCGATCATGAACGCCCGCCTGATCGGCGATCCCGTGGCTCCGCGGAAGCACAATCCCGAGATCACGCCGCAGGTCGAAGAGATCATTCTCCACGCGCTGGAGCAGAAGCCCTACGACCGCTATGCGAGCGCGGCGGAAATGCGGGCGGAATTGGCGGCGCCGGAGACGCGTGCAGCTTACGGGGCGTTGCGAGCGGCTGCGGCCGCAAAGGCCGTGGCGAAACAATTGGCGCTGGGTGCGCTACGCGCTGCTATTGCTGTTGGTCCCCGCGGCGATCGGCGTCATTTATCTGCTGACCCGGAATCACCGGTAGCGGGATTGTCTTCGTCCCTTCGGGACGGAGCGCCCGCTCAATAGCGGTTGGTGACGGTGAAGTCGGGATAGGCCAGCGCGCCCATTTCCGGGCCGTCGAGGCCCTCCAACTCGTGGTCGCGGCTGACGCGAAGCGGCGTGATCAGGTCGCTCAATTTGAAGAACGCAAATGCGACCAGGCCGAAGAGCAGGATGACGCCGATGTCCAGCAATTGCGCCAGGAGTTGGCCCCAGTCGCCATAGACGCAGCCGCGGATGGAAACGAAGTCGCCATTCCACGCCCCGCCGCGTCCATCGGCCAAAAGGCCGACGGCCAAGAGCCCCCAGATTCCGCCTAGCCCGTGGATCGAGATGGCGCCGACGGGATCGTCGATGCCTCGCTTTTCCAAGAACATGACGCTGAAAACGACGAGTACGCCGGCGACAGCGCCGATAAGGACGGCGACCCGGCTGGAGACGACAGGACACCCCGCGCTGATGGCAACCAGCCCGGCCAGGAGTCCGTTGCACATAATCGTGGGATCGGGCTTCATCCGCTTGGCCAGTAGCGTCAGCATGGCCGCGGCGGCCCCGGCGGCGCTGCCCAGGGCCGTATTCACCATGGCCAGTTCAACGGACTCCGCGAACGGTCTGCCGCTAATGCAGCCGGCGTTCAAGCCAAACCATCCTATAGCCAGCACCAAGGTGCCGGCCACGACCATGGAGACATGATGGCCGGGGACGGGTTGGGGGCGTCCGCGTTGATATTTTCCCAGTCTTGGCCCGATGGCCCAAGCACCGGCCAGGGCCACAACGCCGCCGAGGGCGTGAATCGCGCCGGAGCCGGCGAAATCGACCACGCCGCTGCCGAGCTTCCAGTTGACGCCCGCCTGCGCGAGCCAGCCGCCGCCCCAGACCCAATTGGCATGGATGGAAAACAGCAGCACGAACCAGATTCCAAAGAGGCAAAAATTCCGCCAAGACCATCGCTCGGCCATGGCGCCGGTGGGGATCGTCGCGGCGATGCTCATCGCGACCATGGCGAAGAAGAACAGCGGCAGGATGGAGTCGTACTCGACGCCGCTTAGAAGGAAGCCCTTCCATCCCAGCAATCCGTAGCGAAAGCCGCCGGTCGGATGGCCTGCGGCGCCCGCGACAGGCCCCAGGCCAAGGCCGCGGTCCAAGACGCCCAGGCCGGGATCTATTTTGACGCCGTTAACGTACGGCGCGCACTCTGAGTGCACTGTGCGAGTTTCCCCATCCGAGGGCGAAGCCGAAGGCCCAAAAGGCGAGACAGGCGATGACGTAAACCATGAGGTTCATGCTCATCGTGTGCGCGGCGTTCTTCGCCCGACACAGGCCCGTCTCCACCAGGGCGAACCCCAGGTGCATGAACATGGCCAAACAACCGGCCGCCAGCAACCACGCTGAATCGAACATCTCTCGTCTCCTTGCCGATGTAAGGCGTCCCGCGTCCCAGCGGGAGTGGAAAAGCCAGTGGCAGTTCCCCTCACCCTAACCCTCTCCCAAAGGGAGAGGGGACCGATTAATCCCTCGCCCTAACGCGCTCCCGAGATAACGAGGGGACCGATTAATCCCTCACCCTAACCCTCTCCCAAAGGGAGAGGGGACCACGCAACCAATCATACGCTATGACCCGGCCCCGGAAAAGCTCGTCAGCAGCCGCTCGGCCGCTTGCTCGCCTCCGTGGATGCAGTCGGGCACGCCCACCCCGTGATAGGCGTTGCCCGCAAGTTGAAAGTGCGGCAGAACGGCGGCGTGCGACTCGATCTCCGCAACCAGGTCCTTGTGGCCGACGTGATACTGCGGCATCGTCCGCGGCCAATGGGCCACGTCGCAATAGACCGGCTCGCCGCGAATGTCGCAGGAGTTTCGCCGTGTGCTCGATCACCAGCGGGCGGAGTGCCGCGTCGGGCATTTCGGCCAGTTCGGGCCGGCGGGCCCCGCCCGCGAAAATCCGCAACAGCGTCTTGCCTTCCGGGGCTCGATGCGGATATTTTTGACTGCTGAAACTGCACGCCAGGATGGGACTGTGCTCGATCGCCGGCACAACCGCCCCCATGCCGTCCAGCGGGTGCCCGATCTGCCGCCGCTCGAATCCCAACGAGACGATGGCCGTGCCGGAGTGCTCGATGCGGCCGAAGTTCTTCGGCAAGCCGCCCATCGACGCCTTCGATCAGCCGGGCGACGACGTACGAGGGCGTCGCCAGGATCACGCCGTCGAAATCGAGCGCCTCGCCCGCCGCCTGGGCGAGCTGCACCCGCCAACGCGCGCCGCTGCGCTCGATCCGCACGACGGGCGAGTTCAGATGCACCGAACCCTGCGGCAGCCGGGCGGCCAAGGCATCGACGAGGCTGGAAAGCCCGTCGCGCAGCGTGACGAACATGCTGTAGCGGGCGCCGCTTTCGCTCTTGCCCTTGGGGCGGTCCTTCATCTGCCGCCGCATCGCGCGGATCAGGCTGCCGTGTTCCCGCTCCATTTCGCGAAAACGCGGCAAGGTGGCCTCGACGCTGAGCTTCTCCATGTCGGCCGCATAGACCGCGCCCACCAGCGGTTCGACGAGCCGATCGAACGCCTCGCGCCCGAGGCGGCGGCGGACGAACTCCGCCATGCTCTCGTCGCCGTCGCTCATCCGCGGGGGAAGGAAGTATTCCAGGGCCGCGCGGAGCTTGCCCAACGGGCTCAGCAGCGGCGTGACGGCCAGCGGCCACATCTGCGTCGGCGCCATCATGAGGAAACCGTCGGGGAGGCGATAAAGCCGCCCGCGGCGAACCACAAACGTCCGCCGATAGGCCGGATTCGTCTGCACGAGCTGGCCGGTCAACCCCAGCCGCGCCAGAGGTTCACCGCCCAGGGGATTGTAGTGATGAAATTGTCGGCGCTCCGCTCGACCTCGAAGCCGTCGCGGCGGACCGTGGAGAGGACGCCTCCCAGCCGCGGGCCGGCCTCGAGCAGCGTCAGGCGGACGTGGGGATCGAGTTCGATCAAGCGGTGGGCGGCGGCCAGGCCGGCGATGCCGCCGCCGAAGACGGCGACGTGTCGAGCGGTGACGTGCGAGTCGCTCACGCTGCTGAATTGGTTGAGGGCGGAATGGTTTACACTGCCGAAACCGCATATTTTACCGCAACCGCGCGAGTCGTGCTAGACAAACATCGCGGCGAGTGCTAGCAGTGAACGCGTGTATATTTTCCGGGAGGGAGGCGGGAAAAAATCGCCCAGTTCGTCTTGGCGAATTGAGCCGCTTATGATACCCTTCGCCCCGTCCACAAGGCCGACAAGGAAGGAGGCCGACATGCAATCGCAGCAGAAGCAGGAAGTTCGCGTGCACGTCCGCTGGATGATCCGGCGGGACATGCCGGAAGTCTTGGCCATCGAGCGGCGGAGCTTCGAGTTTCCCTGGATTGACGACGACTTTATCCGCTGTCTCCGGCAGCGCAATTGCATCGGCATGGCTGCCGAACACGAAGACCGCGTCGTCGGCTTCATGATCTACGAGCTGCTGAAGACGCGAATCCACGTCTTGAACTTCGCCGTCGATCGGCCGTTTCAGCGCCGCGGCGTGGGGAGCCAGATGTTGGCCAAATTGGCGGCGAAACTCTCGCCGCAACGCCGCAACCGCATCGTCCTCGAAGTCCGCGAAACGAACCTCGCCGCCCAGTTGTTCTTCCGCGAAAACGGCTTCCGCGCCGTGTCCATCCTCCACGCATACTACAACGACACGCCCGAAGACGCCTATCTGATGCAATACCGCTACCGGATGGAAAGGGCTGTGCAAGCCGAGTTGCCGGGCCGCATCACGCGTCTGGCCGGATGACGACGTATACTTTGAACGGTCAAGAATGATGCGAACCTCCGTATCCCGCGACGGTTGGCGTCGTCGCAAACCGTGCAGAGTATAAAATCGATCGTGGGCCTTTCGACCTTTGCCAGGGAATGTCTGTCGCTCGGCGCGCTGGCGGCGATGGCGCTGACGGCGGCGACATTGTTCGTCGCCCGCGCGAAGCGTTCGCGGCTGACGCTGTTGCAATCCACGCTGCACGACATCAATCTCTGCTTCACGCGAATTCTCTGGCGGACGCAAATCCACGGCCGCTTCTCTTTTGCCCGCGGACAAGGCGCCCTGATCGTCTGCAATCATCGCAGTTCGATCGATCCGGCGTTCATCCAGTTGGCGATCGGCCAGCGCGTGGTTCACTGGATGGTGGCGCGGGAGTATTGCGAGCAGGCGGCGTTCGCCTGGTTCCTGCGGGCGGCGGAAGTGATCCCGGTCGGCCGCGCCGGGATCGACACGGCGGCGACGAAGATGGCGATTCGCCTTTGTCAGGAGGGGGAGCTGGTCGGCCTGTTTCCCGAAGGACGGATCAACGGCGGCGGCGACCCGCTCCTGCCCGGCCGTCCCGGCGTCGCCCTGATCGCCTTGAAGGCGCGGGTTCCGGTCGTGCCCTGCTATATCGAGGGCGCTCCCTATCAGGGCACGGTTCTCGACCCGTTGATCACGCCCGCCAAGGTGCGGCTGACGATCGGCGCGCCGATCGACTTGTCCGCGTATTACGGCCGCGAAGGCGAACGCGAGGTCCTGGAGGAGGCGACGTTGCAGTTGCTTCGCGCAATGGCGAGCCTGGCCGGCCATCCCGATTTCCAGCCGCGTCTGGCCGGACGCTTCTACGCGACGGACGGGAAGGCGGAAGGATGAAGGATGAATGGCCGGTTTTCATCCCAGCGCCTCCGTCCTTCCGCCTTTTCCGTTCATCCTTCATCTTTCCGCCTTCATCCTTCCTTCCTATGGGTGGTTCGCCAAATGGTCGCGCGGCGCGGCCAGCATGGTCGCAAAGCGCGACCAAAATCGAGAAACACCCCATGTTGGTGGTGCGTTGTATGTAGACACAACATATTACATGGTAATATGTTACGAAGATGTTAAGCAGGAAGCCGTTCCATGGCACGCGACTTGCGTTAGATGCTGCCAGTTCGCGACTTTGGCGCCGCCGTGGCGTTCGGGACGGGAACAGGCGAACAGAGGCGTCCAGCAACGTTCGTTCACGCGAAAAGGATTGTTGTTATGAGCACGATCAGCATGAAACGTGTGATCCCCGCCGTCTTTTTTTGTCTCGGTCTGCTTGTCGCCACGGCTGCGGCCGACCCGCCGCTGCTCCGTGTTCGCCTGAGGCATGACGACTCGGCCGCCATTGTGCCGGTGAAGAATGCCTCCGCGGTCCGGCCTTCCTACACCGCGAGCGACGACCGGGACGAACGTCAGCGGCGAGTCGGCGGCGGTCCGCGCGGCGACGGCCGCCCGAATCGCCGAGCTTCGCAAGCACACGGAGCCCGAGGCCGCGCAGGCGTCGATCCTGCCTGCGACGGTGGGCGTACTGGGCGGGTGTTTGATTGCGGCGCTGGGCGTGGCCGCTGGGGTCCGCCTGTGGAAGAAGAAGCTTTCGCAGCAGTGGGCCGAGGCCGTTCGCGCCCGCAGTCGAAAACGGACCGTGATCCTCCTCCACGGGATCATTGCCGCCGACAGCGCGGCGGCTGGCAATGGCGTTTCGCCGGTGTTCCAGCATAATCGCCGGCAAGAAGCCCGGGCCGCCTAACCGCGAAGCGAAGTCCGCCGGGCGCCATGCCCGACGCTTGCGTCGGCATGTGAGGAGGGGCGGACTTCCGGCACGGGCGCGCGATTGAAGTTGGCGACGTCGACACGCCCACGCGAGTGTGAGACATGGCGCCCTGCCCCAGCCGATGGGCTGGCGCTTCCCGGCAGACAAGAAGCCCGGCCGGCCTGAGATTCTGGTGGGGCTCGCTCCGCTCGACCCACCCTACATCGGGCCTCCGCGACAGGAGCCACCGCGCAGTCTACTCCCCGGCGTCCGAGCCGATGTTCCCCAAGGCGGCCTTCACCCGCTCCGCCACGGATGCCGGCAAGGGGATGTAGCCGAGCGAGGCGCTCGACTTCTGGCCGTCCGTCAGGCAATAGGCGAGCAGGTCCCTGAGCGCGGCCGCCTTGTTGGCGTCGTCGTATTGCCGGTAGCAAATGATCCACGTGAAAGCGGCAATCGGGTACGAGGCGTCGCCCTCGGGATCGGAAACCCAAACGATCATGTCCTCCGGCAGCGCGGCGGCAGCCAAGGCCGCCTCGCCCGAGGCGATCGTCGGCGCGACGCACTTGCCCGCCTTGTTCTCCAAGGCCGCCGTCTTCAACTTCGTCCCCAGGGCATAGCTGTATTCGAGGTAGCCGATCGCGCCGGGCGTTTTGCCGATGGCGGCCGACATGCCTTCACTTCCCTGGACCTTCGTTCCCACCGGCCAGTGGGGCAACTTGTCGGCGCCCGTGCCCTTGGCAAAATCCTCGCTGACCGCGCTGAGGTGCTTGGTCAGTACATACGTGGTTCCGCTGCTGTCGCCGCGGACAAGGACGCGGATCTTCATGTCCGGCAGCTTTTGGCCGGGATTGGCGGCGGCAATCGCCGCGTCGTTCCACTTCGTGATCTTGCCGAGGAAAATTCCCACGTAGGCCGCGCGCGAAAGCCGTAAATTCGCCTGGGTTTGCAAATTGTAGGCCAGCACCACCATGCCGGCGGTCATCGGCAGCAATTGCACTCCCGAGGCGACTTTCTCCATCTCCTCGCCGGTCATCGGCGCGTCGCTGGCCCCGAAGTTGACCGCCCTGTCGATCACGGCCCTCACGCCGCTGCCGCTGTCCACCGCTTGGTAGACGATCTGCACGTCGGGATGGGCGGCGTGATAGGCCTTGAACCAGGCGTCATACAATCGGGCGGGGAGATGGGCCCCGGCGCCCAGCAACTTGACCGGTCCCTTGCTGCCGCCCGCGGGCGAACAGGCGATCCCGCCGCACAACAGCGTCACCGCCCCGAAAACGCAGAACAACGGTTTCAAACGGACCATAACGATTCCTCGAAAAGAAGCCAATATATTCTAGAACATCCGCGGAGCAAGCGCAGAATCTGCGGAGCAGGCGTTTGCGCCGCTTCCCCTCACCCTAACCCTCTCCCGAGGGGAGAGGGGACCGTTTGCGAAACGCTCGTTAGAATGAATCGATGGCTTCGACGCTGTCCTCTCCCGCTGGTTCCCCCGATCCACGCTTTGACCGCCGATGAAAATCGTTCACCTCGTTGCCGGCGCCGGCTCGATGTATTGCGGCAGTTGTCTGCACGGCAATACGCTGGCCGCGGCCCTGCGCGCCGCGGGCGGCGACGTTGTGCTGGCGCCGCTGTACACGCCCTTGCGGACCGACGACGAGAATGTCTCCGGGCCGCGCATCGCCTTCGGCGGACTCAACGTCTATCTCCAACAGCGCTATGGCGTTTTTCGGCACACTCCGTGGATGTTTGATCGGATGCTCGACCATCCGTCGCTGCTCCGCTGGGCGACCCGGCGCGGCGGGGCCACGCGGCCGGAGGGCCTGGGCGAATTGACTCTCTCCATGCTCCGCGGCGAAGAGGGCCGGCAGGGGAAGGAATTGGAGAAGTTGCTGCACTGGCTGGAAAGGGAGATTCGCCCCGAACGTCGTCCATTTGTCCAACGTGATGCTTGCCGGCTTGGCGCGGCGGCTCCGCCAACGGCTTGCCGTACCCGTCGTCGCCACGCTCTCCGGCGAAGACATTTTCTTGGACAAGCTGCCGTCGCCCTACAAGGAGGCCTGCCCGCGCGGAGCTTCGCCGCCGGGCCGCCGACCTGGACGCCCTGGTGGCCATGAATCGCGGCTACGCCGACTTCATGAGCGAATTTCTCCCCGTGCCGCGCGACCGCATTGCGGTCATTCGCCCGGGCTTGAACCTTCAAGGGCACGCCGCCGCCGGTCGGCCGCGACCGCGGGTCGATCGGCCGCCGACGATCGGTTATCTCTCGCGGATCTGCCCGGACAAGGGGCTGCACTTGCTCGTGGAGGCGTGGAGACTGCTGGCCGTGGACGCGGAGTTGCCGGCGGTGCGGCTCCGCGCGGCCGGATATCTCGACCCCGCGGACCGGCCGTATCTGGACGATCTTTTGCGGCAAGCGGCCTCCGCTGGGCTGGGCGATCGCTGTGAATTCCTCGGCGAGTTGGACCGTCCGGGCAAGATCGCCTTCTTGCAATCGCTCGGCCTGCTGAGCGTGCCCAGCGTCTGCCGCGAGAGCAAGGGGCTGGCGGTCCTCGAAGCGTGGGCCAACGGCGTGCCGGCGGTCTTGCCCGACCACGGGGCGTTTCCGGAGATGGTTGCGGACACCGGCGGGGGTCTGCTGTTTGAGCCCGGCGACGCGGCGTCGTTGGCGGCGGCGGTCAAACGCATGATTCTCGACCCGCAACTGGCCGCCGACTGCGGCCGCCGGGCACAGGAAGCCGTGCAGCGAACGCTATCATGCACGGCGGATGGCCGAGGAAACCCTGGAGCTGTACGGAAAGCTGCTCGCCTGAGCCGGCGGCTTGCGATCACTTCGCCGTTTCCAGCGGCGACGGGACCGATTGAAGAAATCGGCCGCCGCTCTCGTACCAACCGTACTTCGTGAAGCGGCACCACAAGAGATCGACGAGAAAACCCAGCCAATGGCCGTTGCCGGTCTCGAACGAGGCGATCATGCGGCGATAAGGGAGCGGCAGGGGATGATAGAAACTCAGCCCGCGCTCGGAAATCTGCTTTCCCGCCACGACAACGTCGTCGCCGCAGGGCGTCAGGGTGTCTCGCCCAACGGGCAGCAAATGGATCAGGCTCGTGTAGGGATAGCGCGCCTCGCGGCGGCGCTCCGTGGCGCTGTGCTCGGGATAGAAGCCGGCCAACAGTTCGCACACGTGCGTGCGGACGTCGGGGTCGCAAAAGCAAACCGGTTCCGACAGGAAGTCGGCGCTTGGTTGAGTCAACAAGGATGCACCTGGAGAAGCAGAATTGATGAGAGGGAGCGCGGCAAACCGCCGCCGGCCCATTGAAACCTTAGGTCGCAAAGACCGGGCTGTCAAATTTTTTGATTCCGTTGCCGATTGTTGAACACTCCGACCCGTTTAGCCCGGGAAACCGGGCTTCCGCGACCAACCTTCGGTCGGCGCCCGGCCCTTGTTCGACAAGCAGCAGGGCCGGTTAGAAGTGGAAATCCAGGCCGAAGTCGAGGCCCTGGGCCCAGAAGTTCGTCTCGCGAAGGACGAACGCCGGCGCGGGGCCCGCCCCGGCCGCAGGCGGCGGGATGTTTCGGTCGTCAATGGCCAGATCGATCTGATCGCCCGGCCTCGCCACGCCGCTCCAGTAGATGAGCGAATAGCCGAAGGTCGCCCGCAGACGCTCGGTCAGATCGTAGCCGAGGTTGATCCCGAGTTCGGGAATGGCGGAGAACTGGTGGCTTCCATACGTGCCGATGTTTGTCGGCAACGCGAGCAGCCCGCCGGCATAGGTGGTCGTTCCCGCGACCGTCTCGCCGTCGATGTTGACCAGATTGTGGGTGTCGCCCAGCGCGAGCTTTGCCGTCGCTTCCAGCGACCAGCGGCAACGGCGCATCTCGGCGACCAACCCCAGTTCGCCGCCGTTGAACTCGTTTCGCGTGTGGAAAGAGTCGGCGATCGCGCCGGACACGCTCCCGGCCGCCGTGTCGAGCACGTTTTCGTTGATTTGCAGGCCGTCGTCCAATTGGGCGAAACGATAGCCGGCCACGAGGTCCACCCGCCCGAAACTCGATCGCTGGATCGCCCGGCGATACAACACCTCGAGGTTTTGAAACTCGTTCGACCACGCGGCAGTGAAAGTTCCTTGGGCAAGGCTGGGATAGGCGATCGGGCTGCTGTCGGGCTGACCGGTTTGCGTGTTGAGGAACGGCCGGGCGAGGATCGGCGTCCCGTCGCTCTCGGCGGTGTAATTGGCCGTCGCGCTGCCGATGCCGAGATAGTTGACCTCGAAGCCGACCGTTTCGCAGGGGTCGAGCCAATAGCCAAAATCCATGCGGCCGCCGTTTCGCGACCCTTCGCCGAGCGTTTCGTTGCCCAGGAGGATGGTCGTTGTCGGCTGGCCCAAGACGCCGGCCTGCGCCAGAGGAGTGCCCGGCGGACTCGTGGTCAATAACGGCGGGGCGTACTGCGCCGGCGGTCCACCACAACAGATACTCGACGTGGAACCAGAGGCGGTTGTGCAGCGCGTCCCGCCACGCCCCCGGCGGAGCGCCGAACGGGCCGCGGATGTCTTCATCGTCTTCATTCCACGGCTCGACCGGCGGGGCGTTGCAGCCGCGGGCGAAATCGCCGCCGTCCATGGGCGGTCCGGCCGGCCTCTGGGGGCCAGCCTGCGGCGCCGACGAGGATTCCTCCGCGTACTCAACCGGTTGCCCCGTCTGTCTTTGCCACGAGGACTGCCACGGCGTGCGAACCGGTTCACTGTCTTGTCGCCAAGAGGGCGGCTGCTGCCAGGGAGCGTCCTGGGCATTGGCGGTTGAAACCGGCCCGAGTAATCCAGCCAAAACCAACGCTCCGAACACGACAATCCGTCCGGCGAATCGACCGTGGCGGGTTGCGTAGGGCGGGCGCACGGCCGCCGCTGCGTCGGCGTCTTGGCAAAGTGCGGCGGGTTCGTACATCATGGTTCCACCCGATGACGTTTGAGCGTTGCTTGGCAAGAATGCGGCGAAATCCGGTTGCAAACCGTCAGGATAATCGGATGGGAAAGAGGCAGGCGTTAAACTTTTCTTAATCGGAAATATTCATGCAAATGATGTATATTGCACACATTGCCCAAATATACATCCATGTCACTGCACCGCGATGTGCTAGGAACCCGCGCATAAAAAAACCCACGGGCCGATCGGTGGCCCGTGGGTCGGAATGGGTGAACAGATTCGCTACTGATTTTCCGGGCGCGTCGCGCGATGGGGCTGAGCGGTCGTATCGAAGCCGTAGTCGGAAATCACTCCCGGCTCATCCGGCCGCGGCTGAGACCGAGGGTTGTGACTGGCATTGCTGGCGTACCTCGGGTCGCGATACTCGCCGTTGGCGTAGCTGTTGGAGCGGGAGTTCGTGGGATATGTGCGACGGACATAGCCGCCGTTGGGAGCATCGTTGGTCACATAGCCGCCGTTGGGACGGCCATTGCGAACATAGCCGCCATCGGAATAGCCGTTGCGGCCGTAGCCGTAGCAGCCTTCGCCGCCGCAGCAGGAACCGCCGCCGCAGCGACCACAGCACGGGTCGTCGCAGCATCGTTCGCCGCAGCACGGTCCGCACCAGCTATCGCACTTAAAGAGGCCGAATACCCATTGAATGGGGTGGAAACCGCAGCCGCAGCCGCTGTCGCAACCACATCCACAGCCACCCGACTCGCCGCAGCAATCGCAGGAAGAGCAGCACGGGCCGCATTCGCAGAGCCGGTCGCGAATGGGATGGCCGCAGTCCGGGCCGCAACAATCAGCCTGGCACGGTCCGCAGGTCGGCCCGCAGCCGCAGTCACAGCCGCAACCGCAGTCACACGAGTGCCAAAGTCCGGCGCAGCCGGTGGTCAAAGCAATCAGCAGGGCACATCCCAAGCCAAGAAGAATTTTGTCGCGAATCATTTCCCTCTCCTTTTTGCGAAAGCGCCGAGGGAAGCCCCGGCGGCCAGTAATCGCGCAGTCGTGGGGGGCGTCAATCCGGACAGCCCCCCAGCCGTCCCCCCACCCAAAGAAGATGGGAATGAACCTGCACCAGGATTTATCGGCCGGACAACCGTCAAAATCGAGAGAATTGCTACAATTGGCATTCTTCCGCCGATTCGCCTAAATTGCCCAGGAGATTCCCCTCTCCCAGAGGGAGATGGGGGATCAATGCCGCCTGACCTGGCAGGAATCAGCCAACCGCCTATAATGGGAGGAGCAATTCGAGTTTCTTGTTTCTTCGGGAAGCAACCCGTAGGGAGAGCGTGGTGTCGCACCGGCTATCCACCATTGACGCGGCCGTAAAGGCGATCGCCCGGGGCGAGATCGTCGTCGTGATGGACGCCGAAGACCGGGAGAATGAGGGCGATTTCATCTGTGCCGCGGAAAAGGTGACGCCGGACATCGTCAATTTCATGATCACCAACGGGCGGGGACAGCTTTGTATGCCGCTCTTGCCCGAGGTCTGTCAGCGGCTCGATCTGCCCCCCATGGTGGACGAGAACACGGCGCCGCTGGGGACGAATTTCACCGTGCCCGTGGATCACTGCACGTTGCCGAACGGGGATTACGGCGCAAGAGCGGGCGCGAACGATCCTGGCGATCGTCGATCCGGCGAGCAAGCCGAGCGATTTTGTTCGTCCCGGGCACATGTTCCCCTTGGCGGCTAAGGAAGGGGGGGTGCTTCGCCGCGCCGGTCACACCGAGGCGACCGTTGATCTGACGCGGATGGCTGGATTGGCCCCCGCCGGCATCCTCATCGAAATTCTCGACGCCAAGGGCGACCGCGCCCATAAGGAGCAACTCCACGCCTTGGCGGAAAAACACTCCCTGCAAATCATCAGCATCGAGGAGTTGATTCGCTATCGCCGCCGCAGCGAAAAACTGGTCTATCGCATTTCCGAGGCCGAGGCGAATCTGCCCACGCGCTTCGGGCAGGGCAAGATCATCGGCTTTGGCGTGAAGTACGAAGAGCAGCAGCCGGTCGCCATCGTCGTCGGCGAACCGGAGAAGGCGGCCGAGCCGCTGGTGCGGCTCCATTCCGCCTGCCTCACCGGCGACCTGTTGGCCTCGCTCCGTTGCGATTGCGGCGACCAATTGCGGATCGCCATGGAAATGATCGGCCAGGAGGGGGCGGGCGTGTTGGTCTACTTGCCGCAGGAAGGCCGGGGCATCGGCCTGATCGAGAAGATCAAGGCCTACCGCCTCCAGGACCAAGGGATGGACACCGTCGAGGCGAACCTCGCCTTGGGCCACCAGGCCGACAGCCGCGATTACGGCGTTGGCATCCAGATTCTCAAGGACCTGGGGCTGTCGAAAGTCCGGCTTTTGACGAATAATCCGAAAAAGACCGACGCGTTCATTTATGGCGGTTTCGACTTGGAAGTGGTCGATCAGGTCCCGATCGTCGGTCCGATCCACGAGCACAACGCCCGTTATATCGCCACGAAGCGCGACAAGATGGGCCACAAGCTGCCGTAGTGACGCAACGCCGCCTGGCGGCAACTTATACTCCAGAGGGCGCTCCCGAGGCGTTGGATTCACCGCCCGCATCGTCCGGGAGCGGGAGTCGGGGATCTGCAACCCGCGTCAGTCCAGTTGATGGTTTCGGCACGGCGAAAGGGAGTTCGTCGCAGCGCATGAGCAAGGACCTGAGCAGTCGCACCGACGAGGAATTGGCCGCCGAGGCCGCCCGGGAGAGTTCCGACGGGCCGGCGTTCGTGGCCATCGTCGAGCGTTTTCGTCAGCCCGTGTGGCGGATTTGCTTTCGCCTGCTGTATGACGAGCAGGACGCCGCCGACGCCGCCCAGGAGGTCTTTTTGCGGCTCTTCTTGCATCGCGGCGAATTCGCCGGGCGTTCGAAGTACTCGACCTGGGTCCACGGGGTGGCCGTGCGCACCTGCCTGGGCATCCGGCGAAGCCGCGGCCGCCGCCGGCAAGCACGAATCCGTGTCCGCGGACGCCGAGTGGGAAGTCGCGTCAGCCGGCCCGCGCCGACGCCCCGCCGGGCTTGGCCATGGACCTGATGCAGATGCTGGAAACGCTCGACGAGGAGGACCGCGCGATTCTCATCCTCAAGTACGCCGAGGGCTACGAGTACGAGGAGTTGGCGGCGATGTTCGATCTTTCCGCCAGCGCCTGCAAGATGCGGGTCAGCCGCGCCCGCGAAAAATTGCAACAACGATACAACGAACCCAAACCGCAGGGTCTTCCCACCCATGTCCAATGATTTTCTCGACCAACTCGCTGCGATCGACGTGCCGGAGCCGCCGCCGGAGTTCGATCGCAAACTGCACCAGAGGGTCAACCGCGCGCTGCTGGTCCAGCATTTGCTCGGCCTGGCGGTGGGGAGCGTTCCCTGGGCGGTTTTTCATTTCCTCCGCGCCGTCTTCGGGGCGGCGGCGTTCAGCCTCACTGGCCGGTTCGACGCAACCGGAACGCGGGAAAGACAAAAATGCGGATTCGCCGTGACGCGGCCGCCGCGAGCGGCAACAGAACCAATGACGGCCCGATCACCAGCGGCCGCAAACAACCCATTTCCCAGTTTTTTCATTGAGAGGAACGAATCATGTTTGCAGATGTGCCTGCCATCATCGGCAATTCCAGAGAAGCCGTGGAGGCGAGCTTCAAGCAGTTGGGCAATCAAATCTACGCCCTGGGCCTGAAGGTCGTGGCCATGGTCGTCGTGCTCGTGGTCGGCTACATCGTCGCCCGGCTTCGCCGCCCGCCTGTTCACCACGCTGAGCGAAAAGCTCGGCCTGCAAATCGCCGCCGAGCGCAGCGGCCTGGCCGAATCGATGCGGCACATGGGCATCAAGCGCAATGTGCCGGCGATCATCGGCCCGATCGTCTTCTGGCTGCTGATGTGCGTCTTCGTCATGGCCGCCTTCAACATCCTCGGCCTGGAAAAACTCTCTTCGGCCATGGACAAGGTGGTCGGCTACATTCCCAATCTGCTGGTCGCCACCGTCGTCGTCGTCGTCGGCCTGCTGGTCGCCAGCTTCCTCCGCGGCGTGGTGGCCACGAGCGCCGACCGCGTGGGCGTTTCCTATGCCGAGCACCTGGCCAACGGCTGCTACTATGTCCTGGCCCTGTTGACTTTCATCGCCGCCTTCAACCAATTGGGCATTCAGTTCGCGATGTTGGACAACCTGATCCTCATCGCCTGCGGCGGCCTGGCCTTGGGCTTCGGCCTGTCGTTCGGGCTGGGCGGCCGCGACGTGATGGCCGGCATCCTGGCCGGCTATTACCTCCGCCAGCGGCTCAACGCCGGCGACCACGTCAACGTGGCCGGCATGGAGGGAACGGTCCGCGAGGTCGGCCCCGTGGCCACGATCCTCGAAACCGAAGAAGGCGGCCTGATCAATCGGCATACGGTGCCGAACACCAAGATGCTCAACGAAGCGGTCCGATAGGACCGCGGAAGCCGCCGAGGACCGTTTACGTCCTCCGCCGCGGGCAGATCGAGTCGCCCCGGGCTCCGCAAGGACCTCGGGGCGATTTCGTTGGCGTTGACCCCGCTCACCCCCCGACAAACTTCGCGTACAGCGATCGCGCGACCGCCGGATCGGTCGTGCCGGCGACAATCGCGCGGCCGTCGGCAAATATGGTCATCTCGTACGCATCGACCGCCAGCCGCAGAAAATACTCGTTCCGCGTCAGCGTCCCCACGCTTTCCAGCCGTTGGGCCAATTCCTCCAGCGACACGCCGCCTTGCGAATGCGTCAACTGCACGGCGTTGCGGCCGCAAAGAACGGCGGCGCGGCTGGCGCCGCGCCCGGCCAGCCAGGAAAACTCCCGCCGCTTGCACGCCGGGCAATCGACCTCGCCGCGGAGCGAACTTGCCTCGATCCGCCGGATGCGGCCGGTCCACAGATCGACGACCAACAATCCGGTGGAGATCGCGTCGACGTTTCCGCTGAGGATTTTGATCGCCTCGATCGCCTGAATCGCGGCGACGACGCCGGCCGCGGGGGCGAGAATGCCCGCCGTTTCGCAGGTGGGCGTGCTGCCCGGCGGAGGACAATCGGGCAAGAGACACCGCAGGCAGGGCGTTCGGCCGGGCACGATGGTCATCGTCCGGCCTTCGCCGCCGACGCAACCGCCGTAGACCCAGGCGAGGCCGAGGTGGACGGCGGCGTCGTTGAGGAGAAACCGCGTCTCGAAATTGTCCGTGCCGTCGACGAGCACGTCCACGCCCGCGCACAGCCGCGCGATATTTCCCGCGTCGATGTCGGCGACGATCGGCTCGACGGCGACCTGGGAATTGGCGGCGCGGAGTTTTTCGGCGGCGGCGATCGCCTTGGGAAGGCGCTGGCGGGCGTCGCGTTCGTCGAAGAGGACCTGGCGTTGGAGGTTGGTCCACTCGACAACGTCGCGATCGACGATGCGCACGCCGCCGACGCCGGCGCGGACCAGGGAGATTGGCCGCCGCGCCGCCCAATGCCCCGCAGCCGCAGACCAGCGCGGGCTGTGCCGCAAGCGCGATTGTCCGGCCTCGCCGATGGCGGGAAACCGCATCTGCCGCGCGTAGCGGTCAACGGAGTTGTCCATATTGGTCGCCCGACAATTGAGATGCGTCGGCCGGCTACGGCAACTGGAAGACGGAGTTCGTTTTGACGATTGCGCAGTCGTCGGGGAAGGTGTGAAAGGCCTGAACGAGCAGCCGGCGGGCGCGGCTCTCGATGTTGATGTAGCTCAACGCGCCCATGGCCATGCGGCCGCTGGCGTCGAAGCGGTGCAACATCCCATGCCAGACGCCCTCTTCGGCCATCTCCCGCTGGAAGGTCCAAAACACCTCGGGTTCGACGGGTTCGAGTTGGAAGGAGACCTTATAGGAGGCCCCGCCGCGGCACTCGATGTGATCGGTCCGCTGGCCCTTCAATCCATAACGCAGCAGCAGGCGCTTCTCCGGCAGAGGATGCTGGGCGGAAGCCGCGACCTCGGTCAACGTCAGGCCGCTGGATCGCCAGGTGACGACGTGTCCGGCGCTGGTAATGTCGATCTTCGCTTCATAGTGCTCGCGTTGAATTGTGCGCGAGCGGTGCACCTCGAACAATTCCGGATGGAGGGGGCGTCCGAAAACCTGGATGACCAACTCGGCGACTTTGGGTCGAGCAGTAAGCACAATCACAGTCCCTTCTTGCCCTTGCTAATGCCGGCTCAGCGGAGACGGTTCACTTCGGCACATCCGTCTATTATAATCATTCGGGGAAATCCGCACAAAGACCACTTTCCATCTCCTGGTGTTCGAAAATCAGGGCGTCCAGCGTCGCCCGCAGGTCCACCATGGCCATGAAAATGCCGAGGATCATGACCATCGCCCCCGTAAGGAAGCAGCCGACCGCGAACCAGGCGAATCTTTCCCCCACCGAAGAGAGTCCCAGAAGGCCCAACGCCAGCGAACAGGCCAACATGCAGAGGACCGACAGGAGCAAGCACATCAGCGTGCCGCGGACCCACCAGATGCGGTCCATGAGGCGATGGCCGATCTCGTCGAGAATGTTGATGCGGCGGCGCAGATGGGCAATTTCCGCGTTCTGCGGCTCTAGCTTTGCCAGCATCGCGGTCCGCGTGGCCAGATCGAACCGCTCCTTGTTGACCGTCCGGCTGCGGTTCATCAAGGCGCTGAGCCGGTTGTAAAATGCCAGGCAGAGCAGTCCGTTGGCCGAGATCATCACCACCGGCGCCACCGAACTTTGGATTGTCTCAAGCGCAGTCAACATGAACGACGTAGGGAAAGAGCAGCGGCCGGCCAATCGAATTGCCCCCTGGACCGGCCGCGCCCGTTATTCTCGCAGAAGCGGGCGAAATTGCAATCCGGCCGCGCGCTTTTTTATGCGGCGCCGGGCAACTCCATTTCGGAAAACCACATGTCCACGAGGAAAATCGCCGACGCCGGTTGGTACGATCAGCCCGCCTACTACGACCTCGCCTTTCGCTCAGAAACGCCGGCGGAGGCGGACTTTATCGAGGCGGCGTGCAGCAAGTATTGTGCCTTTCCCGCGCGTTTGCTGCTCGAACCGGCATGTGGCACGGGACGACTGATCGCAGAGCTTGCTTCCCGCGGCCATGCGATGATCGGCTTCGATCGAAACAAAGCGGCCTTGGCCTATCTGCGGCGGCGGCTGGCGCGTCGCAAACTTCAGGCGGTTGTTTTTTCCGCAGACATGGCTGATTTTCGCCTGCCGGAAACGCCGGAAATCGCTCCCCTCAACGCCGCCTACAATACCTTCGACAGTTTTCGCCACCTTGTGGACGAACGCTCGGCGCGAAGTCACCTGGAGGGGGTCGCCAATTGTCTTCGCCCCGGCGGAATCTATGTCCTCGGCCTCCACCTCCTGCCGCCGGATGCCGCTGAGGATTGCATCGAACGTTGGTCCGCCCGGCATGGCGGCGTCCAGGTGACCGTGACGCTGCGCGTTTTGAATTTCGATCGTCGTCGCCGGTTGGAGCGGCTGCGGATCAGTCTGCTGGTGCGCCGGGCGGGAAAGCAGCCGCTGCGGCTGCGCGATGAGTTCGACTTACGCCTGTACACTGCCGCACAATTTCGACGGCTTCTCGCTTCCGTGCCGCAGTTCGAACTCTGCGACGTCTACGATTTCTGGTACGAAATCGATCGTCCGCTGCGGTTGGACAACGAGATTTCCGACACGGTGTTCATTTTGCGGCGACGAAATGCTATTCCGCATTCGCCTTCGCGACGAGATTCTGCCAGAAATCGCGGGCCTTGCGTTGATATTCCATTGCCTCGCGGCGCTGCTCGGGATCGGTCAACTCGATCCGCTTCGCCCGCTGGCAGACCCAATCGAGAAAGAATTGGGCCGCGCGCTTGCTGATCCGCCGCCCGTAGCCGAACTCGACGTAATACGGCGCCGTCATTGCGAAACGATACGTGTCTGCAACGTCCGTCACGGCGCGAATGAGGAACCAGCCGCTCTCCTTGAAGTGCAGCTTGGGCAGCCGCCCAGTCGGGGCGAAGTCGTCGAGGCGAATCGACTGCGTCGCCTCGCCGTTCTGCACGATGTCGAGGTAACTGACCGGGTCGGCGGTGGAAAGCGTCATGCCGATCTCCAGTTCGAGTTCCTCGCCCGCCGCGGCGTGAATGACGCCGCCGGGCGGTTGGCCCGCGACGCTGGTGCGGAGCAGCGGGCCGTTGGTCACGAACGCGTGTCCGGCGCGAAGATTCTTCCACCACGACGACCAACTGAAGTCGCCGTCAACGTGAACGTAAACGCGGTTGTAGCCGACGGGATTCGCCGCGACGCCCGAGCCGCTCCCGGCGCTGGGCGGAATCCGCAGCCCGCACTCCAACAGGCGAAAATAGATGTCCTGCGACCAACGGGCGTTGCCGCGGGGCCCGCGA
This sequence comes from uncultured Planctomycetia bacterium, assembly GCA_963791075.1. Lineage (GTDB taxonomy): Bacteria > Planctomycetota > Planctomycetia > Pirellulales > Thermoguttaceae > CAWBRF01. Next base: position 31,399 of record CAWBRF010000045.1, read on the forward strand.
TAGAGCTTGTCGATCCCGCGGCCTGCCGTCGCCTTCGTCCGCGGCCTGCGATCGTCGGCCGAAGCGGCTGTTGAGGACCTCGATCGAATCGACCTGGCCCAGGGCGACCAACGTCGGCAGGTCCCACGAATAGGGCGCGGTCGAGATCGACCCAGGCGTCGACCGTCTCCCGCGCCTTCTCCAGCCGCCGCATTTCCGGCGGATAGTCGCCGCTGGTCTGCGCCAGGCGGAGCGGGGCGGGCAGGTTGAAGTAGAGAAGCTCGCTCCCGGCGCGGTTGACGCCGCCGGCCATGACGTCGTAGCAGCGATTGTCGTCGAAGCAGGTCAACGTTCGCGCCGGCGGCTTCCGCTGGGCCCAGTCGCTCTTCTCATTCCACCAGGTGACGAACTGGGCGACGTGCAAGTCGTCGGCCGACATCAACAGCTTCGCGTCCTGTACCCCGCGGCGGACAAATAAATCGCCGGAGTACCAGCCTTCTGCGGCCAGGTCGGCCGAGCGGTGCAGCGTGATCCGCTTCGCGTCCTCGGCGTCGTGCTGGATGACAAAATGGCCCGCGTAGCTCTTGTACTCCGGCCCGCGCGCAACTCAAAGGTATATTTTCCCACGGGCAGCTTCAGGGTGATCTGGCCGGGGAAGACGAAATGATCGCTCCAGAACGGCAGCGGATCGGCCTTCCGCGGCTTCTTGCCCGGTCCGACGAGGTGCATGCGGCAGGCGACCGGCTGTCCCGTCTTGTCGTCGATGACGGTGAAGCTCAAGCCGTCGGCGGCGCAGGACGCCGCGAAGCGGCCCGGCGAGCATGACGGCGAAGCAAATCATGACGGCCAGCAGCGACAAACGAAACCAAGTTTTTCCCGGGAATCGGTCCAGTTTTTGGGGGCAGCCTCGCTTTTCGTCGTGTAAACAACTCTAGCACGTCCTCTAACCCCTCGCGGGGGCAGAGCCGGCTTGATAAAACGGCCGCCGAAACCGTAGAATGCCGGTAAGGAAGTGGAAAAACATGGCAGAAGATTATTACAAGACCCTCGGCGTCCCCCGCAACGCCTCGCAGGACGACATTCTCAAGGCGTATCGCGAGTTGGCGCGGAAGCATCATCCCGACATGAACCCGGACGACAAGTCGGCGACAAAGAAGTTCCAGCAGATCCAGCGGGCGTTCGACGTGCTGAGCAATGCGGAAAAGCGGGAAATCTACGACCGCTACGGCGAATCGTTTGAGACCATGGGCGCCGGGGCCGCCCAGGGCAGGCCGTGGGGGACCGCGCCCGGGGGAGCGGAATTTCATGCCGGACCGGGCGGGTTCACCGCCGAAGACGTCGATTTCAGCCAGTTTTTCGGCGAGCGGTTCGGCGAGTCGGGGGCGGGGTTGGGCGACCTTTTTGGCCAATTCCACCGCGGGGCCTCGCGCAGCGCTCCTCCTCCCGCCGCCGCGGGACCGACATCGCCCACGAACTCGAAATCCCCTTCAATACCTCGATCGTCGGCGGCGAGGTGCAACTGAACGTGCAGCGGCCGTTGGGCAAGACGGAAACGCTGATGGTGAAAATTCCCGCCGGCATCGCCGACGGCAAGAAGATCCGCGTTCGCGGCCACGGCGAGCCGGCGTCCGGCAAGGGCCCCCCCGGCGACATCCTCATCACCATCCACGTGGCGCCGCATCCGTATTTCACCCGCAAGGGGAACCACCTCTATGTGAAGTTGCCGTTGACGCTGGGAGAGGCGGCCGATGGGGCGAAGATCGACGTGCCCACGCCGACCGGCGCCGTGACGCTGACCATTCCCCCCGGGGCCTCCACGGGGACGAAGTTCCGCATCAAGGGGCATGGGGTGGCCGCGGCGGGCGGCTCGCCCGGCGACCTGTTCGCCGAGGCGCAAATCATCATGCCGAAGAAGATGGAGCAGGCCGATCGCCAGCTCTTGCGGCAACTCGACGAGCGTTATCCGCAAAACCCCCGCCGCGACTTGCGGTGGTGAGGGCCCGTCGCCAGAGTGCGCCGCTTCGCGAAATTATGGACCGTGCCGTGGGCGCGGCAAAACGAACATGGCCGACCAGCGTTTCCCACGCTCGCATCACATCCGCCGCGGCGTCGATTTCCAGCGAGTGTATCGTCGCCGTTGCTCGGCCGCCGACCCGTTTCTGGTGGCCTTCGCCGCGGCCAGTGGGCTGCCGCATCCGCGGCTCGGCCTGTCCGTCTCGCGAAAGCTGGGCGGCGCCGTCGTGCGGAACCGTTGGCGCCGCCTGCTCCGCGAGGCGTATCGCCTCAGCCGCGGGCAGTTGCCGCCGGGCCTGGACCTTGTGCTGATTCCGCGGCCGGGCGTGAAACCGACCTTGGCCGCCCTCCGCGCCTCGCTGCCGCAACTGGCCGCCAGCCTGGAGCGGAAAATCGCGAAGCAGAAGGGGTCCTGATGGCTCCACGGAGACACTGGCTCCGCCAGTGTTTCGCTGCATCGGCGCGTGGCGGCGTTGATCGTTGCCGCCAACATGGTTTGACGAGGACAACGTCCATTCCGTGCGAGGGTCTACCGCGCATCGCCGGGCGCGCCGCTGCGGCCTCCCCTTGCCCAGACCGCGTCTTTCGGCGCGGCGCGGCGGCCGACAATCTTCGTTCGCAACTGCCCCCGCTGCTTCCCTTGCGTCGCCGGATCGGCGGCCGGATCGACGTCGATCGGTTCGCCCAGCAATGCGGCAAGCTGCTTCGCCGCGGCCGTTCGCGTCGTCTTCTCCGGCCGGTCCAAGAAAGCGAGCCAGATCAAAGGCTCGGGAAACAACATTGCCGCAATCTGATCCGGGGCATCCGTCGCAATTCTCCCCCGGAACGAGGCGACGATCCGCCGCACGCGGAACTGCTGCTCGGCGTCGAGTTGGTCGAAGTCGAGCTGTTCGAGGCTGCTCGCCACGGCTGGCCCTTCCTGGCGGAGCAGGCGATCCGCCGCCTCGCGCCGGGCGTATTGCTCGTCGCCCAATTGTTCAATCAGCCTGTTCCATCGTCCCCGTTCGGGCAGCTTGCCCGCCTTGGCCAGCTTCAACAGTTCACCCTCCACGCTGTCGGCTGTCTGCGCGAGCCTGGCCGCAGCAAGGAAGAACATCGAGCAAGGGAAGCAACTGCCGTCGGGAGACGTCGGGCTCCTCGATCAGCAGATGCCACAAGGTCGGAGCGCGATAGACCGTCTGGTTGCCCGACGAGCCCAGCGTCAGGGAAAGCGGCTCATCCGGCAACTGTGCGAATTCGACCGGCGGCTGCGGCGACTTGCCCAAGTCGTTGTGGCGGAGGACCACTCGCCCTTCGGAACTGATCTCGACGAGCAGTTGTTCCTGCGGGCTGGTCCGCTGGTAGTGCATCGTTCCGCCGATGCCATTGCCCTGAAAAGCGAGTTGTTCCTTCACCTCGCCGCTGGACCAAGTCTGCGACCACATGGGGAACCGGCAAGGTTTCGTTTTGACGATCCGCCCCGAGGAAATGGTCATCGGAATGAAGTTGCGGAGATATTGTTCGGACAGCAGCGTGGAATGCTGCGAGGGGAGCCTTCTCTGCGCCCAGGCGGCGGCGGGCCAGAGAGACGCCAAGCCGACGGCAAGAATCAGCGTCGCTGGTCGCCACATGCTCGTCGCCTCCACATCTCGCCGGGAACATTGGTTTGGAAACCCATTATCCATTGTAACTGGACTTTTGCAAATTCGTCGGCGAGCATCGCAAGCCGTCCCCCCTCTCCCTTCAGGATCAACCACCTTCGGAGGTGCCTCAGATGAGGGGCAATTTGGCTGCCTACACGGACGCGGTTAGAAAAACCGTGGTCGTTGACGGGCGAAATACCGGCTTCGCTCGCCTTACTTGTCCAGCAAAACTCGAGAGACGCGCAAGCCCAGGTTGTAGTTCCCGTTCCCCGGCGAGCCGAAGTAGCGGTAGGCCGACCGGCAGCCCCCGGCGGTGATGAACCATCCCCCGCCCCGGAACACGCGGTACGTGCCCGTTGTAGGTCCCGTCGGATCGCCCACCGGCGACTGCGGATAGTAACCACTATCAAACCAATCCTGGCACCACTCCCACACGTTCCCGTGCATATCACTCAGCCCCCAGGCGTTCGGCTTCTTCTCGCCGACCGGATGCGTCCCGCCATCCGAGTTCTTGTCATACCAGGCGTATTCTCCCAGTTGCTTCTCGTCATCCCCAAAGTAATACCGTGTCTTGCTCCCCGCCCGGCAGGCATATTCCCACTGCGCCTCGCTGGGCAAGCTGAACTTGCCTCCGCCCAGCTTCGCATTGAGCTTTCCGAAAAACTGCTGGCAGTCGTCCCAACTGACCATTTCCACCGGATTCCTTGGACCCTTGAATTGGCTTGGGTTGTTGCCCATCACCGCTTCCCACTGCTCCTGCGTCAGCAGATGCTTGCCAAGGTAGAACGGCTTGGTGATCCGCACCCGGTGCTGCGGCTTCTCCCAGTCAAAGGCGTCTTTGTCCGAATCGGGCGCGCCCATCATGAACTCGCCTGCGGGAATCAGGACCATCTCCAGCTTGACGCCGTTGCCAAGGTCCAGCGTGGTTTCCTTCGGCAGCCCTTTCGTCTCGCTGAAGGCAGTTCCAGCCATCGCAAGAATCGCTGCGGACCAGATCACGAAGTTCCTCATGCCACGTCCTCCCATAACGGCCTGCCCCAGCGGCACTGCGACGATTGTAATCGTGGCCGGCGAAGTCCAGCCTGTCAGGCAGCTTTCCCCTTGGCGGCATGCGATTTTTGTGCCGTTTGGCCTCGCCCGCCAATTTTCAGCCGGCGTCCGCGACCCGCCCTACATTGTTCGCCTACCGCGGCAGAAGCGATTCACCTGTCCTCCAGCCCGGCGGAATGGACTTCCACCCCGCCGCCGCGCGACGCAGGACAGACAAGGATCGCGGCGATTTCCACATGTTGCCGACAATAGGCCAAGGCCCCCTCAGGCCCCAGGACGTAGAAGGCGGTCGAAAGGATGTCGGCGAAGGTGGCGGATGGGGCGATCGCCGTTGCCGACAAGACCCCCTCAGCAGGCCAGCCGGTCCGCGGATCGAGAATGTGCCCATACCGCTTTCCGCGATGGCGAAACGACTGGAACTGCGCCCCCGACGTTCCCAACGCCCGATTGGTCAGCCGCAGTTCACGGAGCCTTTGTTGCGGGCGGAGCGGGTCGCGAAGGCCGACGGTCCACCCGGCGGGCTCTGCGGAGGAAGCGGCCGCCAGCGGCGTCGAAGAGCCGCGGGCCAGGACGCTGCTATTGCCGCCGTGGACGAGGAAATTCTCGACGCCATGCCGCAGGAGCGTTTCGCCGCAACGATCGACGGCGAAACCCTTGCCGACGCTGCCGAGATTCAGCCGCACGCCCGGCTTGAGAAAGCGGACCGTCCGGCCAACGGCGTCCAGTTCGACCAGTTGGGCGCCGACGAGTGAACGTGCTTCTTCGAGGCGGTCTTCCTCGGGGACGGCGCCGGCGCGGCGGGCGAAGCCCCAGGCTTCCCACAGCGGCCCGGCGGTGATGTCGTAGGCCCCGCCGGTCTCCCGCGACATCTTCATCGCCCGTTGCAGCAGCGCGAACAACCGCGGCTCGACTTCGACCGCCCGTTGGGCCGCCGCGGCGTTGATTTGGCTGAGTTCGCTGTGCGGACGGAAGACCGACAATTGGTCTTCCAATCGCTCGACCTGGTCGAGGGCCTCCAGGGCGGCTTCCGTCCCCTGGGGATATTGCCCGGCGCAGAGACAGATCTCGAACTGGCAGGCCATTGCCGGGCGGGAGAAGCGAACCAGGTGGGACTCGCCGCCGTCTATCGCCATTGCCGCAGCGAGTCCAACGGTTTCAGTTCGATCAGTTCGGCCAATCCCGCCGCGGCCAGCTCGCGCCCGGCGACGTAGCGGCCTTCGCGGACCCAGGGGGCGATCTTTTCCGGCGCGACCTTGAAGAGGTCGGCCAGGAGCAGGTCCATGTCGGTTTCCAATTGGCCGAAATGCCGCGCCCATTCCGACGCCTCGCTCAGGCCGACGTTCTCCTCGCTCTGCCACTTCATGCGGTGGAAGAGCAAGATGCTCAGCGGCGAGACCAGCCGGCGTCGGCAAGCGGCAAACGGCCAAAGCGCCGCCGACGAACACTCGCCGGTCACCACGCCGGTGGCCTTCAGGCCGCGGAGCAGGATCAGCGACATCAGGGCGATGGCCCCATAGGGGCAGCCGCCCATCGAGTCGAAATACAAGATGCACTCGCCGCCCGGCTCGACGCCCAGCAGCTTTTCGGTCCAGTCGGATTCGTTCTCGGTCAGGTCGCCGACGAGGGGGATTTCGGGCAGGCCCTCGTCCTGCCGATCGCTCTTGCCCATGAAAAACCTTATTGGTTAGGAACCGATCAATACTTTCCGCGGATATGAGAGGCGACTTTCTCGCGATAAAACTCCCGCAGCCGCTGGTGCAGTTCCGCTGCGAGCGGCGGAAGGTCCGAGGCGGCAGCGTTCTGGCGGGCCTGGTCGCGCGCCTGCGCCGGGAATGACCGTCGTCACCGCGTCGAAATCGAGGCACCATCGCAAGGCAAACTGGGCCATAGTCATTCCCGGCGGGGCCATCTCCTTCAACTGGTCGACCAGTTCAAGTCCCTTTTCCAACGGGAGGCCGGCGAAGGTCTCGCCGACGTTGAACTCCTGCCCGTCGCGATTAAACGAACGATGGTCGGTGGGAGCGAAGGTGGTCTGCCGCGTGATCTTGCCCGACAACAGACCGCTGGCCAGCGGCAGCCGCACGATGATCGCCACGCCCAGGGCCTTCGCCTTGGCGAGCAGGACTTCGAGCGGCTTTTGGCGGAAGATGCTGAAAATGATTTGCAGCGAGGCGAGCCCTTCCTGATCGAGGCACCACAGGCCCTCCTCAATCGACTCGACGCTCGCGCCGAAGGCGCGAATCTTCCCCTGCCGCTTCAGTTCCGCCAAGTGCTGGAAGACGCCGCAGCGGTCGAGCCACTCGCTGGGAATGCAATGCGTCTGCGTCAGATCGACCGCCTCGACGCCCAGCCGCCGCAGCGAGTCTTCGGTGTGGCGGAAGATCGTATCGCGGGAGAAGTTTTCCGGCCAACCGGGGTGGGGATTCAAGCCGAGCTTGGTGGCGAGGAAGAACCGGCCGCGATTCTGTCGCCCTTGCAGGAAACGCCCGATGAGCGACTCGCTGCGCCCCATGCCGTAGATGTCCGCGGTGTCGAAGAAGGAGACGCCGGCGTCGGCGGCGGCGGCAAGCGTTTCCAGGGCCTCGTTGTCCGAGACTTCGCCCCATTCGCTCCCGCCAAGTTGCCAAGTGCCGAGGCCGATTTCCGAAACTTCAGGACCGAGCTTGCCGAAACGTCGCGTGCGCATGGTTTTTTCTCTGCTCCTATTGTGCGTGCTGGAGAGGGAGTGTCAACGGGGGTGAAAGTGTGTGCCAAGGTTGGCACGGCCCGGCTGCAGAAGGCCGAAAAGGGGAAAAAAGTCCATGTCCGGTCCGAAGAAATGGGCGGGCGCGTCGTGCGCCCAAAGACACCCATCCCTGGTGACTTGCAACCTCTACCGGGGGATACGCCGGGGGATTAAGGGGAATTCTCCGGACCGAACATGGAACAATGGCTCCTTGAGAAAGAACCACCGATCATTGCGAAAGCTTGTGAAACAATCGGCGGAATTTGGGCATCCGCCCTTCCAGATAGGTCAACCAGGCCGCCGGCTTCCAAATCTCGACGCACACAGCGGCCCCAACCACAATCACCTCGTTCTCCGGCGGATCGCGATCGACGCCCAAAAATTTGCGAAAACCAGGGGGAATCAGCAGCCGCCCCCGGCCCTTCAACTCCACCGCCCTGTGCCGCGTTGACAGCAAGCGGCCGAGCACCTGCACCTGGGCGATCCGATCGTCGCCGATCGCGTCGGCCAACAGCTTCTGCTCGATCAGCTTGATGCGGGCGTTGAGCTTGGCCTGCCACGCCTCGGCGCTCCAAAGGCTCAGACAGCCGCTCCGCTCCTTGGCGAGAATGCACTGGTTCGGCAGCGATTCGGCCAGCTTGCCAGGAATCGACAAGCGATATCGCTCGTCCAGCTTGCTGGGGAGTTCGCCAAGGATGAGTTGCGACGTGCCGGACATGGCCTGTGCCGTAAAAGCCCGTGGAAATCGCCAGTCGCGAGCGGTACGAGCCCGCAACTGCCATATTGTAGCTTGTGGGGAGAGTTCCCACAAGTAGTTGGGTGTATAAGGTTTTTTTGGGTATCTTTCCCACGAAGATGAGTTTAGCGATTCTAGCGGATATTGCAAGTGCCCTCCCCAAAAAGTTTTTCCAGATTTTCCCGTGAACAAGATGGGCAAGGGGGGTAAAAGCGGTTTCCCGCAGATCGATTTGCCGCTTGCGGTTGCGCACCGTGTGGCACTTGCGTCTCGCCAGTGCCACCCAATTTCCGCCTACCCGCCGTCCCCGCCGAGTGTCGAGCGACGCCGCAAGATGTGGTGATAGTGCTGGGCAAACCGGTGCGCCTCGTCGCGGACGTACTGCAACAGCCGCAAGGCGTAGGAATGGCGGCTGAGGCGCAACGGCTCGTCCCGATCCGCGCGGAAAATCAGACTCTTCCCGCTTTGCCAGGGAGATGACCAGCGGCCGATCCTCGATGGCCAGCAAGTCCAAGGCCGAGACCGCCGCGTGCAATTGCCCCTTGCCGCCGTCGATGAGCAAGATGTCGGGCATGATCTGGGTTTCGTCGAGCCGCTGATAGCGACGCAGCACGACCTCGTGGATGCTGGCAACGTCGTCGATCCCCTGGACGCTGCGGATGCGCATTCGCCGGAAACCCGGCTTGAACGGCAGCCCGTCGATGAACTGCACAACGCTGGCGACGGTGTCGGCGCCGCCGGTATGGGCGATGTCAACGCCTTCGATCGTCCGCGGCTGCTTTTGCATCCGCAGGACTTTTTGCAGGCCGGCGAGGCCCTTTTTTGGATCGACGGGAAAAACCTCCGGCTGGACGTGGGTTTCCAGGCGGCCGCGCTCGTTGAGCGTTTCCAGCAGGTGGATTTCGTCCCGCAGCCGGGCGGCCTCCTCGAACTTCAATTCCGCGGCCGCGGCGGCCATGTCTTCGCGCATCTCGCGCAAGAGGGGTTGTCTTTTCCCTTCGAGAAACGTTTGCAGGCGGTGGATGTTCTTGCGGTATTCCTCCCGCGAAATCCGCAGGTTGCACGGCGCCGAACACTGGCCGGTGGAAGCCAGCAGGCAAGGGCGAAACCATCGCCAGCGAGGATCGCCTTCGTCGATGTCCAAGGGGCAGGTGCGAAACTTGAAGACCTTCTGCAGAATCGCCATCGCCCCGCGCAGCGCCCGCGAATTGGTGAACGGTCCGTAAAGTTTCGAGCCGCGCTCCTGCGGCGTGCGCGTGACGCCGACGCGGGGATAGTCTTCGTAGGTGCGGATTTCCAGGTAGGGAAACGTCTTGTCGTCGCGGAGGTCGCGATTGAATTTCGGCAGGAGGTCCTTGATGAGCCGGGCCTCCATGAGCAGGGCGTCGACTTCGCTTTCCGCTGCGAGGAAGTCGATGTCGCGGATTTCCGGCACGAGGCGCGCGGTCCGCGGGTCTTCGGCGGCCGCTTTGAGGAAGTAGCTCCCCGCCCTCGCCCGCAGGTCCTTCGCCTTGCCGATGTAGATCACTCGCCCGGCGGCGTCCTTCATCAGGTACACGCCCGGCAAGTGTGGAAACGAGCGGACCTTTTCGGCCGCGGCCGAGTTGTCTTGCGGCGGTTGGGCGGATTCGGGCAATTCACTCATATTCCATGAATTATACGATCTTCGGCGGCGGCGCGCACGGCGGCGGTCAAGCCCGAGACCAATCGCACAAACTCCTCGCCCCGCCGGCGAAAGTTGCGAAACTGGTCATGGCTGGAGCAGCCGGGCGAGAGAAGGATGACATCTTCCGGCTTCGAGCGGCGCCAGCACCAATGCAGCGCTTCATCCATAGTCGTCAAAGCGACGCACGGCAGGTCGGCTTTTTGGACGGCGATGCGGGCGCGCAACATTTCCGCCACGCCGCCGAACAAGGCGGCGCCCTGGGCTCGCCGGACAATGGCCGCCGCCATCGGACCGAAATCGCATCCCTTGTCCGCCCCGCCCGCCAGGAGCCAAACGTCGCCGTCGAGCGATTCCAACGCGGCGACGGTCGATTCGGGCGTCGTCGCGCTGGAATCGTTGTAGAAGCGGCGGCCGTCGATCACGGCGAACCACTCCAGGCGTTGCGGCAGGGCATGAAAGCCTTCCAGCCCGTGGGCAACCGCCTGCCAATCGCAGCCCGCCCCGCCGGCGGCGGCCGCCGCGCAAGCCGCGTTGATCAAATTGTGCCGACCGGACAATTGCAGCTTCGGCAACTTCTCCAAAGGCGGCAATTCGAGGAGCCGCCCGCGGACCAATCTCCGCCAAGAGCTCGCCTCGGCGTCGTAAGGATTCAGCACGGCCATGTCGGCAGCCGTCTGCCGCAGGAGGATCGATTGCTTCGCGGCGACGTACTCTGCCCAGCTCGAATGCCAATCGAGGTGATTCGGCGAGCAGCCGGTGACGACGGCGATCTGCGGCATCCGCGGCATGGAGGAAGGTTGGTCGATTCCGCCGCCGAGATGCCACAATTGAAAGCTGCTCAGTTCCAGCACGACCCAATCGTCGCCGCGGATTTTGTCGAGGTTTTCCAAGAGGCTGCCGCCGAGGTTGCCGCCGAGCCACGCGCGGCGGCCGTTGGCCGCGAGGATCGCGGCCGTCATCGCCGCGGTGGTCGATTTGCCGTTGGAGCCGGTCACGCCGATCGTGTGCGCGGGCAAGCTTTCAGAAATAATCCGATTTCGGCGTCGATGGCTGCGCCGCCGCGACGGGCGATTTCCACCAGCGGATTTCCCGGCCGCACCGCCGGATTCACCACCAGTAATTCGGCGGAGGAGAAGTCCTCCGCGCGATGTCCGCCGAGGTGGACGCCGGCGAGGGGCGCGTCGGCCAGTGCGGCCAGGGCATCGGCCAGGGTCGCTTCATCGGCCGTGTCGGTGACCGTGACGATCGCGCCTTGCCGGGCCAACCAACGGGCGGCGGCGACTCCGCCGCCAAAGTGCCCCAGGCCCATGATCGTCGCCCGCCGTCCGCGATAATCCATCAAGCCAATAGAACGCCTGGCGGCGGCGTTGGCAAGCCGCGCCGGCGATGCTTCGCGAAACCGCAAGCGTGGTCCTCTCGCTTGCGGTTTCGCGAAAACACCGGCAATGCCGGCGTTGCCCGACGGTGCTGGCCGCCCGCGAAACGCGGTGGTATAATGCCAGTTTGGGTTAGTGTCCACACACCCGACCGGGAAAGGCGATGAGCGCAGGCCCCATCGTGTTGCGCGGGGTCCGGGTCCACAATCTCAAATCGATCGACCTGGACATCCCGCGGCAAAAGCTGATTGTGCTCTGCGGCCTCAGCGGCAGCGGCAAGAGCAGCCTCGCCCTGGACACGCTCTATGCCGAGGGCCAGCGCCGCTACATCGAGAGCTTCTCCGCTTACACGCGGCAGTTCCTCCAGCGATTGGAAAAACCCGACGCCGAGTTGATCGACAACATCCCGCCGGCCATCGCCGTGACCAGCAAGAACGCCGGCCAATCGAGCCGCTCGACTGTGGGCACGGCGACCGAGGCGGCCGACTACCTGCGGCTGTTGTTTGCGAAGATCGGGCGGATCCATTGCCGCAATTGCGGAGAGGAGGTCCGTTGCGACGGGCCGCAAAGCGTCGCCGAGCGGGTCGCCGCCCTGCCGTCGGGGAAGCGTTGCCTGATCGCCTTCGCGGTCGATCCGGCGGCGGGAAGTGATCCGGCGGCGGCCCTGGCCGCGTTGCGCGAGGAGGGCTTCGTCCGCGCGATCGTTGACGGCCGCATGGTGGACATCGACGGCGCAAGCGGCGGCGCCACTGGTTCCATGCACGGCGAGGGGACATCCTCATCAGGCCCCCCTCTCCCTTCGGGAGCGACCAACCTGCGGTCGGTGCCCGGGGGTGAGGGGAACCCGTCCACGACGCTGCCTCCCCTTTCGTCCAACGGCCGCATCTACGTCATCCTCGATCGTCTCGTCGTCGGCGGCGCCGAAGATCGCCTGCGCGACTCGCTGGAAACGGCATTCAGCAAAGGGGAGGGCCGGTGCTTTGTTTTCGTGGAGGATGGCGACGAGGAGAACGGAGCGGGAGGCAACGTCGTGGAAGGGCGCCCCTCACCCCCGGGCACCGACCGCAGGTTGGTCGCTCCCGAAGGGAGAGGGGGACCTGATAACTGCGCCGCTTCGCGCGCGCCGCCGCCGGCGGGAAAGGGGGGCCGTTTACCATCGACGGGCGGCCGTGGCGGCGACTTGGTTTCAGCGCGCGTTTGACGTGCGAGGACTGCGGCATCGAGCATCCTCCGCCGGAGCCGCGGCTGTACAGCTTCAACAGCCCCTTGGGGGCCTGTCCGCAGTGCGAAGGCTTCGGCAACGTCATCAGCGTCGATATGGACCTGGTGGTTCCCGATGCGAAAAGGTCGCTTGCCGCCGGGGCGGTGGCCCCGTGGAACACGCCGGCCTATGCGCACGAGTTGGAAGAACTGCTGGCCCTGGCCGCCGACTTCGACGTGCCCGTGGACGTTCCCTTTTCGCAGTTGACCCCGCGGCAGCGGGATGTCGTTGTGCATGGCGTTGCGGAGCGGAAATTCGGCGGCCTGGACGGTTTTTTCACCTGGCTGGAGCGGCGGAAGTACAAGATGCACGTCCGCGTCTTCCTCAGCCGGTGGCGGAGCAGCCGGCCTTGCCCGGCCTGCGGCGGATCGCGGCTCCGGCCGGAGGCCCTGGCGGCGCGGATCGGCGGGCGAAACATCGCCGAAATCTCCGCGATGCAGGTCCGCGAGGCCGCCAGGTTTTTCCGCGGCCTGGATTTATCGGCCTGGGAGCGCCGCGTCGCCCGCGTCATGCTCGAACAGGTGCAATCGCGGCTGTCCTATCTCGAGGCGGTCGGGCTGGATTACCTTGCCCTGGACCGCACGCTCCGCACGCTCAGCGGCGGCGAGGCGCGTCGCGTCGCGTTGACCACCGCGCTCGGCTCCAGCCTGGTGAACATGCTCTACGTGCTCGACGAGCCTTCGATCGGCCTGCATCCCCGCGACGTGCAGCGATTGGTGGACGCCGTGCGGCGGCTCCAGCGGCGGGCGAACACCGTCGTCGTCGTCGAGCACGAGGAGGCGATGATCCGCGCGGCGGACGAGGTGATCGAGATCGGGCCCGGAGCGGGCGAGCGCGGCGGACGCGTCGTCTTTCAGGGAACGCCGCAGGAGATGGAGCAGTCGCCCAGCAGCCTCACCGGCGAGTATCTCTCCGCCCGCCGCGGCGCGGTCGCCGGGGGCAGCCGCCGGCCGCCCAATCACGGCTGGATTCGCCTGGCCGGCGCCCGCGGCAACAACCTGCAAAGCGTCACCGTCGAGTTTCCCCTCGGACTGCTCTGCCTGGTCACCGGCGTGAGCGGATCGGGCAAGAGCACGCTGGTGCAGGACACGCTTTATCCGGCCGTTTGCCGCCGCCTGCGCAAGGACGCCCCCAAGCCGTATCCCCTGGACGATGTTTACGGCGACGGGCAGATCGACGACGTGGTGATGGTCGATCAGAGCCCGATCGGCCGCTCGCCGCGGAGCAACCCGGTCACTTATTTGAAGGCGTTCGACGAGATTCGCGCCGTGTTCGCCGACACCGTCGAGGCGCGGACGCGGAACTACGACGCCGGGCATTTCAGCTTCAACGTCGACGGCGGGCGGTGCAGCGTCTGTCACGGCGACGGGCGGCTGCAGATCGACATGCAGTTCCTCGCCAACGTCTACATGAAGTGCAGCCAGTGCGGCGGCACGCGCTATCGCGATGAGATCCTCGACGTGACCTACCGCGGCCGCAACATCGCCGAAGTCCTGGAAATGACCGTCCGCGAGGCGTTCACCTTCTTCCGCGGCCAGCCCAAGGTCCAGGCCCGGCTGAAGCGGCTGATCAACGTCGGCCTCGATTACGTCCGCCTGGGGCAGCCGGCGAACACGCTCTCCGGCGGCGAGGCGCAGCGGCTGAAACTGGCCGGATACATGTCTGCGGCGAAGTCGCGGCCGCTGCCTGTTCCTGCTCGACGAGCCGACCACCGGGCTGCACTTCTCCGACGTGGTGCAGTTGTTGGACTGCTTCGACGCGCTGTTGGCGGTGGGCCATTCGCTGATCGTCGTCGAGCACAACTTGCAGATGATGACCGCCGCCGACTACATCATCGACCTTGGCCCCGGCGCCGCCGAGGAGGGCGGGCGGGTCGTCGCCAAGGGCACGCCGGAAATGGTCGCCCGCGCCCACGGCTCTGTCACCGGGGGCTTTTTGGCGAAGGCCCTGCGGGAGCGGTTGAAGGAGGAGTCGGCGTAGGCTTGGCGGCGGCGGGCGAGTCCTTTTCCGGCTTCTTTGCCGGCTTGTTTTTGGCCTTTTCCCCCCGCAGACGCCCGGGATGCATCTGCAGCAGATACTTCTCCCGCAAACGCTGCTGCAATTCGTCGCCGGGCAGGCTGAGCAAGCGGTCCTGCTCCTCCGGGCCAAGCCGCTCGAAGAACTGCACCAATTGCTCGTCGAAATTGGGCAGCGTCCAGCCCGGCCCCTTCCGGCCGGCCAACTGCTGCTGCGCGGCCTGGCGGATCCATGCGGCGACGATCGCCCACTGCTCGGCGGGGGATTTTTCCGCCCATTGCCCCCGCGTTTGCGGCGAGAGTCCGTTTCGCAGATCGGCCAGGTCGCGCGTCCCCACCAGCCCGAGCGCCGCGGGACTGAAATATTGCCAGCGCTGACACATCAGGTACAAGACCATCCGCTGCCGCGCCTCCGGCTTCATTTTGGCAAGCTGCTGCCGCCGCTCCTCGGGCAAGGTCTTCAAGAATCGCGTTTCGTGCTCTTTCGCGTAATGCTTCATCCAATCGAGCAATGCCTGGCGATCGTCGCCGTTGGCGATTCGGGCGGTCGTGCTGGCGTGCTCCTGCCGGATCCTCGCGATCCGCTGGCTTGGGTCCAGTTCCTCCAGGGTAATGCGGCGAATGCCCGGCAGCCCGGCCAGCCATTGGCTGTACTGGGCCAGCGTCTCGCGAAGCTTTTCGCCGTCGGGCTCGCGATGCAATTGCTCGTGGAGGAGGCGGATTCGCCGCTGTTGTTCGGCGTCGAGGGCCTGGAACTGCTGCTGGCGGCGGAGGAGTTGGTCCTTTTGCGCGGCGCTCATGTTCTGGATTCGCTCGCGCCGCTCGGCGAGCGATTCGGCCGGCTCGTCGCTTGCCTCGCCTTCCTCGACGAAGATCTTTGCCGCCGTCAGCCGCCGCAGGAAATCGAGGCTGTCAATCTGCCGATATTGGTTGAAGTTTTCCAGAAGGGGCAAGTCTTGGAGCAATTGCCGGTTGGGGTCGGGCATGGCCGCGGCGACGGCGAAATAGCCCGCCGCGCCCACCGCCAGCATCCCCGCCGCAAGCAGCAGCCAGCGGCGTCGCCTCCGCCGCGGGGCCTCGCTCTGGATGCGCCGGGCGTCTTCCGCCGCGGCCGCCGCCACCATTTCCAGCGTCGTGTGCGTGAAATCGTCGTCCGGCGGCGCGGCGTCCAACTCGTCCAGCAACTCCCACGTCCGGTCGAGCTTCTGCATGCTGCTGCGCACCCGCGGATCGTTGGCCAGCATCTCCTCGACGCGGCGGCGCGCGGGCGCGTCCAACTCGCCGTCGAGGTAGGCGACGAGCTTTTCCTGCAAGTCCGGATCGAGTTGCTTCTGGGGTTCGGACATCGGGGCTCTACCGCGGCTGCCGTTCTTCCTGGAAATACGGCTCCAAGACCTCGCGCAGGTTTTCCCTCGCCCGCGACAACAGCGACTTCACCGCTTCGAGCGACAATTCCATCGTCGCGGCGATGTCGGCGTAGCTCATCCCTTCAAACTTGTTCAACAACACCGCCAGCCGCTGCCGCTCGGAGAGCGACTCCATCGCCGCGCGCACGACCTCGCGCATCTCCGCCTTGTCGAGCTGTCGGGCGGGCATCAGGCCGCTGGCCGCCTGGGCCAATTTGTCCATCGGGCGGGTCCCCGAGCCGCTGTCCGCGCCGCGAAGGTTGACCTCGTGCCGTCGCGACCGGTTGCGCAGGCGCGTTCGACGCCGCGTTGTTGGCGATCGTAAACAGCCAGGTGGCGAACTTCGCCCCGGGAACGTACTGCTTCCGCGAGCGGTACACCCGCAGAAAGACCTCCTGCGCAACGTCCTCGGCCAGCTCGCGGTTGCCCACCAGGCGCTCCAACACGCGCAACAGCCGCGACTGGTAGCGGAGCACCAATTCCTCGAAGGCGGCGGCGCTGTCGTCGCGGACTTCCAGCATCAGCCGGAACGTCGGGATCGAGGGCGTATCTTCGGGCAGACGACTCGCTAACGACCACGAGATTCCCTGTCGCTTCTTGGCGAACCCGCGGTTCCTCGACGAAAATTCGAGGCTCCGCCATTAGTTTAGCCCAACCGGCCGGGCCACGCCAGGGACGCGGCTGGGTTGTCCCGTCGCCAGCCCCTATAATAGATGACGATGTCCAGCGCAAACCCCACGGCGTTCGCTCCCAACCGCTTCCGCCCGCTGCGGCCGGAACTGCTCGCCCCGGCGGGCGACGGCGAGTGCGTCCGGGCGGCGGTCGAAAACGGCGCCGACGCCGTCTATTTCGGCTTGCAGGGCCAGTTCAGCGCCCGGGCGAAGGCCGTGAACTTCACCCCCGACCAACTCCCCCCATTGATGGATTACCTCCATCGCCACGGCGCGAAGGGCTACATCACGCTCAATACGCTGGTCTTTTCCGAGGAACTGGAGAAGCTGGAGCGAGCTGCGCGAACGGCGATCGCCGCCGGCGTCGATGCCGCCCTGGTCCAGGACCTCGGCGCCGCCCGCCTGTTGGCCCAATTGTGCCCCGATTGGCCGCTGCACGCCTCGACGCAAATGTCGCTTGCCAGCGGCGAAGCGATCCGCGCGGCCCGTGCGCTGGGGATTTCGCGCGTGGTGTTGCCCCGCGAACTGTCGCTGGCCGAAATCCGGCGGATTCGCGCGGAAACGCCGCTGGGCCTGGAAGTCTTCGTCCACGGCGCGCTGTGCATCGCGTTTTCCGGGCAGTGCATGGCGAGCTTCGCCCTGGGCGGACGGAGCGCCAATCGCGGCCGCTGCGCCCAGCCGTGCCGGCTGCCCTATCAGTTAATTTGCGACGGCCGCCCGGTGGACCTCGGCCCGCGACCTTATCTCCTCAGCCCCCGCGACCTGGCCGCCTACAACCTGCTGCCGGAACTGGTGGCGGCGGGCGTGGACGCGTTGAAGATCGAGGGGCGGCTGAAGTCGGCCGAATACGTTGCCGCGGCGACGCGGCACTATCGAACGGCGCTCGACGCGGCGATTGCCGGCCAGCCCGCGCGATTCGATCCGCCGCGGATCGCCGAATTGGAAGTCGCCTTTTCCCGCGGCTTTTCCCATGGATGGCTGGAGAGCTGCGATCCGCGGGCGTTGGTTCCCGGCGCGGGCTCCGCCAACCGCGGCGTTTTGGTTGGCCGCGTCCGCAAGGTCGGCCCGCGGCGCGTCGCCGTCGAGTTGGCTGGGCGGCTCGCGAGGCGACGGCGTGGTCTTTCAAGGCGAGCCGTGCGCGGAACCGCCGCAGGGCGGCCGCGTCTGGCAAGTTTTTCGCGGCGGCCAGCGCCTCGATGGGCCCGCCGGCGAGGGAATCGTCGAGATCGCCTTCGGCCGGGAGGACATTGACCTCGGTAAGGTGCTGCCCGGGCAAGAGGTGTGGAAAACGGACGATCCGCAGTTGACGCGGCGATTGCGAAGAACGTTTGCCGGCGGTCGGCCGCGGCGCCGCGCCGCTGGACTTGATCGTTGAGGCGGCGCCCGGGCGGCCGCTGCGGGCGACGGCCCGGGCCGATTCCGGGGCCGAATGCTCGCTGCAATCGTCGCAAAACCTGCAAGAGGCGGTCAAGCATCCGCTGACCGCCGAGTTGTTGGCCGCGCAATTCGGCCGGCTGGGCGGGACGGCCTACGAATTGCGCCGCCTGGACGCCCGCATCGAAGGCCGCCCGATGGCGCCGCTGAGCGTGCTCGGGCAATTGCGCCGCGAGTTGATCGCGCGGCTGGACGCTTCGCTGGCGCGGCCGCCGCTTCCCCTGGCCGCCGGGTCGCCGCTGGCGGCAATGCGCGAGGCGATCGCGGAGCAATCGCGAGTCCCGCAGTCGCCCAGCCCGCGATGGATTGTCCTCTGTCGTCGCGTGGAACAAGTGCGGCCGGCCGTTGCCGCCGGGGCCGCGGAAATCATTGTCGATCTTCCCGACGCGGACCGGTGCGCCGAGGCGATCGGCCAGGCTCGCACCGCCGGGGCGGCCGTCCTCCTGGCCGCGCCGCGGATGCAAAAACCCGGCGAGATGGAGGCGATCGAATCGTTGCTGTCGCTTGGGGCCGACGGGCTGCTGGTTCGCAACCTGGCTGCCGCCGCGCTGTGCGGCGAGCGGGGCGTGCCGTTTGTCGCCGATTTCTCTCTGCACGCCGCCAACGAGTTGAGTGTGGATTGGCTGCGGCGGCTCGGCGCCCGCCGCGTGACTGTCGCCTACGATTGTTCGCCGGAGCAGATTTTGGCCCTGTGCGCCGCCGTCCCGCCGGAATGGCTGGAAGTGGTCGTCCGCCAGCACATGCCGATGTTTCACACGCAGCACTGCGTCTTCTGCGCGACGCTTTCGCCCGGCCGCGACCGTAGCGATTGCGGCCGGCCGTGCCGCCGCGGCGACGCGCGGCTGCGCGATCGGCTCGGCGTTGAGCATCCGTTGCGGGCCGACGCGATGTGCCGCATCACGGTGTTTGACGGCCGCGTCCGCAGCGCGATGGAGCTTGTGCCGCGGCTGCATCTCTTGGGCGTGCGGAATTTCCGCATCGAGTTGCTGGACGACGGCGGCGAGGAGATTGCGCGGCTTTTGCCGAAATTGTAGGGTGGGTCGAGCGCAGCGAGCCCCACCAAATTTAAGTATCGCGGGGCTGGCTCCGCTCGGCCCAACCTCCGCCTCACCACTCCAGCGAGATCGCTGCCGTCGTCAGTCCCGCGCCGACGGAGCAGAGGAGCAGCTTGTCGCCGGGCTGAATGCGGTCTTCATACTCGATCAGGGCCAGGGGGATGCTGGCGCTGGAGGTGTTGCCGACGTTTTCGATGTTCAGTGCGAAGCGGTGGAAATCGACGCCGCTCCGTTTCGCCGCCGCCTTGAGGATGCGGCCGTTGGCCTGGTGCGGCACGATCCAGCGGACGTTCGTCCAGGGTCCAGCCGCTTTGGGCGGCCGTGCGGCGAATGAGGTCGGCGAAGCTCTCCGTGGCGGCGCGGAAGAGGGCGTGGCCGTCGATGCGGATCCAAGGATCGGCCTGGCCGTTGACCAGGGCATAGCCCGGCGCCGCCCGGCCGGCCATTTGCAGGCCGCGCGAGTCGGCCCCGAGGACGATCTGGCGGATTCCGCCGCCCCTTGCTTCCCGCGGAGATGACCGCCGCGCCCGCGCCGTCGCCGAACAGGAAATAGGCGCTGCGGTCGGTCGGGTCCAAAAGCCGCGACTGCAATTCGACGCCGACGGTCAGCACGTTGCGGGCCATGCCGGAGAGGATCATTCCCCGGGCCATCGCCACGGCGTAGAGCCAGCCGGAACAGGCCGCGTTCAAGTCGAACGCCGGGACCGTTTGCAGGCAAAGGCGGTCTTGCAGGATGCAGGCGGTCGAGGGCATGACGACGTCGGGCGTGGTCGTGGCGACAATGATCGCGTCGATGTCCTTCGTGGCGATTTCCGACTTGCGGATCGCCTCCAGCGACGCCTTAAAGGCCATGCCGGAGGGCAGTTCCTCGTCGTTGGCCCAATGGCGACTGCGAATGCCGGTCACCTCGTAGACGTATTGCGCGGAGATTTCGGGAAAGCCTTGCGTCAGTTCGGCGTTGTCAACCGCGCGGAGGGCAAGTATCCGCCCAGGCCGCGGAGGATGACGTCCCCGACCGGCTCGACGCGCGTCGCCGGGATGATCGCTTCGCGTCTTGCCGCGGGCGGTTCGCCGCCGGCGGGTGGAATCCAGTCGCGCATCGAGGCGTCCCAAGTTTCGATTTCCAGGACTGGCTCGCTCAGCGGGACGGTCTCGCCTTCGAGGCGAAAGAGGCGAATCGCCAGACCGTCGCAAGGGGCCTCGAAATCGAAGACCGACTTGGCGCTGTCGATCTGCGCCAAAGCCTGCCCCTTCGAGAAGCGGTCGCCTTCGGCAATGCGCCACTCGATGATCGTCGCCTCGGTTTCCGAGGCGCCTTGGGCGGGCAAGTGCAACGCCATTCGGAAAAGCGGTTCATCCATGAAGACCTGCCAGCATTTCGTCCAAGGCCGCGTCGATCTGCGCCGCGCCGGGCCGGTAGCAAGCCTCCAGTTCCGGCGCAAACGGCGTGACCGCGTCCGGCGCGGCAACCAATCGCGGCGGACATCGCAACGACGCAAAACATTCCCGCGCCGCCAAGGAGATGATCCGGTCGCCCAACCCCTGCGTCTCGCCCGCCTCCTGCACGACCAACAGCCGGCCCGTCTTGCGGATCGATTCGTAAATCGGCCCCAGGTCGAGCGGTTGGAGGACCAGCGGGTTCCATACTTCAACCGAACGGTTCGAGCGGGCGGCCGCCGCGGACTGCTTCGTGCGTCATCGCGCCGAAGGCCACCAGCGTCAGATCGTTGCCTTCGGTGTAACGGCGCGGCCGCCAGACGGCCGCGGCGTCGCCGTCGAAATCGACGTCGCCGCTGCGGCTCCAATAGAGCAGCTTGTTCTCGAAGACGAGACATGGATTGGGGTCGTAAAAGCCGGCGACGAGCGCCTCGAAGGTTTCCTGCGGCGTGGCCGGATAAAGCAGCTTCAGCCCGGGGAACCGCGACCAAAGCCCCTCGAACTCGCCGGAATGGAAGGCCCCGACCGTCAGCCCGCCGCCGCAAGGCAAGCGGATCAGCATCGGGGCCGGGCAACCGCTGCGGAAGTGCCAGGTTGCCGCGTTCAGGCCAAGCTGCGTCGCCGTTTCCGTGGAGAAATCGGCAAATTGGAATTCGAGGATCGGCCGCCCGCCCGTCTGCGACGCCCCCAGGGCAAAGCCCATCATCGCCGATTCGCACAGGGGCATGTCGATCACGCGCTCCGGTCCGAAGCGGTCGAGCAGCCCCTTGCACGTTTTGAAGGCCGAGCCGTAGACGCCGATGTCCTGTCCGGCCAAAAAGGCCGTCGGATTGTTCGCCAAGAGATATTCCAAGGCGATGCGGACGGCGTCGCCGCACTTGACGCCGCGGGCTTGCAGCGGCTTGACCCGGGCGGCGAGCGACTCGCCGTCGCCGTTTCTCTTTGCCGCGCCGTCGCTGGGGGCGTACATCGGCCAGCCCGCGGCCGGCGGCCGCGGCCGCGCGACTCCCATCGCGCGTTTCACCGTCTCCTGGACCTCCTCCTCAACCGCGTCGTCGATCGCCTTGATCTCCGACTCCGACAGGTCGCAGAGCTTTTGCAGTTGTTCCCGGGTCCGCGGCAAGGGGTCTGCGTCGCGCCACTTGGCCGCCAGGGCCTCGGGCACATACAGCCCCTTGTCGTAGGCGGCGTGGCCGTGCAGCCGCAAGGTCATGCACTCGAGAATCGCCGGGGCGGAATCCCGCCGCATGGCGTCCAACGCGTCGCACACCGCGGCGTAGACTTCCCACGCGTCCGTGCCGTCGATCGTCCGGCCGGAGACGCCATAGCCCGCCGCACGATCGGAAAGCCGCCGCATGCATACTGGGCGCTGGTCGGCGTGGAGAAGGCGTAATGGTTGTTTTCGACGAGGAAGAGGACGGGCGATTTCCGCACGGCGGCGAGGTTGAGCGATTCGTGGAATTCGCCGGTGCTGGAGCCGCCGTCGCCGATAACCGCCAGGCCGAAGACCTCTTCGCCGCCGCGCCGCGCCGCCCAAACGCCGCCGACCACAAGGCTGAGCATCTTTCCCAAGTGACTGATCATGGGGAACCGCCGCGCGGCGGCGTCGCCATGATGGACGTTGCCCTCGCGGCCGTGCGTGAGGCTGTCGGCGTTGGCCATGTACTGGCAAAGCAGCTTGTAGGGAGTCGCTCCGAAGAGAAGATGGGCGCCGAAGTCGCGATGCAACAGCGACACCACGTCCCGTCCCGGACGAAACGGCATTGCCGCGCCAAGGGTCGTCGCCTCGTTGCCCGCGCTGATCGTCACCGTCCCCTTCACGTAGCCCTTCTGGAACAACTCCAGAATCCGCTCCTCCAGCCGCCGCGAGAGACGCATGAGCGGGTAGACGGCGAGATGGAACGTCTCGCGGGAGAGCCTTTCCGGCCAACGGGCCAGTCCCGCGACTTGCCCATGCTGCGGATCGATCCGCAGCATCGACGCGCCGCGGGCGGCCGCGGAGAACAGCCCAACCGAATCGGGCGCCGCGCCCTGCCGCCGAAGGTCGCTGGGAGATGCGTCCACTGGAAGTGATTCAATCCGATGAAATGCCACGTGGAATTCCAACCCGGGTGCCTTCCTTGCGATAAGCTCATCGATTGTAACGATTGCTCCAAACGGTGTCACCACCGGCTTGGCGGCTTTTGCACTCTGCGAACGGGGCGGGACAACTCAAATCAGCCTGATGGATGATAATCTGAGGCGACTGCATAAAATATGTAAAATGTATGTGCTGAGTTGGATGAATGGGAACAAGAAGTGGATTTTCATCGGGGTTGTGGTTCGCGAAGGGGCATGGGATCGGAGTGAAGTTGCAGGACTTGTCAGGCATTCCTGGCCGAACTAAGATAGAGTTTTCGCGATCCCCGATAGCTCAGTTGGTAGAGCGAGCGGCTGTTAACCGCTAGGTCCAAGGTTCGAGCCCTTGTCGGGGAGCTGACGTAAGTCCTGCCGAATCCATGACTTATGGATGCCTGTCGGCGTTCGACAGTGCGGCCTAGAAGCCCGGGAAAGTGGTAGTTTACCACTTTCGGGGCTTTGAGGAGTCGCGCATGTCCGCGAGAAATCGCCGATCGCCCTCTTATCGGCGCCACAAACCGTCCGGCCAAGCCTGCGTAATCATCGACGGGAAGCACGTCTATCTTGGCCGGTTCAACTCTGCGGAAAGTCACGAAAAGTATCATCGCCTAGTGGCTGAGTGGCTCACGGCCGGACATAGGCCGGACTCTGGCGACAGACCGGGTGACGGCAGCTTCCCAACGGCCAGAAGAAACCCCAAATGCTCCATGGCATCTGGAGCGGCCTCCGAAGACGGCGCAGGCGGGCGAGCCATGGCCGCCTTCGAATGCTTCAACGCGGTGAGCCTCGTATCCATCGAAAGCCCTTCGCGGCCTCGTCGAACGCGTAGGCCAGCCAGCGTGACGACTGATCCGTCTCCGCTCGAAATCGCCTCACTCGAGAACAATCCCGATCGGCGGCCTTTGTTTCCATTTGCCGCGGGTGAAGTCGGGGAACTCAACGGGAATGCTCTTGCCTGCGATCGACTTCTCGCTCAATGCCGTAACGGCGCTCCATGCCGCCGCATCGTAGACATCCATGTCGGGATCTGTCCCCGTTTGCAATGCGTGGATCAAGCGGTGGTTTTCGATGAAATCCATGCCGCCGTGACCGGCGCCCTTCGCCTTTTCCGCCAGCGCTTTCCACAGCGGATGTTCATATTCGGCCGAGTATTTTTCCAGCGGCTCCCATTCTTCCTCCTTGCTCCTTCCTTCAATGTAAATCTTCTCTTCGGGGTACTTGCGCACAAGCCCTTTGGTTCCCTGGACGACGATGTTGCGACTGTAGGGATGAGGCAAGTCGGTGTCGTGCGTCAAGGCGATGGTTTGGCCTTCGGCCGTCTGGATGAGCGTACTGACCACGTCGCTCAGCGCATAGCGCTTCTTGGCCTCCGGACTGTCCGGCCCGAAGGCTTTCGCAGTGTACAGGTTTAGGCCCAGCGACTGGCTGCCCATCGAGACGAGGCGGACGAACTGGTTGCCGCGGTTGATGTTCATGCACTGCGCGATCGGGCCCAGTCCGTGCGTTGGATAGATGTCGCCGTTGACTCTTTCGGCATAGGCGGTTCGCCACAGCGCGCTGCCGGTCTTGCCGAACATGGACAACCGGCGGTCGTGCAAGTATCCGCCCTCCCCGTGCAGAAGCGTTCCAAGGAGCCCCCGACGCACCATGTTCAAGATCATCATTTCCGTTCTGTCATAGCAGCAATTCTCCATCATTACGCAGTGCTTGCCGGTCTTCTCCGCCGTTTCCACCAACGACCAGCATTCGTCCAGCCCCACGGCCGCGGGCACCTCCGTGGCGGCATGTTTTCCGTTGGTCATCGCCGCCAGACAAACAGGCACGTGCAACTCCCACGGCGTGGCCGTGTAAACCAGATCCAGGTCTTCTCGCTCGCAGAGCCGCCGGAAATCCGTCTTGCCGCGGCTGTAGGCTTCGGGCTTCGGCTTGCCCGCCTTCACGATCATGTCCTGTGCGGCGGCAACCTTGCCTTCGACAATGTCGCAAATTGCGCGAATCTCAACGCCTTCGAGCTTCAACAGTTCGCCCACCGTGCCGGCGCCCCTGCCTCCGACCCCGACAAAACCGATGCGAACAACATCAATCGGTCGGACCTTGGCGGCGCCGGAAGACGCCTTCTGTCCGTCGTCGGCGCGAGACTCCGCAAAGCCGAAGTCTCCCACGGCAACGCTCAGCCCGCCAAGGGCGCTCAGCTTGAGAAAATCCCGTCGCCGACAATCGTTCGCTGGGTGTGCGATGTTTTTCATGATTTGTCCTCTCTGTTGGAAGTTATCTGTCGATCTGCATCAACGCCCACGCGATGAGCACTAAAAAGGCCACGGAACCCCAGGCCAGCACAAACCCCACGAGGTCTTCCCGATACCGGCGGAAGAAACCACGCCGGCGCGCGGCGGTCAGCCAGGCGGGGAAATCCAGCAAGAGCAAGTCCTCGCCGCGGTCGGCGGCCAACGTCTTCGACTCCGCATCGAGCGACGGCGCGTCATCGCTGGATCGCTGCATTTTCTCGAAGAAGCGCGCAATGCGTTCCGGCGACTCCGGCTTCGTGAGCAAACTGACGACGACGAGCGCGACAAACCCGGCGAACATCGTGCAACCGAACGGCCCTCCCTTCCAGTTTGCCACCAGCAGCAGCGTGCCGCTGCCGAGGAACTGGCCGAGGGTCCCGTCCCGCCAACAGGCGTGCGCATGCTGCACGACCGGCCAGAGGTCGTGCGAGGGTCCGCCGGGCAGGCGGCAGGTCATGAGGAAGTTCAGCGCGTAATAGACGGCCAGCGCGACGAGGATCGAGGCGGCCGCCCCCCATCGGTTCGCCCGCTTCCAGAGAAACCCGCCGAGGAACATGATTCCCATCAGGGCCGCAATTGTCTCGGTAAACATGAACGCGCTGAGGACGTTGCCCATGCCCAGGGCGAACCACACTCCGAGCAGCGTCAGCAGCAGTCCGGAGATGCGGCCGACGCGGAGGATTTCTCGATCGTCGGCCGCGGGGCGGAAGCAGGCGCAATAGATGTTTTTGGTGAACAGGGCGCCGGTGTTCACCATGAAGTTCGAGCACGCCGACATGTTGGCGGCGACGATGGACGCGACCATCAAGCCCACCAGCCCCGGTCCGAGGCAGTGTAAACAGGCGTATCCAAACGCTTCCTCGGGGTCTCGCAGGGAGATTCCGAGTTTGACCGTCATTCCGGCGACGATCACGCCGGTCAAGGCCCAGCCGATGGCGCAGAGGCGTTTGACGACGCCGCCGCCGTAGGTCATGCCGACGCGGCCGCCGCGCTCGCTGCGTCCGGTGGCGCACATGCTCACCATGTGGGGCTGGGCGACAATGCCCACCAGACCGTTGACGGCGAGCATGAGAATCGTAAATCCGTCGATGCCGCTGCGTTGGTTGAAGAGTTCAAAGAAGTCGGCCGGCAAGCGGGCGCGCATCCCGGAAAAACCGCCTACCGCCGCCAACCCCGCGGGAAGGAGCATGAACGAGAGGACGATAATGAGAAGTCCTTGGACGAGATTCACATAGGCGGCGGCGACCAGACCGCCGACGAGGCTGTACAAGACGAACACCACCGTCATCACGACGACGACTCCGTTGGGCGAGATCATCCCGCCGCCGGTCGCCCCGGCAACGGCCTTTCCCGCGCCTTTGAGCATCACGCCTTGGATGAAGACGAAAAATACGATGGCGAACAAGGTGTAGAACAGCCCCAGCGCGCGGCCGTAACGGTCTTCGATGATCTCGGCGACGGTCGTCCGCTGGCTGCGGCGATACCAAGGGGCCACCAACCAGTAGAACGGCGTGATGAGCATGTTCTTCCACTGATACCAGATCGCGGCGAATCCTTGGGCGTAGGTCGCGCCGGCCTGAAGCACGGGTCCTTCGGCGTGCGTTCCCGTGCTGAACGATTGCGCGAGCATGACCCACCAGGGCAGTTTCCGATCGCCCAGGAAGTACGCCCCGCTGGTGTGCGTTTTGCGGGCGACCCACAATCCGTACAGCGTGATCCCGACAAAATACGCCGCGACGACAGCCCAATCGAGCCATCCAAAACTGCCGTGTTCAGTCATCGCCTTGTTGGCCTCCTTTTGCGCGTCGCCGGCAAGATCGCCTATCGTCCGAGGAACAGCGGGCGGATGTGTCGCTGGAAAAGGTTGTGTGTGACCTTGGCGGCAATCACGTCGGAGTGCTCCTGCAGCGCCGCCGTGAAACGGTCGCCCATTTCGGCCGCAATTTTGTAGCCGACGTGCAAGAGCTGGCGAAGATGCGGATTGTAGGCCGCGCACGCGGCATCGTGACGCAGCGCCGCGGCAAAGGCGGCGCCATCCCAGCCCGCGACCATCTCCGGCGGCGGCAACGCGCCGCGATCGATGTCCACGACAGAAGCATACGGTGCGCACAACTCGTCAAACCGCCGCCACGACTCCGCATACACGTCCTTGGCGATTTCCAGACCGTCGCCGCCGGCCATGGCCAAGCCGATCAGTTCCTCCAACCACGTGGTCCCAGCCGTCTTCAAATGCACGCCGGCGTTGAATTTCTTCAGCGCTTCGTGCATCGGCCGGTAGATGGCGAACTTGTCGCTGCCCGAGTGCACGCTCAGTTTCAAGTTCTCGGGCAGGTGAAATTCCTCGATCGCCGTCGCAACGACAGCCAAGTCCTCCTCAAACTGCCGGCGAAACTCCCCCGCGTCGCCGACGTAATCCACCCCCTTGTTGAATCGTCCGGCAAACCGCGGCGCAATCGTCTGTGCGGGAATGCCTTCCTCGGCCGCCATCGCGAGAATCAGCAGAAGCTCCATCGGCGTCTGCGGCCGGTCCGTCTCGTCCAGCGACACCTCGATGACCATCGGCTGGCCGTCTTTGGCTTGCTGAATGCGGCGGTAAATTCGGCCTGCCTCCCGCATCGCCGCGAGGAAGTTCTTCGCCGCGGCTGCGATCATCGGCCGGGAGATGTGCAATGGACGGTCCACGCCGGGCGCCGCCAGCGGACCGACAAGACTCTCCTGCCGGGCGACGAACTGCTCCACGGCCTCCGCCCCGGCGTCCACCCCGATCCAATCGGCCACGTCGAGGGTGAAGAAGTCGCTCGCAGCGAGAAAGGCATCGACGGTTTTCAGGCTGATGTGGTCGGCGTCGACGAAGTAGGGCCCCGTCCAGCGTTTGGCCGCCACGGCGCGATCGGCTTCCGCGCGCACGTCCGCCGGACTACTGCCCGTGATCGTGTGTTCGCGGTGCGACTTGTTCCACACGGGCGCAATGTCAACGCCGTCGCCGCGGGCGAGGATCAGGGCGTCCAACTGGGCCAGCCCCTGATGAGCAAAACGGTCGCCGACGCCGATCGAATACTTGGGCAATTGCATCTGCTCTCCTTTACAACCGCCTTTCCGCACATCTCATTCTCATTTTCTCCGAATTGTCTGGGGTTGGCAAGTCACCGGCCATAGTCCTTGGCCGATAGGCCGATCAGTTTGAGGAGTTTTCGTTGCAGGCGGGTCAATTCGGCGACCATGACCTCGGTGGGATGCTGGCGATGTTCCAGCGTGTGCCGCTGTACGGACTCGAACAAGTCGATCACTCGCCGCGCCGTCGGCCAGCGGCAGGCGCGCGCCCTCGGGGTACATGGGCAGCGTCTCGATCTCTTCACGCTGCATCGCCTGGCGGAGTTGCCGCTCCAGCGGGGCCTCGACCAACAGCGCGAAGAAGTACATGCACAACAACGCCTGGATGCGATGGACCGCCTTGAGATGCACGGGTGCGATCTCGAAGTCGGTCTTCAACTGCGAGAAACGCTTTTCAATCGCCGGTTACAATGCGTCCTTCGGCAACCATTCGACGACTATTGACTCCGATCCATTGTCTTTCGTCTGCGAGGCGGTCAGATGATCCGCCTGCCCGGCGGCGCGGTAGGCGGCGGAGATCAGGGAGATCGCGGAATCGCTCTCGCCGGCCAAGAACAGCGGACAGGCGCAGAAAAGCGCGATCATGCCGGGCAGATCATCGTATCTTGCGCCGCCGGGCAGGAAATCGGGATCGTCGATCGCCGTGAGATTGGCAAACCGGAACCCGGCCGTGTCGATCGCGGCGCGATCGATGGCCGCTCCGGCGATCGCCCTCGCCGCCACCACCCAATGCCCCGCCCCCTGAAGTCCCACCACATCAACATGCTCGGCGCCCAGCTTATCGCTTCGGGCGAGGGCTGCCAAGGAAAGGATGTCTCGCACCCTTTGCGAAAAGACAGGCGGGTTGTAACGCGACAGGAATGTCGTCATCCGCCACAAGCCGAGTGCTTGCGAATGACAATTCGCAACTTTTAGCGCGGCCGGCTGGGGCAGGCCGCGGCCGATCATCGTCTCCAGTGCGCGTTTATTCTTAAGAAACAATACGAAACACGTGTCAACGGCTGAATGCGCCGGGTAGTGGTACAGTTTGCCGAAAACCATTAGTGCCCAAAGGGTTTCTAGGCTTTTCGGCGGGACTGGATTTATCGCCTGTTAACCGCTAGGTCCAAGGTTCGAGCCCTTGTCGGGGAGCTTTTCGGTCGGATTGACAAAGATTTGACTTCTCGGTTAACAGGGAACCCCAATCGCCACCAGAAATAGGGATTCCGTTTTCATTTTTCGAAGGAGGCGAGTCCAGTCGCCGGACCTCCGGGAATCGACGAAGGGCGTACCTGCCTGCCTTGCCACTAGGATCGTCAAAGCTGATCTCGACGACCACTCCGAATCCCGCGTGGTGGAGCGGGCGTCGCTGTTATCCTCGAGATCGATGACGCCTGCCGGGCGCGTGCCGTCCGAGGCGACGGCGATTAGACTGGCGCGGCCGCATTGTCCCTGCCGCCCATCTATTGCAGCCTATTCAACGTCCGCAATTGCGCCAGTTTGTTGAAAACTGTCAACGCTTTTTTGTTCGTCGCGGTTCCTAATCTTCCGCAAGTTTTATGTGACCCACCCTACAATATTGTATTTCAGCCTCCAGCTTCATGCTGTGACGCGAGGCGCCCAGGGCCGCAGCATTTGACCGACGACTTTGCTGCGCTACAATTCCCGCCAGACGAGACATCTCTTCGAGTGAGCCCGCCGGTTAGGAGACGGAAAATGGGCCGCGCCCATGAAGAGAGGAGGCAAGCATGTTTCGTCTACGGAGGTTGTGTTTCTCTCGCGCGCGTGGAAAACGGAGGGGTGGAGCGAAGTGTAAGCGGCGGATGGGCGCCTTCGAGGCGCTGGAGTCGCGTGCGCTCCTGTCGGCGTCGCCGCTTTCGGATCTGACCGCACAGCCGCTGATCTCGCCGATGGCGACCAACACGGCGCCATCCGGATACACGCCGGGCAGATCCGCCTGCGCCTACGGCTTCGACCAGATCGCTTTCACGACGTCGACCGGCGCGGTTTCGGGCACGGGGGCCGGGCAAACGATTGCGATTGTTGACGCGTACAACGATCCGAACATCGTCAATGACTTGAGCGAGTTCGATTCGGAGTTTGACGTGGCCGCCCCGCCCAAGCTGGCCGTGGTCAGCGAGAATGGGTCGTCGAGGCTCCCTGCTGCGAACGCAGACTGGTCGCTGGAGATCTCCTTGGACGTGGAATGGGCCCACGCCATCGCTCCCGCCGCGAACATCCTCCTCGTGGAAGCGAATTCCGCCAGCCTGAGCGACCTGCTGACGGCGATAAACTACGCGCGCCAGCAACCGGGCGTCGCCGTCGTTTCCATGAGTTGGGGCGGAAGCGAATTCAACGGCGAAACCTCTTACGACGGCTACTTCACCACCCCGACCGGCCATGCGCCGGTCAGCTTTGTGGCCTCGTCCGGCGACAACGGCGGCGATGGTTTGTGGCCCTCGGTTTCGCCCAACGTCTTGTCGGTTGGCGGCACGGCGTTGTCGATCAATTCCTCCTCCGTCCGCACCGCGGAAACCGCCTGGTCCGACAGCAGCGGCGGCGCGAGCCTCTATGAGTCGGAACCGGCCTATCAAACCGGCGTGCAGAGCACGGGGCGGCGAACGACGCCCGACGTAGCCGATGACGCCGACCCAAACACCGGGTTGGCAATCTACGATTCGGTCTCCTTCGCTGGCCAGAGCGGCTGGTTCACCGTTGGCGGGACAAGCGCCGGGTCGCCGCAATGGGCGGCGCTGACGGCGATCGTGAACCAAGGCCGCGCGCTCCTTGGCGCCGCCGCACAGCAGGACGCTCCGGCCGACTTGTACGCCCTGCCCAAGAGCGACTTCTACGACGTGACCAGCGGTCAAAACAACGACTATTCGGCGACGCCGGGTTACGACATGGTGACCGGCCTGGGCGCGCCGAACGCGAATCTGATCGTGCAGAACCTCGTTTACGGCCTCAGCGCGCCGACGACAACGAGCGCCGCAACAAAGACGACGAGAACCGCCGCGTTGACCGCCGCGACCACTGGCCATATTCCCCGCGTTCCGCCCGTTCCCCACGGGATGACTGGCCCGAGCCGACCCAGCGCGGCCATGGAGCCTCCCGGAAGCGGGCTCTCCAACGATTCGCAACAGTCGGCGGTCAGCGTGGTCAATGGCGCCGCATCGGCAGCGCCGGAAACGGAGGCTTCCTCCTTTGCGTCGCCGGCCGCGCCGTCGCTGGGCGAAGCGGCGACTTCTGGGCTGGCGCCGGCCGATGTCTCCGTCCATCGTGTGTCCGACGCTGCTTGGGCGGCCGATGCGCACTTCGCCGAATTGTGCGATCCGCAATTGGCCGTAGCCGGCGAGGTCTTGCCTATGGTCGGCTAAAGCGCGGAGAATCGGGTCCGGCAAGGGCGGCCGTCCGGTCGGGCGACTGCTTCGCGTGCGACCGTTCCTTCTCCCGTTGCTGAAGGATGTTCCCGTACCCGGTGATCACGAACGAAAAGATGAGGAGCGCCAAGCCGGCGGCGAGCAGTTTTCGCGTGCGGCGGCCCGTTCCCTTCCATTCGTGGAGCAGGATGCCCCAGGTAGTGCCGAAGAGAACGGCGCTCGACATCAGCATGCTCGCGTTGGAATACTTCAACAACCCGGCGTGCGCGTCGCCGATCGTCAGGGCGATGAATTGAGAGTACCAGAGAATTCCGGCCGCGGCCGAGAAGAGATAATTACGCAGCAGCGGGGCTCGAAGGTCGGCATAATCGCCCAGGGAGCGATTCTTCAGATTCAAGATTAGGCAAGCGGCGCAATTGACGGTAAACCCGCCGGCGAGGATGACGACCATCTTGGGCAAGCCGATCCACGGAGAAGCGGCGGCGACGGTCTGAGACTGGACGGCGATCGCTTCCATGGAGTCGCCGGCGCGGATGCCGAGGAACATGCCGGCGCTGGTCACGCCGCAAAAGATCGCCACGAGGAGCCCTTTGACGAAGTGGAACTCGGCCACGGCGGCTTTCTTCGTTCTTCGGAAAGTTCACGTTCCTTGAACATGCCGGCCGTGCCGGTGGCGAAAATCCCCAGGATGGCTACAGCCACGCCGCAAAGCATGGCAATTCCCGACGACGTGGACAGCAGCGAGCCGAACTGCCCGCCGTAGATCGGCGGGACCAGCGTGCCGACCGCGGCAATGATTCCGCAGGCCAGCGCCGTGCCCAATCCGACGCCGAGATGCCGAATGGCAATGCCGAAGGAGAGGCCGCCGATGCCCCACATGGCGCCGAACAGGTAGCACCAAAACAGCACGCTGCCGGGCGTTGCCCGCAGGATGGAGAGGAGGCGCGGGCGTCGTGCATGCGGCGATCGTCCAAGGGAAGACGATCAAGGCGACCAGCGCATAAACCATCCAGTAGCTTTCCCACGCCCAACGTTGGACGCCGCGCAAGGGCAGGTAAAACGCCGATCCGACCATTCCCCCCAAAACATACAGCGGCACGCCGAGAAGTGCGGCAAAGTCCATGAGCCGATTCCTTTCCATTTAGGTTTTTGGCAACAGGGCCAGCAAGCCTTGGGTTTCGATCATCGCTCCTTGAGAATCTCGATGGCGTCAACATCGACGTGGTTCCCCCCGCCGTAACCGGCCAGGCCGGTCGCCTCGACCCGGAGGGTGTGGGCGCCGGCCGGCAGGCCGAAACGCTCGAACACCACCACTTGGTGCTCGGGCGCCGGGGCAAAGAGGTTGAAAATCCCCTCGTCGCAATCGTCGATTTTGATCCGAACATAGCCCCGATCGCTGCCGCGCCGGCCAATCAGCCTGACCGCGACGCCGCTGAAGCGAACGCTCGCATACGCGCCGGCCGACTTGCTCACATGGTTTGCCCCCGCCTGGCATCGGGCGTCCTTCTCGACGATCCAGTTCCCTTCCGACCAACTCACGGCCGGGTCCGCATCATCAATGCTCTCCCAAAGATCCTTTGCGGGTGGGAACGATGGCCAACGACTTCTGTCCCCCGGCGGGAAGGCGAACCTCCATCTTCGCGAAGCGCCCCGCGACGATCCCTTCGATGGGCGCGCCGCCCGCCTCCGCTGCGCCCAGGAACGTGGAGGGCACGCGCAGAAGTATGGTGCGGACCTGTTCGCGACTGCCGGTGTTTCGCAGGACGACGCGGGAGCCGTTCTCGTCGAATTGCGCGGAAACCTCGATGCCGCCGTCGGCCAGCAGGCGGTTGAAACCGACGCCCTTGGTCTCCCATTCCCTGGGCAGGGCGGGGAAGACCCGGACCTGCCTTCCCGCCCGGCCGTCGAGGAGCATGTTTTGGATGGCGTGCAGGTGCATGGCATGCGCGCCGACCTCAATGGTTTTTTCCGGTATGCCATCGTATTCGCCGAAGTACAGCCCGTCGTAGAGCATCGCGGGGGAGAGGTTCCAACGCAGCAGCGTGAGCGCCTCTTGTCCGAGGCCGAGCTGCGCCGCTTGGGCGGAAGCGCAGCCCTTGAAGAAGGTGTATTTGAGGTTGCAGATCCCGTTGTTCGAAC
This sequence comes from uncultured Planctomycetia bacterium, assembly GCA_963791075.1. Taxonomy (GTDB): domain Bacteria; phylum Planctomycetota; class Planctomycetia; order Pirellulales; family Thermoguttaceae; genus CAWBRF01. The sequence continues at coordinate 64,857 of CAWBRF010000045.1, forward strand.
CGAAATAAGAATGGTAGGTGGCCATCAGCAGCGGATCGTCGGGCGCGAATATCCGCGTGCAGATCTGAAACCACGACATGCCATAATAATCCCCGCCCGGAAACGCCGCCTGGTCGCCCTGATACCTGCCGAGGATGGGTCTGCCCTGAGACGGGTCGATGCGAATGGGCAGATACACGTTGTCGGCCTCCTTCGCCCAGGACTTCGGCCCGACGCCCAGATCGCGGCAGGGCGCAACGCCCAGAGCAACGTCGTCTGCTCGATCGCCGTCCCCTTCTTCATGCCGTCGTACTGCAAGGTGGCGAAGTTGTTCACCCACTGGCCGCCCTGTTTCTCGCAGGCGTCCAATTGAAAACGGACGGCATATTCCAGCATTTCCTTCGCCCTGGCCAGACGGGCGTCGTCGTTGGTGTAGGTGGCCTGGTAGAAATCCATCGCCGCCGCCTGCGCGCTGACGTAGGCCATCCGGTCGGCGTCGGGCGGGCAACCCGCCATCATTGTGCCGTCATAACCGGCCAGCCAGGCCCATTTTGCCCCCTTCGTTTTCGGCAGGAAGGCCCTCGCGTGCTCTTTGGCATTCGCAAGCGTCCGTTCATGCCAATCGGGCAGGACGCGGGCGATCGCCGCCTGGTTGGCGTTGAGCATCGCGCTCCACGCGAACATGCTGTCGCATTCGGTTCCGATGGCGCCATCATATCCCTCGGGCCGGGGGCCGAGACAGCCGGTGAGCAAGGGGTTTCCCTGCCACAGCGCCTTGAAAATGTACAAGGCCCGGATGTAGTGGGTGAGCAGATCACGGTCGGGCAGGGAGATCGCCGAGCGGGCCCAGAAGGCGGCGAAGTCGCGCGCGTTTTGCTCGCGCGCGGCGGCGAACCCGCCCCGGGCCGCGGCAGCCGCCTTGGCCAGCGCATCGGCGCGATAGCTCGCTCCCTGGATCTTCGCTGCCGGCGGCGATGAAGAACCGCGCCGGCCGGCCCGGGCCCACCGGCAGGGCAACGCTGCCCTCATGTGCGTCAACCCTGCCGCCTCCCTCGGCGACGATCGCCAGGCAGGCGCCGTGCTTCTCGCCCGGGCTCGCGGTGGAAGCCAAAAGACCGCCGCCCTTGGCGGAATAACGCGTCTGCTCCCCCGCCGCCTGTAGTCTGAAAACGCCAGGAACGCTGTCCGCGATTTCCATGACCAGTACGCCGTCGGCGGTCACGAATTCGGTGCGGGTGGAGGCGACAGGGGATCCGCTCAGGATCAGGTTGACCTTCGAAGTCAGCACCCCTTCGACGACATCCAGGGTCTGGCGGAAGGAACGCAGGCTCCCCTGGTCGGGCGCAGCGCCCTGGCCATATCCGCCCTTGAGGCGGAAGGGGGTCGCCCGTTTGGTGCGCGAAGACTCCCACCAGTACGAAAAATAAATGTTAGGTGCATAAGGCGCCTTGGGCGGTTTGAGCTGGGTCAGACCGCCGGGATCGGCCAGCAACGACAAGCCCCCATTGCCGATCAGCGGATACTGGTAGGCGGGGGCGTTGAAATCGTCCTTGACGACATTGCCGAGCGACAGATCGCTCCAGCCAGCCCTGGCGGCGGCGGTGTTCTTCGCCTTCGCCGGAACGGCATCCTGTGCGAAAGACACAGACGCTGGCGAGAAACTCAACACGAACAACATCGCGAAAGCAGGGCATAACGACAGCGCGGCTGAAGGGTGGTCTTCTCTTCCGCGGCTAGCAAATGCTGACACCTTGTTGTGCATCATGACTTTCGTTGTAACTGTTGCGAACTTGCTTGACAACCGCAATCTCATCATTTTCATCTCCGATTATGGCGAGAAAAACATCCCCGAAAGGGTCGCGTTCGGCTCGGTGATGGTGTCCACGCGCACCCGGACCGGACCGCTGCAACGGTACATCAGGTAGACGCCGTCGTGGTAGTTTCGCACCACCTGCACCGCCGCCAGTTGCTTGAGGCTGACGGGATCGATGATTTGCACCCCGAGGCTGCGGCGATGGCCGTCCCAATCGACGAAGTACAGGGCCAGGGTGTAGTCGCGGCCCTTCTCGGCGGCGATGTCGGCGAACATGGTTTGGTAGGTCGGCTCGGGATCCTTCGTGTACATCGCCGCCGCCGTCCGCGGCCCGCGGTTGCCGGGATCGCGGGCAAGGGCGCGGATGTCATCGACCCCGGCCGCCCACACCGTATGCGCAGCGCTCTAGGGTAACAGAGCGGACGTAAGACGGCAACTTGCGCACGTCCTTGCCGACGCCGTTGTAGTCGAAGAGCACGTAACCGTCGCGGCCGTGCATGCCGCCCCAGTTGCCCTGGGTGCGGCGGTCCTCGCCCAGGCAGCGGACGGGAAAGATCAGCGGTGTCTCACGGGCGGCGGGGGTGCTGCCCTTGTAGGCGACGCGGAAGTCATAGACGCCGGACGGCACGCCGCGGAAGATGACGAACTCGGCGTCCTCGCTTCCGCCGCCGATGCCGGCCACGGGGTGGAAACCGCCGTCCCAGGCAAGCGCGCCGTTGATGGCGATGCGGGTGATGCGGCGCTCGACTTTGGGGATGCCGATGCGGCCGATGACTCCGGCGGGCAGGACGACGCGGCTGACCCCCGCGTTGACGTCGCACATCGCACTGACCGGGCCTCGCGGCGTCGGCGTGGTGGCCCCGGCCGCAGTCAGCCGGCGACCGAGATGGGGAAAAATGTCAACGGTGGCGAAGCCGGGGGTGGTCGGCTGAATGCCCGCCGCCACCTCGTTCAGATACCGGCAAGGCAGCGCGCCCCAGGGATGGCAGAGACTGGTCTGGCCGCACTGGCCGTTGATCGGCGGATCGTTCGTCCCCAGGACATCGGCGGCCGAGGGGTGAAACATTTCGAAGGTGGTGGTGCCGCCGTAGCGGAGGGCCGCCCCCCATTGGTCCTCCAGGGCGACGATCGCATCGTCATAGAGGCCGGCCCGCCCCATCGCCTCGACGATCAGGCCGGTGTTGGCCTGCGAATACGAGACTCGGTTCACCCGGTCGCTGAACTCGCCCGCGACCATGGCGCGGACCTCGTCCGCAGTGCAGAAGCCGGCCCGGATGGCCTCGGCGCAGCCATGAACGTCCAAGCGCCGATGCCAATTCGGGTCCTGGCGCAGTTCGCGGATGCGCGCCGCGGCGAAGCTGTTATAGCGGTCGCGGGCGGCGGTCTCGCCGAGGCGGTCCATTACCCCCGCCCAGGCGCGCCAGGCGCGGATGCAAAGGAGGCGGTAGTTCCAGCGGTTGAAGGCGGTGACCCGCTCGAAGCCGCCAAGCCGCTCATCCCAACCCATAAATCCAGCCTGCCCGTCTTCGGTGTAGGCGGTCCAGCGCTGCTGGGCGCGCTCGAGCTTGGGCACGGCCAGGACCATGCACTCGCGCACCAGCGAGGCGTCGCCCGTGGACCGGTAATAGTCGCAGATGTTGAGGACGTCGTAGAGTTCGCAACCGAAAATTCCGCAGTTGACTCCCGGGGGAGTGTTTACGCGGACGATCTGCCGGCGAACAAAGTCGCGATTGTCGAAGGCGATCAGGTTGGCGGAGTTGTAGATGTAGAAATCGATGCCGTTCCACAGATAGCGATCGGATCGCTCGATGAGGATCGGGGTGGTGAAGTCCTTGAGGTTGCACAGCTTCACCGAGTACGCGCACATGTGCCAGATGCGCTCCAACAGCGGGTCGCTGCACGCGAACGATCCTTCGTAGTTCGCCGGCTTGATCTGGCAGACCAGGCGGATGCCGGTGATGTGCCAGGGTTTGGCGACGCGATCGACGTGGATGAATGCAAAGCGCACGCCCTCGTACAACTCCGGATTGAACTTCGCCCGCCAGGTGTTGCCGATGCGCTCGGGCGCCGCGGTCTTGTCGCCGATGCAAGTGTATTCCGGCTGGTTGTATTCGCTGATGCTCAAGCGCAGGCCGCCGGGACAGTCGGGGCTGTCGATCTCGAACCAGGCGGCGTTCTCGCGGCCGAAATCGACGCGGATCGTCCCAGGGCCGCTGACCGTCGCCGCCGGCTTCGCGGTGAGCAGCGACTCCAGGCCGATAAAGGACGTCGGCCGATCGGCGACCACCCGCTCAGGCCGCCGCAGGTAGATTTCCAGACCGTCGCTGGCCTGGGGCTTCGGCCAACGGTAGCGGACCAGCGGATCGGGCGAGGCCGGCACGGCTGGGCCGCTGAAACTGCCCGTCGAAACGTAGGGATAGGGCTCGGCGGCGGGCGACCGGCCGCGCAAGTCCGCGGCGTCCGCGGCAACGGCCCGCCCCGGGAGCATCGCCAAAGAGATCAGCAAACAGGCTTGGATTGTTTTCATGTGCCCCTGAAGCTGTAATGACGGCCATTTTCTTTTGGGTGTGATCGTTCGCGGGGGTTCTTTCTATTGTCGTACATGCCGGAAATCATCGCCAGCCAGAGGAACCGCACCCTGAATGTACATCTCCATCCCAATGGGAGAACTATCATCGTATCGCGAACGGGCAAAGAAAGCGACAAGAAAATACCCTGATTTTGCGACGACGTTTGGGACGTTGTCTTCCACCCCAGTGGGTGGTTTCCAGGCCAGCGGGCGTGATGACGTAAATCATTTCACAGCAAGGCGACGCGATCGCTGAGAATCGTCGCTCTATCCGTCGCCGCGATCAATGCCTTTGCCGCGGAGCGCGACTTTTGCGACACCGATCGCGGTGGACGGTGGGGCCCTCTCAGGTCAGGTTCGACCCACCCTCCGCCAACAGGAGACCGCGGCTGCGGCCAACACGGCTGTCAGGTGTCGCCGCAAAAGGCCCGGCTTTTTCCCGGCCGACGCGGACGTTCTCGATCACGAGGGACCAGTCTGTCGCCAGCGACAAAGCCAGCGACGCGCGGAGCACGTGTCCGCCGCCTTTAGCCAAATCTTTACTTGACTCGGCCTTGGCGGGTAGGCGATCACACTCGACACGAATGCGATCCCAGGCCAACGACGCACAAACCGTCTGTTCGGAAACATCGAGGGCTCCAGCAGCGACCGAGGTAGTGCCGTTTGCCACGGACCTGGACGAACGCTTGCCCCGTCCCCTTATGAAGACGGTATTTTGGGACTGCGGAAAAAGAAGCGGCGGCCATAGCAGCACGCCCTTTTCATCAGGCGGGGGTAGTCGCTACCCCTTTCGCTCTGACTTACAAAGCCGCGCTGCCGACCGCCGGCAGGTAACTTAAGTCCAAATTTCGGCAAGACTTACAAAAAGTGGCGGGGACAGGATTTGAACCTGTGACCTCGAGGTTATGAGCCTCGCGAGCTACCGGACTGCTCCACCCCGCGTCATTTGTCGCACGCGACAGTATTCATTCTATTCTACGTACCCGATTATACCGTACACGCGGAGTCGTGATTCGTTTCCGAAGGCGAAACGTCGCACTTCCGCCCGCGCAGGCCGTAAATAATAATGACTGTCGAAAACCATTGTATCATACCTTCGACCGAATGGGAGGGGGCCTTTCACTTTTGTTCCAACTCGTCTTGACGCGATCGGCCGTTCCTGCGAGACTATTCCCCTTTGGTGGGGACAAGACAAAGGAGGGTCGATCCCATGCGGCAACGACACGGAATGTTACTGGCTGTCTTCACGCTCTCGGCCTTCGGTCTGCTAGGGTGCGGTAAAACGGTAGGGCCGGCCAATGACGCCGCCCCTCAGGCAACCGATGAAAAGGCCGCGGCGGCCGCGGTGGATCGCCCGGAAACCGCAACGGCCAAGTTCCTCGAGGCCCTCCGGTCGGGCAGCGACAACAAAGCCACCGCAATGCTCAGCGAGGTTGCGCGCAAAGAACTGGCGAAAATCGGGCGAAGTGTTATGCCCCCAGCCAGCGACACCGCCAAGTTCCAGGTCGGAGAGGTCAAGCGCGTGGCCGAAGACGGCGCCCAGGTGGCCTTCACCTGGACCGACCTCGACGAGAATGGCAAACCGCAGAGCAATCCCGCCTGGTGCGTGATGCGGCGCGAAAGCAACGGTTGGCAGGTGGTCGGGCTGGCACTGACGGTCTTTGACGGGGAGCCGCCGTTGCTGCTGAACTTCGAGAATCCGGCGGAAGTGCTCAAGAAACAAGAGTGGCTTCGCCAGGAACTCGCCCGCCGCAACCAACAGGAAAAGACCCGGGAAACCAAGGAAGAAAAATCGGACGGGGAAATCCGGCGATAGTGGGGGGGTTGGAAGAATACTGTAAATTGTAGTGAGTGTCAAGCAAGGCGTTGGGGGGGAAAAAAGGAGCGTTTTTTTGGTGGGTTCGGCAGAGGCTTCAACTTCCTAAGTATTTGTAGCAAATAAAGTTACGATGTAGTTTTCAAGGAGAGTTCCCGACGGGAACCCTCCTTATTTTTTTGTTGCAGCCGACAAGTTGCGGAACGTGATGTACCTTTCTCTAGCAATCGGTAAAACATCCCCAGAATGCCAAAAGACCCCAGGACGGGCATTTTTACGTTTGCCCTGGTTGACATCCGGCCCAACTATGCTAGCTTATCGTTCAAAGCTGTGCATTTGTTACCACACGCTGCGGCCCGGATTGCTGAAACAGGGCGGCGATTTGGTCTGACGCCTGTGGTCGCACAGACGACGTTGAGGAGACTCCCCGGCTGGACGCCGTCAGGGTTGGGGAGGAAGAAACCAGTGACGGCACAAGTGCGAGTATGTTATACGTTGTGCGGTTCATGCTGATGTCAGCCGCAAGAGCGATCGCGCGGTTTGCATCCGCCTTGGCCGTCCAGAGTATAACGCTACGGTACCTGTAAGTAGGAGGTTTCTCGAATGAATCGCACGATTGTCTTTGGTATCGCGCTGTTTGTCGCGGCGCTCGGGATTGCCCTGATGGGCAGTCAAAAGCTGGCGGTTGCGGGCGATGCCCGTGCACCGTCATGCTGTACGGCTTCGGCCGCGTGTGTTCCGGCGTCTTGCCATCCGTGCTGCTGCCATCGGAGATGTCATCCGAAGAGCTGCTGCCCGACGTCCTGCGCCGCGTGCGCTCCGGCGGCTTGCGCTCCGTGTGCGCCTCCGGCTCCGAAGCCTTGTGCTCCGGCCTGCGCTCCATGCACCACCTGTGCTCCGGCGGCTTGCGCTCCGGCCTGCGGTTGCACCTCGTGCTGCGAGGTGAAGAGCTGCTGCCCGCGGAAGTGCCGTTGCCACCATCGCAGGTGCTGCAAGTGCTGCTGCCGTCACCACAGGAGTTGCTGTGTGGAGTCCTGCTGCTCGGCCCCCTGTTGCGCCCCGGCGGCTTGTGCTCCGTGCGCTCCGGCCCCGAAGCCTTGTGCTCCGGCCTGCGCTCCGTGCACGACCTGTGCTCCGGCGGCTTGCGCTCCGGCCTGCGGCTGCACCTCGTGCTGCGAGGTGAAGAGCTGCTGCCCGCGGAAGTGCCGTTGCCACCATCGCAGGTGCTGCAAGTGCTGCTGCCGTCACCACAGGAGTTGCTGTGTGGAGTCCTGCTGCTCGGCCCCCTGTTGTGCCCCGGCGGCTTGTGCTCCGTGCGCTCCGGCTCCGAAGCCTTGTGCTCCGGCCTGCGCTCCGTGCACGACCTGTGCTCCGGCGGCTTGCGCTCCGGCCTGCGGCTGCACCTCGTGCTGCGAGGTGAAGAGCTGCTGCCCGCGGAAGTGCCGTTGCCACCATCGTCGCTGCTGCAAGTGCTGCTGCCGACACCACAGGAGCTGCTGTGTCGAGTCTTGCTGCTCGACCCCCTGTTGTGCCCCGGCGACTTGCGCTCCGGCGGCTTGCGCTCCGTGCACGACCTGTGCTCCGGCGGCTTGCGCTCCGGCCTGCGGCTGCACCTCGTGCTGCGAGGCGAAGAGCTGCTGCCCGCGGAAGTGCCGTTGCCGCCATCGCAGGAGTTGCTGCGCGGAATCTTGCTGCGCTCCGGCTGCCTGCTGTGCTCCGGCTTGCGGCTGTGGCGGGACCGCTCCGGCGAGCGCGCCGTCTGTGGCTCCTCCGGCTCCGCAGACTGCTCCGGCCCCGGCCCCGGCGGCCCCGGCTCCTCCGAAGCCGAAGGCTTAAGAACATTGCGGACGAGGACGTTGTCCGGGAGTTTGCCTCGCGAAGAGGCGGAATCCTCCGGATCGGGCGTCCGAGTGAGCGGGGCGCTTCCCTGTTGCCCCAAGAACTTGAGTTCGCTGAAAACCAAGCCGGACCCATCACGGGTCCGGCTCTTCTTTTGCGCCCGCGCTCCGGCCAAGGGGCGCCACGGAAGAACTCATCGCTTTTTAACCAATTCATATCCGTTTCCACATCACGTTCTCACACTTCCCGCGATAATAAGAAGAGACGGCGCTTGGCCGGGGACGCGTTGAGCCGATCGCGGCTGGCGCTCTTAAGCGAGGTTGCGCGGGCATAGACCGCGGGGCAATTCGCGCATCGCCGCGATCCCGATTCGTTCCGCGGTTTCATTGATTGATATTTGCGTGGAAGACGGAACGCGGCGATCAACGAAAACCCGCGTTTTCCGGCCTCCCCTTGGTCGGCCGGTTCCCGTCTGAGTGCAGACATTAACAGACCTTTGCACGGAAGGAAGTCTGATGAAGACGCTCGTCGCAAGCCAACGCCTTCCGCGGGCGGCGCATCGCGGACATCCCGCGGCGTTTACGCTGGCGGAACTGCTGGTGGTCATCACAATTATCGCCATGTTGATGGCCCTTCTCTTCCCGGCGATCAACGCCGCCCGCGGCGCGGGAGAGCGGACGACCTGCAAAAACAATCTGCGTCAGTTTGGCGTTGGCCTCCACCAACATGCGGAAAAATTCGGCACGTACTGCTCCGGCGCCTTCGACTGGAGGAACGACGGGGCGGTCACCGAGGTTGGGTGGGTGGCCGACATGGTCAATGTGCAGATTCCCGCGGGAAAAATGCTCTGCCCTTCCAATCCCATCCAAGTCAGCGCCACCTACAACGACTTGCTCGGCCTGAACACGACGACGATCACTTCCACCTGCGTCAATATGGCGGGCAGCGGCACAACCATGCAAACTTTTCCGGATGGAACCACCAGCGTCGTTGCCAACCCATGCCGGCAGATCATCTCGGGAGGGACCGAGGGGACGGGGGCGCCGCTGGCGGTCGGCGACGCGAATCGCGTTGAAATCGTCAACGACTTGATCTATTCGAAGTACTACAACACGAATTACACGGCGAGTTGGTGGCTGGTGCGGTCGGGCGTGGTGCTCGACCCCACGGCGGGCACGCTCACTTGCAGTTGCGGCGCGCCGTCGCTGCTGTCGCGCGGTTCGACGCTCGGGCCGTTGACGCGCGATCGCGCCGATTCCAGCGGCGTCTCGGCGTCGGCGATCCCTTTTGGCGTGCGGCGGGCCGTTGACGACGGGCGCCGGCGGGACGCCGCCGAACGCCCCCGTGCAGTTGCTTCAGCCGGTCGGAAAAATTCAACCGCCGAGCGGAGTGACCGTTTCCTTTACGGCCGGACCGGTCGATGCAACCACGTTGCAACCGGTGACGCCCGGCGGCGCCGGCTGGTGGACCTCCAGCGGCACAGGCGCTGCGCCCGGCTGGTATACGGCGTGGAGCGGCACGGTCCAGAATGGAATCCAGCAAAGCGGGACCGGGACCCTCCAGGATTATCGCGGTTTTGCCCCGGTCCATGGCACGGTGTGTAACATTCTCATGGCCGACGGGAGTGTGCAGAGCTTCGTGGACCTCAACAACGACCACTTTCTGAACCCCGGCTTTCCCGCCACCGCCGGCGGCGGCGGCATCTTCTCTGACGCCAGCGTCGAACTCGCCCCTGGCGACGTGTACAGCAGGTGGTCCCTGAAACTGAACTAGGAGATGTTGCGTTGGCGTTGTCTCGTCGATTTTTCGCGTTTGTCTTGACCGCCGGGATCATCTTTGGGGTCCTGGCTGTTGTTGTTGTTCTCCGCGCCGTTGGCGCGCACGGCGCGGGCGCGACCGCAATCCAACCATTGGAGCGATTGCTGGGAAAACGTCCGAAAGCGGTCGTGGACGACCCGGTGAAACGACTCGGCGTCATCGAGACGCCCGACCAGTTCGCCGAGGAGTTCGTCATTCGCAACGAGGGAGACGCCCCGCTGCAATTGACCCCGGGGCCGAGCACTTGCAAATGCACCGTCACGGAATGCCCGAAAGAGCCGGTCCCGCCCGGCGGCAAGGCGATCGTCAAGGTTGGTTTCCGCGACACGGCGAAGCAAGATGTCCTCAAGACGGGGGCGCTTTTGCGCGGCATGTCGGTGCTGACAAACGATCCGGAGCGTCCGAAGCTGCAATTGGGGATCGAAGCGACGGTGCGGCGTCGGCTGGCGGCGGCGCCGGAGAACCTCACCCTCTCCATCCACTCCTCGGACTTGGCGCAGACGGAGAAGCGATCGGCGGAGACCGTGATCTACTCGGACGCGTGGGATCGCTTTGAGTCTGGCGGTTGAGGGCGTCTCGCGGAAGGGAATGACATGGCGGCTTCAGCCCGCGGAGAAGAAAGACATCGAGCCATTCATCGCGCGGAGCGGCTATCGCTTGCGCGTGACGTTGCCCGACGACCTGCCCGACGGCGGCTTTAGCGAATCGATTCGTCTCACGGCGAAGCCCGCGGAAGCCGGCCAGCGGCCGAGATCGTTTCAGGTGTCGGTGCAGGGCAGCGTCGATGGCCGCTTGAGTCTTTACGGCGGCAAGCTCGACGCCGACAAGATCCTGCGGCTGGGCGTTTTGCAGCCGGGCGAAGCCGCGCGGGCATTGGTGCTGATGAAAATCAACGACGATCGCCCTACGCTGGCCGTCAAGCAGATCGAGGCGGAGCCCAGCTTTCTCCGCGTGAAAGTCGCCCGGCTGGAGAGCCGCACGGCGAAGGCGGGCGTCTACCGGATCGAGGTGGAGGTTCCGCCGGATGCGCCGGCTTGCGATTTTGCCGGTCTGCATGAAGGCGTGATTCGTTTGAAAACGGATCATCCGCGATTGCCGGCGATTGCCTTGCGCGTCGATCTGGTCAAGCTCGCCGGCGACGGCGCCCAGGTTGCCGACCGCTGAGGATCGGTGGACAAGCGGCTTCGTCCTTCTTGGCCTTCGGCGGCGCGTCGCGGAAGGGGACGCCGGCCTTGTAGAGATTCAGCCTGGCGCGCAGGTCATCGGCCAGCGGCTTGTTCTTTCGCGACAAGGCGAGTTTCAAGGCTTCCTCCGCGGTTTGGACGGCGGCGTCAAATTGCCCCGCCTCGGCGTAGGCGGCGGCAAGCGTGTTGCCCAGCAATTCCGACGGGGCCGAGATGTCGATGGCCTGCCGCGCCAGCACGATCGCCTCCGGCCCATTGCGGACCGAGGCGTCGGGAGTGGTCGCCAGCATCCAGGCCAACCGGTTGAGCGTTATGGCGCGGTTCGCGTCGTCGGAAGGCAGTCGCAGGGCTTCTCGCAACTGAGCGATCGCCTCGGCAAACCTGCCTTGCCCGCGAAGCGCGGCGGAGAGGTTGAAATGGGCAGTCGCGAACTCCGGATCGATCTTCAGCGCCGCTTGCCAGCAGGCGATTGCCGCGTCAGCTTGGCCCGTGTCCGAGAAGAGTTTCGCGAGGTTGTTGTAGCATTTCACATAGTCCGGTTGAATTTCCAACGCGCGGCGGAAATGGCGAATCGCCTCGTCCGTCTGCTTGCGGGCGGCGAGAACGCTGGCGAGGTTGTAATGCGCGGTGGCGTAGTCGGGGTCCAAGGCCAAAGCCTTTCGCAAAAAAACGATGCCTTCGTCGGATCGTCCCAGATTGATCAGGGCATTTCCCAGGTTGTTGCAGGCCGCTGCGCGGTTGGGATCAAGACGGCATGCCTCTTGCAGCGGGACGAGGGCCTCTTGGAATCGCCCCTTGTCCGCCAGATATTGACCGAGATTGGCGTTGGCCACGACATTGTTCGTCGTGCACGCCAGGGCTCGCTTGAACAGGGTCTCGGAGTTCTCCCAGTAGCCAGTCTCCCGCCATGAGCAGGCCATCATCGCGGCCACGCTGGCAGCGGCCGCCGCGCCGTAGACCCAGGTCCGCCATCTCCAGCCGCACAAGCTGTCGGCCGCGGTCCACGCCAGCGCGACGTAGATGCCGACCTGCGTCAGGTAGGTGTAGCGGTCGGCCGTCGCCTGCTCGCCCACCTGGACCAGGCCGATCACCGGCACGAGCGTCCCGAGATACCAGAGCCAGCCGACGAAGAGATAGGGACGCTCTCGCCGCCAGGCGAAAGCCGCCGCGCTGATTCCCGCCAGAACCAGCGAGGCGGCGACGATCTTCCAGATCGGCAAAGCGTCGCGGGGATGCGGATAAAAGATGGCCAGGCCGAGCGGGCAGAAGATTTGCACCAGGTAGCTTGCGTAGGCGACCAAGGCGTTGGCGATTCGCCAGGGCCAGGAGACGAAATCCCCGTTCTGGATCGCGCCCTGCTGCGCCACGACGGTCACGCAGCACGAGGCGAGGCTCAAGGCGGCCAGAGGCAGTTTCTCCGAGATCAGAAAAGTCCAGCTTCGCCCGCCCCCGCCGGCCGACCTCCATCGCTCCAGCGGCCAATAGTCCAGCAGCAGCAACACCGCCGGCAAGGCGACCAACATCGGCTTGGACATGAGTCCCAGCGCGAACAAGCCCATCACCGCCAAGTAGCGGGCGAGCGAAAATGGTCGCCGGGCATACCATGCGTAGGCCGAAAGGGTCAGCAGGAAAAACAGCCCGCTGAGCATGTCCTTTCGCTCCGCCACCCAGGCGACCGACTGGACGTGCAGCGGATGCAGGGCGAACAGGGCGGCGACCATGGCGCTGGGCCAGAGCCTTGCAGTCAATTGCCGCAGCAAGAGGAACAGAATGACCGCGTTGGCCGCGTGCAGAAGGACGTTGGTCAAATGATGTCCGCCGGCCCAGAGTCCGTACAATTGGCAGTCCAACATGTGCGAAATCCACGTCAGCGGATGCCAGTTGCTGCAGCCAGCCTGCGTGAAGGCGGCCTGAATCCCGCGCCATGTCAGGCCGACCTTCACCACCATGTTCTCTCTCACGTAGCCGGCGTCGTCATAAGCGACGAAGTCGTACTTGAGCGTCTGGCGGTAGATCAAAGCCACGGCGATGACGAGAAAGCCGCAGACGGCCAGCGTCAGGCGCACTTGCCAATCGATGGTTTTCGAGCAGGCAAGGGCTTGCTCCTGCGGTTTCGGCTCCGCGGATTTCTTTCGTCGGCTCTTTGGCGTTTGCAGTTTGGGCCTCACTTGCGATCTCCGTTACTGCGTTATTGCTTTGCCGTTCTTTTCGCATTTCCGTTGCAGCCGGCGCCTTCCATTCTCGCTCGTCCGCGTGCGGTGCAGATCGACATTCACCAGCGCTTGCAAGCATTCCAGCCGCAAGAGCCCGGCGTCGGTGATCCGCGTTCCCGAGAGGTCCAAGCCGGAAATCCCCGGGAGCGACAAGAGGCATTCCATCCCGCCGTCTCCAACCGCGGTGTCGGCCAGCGACAGGCCGCGAAGCGCATGCAGTTGCTGAATGTGCTTCAAGGCGGCGTCGCTGAGCAAGGTTGCGGAGAGGTCCAAGCCGATCAGGCAAGTCGATTTCCCCAAGTGCTCCAAGCCGGGGCCGGCGACGCGGGTGTGGCTGAGATTCACGTCGACAAGGTTGCGTAGTTCTTGAAAATTTTCCAAACCGGCGTCGCTGACCTTCGTGCCCGCAAGGAACAGGCGACAGAGATTAGCCGACCCCTTGAGGTTCGCCATTCCCGCGTCGCCGACGGCCGTGGAGGAAACATCCAGATATCCGAGCAGAGCCATGTCCTTGACGTTTCCCAGCCCTGCGTCGCCGACGTGCGCGCCGCGGAGCATCAATTGCCGCAAGTTTTTCGCCGCGCGAATGCGCTCCAGGCCGGCGTCCGTGACCTCGGTGTTGGTCAGATCGAGAACCGTCGAGATGTGAAAGTCCGCCAATCGCCCGCAGCCCGGCGTCGCCGACCCGGGTGTTGGCCAGTTTGAGGAACCGCAGCCTGGTCAATCCGGCGGCATGGGCCATGCCCGCGTCGCCGATCGCCGTCCCCGCCAGGTCGAGCGACTCGAGGTTCGGCAGGGTTTCCAGGACGGCCAGTCCGGCGTCGGTTGCGCGGGTGTTCGCAAGCGAGAGGTTTTGCAATTTCTCCTGCCCTCGGAGGCGGCCCAGCGTGACGTCGCCGACGTGCGCGTGCTCCAGGCAGAGGTCGGAGATGGAGTCAAAGGCGTCCAGGCACTCCGTTTCCGCGTCGCCGACGCCCGCGCCGACCAACGCGATTCTCAGCTTGCTGTCGCCGATGAGCAGGGAACAGCATCGGAGCAGTTCGGACCCCTCGAAAAACGGGCTGCGGACGACATCGACGCTGCCGCCCGCCTCTCTTACTCGGGCAAGAGCGCGCTCGATTCGCTTGATTTTCCAGGTCGCCCAGCCGCCGACGGCCGCGAGGACGAGTGCGACGAGGAGCAACGCCCGCCGCCGCCAGCACTTACAACACGGCGGTGCGGCGTCTGGTGAATTCGAGTTCATTGTGGAATTCATCCTTCCTCTCCAGACAGTACGCGACGCATGTTACGCGCATGCTAGCGGACGGTTAGAAACCGATTCAGATCCGCTGCGGCGAAGAACTTACAGGACTTTATCGAAAGAAACACCAAGGGCACATCAAGCCGTAACAGACGCCTGGATAATCAGCAGACATGTCGCTTGGGCGATGAGCGAACGCCCTCGCAGCCCTTTCAACTGTGTATCTTGGTTTGGGCGAGTTTTGCCGGTCGGCTGACTCCGGGAAGGGAAGAACTGCGAGCGGCTTGTGACAGGCGGCGAGAGGTCGCGGCCGACCGTGCGGAATGAGGCCCGGTAATTTCTTTCACAGGAGGTTTGAGATGTCAGTTCGTAAGAGTAGCGTTGCTCGCGGCTTTACGCTGGTCGAGCTGCTGGTCGTGATGGCGATCATCGCCATCCTGGCCGGCCTGTTGTTGCCGGCGGTGCAGGCTGCCCGCGAGGCCGCCCGCCGCACCTCGTGCGGCAACAACATGCGTCAGCAGGCCCTGGCCGCCCTGAACTTCGAGTCGGCCAAGAAAATGTTGCCCAGCGGCGGCGAAGGCGTGTTCTTCGACACGAACACCGCCACCGCGCCGGGCACGTGGTTCGGCATTTGGGCCACGTACGGGAAGAGCGGCTCGTATGGCAGCGGCTTGGAGCCGCAGCAGTTGACGGTGCTCAAGAACGAGTCGCCTTTGTCGGTCTACGCCCAAATTCTGCCCTTCCTCGAGCAAGCATCGCTCTACAAGCAGATGGTTGCGAGCAAGGGCTACCGCGACGGCCAGGCGAATCAAACGGCTTCGCAGCAAGAGATTCCCACCTTCCTTTGCCCGTCCGACCCGTGGCTCGTCTTGAAGGACCCGTACGGCTACGGCAAGACCGACTACTTCGCCACCGTCTATACGGACATCGATGGCGATCAGTACGGCACCGACGGCAGCACCTTGAACGTAAACTACGGCTGCCGCTTGGGGCAGGGCGGCAACTCCAAGTATCAGTATGCACACCCACTGCTCTGGGGGCGGTCGCCGGGAGCGTTGCAGGTTCCCGCCGCGCCGATTTCCGCCGTTGCTGACGGCACGAGCAACACGATCATGTTCATCGAAGACACCGGCCGCGAGCATTGCTCGCAGGTGTACCAAACGTTCTCGAAGTATGGGGATCCGGAATGCTTGTCCGCCAACCCGGACTACGCGAACGTCGACCAGACCGACTGCAACGCGGCCCAAGGCGACCCCGCCGAGCCGAGCGCTCCGGCCACCGGCGCGTTCATCATGTCTCGTTGGGCTGATCCGGATGCCGCCGGCAGCGGCGTCTCTGGACCGAACAACATCGCGTCCAACGTCAGCGCCTACAGTTCCGCTTACGCGGGCTTCGCCCACGTTGATGCCACCGTGAACAGCTACTTTACACACTTCATCAACAACAACGCGTATCCCAACGGCGGTCCGAGCACTCAGGACATCATCAACCACGGGGACCCCACCCTCACCTCCGAGTGCCCCTGGACGCACAACAATTGCGGTCTGAACGACGAGCCGTTCTCGTTCCATCCGGCCGGTTGCAACTCGGTCTTCTGCGACGGCAGCGTCCACTTCCTGAGCGAGAAGATCAGCCCGACGGCAATGCGAGCGATGATCACGCCGAACGAGGGCATTGTGATTCCGGTCGGGGAGTTCCCCAACTGATTTGGAAATGGAATCATCGGGGTTGGGCTGATGCATTTTGGCAACCGGGAGTCGAACCGCCGCGCCACGCGACCGGCGGGCTCTGTTCGGCTGACGTGTTGACGGAATGCGAAGCCTAGTCCTGATAGGAGTTTGCTCCGCCGCCCTGGAAGGTTATCCCCTTCCAGGGCGGCGTTTTTTTTCGTGCGTGGCAGCCTTACGCATTTCTCATTTCGTTGGGCGGCGCCGGCTTCGCCCGTGTTTCGCCGCTTCGGGAGGCGCCCGTTCCTCGCCGCGCAATTGCTGGCAAAGCCGGCGCCGCCCAGGCGAAAGTTGGGCGTCCACGGCTCTCCTGTTCCCTTGCTCCCCCGTTCCGACGCCCCCTGGCAACCTTCCAATTGACTCCTTGCGGAATCCTAACGATCCGACAACCAGTTGCTAATCAATCCGGGCTAGAATCGGGATTCCGAAAACAAGAGCGGCAGGAAGGAAACTACCCCGATGAGAATTCCTCTGGAGCCGATTGGTCTTCGCTGGTGCATTCTGGCGACAGCGTTTGCGCTGGCGTGCGGCGGTTGCGGCCAGAGTTCTGCAAAGTACGACTTCTCCAAAAGGTTCAAGAAAAGCGAGCTCGTGGTTCCCGCTGAACCTGGAGCGCCTCCGGCCGCGGAAAAGCCGCCGGCGCCTTCGCGAGAGAAGGCGGGGGCGACGCCGGTTGCCGGCGTCGCCAGCCAGGAGACGCCGAAGCCGGGCATGGCCCCGCCGCCGCCCGTCCCTGCGAACGTGAGCGAGTGGGGACTGTCGCATTTTGTCGCCGTGCGCATCCTCGGCGATGCGCGGTTGCCGTCGGCCGTGCAACTGCTCATCAAGAGCCCGCAAAGGACGGACGAAGAAGCGGAGATGCTGGACAAGCTGTTGCGGCCGCCGCCGGCGATTTACGACGCGAAAGGAAAACGGCTCCCCGGCGGTCCCGCGGTTCCTCCGCCGGAATTGGTTCAGGCCGTGGCGGTCGCCTTGGCGGTCAACAATACGGACGTTGGGCGACAGACGCTGGTGCAACTCGTCGATGGGGACTTCTCCGGCATCGACGGGAATATGGCCGCGGCGGCGGCGATGGCGGCGCTGTTGGATCAGGACTCGCGGCAAAGCGAACAGATCGTCCTGCGGCGGTTGCTGGCGCCCTCGTCGCGATCGGAGCAAACGGAGACGGAGAGCCGCTCCGAGACGGCGATCTCGCCGGGCGAGATCATCGCGTTGCGGACGCACGCTTCGCCGCGGTTTCGCACGCTCTTGGCGCAGGCGATCATCGACCGGGCGCCGTCTTTCGCCCGGCGACAGGCCCTTCTGCCGGTGCTGTGCGAGCCGAATCCGATGAATCTCGAGGCGCAGACGCTGATTTACCAGACGGAGTTCGTCAATCCGACGACGGGCGCGGCTCTGGAACGGCAGTTTGCCTTGGCCAGTTCGCAGGCGCTGCAAGTCCTGATGGGGCTTTATCTCCGCAACCCCAACGCGCCGCCGCCGAGCGTCGATGTGTGTTGCTGGGTCGGCCGGCAGCTCTGGGATTCGCCGCTGACGGGGTTTCTCGACGTGCGGCAGCGGGGGCTGACGACGTTGGCCGAGGCGCCTTCGGCGATGGCCCTGGCGGTCACGATTCCCACGCGGCAGGCGCGGATCAACTTGCGCCGGACGTTGAACCGGCACTGGGCCGAGGGGGCGCAAAACCTCCGCGCCGCGCTGGCGATCGGCGTGATGCCGGAGCCTGGGACCGCGGCGGTCTTGAAGTCGTTGGTTCAGGAGAACAAACAGACGAAGATCGATGCCTTGAAGGCGGCGGTCCCCAAGGGCGTGCGGCCGATCGCCGCGAAGAGCCACAATGGGCGTCCACGCCCGCCGGCGAAGCCGCCGCAGGACGCCGCCGAGGCGGATTGGGAAAAGTTGATTGGCGAGGCGACGTTGGGGTATTGCATACGCCGCGCACGCGGCCGCGTTGACCGCCGCGGCGTACCGTCCGGCCGATGCCGCGGCCGTTGCCGCTTCCGCGACAACGACCCTTGCCTTCCCCTTGCCCGCCGACAGCACGGTCCGCGAGGCGTACCGCATCGACTGGCCGGGCAAGCGCGCGGCCTTGCTGCCCCGCTTAGCCGACGACCCGGTGAAGGTGATGTATGTGCGGATTGAAGAGCGGGCGAAGCTCCGGGCGGAGTTGGAACACTACCGCCGGCAGATGGATCACGTCCTCGAGCACGCCCTTGCCGATGGTCGCTGGCTGGACTCGCTGAGTGAAGACGTCGAGGACGGAGTTGTCCGCTCGCTGGACGTGTTGATCACCCGCGCAAGCCCGAAACAGACCATCTCCGACGAGGTGGAACAGGAGTTGACGGTCCAGATTTTGTCCATTGAAGTAGGAAAGCTGCGTGATTAATCTGGAGGCGCCGGCGGCCATTGACGCGCAGCTCGGGTTCAACCCGTACTACGAGTGGTTGGGGGTGCGCGAACTCCGCCGCCCGCTGACCGCGTATCAACTCTTGGGTCTTCGGCAGCATGAGAACGATCCGGGCCTGATTCGCAACGCGGTGGAGGCGAAGCGAGAGGCGTTGCAGAGGCGGCGAGGAGAGGCTGCGGCCGAGGAGATTTGGGAGCAAATTCATTTTGAAGTGGAAGAGGCCGCCGCGGCGTTGATGGATCCGCGGCGTCGGGCGGCCTATGATGCATCTATGCCTGCGTCGACCGATCCGCGCCATTCGTCGCCCGCCGTTCCCGCCGCCGCTTCGCCGCCGCGGGGAGACGACGGAGAATCGCTGCATTGCCAACGCTGCAAGTCGGTCAATCGCGGCGATCACAAGTACTGCGCCGAGTGCGGCGAGCCCCTGTGGGAGCCGTGCGTCCATTGCAACACGATCTGTCCGGCGAGCGAACGATTTTGCGGCAGTTGCGGGGCAAACCTGGCCGCGGCCGTCCACCAGCAGACCGAGCAGTTCGAAATGAACCTGATGACCGCCGAGCAGTTGCAGAGCGAAGCCCGGTACGAAGAGGCGATCGCCTTGCTCGGTCCGATGTCGAACATGGACCATCCCCGCTTGAACCATCACGCCCGGGCCGCCAAGGAACTTGTCAAGCGGCTCGCCTTGGAGCGCCAACGGGGACTGAGCCAGGCGGTGGCCGCCTTCGACCAGGGGCGGGCGTTGATGGACAAGTGCGACTACGAGGGCGCGGCGCGGCGCTGGAAACCGTGCCCGCGCCGCTGCGGAGCAGCGAACATCAGCGGTTGCTGGCCGAGGCGGTCGAGCGCCGGCAGGAAGTCGCCGCTCTGGCGATGGAAGCCCGGGCGGCCCTCGGGCGAAAGGACATTTCCGCCGCGATTGACAAGATCACGCGGCTGCTGGAACTGAAGCCGGAGCACGCCGCGGCCAGGCAATTGGCGGCGCAGATCCAGGGGCGATTCGTTCTCTCGGCCCAGGAGAAGTTCGCCAAACATCAGTACGCGGAGGCGGCCAAACTGTTGCGCAAGGCGCCGGCGGCGGTCGAGACGCCGGAGGCCGCGGCCGTGCGGGACCGCATCGAAGAAGCGGCTTGGATCTCCCTGGGACGTGCGCAATGCGCCGATCGTGGACGACGTGCTGTTGGCCGTGGTCGAGCGGTTGCGGAAGGCGTCGCCGTCCGATCCGCGCGGACCAAGGCTCCTGGAAGAGATGCGGCGGCGTCTGGCGCAGGCGGAAAAAGACGGCAAGTTGGAACCGCCCCCTTGGGTCGCGCCGCCGCTGCACACCCCGCTGGGCTTTCCCGTCGATTGGGCGGCCGGCTTCTCGCAAATCGTTCTCGGCGACGCCGTGGACCGCGCCCTGCTGGCGGCGCATCCGGGATGTTTTTGGGCGGCCTGCGGGCTGGCGCTCCAAGGCGTGGGGCGGTCGCACGTGCAACTCGAACTCCCCCTCGTCGAGCGGCCCAGCGCGATCGGGAAGGTTGCAGGCATTTTTCGCCCCACGGCCTTGGCCGCCTGGGGAATCGACATCGGCTCAAGTTGCGTCAAGGCGGTCAAATTGGCCTGGAGGAAGAAGCACAAGGCGGTCGTTTTGGAAGTCGCCGCCCGGATCGAGTACAAAAAGCCGCTCGCTCAGGCGGCCAATGGGGAAGAAGAGCAAAGCATCGTCGAGGAAGCCCTGACGGCCCTGGTTTCCGAATACCCCTTGAAGGCCGACAGGGTTTGCTTGGGACTGCCGGGACGAATCGTCCTGATGCGGGTTTTCGAGATTCCGCAGACCGACCGGGCGAAGATGTCGACCATGGTGCAGTTCGAGGCGAAGCGGCACATTCCCACCCGGCTGGACCACTTGGCCTGGGATTTCCAACCGCTTCGCGGCGACGAGGACGACGACGCTCCACAACATGATCGGAAAAGCGGATCGCCTGTCCTATTTGCCGCCACCCGCTGGGACGCCCTGAACGCACGCCTGGAATTGGTGCAGCGCGCCGGCATCCGCGTTCACGCCGTGCAGAGCGAGTGCATCGCCTTGCACAATTACTTGATGTTCGAGCGGGGGGTGGAACGCCAGGCGGCCAAATTCATCAAGCGGCTGAGGCTCAAGCCCAAGCCCGAGGATCCGAAGCCGGCCCGGCAAGCGCCGCCATCTCCACCCCCACCGCCTCAGTGGCCGGTCGCCATCGTCAACATCGGCGGCGACGGCGGCAATCTGGTGGTCAGCTCGCCCACGGGCATTTGGGTGCGCCACCTCGGTTTTGGCGGATACAGCATCAACCGGGCGCTAATCAAGCAGTTTCAGTTGACGGCCGCACAGGCCGAGCAGTGGAAGCGCAATCCCACGGAGGCGCCAAACCTGAGCGCCTGTTCCGCGCCCTGGAGCCAGTGATGGAGGATTTCGTCCGCGAACTGGGCGTTTCTCTGGCGGCCTACGGCAGGAACGACCAGCACCGACCCGTCCGCCAGATGCTTGGCCTCGGCGGCGGTTTCCAATTGCACGGACTGCTGGCCTTCTTGCGATCGCGGAATGTCTCCTGATCTCGTGACATCGCCGCCGAGCCCCCTCGCCCCGACCCTCTCCCGGAGGAAGAGGGGGACCTGAGTCGACGACCTGCAAAACGCCAGATTCTACTTCCCTGCGGCCATCTTGAGGGCCACCAAGTACGGCACCGGCTCGCTGCCAAGGGCGTTGAGCACCGTCCCGCCGGCCGTGAAAACGTAGGTGACCCAATCCGGCTGCCCATACCTCTCCAGCGACGTTCCCCCTTCGCCGCCGCCGATATACACCCGCAGCCCGGCGTCCTTCATCCGCTTCAGTTGGCTGACGAATTTCCGCGTTCCCTGCTCGAAGCGGGGGTCCTCGAACATCCCAAAGACGCCGTTGTGGAAGACCACCGCCGGCGGGCTGTCGCTGAAGTGCTTCTCAATGATGCGGCTGACCGTGTTGGCGAACAACTCGCTGGAAGCGGGACCAACGTCGAACTGTTGCTTGCCGGGCCCAATCGTTGCGGATACGCTGCCGTCTTGCAGCACAAAATCGACCGGCAGCACAAATTGAATCCCCTTGGCGCGCCCTTCGCTGAGCATCCGCTTCGCCTGCTCGATCCGCGACCGGGGGATGAAGTACGGCTTGTCGCCGTGCGCAGGATCCTCGGACAGGCCGAGGTTGAAATCGCGGCCCTCAAGCTCCTCGGACGCCTTTTTCAACGCCATCGCCAGCGAACCGGCGGAAATCACCAGGCGTATCTTGCCCCGATTAATCATTGCCTCCATGTCGTCCAACTTGTCGGCCTTCAAACCGCTGAAAACCACGACCACCGCGCCCAGGCAGTCCAAGAGCGGGCCGTCGAACTGTTCGGCCTCGTACAATCCCAGGGCGACCTTGTCCATGGCCGCCGGCACGACCACGCTCGACGCGTCGAGACTGCCGGCGGAAAACGCCTCGTGAACGTACACCTTGGCGATTTTCTCCGCGCACTCGTTGGCAAATTTAGCGAGTTTGTCGGCCAGTTTCGCGCAATCGGCGGGCTTGGCCTTCCACAACACCCGCTCGATGTCGTACTTCCGCGTGTTTTGCAACATGATGACGCTGCCCGGTGAACTGGAGCGGATTGCCGCCGGGACCTCGTCCTTGATCGAAAGCGTCGCCGGGTCGAGCCAGTCCTCGATCAAGGTCACTTCGCAGGCGAGGATTTCGGCCAGCCGGGCGCGAACCTTCGACAGCGATTTCTCCGGCTCCCGGCCGATATGGCCGAAAACAATCTGTTTCCAGCCCCGCTTCCGGCCGAATTCGAGCGTCTCTTTCATCGAACGCAGACGAATGTCGCCGTCGCCGACCTTCGGCCCGGGCTTGGCGTCAACGTCGCCGCGAACCAAGACCGGCGTTCCCGAAGCCATGCTTTTGAGGGATTCCAAGCGCGGGATCGCCTGCAGATATTTTTCCAGTGGGAGTTTCGCCGCCGCCGCATCATCCCCGAGAATCCCCCGGCACCAGGCCGCCATTTTGTCCGCAGTCATTGCCATTGCTGACCTCCACTTCTTCCCATCGGTCGCATTAAAAGGGTGCAACTGGCGATCGGTCGCACCGACGCTAAGAAGGATAACAGGTCCCCCCCTCGCTGAATAGGGGAGCGGGTGTCCGAGTGCAACAAATCGGCAAACCGACGCCCTTTTTCGGCTTACTTGCTTGAAAGCTTGCCGGTGTTGACGGTGGCAACGGGGGGACGCGGCAATTTATCTGATTTCAGCATAAGCCGATGCGCCAACTTACCGATAAAACACAATAACAAGCCGACCGCAAGTAAAAAATACGGTGGCAAGCGGACTGCGGAGACCTCCGTAGCTTTGCACGCGCGAGAATGTCAGCCATCTTCATGGCATAAAAAATAAAGGCCTCGTCGCGTGGTTACGGAAACATGCCGATTGTGTAGGTGATGATCGGCTTTGTCGCCGCCAAGCCCGCGAAGGGCCCTGCCATACAAGGGAATCCTTCTTGAGCCCTTCGCAGACCCCGGGCCTGCGAAGGGTTTTCATTTCCCGCGGCGCTGCTTCCCGCGGCGCCGCTTCATTTCCCGCGGCGTCCGCTTTACGCTTGCCGCGAAAGCTCGATCAAGACGGCGGCGCCTTGCGCGAGCAACTCGTCGGCGACCTGGCGGCCGAGTCGTTCGGCGTCCGCCGCTTCGGCGCCAACCGTACATTCAAGCTTTCGCGCGCCGTCGGGACTGAGCACGCGGCCGACGAGCGTCAGCCCGCGTCAACCTTCCAGCCGCGCCCACGCGGCGATCGGGGCCAGGCAGCCGCCGCGCAACGCCGCAAGCATCGCCCGCTCGGCCAGGACCGCGGCGTGCGAGGCCGGGTCGTCTAGCGGCTGGATGATGTCGCGAGTCGCGCGGTCGTCGCTCCGCGTTTCCAACCCCAACGCGCCCTGGCCGACAGCCGGCAGGAACAGCGACGTGGGCAGCCGTTGGGCGATGTGCTGGGCCAATTGAAGCCGTTCCAAGCCGGCTTGGGCCAGGATCGCCGCGTCGTAGTCGCCTGCCGCCACCTTGCGGAGCCGCGTGTCGACGTTGCCGCGAATCTCGCGGACTTGCAGGTCGGGGCGGATGGAAAGGAGTTGGGCGCGGCGGCGAAGACTGCCGGTCCCCACGATTGCCCCCTGCGGCAATTCCGCCAGTGCGGCGTATTTCGGCGAGATCAGGGCGTCGCCGACCGGGCGCGCGGCGGAACCGCCGCGAGACAGAGCCCCGGCACGGGATCGGTCGGCAGGTCCTTCAGGCTGTGGACGGCAAGGTCGATTCGACCGGCCAACAGCTCGCGCTGCAGTTCCTTGGTGAAGAGGCCTTGGCCGCCGATGGCCCCGAGCGGCGCGAGTTGCTGGTCGCCGCTGGTCGTCACGGGGACCATTTCCACTTCCACGCCCGCCGCCCGCAACTGCGCAGCGACCCATTCGGCCTGCCACTGCGCCAACATGCTTGCGCGGGTCCCAAGGCGAACCAGTGACGTCTGTTTCGGCAAAATCACGGCTCCTGGGTGGTCTCGCTCGCAGTCGAGGAGGCCGGCGGGGCATGGTCGCGGTCCGCTTGCAGCCGCTGCAAGTCGTGCGTCGGAATGACCAGGCCGCAACTGACGATGAATTGAATCGCCTCGTCGATGGTCATGCGGAGATCGACGACCTCGGACTGGCGCACGGTCAGCGCGTAGCCGTTCATCGGCATCGGCGACGTGGGGATAAACAGGCCCACCACGGGCGCGCCGACGGAGTCGCGGATGTCCTGAAAGCCGTCGCTGGTGACGAAGGCGAGGCTCCACATCCCCATCCGCGGATATTCCACGGCGACCACGCGGCGAAATTGGCTCGGTTGATCGCGAAAGAAAAACTCCGTTACCTGCTTCACCGCGGAGTAAACGCTTCGCACCAAGGGCAATCGGTGGATCGCCTGCTCGAACAGGCCCCAGAAGAAACGGCCCATCCCGATGGCCATGAACTTGCCCAGCAGGTACAGCAGGAGAATGAACAACGCCAGGAAGAACGGGATGGCGGTGTAAGGCCGCAGATAGGTCAACACCACGTAGCTGCGATAAACGTCCTTTGCGCTGCCGGGCATCGATCCGTCGCGACTCCGCCGGACGCGGTCGTAGACCGTCTCGGGGACGAAACTCCCGTCGTCCAGACGGCGGTAGGTTTTTCCGCCGGCCGTCGCGGTCGGGTCCCCGGCGTGAAAGTCGGGAAAGTCGTTTTCCTGGCGGATGTCGGCGGTCGCCCAAACCAACGCCTCGCGAACCCCCGTGGCGATGGGTTCCAACACATATTGCTGCGTCGTATTGATAACCCAAATGACGATCAACACCGTCAGCAACGGCGGAACCAGCGCCGCCAGGCCTTGGGCGACGGCCGCGCGGAAATGCCGAACCGGACGGGGACGGTCGCTTCGGATGTCAGTTGTTTTTTCTTTCATGGCGACTCATGCGCGAGCAAGTACAGCGGCGACCACAGCAATAGCCCCGGCTTGTTTCAACACCCAAGCCGCCTCGCTGCACGTGGCGCCGGTTGTAAGAATATCATCTACCAATAAGACACGCGAGCCCTGCAAGGGCCGGTGGCGGCGGTGCGGGACGCGAAATGCCCCGCGAACGTTGCGAGCCCGATCTGCTGGCGATAAATCCTTTTGTGGCAAGGTGTTGCGTACACGAACCAGGAGACTGCCCAGCACGGGAACGCGGAGAGATTTTCCCAACGCCTGTGCAATTGCCGCAGCAGAATTGACTTGCCGGCGGAGGCGTCGCAACCAGAACATGGGGATGGGAATGACCAGATCGGGGCGAAACTCCGTGAATTCCCGCTGCCGCCGCTGGGAGAATAAATGCCCCAAAGCGGTCGCAAGGTGTTCGTAAGCCGGCCGTTTCGACTTTAGCACCGCCTCGCGCAGCGCCCCTTCGTACGCCCCTAAAGGAACGGCATGTTGAAAATGGAAGGTGGCGTTGCGGCAACTTGGGCAATCGCTGCAATCCTGGTAACTTTCGGCGGGCCAGCTAGCACCGCAGCGATGGCAGCCGAACCACTCTTCTGGTCCAAAAAGGAGGCAGCAGGGATTGCAGAGAAGCGGGGGATGGTGCGGCGTCGGCAGTTCCGCATCGCAATAGAGACATCGCGGGGGAAACAGCAGATCGATCGCCCGGACGCCGAAATCGACGGCGTGACGCATTAGCCGGCGGGTTGCCGGCGCCAGGGCGCTGGCCTTCTTCGCGGATGCCATACGATGATTCTCGCTGCCCGCCGCCGCGGTGACAAGTGGCCGTCGCCATTGACTTGGAGTGGCAAATTGCCATAAGCTGCCGCGTGAAACAACCGGGGTCGGCCCGATCCTCGATTGCACGATCCCCCGTCCGGCCGACCGGAAGAGCCCCTGTGAACGGGTCCGCAGATGCGAATCATCGACCGCTACCTCCTTCGGCAGTTCCTCACCACCTTCCTGATCTGTTTTTTCAGTCTCAGCGGGCTGATCATCGTCTTCGACGCGTTCAACAACCTCGAGGCGTTTATGCACTGCGCCAAGGGGAGCCAGATGCTCAAACTGATGGCCGGCTACTACGCCTTTCGGCCGATCATCGTCTTCGATCAAACCTGCAGCGTGATCACGCTGATGGCGGCGATGTTCACGGTGACGTGGTTTCAACGGCACAATGAAATGACGGCGTTGATGGCGGCGGGCATCTCCCGCATTCGCATCCTTGCCCCGGTGATCGTTGCGGCGATGGTGATCCTTGTACTGGCGGCGGTCAATCGCGAGACAATGATGCCGCGTTTTCGCATCCAGATGTCGCGGCAGCCGGGCGATTTGGGCCACGACGCCGTCAACGACGTTTGCCGGCAGCGCGACAACTGCACCGACGTGGACATCGGCGGCAAGAGGCTTTTCTTGAACCAGCAGCGGATCGAAGCCCCAAATTTTGTGATGCCCTCCGGCTTGCGGAATTATGGCCAACAGTTGACGGCGGACAACGCCTTTTTCCGCGCCCGGCGGGCGATCGTCCGGGCGGATACCTGCTGGACGGCGTGCAGGGGTCAAAGAACTTGGCCGGGCAGCCGTCGCTGGAGATCGAGGGACAGAAGGTGTTGATTACCCCGCGCGACGCCGCCTGGCTGCTGCCGAATCAGTGTTTCCTCGTCAGCGGCGTGCCGTTCGAGGCGCTTCGCCGGGACGGCGGGGATTCGTTTACGCACTTTGCCTCGGTCTGGCAGTTGATCTCCAGCCTCCGCAACCGCAGCATCGACTTTGGCGCCGGCGTGCGCGTGGCAATCCATGCGCGAATCGTGAAGCCTTTCTTGGACATGACGCTGTTTTTGATCGGGCTGCCGTTGGTGGCTTCGCGGAGCAGCCGCAACGTATTTCTTGCCATTGGCTTGGGCATCGGCGTGGTCTTGATTTTCTCGATGGTGGTGATCGGTTGCCAGCAGCTCGGGGCGAACTGCCTCCTCAGTCCTGCCTTTGCCGCCTGGGCCCCCTTGTTTCTCGCCGCTCCGGCGGCCGTGGCGATGGCCGAGCCGCTGTGGGAGCGGTAGAGCCTTAGGGCCGGAGAAATCTCTCCACTTTGGCTGTAATCTCCGAAATTGGCGGCATAGTTGTACGATCCGACATTAGCGGGTAAAATGACCCGATTAGCCGGCCTAATTGGAAAAACGCGCAAAGGGGGCTGCCGGGATGCGGATCGCGGTCGGGAGCGACCATCGTGGAGTGGACATGCGGGTGAAACTCGTCGAACTGCTCCACAGGTTCGGCCAGGAGGTGGTTGACGTGGGCAGCCACGGGGACGCGGACGTCAACTATCCGGACATCGCCGCCGTCGTTGGACGCATGGTCGCCGCCGGGGAGGTGGATCGCGGCATCTTGATCTGCGGCTCCGGACTGGGGATGTGCATTGCGGCGAACAAGATTCCCGGCGTTCGCGCCGCCCCCTGCTACGACGACGTCACCGCGGAACTGAGCCGCCGTTACAACGACCTGAACGTCCTCTGCCTTTCCGGCGACATGTTGGGCGACCGGCTGGTGGATCGGCTGGTCGAGATCTGGCTGAATACGCCCTTCGAAGGCGGCCGCCACGCGCGGCGGATCCAGAAGATCGCCGGCCTGGAATCGCACAACGGCGATTCGTAAGCTCGAGCAACGGCTCACTCACGCCGCGACGGCCGGTCCAGGAAAGGTTGCTCCCCCGCCTGCTTACGGGCGGTTCGTCTCGTCCGGCTCGGCGTCCATCCGCTTCGCCGGAGGGCCGAGAAGCTCCTCGACCGTATGCTCGTCGAGCGTCTCTTCCTTTTCCAGCTTGCGGGCCAAGAGGTCGAGCTTCTCGCGATTGGCGGTCAACAGATCGACGGCCCGCTGCGAGGCGTCGCGAAGGATGCGAATCACCTCTTCGTCGATGAGTTGGGCGGTGTGCTCGCTGAACTGCCGCGGCGCGGACATCTCCTTGCCCAGGAAAGGATGCTCCTCGGTGTCGCGGAAGGCGACCGGTCCGAGCCGCTCGCTCATGCCCCAATGAGTCACCATGCGGCGGGCGAGTTGCGTCGCTTTGTTCAAATCGTCCTCGGCCCCGGCGCTGAATTCGTTGAACACCAGATGCTCGGCGGCCCGCCCGCCGAGAAGGAAAACCAGGCGGACGTGCAATTCGCTTTCGCCGATGTTGACGCGGTCTTCCTCGGGCAGGAGTTGCGTGGCCCCCAGGGAGCGGCCGCGGGGAATGATGGAAACCTTGTGCAGGCGATCGCCGCTGGGCACGAGCCAGGCCAACAAGGCGTGCCCCGACTCGTGGTAGGCGGTCATCGACTTCTCCTTGCCGGAGAGGACTTCGTCGCGCTTCGCGCCGATGAGGACTTTGTCCCGGGCGTACTCGAAGTCGCTCATGTCGACGGTGTCCTTGTCGTGCCGGCTGGCCCAGAGAGCGGCCTCGTTGACCAGGTTGCGGATGTCGGCCCCGGTCAGACCCACCGTGCCGGCGGCCAACTGCTCCAGATCGACGTTGATGTCCAAGGGCACGTCGCGGGTGTGCACCTCGAAAATGGCCAGGCGTCCCTTGAACGTCGGCCGATCGACGGTGATGTGGCGGTCGAAGCGGCCCGGCCGGAGCAGGGCGGGATCGAGCACGTCGGGGCGATTGGTGGCCGCCATGATGATGACGGATTCGTTTTGCGTGAAGCCGTCCATTTCGCTGAGGATTTGATTGAGCGTCTGCTCGCGTTCGTCGTGGCTGCCGCCAAGGCCCGCGCCGCGATGCCGTCCGACGGCGTCGATCTCGTCGATGAAGAGGATGCAGGGGGCGTTTGCCTTCGCCGTTTCAAACAGGTCGCGAACGCGTCCGGCCCCGACGCCGACGAACATCTGGATGAACTCCGAGCCGCTGACGGAATAGAAGGCGACGCCGGCCTCGCCGGCCACGGCGCGCCCCAGCAACGTCTTGCCCGTGCCCGGCGGGCCCACCAGCAGGACCCCTTTGGGAACCCGCCCGCCGAGCCGCTGAAACTTTTTCGGGTTTTTCAGAAACTCGACGATTTCCTCCAGTTCGCGTTTGACGCCTTCCAGGCCGGCGACGTCGTCGAAGGTGACCGGCCGGTCGCCCATCTCGTAACGTTTGGCGGGGCTCTTGCTGAACCCGCCCATCAGGCCGCCGAACACCGAGTCGCGCGTGCGGCGGAAGAAGAACAGCAACCCGACGATCAATCCCACCGTGATCAGCACGTTGACCGTCAGGAAGGTCCACGTCCCGTCGCTCGGTTCGGTGGCCGTGTAGTTGTTCCCCAGCCGGCTTCGCAAAAGGGTGTCGAGTTCATGGCCGACAAGCGGGTAGGGCGGCAGGGTCGCGGCGAATTTCTTCTCCAGTTTCGGGATGGTCTTGCCGGCGTCCGGCTTTCCCTCCGGGTCGAGCGGAGGATTGACGAATTCGCCGGTGATTCGCGATCCCTGGACATCGACCTTGGCGATGTTCGCCTTTTCGAGTTGTTCGTAGAACGCGCCGTAGGTGATTTCCGAGCGGCGGCCGTCGCTGCGGACGTAGATGTAGAGCAGGACCATCGCGACGATCAGCAGCAGCCAGGGCGTCGAGGAGGGCAGCCTGGCGGGCGGCGCGGAGGTTGGTTTCTGCGGCGGGGTTTTTTCCGGTCGGGGGGTGGGCATCCGTTGAATCCAGGGTGTTTTGCCGGTGGGCGCCGCCCACGAAATGTACGTCAACTTCTAATTCTACCGCATTATTCCCCGCCGCGTAGGGCGTCCCCTTGCCGCCGCCGCCGGCATCTTAGGAATAATTCCACCTGCCCCCGCGCCGTCCCCGGGGGCAACTTCGCCAGCAGAGGACGAATCAGCTCCGGCTCATCCGGCCCGACCGCCGCTTCCATCGCCGCGAGCAACTCGGGCGGAAGACACTGTCGGGCCTCCAACGGCCATCCCTCCTCAACCGCCCGCAAAGCGTGATCCAACGCCGCCTCCGGCTCGATGCCGCGGATCGCGGCGCATTCCTCGACGGCGAAACCCGCAGCGAGCAATCGCCATGTCCAGTAGTGCGAAGGCCGTTGCGCGGGGGACAATTCAAGCGTGTGCGAAGCCACAGCGGGCAGGTCCGCGTTCTCCGCAGAATCGGACCTTGCCTGAGGGGTGCCACTGCTGGCTTGTCCAGCAGCGTTTCGAGCACTGCTGGACAAGCCGGGCGCCGACCGTAGGTTGGTCGTGGCGCCCGCGCCCGACTCGCCTTCCTCGTAGGAAAATGGACCCATCCCCGGCGAGTCGCTTTCGATCCACCCCTCCGGCGGGTCCGCATCGCCTGTGGGCGGCGGCGATGGCGTCCGAGCGGGTCCCCGGCCGGCGGCCGGCCGATCGGGCCGCCGCGCGCGAAGTTTTCGCAGCAGGTCCGCGGGAATCGCCAACGGGGCGTCCAGCGAACGCGTCCCGCGCATCACCTCGGCCCCAAAGTCCGTCAACTTCACCACCGGGCGAAAGCGGTCCAACTCGGTCTGCTCCAAACAGCCAACGCCGATCAAGGCGTCGATCAACGCGGCTGCCTCCGGCTGCCTCAGGCGCGCCAACATCCCGAACGTCGTCAACCGATCCAACCTCAGCTTCTTCATTTTTTCCGAGCCCGAGCCGCAAAGCATTTGCGCGATCAGCGTCTTGCCGCAGGCGAATCGCGCCTGGGTGCGGGCGACGCCGCTGAGCACGATTCGCACGGTGGTCAGCAGCGGATCGTCCGGCGAGAGGGGGGCCGCTGCGGCCTGCCCCGGCGCGGCCTTGCGGGGTTTGCCGCGGGCGCAATTGTCGCAATGGCCGCAGGCGGCGGCTTCCGTCTCGCCGAAATACTGCAAAATCTCCCGCTGGCGACACGCCCCGCTCAAGGCGAAGCGAGTCACCCGGTTCAGCTTCTCCGTTTCCGCGGTTTTGCGGACTTCCTGCTCGGCGAAGTCGATGTCCAACTCCTCGAAGGGGATGTCGCGGCGGATCATGCGGATGGCCCGGCCGCGAAACGGCGGCACGTAGGTGAACGACGCCAACTCGTTCAACTCGCGCAGGGCCGCGGCGATGGAGTTGGCGTCCAGGTCGGCGCGGGCGGCGAGTTCGCGGGGATGGAATTGGACGAGTTCGTTTCGCCGCGCCCGACGATCGCCTCGACGGCCTGGAGCACGCGCCGCCGCACCTTCGCCTGCTTCGGCAGCAGATCGACGAGCGTGGGCAGATCGCTGTCCAACCGCACGGAGGCCATGTTTTGCGAGGCGATCAACCGCTCCAGGACGCCGGCGCTTTCCAGGAGATGCTCGCAATTGCCCACCCCTTCGCCGCCGATCGACAAGCGGAGTTCCTCCTTGACTTCCTGCTGCGTCATTTGGATCGGATTCTCATCGAGCTCGCAGAGGAACTCGTAAACGCGGCGGACGTTCTCGCGGCTTGGGTAGTTGTTGTCGATGAAGTATTCCTGGATGAAGCGGTCGGAAGCATGGTAGAGCATCAGGCAGTGCGACGGCTGCCCGTCGCGCCCCGCCCGGCCCGCCTCCTGATAATACGCCTCCAGGCTGCCGGGCAGGTTGTAATGAACGACGAAGCGGACGTCGGCCTTGTCGATGCCCATGCCGAAGGCGTTGGTGGCGGCGACAACCTCAACCCGGCCCTCCATGAACGCCTCCTGAGCCTTTCGCCGCTGCTCGGAGAGCATGGCGGCGTGATAGACCGCCGCGGTCCGGCCGGCGCTGGCGGCGACGAATGCGGCGACCTCCTCCGCGCGTTTGCGGGTCGAGGCGTAGATGATGCCCGAGCCCGGGGTCTTGCCGAGGAACTTCGCCAGCAGGTCCTCCTTCTGCTTCTCGCTCTTTGGACACTGCACCTGGTAGAAGAGGTTGGGACGGGCGAAGCCTGTGATGAAAGTCTTCGGGTCGTGCAGCGACAACTGCTCGATGATGTCGCGGCGCACGCGGTCGGTGGCGGTGGCGGTCAGGGCGATCGTCGTCGGATTGCCCAGCAGCTTGCGAAAATAGCCGAGGCGGGCGTAATCTGGGCGAAAATCGTGCCCCCACTCGCTGATGCAGTGCGCTTCATCGACGGCCAACAGCTTCAAATCCACCGCGCGGACCGCTTCGAGAAACCGCGGGCTGCGAAACCGCTCCGGCGCCACATACATCAGCCGGAAGCGGCCTGCCGCCATCTGGTCCAGCCGATCGTTTTGCTCGCCGGCGGGCAGCGCGCTGTTGACAAATGAGACCGGCAGGCCGAGCGATTCGAGTTGATCGACCTGATCCTTCATCAAGGCGATCAGCGGCGAAACGACCAGCGTCAATCCTTCCAGGACCATCGCCGGCAATTGATAGCAGAGGCTTTTTCCCCCTCCGGTGGGCATGACGCAGAGGCAATCCCGCCGCGCAAGGACTGTCGAAATCACCTCCTTTTGGCCATGTCGGAACGACGAAAGCCCAAAGAGCGGCAAATGTGATTCGAGATTATCGGGCGACAAATCGGGCATAGCTCGTCGCGCAGGGCAGACCGGCGGGCACAAGTGCAAGGAGCGTTGCACTTTGGAGGCATTATAATTCCGCCGCCGCCGCGGCGGGAGGGGCCGGGCACGCATATCGTACTGCTGAAGACATGACCCTCCCGGCCATTTTCCATTTTGCCCATCATGCCACGGCTAATCCTCTTCTCCATCTTTTCCGATTGCAAGAAAACACCGGCATCGATTGACATTTACACGGTTGCCGGAAGTGGGTAAATATTCGCCTTCCGACGAACATCTCCCCAAGCGGTGGAACCGCGGATGAAGCTACACGTTGCCAAGGAACGGCCCACGGGCGGTCCCCATTTCATTCCCGCGGCGGTCTCGGCCGGCGCGGGGCTGGCGGATCACGAATTGACGTTGATTATTCCCGCCTACAATGAGGAAAAACGGCTCCCCTGGACCTTGTGCCAAATCGGCATGTTTCTCGACCAGTGGGGCGTCGATTACCGGGTTGTCGTCGCCGATGATTACAGCTCCGACCGCACCCCGGAATTGACCGGACCGCTGGGACCGCGCTTCTCCACCGTCCGCCTGGCGGAGCATGGCGGCAAGGGTTGTGCGGTGCGGACGGCCATGCTCCAGGCGACCGGCCGGGTGGTGGCCTTCACCGACGCCGACTTGCCCTTCGAGTTGACCGCCCTGCGCGAAGGCTACGAGTGGATTCACCAGCGGACATGCGAGGTTGTCTTCGGGGCGCGGGACATCGCCGGCGCGAAGCACATCGCCGCCCGCCGCTGGTCGCGGAGGATCGCCACGGCCGGCTTCCGCGAGATCGTCAAACGTCTGATTTCCCGCGAAGTGACCGACACGCAGTGTGGTTTGAAGCTGTTCGGCCGCCGCGCGGCGAGGGAAATCTTTTCCCGCACGACGATCGACGGCTTTGCCTTTGACGCCGAAGTGGTCTTCCTCGCGCGGCGGCTTCGTTTGCCGTTCCGCCGCCTGCCGGTCAGCCTGATTCACGATTACGACTCGACGCTTTCGCTCCGCCGCCACGCCTTGCCCATGTTGTGGGACGTCGTCTGGCTGCGGTTGCGGGAATGGCTGGGCGGGAATCGCGTCGCCGCGATCGACCTGTCGGCTGCGCCGGCGGAGGAAGCGCAGAGAAAACTGGCGGCGTGATGAATGCAGGACGCACTCGCTTGACCGCCTCCGACCCCCGGCGAATCGTCCTGCACGCCGACAACCTGGGAATGAGCCGCTTGGTCAGCGAGGGGATTTTCCAGGGGTTTCGCGCCGGTCCGCTGACCAGCGCTTCGCTCTTATCCAATGGCCCCGACGCCGCCTGCGCCTTGCGGCAATGGGGCGAACTCCGCGCGGATCAGCTTTCCGGCGGCCTTCCCTCCGCGTCTCTGCGGCAGCGGCTCGACGACCCCGGCCGGCCGTTCGATCTGGGCATTCACTTGAATCTCACCGAGGGACGCCCCCTCGATCCGGCCGCGTATCCGCCGGAACTGTTGGACGAAGAGGGCTGTTTTCCCGGCGTGTCCGCCCTCTTCGGCCGTCTGCGCCGCAGCGGCGGGCGATTTCGCCAGGCGTTGGCCGACGAGTTGTCGCGACAGGTGCAACTCATGCTCGACCACGGCGCGCGGCCGACGCACCTGAACGGACACCAGTACATCGAACTCCTGCCCGGCGTGC
This sequence comes from uncultured Planctomycetia bacterium, assembly GCA_963791075.1. Taxonomy (GTDB): domain Bacteria; phylum Planctomycetota; class Planctomycetia; order Pirellulales; family Thermoguttaceae; genus CAWBRF01. Next base: position 99,146 of record CAWBRF010000045.1, read on the forward strand.
AGGAGTTGATTCCCGTGCTCTTGGACAAATTCGGCATTCGCGTCGTCCGCGCGGCGGAGGAACCGTCAACGTGGCGGCTGCTTTTCGGCCGCGGGAAGGGAGTGTTGGGAAAGGTCCGCGCCGCGGCGCAGCAGCATTACGCCGGGCGATTCCGCCGCTCGATGGACCGCTTGGGATTCGCTCGTCCGGACGCCTTCTTCGGAACCGCCTTGGCCGGCCAAATCGACATGCGCTGGATGCGCCGCTTCCTCGCCGGGAGGTTCCACTTGGCGGAAATTTGCCTGCATCCCGGGCTGGCCGGCGACGCGCAAGACGACGATTGGCCCGACCCTTTGGCGGCGGTGCGGCCGCGAACTCGAAATGCTTGTCTCCGCCGACTTTGCCGACTATCTTGTCGTGCGGGGAATCCACTTGGGCAGACTCGGCGAGTTGGCCAGAGCATGAGCGAAACACCTTTGCAAAAACGGCCCTTCCGGGGGTGGCTTTTTCACACGGCGAGAGTGCTCTGGATCGTCATGGCCTGCGCGGTCGGCATCAAGTTCGCCTTCTGGCCGGAGAACCACAGCGTTTACCATCCGTGTTACGAGACGGGCGGACAGTTCTGGTCGGCCGGCAAGGACATGTACGCCCCGGGGGTTTGCCCCGTGGATTTTCGCTATGGTCCGGCCGCGGCGATGGCCCTGGCCCCGTTCGCGGCGCTGCCCACGCGGCTTGGCGGGCTGTTGTGGATATGGCTTAATCTCGGCGTATTCTTCGCTTCGCTGTGGTCGCTGATGCGCCGCATCTTGCCGGGCGCCTGGACGCCGCAACGCCAGGGCGTCTACTTGGCGTTGGTGTTGCTGGGGGCGGCAAGAAGCCTCTGGTCCGGTCAGAGCAACTTGCTCATTTTCGCGATGATTGCCATGGCCGCCGCGGCGATCGTCGAAAACCGCTGGTGGAAGGCCGCCTGGTTGCTGGCCATCCCCGTCCACATCAAGGCGTGGCCGTTGGCGGTTGGCTTGCTGCTGTCGGCGTGCCGGCCGCGGGCGTTGGCCGCCCGGTTGGGCGTATGCCTGCTCGGCGTGGCCGCCGTCCCTTTCTTGACCAAACCGTTTGCCTTGGTGTGCCAGCGATACTACGGCTGGTTCGCAGTGTTGACGGGCCGCGCCGCCGAGAATCGCCACACGTATCGCGACGCCTGGACGATCTGGGAGCAGTTTCAAGGGCACGTCCCGCACAAACTCTACCTGGCGGTGCAATTGGCCACGGCGGCGCTCGTGCTCGGGCTTTGTCTTTGGCAGGCCCGCCGCAGCCTCCCGCTTCAACGGCTGTTGCTGTTTGTCCTCGTCGTCTGGGCGTGCTGGCAAATGGTCTTCGGACCGGCGACGGAGCGAAACACCTTCGGCCTGCTCGCGCCGCTGACCAGTTGGGCGTTGATCACGGCCTACGAGGAGAAGCGGGGGCGGGTGGTGATGAGCCTGGCGTTCGCCTTGACCTTCAGCGCCACGTTTGGCGTCACCGAGCGGTGGTTGCAGACCATGTTTTCCGCGGCGGTTTTGGCGCATCCGATCGGCACGCTCCTGCTGGCCGGCTGGTTCCTGACGTGGAACGCCCGAACTGGGCAAACGGGCGTCGCCGTTGTAACATAGGCGGAATGGACGCCATACCCGACGATCCCGGCCGCCGCGGGGCCGTGGCAATCATCCTCCGCGGCGAGAAGATGCTCGTCATCCGCCGCTCCCGGAGCGTCGTTGCCCCGCTGACCTATTGCTTTCCCGGCGGAGGGATCGAAGCGGGCGAGAGCGAAGCGGAGGCCCTTGTCCGCGAGGTCCGCGAGGAACTTGGCGTCGCCATCCGTCCGACGCGGCGGCTCTGGCACTGCGTCACCGCCTGGAAAGTCGAACTGGCCTGGTGGCGGGCGGATTTGATCGACGACGCGGCCCCCCAGCCGAATCCGGCCGAGGTCGAGTCGGTCCATTGGTTTACGCCCGCGGAAATGTCCCAATTGCCGGACCTTTTGCAGAGCAACCGCATCTTTCTCGAATTGGTCGCGCGTGGTAAATTGACCTTGTGAACGATCTTTGGTCCTGCGAGGAGTTTCCCATGGCCGAATACCTGGTGACGGCGATCTGGTGGCCCGACGGCTGGGAACCGAATACCCCGTTGGACGTTCCCAAGTGTCTCTCCCACGCCCGAAAACAGGCGACTTGCCACTGGATGTCCTATGAACAGGCGGTGGCGACGGTCCGCAGCCTGAACCGGCAGAACATGGACCATCCCAGCGCCACTTGGCATGTGGTCGCCACGGCGAAGGGCCAGGCCGAGGCGGGCGCACAAACCATCGACTCCGATCGCTTGGAAGTGGCGCCGCCGGCCGATGGCGGCGGACGGGGCGACTGCTCGCATTGCCCCGCCGAGCACCTCCCCTGCGATCTTGACAACTGAGAGGATGTCGGCGATGCCAGGACAATCCAATTCGACTGCGGACTTCAGCAGCAGCGGAAAAGCGGCAGCCGAGGCCCCCGTGCGCGTGCTCCTCTTCGCCTATCCGAAAATCGTCTTTCTTTACCCCATCTTGCTGGCCGCCGTCGCGGCGGCGATTTGCATGGCAATGTTCGCCCCCAGACCGCTCGATCCGAGTCATCGCGTGTCAACGGCCATCTCGACGGTCTTCCTCGGCCTCTTGTTCGTCAACATGGTGATTCTCGCCTTCGACTTTCCGCGGACCACGTCGCTGACGCTGTTCTTTTTCGTCGCCGCGGTGGTGATGGCCCTGGTCCTCTTGTTCACCTTCCACCCGAACCTGCTGCCGGCGATCACCAACGCCTTGAAAACCTTCCGGCCCTTGGCCAACGCGACCTTTTATTGGACCTTTGCCGGGGTGCTCGCCGCGATCCTCTCGGCGGTCTTCCTCACGGCGCGTTTCGACTACTGGGAAGTCCGGCCCAACGAGCTTCTGCACCATCACGGCTTTTTGAGCAACCTGGAGCGGCTTTCCGCCCCGAATCTGCGGATCGACAAAGAGATCAACGACGTGTTCGAGTATATGCTCTTGCGGTCCGGGCGGCTGATCCTTCAGGCGAGCAATGAGCGGCGGGCGATTATTCTCGACAACGTCCCCTTCATCGACAAGAAGGAGGAGGCGATCACGCGGATGTTGGGGGCCTTGCAGGTCCAAGTTCGCCGCGACGGCGCAGATGGCTGAAGAATGGGTGGCGCTGGCGTCTCGCCAGTGCTTCCGCCGAACACTGGCTGGACGCCAGTGCCACCCCATGCGAGAAGGCAGGCATGTCGATGCGGAAGTCCGGTCAGATTGTCAACGTGATGAAGGAGGGGCGTCTCTTTCCTCCGCCGGCGGAGTTTGCCGCCAAAGCCCGGATTCGCTCGCTGGCCGAATATGAGCGGATGTGCAAGGAGGCCGCCGCCGATCCGGAGGGCTTTTCGGCGCGACTGGCGGGGGAACTGCACTGGTTCACGCCGTATGACGAGGTCCTTCGCTGGAACGCGCCCTTTGCCCAGTGGTTCGTCGGCGGTCAGACGAATGTTTCCTACAACTGCCTCAACGCCCACCTGGCCGACCGCGGCGAGAAGATCGCCTTGATCTGGGAGGGCGAGCCCGGCGAGATCCGCCGCTTCACCTATCGCCAACTCCACGCCGAAGTGTGCCGTTTCGCCAACGTCTTGCGGCGGCTGGGCGTGGACAAGGGCAACGTCGCGACGATCTACATGCCGCTGGTCCCCGAGTCGGCAATCGCCATGTTGGCCTGCACGCGCATCGGCGCCGTCCACTGCGTGGTCGCCAGCGGCTTTTCCGCCGAAGCGCTCGCCGAGCGCAACAACGACGCAAGGGCGAAGCTGCTGATCACCGCCGACGGCGCCTGGAGTCACGGCCGGCGAATGCCGTTGAAAGAGACCGCCGACGCGGCGCTGGCCTGCTCCCCCAGCGTCGAGAAGTGCATCGTCTTGCAGCGGACCGGGGCGCAGGTCGCCATGCAGCCGGGCCGCGACTTTTGCTGGCACGAGCTGATCGCCGACGCCTCGCCGGATTGCCCCGCCGCGCCCCTGGACAGCGAAACGCTCCTCTTCATCCTCTACACCAGCGGCTCGACCGGCAAGCCCAAGGGGGTGAAGCACACGACGGCGGGCTACAACCTCTTTGCGAAGAAGACGACGCAATGGGTGTTCGAACGTCCGCGACGACAACGTCTTCTGGTGCGCCGCGGACATCGACTCGATCGCCGGGCACACGTACGGCGTTTACGGCCCGCTCAGCGCCGGCGCAGCGACGCTGATGTACGAAGGCGCCTTCGACTGGCCCGACCCAGGACGCGCCTGGGACATCATCCAGCGGCATCGGGCGACGATCTTCTACGCCGCGTCAACCGCCATCCGCTCGTTCATCCGCTGGGGCGATCCTTGGGTCGAGCGGCACGACCTTTCCAGCCTGCGGCTCTTGGGCATGGTGGGCGAAGGGATTACTCCCGAAACGTGGGTGTGGTGTCATCGCAAGCTCGGCGGCCATCGCTGCCCGATCGTCAACGCCTGGTGGCAGACCGAGACGGGCGGCGTCATGATCGGCCCGCTGCCCGGGGCCACGGTCGCCAAGCCCGGCAGTTGCGCAAAGCCGCTGCCCGGCGTCGCGGCGGAAATCGTCGGCGAGGACGGCAAGCCGGTTGCTCCCGGCAAAGGCGGGCGGCTGGTCATCGCCAGGCCGTGGCCGGGGATGATCCGCGGAATATGGGGCGACGATGAGCAGTACAAGCGGCAATATTGGAGCCAGGTCGCCGGCAAGTACCTCTGCGGCGACAACGCCCGGCGGGACGAAGACGGCGATTACTGGATCATGGGCCGCATCGACGACGCGCTGAACGTTTCCGGCCATCGGCTGAGCACGATCGAGATCGAGAGCGCCTTGATGAGCCACGACGCCGTGGCCGAGGCGGCGGTGGTCGGCCGTCCGCACGACTTGAAGGGGGAGGCGGTGGCGGCCTTCGTCGCCCTCTGCGGCGACTTCCATCCCAGCGAGGAGCTTCGCGAGGAGCTCAAAAGCCACGTCCGCAACGAGATCGGCGCCTTGGCCATGCCCGACGACATTCATTTCGCCGCGGCCTTGCCGAAGACCCGCAGCGGCAAGATCATGCGCCGCTTGCTTCGCGAGATCGCCGCCGGCCGGGAGACGCTCGGCGACACGACGGCGTTGGAGGACTACAGCGTGCTGGCGCGGCTCCGGGAGGAGCAGATGTAATCGTCGCGAAACCGCAGGCGCGGCGCACCGCTTGCGGTTGCGCGCGCAGGCGCGAGACACCCTCCCGCCGCTCCGCTATGATGTCGCTCTATGTCTCGCCCCTGGTACAAACAACTCAACGGTTATCACTGGTTGGTGCTGGTCGTCTGCACCCTGGCGTGGTTGTTCGACTGCTTAAACCAGCAGGTCTTCAACCTCACGCGAAAGCCGGCTATGGCCGAGTTGCTGCGGACCTCGCCGAACGATCCGCGGGTGACGACGTTCTCTTCCGGGGCGACCTCGCTGCTTTTGATCGGCTGGGCGACCGGCGGCATCTTCTTCGGCGTCCTCGGCGACCGCATCGGCCGCGTCAAGACGCTAGACGATGATGATCCTCTGCTATTCCCTGTCCACCGGTTTCTGTGGGCTGTCTCAGGGGCCGTGGGACTACTGCTTTTGGTGTTTCATCACTGGGTTGGGCATTGGCGGAATTTTTCCCATCGGCTGCACCCTCGTCGCCGAGAGCCTTCCCGCCGACGCCCGGCCCCAAGCCCTGGGCATGCTCCAGGCGTTCTCCGCCCTGGGCAACGTCAGCGCCGGCCTCATTTCTTTGGGCATGGGCTGGCTTATGGCGCAAAACCTCATCGCCAGCGCTTGGCGGTGGATGTTCTTCGTCGGCGTCGTGCCCGCGCTCTTGGCGGTCATTGTGGTCAAGAAGCTGCGCGAGCCGGACGCCTGGAAGGCGGCCGTCGCCGCCGGAAAAACCGTCCGCAAGGCCGGCTCCCTGGGCGAGTTGTTCGGCGACCCGCGATGGCGTCGCAACGCGGTGGTCGGCCTGCTGCTGGCCGTTTCCGGGGTGGTTGGGCTCTGGGGAATCGGCGTCTTCAGCAACGACCTCACCCAGTCCTTCATCGGCGAAAAATACGACGACCAGCAGCGGAGCCTTGGCGAGGCGAAGAAGGACCTCGAATTCGTCGTTCTCGCCGCATCCTCGCGGGGGCGGCTCGAAGAGGCGAAAAAATCGGTTTGGCCTGCCCAACTTTTGGGCTCCAATCGCAAAGACCTCGACGCGCGGCGATTGTACGCGGCGGCGTCGAAGCTGGCCGCCGAGGAGCGGGACGTCTCGCCGGCCGCCGTCCTCGCGGCGCTCGACGCCCCCGGCAAAGGAGGCAAGCTCCCCACGGAGGAAGATCGTCGCCGCTGGGCGAAGATTTTCGCCGAGGGCGGCGGCAATGAGTCGCTGCACGAGCACATCGAGCGGATCGTGACGCGGCAGAAGGCCCGCGGCGTGCGGGCGCAGCAGTGGGCGCGCTGACGCTGATCGCCTTCAACATCGGCGCCTTCTTCGGCATCTACGCCTTCGCCCGCGTCACCCAATGGATCGGCCGCCGGGCGACCTTCGCCATCGCCTTTGTCGCCGCCGGGCTGGCCACGGCGTCGGCGTTCGAATTCATGTCGAATGCGCGCGACATCCTCTGGATGGCCCCGTTGATGGGCGCGTGCCAGCTTTCCATCTTCGGCGGCTACGCGATCTACTTCCCCGAATTGTTCCCCACGCGGCTGCGCAGCACCGGCACGTCGTTCTGCTACAACATGGGCCGCTATGTGGCCGCCACGGGGGCGATGGGCACGGGATTGCTGACCAGCCTCGTCTTCTACAATCCGGACGATCCCGTCCTGGCGATGCGGCGCACGGGCGTGGCCATGTGCTCCTGCTTCCTCGTGGGGCTGGCCGCCTTGCTCTTTGCCCCGGAGACGAAGGGCCAGCCGCTGCCGGAATGATCACCCCGCCTCGCGATGCGACAGCGGCGCAGCCGCCGCGATCGAGGAAAGATCGAAATGCGGGGCGGGCACGGCGCTGGGGCGGGAGAGGGCCGGCATCTCGACCGGCTCGGCCTCGCGGCTCGATCGGCCGGCGTGAATGCAGGCGAGAATCCGCTCGGCCACGGCCACCGCGTCGCGGCCCGCCGCGCCGTTGACCCGCGGTTGGCGCGGCGTGCGAATCGACTCGACAAAGTCCTGCAACTCCAGCATCAGGGCGTCGACGTCGCCGAACTGCTTGTGCACCCGCGGCAAGTGCTCTTCGGCAAAGTGTTTGCGATAATGCTCGACCTGCTCGGGCGAAAGCTCGTCGACGTGGAACTGCCGCCGCAAGAGCGTCTCGCTGGGGCGAACCAGCGTGGTGGTTCGCGCGGCGAAATCGACGGCCGCAAACGCCCGCGTCCGCCCATACCTGCATCCGCCGCACCGGCTCGTAGCTCACCCGCGAAGCGGAAAGGACGGCGACGCAGCCGCACTCGAATTCCAGCCGGGCGTTGGCCACGTCTTCGTGGCCGCCCGAGGATCGACAGTCCCGTGGCGTCGACCTTGCGGACCGGCGCGCGCCGACCATGGCGAGCACCAGGTCGATGTCGTGCATCATCAGGTCCATGACGACGCCGATGTCGGTCGAGCGGAAGGTGAACCCGCCGGCTGCGGACGGCCTCGATGAACCGCGGGTTGCGGACGTGCGGCAGGGCCGCCGGTGAACGCCGGATTGAACCGCTCGACGTGGCCGACCTGAAGGACGAGGTTGTGGCGGCGGGCGGTCTCGACCAGTTCGTTCGCTTCGGCCAGGGTTGCGGCCAGCGGCTTTTCCACCAGCAGGTGGGCGCCGGATTCGAGGAAGGCCAGCGCCAACTCGTGGTGCAGCCGCGTCGGCGCGGCGATCACGGCGGCGTCGACCTGGCCCAACAGCGAGGAGGGATCGGCCAGGGCCTGCGTGTTGCACTCGGCGGCCAGGCGATTGCGGTTGGCGGCCGCGGGATCGACCACCGCCACCAACTCGACGTGCGGCAGGCCGAGGATATGCTCGGCGTGAAGCCGCCCAGGCGGCCGGCCCCGATCACAGCGATGTTCAGCTTTTTCACGGTGTCCCTGCGTCTTCGTCGACACCTTTTTCACGCGCGCGGCGGTGTTCGCGGCCGCGGCCGTGCTGGCCGTCGTGTTGGCCTTGGACGAAACTCAGCAGGTGGTTGACTTGCGGCACCAACTGGCCGTTGCTGCGGAGGATTTCCCAGGCGTTTTCCAGGCCGACCTTGCGCGGTACAGCAGGCGGTGGGCCTCGGCCAGGGCCTGGATGACCTGGCGCGGGAAAGTTGTTGCGCTTCAGGCCCACGGCGTTGATGCAGCGGGGCCGCGCCGGATAGCCCTCGACCAGCATGTACGGCGGCACGTCGTGCCGCACGGCGCTGACGCCGGCCACGAAACTGTAGCTGCCGATGGTGGCGAAGTGGTGCACGGCCACCGCGCCGGACAGCGAGGCGTGGTCGTGAACGTGAACGTGCCCGCCCAAAAGCGTGGCGTTGGCGATGATGATGTGGTCGCCCAGCTGGCAGTCGTGGGCGATGTGGCAGCAGCCCATGAGGAAGTTGTCGTTGCCGATGCGGGTGACGCCCTCTTCCTTCTCCGTGGCGCGGTTGATCGTGACGCACTCGCGGATGATGTTGTCGTCGCCGATGACCACCTGGGTGTCCGCCCCATGATAGCTGATGTCCTGCGGCTCGCCGCCGATGACCACGCCGGGATAGATGTGGTTGCGGCAGCCGATGGTGACGTTGCCCATCAGGGTGACGTTGTTTTCCAGCCTCGTGCCGCGGCCGATGCTGCACCTGCGGGCCGATGACGCAGAACGGGCCGATCTCGACGTCGTCGTCGATTTCGGCGCGAGGATCGATCGAGACATGGTCGGCAATGCGGGTGCTCATCGCCAAGGCTCCTTGAGTTCTTGCGGCGGTGCATCGCGGTGCGTTGCCTACGGCGCATTCGCCTTCTGCGGGTTTCTGCTCGGCCACGTTCGTCGGCCAGACATCGGCGCGGACCAGCTCGCCGTTGAGGCGATGTCCGCTGCGATAGGCGACAAGTTGTCCGACCAGGTCGCAGCCGGCCAGGGCGAGGTCGCCGACCATGTCGACGATTTTGTGCCGCACGCACTCGTCGGGAAATCGCAGGGAGTTGTCGATCGGCCCCGGCGGCGTCGAAAACCAGCAGGTCGCCGAAGGTGGCGCGGAGCCCGAGACCCTGGGCCTGCAAGGCCGCCGCCTCCGGCTCGAGCAGGAACGTCCGGCTCGGGGCCAGGTTGAGCGTGGAAAAACCGCGGCGAAAGGAGGATTTCCAGCGATTGCCGGCCGATGGGGTTGCCGCTGCCGTAGTCCAGTTCGTATTGCAGATCATCGTGCCGCCCGAGGGAGAGGGACGGGCCTCGATCCAACTCCTCTCGTCGCCCAGGCGGATCGACACGGCGAATCCAGCTCGATCGCCGCGGCGGCGTCTTGCTCGACGATGCCGGCCTCTTGCAGGGCGCGGACGAAGGGGAGGCGGAGCCGTCGACAGCCGGGCATTTCCGCCTGGTTGACGCGGATCTCGCAGTTGTCGATCTGCATGCCCGCCAAGGCCGCCATGACGTGCTCGACCATGTCCACGCCCGCCCCGCCCACAGCGAAGCACCGTCCGCAGCGGGCTTTCCGAGCGGTTGGCGATCGCGGCGGGAATCCGCGGGCAGCCGGGCAAATCGCCGCGAACAAAGACAATCCCGGACCGCGGCGGGGCAGGCCGGAACTCGACGCGCACATCCCGCCCGCTCCAGTAGCCGATCCCTTCAACCGCCGCCGCGGCGGCTATCGTTCGCTCGTTGCGTGTCCCATCCATCCGGAGAAGCCAGTCATCCATGACAAGAGAGGGATTGATTCCGTGCAGCCGCGCCGGGCGATCCTTGCCCAACCGCGGCCGCACGCCGATGGAGCTATCGAGTCACTCCTTGCGGCGGCGGATTCGCCATGCGCCTGGTTGTCCGTCCAGCCGTGCCGCGTGCGAATCGCCTGCAAAATGATCGGCGTGATGTCGATCGACTTGGCGTGATAAACGACCGGCTGCGTGACCATCCGGGCGATGTCGGTGGGCTTGTCCGGGTTGATCTGGTCGCCGTTGAAGCTCATCACCAAGGCGACGTTGTTGTTCGCGCAATAGTATTCAACCTCTTGCAGGACTTCCTGGTACACGCGGTTGTAGATCTGCGCCTCGCGAAGCTCGATCTCCTGTTTCTGTATCCGGACCTGCAGTTTCGTAGTCCGACACCCTGCGGGAGTATTCTTCTTGGAATTGCTTGTAGTCGGCGCTGCCGGGGTGGAGTTCCGCCATTTTCTCCTGGAGCTTCTTAATCTCCTCGGCCTCGTGCTTAAATTGATCCTGCAGACGCATCGCGTCGCCCTTCATTTGCTCCGATTCGGCCCGAAAGCCGTCGTGGTGCTTGAAGACGTAGGGGACGTCCAAGAGGACGGTGGTCGATGGGACCTGCGGCGTGCCAGGCCGCTGCGCCAGGGCGGGTCCGCCGACCAGGCTCATCCACACCAACGAGGCCGCCGCACAGGCAGCGAAAACGGCCATCAGATGAGACTTCTTCACGTTCAGCACTCCTTGCTGTTGCAGTCGGTCGTCCTTGACCACCGCGGCCCTCCCTTGCGACCCACGCGGCCGGAGAGTCCGACTTGACGCACGACAGATCAGAAACGGCTCCAGGGAGGGCGGTATTCTGCCCGCTGGGGCCGTCTCCGTAAAGACCGAATCTTGACGGATTGGGAAACGTGACGCAACCACTGGCAGGATAACATATTACGATGCCAAACAGGGATCGTGTCGGCGGCCCGGCCGCGCCCCTTTCCCGGGGCCAAAAACAAAACGCCGCCAAAATCGCCGCAAAAAGCCGTCGCAATCGTCGCGCGACGCCGGCTTTGCCACTGTTTCCGCTGGCGAGAAGCAGATTCCACCCACAAGGAGTACAGCAAAATGGGAGGGTTTGGAGTCGATCCCCGGGATTTTACTGTCCCCCACTTCTCCTAACACCTGTGCGCGGACGGGCAGAGAGGTTATTATTTAGGAAGCTCGCTTGTGGTATAATTGTCGCCCAGAGGGTCCGCCCGCCTGTTTTTTTCGCTCAGATTTGGGGAAATCCGGTGTTTGACATGAAACCCGATGCGGTCTTGTTGCCCGACGCGATCATCAGCGCCGCGGGACTTCGCGTAATCAAGCTGCTGGTGGGCAATCCGCCGCAAACGATCAACGACCTGGTCCGGGCGACAGGGGTGACGCGCACTGCGGTCACGGAGCAACTCAACGAATTGGTGACCGCCGGCTTGGTCGAGCGCGGCATGGAGCGGTTGCGCGGCCGCGGCCGCCCGCGCCACTTGTTTTCGGCCACCACCTCCGCACTGGTTCTCTTGTTCGCCAGCAATCAGCGGCTGGTGGTTCCCGCCATCTGGCAGGCCGTCGAGGAAATCGGCGGGATGGAGATGAGCAAAAAGGTGCTTGTGCGGGTCAGTCAAATTTTGGCCGATCATTACAAGTCGAAAATGACCGCCACGGAGCCGAAGGCCCGGCTGGAGCAGTTCATCGATCTGCTGCGGAGCGAGGGGGGGCTGTTGGAGTTGCGCCACGAGGGCGGCCACTTGGCGATGTACAAGCGAAGCTGCCCGTTCATCAGCATGTGCGACGACGCGCGGAACGTCTGCTGCGTCAACCTCGACATGATCAGCGACGTCGTCGGCGCCCCCGTGCGGCAATCCGCCTGTCGCCACGACGGCGACCCCTGCTGCGTCTTCGAGTTGGAAGACGACGCCTAGCGTTTTCCCTCTTTCGCCAGCCGCTCCTGCCATTGCTGCAATCGCTGGAGCGCGGCCAGCGGCGTTGTCGCGTCCAGATCGAGGCCCCGCAACTCCTCCAACAGCGGATGCTCCGCGCCGAAGAGCGTCAACTGGAAATGCGCCGGCTTCCGGGCCGGTCGCGGCCGGGCAATCTTCGCCCGCCCCTCGGCGTCCAATCGCTCGTCCTCCAACTCGGCGAGAATCTCCTTCGCCCTTTCGACCACCTCGCGGGGCACGCCGGCCAAGCGGGCGACGTGAATGCCGTAGCTCTTGTCCGCCGCCCCTTCGACGATCTTGTGCAGAAACACCACCTCGTCCTGCCACTCGCGCACCGCCACGTTCAAGTTCTTCACGCCGGAAAGCGATTGCTCCAGGTCCGTCAACTCGTGGTAGTGCGTGGCAAAAAGCGTGCGGCAGCCGACGTGGTCGTGCAGGTGCTCGACCACCGACCAGGCCAGCGAAATCCCATCGTACGTGCTGGTGCCCCGGCCAATCTCATCGAGAATCACCAGGCTCCGCGCCGTGGCCGTGTTGAGAATTCGCGCCGTTTCCGTCATTTCGACCATGAAGGTGCTTTGCCCGCGGGCGAGTTCATCGCTGGCGCCGACGCGGGCGAAAATGCGGTCGGCGATGCCGATGGTCGCCTCGCGCCGGCACAAAACTCCCCATCTGCGCCAGGATCGCAATCAACGCCGTCTGGCGGATGTAGGTGCTCTTGCCCGCCATGTTCGGACCGGTCACGAGGAGCATATTGCCCCACGCGCCGCCGGCAATGGTGTCGTTGGGCACGAAGGCGCCGTCCGGCTCGATCACGTCGAGCACCGGATGCCGGCCATCGAGGATCCGCAGCAGCGGCTCTTCGACGATTTCCGGCCGGCAGTAGTTGCGCTGCCGGGCTAGATCGGCCAAGGACACCAGGGCGTCGATCTCCGCCAGGGCGTCGGCCGTCGCCTGCATCCGCCGCCGGCAAGACACGACGGCGTCGCGCAGCTCCAGGAACAACTCGTATTCCATCTCCTTCGACTTCTCGTCGGCCGTCAGCACCTTTTCTTCGTATTCCTTCAACTCCGGCGTGATGTAACGCTCGGCGTTCTTCACCGTCTGCTTGCGGATATATTCGTCGGGAATTCGCGGCCGATGCGCGTTGGTGATTTCGATGTAATAGCCGAAAACCTTGTTGAAGCCGACCTTCAGCGACGGAATGCCGGTCCGCTCGGCCTCCTGCGCCTGATAGCGGGCGATCCACTGTTTGCCGCCGCGGGCCAACTCCCGCAGCGAGTCCAGCGGGCCGTGAAAGCCATCGCGGATGAATCCGCCGTCGCGGCTGACCAAGGGGCAGTCGTCGGCCAGCCCCGCGTCCAGCTTGCTCCGCAGATCGGCGCAGAGATCGATGGCCGCCTCCAACTGGTTCAACAGCGGACTTCTCCGCGCCGCGAGCTTTGCCTTCAGCCCCGGCAGCGCCCGCAACGTCCGGCCCAAGAAGCTCAAGGTCCCGCGGACTGGCCCGGCCGGCGGTCACCCGGGCCAACAGCCGCTGGACATCGTAAACTCGCCGCAGCGCGTCGTGCAGATCGACGGCCAGCGTCTGCTCGGCGACAAGCTCGCCAACGGCCTCGTGGCGGGCGCGGATCGCGGCCGCGTCGGTCAACGGATTGGCGACCCAGTCGGCCAGGAGGCGAGAACCCATGGGCGTCGCCGTGCGGTCCAGCACCGCCAGCAGCGAGCCTTCGCGGCGGCCGTCGCGAATCGTTCGCGTGATCTCCAGGCTCCGCCGGCTGGATTGGTCGATCTCCAGGGTCCCGCTGGCTCGGTAGGGGGTCAGCCGGTCGATGTGGTCGAGGGAACTCTTCTGCGTTTCGGCGAGGTAGTCCAACACGGCGCCGGCCGCCCGAATCGCCTGGTCGTCGCCCGAATTCTCGACGAAGCCGAAGCCTTCCAGGCTGGCCGTGTGAAAGTGCTTCAAGAGCGTTTGCCGCGCCGACTGGAGGGAGAACGCCCAGCCCGGGCGGCGCGTCGCCATCATTCGCTCGTCCTGCGGCGGGGGCGGCCCGGCGGCGTCCTCGGCCAGCAGGCACTCGGCGGGGGCCAGGCGGGCGAGTTCGTCGGCCAATTGCCGCGCGGGAAAATTCGCCGCCAGAAACCGGCCCGTCGAGAGTTCGACCCAGGCCAATCCCACCGGATCGCCTTCGACGATCGCGGCAAGGAAATTGCTCGCCCGCGGATCGAGCAGGGCGTCGTCGATCACCGTGCCGGGGGTGACGATCCGGGTGACCTCGCGTTTGACCAACCCCTGGGCGAGCTTCGGGTCTTCGACCTGGTCGCAGACGGCCGCCCGCAGCCCCGCGGCGATCAGCTTGCCCAGGTAGCTTTCCAACTGGTGATAGGGAAAGCCGGCCATGGGGACGCCGTCGGCGCCCTTGTCGCGGCTGGTCAGGGCAAGATGCAGCGTTCTGGCGGCGAGCTTGGCGTCGTCGTAGAACATCTCATAGAAGTCCCCCATGCGAAACAGCAGCAGGGCGTCGGGACATGCCCGCTTCGCCTCCAGATACTGCTTCATCATCGGGGTGGTGGTCATGGGGGCGGCCGAAACAGCGTCGGGGGACTGTTCCGATTCGTGCGAAGCGAACGGGGTTGCACAGGGTGCCATGCCCACGCTTGCGTGGGCATGTTCTTCCGGCCCATTGACATGCCCACGACAAGCGTGGGCATGGCGCCCATCACATCAGTTGAGATTGACCACTACTCGCCGGTGTACGGGAGCAGGGCCATGAAACGCGCCCGCTTGATCGCCCGGGTCACCGCGTGCTGGCTGACGGCCGTGCAGCCGCTCTTGCGGCGGCTGATGATCTTGCCCTGGCGGTTGGTAAACTTCTTCAGCAACTCGATGTCCTTGTAATCGACGTACATCGGGCGGGGGCGCTGCCCTTCGACGAAGATCGGATCCTTCTTCTTGCCGTGGACTTTTGCCTTCGTCCGCCGCTTGCTCGTGCGATTGAACTGCAAACGCCTTGCCATAGCGAATTCCTGGTTCTCTGGGAAACCACTAAGTATACCAAGCCCGGCGGGCATGGCAAGGCGTCAGTTCGCAGGCCGGCCTAGACATGGCCCAACGTCCGGCGGGGCAGCGCTGACGGGTCGCCGGAGCGTCCGCAGCACACGGACGCCACCCCAATGCCACCCAGCGACGAATTCACACCACGTGGTGGCAACAACCCACTCTATAGGTGTGTCATCAACGCGGCGTTAGCGGCTGTTGTTCTTATCCTTATCTTTCGAATTCTTTGCGGCGGTGTTCGCCGTGCGCGGCGGCGCCGCGCCGGGCCGTGCCGTGCCGGGGGCCATCGGCCTGCCGCCGGCTGCCGTCGCTCCTCCCCCGGCGCGCGCGGCCCCGCTCGTCGCCGTCCGCGAGGTGGTCGCCGCACTGGTGTGGACGTTCATCCGCACCGGTTGGCCGCCGCTGGCCCGGGCTTGGGCTCCGGCCCTGATTTCCGTGTTGCGGCGATCATTTTGGACCGCGCGCATTTCCCGCTGGTCGCGGACGATCTGCCCTCGCCGTTGGTCGCTGATGCGTTCGAAGCCACCGCGCGCGGCAACGCGCCCAATGGGGGCGGCGAGCGTGAACCTTACCCCGCCTCCGCCGATGTCGAGCCGCATGGCGGCGGCGTAGGTGTGCGGCGGCCGGGCGTCAACGTGTGCAACCCGGTACGCATAGTCGCCCCGCATGCGCATTTCCCATCCCGGGTCGCGCCGCCCGTAGTACCAACGATCATAGACGAACAGCGGCTCATAGCCGCCGCGAACCCCATACCACGGATAGATGCCGATGCCCACGTACATCGGGTCGTAGTAATCGCCGAAATAGTAATGGCAATACGCCGGACGACAGAACAAATAGCCGCTCAACACGGGAGTGTCGATGCAAACTGTCGGCGAGTAGTAGTAGCTTGCCGGAATATAATACGGGTTGTCGTAGTAGACCGGGCAGAAGACCACGCCTCGTTTCGCCAGGGTGTAATCCCAATGGCCGGCAATGAAAACGTAACCGCCGGGGGTCCAGACATATCGGGCGGGAATCCAGACCCAACCCTCCTGGGAACGGCCCCAGTAGCCTGCCCGCCATACGTCAGCGCCCGCCGTCCCAATACCAGTAGCCGGGGACCCAGAAATGGTCGGCCGAGGGCGGCGCAGTGCTGGCGCCGGATTCGACGCTCTGCGGCGGTTGGGGCAGATAGACGGTCTCGGAAGTCGACACGCCGGCCGTCGCCATGTTTGCCGCCGGTCCCCAATAGCCGCCAACCCATTGATATCCGTTGGCGACTTGGTTCCAGTAGCCGGGGACCCAAGTCGTTGAGGGGGGCGGAATTCGCCATGCGCCGCTGACCCAGATAAAATTCTCGCGGTCTTGGTCCCAGGCCCAATAGCCGGGGATCCAGGTGTAATCCCCCTCCGGTTTTTCCGCCGGGGGGACTTCCTCGATGGCCTTGGGGGGTTCTTTGGCGACGATCTGGCCGGGCTTGGCATCGTAGGAGATGACTTCGGCGAATGCCTCGTGGACGGGCCCTCGCGTCAAGACTTCGGGCCCAGCCTGATTTCCCGCCGGGGCTTGTTCGCCTGCGCCAGACTGGGCGGGTTGGGATGGCTGGGCATAATCATTGGTCGGCGCCGGGGGGGGAGGCGCCTGCGCCAACAGCCGGCTGCACACGCGGCTGCCCAGGAATAGGACGATCGCCGCTCCAAGAATCAACGCCAACTTCTGCAATCGCATGCTCATGAAAGGATCTCCATTTCAACTCGTGCTAAGAATCGCCCTCTTTCGCGTACGCGGGTGTGGTGATGCGTTTCCGAAGGCGAAACGTCGCACTTCAGCCCGCGCAGGCTATGAGATAGACGCCTTCTGGGTCACTCTTGATTCCCAGCGGCGTCAACTCCCTTAATGTCAGAGGGATAATTTACCCCACCGCCAAGAAAGGGAAAAGCCCAATGTGGCTGTCCGCGGCTTGGCAGCGAATTTGCCGAGACCAGCCGCGGCTGGGCGCCGTCTTTCGATCTGCGACGGGCCGCGATGGAAGTCCTTCGCAGGGGCGCTCAACACGGTGGAAGCGTCCCGCATGGCGTCAGAGGAGGAGCAGTGGCGCGCGTCGGCCTAGAGTATGCCGCCGTGAGTCCGCCAGGGCGTTTGGTGGTCCGGCTGGTCCAACAACCAAAACCGTTCCCACTCGTCCAAGGCCAGGCGCAGATTTTCCGAGGTGTACGTCAATTCCTGAGTTCTGCGGGGCGGGTCGGCTGAGTACGCGGGGATCATACACCCCGTGGTCGCGCCGACCAAAAGGCCCAGTGCGACGGCATACAGTGCGTGGCGCATAAAAACTCCTCCGTGAGACGGAAATCGATCAAAGGATGTGTTTTGTCGTCGGACGAACGACATCTCCAGCGGACCTCAGCCAAGGCCAAGGCAACGCTCGATGGGACGAGAACGAATGCAGGCGATAAGTGCGGGAAAAGAAAAGTTTTGTACGGCGGCGATTCAAGCCGCGGCGGCGATCATGAACCGGCGGACCGCGCATTGTATCCTGAGGCGGCGACCGTTTCCGGCGGCGAGTCGCTGGCAGAGCCCTTCGACCGGGCTGCCTTGGCCGCGGCGGCCGCCCGCAGCTCCAACTCGCGAACACGTTGTTCCATTTGCTTGCCGGGCTTGAAGGTGACGACGAACTTTTCGGGCACAAACACCTTGTCGCCCGTCCGCGGGTTCCTCGCTTTGCGGGGGGCCCGTCGCTTCACCTCAAATACGCCGAAATTGCGAAGCTCGATGCGATGGTCCTCAACCAGGGCTTCCACAATTGCGTTGAAGGTCTTCTGCACGATTTCTTTGGTCTGCAACTGAGTCAGGCCAATTTCTTCGGAAATAGTGCGAACGATTTCTTTTTTTGTCACCGGCGAAATCTCCTTTGCAAGCCAATCGTCAAAGGGGATGATCGACTTCGATGGTCGCCTTCAGCGCGACCCATTTATGCTCCAAGTGTAGGCGCTGTAAAGACTACAGTCAAGGCCAATCGCCTGGAGAGCAGCTTCTGACGTCGATTTTTTCACACCGGCAAGGCTGCCATCCGCCCTGTCGGCGCGGATGTTTATTATGGACGTAACTGCTTATTGCCAAAGAGCTTATATCTCTCGAACGCCATGCCGGCCGCGGCTCTTGATTCGCAAGTCCTTACCCTACAATGACTAACGAATTTTTCTCCCCGACTGCCAGCCAACCTCCAATCGGTCGGCCAAGGCGCTTGCATCTTGTATCGGTTGTTTTATCGTTACACTCCACCCAATCGTTACAATCGTCCAAGTCATTTTCGCACGGCGGAAGCCATGACGGTCGAGCCAAATGCTTATTCCAGCGACCAGTTGTCCGGCAAAGTGGCTGCCTTGGGAATCACCACAATCCCATCGCGAATCATGCCCGCCGGCGTCTCGTCGCTATTGTCGATGCCCCGCGAGTTGACGATCTGCACGTGGGCGCCGATGCGGCAGTTCTTGTCGATGATTGCCCCTTCGATGTGCGTTCCGCGACCGACCCCCAGGGGCGGAATCCCGTTGGCCTTGCCGGCCGCGGCGCCGGCGGGCGACTCGTAAAAGTCGTTGCCCATGAGGATCGAGTTGCGTATCGTCACGTCGCGGCCGATCAAGCAGCGGAGGCCGACAATGCTGTTTTCGATCACGGCGCCTTCCTCGATTTTGCATCCGTCGGCCACGAGGCTGCCGCGGACCGACGCGCTGTCAACGCGCGAGGGGGGGAGGAAGCGGGCGCGACTGTAGATCGGCGCGTCGGCGACGGCCAACTCGAACAGCGGCCGCGGCGACGCCAAGGCGAGGTTGGCTTCAAAAAAGGACTTGATCGTGCCGATGTCCTCCCAATAGCCGTCGAAAAGATGGACCTGCACGTGGTGCGTCCGCATCGTCGCCGGAAAGACCTCTTTGCCGAAGTCGCGATAATCGGTTTTCTGCAGCGCCTCGATCAGCGTTTCCCGGTTGAACAAATAAATGCCCATGCTCGCCAGGCAGTCGCGGCCGCGCGGGGACGCCGTGGGCGTCGAGCCAGGCCGCATCGGTGCGGACCAGAGCGAGTTCCTCCGGCGTCTGCGGTTTTTCCAGGAAGCCGACCACCCGGCCGGAATTGTCCAGGCGCATGATCCCCATCGACGAAGCCTCCGCGGCGGAGACCGGCACGGCGGAAATCGTCACGTCGGCGCCGCTCCGCTTGTGCGATTGGATCATCTCCTGGAAGTCCATGCGGTAGAGTTGATCGCCGGAGAGGATGAGGATGTAGTCGATGTCGGGGTGGTCCAGGTCGCGGAGGTGTTCGCGCACGGCGTCCGCGGTGCCCTGATACCAGTTCGTGTTGTCCAAGGTCTGCTGCGCGGCGAGCAGCTCGACGAAGCCGCCGCCGAAGGCGTCGAAGGTGTACGTGCTGCGGATGTGCCGGTGCAGGCTGACGGAGTTGAATTGCGTCAGCACGTAGACGCGATTCAAGCCGCTGTTGATGCAGTTGGAAAGGGGGATGTCGATCAGCCGATACTTTCCGGCGATTGGGACCGCGGGCTTGGAGCGATACTTGGTCAACGGATAGAGGCGCGTCCCCTGGCCGCCGCCCAAGACCAACGTCACGACGTTCTTCATGCCCGCTCCTTGGCCGATTTGCGGTCGTCCGCGGCAACGCAAGGCGGCAGGGCCGCCAGCCGATGCGAGCTGCCGCTCGATTGGCTTTGACCCGCTCCCGTTGGTCGCTGGCCTTCGTTCAGAAATTCGCGATCGTTGCCATTGGCAACGCAATCGTCGCGCGGCGCGTCTGCGCTGGTGATGCTGAAGAAGCGTTCCAAGGCGGTGGGCGGCTTTTCGGCCACGAACAAGTAATCGCCCCGCTGCAAGGCGAAGTCCTTCGCGTCCTTGTCTCCGCGCTCGATCCCGGACCAATCGACCGTCAGCACCTGGTCCTTGCCCGAGCGGTCTCCGCCGGGGCGAACGATCCAAACAACCTTGTTTGCCAACGGCGGTGCGCCCTTCAGGGCCGCCTTGACCGTTATGCCGTCTCGCATCGGCACGCGAACGACTTTTTGCACGTCGTTGTTGGCCATCACGCGGACCATGTAGAACTCATAGGGCGTTAGTTCGATTGTCTGCAAGGCGTAAGACACCGTCAAGGCGTTGCGGAGCGCTTGCCGGGCTTCCTCGAGCGTCTTGCCGGCAACCTGGACGCGGCCCTCGCCGGGAAGCATGATTGTCCCGTCCGGCATGACCCCGTAGATGGCGTTGAGCGGCGTGGTCGGCTCGTCGGGCAGCCGCATTTCCAGCCTGTCGCCGACCTTGATTCGGTCGGTGGCCTGGGCCACCTGAACCTTGTCCTTCGGCAAGGCGACCGGCGGGAGCGTATCGGCCGCAGTGAACACCGTCGCGCAGCCGCTCGTCGCCGCAACGACGCCAAACAACAAAACCAGGGTGGAAACAGTCCCTGCGCGGGTCCGCATGACTACCGCCTTTCGAGATTAGATAATGTGACGAGATTTTGGAGAAGGGCCGGAAGGGTAGCAAATCACTTTCCGCGCGTCAATGGCCTTTCCCGGCGGGTGGTGGTACAGTTTGCCCGGAATTTTCCCGGAGTAAAGGGAAAAGTGGCATAAAGAAACGGCTTGACCAAACCCCCATAGCGTGGTATAAATTAGAGGATAGGTTCCTGCATTATCTAGGCGCTGAGACGGCAGAGCCCCTTCTTTTGGTATGGGGTGGCTTGACAGGTACGCCGAAAACAACAGAGAACGTTCATTATGGCGAACAATGAGCGACCTCCTGTTGTCGTAGAAGTTAAGCGATTTGAATACTTGCAGAGCCGGTTTCACGAGATATTTGCGACGATCCGAACTTTGATCATTGCGGGGGCTGTCACATTTTCAATCTGGGCAATCTGCAATTCGATCGTGAAGATCGTTGACAAGCCAGCTTGGACCTATGTTGCATTAGCTGTCCTGGGACCGACTGGTCTTATAGCCATCATTTTTCAGTGGTGGGCCCGACGTGCCCGCAAGGAAGTTCAAAACTTGCGGGAGGCACCACCGCCAAAAAAGAAACCAGACGATGATTCCGATTCCACTAAGGGAGAGGAGCCGAAATGAGTTACTTACTTCTTGCGGCTGGCATTTTCGTGCTGGCTTTAACTTTGGCCTATTTGACATGGAAAAAGATTCGCCTTGCGCACCTCTGTGCTGACTTGCTGCGAATCCGCAAGGAGTTTCAGAAGAAAGTAAAAGACATCGGGTGCTTGAGGGATGAGGAATACCTTTCGGTTGCACGATCCTTCGACCTTACGATTTCCCATCCCGAATGTATCAGTTTGAGTTGGCTTGCTGCGGTTTATTTTGGCGATCCTCAATTTGACGTAAACGTGCCCGTGACCCAGAATCCAGACTTACGGAAGGTCATTGATGAAGCGAAAGAGGCCAGGGCATGGCGGCAGGTAGGTTATGTTCTGTACGAGACTGGCGCTGGCTTAATCTTAAGACTGTTCATAGCGGTTATTCCGCGTGTTTTTCAGCCACGTGCACAGAGACGGGCAACGCGGACGGTCAAACATTATTGCGAGAAGATGGACAATGTAAGCCTGCGCGAGTGTTTGCCCGCTTAGAGCAATTAAGCCGCATTCGCGTAGTTCCCGCCCATCACGGCGTCGAAAAGCTGCTCAAAGCTCATCAGGCTGTCCGTCACCCCCGCGACCATTGCAGCGGGCAACCGGGTCCGGCCCTCTTCCACGTCGCGGGTCCGCCAGCAGAAATTGTAGTAGGCCAGAAACATCGCGCAGGCAGCCTCTAGGTTCTCCAGCTTCTTTGAGAAGCCCAGGGACAGGCGGGTAAACCGCTTCATCAGGGTGCGGATCGTGAGGTTGTGGCGCTCGGAAGAATAAAGGGGTCGCCCATAACCGCCGCTGAGTCAAGGCCCCGGTTTTCGGTTTTTCTGGAATGACAACAACTCCGGAACGGAGGGAGGCTAGCCGGGGTCCAGGGGGCGGCAATGAGCCCCCTGGTCGGCGAATGGATTCGCCGAAATGCCTCGGCATGGATGGCTGCCGCCGCGTTGTGCGTTCCATCGGTTTTCGTCGCTCCCTCATTTCTTGAAAAACGCGCACTGATAGTCACCCATTCGTGCCGTCCGGGCGTGTCGCCCGTCGCACAGGATATGATTCATCGGCCGACGTGCCCAATCAGGAACACAGCGCAGAACTTCGTCTCGCGAGACCCCTTTGCGGGCCAACAACGGCCGTTGTGGTGCGCGACACAATTTATCCTCTCGTTTCTCTTACGCAGCCTGGTTGGCATGTTCGTGTTGCCAATGCCGCAAACGCTTCCAGCAAATCTCCGCCAGTTTCCGCGCCGCCGCCACCCGCGCGATCTTCGCGCTGGAGCGCTTCCGCACGCGAGTGTAGAAGTTCTTCAAGGCCGCGTCCTGGCGGATCGTTTTCATCGCCGCTTCGACGAGAATCCAACGCAGCCACGGCGAGCCTTGCCGCGTGATCGAGCCTTGGTAGCAATGACCGCCCGACTGATGCACGCGAGACGTGAGGCCGGCGTAGGCGCCGACCTGTTTTGCCGAGCGGAATCGTTCCACCTCGCCGAGTTCGGCCACGATCAGCAGCGCCGAGTAGAGGCCAATGCCGTAAATGTCAGCGATGGCCTGCACCTGCGGAAAGTTCGGCTGGCAGTGAGCGAGCTGCTCGTCGAAAACGGCGATTTGCCCATCGTAATGGGCCAGCCGCGCGAGCAGTTCGTCGCGGACCATGTTGCCGATCAGGCCGAAGTCTTGGCCGCGAAACCAGGCCAATCCGCGGGGGCCAAACGGCTTTGTGAAGGGCGATTGCAGATTCCGCCTGGCCAACATGTCGCGCAGCTTGATTTTCGCGCGGGCTCGGTCTTGGGCCAGCTTGCGCGCAACAGCGCACCAGATCGCGCAGCCGTTGATAGGGTTCCGGCGGAACGTAGGCTAGTGGAATCTGGTTGATTCGCAGCAGATTGGCCAGCAATTGCGCGTCCAGCTTGTCAGTTTTCGAGCGTCGTTGTATCATGGCGCGAAGTCGCAGGGGATGGGCCAAGAGGACGACGCCGTGCGGGCGGAGCAGGTCGTGGAGCCAGCGATAGGTTCCGCTGGCTTCAATGACAGCGCGAAACGGCGAGAGCGTGCGAATCGCCTCCACGATGGACTCGGTTTCTCGGCAAGCGATTTTCACGGGTTCCACAACCTCGCCGTCGTCTTTAACGGCCGCCATGACGATGAATTCGCGATGCAGATCAATGCCGATGTGCCACATGAATAGCTCTCCTTGTTTGGTGGACTACGGGTGAACGTCACACATTCATCGTAGCCCACCGGCAAGGGGACTCAACACGCGGCGGTTATAGTATCAGGAGTCTTTGTTGTTGACAGCGGGACCGGGGGATGATATTCTCCGGCCATGCCACGACGTTTGCGGGTTTCCAGCGGTGGATACGCCTACCACGTGTTGAACCGAGCCGTGGCACGCGCCCGCATTTTCGCCAAGGCGCGGGATTATGAGGCGTTTGAGGAGGTCCTGGTCGAGGCAAAAGACCGCCTGCCGATGCGAGTCTTGGCATGGTGCGTGATGCCGAATCACTGGCATCTTGTGCTCTGGCCGCGCCGGGACGGCGATCTGTCCGAGTTCATGCGCTGGCTGACTGTCACCCATACCCAGCGTTGGCACGCGGCACACCGCACGTCGGGGACGGGCCCCTTATACCAAGGGCGATTCAAGTCCTTTCCGATCGAAGAGGACGATCACTTATGGAGAGTGCTTCGGTACGTCGAGCGGAACCCCTTGCGGGCGGACCTCGTGGAGGAGGTGCAAGCGTGGCGTTGGTCGAGCCTTCGGCATCGGCTCAACGGCGGCGGGCCGCCTTTGGACGAAGGACCGGCGCCGTTGCCGGGAAATTGGCCGCAATGCGTCGAGTCGCCGGAGACCGAGGCGGAACTGGCGGCAATGCGGAAATCGGTCGTGCGCGGGGCCCCATTCGGCGGGCCCTCTTGGCAAGAGCAAACGGCAACTCGCCTCGGTTTGCAGTCTTCGCTGCGACCACGCGGTCGCCCGTGGAAATCTCCCCTCGTGGCACCAATTTAAGACTCCTGATACTATAACCGCCGCGTGTTGAGTCCCCTTGCCGGTGGGCTACGATGAATGTGTGACGTTCACCCGTAGTCCACCAAACAAGGAGAGCTATTCATGTGGCACATCGGCATTGATCTGCATCGCGAATTCATCGTCATGGCGGCCGTTAAAGACGACGGCGAGGTCGTGGAACCCGTGAAAATCGCTTGCCGAGAAACCGAGTCCATCGTGGAGGCGATTCGCACGCTCTCGCCGTTTCGCGCTGTCATTGAAGCCAGCGGAACCTATCGCTGGCTCCACGACCTGCTCCGCCCGCACGGCGTCGTCCTCTTGGCCCATCCCCTGCGACTTCGCGCCATGATACAACGACGCTCGAAAACTGACAAGCTGGACGCGCAATTGCTGGCCAATCTGCTGCGAATCAACCAGATTCCACTAGCCTACGTTCCGCCGGAACCCTATCAACGGCTGCGCGATCTGGTGCGCTGTCGCGCGAAGCTGGCCCAAGACCGAGCCCGCGCAAAATCAAGCTGCGCGACATGTTGGCCAGGCGGAATCTGCAATCGCCCTTCACAAAGCCGTTTGGCCCCCGCGGATTGGCCTGGTTTCGCGGCCAAGACTTCGGCCTGATCGGCAACATGGTCCGCGACGAACTGCTCGCGCGGCTGGCCCATTACGATGGGCAAATCGCCGTTTTCGACGAGCAGCTCGCTCACTGCCAGCCGAACTTTCCGCAGGTGCAGGCCATCGCTGACATTTACGGCATTGGCCTCTACTCGGCGCTGCTGATCGTGGCCGAACTCGGCGAGGTGGAACGATTCCGCTCGGCAAAACAGGTCGGCGCCTACGCCGGCCTCACGTCTCGCGTGCATCAGTCGGGCGGTCATTGCTACCAAGGCTCGATCACGCGGCAAGGCTCGCCGTGGCTGCGTTGGATTCTCGTCGAAGCGGCGATGAAAACGATCCGCCAGGACGCGGCCTTGAAGAACTTCTACACTCGCGTGCGGAAGCGCTCCAGCGCGAAGATCGCGCGGGTGGCGGCGGCGCGGAAACTGGCGGAGATTTGCTGGAAGCGTTTGCGGCATTGGCAACGCGAACATGCCAACCAGGCTGCGTAAGAGAAACGAGAGGATAAATTGTGTCGCGCACCACAACGGCCGTTGTTGGCCCGCAAAGGGGTCTCGCGAGACGAAGTTCTGCGCTGTGTTCCTGATTGGGCACGTCGGCCGATGAATCATATCCTGTGCGACGGGCGACACGCCCGGACGGCACGAATGGGTGACTATCAGTGCGCGTTTTTCAAGAAATGAGGGAGCGACGAAAACCGATGGAACGCACAACGCGGCGGCAGCCATCCATGCCGAGGCATTTCGGCGAATCCATTCGCCGACCAGGGGGCTCATTGCCGCCCCCTGGACCCCGGCTAGCCTCCCTCCGTTCCGGAGTTGTTGTCATTCCAGAAAAACCGAAAACCGGGGCCTTGACTCAGCGGCGGTTATGGGCGACCCCTTTTTCCTTCAAGCCAACCTTTGCGCCAGCGCGCAGCACACTAGAATAGGGAACTCTCTCCATCCGGGGGTACGCATCCCCTTTACATCGCGCACGGGGAGAAGCGTTGCGTTTCCAATGACGAAACGCCGCCTTTCCGCCGCGCAGACCAAATCTCGGCGAGGAACATACGTTGTTGCGGACTCATACGTGCGGGGAACTTCGTATTGCGGACGTCGGCCAGCAGGTCACTCTCACCGGCTGGGTGGACACCTATCGCGACCACAGCGGCGTGCTCTTCGTCGACCTCCGCGACCGCTACGGCAAGACCCAGGTCGTCTTCGCCCCCGAAAGCGGCGACCAGACGCTGCAACTGGCGAAGACGCTGCGGCCGGAGTTTGTCGTCCTTGTGACGGGTGTTGTGGCCGGCCGGCCGGAGGGGACCATCAATCCAAAGCTGGTCACCGGGCAGATCGAGGTCCGTGTGCGGCACATTGAGGTCCTCAATCGCAGCGCAACTCCGCCGTTTCAGCCGACGAGCAAGGAATTGCCCGGCGAGGACTTGCGGCTGAAGTTCCGCTACATCGACTTGCGGCGGCCGGAGATGCAGCAGACGCTTGTCTTGCGGCATCGGATGATCAAGATGATGCGGGACTACTTCGACGAACTGGGGTTCATCGACGTGGAGACGCCGATGCTGGGCCGGAGCACGCCCGAGGGCGCCCGCGACTACCTCGTCCCCAGCCGCATCCAGCATGGCTCATTTTTTGCCCTGCCGCAGTCGCCGCAGCTCTACAAGCAGATTTTGATGATCGCCGGCTATGACCGCTACGTCCAGGTGGCCCGGTGTTTCCGCGATGAAGACCTGCGTGCGGACCGGCAGCCGGAGTTCACCCAGTTGGACGTGGAAATGTCGTTCATCACAGCGGAGGACATCATCGGCGTGATCGACGGGCTGGTGGCGCGGTTGGCGAAGGAGATTTTGGGGTTGGAGTTGACGCTCCCGTTGCCGCGGATGTGCTACGACGAGGCGATGGGGCGATTCGGCCACGACGCCCCCGATCTGCGATTCGGCATGGAGTTGGTCAACCTGACCGACCTGGCCGGCGAGAGCGAATTCCGCGTTTTCCGCGATGCGGCGGCGGCGGGCAACCGCGTCCGCGGCATCAACGCCAAGGGGGCGGCCGACCGCTATTCCCGCAAGGGAATCGACGAACTGACCGCCTACATCGTCGAGGACTTCGCCGCCAAGGGATTGGCCTGGTTCAAGGTCGAGGCGGGCGGCAAGCTGGCCTCGCCGATTGCGAAGAATTTCAGCGAGGAGCTGCTTCGCCGCTTCGCCGCGCGGATGGACGCCGCGCCGGGCGACCTGCTGCTGATCGTCGCCGACAAGTTCGAGGTGACCTGCAAGGCCCTGTACGCCCTGCGCAAGCGGCTCGGGGCGGAATTGAAGCTCTACGACCCCAACCAAATGCACTTCTCCTGGGTCGTCCAGTTCCCGATGTTCGCTTACGACGAGGGGGAGAAGTGCTGGGCGGCCATGCACCATCCCTTCACCGCGCCGCGGCCGCAGGACCGGGAACTGCTGGCCGTCGACCCGGAAAAGTGCCGCGCCCAGGCGTATGACTTGGTGATCAACGGGCTGGAGGCCGGCGGGGGGACGATTCGTATTCACGATCAGGCGTTGCAGCAGCAGGTGTTTCGCCTCTTGGGGATCGACGAAGCGGCCGCGCGCGACCGCTTCGGGTTTCTCCTGGACGCGCTGCAATTCGGCGCTCCGCCGCACGGCGGGATCGCCCTGGGGATCGACCGCCTGGTGATGCTCTTCGGCCGCTTGGACAGCATTCGCGACTGCATCGCCTTTCCGAAGACGCAGCGGGCCACGGACCTGATGACCGGGGCGCCCGGGGCGGTCGACGCGAAGCAGTTGCGCGAACTTGGCATCCAAATCAAGCAGGAAGGATGAAGGCGGAAGGATGAAGGATGAAGAAAGAGAAGGGTGTGAAGGGTGTGAAGGGTGTGAAGGGTGTGAAGGGTGTGAAGGGTGTGAAGGGTGTGAAGGGTGTGAAGGGTGTGAAGGGTGTGAAGGGTGTGAAGGGTGTGAAGGGTGTGAAGGGTGTGAAGGGTGTGAAGGGTGTGAAGGGTGTGAAGGGTGTGAAGGGTGTGAAGGGTGTGAAGGGTGTGAAGGGTGTGAAGGGTGTGAAGGGTGTGAAGGGTGTGAAGGGTGTGAAGGGAGGACGGCGGGGGAGCCCCGTTGCGGAGCCGCGACGCTGAGTGTTCTCTCCCTTCGCACCGCCATCACCCCCCGCACTGCCTTCACCCTTCGCACCCTTCACACCCTTCACACCCTTCTATCCCGCCCGGCATAACACGGAGGGACCATCGGCCATGCAAAACCGAAAAGCAGCATGCACGGCGGCCGTGATTTTGCTCGCGACGATCTGTTTAGGCTGCCAGCGCGAAACGCCGAAGCCGGAAGCGAATGCGAAGGAACAAACGCAGGATGCGCGCGAACCGGCGGCGGTGAATTCCATCGCCGCGAAGCCAACGAAGTCCGAGCCCACTGCGCCACGCGGCGAGTCAGGCGAAGCAGCCGGCCGCCAAACCGAAGCCCCCCGTCGCCGCGGGCGTTTCGCCAAGCGTTGCCGCCGCTGCCGGCTCGTCCGGCGGCGCCAACAGCACGGTTGCACAGGCCAAACTTCCCGCTCCGGAGTTGCAGCCGACTTCGCCTTCCGCGGGAAAGGAAAAAGTCGCGGCGAAACCGGCCGAGAACCAATCCGCTCCGCTGCCGCCGTCGCCGATCGAGAGGCCGCGCCCGGCCGCGGCGCCGCCTGCCCTGCCGCACGGCGTTCCGAAGGTCGAAATGGCGGACAAGGACGCGAGGACTTGCCTCGTCAGGGTCGGCAACGTCCTGCCCAACGCCGAACTGCCCGATCTGGCCGGCAAGCAACAGCGACTCCATCGTCTGTACGGCCCGCGGCTGACCGTCGTGTTCTTTTGGAACGCCGCGGGGCCTTACGGCATCGAGGAATTGCAGGACATGGCCAACGGACTTTGCGCCCTTTGACGGCAAGGGGCTGCGCAGTGATCGGCGTCAACTGCCGCGATTCCGCAGCCGCGGCGCGGGAGAACGCGACGGCCGTCCCGGTCAAATTTCCGATCCTCCTCGACGCCCACGGTTCGCTGCTGGCGATGGTGGCGCTGGCCGGCCTGCCGCGGACCTATTTATTGGACGCCTCCGGTAAAATTCTCTGGTTCGACATGGAATATTCGCGGAGCACGCGAAATGACTTAATTCAAGCGATCGAGGCGGCCCCATGAAAGCGGCCCAAGTTCGCCGCCCGCCGGCCCCCCGCGGACGCTGAAAAAGCTATTATTTCCTGTACGCACAGGAACATGACGCCCATGGAACCCTCGGCAAACCAGGAATCGCCGCTGCTCCGCGTTGCGATGGCGCAGATTGCGCCTGCGCTGGGCGATCTGGACCGCAACCTGGACATGCACTTCGAGCGGATCGAAGCGGCCTTGCGGCAGCAGGCCGATCTGATCGTCTTCCCCGAGCTTTCGCTGACCGGCTACTTCGTCCGCGACATGGTGCCCGACCTGGCCATCCGCCCCAACGCCCCGCAGATCGAGCGGCTGTTGGCGGCGGCGGGCAAGACGGCCCTGGTCGCCGGCTTCATCGAGGAGTCGCCGCAGCATCGCTTCTACAACACGGTCTTTTACGCCGAGGGCGGGCGGATCGTCCACCTCCACCGCAAGGTCTATCTGCCCACCTACGGCCTTTTTGACGAGCAGCGATACTTCGCCGCCGGCGAACGTTTCGAGGCCTTCGACACGGCGCGGTTCGGCCGGGTGGGAATCCTCATCTGCGAAGATTTCTGGCACCTCTCCGCCGCGGCGATCATGCAGGCCGAAGAGGTCGATCTGCTGATTTGCCCCGCGAACTCCCCCGCCCGCGGCGTCGCCGGGCCAAAGATCGCGCACGGCGGAAACCTACGAGCACGCGGCGAAGACCTACGCCCAATTGATGGGTGCGGCGGTCGTCCTGGTAAATCGCGTCGGCTTCGAGGACGGGCTGTGCTTCTGGGGCGGCAGCATGGCGGTCGGGCCCGACGGGCAGATGATCGCCCAGGCCCCGATGCTCGACGAGGCCCTGTGCCTGGCGGTTTTCGACCCGGCCGAACTCCGCCGCCAGCGGCTGATGACGCCTCTGGCCCGCGACGAACGCCTGCTGCTAACCATCGAAGAACTCCAGCGGATCAAACGGCGACGCTATGAGTCATAACGCTGTCGAAGTCGATCTTTCGATCAACGCGGAACTGGTCGAGGCCATCCTCACGCGGTTTATTCGCGCGGAGATCGGCCGGGCCGGCTTCCACCGCGCCGTGGTCGGATTGTCCGGCGGCATCGACTCCAGCGTCGTCACCACCCTGGCCGCCCGGCGCTCGGTCCGGAAAACGTCCTCGCCGTCACTATGCCGTACAAGACCTCGAGCGAAGCGACCCGCTGCGACAGCCGCGCGGTGATCGAGCAACTGGGCGTCCGCACGATCGAGGCCCCGATCACCGCGGCGATCGACGCCTATTTCGCCCGCTTTCCCGACGCCCGAAAGCTCCGCCTGGCGAACAAATGCGCCCGCGAGCGGATGACAGTGCTCTACGATCAGAGCGCGGCCTTCGGGGCCCTGGTCGCCGGCACGAGCAACAAGAGCGAACTGCTCCTGGGCTATGGCACGCAGTTCGGCGACATGGCCTCGGCGATCAATCCCGTCGGCGATCTTTACAAGACGCAGCTTTATCAATTGGCGTCTCATCTGGGCGTGCCGCGGCAGATTCTGGAAAAACCGCCGACCGGCGACCTCTGGATCGGCCAGACCGACGAGGGCGAGCTTGGCTTCACCTACGCCGAGGTGGACCGGCTGATGGTCCTGCTGGTCGATCGGCGATGGCGGCGGGCGGAGTTGATTCGCGCCGGTTTTGCGGCGGAGTTTGTCGATCGCGTTTTGGAATTGATTCGCCGCAACCACTACAAGCGTCGCATGCCGGTGATCGCCAAGCTCTCGCACCGCACCATGGACCGCGACTTCCGCTACGCGCGGGATTGGGGGACTTAACGCCCTCGATCCTCGCTTCCGCTTGCGGTTTCGCGAGCGGCGACGCGTCGTTCCGGTCCCCTCTCCCTCCGGGAGAGGGTTAGGGTGAGGGGAATCGCCACACGGCGTCGTCTTTTCCGCGCGCTGCGATCGTGTTGCCAATTCAGTGCCGGCAACGGTAGAATCAACAGGCGGCCAGTTCCACGAAACGCGCATCGAGGCGAAGCCATGCGGCCTGACGACATTCGAGCTTTCTTGCAAGAGAAACCGTTCGACCGTTCCGGGTGACGTTGACCGACGGACGGAGTTACGAGGTTCGCCACCCCGAATTGGCGATGATGGGCCGGTCCACGGTGGCGATTGGCCTGCCGGCCCCCGGCGACCCCAATCCCGTTTACGCTCGCTTGGTCACCGTCTCGCTCTTGCACGTGATGCAAGTCGAACCGATGGAGTCCGCGAGTGCGCCGTAGGCCGGCGGGCGGCGCACAAAAAGGCTCACAACCCCTTTGTCCTTCCGCAGCGAGTTTATGGAACATCCCCGAGAGCTTGTTGAAAAGGCAGCTGCACTTATTGAAGGCCAGTTCTCCGTGACACCAGATCGGGCTCGCCGTCTGGCTGCCGCGGCGATGGATGGGATTGATTCACACGGCGGAGACCCGCACGATTGGGATTGTATCCGGCGGGTAATTGATGCCGTTGTCCGCTCGTGGATAGCACATGATCTGGTCTTGTGAGGCCGGAGGGGACGGCAAATTGGTCGGCCGCGGGCGGCCCTCACCCTAACCCTCTCCCGGAGGGAGAGGGGACCGGACCGGGCATCAGACGCTACCGGCGGGGCGTGATCGGCGCGGCCTGGGCCAACGCCGGAGCTTCCGCCAATTCCTCCGCCGGCTTCGTAGCGGGCGCGGGGGACGGGGCAGAAACCTCTTCAACCGCCAGCACCGGCTCGGGCGTGATCGACTCGACGTAGCGGCGGACGCACTGCACCGTCTCGTCGATCGTGTCGGCCTGCACGAGCATCAACTCGCCCGGCTGGGCCGGTCGCAACGCCGTCTCGACCGCCGCGACCGCGCCGCGGATCTCCTCGATCTGCTTCACGCGGCTGCCGGTGGCCATGCCCTCGCGGAGCAGGCGGATGATCTCGCCGTCGGGCGCGGCCGCGGGTGTAGTGGTCCTCGTAGAGGATGACGCGATCGAACGCCTCGCCGAGCAGTTCGCCCTGGCGGAGCATGTCGCAGTCGCGGCGGTCGCCGGCGGTCGAATAGACGCAGGTGCGATGCGACGGCTGGGGAACTGCTCCGACGGCCTGCGATCAGGGCCGCCAAGGCGTGGGCGTTGTGCCCGTAATCGACGATCACCGTCGCCCCGTGGATCTCCAGCAGGTTGAAGCGGCCGGGGACCTTTTCCATGTCGGCGGCGAAGGACTCCGCCCGGCGCGGATCACCTCCAGCGGCACCTTCAGCGACAGCGCCGCGGCGACGGCGGCGAGCGTGTTTTCCACTTGGAAGGCGATCTTGCCGCCGAGCGTCAAGGGCACGCGGTCCAGCGAGAGCACGACCTCCTCGCGCTCGCCCTCGGCGACGACGACCTGGTTGTCGCGGACGAAGATCGACCTTGCCGCCGGCGTGGCGGTGCCGGACCATGACCGGGATGGTTGCCGTCGAGGGCGAAATAGAAGATGCCGCCGGCGCAATGCGGCTCCATGCCCACCACCAGCGGATCGGCGGCGTTGAGCACGGCCACGCCGTTGGGCGGCACGACGTCGACGATGCAGCGTTTCACTTTGGCCAGATCTTCGGGCGTGTTGACTTCGCCCAGCCCGAGGTGATCGCCGTCGCCGATGTTGGTCACGACGGCGACGTCGCAGCGGTCGAAGGCGAGCCCCTCGCGGAGGATGCCGCCGCGGGCGGTTTCCAACACGGCGGCGTCGACCGCCGGGTTCAGCAGCACGGCCCCGGCGCTCTTCGGCCCGCTGCAATCGCCGCGGTCGATCCGCCGGCCGTCGATGAAAATGCCGTCGGTGCAGGTCATGCCGACCCGCAGGCCCATGCCCTTGAGGATGTGGGCGATGAAGCGCGTGGTGGTGGTCTTGCCGTTGACTCCGGTGACGGCGCAGATGGGGATGCGGCCCTCGTCGCCCTCGGGGAAGAGGGTGCCGATAATGGCTTCGCCGACCGGGCGGGAGATGCCCACGGAAGGATCGCAGGTGCATCCGCAGTCCGGGGGCGGCGTTCACTTCGACCACCACGCCGCCCTGTTCGTCCAAGGGGCGGCTGATGTCCATGGCCACGACGTCGATGCCGGCGATGTCCAGGCCGACGACGGCGGCGGCCTCGATCGGCGCGGGCGGCCACCTGCGGATGCACCCGCTCGGTGACGTCGATGGCCGTGCCGCCGGTGCTCAGGTTTCCGTTGCGGCGGATGAGCACGGTTGCGCCCGGCCGCGGGAACGGACTCGGGGGCGTAGCCCTGATCGGCTCAGCACCGCCAGGGACACGGCGTCCAGCTTCATCTTGCTCAGGACGGTGGCGTGATGGTCGCCGCGGCGGGGGTCCATGTTGACGATGTCGATCAATTCCTTGACGCTGTGGGCGCCGTCGCCGAGGACCTTGGCGCGGCTCGCGGCGAGCGGCGGCGACGACGCGACCGCGAACAACCAGCAGTCGGTAGTCGTGGCCCGCGGCAAACTTCTCGACGATCACCTGCCCGCTCTTGCTCTCCTGGCCAGGGCGGCGTGGTAGGCGGCGGTCACTTGCTCCTGCGTGGCGAGGTTCGTCGCCACGCCGCGTCCCTGGTTGCCGTCCTGCGGTTTGACGACCACGGGCACGCCGATGCTGGTCGCCGCCGCCCATGCCTCTTCCACGCTGGCGACGGATTGTCCCTCGGGAGTCGGGACGCCGACTGCGGCCAGGAGCGTCCGCGTCAATTCTTTGTCTTGCGCGATCTCTTCCGCGATGGCGCTGGTGCGATCGGTCTCGGCGGCCTGGATCCGCCGCTGCCGCGAGCCGTGGCCCAACTGGACCAGGCTGGCGGTGTTCAGACGCCGCACGGGGATGCCGCGGAGCCGCGCCGCGTCGACAATGGCGGTCGTGCTCGGGCCCAAGAGGACCTCTTCGGCCAATTCCCGCAATTTGTGCAACTCGCCCTTCAGGTCGAAGGGGAGGTCGTGAATCGCCGCGAGCACGAGCTCGGCGGCCTACGGCCAGGCACTGTCGCGCCAACGTCTCTTCGACGTAGGCGACGACGACGCGGTAAACGCCGGCCTCCGAGGTCTCGCGGGCGCGTCCGAAGCCGACGTCCACTCCCAACAGGGTGTGGAGTTCCAGGGTCACGTGCTCGAGGATGTGGCCCGGATAGGTCCCCTGCCGCAGCCGCTGAAAGAAGCCGCCGCGCTCGCCGATGCTGCAGCGGTGTTCAATCATCGTGGGGAGCCACGTCATCAGCCGGTCGTTAAAACCGGGGAAATCGGTGGAGGGACGATCCAGCGGGCCAAGATCGACCCAGGCTTCGAGCACGGGAGAGTTCGACCAAATGTTCGGACCTCGCAACGCCAGCACTTTGCGGAATTCCATGGTTGCCTTTCACCGCCGTAACGAATCGCCTCGCCGAAAGAGAGACAATCAAGCCTTCGCGAAGAGGTTCCTATTGTGGACGCCGTCAATGGCTTAAAGGTTTCATCGGCATTCGCAATAATGTTTACCAACCCTCCAAACGGGTAATCACCTTCCATGGGGTGGTAGGTTGGTCCCCAGGGGATAGCGAGATTCGTCCCCGTGCGCGTCGTCGATCCGCTTGCTCTGTTACTCGCGAAAATTGCGGAACGTCCGCCGCGTCGTCCCTGCCCCTAGTCTGATGAAACCAATCTCCTGTCTGGCGTCACTGTTTCGCACGTTGAACAGCGAGCCGGCGTCTGCTGATTTTGCCTGTTTTTCTGGTAACGGATGACGCCTGGAGGAGGTGGCATTAACAAAAAAAGGGGAAAACTGGCAACGCGAATTACCCAACGTGCCTAGATCGTCCCCACGGATTGATTGAATACTCCTCGGACTGGAAAATCAATAGGCGATAGCCAATTTTTCCAAAGTTTTCTGATTTGCCCAGTTATCTCAACCACCCGATCGGGAGTTCCTGCTTTCCTGACACCCTGTTCGGGTTTATTCACCCACTATGTCGTGGGTGTATTCTACATCGCCGGTCAACGCGAGAGGATGTTTTCTCTGAGAAGTGAGTAGGCGGTTATCGATGCCGCGTCACATGAAATCGCAATCGTGGCCCAGAAGGAGCTGGGCCGTGGCGGATTGCGACCGTGTTGAAGTTGCAGATTCGCCTGCCGTGAAACGGAAGTGCATAGTACAATGGGGATTCGTTGTATCGATCCTGCCTCGAAACCTCGCTCCGCGACGAAATGGCGTACGCAGGTTCGCGCTCGTTTTCGCGGTGCATACCGTCTATCCCGTAAAAAGGGGCGGGCGCCCCCCGCCGGCCGAGATTTCCGTGTCGTTTCGTTTGAACAGCCTTCCTGAAGCGTGGCAGAAGATACTCCCCCCCTTCCGGGAAGCGGCCGAGGCGGAGTTACTCGCCGGTGAGTCGATCCTGGCGTGGATGGAGCCGGACCTCGATGCCCAATTGAATTTTGCCCACGGTTTGGTAATTCTGACCGATCGGCGGGTGTTGAGTTTCGACCCTGCTCAAGGGGGGGGCTCTGATCGCAAGCGCGACTCCGCCGCCGCGCCGTGCCGCCGCTGGCCGCTGGAAGCGGAAACCGTATTGCGGACGCGGGAGGAAGGGGGCGCGGGAACGCTGGAGTTGCTCGACGCCAACGGTCGCGCGGCTTATTGGCGATTTACGCCCTGCCTGGCCCCGGCGGCGCACCGCCTGGTCGATCGCTTCAAAGTCCTTCGCGAAGGCGCCCATGCCGCGGAAGAAGAGGCGGGCGACGACGCCGAGTCGCTTTGCCAGACTTGCGGACTGCCCATTCCGCCGGAGGCGAATCTCTGTTCGGCATGTGCCGCGGCGGCGGCCACGCGGCCGGCGCAGTCGCTGCTCCGCCTGGCGCCGTTTGCGCGGGCGCGGGCGGGAATGATTCTCTTGGGCGTTGCCTTGAGCATGGCGAGCACCGCCGCCGCCCTCATCCCCACCTACCTACAACTGCCCATCATCGACAAGATTCTGGGACCCTATCTGGCCAGTCGCGAGAACCACTTCGCACTGATGCCCTGGTATCTGCTCGGAATGGCCGGGGCGTCGCTTCTCACTTGGGTCTTGGGCTGGGGACGCAACTACGTGCTCGCCTGGGTCAGCGAGCGGATCAGCGCCGACCTGCGCAACACCACCTATGCTCACTTGCAGCGTCTCTCGCTCGAGTTCTTCGGCGGCAAACGCACCGGCGATCTGATTTCGCGGGTGAGCACCGATACGGAACGGATCAACATTTTTCTGTCGGTCCATCTGCTCGACTTCGCCAACGACCTGCTGATGATCCTCATGACGGCGGCGATCATGTTGAAAATTGACCTGCGTCTGGCGCTGGTCACGCTCTGCCCGCTGCCGCTGATCGCGTATTTCGTGTATCGCGTGCGGACGAGGCTGCGCGGCGGCTTCCAGGTGGGGAGCCGCGCGTGGGCGGAAATGACCAGCGTGCTGGCCGATTCCATTCCCGGCATCCGCGTCGTCAAGGCATTCGCCCAAGAGCAGCGCGAGGTCGAGCGTTTCCACCGCGCCAACGACCGCGTCTTGCAGGCCAACGACCGCATCAACCGCATCTGGTCGTTCTTCGGGCCGCTGGTTCAGGTGCTCAACGACTTCGGCCTGCTGGTGATCTGGGTTTTCGCCGCATGGCAAATCTATCGGCGGCACCTCGCCATCGGTTCCGGAGTCATCACCGTCGGCGTGCTGACCGTTTTCGTGCAATACGCCAGGAGTTTCTACGGGAAGCTGGAGATTATGAGCCGCTTTGTGTCGAACGTGCAGCGAGCGGCGGCCGCCAGCCAGCGCGTTTTCGGCATCCTCGATCGCCAGGCGACCGTTCCCGAGCCGGTCAACCCGGTGGAGCCCGGCCGCTTGAAGGGCCGGATCGAATTTCGCAACGTCGCTTTCCGCTACGGCAATCGCACGGTGGTGGAAGGCATCCAGCCTCACGATCGAGCAGGGCCAGATGATCGGACTGGTGGGTCCGAGCGGGGCGGGGAAGACGACGCTGGTGAACCTGGCCTGCCGCTTCTACGACGTGGCCGAAGGCGCCGATTCTCGTCGACGGCGTGGACATCCGCTCGTTCCCGATTGAAAAGTACCGGCGGCACATCGGCCTGGTGCTGCAAGAGCCGTTCTTGTTCTATGGGACAATTGCCGAGAACATCGCCTACGGCCGCCCGGACGCCGGCCCGGCGGAAGTTGTCGCGGCCGCCCGCGCCGCCCGCGCGCACGAATTCATCTTGCGTTTGCCCGACGCCTACGATTCGCTCGTCGGCGAGCGCGGCCAGTTTCTTTCCGGCGGCGAGCGGCAGCGCATCAGCATCGCCCGCGCGTTGCTGATCGATCCCTGCATCCTCATTCTCGACGAAGCCACTTCGTCGGTGGACACGGAGACGGAGCGGGAGATTCAATTGGCTTTGGACAACCTGATCCGCGGCCGCACCACGATTGCCATTGCCCATCGCCTCAGCACCCTCAGCCGCGCCGATCGGTTGGTTGTCCTCGAGCGCGGGCGGATTGCGGAAACGGGGACGCACGGCGAATTGCTCGACGCCGATGGGACCTATGCGCGGCTCTATCGAGCCCAATTAGCGATGACGGAAGGGCAAGCGTCATGACCGCCGATTCGCAGCCGCCCAAATGCGACTTCGCCCTGCGCCGCGACGCGTGGGGCCAACTCGTCCTGACCCAGGCCGGCGGAGAGCCGCAGGCGGGCGTCGTGCCCGTCCGCGCCTTTCCGATTTCCAACGCCGATCACTGGATTTCCATCTGTGACGCCCAGGGGCAGGAAATTTTGTGCATCGACAATCTCCGCGACGCGCCTGCCGCGGTGCGCGCGATCCTGGAGGAAGAACTGTCGCGCCGCGAGTTTGTCCCGCTGATCTCGCGAATCCTCTCCGCGACGACGGAAGAGCCGTCCCAGTGGAAGGTGCAGACGGACCGCGGGCCGAGCACGTTTCAGATCAACAACGAGGACAACGTCCGCCGCCTCGATCTGCACTCGGCGTCGGTATTGGATTCGCACGGGGTCCGCTACGTGATCCCCGACATTCGGCGATTGGACGCCGCCAGCCGGCGAATTCTGGACCATTTCTTATAAAGGCTCAGTCGCGGGCAAGGGGACATTCGACATGATTGCCGAGAATTCACAGTTTGCGCGTGGAAACGTCGCGGGAGCGGACGCCGCCTGTAACGGGAGACAATCCAAAATGAGCAGCAGCCAAAAACGCCATTGCGCCGATCGCCGCCCGTGGTTTGTTTGCTGGCTTTGTGCATCGGAGGAAGCGCAATCCTCGCCGTGGAGGCCGCCGCCCAAGACGGACCGCATTCCCCGCCGCAATCCGTCCCCCCGCAACGCTACATCCTCAACATGGTGCATCCGAATCCGGGCGGGCCGCCCACGCAGACGAAATGGAACTGTCCGGACGTGCTCAAGGCGCGGGGCTTCAACGGGCAAGTGGCCTGGCTCTTTGTCCAATGCGCAATCCCCTACACATCCTTTGACCCCCAGCTCCTGCCGGCGGGAACCGAGGCGCGGCGGTGGATCAACGCGCAGGCGGCGACGATCGACGCGAATCTTCGCCTCGCACGCGAGGCCGGCATGCCCCAATATCCGTTTACCGATGTCTTGGTGGTTCCCAAAAGCCTGCTGCAAAAGTACGGCCCCCAGATGAAGACCGGCGATCAGTTGGACATCGCCAAACCGATGACGCGGGAAGTGATCCGCAGACAGGTGGCGGAAATCTTCGCGCGTTTTCCAGACTTGGCGGGCTTGACGCTGCGCTTTGGCGAGACCTACACGATGGACGCTCCCCACCACGACGGCGGCCGGCCCATGCCGTTTGACGGCGAGGAGGCGATTCGCGGCCATATCGCTTTGCTCAAGCTCCTTCGCGAGGAAGTGTGCGTCAAACGGAACAAGGTGATTTTTTACCGGACCTGGGACTTTGGACAATTCCACATTCGCCCCGACTTCTATCTGAAGGTCGCCAACGCCGTCGCGCCGCATCCAAATCTCATCTTCTCGATCAAGCATCAAGCGGGCGACTTCCAACGGCTCACGCCGTTTAATCCCACGATCGGCATTGGCAAGCACCGGCAAATCATCGAGGTCTCCTGTCAACCGGAAGGTTATGGGAAGGAGGCGCATCCCTACTATATCGGCCAGGGGGTGATCGACGGTTGGGAGGAGTATGCCTGGATGATGAAGCCGGGAGAGCCGAGGGGTTTGCGCGACGTTGTCGGCCTGCCTCAGTTCGCGGGCGTGTGGACGTGGTCGCGCGGCGGCGGCTGGGAAGGGCCGTTCATCACGAACGAACTGTGGTGCGATCTGAACACCTACGTGGTTTCTCAGTTTGTCATCGATCCGAAACGGAGCGAAGAAGAGATTTTCAATCAGTTTGCCCGGCACAAGCTGGGGCTCGACGATGCGGACGTCAAGCGGTTTCGCGAGTTGAGCCTGCTCTCTGCCGCGGCGGCCCTGCGCGGGCAACTCAGCCTGAAGGGCAGCATCGACCCCTGGTGGTGCGCGGGACGACCACTTCGATGCCCCGCCCGACTTAGGCCAGTTCGTCGCGGGGCGGCTGGTCGAGAAAGTGCTCGCGGAAAAGGCCGAGGCCGTGCGGATTTGGAAGCGGATCGAACAGTTGGCCGGGCAAATCCATTTTGCCGACAAGGCGACGGAAGAGTACGTCAAAGTCTCTTCTGCATACGGGCGGATCAAGTACGCGGTCATCGAACAGGCGTGGACCATCCTTCTTTACGGCGCCATGGGCGACGCCTCGAAGAACTACAACAAGAAGCAACTCGCCGCTGCGATCGCCCAGTACGATCGCCTCTGGGCCGAGTGGCGACAACTCAAGGAAGACCACGCGTGTTGCGCGACGCTGTACAAGGACACCCACTCGCCCTGTTCCACATCAGCGGGCCTCGGCGAGAGCGTGAACCGCTATCGCAAATTGCTGACGGAAAGCCCAAAGAAATAAAAAGCTGTTTCCGCTCTGACGACTTGCTCCCTGCCGTTCTTCGCCAGGACGATCCAAGAAAAAGCGCAGGAGGACAGACATTCTTGCTTGTTTGCCGTGGCTGAAGAGAGATTTTCATCTCCCCAGGCGCAAACGGGCGCGAATGCCCATCCTCCTGGCGAAAAACACGACGCCAGCGACCCAAGCGGGAAATTCCCCGCTTTGCCGCCGGACCGCTGTTACTTGGCGTCCTTGGATGGCGCAGCGGGTGCGGGGGCGGCACTGGTCCCGCTGGACGCTGCCGGCGTCGCCGACTTCGGGGCGGCGGGCTTCGGCTCCTCGCAGCCGAACACGAAACACAGGCTCACAAGCGTCAAACCAGCAAGCAGTCGCTTCATTACAAGATCTCCTAGAATTGAAGGGAATTCCTAACCCTATACGTTCGGGCCGGTTCGTGATTAAATCGGTCCGCCATAGGACGCCGCTTTGCTGCCGCGGGGGCGTCCCGCATACCCCGAATATGGGTTGCGAATCGCCCTCTCCCGACAGCCTCGCCGACCGGCATAGTGAAAGATCACTTTGCCGGCGGCAACGTATTTTTTATACCTTGAATGTTTTCAAACGATGCCAACCCTCGCGGCAGAGGAAGGTTCGTCGCATTCTGGACCGTTCCCGTAAACCGGGCGGCGTCGCCCCTTGGCTCCAGTCGCCCAAACGATCGGGCAAGCCCATGCCACCCTATCCGCGATTACTCCACATCTTGAAGCGGATTTTGCGGATCGTCAAGGGGGGTGGTGGCATTGCAGGCGGTTCCTCGCATAGAATTCACCGTCCAAGACATGCGAGAGGAGAGGGTTGATTTCAAAGGAGGCAAGAATAATGATTGATAAAGTTCGGCGGGCCAAGGTCTGGTCTTGGTTGGCGCTGGTCGTGTTGGTGGGGGTGGTTGGCGCGTTTGCGGCTGTGATCGGTGACGGGAAGAATCCATTGGGCTCGCCCGGCAGCGGGGTGTCCATCGCGGCTTTTGACCAGGTCCAGGAGGTTTCCAACGCCGAACCCCGCACCCGCTCTTCGCAAGAAGCCGAAAGAGGCACGAGTTTCGCCAAACAGTTGTCCGCCGCCTTCCATAACGCCGCGGAAAAGGTCCTTCCCTGCGTCGTGACCATCGTCAATACGCCTCGCGCCTCCCCCGAGAAAGGCGAGGCGGCCGAGAACGACGACGACAATAACGGCTTCAATCCCTGGGAAGGCACGCCGTTCGGCGACCTCTTCCGCTTCAAGGGAAAGCCCTTTCCTCCCCACGGAATCGCCGTGAGCAGCGGTTCCGGGGTGATTATCGATCCGTCGGGAATCATCCTCACCAATGGCCATGTCGTCGAAGGCGATGGCACGGTGATCGTCCGGCTGGCCGATGGGCGGGAGTTTCACGCCACGGATGTCAAAGTCGACCCTAAGAGCGACTTGGCGATCCTGCACATCGAAAAGGCGAGCAATTTGAAGGCCGCCCGCTTCGGCGACAGCGAAGCCGTGGACGTCGGCGATTGGGTGCTCGCCCTCGGGCAGCCGTTCGGGTTCGAGGGGACCGTCACGGCGGGCATCATTAGCGCCAAGGGGCGTAGTCTCGATTCGCCCCTCCGCCAAGACCTCTTGCAGACGGACGCGGCCATCAATCCCGGCAACAGCGGCGGGCCGCTGGTGAATCTCGATGGCGAAGTGATTGGCATCAATCGCGCGATCGCTACGCAAACTGGGGGTTATCAGGGGGTCGGCTTCGCCATCCCCGCGAATTTGGCGAAGTGGGTCGGCCGCCAATTGGTCGGTTCCGGCAAGGTCCGCCGGGCCTACCTGGGCGTCTCGATCCAGCCGATCACTCAGCAATTGGCCGAGCAGTTCGGCGTGTCCGTGCATGAAGGAGTCTTGATTGGCGGCGTTGGCGACGGCTCGCCGGCCGCCAAGGCCGGGGTCAAGGAGGGCGATATTATTTTGGAATTCTCAGGTAAAAAAGTGTCCAGTCCGCAACAGCTTCAGGGATATGTGGAAGAAACGCCGATCGGCGTCTCGCAGCGGTTGAAGCTGGTTCGCAGTGGGAAGACCTTGGAATTGGACATCGTTCCCGGCGAGCAGCCGGCCGACTACGGCCTGGCGATGGCGGAGCAAATGGTTCCCCACGGCAGGCCGCAGACGGTCCGCTTGGACAAACTGGGCATTCAGGCGCAGACCTTGACGCCCGAGATTGCCAAGCGGCTGGAGATTCCCGCCGACCATGGGGCGGTGATTACCGACGTTCGCGCCGCCAGCCCGGCGGCCTTGGCCGGCCTGGACAGCGGGATGGTTATCCTTCAGGCCCAGGGAAAACCAGTGGCAAATGCTGACGATTTACGGAAGATTCTTAGTGGAAAGGGGGCGGAGAGGGACGTGCTCCTGCACATCCAGACCGCGCAAGGCAAGCGATTCGTGTCGATCCATCTTGGCGGGTAGGACCGTGCATCACCCCCAGACGGGGATTTGTAATTGGGCGGCGGCGGCGCAGTGTCTCGCAAATAACGTTTTGTATTCTGTGTGACTTACATAGGATGGGCGCCATGCCCACGCTTGTCGTGGGCATGATCGGGCGAGATTGGACGGCAAACATGCTTGCTGTCTCGCTTCGTTCGCTTAGCAAGCACGGCGCCCATAATTTACGATCTGCACGGGACACTACACTGGCAGCCTGTTCGACGCTGTGGAATCTCGCATTCCCCAAGGGAACTATTACGGAGAACGCGGCGTATACAATAAACAGGCGGAACTATATGCATGGCAGAGGCTTCCAAACGGCCGCGGAACGCCGTTCGGGGCTTGCCATGCCGAGAACTCGGGCAGATTGAGAGGCAATAATGGACGAGTTCGAGCCGGGTTCCATTCGTACTTATCTCATGCAGATGGGCGACATTCCCTTGCTCAACCGGCAAGAGGAGTTGACCACTGCCCGACGGATCGAAAAGACCCGCAATCGGCTGCGGCGGTCGATTTTGACCTCGGACTACGTCCTCCACGCGACGAAATCGGCGTTGGAGGAGGTCGCCGCCGGGCGGCTCCGGATCGATCAGTTGGTGGCGACTTCGATCAGCGACGCGTCGCAGAAGCGGCGGATGCTCTGCTGCTTGCAGACGAATCTCCAAACGCTGCGGCGGTTGCTGGAGTTGGATCGTCAGGATTTCGCCACGGCGGCGCGCAAGAGCCGCAGCCCGGCCGCCGTGCGCCGCCGCGCGAAAGCGGTTGACCTCTCGCCGCCGCCGCGCGGCCCGATTGGTTGAAGAAATCGACGTGCGGCTACAGCGGCTGCAGATCAAGTGGGCCGCGCTGCGGCGGATGTCGGAACGCATGGACGCCCTGATCGCCCAACTGGCCGAACTCCACGGCGCGGCCCGATCGAAGGAGGCCATGCTGCCGCTTCGCAAAGAGCTTCGCGCGTTGCTCGGGGCGGCAATGGAAACGCCCCTTCGGCTGCGCCGCCGTCTGCGGCGCAGTCGCCGCGCTGACCAAGGACCACGAGGCCGCCCGCCGCGACCTGGTCGCCGGCAACCTCCGCCTGGTCGTTTCCATCGCCAAGCACTACCGCAATCGCGGCCTGAGTTTCCTCGACTTGATTCAAGAGGGGAACACCGGCCTGATGAAGGCGGTCAACAAGTTCGAAATCCGCCCGCGGCTTCCGCTTCTCCACCTATGCAACCTGGTGGATTCGCCAGGCGATCAGCCGGGCGATCGCCGACCAGAGCCGGACGATTCGCGTGCCCGTGCACATGATCGAAAAGATGGGAAAGGTCCGCGACGTCACCCGCGATCTCGCACAACACCGCAGGCTCGCAGCCGAGCGTCGAGGAAATGGCCCAACGGACCGGCCTGTCCGTGGACGACACCCGCCGGGCCCTGCGCATGAGCCGCCAGCCGCTTTCGCTCGACCAGCCCGTCGGACATCAGGATGAAAGCTACCTCGGCGACCTGGTCTACGATCATCGGCAGGAGGATCCGTTGGCGGGCATGAACCAAGACATGCTGAAGACGCGGATCGCCGACGTGTTGCAGACCTTGGACTATCGCGAGCGGGAGATCATCCGCCTTCGCTACGGCCTGGCCGACGGCTACGCCTATACGCTCCAGGAGATCGGCCGCATCTTTTCCGTGACGCGGGAGCGCGTGCGGCAGATCGAGGGCGAGGCGCTGCGCAAGTTGCAGCATCCCGGCCCGTCGCAGAAGCTCTCCGGTTTTCTCGAGCGTGCGCGTGTGTCGGCGCCGTCCCCGCCGGTGAGCGTCGATCTTCCGCACGGCCACGGGGCCGCGTCCGTCGGCAGCGCATAGGCCGGCTTTGTGCAACATGCCGGCAGGGTGGCGCCGGGCGCCGTTCGGGGGAAACGTAGAATGTCCCCTTTTGCTCTTTCGATGTTCGTCGCCGGCGGCTTGCGGCACATGGCCTGAAGACATATAATCGCCAGAGTTGCCGCGCCGGCAAGAGGTGGGAGGCCGC
The DNA here is from genome assembly GCA_963791075.1 of uncultured Planctomycetia bacterium. Lineage (GTDB taxonomy): Bacteria > Planctomycetota > Planctomycetia > Pirellulales > Thermoguttaceae > CAWBRF01. Next base: position 143,416 of record CAWBRF010000045.1, read on the forward strand.
TTATGATCAAACCGCGCGTCTACGTCGATACGTCGGTCATCGGCGGCTGCGAGGACGACGAGTTCTCCGCGTGGAGCCTGGCGTTCTTCGACCAAGTTCGGCTGGGCCGCTATCTCGTGCTGCTTTCCGAGTTGACGTATTTCGAGTTGCAGAGGGCCCCGACGGCGTACGGCGGATTTTGAAGGGGTTGCCGGAAGGGTGCGCCGCCGAGACGGCGATTGACGCGGAAGTGGAATCGCTGGCACAGGCATATATCGACGCCGGCGCGCTTGGCGCCTCGCGGCGGGCCGACGCCACGCACATTGCCGCCGCCTCCGTCGCACGCGCCGACCTGATCTTGAGTTGGAACTTTCAGCATATCGTCAACTACGATCGCATTCGCAAGTTCAAGGGCGTGAATATTCAAAACGGCTATCCGGCTATCGAAATCTACAGTCCGATGGAGTTGGGCCATGACGAGAAAGACATTTGATTGCGTGGAGATGAAAAACCGGATTCAGGCCGCGATCCAGGCGGAATACGAAACGCGCCGGAGCGAATTTCCCTCCTTTGTGGAATACGTGAAGGCCGCCGCGGCGCAGTCCGAATACGCCAAGGCAATGCATCGGAAGTTCGGCAACGTCGCAGCCCGTTCGGACGCCCTCCCCCCTCGTTAGTCCCGACCCCGATTCAGGCACGCACTGAACTCCGCGCTCTCTTCGCAAAAGCCAACGTCAATTGGCGCCGGGGAAAAAGGGGGGAAAAAGGGGGACATTCTTCTTTTGCGGGCGGCAAACAGCCGGCATTCTGCTTTTCTGAAAGATCGCCCGGGCGCCGTCCGGTGAAAAAGTAGAATGTCCCCTTTTGCCTTTTGCGCTTTTGCGGCCCCCCTTTTGCGACCCAGGAACGGGAATGCACCCACCTCGCGGCGCAATCAAAAATTACGCTATTTTTGGCGTGTGTCGGAAAATCCATCAAAATTTGGCGAAAAGTCCATGGCGTTCCTTTTCGCCCTCGCGCATACTAAAGACAGTCATGCCGGCAATGACGGTTGCACAGATTTTGTGGTCGCCGATCCGGCGGGGGCTTTGCTGCGGCACTCGCAATTTTCGCGCTCAGCTCCACCGCCAGTGCCGAATGGTAATTTGACTGGTTCCGCCAATTTGAGGATTTCCGCGTCGGGAACGAAATTGCCGGCATATTGCCGACAGCCCGAAAACGGTTTTGTGAATAACGCTTCTCTGGAGAATGCCATGAATCGATTTCTGCTTACTTGCGTCTGCCTCGCTTCCGCGCTGTTGGCCGCGTCCGCCGCCGTGGCCGAAAACATCACAATCGCCGATTCGGCGACGTTCAATGCGAACGTTACAATCACAGGCGTCAACACATTTGCCGGATTGGGGGTGCCTGACGGTGGTTACGTCATCGTCAACACCCTTGCAGGTTTACCTAACAACACGAGAGACGCTGCAACGAATACCTCTGTGACCGCCGACGGCATCGCCTTGAATCTTACGCCCGACGATTCCCTTGGTGATGTGTATTCCTGCGGTTACTTGGTGAGGGGTGACGCGGGCTGGGGAGATTTGGCGATTGGCAGTGCGACGACGGTGTTTTGGCCCAGTACCGAGGTCTCCACCGCCATAATTCCTCCATCTGGCACAACCGCTCTTGCGGTCAACCTGTATGCAGGAGGGAACGCAGACGGCGGCGCCGGCTTGTCCGCGTACGCGGAAGTCTTTTTCAGCGACGCCACCAGCGAAGACGTTACTATACCCTGGGGAAGCAGCGAGTGCCAGGGATTTTCTTGGGAGTCGCGACCACAACCCCGGGAGTAACAATTTCTTCCGTTGTATTTCCCACGGACGAGGGCCCGTCGTACCTGGCCCCGATCTTCACCAACATCCGGGTGGGGACGTACAACGCTGTGCCCGAGCCGTCCACTCTGGCCCTGTTGGCAACAGGTCTGGCCGGACTGCTGGCCTTCGCCTGGCGGAAGCGAAGATAACGGAAGGCGATTGGCGGACGGCGGACGGGGCGACAAGCGTCCGACCGACTTGAAGATCAAGCTGCCATGAAAGGCGTAGGTGCCCCGCTGTACCGCCGGCGGTATGTTCATCGCATGGCATGTCTGCCCGAGCTGCACAGGGACGTAGGGTGGGCGGCGCGAGCCCCACTGGAATCGTCCAAGATTGTGCTTTTGGCGGGGCTCGCGACCAGGCTTCGCCGGGCGCCCGCGGCCCGCCCTACGGATTCGCCCATCTCGACCGAGTGAAGCACTACGATAGTTCCAGCCATTGCCGGAGAGATTGCTCGATCTGCCGTGCATCGCGCGACGATAGGCGTCCGACTGACTTGAAGATCAAGCTGCCATGAACGGTATAGACGCCGCGCTTTACCGCCGATGGTATGTTCAAACCGGCGGCCTGCCAGTCGGCCAGCGCGAACTCGCCGGCGCCCAGCCGGCCGGTCCTGCTTGTTAACGGGACAATCAAGTGATCCTCGGAAGGGTGAGCGCCGCTGACCACAACCGCGGGCCGAACCTTCGCTGCGGTCAGGTCCGAAAAAGGATAGCGGACGAGGACTACCTCATTTTTCGAGAAGCGGGGCATAGGCGTCGTCCTCGGCGTTGTCCCAGATCGCGGCCAACGACCCCCGGCTTGCCTCTAGCCAGAAATGGCCCTCCTCATCGGGAAGGAGCGTTACGAGAACCCTGGCTCCTTCAGGCAGGTCCACCCGGTCGGAAAGCTCGATTTTTCCGTCGCGAACCACAGCCCATAGCGTCTGCATCATTTTATTGCGCTCCGGCAGCGGAAAACTCATTTCCTACTGAGATTTTACCGCATCTTCGAAGGAAGGCAAAAGAGAAGGCAAAAGGGTCGGGAGTCTTTGATTCGTCCCAAGGCTTCCATAAAGGTAATCCGCGACTTGGGCGGGGTTCAGGTCCATCCGCTGGATTTTACGCGGCGGCGGACGGCGGCGAAAGGGGGGCGGGGGACTGGGCCGTTTTTCGGCCATTAGAAGCGGTAAAAGGTGGTAAAAGGAGGCGGGGGTCTTTGATTGCGCGGCATGGCCCGGCGCCTGGCGCCATGTCCCGCGCTTGCGTCGGAATGCCAACGTCGCCGCCTCCCCGCCCGTGCCGGGCGCCCACCCCGCCTCACATGCCGACGCAAGCGTCGGGCATGGCGCCCCGGGGCCGCGTCCGTCGGCGGCGCGTAGGCGGCCTTGCGCAACATGCCGGGCGGCACAGCGAAGCGACGAGCCCGCCATGCCGCCCGGCTACAAGAATTCCGTGCGCAATCGTCGCGAACTATCCCGGCAACGCAAACGCCGCGTCAACCGCATCAAGGGTCCATGCCGCCGCGTTCTGCCGGCCCATCGGCGGCCGAGGCGCTGCGTTGGTCGAGCCGGGCGTCGTTGCGTCGGCCTTCGTTTGGCTCGGCGTCGGCGAGACGAGCGTCACCGTGAACGTCTCCAAGGCCGTCTCATAGCCGTCGCTGACGCGCACCGTCGCCTGGAACGAACTCCCCGTGAAGGCGGCTTGCGGCCGGATCGTCGCCACATCGCCCGACACGCTGACGGCAATCTGGCTCGGCGCCTGGACGGAGTAGGTCAACGGCAGGCCGTCGGGACTGACGCCGCCTAGGGTCAGCGTCAGCGTGCCGCCGGCGGGCATCGTCTGGTTGCTAATCGCCGCGAGGACGGGGGGGCTCGTCGCGGTGATCTGCAAGCTGTAGCTTCCCACATACTCCCCGGCGAAAGAGGACACCGCGGCGTAAAACACGCCGCCCGTCGGCGCCTGCCAGACAATCCGCGATGCGTAGTTGTTCGGCGCGATGTCGTCGTTGTAGGCCAAGACCGTTTTTCCATCGGTCCCGTAGAGGGTCAGATAGGAATCGGCCAGGCTGCCCAGCGATGTCTGCAAGATGTAGCTGCTGCCGGCAACCGCCTGGAACTTGAACCAATCGATCTCGCTCGGCGTGGTCAGCGAGCCGCCGATGATCGAGCCGACGTTCACTGCCAGCGCCGTGGCGGCCGTTGTTCCATACTTCACGGGCGTTGTCAGCGTCAGCGCCGCGCTGGCGGCGCCGCTCCAGACGCCGGCGGAGTCTTCCGCCCGGGCGAAGAAGCGGCAACTCCCGGCGGCCATCCCCGCCGTGTTGAACGATAGGGACGCCAGGCCGCCGGAGATGTTCGAACTTGCGCCGATCAACCGGTCGCTGGAGTCCCACGCGGCGTTGCCGTCGGAGTCCAGGTAGAACGAGACGCTGGCGACGGAGCCGCCGGATTCGGCCACTCCGGAGGCGACCAGCGTCACGGTCGCGCCGGGCTGGACCGAGCCGGGCGAAACCGACAGCCCGCCCACCGCGGGCGTCGGCGCGGGCGTCGGCGCGGGGGTCGGGGCAACGTCGCTTTCGATCAGCCGCAGGGAGTTGTAGGCGTCCAGGCGTCCGCCGGTCTGCACCTTTCCCGCCAAACCGGCGATCTTGTCGACGCCGTCGAGGATGGCGGCCTTCACCTGGGCGACCGTGGCGTTGGGATCGACGGCCCAGCACAGGGCCGCCACGCCGCTCACTTCCGGGGCCGCCATGCTCGTGCCCGACATGGTCGCGTAGCTGCCGAGGTACGTGCTGTAGATGTTCACGCCCGGCGCGGCGAGGTTCACCGTGTTGGCCCCGTAGTTGCTGAAGCTGGCCAGTTGGTTGTTGGAATCGCTCGCGGCGACGGAGATGACGTTGGCGTCGCCGCCGGTTCCGGAGCCGTAGTTCGCCGGGTATTGCGGCGACGCGTCGTTGCTCGTTCCCTCGTTGCCGGCGGCGGCGACAAAGAGGATGCCGGCGTTGCCGGCCGCGGCGATGGCGGCGGACATCGCCGGATCGAAACTGCCGCCGTCGAAGCTGGCGTTGGCGACGCGGATGTTGATGTGGTACTCGGTCCGCATCATCGTCATGTAATTGACGGCGCGGACCGCGTCGGAGGTGTAGCCGTCGCCGTTGGCGTCGAGGAACTTCAGCGCCATGATCGACGCCGACCAATCGATCCCCGCAACCCCTTGCCCGTTGTTGCCCGCGGCGCCGATGATGCCGGCGACGACGGTCCCGTGGCCGTTGTCGTCGATCACGTCGCCGTTGTCGTCGACGAAGTTGTAGCCGTGAAGGTCGCCGGCGAAGCCGTCGCCGCTGTTGGCCCCCAGCGGATTCGTCCAAATGTTTGCGGCGAGGTCGGGATTGTCGTAGTTGACGCCCGTGTCGATGACGGCGATGACGACCTTGCTGCTGCCGGTGGAGATGTTCCAGGCGGCCGCGGCGTTGATGTCGGCAAGGGCCCACTGCTCCGCGTACCCTGGATCGTCGGGCGTTTTCTCGAATTGCTGGTACGAGTCGGCCTCGAAGCCGGCAATGTTGCCGTTGGCCTGCAACAAGGAGGCGGCCGTGGAGGCCGTCGCCCCCGTGGACCGCACGAGGACCTCGCCCTCCATGCCCAGCCCTTCGAGAAGCTGGAACTGAACGCCGTCGGAGTCGCTCAGCAGGCGGCTGCACTGCGACGCGGAGGCGAGGCCGCTCATCGCCGCGGCGCTGAACTGGACGATCCAATCGACGGCGTTATTGCCCGCGCCGCCGATGGCGGCGGAGCCGGTGGAGGCCGAGACGCTGCTGATCGACGTGCTCGGCGCGCGGCGTGCGCCGCCGCTCCGGTCGGGAGAAAATCGCCAAACCAATTCGATCCGATCGCCGCCAAAGCGCTGGCCGTCATCAGGCTGCGGTCTTCGAGGCACTCGACCCGCAGACTCCGGCTGGCACGACGCGCAGCGCGCAGCTTCTCACGTGCGAACGATCGGCGCATACGATTCCCGTGTTCTCGATGGATCCGTCAGCGTCGAGAGAAGGACGAACGACGGACTCGGGGCCGACAAACGGCGAAAAAGTTCGTGATTGACAAGTTGGGGAGAAGAGTCGCCGGCCTCGGGCGAAACCGCCGCTTGTGACCCGCGAACGCGGCAAGCAGGCCGGCGGTTGCCAAAGCCGATCTAAACTGAAATCTGTGTCAAAAGCGGCGGGAAGTCAAATCGGGCGGGAAAAATCTTTGCCGGTTCGGGATTTGCCGACGCGGCGGGGAAAAAACGCGTCTTCGCGGCGGAATCCGGCCGCTCTGGCCGGCGCGGCATGCGAGACCATATTATATTGCCCGGCGGGAATCGCCCTCGGCGGCCCCGGCGAAAACGCCTGCAGAGCCAATGTCGCGGCCGCGGCCAAACCCACCCATAGATGTATGCAGCTTAGCGACGAAGCGGACTTTTGGTCCGCCAGAAGCCCCATTTGACAAGAAGCTGGGCAAAATGGGAAATGATTGCCAGGTCAAAAACGTTTTCTTGCCGCACTATCCGTTACAACCGATACAGATCATACGGCCGGTAAATCGCGTTCAATCGTCAAGAACCTAATTGTGGGAGCAAGACTCATGAAAAGCGCATTGCCACGACTGGCACTCCTTGCGGGCCTTTGGGCCGCACTGTGTGTGAATTTCGCCTTGGGGCAAACGATTCGTTTCCGCTCCAGCGACGCGTCCAACAACGCGGGCGATTCAACTGTCGCCGTAGCTGGCGACACGACTAGCCCCTTCGTTCCCGAAACGCAAGCCGCGCAAATGCCGCCGGGCGAGTGCAATGAGTGCTGTGGCCCGAGTTGCGGCTGCGGCCCGAGTTGCGGCTGCGGCAAGGGTTGCGGCTGCGGCTGCATCAGCGGCTGCGATGATTGCCCGGGCTACGGCCTCGATTTGTTCACGGGCGTGGAAGCCTATCACAACATCACCGACGGCTTCTTCCAGCGGAACGCCGGAACGGTCGCCGGCGGCAACATTGGCGTGCCGATTCCAAAGCTCAGCGAGTATGGCATCGGCGCCCAGTTCGGCGCCGGCTACCACGCCGCGGATCTCGACGGCCGCTATCTTAACGACAACGTCAACACGACGGAAACTTCCGCAGGCCAGCAGGAACTCTTCATGACCGTCGGCCTGTTCCGCCGCGCCTGCGGCGGCGAAGGCTTCTTCTCGCACGTGAACATGGGCATTGCCTATGACTGGCTGCTCACCAACGAGTTCGGGGAGATCGCACAGAGCCCGACCTTGGGACAATGGCGCGGCCAGATCGGCTATGCCCTGAACGACTGCAACGAGATCGGCGTATGGGGCGCGCTCCGCGACCGCGGCAGCGAGAAGGACGGCCACGTGGAGGAATTCAGTGACGGCAGTTCTTACCAGCAGTCCCCGTACCATTACCAGGCTTTGAGCCAGATCGACTTCTTCTGGCACCACACCTTCAATTGCGGCGCCAACATGTGGCTGAGCTTCGGCATCCCGGAACAGACTTATCTGGCCCTGGACCAAAATGGAAACCAGATCACCAACGGCAGCCTGTACACGTGGACGCTCGGGGCCACCTTCATCGTGCCGATTTCCAACACGTTGGCCCTGTACGCAGACGGCGAGTACATGCGGCCGAGCTGCTCGGCTTCCGCGGCCGGGCCGTATGCGGGACTGGCCTCCGTCGAGCAGGGCTACTCGATTGGTTTCGGCCTGGCGATCTATCCCGCCGGCAACGCCCGAACCCAGACCGTCGCCGGAAACTGCTGGATGCCGGTGCTGCCGGTGGCCAACAACAGCAACTTCCTGATCAACAGCGACACCCTGAGCTCTCACTAGAGCCTATCGTAAATCTGCGCAGTCGTGCTCCAGCGTGGCTCGCGCGCTTGACGGACGCTCGGTGTTCCCGGAGAACGCCGAGCGTCCGCATTTCTTGGCAGGGTTTCCCTGCACGACGCGCCGGCTCGCGAACAATCGGGGGACTGTCCCAATTTTCGTCCGACGAAAATGGGACTGTCCCCTTCTGCAACGCGATCGGTTATACTGTGCAGGAGTTCGCCGCGCCGGCTAACGAGCAGCCGATGGCGCGCGGGCGACACAACTTCCCATGTCCAACGATAACCTGCGACGGCAGATCGCCTTTGAGGCCGCGCGACTCCTCTGGTCGCGCGACGAGCGCGAGTTCTTCCGCGCCCGCCGGCGGGCGGCCCAACGTCTCGGCGGCGAGGACGGGATCCGCCAGCGCGACTTGCCCACGCGGCGGGAAATTCACGAGCAGGTGCTCGCCCTGGCCCGCGCCGACCGCCGCGAACTCCGCCGCCAAGACCTCGGCCGCGTGGCGGAAGTCGTCGCCAGGCCCGCCGCGGAATCCCCCGGCCCGGCGGCGGGATGGGGCGCCGACCGCTTTCACCAATGCCGCGCCCTGCTGCTGCCCCTGGAACATGTCAAGGAGAACCTGCAAACGCATCCCGAGGGCGATGTCCTCTACCACAGTCTTCAGGTGTTCGAGCTGGCCCGCGAGCAACTGCCTTACGACGAGGAATTTCTGCTTGCGGCGCTGTTGCACGACGTGGGCAAGGCGATCGACGCGCAGGACCACGTCGCCGCCGGACTGGAGGCGCTAGCCGGCCTGGTCACGCCGCGGACCGCCTGGCTGATCGAGCATCATGTCGAGGCGCTGGCCGTAAACGACGGCTCGTTGGGCGTCCGCGCGCGGCGGCGGCTGGAAGCCGGCGAGGACTTCGAGGAACTGATGCTCCTGGCCCGCTGCGACCGGATGGGCCGCCGCCGCGGCGTCCCGGCGCCCAACGTCGATGAGGCCCTCGATTATCTCCGCCGCCTGGCGGAGATGTGCGGACCGTAGGGCGGCCGGAATTCCCATCGGCGTCGTTGCGGGAGAGTTTCTTCACGTCCCCCGCGGGGCGATTTGTGCCCTATGGCTCGGCCTTCTTCCCGGCCAACTCGCGGAGCGTCCGCAGGTTGACCGCGTCCCAGTTTTCCCCGCCCGCATTGCCCTTGGGCGTCTCCAAATACATCGGCGTGTTGCGAAAACGACGGTCGCGCAGGAGACAGCGAAACGCCTCCAGGCCGACGTGTCCCCGGCCGATGTGCGCGTGGCGATCGACCCGCGAGCCTCGTTCCCGCAGGCTGTCGTTGAGATGAAACGCGCGGATTTGCCGCAGGCCGACGATAGCGTCGAACTCCTGCATGGTCGTCCGATAGCCGCGGCGGGAGCAAAACGGATATCCGGCCGCCAGCACATGGCACGTGTCGAAGCAAACGCCGAGGCGATCTGGATTCCGCGCGCGGTCGAGGATGGCGGCCAGGTGTTCGAACCGCCAGCCAATCGCCGTCCCCTGCCCGGCGGTCGTTTCCAACAGGCAGCCGACGGCGAGCCCTTGGGTTTGGCGGTCGATTTCGTCGATCGCCGCGACAATGCGGTCCAGCCCGCCGGCTTCACTCCCGCTGGTGTAAGCCCCAGGATGGGCGACGACCCAGGCGATGCCGAGCGTCTCCGCGCGGAGAAGCTCCTGCACCATGGTGTCGATCGATTTGTGCCAAAGGGGGTCATCCGGGCTGGCGAGGTTGATCAGGTAGGAGTTGTGGGCCAAAGGCTGGGCCACGCCGCATTCGGCCAGAGCGGCGCGAAACCGCCGGGCTTCTTCTGGGGAGATCGGCTTCGCCCGCCACTGGTTGCTGTTCTTGGTGAACAATTGCACGCAGTCGCCGCCGACGGCATAGGCCGTTTCCACCGCCTTGCAGTATCCTCCCGCGATCGATTCATGGGCCCCGAGCATCGCCATGCCGGAACGATACCAGTCTTTGACTTGGAATGCCAGCAGTTGCACGGCGCAATGATCGCCGCCGCCGGCCTCAACGTTGAGATGGGTATTCAACCCCCCCCTAATATACGAATGTTCCCGCTGCGTATACTTTGTTGCTTGTGCATTGTTGGAGGAATGACGCAAATCGCCAAATCGAGCCGTCCGCGAGGCGGTCTCTGGCGCAGTGCTGAAGTAGGCACATTCGCGACTAAGGAATTGCATTCCGGGAGGGACGCCTGATCGATGTGCTTGCGTGCGGTCCGCCGCCGGCCAGCGGGGGGCCGCAGCGGCGCTGAACCCTGGCCGACCGCTAGCGCAGAAGGAGTCCCGCAATGAGTTTGACCAACCCGTGGAAACGCCGCCGGTCGAGCACGCGGCGGCCAGCCGGCGGTCAACGCCGTCGCGGCGGCGCCCGTCCACCAAGCTCCGCCTCGAATGCCTGGAAGACCGCAGCCTGCTGTCCGTCCTGACCCCAACCACAACCCAGGACACGGATACGGCCCTGATCTTTACGCCGACGGCGGGCAACACCAATGTCCCAACCCTGCGGGATGCCGTCCGCCAGGCCAATTTCGACGACGGCGGCGACACGATCATGTTGAGCGCCGGGACCTACAACCTGACCATCCCCAACACGGTCGGCCAAGAGAATGCGTCCGCCACGGGCGACTTGGACATCACGGCCTCGGTCACGATCGAAGGGGCCGGACCATCGACGATCATCAAGCAGACGCGGGCCGATCGCGTCTTCCAGATCGTCAATTCCGGGATCGACGTTACCTTCGAGAACCTGACGATCGAGGGCGGCCAGGCCGTTGACGACGGCCTCAGCGGCGCTGCGCCGGGCGGCAGCAACGCCGAAGGCGGCGGCATCTTCAACGCCGGCGGCGACCTCTTGCTCACGGGAGTGACCGTCCAGAAGAACTCCGCCGTCGGCGGCAACGCGACCGCCGCCGGGCACAACGGGCTGTCGGCCTTCGGCGGAGGCGTGTACAGCGACGGCGGCACGATCACGCTCATCAATTCCGCGATCAACAACAACACCGCGACCGGCGGCAACGGCGCACACGCAAGCACCGGCGAGGGCGCCTCGATCGCCGGCTCCGGCGGCACGGCCGAGGGCGCCGGACTGTATGCCACCGGCGACACGACGATCACGCTCGGCCAGTCGTCCAAGGCGCGCGCGAAGACATCCGACACCTTCCTGGGCAATAGCGCGGTCGGCGGCAAGGGAGGTTCCGGCGGTGCAGGCGCTGCCGCACTCGGCGGCGCGGGGGGCGAAGCCGATGGCGGAGGCCTCTACCTCGACGGAGGCTCGCTCGGCATGGGCAACAATTTCGTAACGCTCACCGTCCAGCGGAACACGGCCACCGGCGGCGTCGGCGGTTCCGGCGGCAGCGATTTATTCAACGATGGCGGAGGTTCCGGCGTTGGCGGCGGCATCTACGCGACCGACTCCGCAACGGTCATCCTCGCGGGCGCCGTCGTCAACGGCAACAAAGCCATCGGCGGCGCCGGCGGCGCCACGGCCGGCAACGACGCCGCCAACGAAGGTGGAGGCGAGGGTGGACTTGGCTGGGGCGGCGGCATTCTCGTCGCCAGGGGCACGACGCTTGCCCTGACCGGCGGCTCGATCGCCAGCAACCAGGCCGATGGCGGCGCCGCCGGCGCTCCGTCGAGCGGCACCGCCTGCGGTTATGGCGGCTCGGCCGAGGGCGGCGCTCTGGCGGAGGATACGCTCGGTGGCGACGGCCCCTTCGTCACGCTGGCCTCCCTGGATGTCACGAACAACCGAGCCGTCGGCGCCAACGGCGCCAACGCCGTTGCCAACACCTACGCCGGCATCGGCGGTATCGCAACGGGCGGCGGCATCGACGGGAATGCTGCGACCCTGATCAACGTCGATCTCAGCGGCAACGTGGCCCAAGGGGGCAACGGTGGGGCCGCCAGCAACGTCGGCTACGGCGGCAACGGGGGTCAAGCCTCCGGAGGTGCAATAGAGACAACCGTGGTCAACATTAACGGCGGCATGGTCAACAACAATCAGGCCATCGGCGGGGCCGGCGGGGCCGGCAGCAGCGGCCCCGCCCCCGGCCTCGGCGGCGCAGGCGGCGACGCGTCGGGCGGCGCCGTGTTCTGCTTTTTCGGTGAAGGTACAACGATCTCGCTCAGCGGCGCGCCGATGAAAAACAACTCCGCCACCGGCGGGGCCGGCGGGGCCGGCGGCAAGGCCACCGGCAGCCCCCATGGCGGGACCGGCTATGCCGGCGGCAAAGGCGGCGACGGCGGCGCCGGACAGGGAGGCGCCTTGTGCCTCGGCGACATGACGTCCGAGATCAGTCTGCCGTTGATGCTCGACAATGTCGCCCAAGGCGGCAATGGCGGCGCCGGCGGCAGCGGCGGCCCTGGTCCCAAGGGCCTCGCCGGGTTTGACGGCAATGGCGGCAATGGCGGCGCCGGCGGCAGCGGCGGTTTGGGCCAAGGGGGCGCGCTGTTCAACGTCTCCGGTGACACGGCGACGCTGACCGGCGCGCTGTTGGGCAACGTCGCCCAGGGCGGCAACGGCGGCCGGGGCGGCAACGGCGGCCGGGGCGGCGCCGTTTTCGGCCGCAACGGCGCCACGGGCGACGGCGGCAGCGGCGCCAACGGACAGGGCGGCGGCGTGTTTGTCGCGCCGATGTCGGTGCTGATTCTCAACAACGCCGCCCTCGCCGTCAATGTCGCCGCCGGCGGCCTGTCGGGCGCCGGACACCCCAACGGCGCCTCCGGCTCCGCCGCGGGCGGCGGCGTGTACTACGTCGGCGCGACGCTGAACCAGTCCAACTCCGCCATCTTCGCCAACACGCCCAACGACACCACCCATTAAGGGAAACCACGGAAGCGATCCCCGCGGGCCTGAAGTCCGGCAAGCTGAGCGAGGCCAACCTGCTTTTCAAGCTGCCCTACCGGGAGCTGTAACCCGAAATTCCCTTGAGAAATCGGTTCCGGAACGCGAAGAAAGACCTCCAAGTCGGTAATCGGCAAAAAGCCACCATCGCCTATTGGGCGACGGCGAGCCGACGTGCGGCCCGTTTCCGGCGATGACGGGCCTGAGCCTCACGGGATTCTTCTTCTCGCTGTTCAAGCCGATGCTCGGGATGGGCGGCCACCCAGCGATCCGGCAGCAGGGCCTCCAGGGCAGCCATGTCGCCGGGGGCGATGGCCGCAATCCGACGCAACACGTCGGCGAGGCGCGGCAACACGTCCATCCGTCGATACGCTGCTTCCGTCCGCAGCTTCCACCGTTCAGGAAGCGTTCCTGCCTTGCCGTCCATGGCATTCCTCCGCCGGCGATGGTTTCCAAGTTTTCCGAAAACGCCCCCCCAATCTACCCGAAAACCGCCGGCGCAGGAACGGGAATGCACCCTCTGTGGCGGGGGTACTTGAGGCGGTGGAGCCTGGACGCTAAAATGGGCGGTGTTGCACTTTTCGCGCACGGAACCACGCAAGGATTCCCGAGGCAACCATGGCGGACAAGTTCGATCCCTACCATCAATGGTTGGGGATACCGGCCAGCGAGCAACCGCCCAATCACTACCGGCTGCTGGCCATACCAGCGTTCGAGAACGATCCCACGGTCATCGAGAGCGCTGCCGACCGGCAGATGGCCCATCTGCGGACGTTCCAGGCGGGCAAGCACGCACAGGAATCGCAAAAGTTGCTCAACGAGGCGGCGGCGGCCAGGGTCTGCCTGCTCAACGCGGAAAAGAAGGCGGCCTACGACCGGCTCTTGCGAAAGGTTCTGAAGAAACCGCAAGCCCCGCCAGCGCCCCCTCCGCTGCCCGGCGGGCGCGGCGCCGCTGCCGCGGACGCGGGCTTGCAGGAGACCGCGGCGTTCGATCCGCAGTTGCATTCCGTCGAGCCTGGCGAGGCTGCCTCAACCGCGACACTCGACCTGCCGCAGCTCGGCGAATATCAACTCTTGGAACAACTCGGCGCAGGCGGCATGGGCACGGTTTACAAGGCCCTGCACACGAAGCTGGATCGCTATGTGGCGATCAAGGTGCTGCCCAAGGGGCGGCTTGAGGATGCCCAGGCCGTACCGCCGCTTCGAGCGGGAGATGAAGGCCATCGGTGCGATGGAACATCCCAACGTCGTCCGCGCCGCCGACGCCCGCGAAATCGCCGGAACTCGCTTCCTCGTCATGGAGCTGCTCGACGGGTTGGACATGGACCAGGTGGTGCGGCGCTGCGGCCCGATCCCGCTGGCCGACGCCTGCGAAATCGTCTGTCAGGCGTCGCTGGGCCTCCAGTGCGCCCACGAGCACAACCTCGTCCACTGCGACATCAAACCGTCGAACCTGATGTTGACCGCCTCCGGCCAGGTGAAAATCCTCAACTTGGGGTTGGCGCGGACGAACCTGGCGATTGCGCCAGGCGAAGAGCTGACGGCGACCGGGCAGGCCCTGGGCACGATCGACTACATGGCCCCGGAGCAGGTCGCGGAAAAGTCCGCCGTGGACGTCCGCGCGGACATCTACAGCCTGGGTTGCACGCTCTACAAGCTGCTGACGGGGAGCGCCCCCTTTATGATATGCACGGGAACGTATGGGAGTGGCGCCAGGACTGGTACGACAAAGACTATTATGCGAAGTCGGCGACAGACGATCCGACGGGACCTCCTGGTGGCTCGCTGCGCGTGCATCGCGGCGGTTGCTGGGTCCTCCCGGCGGAGTGCTGCCGGTCGGCGCTCCGCAGCGCCTACGAGCCCGGGAATCGCGGCTGGTCTGTGGGCTTCCGCGTCTCCCTGGTCGCGGCGGACGAGTAGGGAGAGCAAGCGGAGCCGGCACGTAGCCCGCAGCCGAGGCCCAACCGGGAGCGGGGCCGCAGGGGTCTGCACCGCAACGGCGGGATGTCGGAGCACGGCTGCCCTACGCCGCGATCATCCCGTGCGGGTCGATCACGAACTTTCTGGCCGCGCCTTTGTCGAAGTCCTTGTAGCCCTTGGGGGCCTCGTCCAGAGTGATCGTGGTCACGTTCACGGCCTTGGCGATCTGCACCTTGTCGTGCAGGATGCACTGCATGAGCCGGCGATTGTACTTCATCACGGGACATTGGCCGGTACTGAACTGGTGGCTCTTCGCCCACCCCAGGCCGATGCGGATGCCGAGCATGCCCGAACGTGCGCTCTCGTCCGCCGCGCCGGGGTCGTCGGTCACGTACAGGCCGGGGATCCCCAGCGCCCCGCCCGCGCGGGTCACTGCCATGATCGAGTTCAGCACCGTGGCGGGCCGTTCCTTGTTGGCCTCCTTCCCCTGGCCGTGGGCCTCGAAGCCGACGCAATCGACGGCGCAGTCCACCTCGGGCATGCCGAGGACCTGGTCGATCTGCTCGGCGAGCGTGGCGTCTTTGCCGAGGTCCACAGTTTCACAGCCGAAGCTTTGGGCTTGCCGGAGGCGGTCCGGGTTCATGTCGCCGACAATGACGACCGCGGCCCCGAGCAGGTGACACGCGGCGGCGCAGGCCAGTCCCACGGGTCCGGCTCCCGCCACATAGACCGTGGCGCCGGTCCCCACGCCGGCCGTGACCGCGCCGTGGTAGCCGGTCGGAAAAATGTCGGAGAGCAGGGTCAGATCCCTGATCTTGGCCATCGCCCGGTCCTTGTCGGGGAACTTCAGCAAGTTGAAGTCCGCGTAGGGGACCATCACGTACTCGGCCTGTCCGCCGACCCATCCGCCCATATCCACGTATCCGTACGCGGCGCCGGGCCGGGAAACGTTGACGTTCAGGCAAATGCCGGTGTTCCCTTCCTTGCAATTCCGGCAGCGCCCGCAGGCGATGTTGAAGGGCGCCGAAACGAGGTCTCCCTGGCGAATGAACAGCACGTCGCGGCCGGTCTCAATCACTTCGCCGGTGATCTCGTGGCCCAGCACCAGCCCCGCCGGCGCCGTCGTGCGCCGCGCACCATGTGTTGGTCCGACCCGCAGATGTTCGTCGAGATGATCCTCAGGATCACGCCGTGCTCGATCTTCCTGCCGTTGGCGGCATCGACCAGTTTGGGGAAGTCGATCGACTCCACGCGAACTTCGCCGGGCTTCAGGTATACCACGCCGCGATTGAACGCCATGACAAGTCCTCCCTGGGATCTTGAAGGAAGTGTTACGCTGCCTGTTGCGGGAATTATAGAGGGACGACGGTTCTGGGGAAGGGGCGATTCTTCCCCCCGATCCGCTCCCGAAAGCGGTCTCCCCGATGGACTTGAGCGAGCCGTGTCGGGACAAGGGCGAGCTGATATGCTTTCCATCTGCGCGGGACGGAACCTGCTGACATGAGCAAGGCAGGGTTGCGGGACGTGGCGCCGCTTTCCGTGCCGCCGGACCACGACGGGAGGCACTGAACCGCATCGGCGCCCCGGCAACTGCCCGCCTCACTTGCCCGGCGATAACAGGTCCACGGCGTCCAACCCGAAGGCGAACCCCTGCGAGGCGGCATTCTTGCCCACCGCCTTGACTCGCAGCCGATGCGGGCCGACCGGAATTTCCAACGTGCCCAATTCCAGGCTGCCGGCCGGGCAGATGCGACCGGAGTAGAGGTCCAGCGCCGGACCCAAGGACTTACCGTCGAGCGATGCACGGACGATGCCGAAATCGGGGGCCGCCGTGGCCAGCACCCGCAGCCGGTAGCGGCCGGCTTTCGCCACGGAAAAGCCCAGTTCCACGAAGCCGCCTTGCTGGGCCCCGCAGAAGAGCTGCCGGCCATGGCTCCACATCGGGCCGCCCCAGGGCCTCATGTCCTGCGGGCTGGCCGAACAGTGCCGGCTGGCAAGGACCGGCATTCCCTCCGCCTCGTAGCGCACCAGGGGCGCCTCGGCATGGGGCGATTCGCGTTCCAGCCAAAGGGCGTCGTTGGCGTACCGCTCCGCATAAGCGTACGACATCACGCCGTAACCGTCCTTGCCCCACTTCGGGCCGTCGCTGTTGCGGAAAAGGAATACCCCGCCGCCCGGCCGTTGCGCGTCGTCGGCATAGCCGGTCAACATGATGCTGTGGCCGTCGAAGACCTTCTTCGGCGGCGGCGCCTCAAGAAGCTGATAGCCGTGAAGCTGCTTGGGCCAACGCAGCCCGCAGGCCACGGGATGGCGGGCAGCCAGCGCCTGCCGGATGGCCAACATCTGCGGCGGGCTCAACGGGCATTGCACGTCCCAACGCTTGATCCAATGCGCCCGCCATCGCCGGCTTTCTTCCCTGGCGTTGGCCAAGGCGGCCGGGGACGGCCGGCGGCTGGCGTCGGCGCTGCTCCCGTAGGGCATCAGACTCGTCGGAGCAGATGCCCAGCGCGTCGAGTCCGTGGACCGCCTTGTAGAACATCGCCTGGTCGCCGGTCATGCCCGATGCCTTGTTGCCCGCCCAGATCAGGAATTCCTCCGAGAGCCGCGACGGTCGGCCGTGCGACTCGCGTCCCACTTCGAACTCGGCCACTCCCGTGACGGCGAAGATCGAGCAGGTGTCGCGGTTGCCCTGCACCCGCGCAGTCAAGCCCAGCCGCTCGAACTCCGGCATCAGGTCGACGCTCGCCGGAGAATGACCTTGTGGCGGCAAACGGACGTCCGTCTGTGCCGCGGCGAAACCGGCAAGCAGCCACGGGCCAATCACGAGCAGAAGACGGGCCAGCATGGCGCGATCCCGACAGGGAGGATTCAAGGAATCGTTTTTTCCGGACCGAGTCATGAAAGGACGAGTCGGGTTTGTTGGAAATGCACTCAAAGTATATCTACCTCACACCCGAGGAATCAGAGTCCGTCCGCATTCCGATCGGTTCAAGCTCTTCGGAATGAAACCTGAAACCGAACCTGGATCAATGCCTGTTCGCGGTTTGGCCCGGTAACTACGGCAGAAAACACCGCGTTTTCTGGGGTTTTTTCACCGAGGGAACCCCGAGGGAGCTAAAAGAACGGCCTCATAATCCCTTGGTCGGAGGTTCGATCCCTCCCGGGCCTATTTCACAACCCTTTGCTAGGTAAAGGGTTGTGTCGTTTACCTGCCCTCGCCCCCCGGTCCCTGGGCCGCAACCGAACCTAAAACCGAACCTGCTCGCCCGTATATCCGGTAAAGGTCTTCGGCTAGTTCGTCCTCTCCTAGTGCTACAGCGCTAACTGGATGTCAAATGGGAAATGTCGGTTCAAAATCGTCGTCGGCAAGGTCGATGATCAGGCGGCGGAGTCCGAAGGCGGCGCCGATTCGGCGGCGGCAGGCGTACAACTCCGAAAAATATCGCGGGCTGATTTCGGGGGTGTCAAGCAAGGTGTCTCTTGGCGACCACGTGGCGGTCGAGAAGTTCCCGGAGGGCGGACCCCTCCGCCTTCACCCGCGGGGTATGTCCGGCCAGCAGATTGTCTTTCTCCTCCAACCATTGGGCGAAGGCATTCTCCCCCCTTGGGTCGTCAACCAGTTTTCCGAAGTAGTGGAATCGCCCCTTGATCTTTTTCGCCCATTGCCCGGTCGCGTGGGGAAACAACGGAAAATCGGGGAAAGCCTTGCTAAACCGCGGTTTTCGGGTAAGCTTGGACGTACGACGTTTCCTTGGGCGTTGTGGGGTTATGGTTGTCAAGCAAGTTCGCAACAGTTACAACGAAAGTCATGATGCACAACAAGGTGTCAGCATTTGCTAGCCGCGGAAGAGAAGACCGCCCTTCAGCCGCGCTGTCGTTATGCCCTGCTTTCGCGATGTTGTTCGTGTTGAGTTTCTCGCCAGCGTCTGTGTCTTTCGCACAGGATGCCGTTCCGGCGAAGGCGAAGAACACCGCCGCCGCCAGGGCTGGCTGGAGCGATCTGTCGCTCGGCAACGTCGTCAAGGACGATTTCAACGCCCCCGCCTACCAGTACCCGCTGATCGGCAATGGGGGCTTGTCGTTGCTGGCCGATCCCGGCGGTCTGACCCAGCTCAAACCGCCCAAGGCGCCTTATGCACCTAACATTTATTAAAAGATCCAAAGACGAGAATCACCATAAACACCGCTTACTGCCGCGGATTACACGATTGATTGGCAGCATTGAAAAAGGAGAATAATTTCCATGAAGCGGAAAACGATGACTTGGTGGCTTGGAGTTGCTGCGCTGGTTCTGGCGGCGCAGTCCACCGCGGCGGGTGGCTTGGCTGTAAACTATGTCAAGACGCTTGGGCAGACCAATGTCAAGGGGATGCCTTTTAGGACGGCCGGCGGCCGGATCAGCGTCGACAAGCACGGCAATCTTTATCTTTGCGGCATGGTGAACGCCCCATGGAACGCGCTTATCAAGTTGGCGCCGGATGGGAGGGTGATCTGGGAATCTCCATGTTCCGGATATAATGCTACTGCCACGGCCGTCGACGAGGACTATGTTTATGTTGTCGCGCCGAAGCTGCTGAGACGGTTCACGAAGGCCGGCGGAAAGATGGACTCAACCTGGGGCTTCGAGAATACGGCTTGGGGGGGCGGCATGGCGGAGCCAGGCATCGGGTTTCCTAGTTTATCGAGTCCCAAGGCGCTGATTGCCTCCGGTTCCCACCTCTATGTGGTTGATTCCGGCCGCGATGAACTGCTGCGGTTGGAGAAGGCGACCGGGAAGGAACACCCGTTCAACAGCCGCCTCATGGTGGTTGCGCCGGTGGACATCGCGAACGCGAAGAACGGAAACCTCCTGTTGTTGACCGGCGAGTCTGTCTTTGAGATCGATGCCGAGGGTAATCCGGGCAAGGGGCCGATAATCGACGGTTTTGCCGGCGCCGCGGCCATTGACGTGGACCCGGTGGAGGGGAAGATTTATATCGCTATCGGGGGCGCGGACGGCGATTTGGTCAACACGATCAACGAGTACACCGCCGACGGAAAGCCGACGGGCGTGAAAATCGGGCGCGGCGGCGAATTCAGCGGAATGTGGGCCCCCGACCAGTTCGCCTTCGCCGCGGGCCTCAACGACATCGCGATCGATCCGGCGGGCGGCTTATGGGTGAGCAACGCAGGCCGCGGAGTCCTGCCGACACTCGTGCATTTCGACCGCAGTCGGAGGCAGGACGGGCTCGTGATGGGCGTGAATGCCCAAGGACTCGCCGTCTGTCCGGACTTGAGCGTCATCGCCGGCGGGACGTGTAAGATCTCGTGGGACAACCGGCCGCTCTGGACGAGCGGCCTGGTCACTTTCGGCGATCAGAAACAATACCCGGCCCTGGGACCGGAAAACTGGACCTACAGAGCCGCCTATGCCGACGCTTCGATCGCGGTCATATTCGGTTACGGCTCTTGGACTGTCCATTCCCAGTCCTCCAGCACCGGCGCTCTGCTTCACGGTCCGTACCCGGTTGCGCCGGCGACGGAATTCTGTTCCGCCGGCAAGGCCGTGTTCTATGTCAAGGACGGCGTCGTCGAGAGGCTGGACGTGGCCGCGCTGGACAAGCCCCAATCGTTTTTCAGGCCGCCGGAGGGCGTGAAGATCGACAACCGCGGCCTGGCCGTCAGCGAGGACCTTCACCGGGTCTGCCTTTGCGAGGGGGACAAGGTTGTCGGCTACCGCACGGACGGCGCCAAGTTGTGGGCGGTTGCCGCCCGACCGCCTATGACCATGATGAAGAACACGCTCTGGGCGACCCCTGCGGCCGGAATAGGCGTGCTCGCCCTGGACGCCATGACGGGCCAGTCGCTGGGCGTGTTTGGCGAGAAGGAGTCCGGCGGACGCTTGCCGCTAACGCCGACCTGCCTGGCTGTCGGATCCAAGGACGGCAACACATATCTGTTTGTTGGCGGGAATTCCCAGATCCAGGTGTTTGAAGCGACGGGGCCGTGAGCCGGCCGTCGGGAGAGAACCATGAATGCCATCCAACGTGCGACGGGGCTTGCGCTGCTGCTCTTGGGATTTGCCGCCGCCAGCCGGGGCGAAGAGCGCTTCGTACGCTACCGGCTGCTTGAGCCGGCGACATCCTCCGCGGCCGCGATCTCGGCGCACTCGAACCGGGATTTGCCGGAGATGCATCTTTCCTGGGGCCGCAATCCGCTGCCGGAGAAACTGTCGAACCACGGGCTCTACATCGCGCCCGGCGCCTGGTCGCCGTGGCAACGTCTGCCGTGCAGCCCGATGTGCGGCGACATCGGCCTCACGCTCCGTGGCGCCGAGGCGATTTCCCATTGCAAGGTCGAGGTCCAAGTGGCCTCCTGGCCCGAGGAGAAATACATCGCCCGTTCGATGACGATCGAGAATCCGCGGGGCGCGGAGGTGGCGTTCACTTTGCCGCCCAGCATCCTGGAAACTCCGGATCTGATTGAAACGCTGCCCGAGACCTTTTTGCGGCGACGGAAAATGGCCGACAGTGTTGGCGTGCCGAAGGAACGGAGGCCTAAATTGCTCAGATTTGGCGCGCATTCCGTTGGCGGGGATGCCACGGTGGCCGATAGTGAGAACTATGAGTTGGAAACGACACGACGGCTTGGGTTGAACACCTGGTGCCAGAAATGGATTTCGGGCCAATTTCAGGCCATTGCCGCGTCTGGCGGCACGCCGGAATGGGCAAAGCAATTAAAGTTCACGTCCGAAGACCGGGCGCATTTGGCCTATTTAATGGCGGCCGACGAACCCGGCTGGTGCAGCGGCTTCGATCCGACCTGGGCCAAGACCGGTGAACGGGGATTCCGCGATTACCTGAAGCAGCAGGGCGTGTCGCCGGAGTCGTTCGGCGTAAGCAGCCTCGAAAAAGTCTGCCACATTCGGCGCGACAAGCCAGTGGCTGCTGACGCTCCGCTGGCCCAACGCCGGCTGTGGCACTGGTCCTGCCGTTACACGTACGCCGCCTGCAGCGAGTATTTTTCGGAAATCAACCGGGCGATCCAGGAGAAGCTGCCGAATACGCCGGTCACAGTCAATTATTCAGATCACGGCGCCGGCATGCTGGACGGGGCGCTGGGCGGCCAGGCTATTGATTTTTTTGAGGATGGCCGCCTCAATGCGGTGTCGATGCACTGGTCGGAAGATTGGATGTCTAGCGGACTCACTAGTTGGGGCAGCGGGCTCTACCAGAAGGTCGCTTATTTTGCCAACCTACTGCGCGGCGCCGCCCGGTATCAGGGAATCAGCCCCGCTAGCGTCGGGTTTTATCCCATCTGCGTTGGCTGGGATCCGAAGGGAGCAGCCACGTGTCGCGATGTTCCCATGCGCATCAATTTGCTGTTGGGCCAGGGGTGCAAAACCTTCAGCTTTTTCAACTACGGACCGACCACGTCGGCGACGTGTGATTACTGGGCCGATTCCGCGCCCATCGCCCGCGGCGTGGCCGACGCGATCCGCATGGTCGGCGGCGAAGAGATCGAACCGCATCTCTGGGCCGGCATGCCGGTCGCGCCCCAGGTCTGCCTGATTTACAGCGTTGAGAATTTCTATTGGCTCGAGGCCAACAAGACGCAGGAAGACGAATTCGAGCGGCAGCACTTCTACTGCATGTTACAGCAGAACCAAATTCCCCTCGACATCATCGCGGGGCGGGATCTCGAGCGGTTCATTGGAAACTACCGGGCCGCCTATGCCACAGACCGGATTCTGGCGAGAAGGGCGGCCAACGAGCTGAAAAAATGGGTTGAGGCCGGCGGCGTTCTTGCGCTGGGGCCACAGGCAGCGACACGGGATGAGTATAACGAACCGCTGGAGGTTTTCGCCGGCGTCGAGCGTGGGCAGACCTCGCGCGCCGGCAAGGGGTGGCTGCTGCGCTTTAAGGAGCCGGAAGGGGCCTTGTGGTGGAATCGCACGCTCGAATTGTGCGGCGAGACGGGTTGGGCGTCTGCCTTCGACCGGAAGCATCAGGACATCGTCAGCCGGCCGGCGCTGGAACTGGCGCAGATCGTCCGTCCGGTGACGGTGAATGTGCCGGGGATCGTCGCCGATCCGCTCGTCAGCGCCGACGCCGTTGCCGTGCCGCTGGTGAACCTGCTGGGGCTCTTCGAGAAAGAAGGCTCACGGTATCTGAACATGAAGGTGACCCTGGTCCAAGGGAAAGATGTTGCGGCGGCCTGGTCGAGCCGGTGCGGCCGGTTGAAACTGCGGCGGGAGGGCGAGTCGGTCGCCGTGGTCATGCCGATCGAGTATGCCGATGTATTGATTTTCAGGCGGCGTTAAGTGAAGGAGCAGTCCACGACGGCCGAGCGTCGCGCCAGAGGCGACGATTCGAGGCAAAGGGCGCGTGCAGCATGATGGTCATGGCCGCGCCGTCGGCGTTTGCGTATTATCAGACCTATCAAGACCCCGTTTTCGTGTCGCCGGCAGTGCAAAGGCGCTTTACGAAACCCACATCTTTCAATTCGACGACTACGCTCTGCCGATGCGTCACCCGATTTCCTTTCGCTTTCTCCTCTGAGAAATCCCGGGTTCACGTCCGTCTAAGCCCTCCGTCTGACCGCGGGGCTGCCGATTCGCGATTACTCGACACCATCCGATCTGAACGAGAGCCACATCGATGCAATATCGAGAACTGGGCCGTACCGGCTGGAAAGTGTCTGCCGCGAGTTTTGGATCATGGGCCATTGGCGGGACATGGGGTTCCGTCGAAGACGCCGAATCGTTGGCGGCATTGCACCGCGCCTTAAAACTTGGCGTCAACTTCTTCGACACCGCCGACGTTTATGGCGACGGCCGCAGCGAACGGCTGTTGGCACAACTTCGCCGCGAGCACCGCGAAACCATCTAAATTGCGACTAAGGCCGGCCGGCGGCTCGATCCACATGTCGCGACAGGGTACAACCGGAACAACCTTGCCGCCTTTGTCGAACGTAGCCTGGCAAACTTGCGCATGGAGGCCAGATCGCCTTTCAGGTAAGGCCAACCGTCATGCCTGATCGACTGGATGTTTTCGCACTTGACGCAACCGTTTACGCCCCAGCCGGGAACTCATCTATTCCTTGGACGGAAAGGCCATTTGGCGATCGTGCCAGGAGCCGAAGGCTTGGACGTGCCCTAGACCGCGGCGCCGGCGGAACCCGCCCGGAATCTCAACGGACCGGCACGCCACAGCACCAGGCAGCAGACCGATCCGACGAGCAGGAGGACGACCGTTCCCGGCTCGGGCACGGCCGCGGCCGTAACGCCGACGGCGCTTCCCCCACCGCCTTGCGACAGTGAGGGAGCGCCGCCGAGCGTCGCCATGTTCTCAACACTGTTTCCAATCGGCGCGAGCGTCGCCGGAACTGAAGCCGCCGCGCTCAACGCCACCGCGCCCGAACCGATCGGCGCCGAGGCCGTCAACAGCGCCCCAATCCCCGAGCCGCTGCCCAACACGAGCTGCCCGCCGCCGCCGATCGTCACCACGCCCGTGCTCGACAAGGCGCTGGCGGAGGTGATGGCGAGCGTCGCGGCGCTGACGTTCGTGCCGCCAGTATACGTGTCGGCGCCGCTGAGGATCAATTCCCCGCCGCCGCTGACGCTCACCGACGTGCTCGGGCTGCTCTCGCTGATGCCCCCGGCGATGGTCAACGCGCTGCCCGTCGTGGCCGTCACGCTCAAGTTGCTGCCCAACACGATCGGCGCGTTGATCGCGTGGTTGCCGCCGCTGTTGCTCAGCGCCGCCGTGCTGGTGAGCGTGTTGGCCAACGTCAACGTGCTCGCGCCCGACGCGGCGATTGCATAACTATTGCCCCCGGTGGTGCTGAAGCCGAGGCTTGCAAGGCTGCGGCTGCTGTCCAGCGTCACGGTCGCCGTGCCGCTGGTCAGGGCCGTGCCGAAGACGGCCGTGTCTTGGCCGCTGCCGGGCACGCCGCCCGTCCAGTTGCCCGACGTGCTCCACGTCCCGCTGCCGTTGGTCCCCCACACCCCGTTGATGGCCTGAATGCCCGACGGCGAGATCACCAGGTCGATCACGTTGCCCGAGGACTCGCTGAAGCTGAAGCTGTCGCCGGAGAGCGCGCTCGGCACGTTGCCGGCGGTGAAGACGCCGGCGCTGTTGCTGACCGTCGTGCCGTATTGGAACATCGCGTAGGTCCCCGTGCTCAAGGAGATGTTGAGGATGTTCAGCGTTACGCCGCTTGCGGGCAGGTTAAGGTACCCGCCGATGTTGACGAAGGCGTTGCCGCCGGGGGACGCGCCGAGCGTGTAGTTGAGCACGCTGCCGCTTTGGAGCGTCAAATTGGCAACGTTGAGCGTTCCCGCGCCGGCGGTATAGCCCGGGGCCAACGTGCCCGCGGAAATGACGGTCACATTGCCGACGCTGCCGTTGCCGCTGAGCAGACCGCCGCCGTTGACGTTGACCGCGCCGCTGCCGTTGAGCGAGCCGGTCACGGACAGGGCGCCGCCATTGACGTTCGTGCTGCCGCTGTAGGTGTTGTTGCCGGTAAGGACCAGCGTGCCGCTGCCGGACTTGGTGATGCCAGGATTGCTCGAGGCGGGGGCGTTGAAGATGTTCGAGGAGATCGTGAGCACATCGCCGGGATTGACGACGTTGATGCTCAGCGCGGCGCTCCCCTGCAAGCTCAAGCCGTTCAGCGCGTTGATCAGCGAGTTGCCGCTACTGGTGATCGAGCAGGCTCCGCCCATAATCGTATAATTGCCGTAATAGCCGAAGCCGCCTCCCCCCGCGGCATTGCCGCTGAGCGTGCCGCCGCCGAGCGCGACGTTGCCCATGGTTTGCGCGAAGCCGGAGCCCGAGTAAACCGTGCCATTGACATACCAGGGCGCGAGGGCAGTGTTCCCGTTGATGAGGGTCACATTGTTGACTTCGGCGTCGAAGGCAGCGCCGCTGGCGACGGCGAGGTAGGACGTATTCGTAAAACCTTGGGAAGTCGTCAGCGTGCCGCCCGAGACTATCGTTGGGCCGCTGTTGCTGAGCGCGCCGTTGAGCGTCAGATTTCCCGGACCGGCCTGGACCAAGACGCCGGCGCCGTTGATCGCGCCGGAAAACGTTTGATTGCTGCTGCTGTTGAAGATCAACGTGCCCGCGGAGATTGTCGTCGCGCCGGTGTAAGTGTTGTTGGCGGCAAGCACCAGCGCGCCGCTGCCGGTCTTGGTAATGCCGGCGACGCCCCCGGGGGCGTCGTAGACGCTCGCGGAGATCGTGAGCACGTCGCCGGGATTGACGACGTTGATGCCCAGCGCGGCGCTGCCTTGAATGCTCAAGCCGTTCAGCGCGCTGATCAGCGAGTTGCCGCTGCTGGTGATCGAGTAGTCTCCGCCGGTAATCGTATAATTGCCGTAATTGCCGAAGCCGCCTCCCCCCGCGGCATTGCCGCTGAGCGTACCGCCGCCGAGCGTGACGTTGCCCAGGGTTTGCACGAAGCCGGCGCCCGAGTAGGCCGTGCCGTTGACATACCAGGGCGCGGGGGGCGTGTTGTAGGTCGCGTTGTTGACTTCGGCGTCGAACATGGCGCCGCTGGCCACCGTGACGGAGGACGTGTTCGGAATCGGTTTGTAGGTGATCAGCGTTCCGGTCGAGACCGTCGTCGCGCCGCTGTAGGTGCTCGTCGCGGCTTGGAACGTCAGAGCGCCGCGCCCGTCTTGATCAAGGCGCCGACGCCGCTGATCGTGCCGGTGTAGGTCTGGGCATTGGGATTCGCAAACGTCAAGACGGCGTTGTTCGTGATGCTGCCGGCCAGATTGCCGTTGTTGGCGACGCCGTCGCCGAGTTGCAGCGTGCCGCCGGAAATTGTCGTTGCGTCGGTATAGGTGTTGTTGGCGGAAAGCACGAGCAGGCCGCTGCCAGAGAGGGTGACGCCGGCGGTAGCCGCGGGGGCGTCGTAGACGCTCGCGGAGATCGTGAGCACGTCGCCGGGATTGACAACGTCGATGCCCAGCGCCCGCTCCCCTGCAAGCTCAAGCCGTTCAGGGCGCTGATCAGCGAGTTGCCGCTGCTGGTGATCGAATAGGCTCCGCCGGTAATCGTATAATTGCCGTAATTGCCGAAGCCGCCTCCGCCTGCGGCATTGCCGCTGAGCGTGCCGCCGCCGAGCGTGACGTTGCCCAGGGTTTGCACGAAGCCGGCGCCCGAGTAGACCGTGCCGTTGACATACCAGGGCGCGGGTGGCGTGTTGTAGGTCGCGTTGTTGACTTCGGCGTCGAAGGTGGCGCCGCTGGCCACCGTGACGGAGGACGTGTTGGGAATCGCTTTGTAGGTGGTCAGCGTGGCTCCGGAGACCGTCGTCGGGCCGCTGTAGGTGTTCGCCTGGGTGAGCGTAAGGGTCCCCGGGCCGGCCTGGGTCAAGCCGCCGGCGCCGCTGATCGCGCCGGAAAAAGTCTGATTGCTGCTGGTGTTCACGACCAGGGCGCCGCTGTTGGAGATGCCGCCCGCATAATTGCCGCCGCCGAGCGCGCCCGAGCCGCCGATCAAGAGCGTGCCGGCGGAGATCGTCGTTGCGCCGGTGTAGGTGTTGCTGCCGGTCAGCGTCATGATGCCCCCGCCGGTCAACGTGCAACCGTTGCCGCTAACGTCGCTGGAAACCGTGAGGTCGGAGGGGCTTGTGCCGCGGGCCACGGTAAAGGTTGTTGGATTAAGATAAAGGGTAAACGTGCCGGCGCTGATGACGGCGGTCGTGGCGCCGGGGTTGATCACGCTGACGTTTCCGTTCTGATTATAGTTGCCGTAGCCATCGTTGGCGCCTCCCGCGCCCGATGCGAGCGTGCCGCCGCCGTCGAAGACGACGCTCTGCGTGGTTTGGTGGGAGACGCCGTTGGCCGTGGTGGTGACCAAGCCGCCCTGAATGGTCAGGAGCGGAACGGCATTGGCGAGGACGTCGGTGTTCGCACTAAGCAGCAGGGTCCCTCCGCTTGCGACCAGGACATCCGAACTGCCTAGGGCGCCGCTGGCGGTGGCCGCCAGGACGCCGCCGCTGATGGTCGTGCTGCCGCTGTAACTGCTGTTGCCGGCCAGGACCAGCGTGCCGCTGCCGGACTTGGTGATGCCGGGGTTGGTGGCGAGGTAGGCGTTGAAGATGCCCGCGGCGATCGTGAGCACGTCGCCGGGATTGACCACATTGATGCTCAGCGCGTTGCTCCCCTGCAAACTCAAGCCGGCCGGCGCGTTGATCAGCGAGTTGCCGCTGCTGGTGATCGTCGTGACCGACCCTCCGACGGCCGAATAATTGCCGTTGCCAAACGATCCCGTGGCGCCGCCGTTGAGCGTGCCGCTGCCGAGCGTGACGTTGCCCAAGGTTTGCGAGAGGCCGGCGCCCGAGTAGACCGTGCCGTTGACATACCAGGGCGCGAGGGCCGTGCTCCCGTTGATGAGGGTCACATTGTTGGCTTCGGCGTCGAAGGTGGCGCCGCTGGCCACCGCGAGGGAGACGGTGTTATTAAGAGTGCCGTATGTCGTCAGGGTGCCGGCCGAGATCGTCGTTGCACCGCTGTAGCTGTTCGTCGCGGTAGTGAGCGTCAGCGCGCCCGTGCCCGTCTTGTTCAAGGCGCCGCTGCCGCCGATCGCGCCGGTGTAGGTCTGGGCATTGGGATTCGCAAACGTCAAGACGGCGTTGTTCGTGATGCTGCCGGCCAGATTGCCGTTGTTGGCGACGCCGTCGCCGAGTTGCAGCGTGCCGCCGGAGACCGTCGTTATGCCGCCGTAGGTGTTGTTGGCGGAAAGCACGAGCAGGCCGCTGCCGGTCTTGGTAATGCCGGCAACGCCCCCGGGGGCGTCGTAGACGCTCGATGAGATCGTGAGCACGTCGCCGGGATTGGCAACGTCGATGCCCAGCGCGGCGCTCCCCTGAATGCTCAAGCCGTTCAGCGCGCTGATCAGCGAGTTGCCGCTGCTGGTGATCATGTACGACGCGCCGATAATCGTATAATTGCCGTAATTGCCGAAGCCGCCTCCGCCCGCGGCATTGCCGCTGAGCGTGCCGCCGCCGAGCGTGACGTTGCCCAGGGTTTGCACGAAGCCGGCGCCCGAGTAGACCGTGCCGTTGACATACCAAGTCGCGGGGGGCGTGTTGTAGGTCGCGTTGGTGACTTCGGCGTCGAAGGTGGCGCCGCTGGCCACCGTGACGGAGGAGGTGTTCGGAATAGCTTGGTAGGTGGTCAGCGTGCCGGCGGAGATCGTCGTTGCCCCGCTGTAGGTGTTCGCGCCGGTGAGGAACAACGCGCCGGCGCCGGTTTTTGTCAGCCCGCTGGATCCTGCCATCGTTGAGGAGATCGTGCCGCCGCTGGCATTCACGGCGATCGTCGGCGCGGCGCCGCCGAGGACAATCGTGCCGCCGCTGATCGTGTAGCTGCTGCCGGCGTTGAATGTGATTCCGCCAACGCCGACGGAGCTTGAGACGGCGACGGTGTAGGGGTCCGCCCCGCCGTTGCCGAACGCGGCAGTGTCGGTCCCCGTGGTGGTCCATGTCGTGTCCGTGCCCGCGCTTGTGCTCCACCAATTCAAGGTCGTGGTGTCCCAAGAGCCGTTGCCATCGTTGGCGCCGCCGCCGGGGATCGGATCCCAAGTGTAGGTGGCCGCCTGGGCGGTTGAGGTCAGAGCGAGAATTGCGAGTGCCGCGGCAAGACCGCAAGCGCAAACCGACAGCGAACGAGCGAACTTAGAAAGCATGGCGCTTCCCCCGAAAGAAAAGATGTGTCACAGCGATTTCGTAAACCACGCACAGTCCGGCACGGGACAACAGGCTGGTTTTCCATCCGCATACAGGCGGGCGTTTTTGTTTGCTTTGCCGCCGCCTGTTTGCCGGAATAATCCCCCGTTTCCCTGCAATCGGACTGCCCGGTGTATTTAGCCTAATCGAAAGCTACGTGGCCCGCAATGATCCTACGTCTCATTTTTCATAACAGAATAGGTCACGCGCAGCGTGAATTGGCGACGGTGCTGCGGCAAAAGGTTGCCGTGGACGCCCTGGAACGCGTCAATTGGCCAGTGGGAGAGCAAGCCGAAGAGTTCGCAGTTGGCGGCGAGGGCTGCCACGCCAGGGACGCCTTGGAGCTTGGATCTGCACTTTCCAGCGGCGATGAAATTACCCACACCGCCGGCTTCACACACGTCGAATCGATGCAGCGGACGTTCGCGCGGACGGTCGGCTGGCGCCGGGCCAATGCCGCAAGCGGGTTCGCCGCAGCGTCTGACCGATTTTGTTATAAAAAATGACCTATATGGTTATTGTCGAATGCGACGCTAGCGGCCATACTTTACCTTGCTCGTGGTTCTTTCCGCCTTTCAAGCCCCCGGTTGAACTAGGGGCTGGCGTTGCCGCGTATGGGGAAGAACCCGATTGTCAGCGAGGGGAACAGGTCCATGAGCCTCATGGGGTTGGACATTGGCACGAACCGGCTGCAAGGCAATCGTCTTTAATCTTAGCGGCGGGACGGTTGCCTCGGCATATCGGGAATACCCCTTGCTGCATCCTCAGCCTGGGTGGTCGGAACTGGATGTCCATGACCTTTGGAGGAGTGTGAAAGAGGCGATCCGCGAGGCCAACTCCCACGCGTTGACCGATCCGGTCGTCGCCTTGAGCGTTTCCTGCCAGGGCGAGGCTGTAACTCCCATCGACAAGCGCGGAAACCCCCTCGACAACTTCAGCGTGTCGTTCGACCACCGGACGGTCGAGCAAGCGCAGTGGTGGCGGGAACACATGGGGGCGACGCGGATCTTCCGCATCACCGGCATGCCGCTCCACGCCATGCACAGCATCAACAAGATTCTCTGGTTCAAGGAGCATCGCCGCGGCGTCTTTGATAGGACGGCCAAGTTCCTCTGCGTCGAGGACTACATCAACTTCCGCCTCACCGGTGAATTTGCCGTCGATTGGTCGTTGGCGGCGCGAACGATGGCCTTCGACGCGATCGAGAAGAAATGGTCGCCGGAAATCTTGGATAAAGCGGGGGTCGATCCGACGCTCCTGCCGCAAACCTATCCGTCGGGAACGCCCATCGGCCACGTGTCGGCAAAACTGGCTCGGGAACTCGGGTTTGCCGACGGCGCGCTTGTCGCGACCGGCGGACACGATCAGCCGTGCGGCGCCCTCGGGGCCGGCATCGTCAAGCCCGGCATGGCGATGAACGCAACGGGCACGTCCAACGTCATTTGTCCGGCCCTGAACGAGCCGTTGCTCACCGACCGCATGCTCGAAAACAACTACTGCTGCTATCCGCACGTGAATCCGCGGCAATACGTTTCCATCGCCTTCAATCTCACCGGCGGGTTGCTCCTGCGATGGCATCGGGACGTTCTCTGCGAAATCGAGCGGATCGCTGCGAAGGAAAGCGGCCGCGACGCATACAACGTCATTATTGAAGCGGCAAGCGACAGCCCGCGAAGCCTTTATTTCCTGCCCCATTTCGTCGGCGCGGGAACGCCGCACCTCGACAGCCAGTCGCGCGGCGCCTTGGTGGGCCTGACCATCGACACGACGAAACAGGACATTTCGCCGCGGTTCTCGAAAGCATCAACTACGAAGCCAAGCTGAACATCGATCGCATGAACCAGTCGGGCTGTCCAATCGGCGAAATTCGCGCGATCGGCGGCGGGGCGAAGAGCGCCCGCTGGCTGCAGATGAAGGCCGACACATTCGGCGTGCCGGTCGCAGCGATGAGGATTTCCGAAGCTGCGTCGTTGGGGGCGGCCATCCTCGCCGGCGTCGCCGCCGGCCGTTTCGCCGGCGTCCATGAGGCGGTCGATTGCATGGTCGCCGTCGAGCGCACGTATGATCCGAACGAAGAAAACCACCGGCGGCGCGAAGACAAGTATCGCGAGTACGTCGAGATCTATCCGGCGCTCAAGGATTTCAACAGTCTTCTTTCACGGCGGGGGAACGCATGAATTCTCGCGAGCGAGTGACTCTGGCGCTGAACCACAAAGAGCCGGACCGCGTGCCGGTCGATTTCGGCGGCAGCTTGGGCACCGGCATGCACTGCAGCATCGTCTACCAGCTTCGCCAGAGGCTGGGCCTGGATAAGCCGGGCGCGCCGGTCAAAGTGATCGAGCCCTATCAGATGCTCGGCGAGATTGACCGCGACCTGGCCGACGTTCTCGGCATCGACGTGGCCTGCATGGTGGGGTTGAGGACGCTGTTCGGCTTCAAGAATGAGGGTTGGAAGCCGTGGACCACGTTCGACGGCACGCCGGTGCTCGTGGCCGAATGCTTTAACACCACGCCGGAGCCCAACGGCGACATCCTCATGTACCCGGAGGGGGATAAGTCGGCCCCGCCTTCCGGCCACATGCCGAAGAACGGTTGGTATTTCG
>CAWBRF010000046.1:0-19689 GCA_963791075.1 uncultured Planctomycetia bacterium
GGCCAGGGGTGGGCGCGGAGGGGGATGCTTTTTCTTTAGGGCGAGGGGTGGCGGATGGAAGTACTGCCAGCCTTCCTTGGGGAACCTGACCAAGCAGCGGACTCTTGGGTTACAAAACGGGTTACAAAGCCTCAGGTTACAAAATCCCATGAAAAAAGCCTTTCCTAACTCATTGTCAGGAAAGGCTTTATAAAGGGTGGGTGAAGGGACTTGAACCCTCGACTCCCAGATCCACAATCTGGTACTCTAACCAACTGAGCTACACCCACCGTCGCTCAACCCTCTGAATATACCCGCCGATTTCCCGAGCGTCAATTGCCAGGCGCCCACCGCGGAGAGTGGGTATTTCCCACCATAATGCGACGGAACTTGGTATCGCAAAAACGGCGAGCCGAATTGTCGCACGTGGGAGGGGGTAATGAGGACATTCCCCCCTCTCGCGTAAGATGCCAACTGCTATTGGCCGCAACGCCCGACAAGGGTATCCTCTGGAACTGAACCGCTCTAACGCCCGGGCAGGACTGCGGATACAATCGAGAGACCCGATTGGCCTCGTACACGTCGCCGGCGGCGGGGGAAAAGCGCAGGGGTGAACACAGCATGATCGGCATCTCCATCGACATCGACGCATATTTGGATCGGCTCAATGCGGAGCTGAAACGGATCGACCCGGGCGAAGTCCGCCGCCTGTCGGATTTGATTTTTCAGGCGTGGGAGACGGGAGCGACAGTCTTCATTTTCGGCAACGGCGGAAGCGCCTGCACCGCCTCGCACCTTGGCGAAGACCTCGGCAAGGGGACGTTGCGGCAGGCCGAGATGGGCGATGAAACCAAGCGCCGCTTGAAGGTCCTCAGCCTGACCGACAACGTCGGCTGGATCACCGCCTTGGGCAACGACTGCGGTTACGATCAGGTCTTCCTGCAACAGTTGATGAACTTCGGCCAGCCCGGCGATTTGGCCATCGGCATCAGCGGCTCGGGCAACAGCGCGAACGTGTTGGCGGCCGTCGCCTGGGCGAATCGCCACGGATTGACGACCTTCGGCCTTACCGGCTTCGACGGCGGCAAACTGAAACGCCTCCAGCACGCCGGCCTTCACGTGCCGCTGGACGACATGGGCATGGTCGAAGCGATTCACGGCTGCGTGATGCACTGGATCATCGACGATCTGCACGGACGAATCAACCGCTGCGGACGATACGCGACATAACCTGCAATAGTTCGTTCAGGAGATCGACACGGATGTCAAATTCTCTTCCTTCGCTCTTGGAGCGCGATTGGCGCCCACGCATTCTGCTCGTGGGCGATGTCATGTTGGATCGCTATCTTTGGGGCGACGTTGAGCGGATCAGCCCCGAGGCCCCGATCCCCGTCCTGCGCGTCGGCAAACAGGAGCACCGCCTGGGCGGGGCCGGCAGCGTCGCGGCGATGGTCGCGACCCTCGGCGCGCAGACGATTCTCGCCGCCGTCGTCGGCGAGGACGACGAAGCCCGAATCGTCCGCGAATTGCTCGACAAGCTCGAGGTGAACGACCGCCAGGTGTTGCCGCTGGCGGACCGCTGCACGACGGTCAAGGAGCGGCTCTTGGGCCGGGCGCAGCAGCGGCATCCGCACCAGATGATGCGCGTGGACCGCGAGGCCGACCGCCCCATCCCCGAGGCGACCGTCGAACAGTTGCTCTCCGGCATGGCCCGCTGCATGGACGAAATCGACCTCGTGCTCGTGAGCGATTACAACAAGGGCGTTTGCAAGGGCGAGTTGATTCCGCGGCTGGTGAAGTTGGCGCGGGCGGCGGGCGTGCCGGTCGTCGCCGATCCGGTCCGCGACGCCGATTATCGTCGCTACGCCGGCTGCGCTTGTATCACGCCGAACCGCGTCGAGGCGGGCCTGGCCCTCGGCCTGCGGATCGCGACGCCGCAGGAAGGGCTCGACGCCGCCCGGCGGCTGCTCGCCTTCGGCCTCGATTCCGCGCTGGTCACGCTCGACCGCGACGGCATGGCCTGGGCCGACGCCGCCGGCAATTCCGGCCTCTTTCCCGCCCGGCCGCGGCAAGTCTGCGACATCACCGGGGCCGGCGACATGGTCTTGGCCGCCCTGGGCTACATGCTCGCCGCGGGCGCCGACTACCCGAGCGCCATCGAAGCGGCCAACACCGCCGGCGGATTGGAAGTCGAGCGGCTCGGCGTCGTCCCCTTGACCCGCCAGGAAATCCTCGACGAGCTGTCGCACAAAATTCCCGGCACGGAAACGGGACACAAAATCCTCTCCATCGAGCAGATGGAGAGCCAATTGCGGCGGCTTCGCCAGGCCGGCCAGCGGGTGGTCATGACCAACGGCTGCTTCGATCTTTTGCATCCCGGCCACGTCGCCTCGCTCCAGGAGGCGCGGAAGCAAGGCGATTGCCTGCTGGTCGGCATGAACAGCGACCGCAGCGCGCGGGAGTTGAAGGGTCCGGGGCATCCGATCGTCGACCAACAGGGCCGCGCGGAGATGTTGGCCGCCTTGGCCTGCGTCGATTACGTGGTCGTTTTCGACGATGCGAGCGTCGCCGGGCTCGTCGAGCGTTTCCAGCCCGATGTATTGGTCAAGGCCGCACAGTACAGCGTTGAGCAAGTGGTTGGGCATCAGATCGTCGCCCGCTACGGCGGACGCGTAGTCACGGCGGCGATGAAGCCGCAATATTCGACGACGCTGTTGATCGAAAAGGTCCGCAACATCCCGGAGCGAAAGCGGAGCGCGGCGTAAAAACCTTGTGTGGCAGTGGCTCTGCCAGTGTGGTCCCCTCTCCCTTTGGGAGCGACCAACCTGCGGTCGGTGCCCGGGGTGAGGGCCGGAACCGCCGATAATCGCCATAATTCAACGTTTTTGTCCCGTAGGGACAGTTGAGAATAGCCCAGCACGTCGCCATGCGCAGCATGGCAGTGCTGGGATGCGATGAGCCAACGATTGGCGACGAGAGTCCCGGAGGGACGATTGAAACGTCGCGGCAACGCGAACAATCAGCCGTCCCTCCGGGACTCATGGCCGGTTTGCACCGTCCGTCCACCCAGCACTGACGTGCTGGGCTATTATCAACCGTCCCTCCGGGACGAAGCGCACAAGGAGGAGACGCGATGGGTAAGGCAATCCTCGGCGTGAGTCTCGTCATCCTGGCGACGGCGCTGACGCTGCCCGTTTTTGCTGCACCCGCCGCCGCCAAGCAGAAATCGGCGCGGGAGGCGTTCGGGAAGGGCGAGTCCTGCCTCGAAAAATTTGATCTTGATTCTGCCCTTGCCGCGTTCAACGAGGCGATCCGACTCGATCCGAAGTTCGCCGATGCCTATTGCGAGCGGGGCGTCGTCCACGGGTACTACGCGTGCGTTGACGACATCAACCGCCGCAGCGCCGCTCGCAAGCGGGAGAATGAAAGGGCAATCGCCGACTTCAACGAGGCCATCCGCCTGGACCCGAAATCGGCGGTGGCGTTTCGCAATCGCGGCGAAATAAACCGCGTTAAAGGCGATCTCGACGAGGCGATCGCCGACTTCACGGAGGCCATTCGGCTCGACCCGAAGCACGCGAAAGCGTACGCCGGCCGCGGTTGTGCCTACAAGGATATTGGCGAGCTTGACAGGGCTATCTCAGACCTGACAGAGACAATTCGGCTTTGCCCGAAAGACAATGAGACCGCCGCCGATGCGCGCGACACTTTGGCAGAATTCTACGTACTGAATGGCGACCGCGAAAAGGCTCGTGCCGCTCACACGGAGGCCGTTCGGCTCAATCCGGGGCGATACAATACGATATACAACCGGCCACACGACCTCGGCAAGGCCATTGAGGCCGTTCGGCTCAACCCGAAAGAGCGCTAACGCGTATTACGAACGAGGCAGCGCATATTTGGATAAGGACGACCTGGGCAAGGCTCTTGCCGATTTCACGGAAACCGTTCGGCTCGACCCAACGTTTTTCGGAGGGTACAAGGAGCGCGCCGAGATATACCATCGAAGGGGCGACCTCGCAAAGGCCATTGCAGACTACACGGAGGCGATCCGGCTCGACCCGAAAGTCGCCCTCGCGTACACCGACCGCGGCATGGTATACCGCCAACAAGGCGACCGCGCAAAGGCGATTGCAGACTACGCAGAGGCGATTCGGCTCGAGCCGACGTTTTCGGAGGCGTATTTCCTCCGCGGGTACACGTACAAAGCTATTGGCGAGAAGGCAAAGGCCGAAAGGGACTTCGCACAGGCAAGGAAACTCATATACGAGGCGCCCGCGGGGAAATAGCGAGCGCGTTTGACGCCGCAGTTGACGACGCCGAAAAAAAGTAGGGTGGGCCGAGCGCAGCGAGTCCCACCAGGAACAAAACGATGATTCTGGTGGGACTCGCTCCGCTCGGCCCACCCTACAAAAGCCAGACAAGGACGTTCCGCAGATGAAAATCGGCATCTTCCTCCCCAACTGGCTCGGCGATCTGGTCATGGCGACCCCGACGCTGCGGGCGCTGCGGCGACAATTTCCGCGGCCGCACCGGCTGGTGGGCATCCTTCGCCCCCATCTCGCCGAACTCTTGACCGGCGTCGATTGGCTCGACGACCAATGGTATTTCGATCCCCGCGGAAAGCGCCCCGACCATCGCCGCTTCGCCCTGCTGCGGCGGATGCGCGAAGAACGTTTTGATCTCGCGCTGCTGTTGACAAACTCCTTGCACACGGCGCTGTTGGCGTGGCTGGGCGGGGCGAAAGAGCGGGTGGGCTACGCCCGCAACGGCCGCGGACTGCTGCTCACCAGCAAGCTCGCCGCCCCGCGCGACAGCAAGAAAATCCTTCCCCGGCCGATGGTGCAAAGCTATCTCGATCTGGCCGCGGCCGTGGGCTGCGGGCCGGAGTCGCCCAGGCTGGAACTGGCGGTCACGCCGCCGGAGCGTCGGCTGGGCGAGGCAATTTGGCGCCGCCTGGGCCTCCGCCGCGACGGCCGCGTCGTGGCGATTTATTCCGGCGGGGCCTACGGCGCGGCGAAGCAATGGCCCGTCGAACACGCCGCCGCCTTGGCCCGGCTGATCGTCCAAAGGCTCGACCACGACGCCCTGATCCTCTGTGGTCCGCAGGAATTGCAAACCGCGCGCGACATCGTTCGCCTGGCCGAGTGTCCACGCGTGTTTTCCTTGGCGAGCCAGCCGGTGGGCCTGCCGGCCACGAAGGCGTGCCTCCAGCGGTGTCGCTTGCTGGTCTCGACGGACAGCGGCCCGCGGCACGTCGCCGCCGCCCTGGACACGCAAGTGATTACCCTGTTCGGCCCGACTTCACCCGTCTGGATCGAGAACCCGACGGTCCGGGACATCGCCGTCCGCATGGAGATGGACTGCATCGGTTGCGGAAAGCGGATTTGTCCGCTCGGGCACGGCCGCTGCATGCGCGACCTCTCGCCGGAGCGGGTGTTGGGCGAAGTGGCAAAAGTTTTGGAAAGAAAACCGGCGAAGGTGGCGTGAGGGGGAAGGGATTAGGGATTGGGGATTAGGGATTAGAAGACACGGGGAATGAGGCCACGGATGAAACACAGATTAAACACAGATGAAAGACGGAGGAACGCGGAGATGGGGAGAGGCAGACGAGTTGAATGTTTTCTTTTCTCATCCGTGTTTCATCCGTGTCCATCCGTGGCTGCCTGCTCCTTTCGAATTCTCAGTCCCTAATCCTTTCCCTCTCATGCCAAGCACCGACCCCGCAAACGCCGGGCTGAAATCGGCCGGAGACGGCATGATGTGGCTGGACGACCGCTTCCAATCGCAATTGCAGCGGGCAGGAATGGCGCGGTTCGACGCCGTCATGGAGCATCGCGGCGGTGTCTGTCTGCGGGTGCTCGAAGACCGCGAAAACTGGTACTTCGCCCCGGAGCGCGCGACGGCCGCCGTCGGCGTCTACTTGAAAAAACATCGCGTGCGAACGTTGTCGAGCCTGCTGCGGGCGAAGCTCCGCGGGCTGCGGCGTCTCGCCCGCCCGCGCCGAAGCCCAGTGCGCCGGCTCGCTCCCTTCGCTGGGGATCGACGTGATGCGGCTGGTGGCCTATGGCGAGCGGCTCCGCGCCGACGGCATCGTCGAATCGTTCCTGCTGACCGAGGAACTTGCCGGCTACGTCGAGTTGCAGGAGTTCTTGCGGAATCGCTTCCCCACGCGCGCGACGCCCGGCGGGCGCGACCCGGACCTGCGGCGGATCATTCGCCAGGTGGCCGAGATCGCGCGGCGATTCCACGCCGCCGGCTACAATCATCGCGACTTTTACACTTGCCATTTCCTCGCCAAGGAGCCATCGCCGGGACAATTCGACATCCGCCTGATCGACTTGCAGCGGGTGCAGCGGCGGCGATGGTTTCGCCGCCGCTGGATCGTCAAGGACCTGGCCCAGTTGGCCTATTCCGCGCCCCGCGACCGCATCGGTCCGAAAGAACTGATCGCCTGGATGCGGCACTATCTGGCCACGCCGAAGCTCCGCCCGGGCAACAAGCGGCTCATCCGCGCCGTGGCGGCGCGGGTGAAGCGAATGCGGCGTCGCCTGGGGGTGCAGCTATGAGAGTCGGGCTGGTCGTCGAACGCTTCGATCCGCTCCGCGGCGGCCTGGAGCAATGGACCTATCGCTTCGCGGAAACATTGGCCGATCGCGGACACAAAATCCACGTCGTCTCGCGGGAGTTCGGCGCGAAGACGCAGCGGCTGCCCATCGTCGCCCACCAGGTGCATCCCGTCCATTCGCCGCTGGAGTTCGCCGCCGCCGCGGAGGCGACGCTTACGGCCCTGCCGCTGGACGTGATTCACGACATGGGCGTGGGCTGGCGCAGCGACATCTTCCAGCCGCACGGCGGGTTCGTGGGCTTCCGCGGCGGCGCGGAAGGTCCTCTTGCTCCCGCGCTGGCTGCGGCCGCTGAAACTTGCCCTGCACCGGCTCTCGCCTCGCGGCCGCGTCTTTGGCCAATTGATGGCCCGGCAGTACGCCGACCGCGGCCAGATCATGGTGGCGTTGTCGCAGACGGCGGCGGACGACTTCGTGCAATTTCACCACGTCGCTCCCGAGCGCATCCGCATCGTCCACAACGGCGTTGACGCCGAGCGGTTCTCGCCGGCGACGTGCCGCCCCTGCGCGAAGCGATGCGCCGCCGCCTGGGGATCGCTCCGCAAACCGTCCTCTTGCTGCTGGCGGCGACCAACTTTCAACTCAAAGGGGTCGCGACGCTGCTCCGCGCGGCGGCGCGGCTCCGCGCGGCGCGGACGCCGGTGCAGACATTGGTCGTCGGCGGCAAGCGGCTGGGCGGCTGGCGGCGAACCGCGGCGCGGCTGGGCCTGGCCGACGCGGTCCGCTTCGTCGGCCCGGTGGACGACGTTCTTCCCTATTACGCCGCCGCCGACGTGTACGTCCACCCGACGATCTACGACACGTGCAGCCTGGTGACGCTGGAGGCGGCGGCGTGCGGGCTGCCCGTGGTCACCACCCGCTGCAACGGCGCCGCGGAAATGTTTCACGACGGCGACGACATCCACGTGATCGCCGCGCCGGGGGACGACGCGGCGTTGGCGGCGAGGATTGCCGCGCTGCTCGATCCGGCCGCGCGCAGCGCCATCGGCGCCGCCGCCCGGAAGACCGCCATGCGACACACCTTCGAGGAGAACGTTGACGACATCCTCGCCCTGTATCAAGAGGTCGTCCATCGGCGCGTCCGCCGCGTTGACGGCGCGGTGGTCTGGTCGGGTCGCGTGAGACTGCCGGAGGAACGCGCCGGCAGAGCCAGCGGTGCGCGGACTGCGGCACATGGCGTGCATGAGGAGTCCCCCTCTCCCTCTGTGAGAGGGCCGGGGTGAGGGGCGCTAGCAGGAAACGCAGAACCTGGAGAATGGCGATTCGGCTTTGTCGTAATAGCGCAGTACCATGCGCGAATCGCCAGCGAGGGAAACGCCGACCGAGCGTCCCTCGCTGCGCGCTTCGGGCTGGTATGGGGTCGGTTAGGCCAGTTTTCGAACAAAGCCTTGGACGGGTTCCCCTCACCCCAACCCTCTCCCAAGGGGAGAGGGGGACCTTGAATCGGCAATTTGCAAAAGTTTAGCAGAGGAGCCCGAAGGTGAAAATCGGCTTGGTCATCGAACGCTTCGATCCGCGCCGCGGCGGCGCGGAAGGATGGACGCTGCAATATGCCCAACGGCTTCTCCGCCGCGGACACGAAGTCCACGTGGTCACGCAGCAGATCGGCGGCGCGGCGCGCGGTTGCCGATCGTGCCGCATTGCCTGGGACAAATCCCCTCGCACCTCGGACGCGCCGTCGCCGCCGAGGCGATGCTCCGCCGCCTCGACCTCGACGTGATCCACGACATCGGCATGGGCTGGCACAGCCACGTCTTGCAGTCGGAGGACGGCTCGCGGATCGCCCAATGGGAATATCGGCTGAAGCTGCTGCCGCGGTGGTTGCGGCCGTGGAAGCGGCGAATGATCGACGTCTTGCCCCGCTACCGCGACTTCCGCACCTTGATGGCGCGGCAATTCGGCGACCCCAATCGCCGCGTGATCGCCGTGTCGAAGATGTGCGCGGGACATTACCAGCAATACCACGGGGTCAGCCCGGAGAGAATCCGCCTCGTCTATCACGGCGTGGACATCGAGCGGTTCTCGCCGGATCGCGCCGCCGGCTGTCGCGGGCGGCTGCGGCGGCAATGGGGCATCGGCGAAGAGGAACTGGTCTTCGTGTTCGTCGGGCACGATTGGCGCCGCAAGGGGCTGGCCACGGCCATCCGCGCCGTCGCGCGTCTGGCCGACGCCGGCGCGGCGGCGCGACTGCTCGTGGTGGGCGGAAAGCCGCATCCGCCGATCTCCCGCGGCAAATCGTCCTCTCGCCCGACCGTGCTCTTCGCCGGCCCCGTCGACGATCCGGCGGCGCATTACCTGGCCGCCGACGCCTTCGTCTTGCCAACCTTCTACGACCCGTGCGCGTTGAGCGTCATGGAGGCGGCCGCCTGCTGTCTGCCCAGCGTCACCAGCGCCCAGAACGGCGCCAGCGAGCTGCTCAGCGAGGGCGTCAACGGCTTCGTGCTGGCCGACCCGGCCGACGACCGCGAACTGTTCGCCTGTCTGGAAAAATGGACCGATCCGGCCCT
The DNA here is from genome assembly GCA_963791075.1 of uncultured Planctomycetia bacterium. Lineage (GTDB taxonomy): Bacteria > Planctomycetota > Planctomycetia > Pirellulales > Thermoguttaceae > CAWBRF01. Next base: position 9,113 of record CAWBRF010000046.1, read on the forward strand.
GCGGCGGCGGATGGGCGAGGCGGCGCGGCGATTGGCGCTCCGCTTCACGCTCGAGCGCAACTGCGACGAGTTGCTCGACGTCTACCGGGAGATTTCGCCCGAGCGCGTGGCGGCGTGATCCAATTCCCTTTGCCGCCTGTCTAGCGGGGACCCTTGCCCAAACGCGTCGCCGCGGGAAGCATTTCCTTGCGCACGGCGACGATCCACGATTCGGCCGCCTTGGACGTTCGACAGCTTTCCGGCAACCGATCGGTCGGGACGCGGCGAAGGCCCAACTCCGGCCGCTCGTCCAACAGCTTGCGCCACTCCGCCGGCCACGCCGAATGCTGCTGATCGCTCCACAACATCAACACGTCGGGCTTGCAATCCCGGATCGTCGAGACCAGGCCTTCGCCCGTGTAGGCGTAGAGTTCATAGTGCGGCGCGATGACGCCGTGAGAGTAGTAGCCGACCAATCGCATTTCGTTCAAGGCGCCGGCGAGCCGCTGGTTCGGGCCGAAACGGTCGAAGATCCATTTTCCCAAGTCGGCGTGCTGCACCATGAACTGTCGGTCCGGAAGCAGCCGCCGGTCGCGGTATCCCGCCGCAAAGACGACGGCCACCAGGGCGCAGCAGAGGACCGCCCGCCGCGGCCCAGTCCAGTCCAGGCCGCCGGCGGTCAAGCGGCAAATCCACTTGGCGATCCAGAGCAAGCCCAGGCCCGCGTAGCCCGCCGACACGATGACGCCGGGAAGATAATAACGGATGTCGACGCCAAGTCCCTCGTGCATCCGCAAGGCGATGGCCGACCAGAGAAGGACGCCGAAGAGCAACATCGCTTGTTGGTCGCGGCGGAAAAATACCCGCGGCCAAAGCGCCAGCCCCAAGAGCATGAGGAATCCGTAGGCATAGGTGGTCGCCTTGACGAGTCGGCCGGCGAACTTCTCCAGCGTCTTCGGCCACGGCAACGTCGGCGGCGGCGGGCGCCTTAGCAGCGGCCCGGCGACGCGGCCGGCCGCGGCGCCCTCCTCGTTTGTCGAATGCCCGGCGGATGCGGCCCGGGCGGAAGCGTCCGGAGATGCGTCGGCCTGAATGACGCCGGGAAAATGAATGCTGTGAATCAGCACCCAGGGATGACCGCGGAGCAACGTCGCGTTGATCAACAGGATCCAGGCGGGGATCATCGCCAGGCAGAGCAGGCCGCCCAAGGCAAGCCGCCGCCGCTGTCCGCCGACGGCCGGCCAACGGAAAACGGCCCAGAGGCCCAACGGCGCCAGCAAGGGGAGTCCTTCCGTCCGCGTATAAATGGCCAGCGCCAGGGCGATGCCGGCGGCGCAGAACAACCAAAGTTTCAACTCCAGGACCGCCCGCCACGCCAGGTAAAGCGTCAGCGCCAGGAGGAACCAGAACGTTGGGTCGCGGAGGACCAGCGGACTGATGATCAACAACTTGGGATGGATGGCGTAGAGCGCGCAGCCGGCCGCGGCCGTGGCGTCGTCAAACTGCCTTCGCAGCCAGCCGAAAAGCGGCAAAACGACGAGGCTGGCCATGGCCAAGCTCCACGCCTGGCCGGCAATCTCCCAATTTCCTCCCAGCCAGTGCAGCGCCGTGAGGATCAGGGGATAGACGTTCAGCCCAAACTGGACCACCATCGGCTGCGGATCGCCGCGCTCGAGGGCCTCGCTGACGTGGATGTAATCGACGGTGTCGGGCCAGACGATGTGCCAGCGGCTGGCCGACCATGTCTGCATCGCCAGACAAAAGAGCGTCAAGACGGCCAAGAGGACGCCGCGGCGCGGCAAAACGACGCCGCCCACCGGATCGAGGAGGCGATTGGGAAACGAAGCTTCCGGTTTTCTCGCCAGCGCGCTGCAAATGCTCCCCGCAGATTGGCTGTTGCTGGTCATGAACGCGTTGCTTGCGGTGATTACGCGGACCGACCGCCGCGATGCCCGGCCGCACAATATAGCGGTTGGGCGGCACTGGGGCAATGCGGTGTTTGCTTGCGCAGCTTGCCCCCTTTTCCTCCGCAGCGCGACAATGGCAAAATCAGCGCCGCCGAAGCGCCCCTAGCTGCCACGGGATATAAAAACAGCCCGGGCGGTGCGGCCGAGCTGCTTTATAGATCAAGTGATGCCGAAAATGTCGGCAACTTAGGCGGACGGGCGACGATAATGCTGGTAAGCTAGGAGGACTTCATAAAGATCGGTCGAGATCGTCACCTCGTCGTCGGCGAAGTCCCGCAACCAGGTCCGCTCCGACTGAACGGCATCTGCCAGCAGCGGCAAAACGTCCATCAGGGGGACGGTCACGGACTGCCGATTCGCCTGGCTCTCGGCGATTTTCAGGGCAGCAGCGTCTTCCTGGGGACCATTGTAGACACGGAGGTAGTTGGGCATCATGGCTCAAATTCCCTTTCGGCTAAGGACTTCCTTGTCCGCCACTAAGACAAATCGTTCCCCCAGACGACCCTATTTCACACCCCGCCCGGCGCAGGAAAACGCGGCTTCCGGGCCGGCGGCGTCCCTTGTATCGGCAGGAGGCATATTGCGGGTTTGACCTATTTAAGGGAAAATATGGTTTTTGCCCGCCGACCGCTTTGGCGCGGTGGCGCCAGAGACAACGATCCTGCGTCCCCTGCCACCTGCAAAACCCCTGTTTCCTATGCCCAGCACAATAACGATCGACCTCCGGCACATCGGCCGCGGCCTGGATATTCCCCTTCGCCAGGTGCAGGCGGTCGTCGAATTGCTGGATGAGGGAAATACCGTCCCCTTCATCACGCGTTATCGCAAGGACCAAACGGGGGGCTCGACGAGGAGCAAATCCGTCAACTCCAATCGCGGCTGAGCAAGCTCCGCCTGCTGGCCGACCGCAAACAGACGATCCTCCGCTCCATCGAGCGCAAGGAAAACTGAGCGAGAAGCTCGCGCAGCAGGTGCAGACGGCCACCAGCGCCAAGCGGTTGGAAGACCTTTATCTGCCCTACAAGCCGAAGAAGCAGACGCTGGCCACGTTGGCCCGCTCCCGCGGATTGGAAGAACTCGCGCAGGAGATACTCGACGCATCGCCTTCCTGCGCCGATTTGGACGTGCGCGCGGGCGACTTCGTCAACACAGACCGCCAGGTCCCCACCGCCGCCGACGCCCTGTTCGGCGCTGGCCACATCTTGGCGGAGCAATTCAGCGAGCGGGCGGATTTGCGTCAGCGGCTTCGTGAAATTCTTCAGCGGTCGGGGAAGATCATTGCCGCGGCGATTGGCGGCGATCTCTTGCCGCCGGCGCCGGCTGAATCGCCGCTGGTGGCTGCGCCGCAGCGCCGGCCGCCGAAGTCGCACCCGATGCCGCCTCCGAAGTCGTCGCCGCGGATGCTCCCCCCTTGGCGGTTGAGGTTCCGCTTGCGGTTTCGCCCGCGGCATTGCCCCTTTGCGAAGAAGCAGCGATCGCCAACGCGGCGATCGCGACGACGATCGAAGCGGCCCCCTTGGCGGTTTCGCCGGAGGCCGCCCCCGCACCCGAGACGGCAACGGAAAAGCCGCCCGCTCCGCCGCCGGCAAAGGCCCGGCGGGCAAGGCCGGGCAAGGCGACGGTGCGCCTGAGCAAGAAGGAGTTGAAGAAAAAACGCCTCGACGAACAGCGGATCAAGGCCTTCCGCGATTACTTCCACTACAGCGAAGAACTTTGCAAAATCCCGCCGCACCGCATCCTCGCGATCAATCGCGGCGAGCGGGCGAAGGTGCTGCGGGTGAAGATCGAGTGCGACCTCGCGGCGATGCACGCGGCGATCGACGACTTGCTCGCGCCGCCGGGCCATCCGCACGCCGACTACCTCCGCGGCTGCGCCCGCGATTCGCTCGCGCGGCTGATCCTTCCCGGGCTGGAGCGGGAGGCCCGCCGCGAGTTGACCGACCGCGCCGAGTCGCACGCGGTGGACGTGTTCGCGAAAAACCTCCGCGCTCTGCTCTTGCAGCCGCCGGTGCGCGGGCGGCGGCGTGCTGGCGGTCGATCCCGGCTTTAAGAGCGGCTGCAAGCTGGCGGCGCTCGACGAGTTTGGCAACTTGCTCGCCCACGAGGTGATTTATTCTCGTCGGCCGGGCGGAGCGGCGGCAGGAGGCCCGGACCAAGGCCGCCGACCTCATGCGGCAATTTCAGTTGACCGCGGCGGTCATCGGCAACGGCACGGCCTGCCGCCAGACCGAGGACTTTTTCGCCGAGTTGATCACTAGCGAGTTGAAGGAACAGGGCGTCGCCTACGTGATCGTCAACGAGGCGGGGGCCAGCGTCTATTCGACCAGCCAGTTGGGCCGCGAGGAATTTCCCGACTACGACGCCACGCTCCGCGGCGCCATCTCCATCGGCCGCCGCTTGCAGGACCCGTTGAGCGAACTGGTGAAGATCGATCCGGGCAACATCGGCGTCGGCCTTTATCAACACGACGTGAAGGCGAAGCACTTGCAGACGTTGCTGGACGAGGTGGTCGAATCCTGCGTCAACTACGTGGGCGTCGATGTGAACACCGCCAGCCCCGCCCTGCTCCGTTACGTCTCCGGCATGAACCAATTGACCGCCCGGCGGCTGTACGAGCACCGCCGCGAGCGCGGCCCTTTCCGCAATCGGCAGCAACTGCGCGAGGTCCCCGGCGTCGGCGAGGCGACGTTCGTGCAGGCGGCCGGCTTCCTGAAGATCGCCGGCGGCGACAATCCCCTGGACGCGACGTGGATCCACCCGGAAAGTTACGCCGTGGCGTCGCGGCGCTGGAGCGGTTGGGAGAGTCGGCGGAGACCTTGCGGGAGAAGGACCCCGCGGCGGCGCTGGCGGCGAAGATCGCCGCCGTGGATCTCGAGGCGATGGCCAAGGAACTGGAAGTGGGGACATTGACGCTGCGGGACATTTTGTCCCAACTGGTCCGTCCCGGACGCGACCCGCGCGAAGACCTGCCCCAACCGGTCTTCCGCCGCGGCGTGCTGAAGATCGAGGACCTGACGCCGGGGATGGAAGTGACCGGGACGGTGTTGAACGTCGTCGATTTCGGCTGTTTCGTCGACATCGGCATGCACGACAGCGGGTTGGTCCACGTGAGCCACATTGCCGACCGCTTCGTCCGCGATCCGCACGAGGTGGTGGCGGTGGGCGACATCGTCAAGACGTGGGTGCTGCTGGTGGACAAGGAGCGGCGGCGGGTGTCGCTGTCGATGATTCCGCCCGGCACGGAACGCCAGCGGCGCGGACCGCGGAGCGAGAAACCCGCCGAGGGCGCGGCGAGCGGACCTTCGGCCGCCCCGCCCCACCCCGAGCAGCGGGAAAGACGCCCCTATCGAAAGCGACCCGAGGGGCAAGGGCAAGGGCAAACGGCCGGGCGACCGGGCGGACCGCCGTCGCGCGGGCCGCGTCCCCGCGGCGGGCCGCCCCATGGCAAGCCCCGCTCGTCCTCCGGCGGGTACGATCGGCCGCCGCCGCCAAAACCGCGGCCGAAGGTCTTCGTGCCGATCACCGAGGAAATGAAGGCGGGCAAGGCGCCGATGCGGACGTTCGGCGACCTGGCGCAGTTTTTCGGCCACGCTCGTCCCCCGGAGGAAAAGGGCGCCAAGTCCGACGGCGGCAAGAAGGCGAAGACCCCGCCGCCGCCGGGCGACACCCGCGTCGCGCCAGCGCCTCCAGCCGACGCGGGCCAGCCGCCGCCGCAGAGCGAAACGCTGCCGGAGCCCGTGCCGCCCAGCGCGCCCCTCACGGAAACGACCGCGTCGCCTGCCGCGGAAACCGCGCCGCCGGAAGCGGGCGAGGGGACGGAGCAGCCTATGTAGGGTGGGTCGAGCGAAGCGAGCCCCACCAGAACGCGGTTGTATTATGCGGGGTGGGGCTCGCTGCGCTCGACCCACCCTACCATGTTCGCCGTCCGCAACGGGGTCAATTCCGCGTTCCCCCGGTTGCAGCCGGGCGCAGATTTGTCACAATGAATCGGACCTCTCTAACCTAACATCCCTGCCGCATGAGGAGAATGTCATGGCGCGACCCGTCACATTGTTCACCGGCCAATGGGCCGACTTGCCCCTGGAAGAATTGGCCCGCAAGGCGAGCGATTTCGGCTATGACGGCCTCGAATTGGCCTGTTGGGGCGACCACTTCGACGTTGATCAGGCCCTGAACGAGCCGGATTATTGCGGCATGAAGCTGGAGTTGCTGGAGCGGTACGGCCTCCAGGTCTTCGCCATCAGCAATCACCTCGTCGGCCAGGCCGTGCTCGACAAGATTGACGCCCGGCACCAGACGATCCTGCCGCCGGCGGTTTGGGGCGACGGCGATCCCGCGGGGGTCAACGCCCGCGCGGCGGAGGCAATGAAGAACGCGGCCCGCGCGGCGCAGAAGCTGGGGGTCGGCGTGGTCAACGGCTTCACCGGTTCGAGCATTTGGCCGTTGTTGTACTCCTTTCCGCCGGTCCCGCCGGAGTGGATCGAGGAAGGCTTCGAGCTCCTCGCCGAGCGATTCAACCCGATCCTCGACGTCTTCGCCGAGTGCGGCGTGAAGTTCGCCCTGGAGGTCCATCCGACGGAGATCGCCTTCGACGTGGTGACGACGCAGCGGGCGATCGAGGTCCTCGACGGCCGCGAGGAGTTCGGCTTCAACTTCGATCCGAGCCATTTGATTTGGCAGGGGGTCGATCCGGTCGAATTCATCCGCGCCTTCCCGGAGCGGATTTATCACGTACACATGAAGGACGCGATCGTCACGCTCAACGGCCGCAGCGGCATCTTGTCGAGCCATTTGGGCTTCGGCGATCCGCGTCGCGGCTGGGACTTCCGATCGCTCGGCCGCGGCGGCGTGAATTTTGAGGAGATCATTCGCGCGTTGAACGCCGCCAACTACGCCGGCCCGTTGTCCGTCGAATGGGAAGACAGCGGCATGGACCGCGAGCATGGGGCGAAAGAGGCGTGCGAGTTTGTGAAGAAGCTCGACTTCGAGCCCAGCCGCGTGGCCTTCGACGCCGTATTCGACAAGGCGGAACAGGCGTAAAGCGATTGGTCCGGGCGGCGCGTCGGATGCCACTGCTGGGTTGTCCAGCATTGCCGTTTCATCTCGGCCGTCCTGCCGCCAACCGGCACTTCTGGGCAAACCAGCAGTGGCACCCGCGCCCCATCGCTACCCCAGCCGCATCCGGGCTTGCTCCGCCCAAGGACTGTCCGGGGCCATTGCCAAGAAGAGCCGCCAGTGCTCCTCGGCCTCGCCGCGGCGGCCGAGGTTGTCCAGGGTGCGGGCGAGGTGATAATGGACGTCGGCGTAGCCGGGGTGATAACGCAAGGCCCCCTCGAAGGCCGCGGCCGCCAACTCCCGCTCGCCCAACTCCGCCAGCACGCAGCCGAGGTTCGCCCGCGCTTCGACCATGTCCTCGTCGAGTTCGACGACCATATAGTAGCGTTCGCGGGCGGCGGCCCGGTCGCCCATCCGATAGAGGACTTCGGCCAACTGGAAGCAGACTTCCGGCGTCGGACCGGCGGCGGCCAAGGCGGCGCGATACATTTCCGCGGCCGCGGCCAACTCGCCCGCTTCTTCCAACTCCGCGGCCACGCGGCACATTTCTTCGGGCGAGGTCAGATGGGCCTCGGCGGCGGCGGCCAGCGGCGGGGTGTCGGCGTCCGGCGGCGAACTTTCCCACGCCTCGAAGTCGAAGCGGTACTGCCCGCCCGGCTCGACCAGCCCGTCGCCCTGCCGCAGAAGGATCTGCTTGCCGTGGACGATGACCGACAGTTGCGCCAGCGGCCGGGCGACGCCGGGGAGCCAGCGGGCCAGGCCGGCCAGTTTCTTCTCGATCGCCCGCGGCGACGCCCCCGCGGCAAGCAATTGCGCCAGCCGTTGCGCCGTGGCCACCTCGTGAAAATCGAAGTAGGGCAGCCGCCGCACCTCGCACGCCGGCGCAATCAGTCCCCGCCGATGCCATCGCCGAATCACCGCCAGCGGGACGGCGAGCAATTCGGCGAGCATCGCCGGCGTGTACAGGCGATGGATGTCCGGCTGGGGATCGACCAGCCCCAGCCGCTGCCAGAGCTGCGTTTCCGTAATCAATTCGAGTGTGCCGGCCTCCAAGGCCGCGCGGGAGGCCTCGTCCAGCCAGGATTCGACGCTCTCCTCTTCCGGGGCAGGCAGCCCTTCTTCGCCGAGGACGACGAGGTTGGCCCGTGCGTCCGGCGCATCGAGCACGGTTGCGCCGCATCGTCGCACCAATTGCCCGGCCTCGCGGCGGCCCATGCTGGCCAGCCGGCCGACGAAGGCGAGGCGTTTTCCCCGCAACAACTCGGGCGAATCGCTCTGATCCTGGGACATGGAAATTGACGGCCGCCGGGAGGGGTCTTGCAAACTGCCGATTGTAGCCGGAATCGTGCAAATTGCCAGGAGGAGTGCGGCCGAGTAGTCGCCAGGTTCGCACGGAAATTTCCCGCTGTAAGGGGGGAATCTCTGCACGGTCGCAGCCAACTGGCCCAGTTACGCGGCTAGACGAACATGCCTTAATTTGGTACAGTGGTTGCAGCTTTTTTGGGCTTTTTCTTTATCAAATGCCTGCAAGAGTACCGACTTGACATAACGCAAGTGGCGGGATATGCTTGGATATCCGTGGCAACTGTTGCGCGTGGACTGTCATTCCTTCGGGGTCGCAAGATGCCACCCTTGAGGGACGCGCAAACGATAGCCAGAATCAGGCTAGCTTTTGAGGAATGGAATAGCGGGGGTGTTCTCTGGAGGCCAGTTCCCTCTGAATGGGTTATGAAAAACCTCAACGGTTATACCCCAAACGCAGTTACCTGTCTAATTCAAGAGCACATAGCGGGTGGCGGACGCATTGATCGTGCCAAGGATAGTCGAACGGAATTTCGGCACCAGCATCCATACCACTACGACTTTTGCATTTCAATTTCGGGAAGGCCGATCTACATCGAGACAATTCTGGATGAGACCAGAATGGGGCCGCGCGTGACAGTAGTTAGCATCCACGACGAAGTTACCTGAATATGAATCATTCCATTCGCGCGTGCGATCCGAAATTTGACTGCCCGTGCCCTTTGTGTGGTCAAGGGGAGCTTCTGGCATCCCGCATCGCGCACGAGGCTGAAATAAAACACGATGGCCGCGTACACAAGCTCCATATTTCATGCCTCCACGTCAAGCAATGCAGCGCTTGTGGCGAGGTGTTATTTGATTCGACATCCCATGATGAAATCTCAGGGGCGCTGCGGAAACACCTAAAGCTTCTGTCCCCCCAGCAAATCCGAGACAAACTGCAATCTCTGGGTTTGATGCAGAAGACATTCGCGGAACGGATTCGCGTGGCCCAGGAGACTGTTTCTCGCTGGTTAAGCGGAGCCTTCATACAATCTTGCGCCATGGATGAGTTGATGCGAATGTTCTTTCAGCGCGAAGAGAAAGACCGTGAGGCTCAAAGACCGCACGAAGTAGTCTACGCGGCTGGCGAGCTTATTTTTTGGAACGAACCGCAATCATACGAAGATGCGGGATTGCCAAATAACGTCATTGCGAACCCTCCGGACTTCATTTACGCCGGAACCAACGTCGATATTGAAATGGCACGGGGACCCCCGACGGCGGAGACTCCGATTGCTACGGGAGATGCCGAACGGAGCCCTTTCAAGTGGCGGGAAAATGGCGAACGACACGGAAAATATAACGGAAGTTGCGGCAAAGCAACCGTCGCTTTTGGAGCAATCTGTGCTTCTGGCTCCGTGGGCGCACATCACGAACATTCGTCTCGTTCGATCGTCCATTGAGTCGAAGACCGACACATCCGATGTACCTGTTCAGTTGTATCATACATTTGACGCCATAACCGTTCGTAACGTCGAGTCGGAGTCGCTTACCGTTCACGCCCGATTCATGGTCTCGGCAGGCGAGCGAGTGCGAATCAATGCTGACTTCATTCTAGAATACTCCCTCCGCACGTCTCCTGTAGAGATTACAGAATGAGGTTGCGAATGCATTTGGAAAGATGACTGGTGTCTATAATGCGTGGCCGTTTTGGAGAGAGTACGTTCAGTCATCCGTTGGTAGGCTCGGATTACCGCCGCTTACACTTCCTCTCATAACCGCTGCTAGTATGCTTGACTACTATACGAAGAAAGAAGAGGCGGGTGTTCAGCCTAATCAAGATGAGTCGCTAGACAGCGAGCCCCATAACTCGGTCGAAAAGCCTCTCGAAGCTCGTTAGGCTGTCAGACACGCCCGCTGCCATCGCAGCGAAATATGCGGGTTATAGCGGGGAGAAGTGAGGCCGGCGGCCAGCGAGATTTATCGCCGTCCCAAGGCCCTAACCCTCTCCCAAAGGGAGAGGGGACCGGGCGGCCTTACTTCGGCTTCGTCGCCGGATCGGCGGGCGTTGGCGCCGCCGGCTCGACGATCGTCTCGCCGCAAGCGTCAACCGGCACGCGGCAACAGACCGTCCGCGGCACGGTGCAGGTGTACGTCACCGGAATGCGCTTTTCCACGCAACGCGGCGTCGCCACCGTTTCCTGATATTCCGCCATCCGGCAGACCTGGTACGGCACGTGCTCGACCCGCTCTTCGTAGACAGCAAGACGCCGCAACGAAATGCAGGGGGAT
>CAWBRF010000047.1:0-11295 GCA_963791075.1 uncultured Planctomycetia bacterium
CCCGGCTAACGCCGTGCTGCAAAGATTGTCGCCGTTGCCGGTGCAGTCGCCGCCGGTGGCGCAGTAGGTCCAGCCAAGCAAGAGGCTGTTCGGAACGCCTCGCTCGCCCATGATGATCGTGTTCGAAAGACCATCGCGGACGTCGTCCATCCTGACGGGCGGGCCGGAGAAGAGGATGCCGTCCAGCGCGGTTGACGACGTCCCCATCACGCCATGATAGCTCGTGCAGCCGTGGTATCCGACGCCTGAGTAGGCGTGCCAAATCTTGCCGGCGTTCGAGTCATCCGCGCACTTGTCGATGGAAAGGACGTAATTGCCGGGGTCTTGGGTTTCGGGCACGGAATTGACCGCCTGCCAACAAGTTCCGGGATACTGGTAATTCACCAGGCTGTAAATCGCCCCTCCCTCGACGTACGGCAGCAGCATCGACTGCGCGGTCCAGTAGGTGATTTGAGGATTGGGCGGCGCATTGCACAACAGGGGCAAGGAACTTCCCACGTTTCCTATGGGGAAGCTGTCGTGCGCAGTGTGGTAGCTTTGCAGGGCCAGACCGTATTGCTTGAGGTTGTTCTGGCATTGCAGCCGCCGGCCCGACTCCGCGCCGCCTGCACCGCCGGCAAGAGCATCGCCACAAGGACGCCGATAATCGTAATGACGACAAGCAGTTCCACCAAGGTAAAAGCGGACGCGACTGCGCGGCGCTTGTGCATGGTTTCCACCGTCCTCCGCCGCTATGGGTCGAGCTTGAAATTGCGTCGATAAGGGGCTTCGGTCGGCACGTCGGTCGAAAGCGTCCACGTGGTTTTCCCCCCGCCAGCCGTGGGCGATTTCTTCCGGGCGACGCTTCGAGCACGGCGCCTTTGGGAACCATCTTGTTGACGATCACCCGATGCGGGCCGACGGTGGGACCGTCTTCCCGGTCGAAGCCGTATTCGCCTTCAATCAGGCTCGTGGTTGCGGCCGGTCCTGCACGCCCCGCGCTCGGCACGAACGTGATCGAACCGTTGACTTTCTCCCCCTCGGCGCGGGAAACGGAACCCTGGACGGGAAGCCGCGTCGGGCCGCCCCTGCCGCAGCCGACAATCAGGGCGCCCAGCGCGAGGAGGCCCCCGACGGCAATCCGCCCTTGTCTTTCTACCGGTTTCATAGGCCACGAACCACTGACAAAGCCAGTGCCACCCCAGGCGACGCGGAACCTGCGATCTTCGGCGGCCAACGGACATTTTTTCAATCGCGCGGAATCGGAAGGCGACCAAACTCAGCATATCACGTTGCTGCAAAACACTCAATCATTGATGTACGCGCACGGAATGCAAGCGGGGTGAGCATCCATAAATTACGCAGATTACCACACACCAACTCGTCGCCGTCGGATTTCCGTGGGCCAAGCCACGGATTTCCGCGAAACGGCAACCCTCGTTGTCCGCCGATGAACCTTCTGCAATTTGTACGCAACCTGTTAACAGACAACGGCTTGCGTCTACTTGGCGACAAGAGGACCCCGCTCGGCACGATTCTTGCTGAGCAACGTCTGCCGCCTCGCTCGCCTCGCGTCGCGACGCGTCGCGACGACACGAGGCCAACGGCGGTCCTGATGGGAGAAGGAATGATGATTTCCACCGAAGGTCAAACGGGCGCAAGCGTCCTCCGGCAGGTTGCCAAGGCCGGCGACGGCAATTCGCCGCTGGGGTGTATGCAGTGCGGACTGTGCGCGGGAAGTTGCCCCCTGGGCGAGGCGATGGAATTCCCACCGCGAAAACTGATCCTCCAGGCGGCGGCCGGCAACTTGGACAAGATCCTCGCCAGCCCGTCCCTATGGATGTGCGTCGGCTGCTACCTCTGCTCGAAGCGTTGTCCGCGGGGCATCGAGTTGACGGATGGGCTTTGGCCCGCCCTGCGGGACCTGGCGATGCAGCAAGGCTTCCAGCCGCCGGCGGAACTCCAGGAAACCTTCCAAAACATCTTCAAGTACGGCAATTCGCTGGGGAAGTCGCCGCGTCAGCGGCTCGATTGGGCCAAGGACCTCGAAGTCCGCGTGCTCGATCTTTCGCAGGAGAAACGGCCGGTCGAAGTCCTCTGGCTGGTCGGCTGCTATCCGTCGTATTATCCCCGCAACCGCGTCGTCACCCGCGCCTTCGCCCGCATCCTCACCGAGTTGGGCGTCACCTGGGGCGTGCTCGGGGCGAAAGAAAAGGCGCTGGGCGAATGCGACCGGATGATCGGCGAAGAGGGGCTCTTCGAGACCTTGGTCGAGCAGAACGAGAAGCTGCTGAGCAAGTTCGAGTTCGACAAGATCGTCGTCCTCGATCCGCACGCGTATCGCGCGTTGAAGAGCTTTTATCCGCGGTTCGGGTCCTGGCATCCGGTGCAGCATTACACCGAGTTCCTCGCCGAGCGTCTGGAACAGCTCAAGCCGCTGTTTCTGCGGCCGGTCGAGGCGACGGCGACCTATCACGACAACTGCTGCCTCGGGCGGCGCTTCGGGCTGTTTCGAGCCGCCGCGGGCGCTTTTGGGGGCGATTCCCGGCCTGAAACTGGTGGAGATGGTCCGCAACCGCGACAACTCCCTCTGCTGCGGCGGCGGCGGCGGCGGAATGTGGCTCGACGGGCACATCGTCGCCCACGGCGGAACCCGCCTTTCCGACCTCCGCGTCCGCCAGGCCGCCGAAACCGGCGCGGACACGATGGCCGTCTCCTGCCCCTATGAACTCTCGCGATTTGAAGACGCGGCGAAGGTTGTCGGCCTGGAAGGTCAATTGAAGGTCCGCGACATCGTCGAACTGATGGCTGAATCCATGGACTTGGGAGAAAGGAGCGTCTGAGTGAACATTGCTGTCGTGCTGCGCCAGGTCCCCGACCTGATCGAACCTTTGGAAGTCGCCGCCTCGGGCGCGGCGTTGGACCTGAGTTCCGCGTCGTTCGTCCTGAACGAGTCGGACGACCACGCCCTGGAGCAGGCGTTGCTGCTGAAGGAGGCCGGCGGCGGCAGCGTGACTGTGGTCGCGCTGGACTTCGGCGACGTGGACAACACGCTCTACGCCGCGGCCGCCAAGGGCGCCGACCGGATCATCAAGCTGACTGTCGGCAGCGAAGAGCCGCTGCCTCTGGCCGCCGCCGCCGCGATCTACGCCGGGGCGATCAAGCCGCTGGGCGCCGACCTGGTGCTCGTGGGCGTCCAGGCGCTCGACGAGTTGCAGGGCGTGATGCCGCCGCTGTTGGCCCAAGCCTTGGGCTTGCCCTACGTGGGCGTGATCCACGGCGTGAAGGTCGACGCCGCCGCCGCGACCGTGTGGAAGGAGTTTCCCGGGGCGGTGATGGAGCGGCTCAAGGTGAAGTTGCCGGCCGTGTTGGGGATTGTGGGCGCGGAGCAGCCGCCCCGCTATGTCCCCGTGGCGCGGATTCGCGCGGCGATGAAAGCGACGCAGTTCGACGAGCAGGACGCGGCCGCGCCGGACCTGGAGACGAAGGCGGTTGTCGGCAAGCTCTACCCGCCGGCGTCGGGCAGCCGGGCGGAAATCCTCAGCGGTTCGGAGGGCGACGTGGCCGCACGGCTGGTGAAAATCCTCGCGGAGAAAGGACTGGTGAAATGAGCAGTCAAGACATCCTCGTTCTGGCGGAAATTCAGCGCGGCGCCTGGCCGACGCCACGTTGGAGCTTTTGGCCGCGGCCCGGGGAATCGTCGCCGGCGGCGGCGGAGAGGTTGTCGTTGTCGCGCCGGGCGAAAACGCGGCGCGCTTCGCCGCGCAGCTTGGCGCAGCCGACCGCATCCTCGTCGTCGACGACCCGCTGCTGGCCGCCTACTCGCCCGAGCCGTACCTGGCCGTCCTTCAACAAGCGGTCGCGGCGATTGGGCCGAAGGCCGTGCTGATCGCCTCGACGTCGATCGGCTGGGACCTGGCGCCGATGTTGGCCGGCCGCTTGGACGCCCCGATCGTCAGCGGCTGCAAAGCGGTGCGGGCGGAGGGCGCGGGGCTGGTCGCCACGGCATCGTTCTGCGGCGGCAAGATGCTGGCCGAGGTCGAACTGAAGGCCGCCCCCGCCGTCCTCATGCTCCTGCCCGGCAGCGTCCGTCCCACGGGCGAGGCGGGAAAGGCGAAGGTCGAAACCCTGGCTCTGTCGGCCCCGCTTTCCGCGGGCGGCGTTTCCGCCGAGGAATACGTCCTTCCCGCCGGCGGCGACGTTGACATCACCCAGCAGGAAGTGCTTGTGGCCGTCGGCCGCGGCATTCAACAAAAGGACAACCTGGAACTCGCGGAGGAACTCGCCCAGGCCCTCGGCGGAGCGGTGTGCGCCTCCCGCCCGGTGGTCGACCAGGGTTGGCTCCCGGCGACGCGGCAGGTGGGCAAGTCGGGCATGACGGTCAAGCCGAAGCTGTATATCGCCCTGGGGATCAGCGGCGCGCCGGAGCACCAGGAAGGCATGAAGGGGGCCGACCTGATCATCGCCGTGAACACCGATCCGAAGGCCCCGATCTTCGATGTCGCCCATTACGGCGCGGAGGTCGATGTCTTGGATTTGCTGCCGCCGCTGACCGCGGCCATCCAAGCGATGAAAGCGTAAGACGATGCATACGGCTTGGCCCATGATCGAGAAAGGGTAAAGATGATCGATACGGTTCGGCCCATCATGTGGAATGTCCCGGAGTGGGCGGAAATCACGCTCTACCTGCTCATCCCCATTGTCTTAATTGCCTGCGGCGCCGGCGTCGTGTGGCGCGTCCGCAAGTGGTTCCTCGGTCGGGCCGAGCCGGGGGTCGAGAGCCTCCCGCGAGAATCCTCAGGAGTCTCCAACCGCGCCGTTTGCTGGAATGGGTGAGAATCGCCTTGTTCCAGGGGCGCCTCTCCTCCGACGGCTTCTCCCTCGTCATGCACTTGGCGATCTTCTGGGGAATGCTCGTGTTGGCCATCGGCACGGCCCTGGCCACCGTCGACCAGGACTTCACCAATCTGCTGCTGGACACGCAAATCCTTCGCATGGACATCTACCGCGTGTTCAAGCTGGCCCTGGACATCTTCGGGGTCGTCCTGATCCTCGGCCTGGGGATGGCCGCATTCCGCCGCTACGTGCTTCGTCCCAAACGCCTGGCGGCGACGCGCACGGTGAGCCTGTGGGACGGCTTCCCTTTCCTGACGCTCTGTTCCTGATCGCCGTCAGCGGGTTTGTGATCGGGGGCCTGCGGATCGCCGAGGGGTTCGATTTCCAGGCCCGGGTGGCGGCCGCGCAGGGCCCCGCGGCGAAAGCTCGCGTGGTCGAGGACTCCGGGCTTCCCGAGCGGCTCCACATGGGCCGCGCAGCGAAGGACGCCGAGTTGGCGCGCATCGCCAACGGGGCCCCGGTCTTTCCCGCGGCCGCGTGGGCCCCGGTCGGCTATGGCGTGGCCAAGCTCGTTGCGCCGCTGGACATCGGCACGATCCGCCTCTTGCACCATCACCTCTGGTGGCTTCACGCGCTGATGGCCTTCGGATTGATCGTCGCCGTCCCGTTCACGAAGGCTTTCCACCTGATCTCCTCGCCGGCGAACATGCTCTTGCGGGGGCAGGATCCGCCGGGCCGACTCCAAGTGGCCGCGGAATCGGGCGTCCGCACGGTGCGGGATTTGACCTGGCGGCAACTGCTCCAGGTGGACGCCTGCACCTGGTGCGGCAAGTGCCAAGAGGCGTGCCCGGCAAACCACACGGGCTTCCCGCTTTCGCCGCGCAATCTGGTCCAGGCGGTGGACTGGCAACTCTTGCGCACCCCGGTCAAAGCCAACGGCGAGACGGCCAGTCTGTACGACACGCTGGTGAAGCCGGAAGAACTCTGGTCGTGTTGCAGTTGCCGCGCGTGCGAGGAGGTCTGCCCGGTGCTCGTGCAGCATCCCCGCCTGATCGTCGATCTGCGGCGGAGCCTGGTCGATCAAGGCAAGGTGGACGAAGGGCTCCAGGACGCCCTGATGAACTTCCAGCGCTATGGCAACTCCTTCGGCCAATCCGCGCGGAAACGCCCCGAATGGGCCAAGCCGCTCGACTTCAAGCTCAAGGACGCGCGCAAGGAGGAGGTCGAATATCTCTGGTTCGTCGGCGATTACGCCTCGTACGACAAACGCGCCCAGGAGGTTTCGCAGACGGTCGCCAAATTGCTGCACCATGCGGGCGTCGATGTGGGATTGTTGTTCGAGAAGGAGCAGAACGCCGGCAACGACGTGCGGCGGATCGGCGAAGAAGGCCTGTTCTCCATGGTTCGCGAAAAGAACCTCAAGGAGTTGGCCGCCGCCACGTTCCACAAACTGCTCACCACCGACCCGCACACCTACAACACGTTGAAGAATGAATACGGCGCCAACGGACAACCGACCGGCGAAGACGCGGAGAAGGGAATCGCGGACAAGCCGGTCCTCCATTACACGGAACTGCTCGACGAGCTGATCGGGCAGGGGAAGCTGAAACTGAGCAAGCGACTCGCCTGCGCCGTCGACCTACCACGACCCGTGTTACCTGGGACGATTCAACGGCGTGTACGAGGCCCCGCGGCGGATACTCCGGGCTTTGGGGGTGAATCTCGTCGAGATGCCGCGGCATGGCCCGAACAGTTTCTGCTGCGGGGCCGGCGGCGGACGCATCTGGATGAAGGACACGCCGGGCGTGGGGGAGCGGCCCGCCGAAAACCGCATCAAGGAAGCCCTCGCCTTGAACGGCGTCGGCTGCCTTGTCGTCGCCTGCCCGAAGGACCTGGTCATGTTCCAGGACGCGGTCAAGACGGTGGGGGCGGAAGACCGTCTCCGCGTGGCCGATCTGGCCGAACTGGTTTATGAAGCAAGCGGAATTTCTCGAAAGTTGCGGAGCAATACGAGCATGATTGCCACGAATGAAACGCTGCGGATCGGCGTCTACGTCTGCCACTGCGGCACGAACATCGCCGGCGTGATCAACGTCGAAACGCTGGCCAAGTTCGCCGAGGGCCTGCCCGGCGTCGCCGTCTCCAGGACCTACAAGTACATGTGTTCCGACCCCGGCCAGGAGTTGGTCAAGCGGGACATCCGCGAGTTGGGCCTGAACCGCATCGTCGTCGCCGCCTGCTCGCCCAGCCTGCACGAGCCGACCTTCCGCCGCGCCGCCGAGGACGCGGGCTTGAATCGCTTCCTCGTGCAAATGGCCAACATCCGCGAGCAGGTCTCCTGGGTGACCGCGGACAAGGAGGCCGCCCTGGCCAAGGCGAAGGCCCACCTCGCCGCCGCCATCCGCCGCGTCGCCGGCCACGAGGCCCTCCAGCGGCAGTTCGTGAAGATCACTCCGCGCGCGATGGTCGTCGGCGGCGGGATTGCGGGCATCGAGACCGCCCTGACCCTGGCCGACGCCGGCAAAGAAGTGATTCTCGTCGAGCGCGAGCCCTCGATCGGCGGACACATGGCGATGTTCGACAAGACCTTCCCCACGCTCGACTGCGCCGCCTGCATCCTCACCCCGAAGATGACCGCGGTGAAGCTGCACCCGAAGATCAAGCTGCTGACCTACTCCGACGTCGTCGCCGTGGACGGTTCCGTGGGCAATTACAAGGTGAAGGTCCGCCGCCGCCCGCGCTACATCGACGAGAGCCTGTGCGTCGGCTGCATGATGTGCCTGGAAGGGTGCGTCTTTCCCAAGCCGAAGTTCAACAACCCCTTCGACCAGGGCCTGGGGATGCGGAAGCCGGTCTGGGTCCCCTTCCCGCAAGCCGTGCCGCCGATCCCCGTGGTCGATCCGGCCGCCTGCCTGCAGCTCACCCGGGGCAAGTGCAAGCAGACGTGCGTCGAGGCGTGCGGCGACCGCAAGGCGTTCGACTTCACGCAGCAGGAAACGGTGGAGGAGTACAACGTCGGCGCGATCGTGCTGACCACCGGCTTCAAGGCGTTCGATCCTTCGGTGATTCCCTACTACGGCTACGGCGTGTACCCCAACGTCTACACGAGCCTGGAGGTCGAGCGGCTGATCAACGCCGGCGGCCCGACCTCCGGCAAGTTCGTCCTCCGCGACGGCAGCGTGCCGAAGCGGGTGGGCATTGTCCACTGCGTCGGCAGCCGCGACGCGAACCACCACGCCTATTGCTCCCGCGTCTGCTGCATGTACTCGCTGAAGCTGGCCCACCTGGTCCATGAAAAGACCGAGGCCGAGGTGTACAACTGCTACATCGACATGCGGACGCCCGGCAAGGGCTTCGAGGAATTTTATAATCGCGTACAGGACGAGGGCGTTCAATTCATTCGCGGCAAGGTGGCCGACATCACGCCCGCGGCCGGAAACGGCGCGACCGCCGAAGGCGGATTGGTGATGACCGTGGACGACACGTTGCTGGGCGGCATCCGCAAGCTGAACGTCAACATGGTGATTCTGGCCACGGCCTTGGAGGCCCAGGCGGACGCCGGCGACGTGCGGCGGACGTTCGGCATTTCCTGCTCGACGGAGGGCTTCTTCCTCGAGCGGCATCCGAAGCTGGCCCCGGTGAACACGGCCAACGACGGCGTGTTCGTCGCCGGGGCGTGCCAGGGGGCGAAGGACATTCCCGACACCGTCGCCCAGGCTGCCGCCGCCGCGGCGAAGGCCCTGGCCTTGATCGACGCCGGGCAGATCGAGTTGGAGCCGAACACGGCGTGGATCGAGGAGACGATGTGCTCCGGCTGCGGCACGTGCATAAATATGTGCCCCTACAAGGCGATCGGCCGCGACGAAGAGCGGAAGATCGCCGTGATCGACGCGGCGTTGTGCAAGGGGTGCGGCACCTGCGTGGCCGCCTGCCCCTCGGGCGCCGCCAAACAAAACCTGTTCCAAGACGAACAAGTCCTCGAAGAGCTGGAAGGGCTGATGAACTATGCCTGAAACCACCGTTCCCGCCGGGGGAGGCGAATTCCAACCGCGAATCGTCGCTTTCCTCTGCAATTGGTGCAGTTACACGGCGTCCGATCTGGCCGGCACCGCCCGGATCAAGTACGCCCCAAACGTGCGGATCATCCGCGTGATGTGCAGCGGGCGGGTGGACGCCGACTTCATCCTCAAGGCGTTCAACCTCGGGGCCGACGGCGTGATGATTGCCGGCTGCCACCCCGGCGACTGCCACTACATCGAACAGAATTACAAGACCATCCGCCGCTTCGCGATGCTCCGCTATTTCCTCGAGCAGATGGGGATCGAGAAGGAGCGGCTGCGGTTGGTCTGGGCGTCGGCGGCCGAGGGGCAAATCCTCGCCGATGCAATCGACCAGCACACGGCCGACATCCGCGCCTTGGGCCCGCTGAATTGGCAGGGCAACTGGAGTGAAAACGGCCAGCGGCTCGCCGCCCTGGAAGACATCGTCCACGAACACGCCGAAGCCATGGAGGCGCCGCAATGAGCGAAAACGGGAAGAAACGCAAGCTCGCCCTGTATTGGGCCGCCTCCTGCGGCGGCTGCGAAATCGCCGTGCTGGCGATCAACGAGAAAATCCTCGACGTCGCCGCCGCTGTTCGACATCGTCCTCTGGCCCGTGGCCATCGACGCCAAGGTCCGCGACGTCGAAAACATGCCCGACGGCTCGATCAACGTCTGCCTCTTCAACGGCAGCATCCGCACCAGCGAGCAGGAATACATGGCGCAACTGCTGCGGAAGAAGGCGCGGGTCTTGGTGGCCTTCGGCTCCTGCGCCGGCGAGGGGTGCATCCCGGGATTGGCGAACACGAACAACCGCCGGCAGATCTTCGACACGGTGTACCACGACACGCCGACGACGGAGAACCCCGGCCGCGTCGAACCGCAGCACGAGACCGAAATGGCCGAAGGCACGCTCCACCTGCCCGTCTTCTACGACACCCTGCGGACGCTGGATCAGACCGTGGCGGTGGATTATTATTTGCCCGGCTGCCCGCCCGAGGCCGACCGCATCTGGGAGGCGCTCACGGCGATCGTCGAGGGGAAACTGCCGCCGCCGGGTTCGGTGATCGGCGCGAAGACGACCGTTTGCCAGGAGTGCAAACGCACGCGGAACGAAAAAAAGGTGAAGAAGTTCTACCGCACGTGGGAAATCCAGCCCGACGAGGAGACGTGCCTCCTGGAGCAGGGATTGCTCTGCTGCGGGCTGGCGACGCGGGCCGGATGCGGCGCGCTGTGCCCGACGGTCAACTCGCCCTGCATCGGCTGCTATGGCCCGAATGAGTCGGTCCACGATCAGGGCGCGCGGATGATGCTGCGCCGTGGCCTCGATGATCGATTCCGACGATCCGGACGAGGTCGATCGGATCATCCGCGACGGCATTCCCGACCCGGTCGGCAGCTTCTATCGCTTCGGTCTGGCGGGAAGCTACCTGCGCCGGTCGAAAAAAGTTGAGAGTTGAGAGCTGAGAGTTGAGAGACAGGCAAGTTGAGAGTTGATAGCCAGCGGTTGAGCGTTGCGAGCCAAGAGTTGATCGTTGCCTTCTGGCTCTCAACTCTCAACTCTCAACTCTCAACTTCGATCTGCGGAGCACAATTCCGATGAAGCGAATTTCCATCGATCCCGTCACCCGCCTGGAAGGGCACGGCAAAATCGACATCTTCCTCAACGCCGAGGGCGAGGTCGCCAACGCCTATTTGCAGATCCCCGAGCTTCGCGGCTTCGAGCAGTTCTGCGTGGGCCGTCCCGCGGAAGACATGCCGAACTTGACCGCGCGGATCTGCGGCGTTTGCCCGGAGGCGCACCACATGGCGGCGACGAAGGCCCTGGACGCCTTGTTCCACGTCGATCCGCCGCCGGCGGCGAAGAAACTTCGCGAGCTGTTCTACAGCATCTTCTACGCCACCGACCACACGACGCACTTCTACGCCCTGGGCGGCCCGGATTTCGTCGTTGGCCCCACCGCCCCCGCCGCGGAACGAAACATCCTCGGCGTGGTGAAGAAAGTGGGCATGGACATCGCCGGCAAGGTGCTGAAGATGCGCGCGACGGCCACGCCCTGATCAAAATGATCGGCGGCCGCCCGGTGCATCCCAACTGGGGCCTCCCCGGCGGCGTCAGCCGCGGAATCAACGAAGAGCAACGCAAGGAGATCGAAGCCCGCGGCCGCGAGGCCGTCGAGTTCGCCAAGTTCTCGCTGAAGCTCTTCGCCGACGTCGTGCTGAAAAACTCCGAGTATGTGAAGCTGATCACCGGCGACGTCTACACGCACAAGACCTACAACATGGGCATGGTGGACGGCGAAAACCGCGTCAACTTCTACGACGGCATGGTCCGCGTCGTCGGACCGGACGGCGGCGAAAACGCCAAGTACGATCCGGCCGATTACCAGCAGTACGTGGCCGAACGGGTCGAGCCTTGGTCCTATCTGAAATTTCCCTA